>CBDBFY010000001.1:0-1188969 GCA_965205125.1 Phototrophicaceae bacterium
ACCTATTGTGCCAGCTAGATTGTAAGTAGAACAAAGTCTCCATCGACCTTCTTCATAGCCCCCTCCCTGATGCTTCGGGGAGGGGGTTGAATCGCCTAACCCGAACGCCACTGCCCTTCCTTGATCAGTGGGTTGACCTGCCGCACGATCTCGTCGCAGACGACCTGCGCGTCGCGCTCTTCGCCAATCATCAGCAGATCGACCTGCGCTTGCATGATCTGCGTGATCTCGCCGAAATTCGTCAGGACGGGATCGGGCGCCACGAAGTGCCTGGCGGCGTCCAGCATGACATGTTTGTTCGCCGGCGGCAAGGGATCGGTGACGAACCACTTCTCCTGCTCGGCGAATGACGTGCCTTGCAAGCCGCCTTCGCGAATGATGGTCTCCATCGCGGGTCCGTTGAAGAACTTCAGCAGATTCCAGGCGCATTCCGGCGCCTGCGTCGTCTTCGGCACGACCAGCGGATAGTAGTAGACATAGTTGGCGCGTCCGCCAGGACCAGCCGGGTAATGCCCGAGCGCAACGTTAAAGTCGACCTCGCGGAAATTGGGGAATGCCCAGCTGCCGCTGTAGAACATGGCGAGTTGCCCGGTCTGGAGCAGCGCGGTTGTGCCCATGGCCATCGCTTCCGGGCGCGGCGCGAAGCCATGCTCCCAGCGCAGATCAGCGTAGAACTGCAAGCCCTCGACAGCGCCCGCTTCGTTCAGAGTGCATTCCGTCGGGAAAAAGGGATCATCGACCAATTGGCCACCGAAGATGCGCACCCAGGTCTGCCAGACCTTGTCCCAGCCAGTGACATCGCAGGCGTACTGCGTGGTGCGATTGCCGTCGCGCTTGGTCAACTTCTCGCAGGAGCTGAAGAAGTCATCAACCGTCCATTCGGGGTCGTCCCATTGGGCGGTTGGCATCATGGCGCCGGCTTCCTCAAACAGGTCGGCATTATAGAAAATGGCGATGGAAGCCACATTGTCGGGCATGCCATAGATTCCGCCCTCGTGCGTGTAGGCTTCAATGGCGAGGTCGGGGAATTGTGTCAGGTCATAGTCATCGGCATCCACGTAGGGCTTAAGATCAAGCAGCAGATCGTCAGCCAGGAACTGCGGCAGCAGACCGATCTCGATAATGAACACATCGGGCGGGATGCCGGCGGCTAAACTGGTGAAAAGCTTGTCGTTATAGCCCTGCGCGGGACCGCCGGGCACCGAGGTGAAGTTGAGGGTGCAACCCGGATAGGCGTCGTCAAAGGGCGCCAGCGCCTTCTCGCGAATGCCGATCAATGGCGGACCATCCCAGAAAAAGATGGTGACTTCCTGATCATCCTGGGCCAAGACACCGCCTACACCCGGTATGGTGTAAACGCCGGCCGCCAGCGAACTCATGCCAGCCATGCGAAGGAAATCGCGCCGGCTCATGTTGATTTTTCTTGACATTCTGTCTTCTCCAATACACTTGTCTGAACGAAAATCGTTGCTCTGCGATTACCTGAGCGGGCAGATAATCCAACGCTTGTCGCTATCTCAATAAGATGCCCCCTTTCTAGACCGTATCCCACGTGAATTTCAGAAATTCTGGGAAACTAGCTATCTAAAATATCGCAACAGAATCAGATTTGCCAATACTTCAAGAGCCTGAGCCTCTATCTTTCTTGCAAAATAATCCCCTCTAATCGCGCCGACCGCATGTGTTAGAATGCACAGGCGGAGAAATCCGAACCTGATGCTTCGACGCGTCAGGATTCTTCCGCGGATTCACCACGAGGACAAGGAAAGGCGGATGCGCGAAGTCATCGTCATCGGCAGTGGCGTCATCGGCTTGAGCGCGGCTCGCTGCCTGCAACTCAGCGGTTACGACGTGCGCATCATCACGCGCGAATTGCCTCTCGCCACCACATCAGTGGCGGCTGGCGCTATGTGGTCAGCCTCCGGTCTTGAAGGGAGAGGTCGAAACTGGGCGGCTGTCACGCTGCAACACCTCCTTCCCCTTACCAAAGAAGCCAATAGCGGCATCACACTTCAGCGGATGCGCGAGGTCTACGCCGAGAAAGTGCCGGATCCCTGGTATCGCGACCGGTTGCCTTTCTTCCAGCGCCTTTCCAAACATGAATTGCGCGGCCGGTTAGTCGACGGCTACCTGATGGACGTGCCCATGGTCGCGCCGCCAATTTATCTCGAGCGCTTGCGCGATCAGTTTCTCGGTGCCGGCGGTAAGCTTGAAGAGCGAACGATCGAAACGCTGGATGAACTGGTGTACGAAGCTCCGCTGCTGGTCAATTGCAGCGGCGTCGGCGCGCGCGATCTGGCGAATGACGAGGCGGTGTATCCCCTTCGCGGGCAGACGATGCTGCTGGACGCGGCGGGCATCCGCGTCGGTTACATGGACAATGAGGCCATCGATCATATCTTCCCGCGCGCGGATGGCGTTTTGATCGGCGGCGTCAAAGTCAAAGGCGATTGGAACCGGCAGCTTGATCCGGCGATAGCCGCCGATATCATGCGGCGCTGCACAAGCATCGAAAAGCGCCTGGCGAAGGCGAAAGTCTTGCGGGAATTTGTCGGCTTGCGCCCGGGCCGTGATGAAGTACGCCTCGAATTAGAGTGGCTCGACGATGGCGGCGCCGTCATTCACAATTATGGTCATGCCGCTGTCGGCTATACTCTGTCCTGGGGCTGCGCGCAAGAAGTGGTGGCGCTAGCAGAAATGGCGCAATCCAGATGAAGCGAAAAAATATCTCATCAGGCGCGGATTATGAAGCGATCGCCGGCTACTCGCGCGCGGTGCGCCTGGGGAATATCGTGAAGGTCTCCGGCACCACCGCGACCGATGGCGCGAATACGGTCGTCGGCATCGGCGACAGCGCCGCCCAGACCGATTTCATCATCCGCAAGATCGAGCGGGCATTAAACGCGGCGGGCGCTCAACTCTCTGACGTTGTGCGGACTCGCATCTACCTCGCGCCGGCGGCCGATTGGGAAGCGGTGGCGCGCGTGCATGGCAGATATTTCGGCGCGATCCGCCCAGCCAACACCCTGCTTTACATCCACGCCCTGGTCGGCGAAGATTATCTGGTCGAAATGGAAGCCGAAGCCATCATCCCCGCCGCTGCAAAATGAAATTCAGCCTGCGTTTTAACAATGACTTGCCCGTCCGCGATTATGTTCGCTATGCGCAGGCGGCTGAGGCGGCCGGCTTCGATCAGTTTTGGGTGAGCAACGATCTCTTCCTGCGCAGCGCTCCCGTCATTCTCTCAGCGGTCGCGCTGGCTACCGAGCGCATCGAAATCGGCAGCTGTATTCTCAACCCCTTCACCATCCATCCGGCCGAGATCGCGATGTTCGCCGCCACCCTAGACGAGCTATCCGGCGGGCGTTTTAACTTGGGCGTTTCCAGCGGCGCCGAGGATTTTATCCGCTGGCTGGGCTTGGAATTCCGCTATCCGCGCAGCCGCGTGCTGGAAGCGATCGCCGCCATCAACAAGCTTACATCGAATCAGAACGCCGCTGTCGACGGCCTCACTCTGCAATGGGCGGAAGAATCCTGGCTGCGCTTCCGGTCAGAACGGCGCGTGCCAATCTATCTCGGCGCGATGAGTCCCAAAATGTTGGAGGAGATTGGCGCTGTCGCCGATGGCGGGCTGCCCCTGCTCTTCCCGCCTGAGCATTACGCCAATGTGCTGCCCCAGGTGCGCCGCGGGCTGGCGCGGTCGGGGCGTACACTCAGCGAAATCGATCTGGCCGCTTGCATCTGGTGCTCGATCGCGGACGATCAGGCGGCGGCCGAAGCGATGCTCGCCGACAAAATCGCCTATTATGGTCACGCCATGAGCCCAACGCTCTTGGAACAGCTGGGACTCAGCCAAGCAGACTTCGAGCCCATCCGCCAAGCCTGGCATATTGATGGCGACAAAGGGCGGGCGCGGCAACTGGTGACGCCGCAAATGCTGCGCATCGGCATCGCCGGCACGACCGATGTCCTGCTCAAACGCCTGGATGGGCTGCTCGCGCTCGGCGTCAGACATATCAGCTTCGGTCCGCCGCTAGGTCCCGACATTTTGGCGGCGATCCGGGACATCGGCCGGGCGGTCATCCCGCACTTCGCGCCAGACTGACTTGCCAGCCTGCGTCACTAAAGTAAACTACAGCATTGAGACGATTGACCGACGGCGAACTTAAAAACGCTTGCGCCGCGCGGATTCTTGCCCGAACATGCACAATGACACGCTGCGCCGACGTCGAAAGGTCATAAGATGCGCCGCCTCGCCATAATGCTATGCATCCTTGTGCTGAGCCTCAGCCCCTCGTCGCTGGCTGAAGACAGCGCGCTGCCTCTCTGCGGTGATGAAGAGTTCCTCAAGTACTTCAACATGATCGTCGAGCATCAGATCAAATTTGAGGCCGACATCAGCAACGCCGGCATGTTGCACCGTGTCAGCCGCGCGCAGATGGAACGCCGTGTAGCCTACACGTCCCAACGGCCCATTTGCGCGGACGCGATCGCGATCCAGCGCCTTTTGATTCAGCTCGGGGGAGACGCCCTGGCGCGCGCCGCCCTCGAATTGGCCGACTTGCCCGCGGACGACAATCCCTATCTCCAGCGCCTCCCCGGCGATCAGGCAAGGATCGAGCGCCTGCTCTCGACGATGATTGGCATTGACCGATCGGGCGCCATGCCATCCGACCAGCGCGAAGTGCGGGCTTGCGAGCCGGAAGACTGGGAGTTGCTCGAAGACGCGACCGCGGAGCTTCTGGACGCATCCGATTCCGCACGTGATCAGACGGATCCCAGTGCATCGCTTGCGGCCATCGATCGGCTGCTGCGCTGGCGAGAAGACAACATACCGGGCTTGCCGGCCTGCGCGGAGTCCATCGACCTCGTTCAAGCCTTGAGCGCGGCCGCGACCGATTCAGCCGCCTATCAAGCCTTCACCTACGGCGGCGTGTCGCAGGAACGGAATCCCTTTCCGCCGCTGCTGGAAGCGAGCATGGCAACGGTTAGCGGCTGGCAAGAGCAGCTTGCGGCCAGCAGGTCCAGCCAAGCCGCCCGCATTTTCTCAGGCAACCACCTGCCAGCCTGCGCGCCCGACGAACTTTCCGGGGCGCTCGAGAGCCTCCCGGCCGAATACGCCGCCTTAATTGAGGGAGCCGCCGCCGTCGATTCCAGCGCCGATCTGGTCGCCTTTGGCGAAGCGCAGATCGCTTTTCGCGAGACGCGCCTTGCGCAATTGCCCTTTTGCGCCGAAGCCTTTGCCTGGCGCTGGTGGACTGCCGAAATGCTCGCCGATGCCGCCTTGCGCAGCGCCATCGCGGGCGGCGCGCCGTATTCGATTGCGACGGCTCATCGCTCGACCATGTCCGATAATGCAGCGCGCGCTTTATCGGCTCAGGCTGAATTGAAAGACGCGCTGGGGGGTGTCCCTACAGCCGGAGGCGATCGCAGGTCAAAGGCGGCCGAGCCCACATGCAGCGACGCCGACCATGTCTTTCTCTTCGCTTATTTGGCGCCTGAGTTCTGGAAGCTCACCGATGTTGCGCTGGCGATATCACAGCCTCAAGAGGTTTCGCCCTTCATCGACCAGTCCTTCGCCTTTCGCCGATTGCTTTGGGCGAATCTACCGCGCTGTGCCGACGCGCTTGAAGCAGGTTTGCTCATGCAGGCGGTCGCCGCCGACTTTGTCGCCATGTTAGCGCTGGAGCTGGCGCAGACGCCGGTCAAGGAAATCCCATACTTGCCCAGAATTGCCAGCGACATCAATCGGATCTTTGAATGGGCGGACCAATTCACCTCGACTTGCGGCAACATCAATGGCGGCACAAAGACCTATTACGTGGTGGCCGAAAACATCGCCAATATCCGTTCCTGCGCCTCCACCAACTGCGCGATTACCACCACTGCCCATCGCGGACAAAGGCTTGATGTCGTGGATGACATGAGCAATTGGTACGAAATTGTCTTGCCGAGCTGCGAGACCGCTTTTATCGCTGGCTTCCTCGCGAGCCAGACGCCACCTCCGCGCTGACATGTTCAGGGAAAATAAGTCGCTAGCCAGCTAGAATGCGGCTCATCGCCGCCAGCGCCGCGTCCAGTTCGATATTGCGATTCGTGCCAGTGCCGCCGCCGATATGCGGGCACAAGATGACGTTCTCCAGCGCGCAAAGCGGGCTTTCCGCCGGCAGCGGCTCATAAGTGAAGACATCCAGCCCAGCGCCGGCGATGCGGTTTTCGCTCAATGCCTCGATCATCGCGTCTTCATCGATGATGCCGCCGCGGGCGATATTGACGATATACGCGCTCTCCTTCATCAGCGCGATCTGCTCGGCGCCGATCATGCCTTCCGTCTCTGGCGTGTGCGGCGTCGCCACACAGACGTAATCGCTCTCCGCCAGCAATGCATCCAATTCGGCGTAGCTCGCATCGAAGAGGGATTCGAGTTCGGCGGATAGCGGGCGCCGCTTGAAATACAGATTGCGCATGCCCATGACGCTCGCCCGCCGCGCCAGCTCGCAGCCGATTTCGCCCATGCCGATGATGCCCAGGGTCTTGCCGACCACCTCATGCACGCGCGTATTGTGCATCCAGTGGAAGGCGATTTTGCGCTCGGCGGTGATCTCCGGCTTGAGGCCCCGATAGCGATAAGCGCCAAGCGTCACCGATTCGTTGGAGATGACGAGGTCTTTGCTCAGCGCCAGGATTAAGGTCAGCGCCAGTTCGGCGACGCAGTTAGGTCCCTTGCGCGGCACACAAGCGAATTCCAGCCCGCGCCCGCGAACCGCATCCACATCAATGTTATGATAGCTGCGCCCCAGCTTCAGCACAGCGCGCAAGTTCGGCAGGCCGCTCAGCAGCGCTTCATCCACCGCCGCCGTCCCCGCGATCAATCCGGCGACATCGCCGCTGGCCAGCGCATGCGCGTCGCTCGAATCATCGGCGCAGACCAGATTCAAATCCGGATATTGCGCCGCCAGTTCGGCCGCCGTCGCTTCGTATCCCTCGTCCGCAACCAGAACCGTGCTTTTCATTTCAGTCGGCGCCGTCATGTTCATTCACCCCAATTCTTTCGGTCTGTTGATCGTTAAGCCATTGTACCAAAGGCGCGCAACGCCGCACTACCGTACTGGCCTCGCAGCGACTTCGCGCGCGAAAAGCATAATCCTTGATATTCACCGCGCCCTGAATGGGTCTGATTTGTCATTCGCAGAGCGATATGTTACATTCTCTCGCGTTCACGATTGCCGGCAATGTCGCTGTCTTGGCGAATGCCGCCGGTACACATTACGAGGAGAAATCTATGGGATTAGCAACCAACGCCGATCAATTGGTGGAGATGGCTGTCGTCGGCTTCGTCAGCCAGCCCACCGTGCGCGGGTATATCCCGCATGCTTCGGGCGAAGCGATGATCTTGCCGGGCATGTCCGGCTTCATCTACAACGCCCGCGTCGGCGACAGCGCCTTCGACTGGGCGGCCGACCACTTGGAGCCAGGCGCTTCCATCGCCCACCCCGATCTTGATGCCGATTACGCCATGCACTATCTGACCTGCATGGGCAATCAAGCCTTTCTCATGAGCGGATTGGCCAAGGGAACGGAAGGCATCGTCACCGGCGAGCACGCCCGCCTGCTGGTCGATTTTCCGCCGGAAGCGGCCGACCTCATCAACGTGGGCGATGCCGTGCAAATCCGGACCAGGGGCCAAGGCTTGCAACTCACCGACTACCCGCATATCACGCTGAAGAAGTGCAGCCCGCGGCTGATCGACAGCCTGCCGATCGAAGCCCTCGACGCGCGCAAGATCCGCGTCCCGGTGACGATGGAGCTGCCGGTGCGCATCATGGGTTCGGGCGCGGAGCTCAATCCTGATTTCGTCGATCAGGACCTGATGTCCGGCGACCGCGCCTTGATGGCCGAGCTCGGCATCGACCAGATGCGCCTGGGCGACTTGGTCGTCGTCAATCACGCCGATCACCGTTACGGACGCGGCTACAAACCGGGCGCTGTCGCCATTGGTCTCTGCATTCACGGCGACTCGGTGATGACCGGGCACGGACCCGGCATTCTCACCCTGATGACCTGCGACGAACCCTGCATCGAATGGGTGATCGACCCAGAAGCGAATATCGCCAATTACCTGAATATACGAGAGGCATCATGAGCGCAAAAAACAACGCGGATCAAGTCGTAAGCGTATCGGTCCAAGGCATCATCACGCCGCCGCGCATGCCACCGCTGCCAGCCATGCCCTACTCGCTCGCGGCTGATGGCAGTCCCTTTTTGCTGCCCGCTTATGGCAGCATCGTCTATAACGTCGCCGTTGGCGATTCCGCCTATGGCTGGCTGGCCGACTGCGTGCATCCGGGCGTCAGCGTGATGATGGGGGAGGCCACCGGCAATCGCGGGCTGAATGTACTCTCCTGCGTCGGCAATACCGCCATCGTCATGACTGGCAATGCCCAGCGCGCGCGCGGCACCGTCACTGGAAAGACAGGACGCTTCTCCGAGCATGTCATTATTCATTTTGAGAGCGATGTGCTTGAGCAGCTCGCCATCGGCGATAAGATCGTCATCAAAGCCAAGGGCGTCGGCATGAAGTTCGATGACCATCCCGATGTTATGCTCAAGGGCTGCTCGCCTGAACTGGTCGAGGCGCTGGAGGTTACGACGGATAGCGAGGGCAAACTCTCGGTGCCGGTGGTGGCGGCTGTGCCACCGCATTTGCTGGGCGCTGGCGCCGGCTTGGTCAGCGATGGCGGCTCTATCCACATTCAAACGGCGGACAGCGGCGCGGTCAAGGAAGCCGGGCTGGATAATCTGCGGCTGGGCGATGTGGTGGCGCTGACCGATTACGACAGCAGTTGGAATCACGGTTATTTGCGTAATGCCGTGGGTATCGGAGTGATCGCGCAAGGCGACAGTCCCCGCGCTGGTTATGGTCCGGGGATCACCTTGATCATGACCTCGGCCAGCGGCGACATCGCGCCCATGGTCACGCCGGGCGTGAATCTGAAGGAGTTGCTGCTGTAAGGCGATCAGCGAGCAGGCGGGCGACCTGATAGGCCGCGTAGGTCGCGTAGACACAGACCGTCGACACTGACCGTCGGTCGCCCCTACAAGATCACAACTTTAGGAAAACTGTAGGGGCGACTCATTGAGTCGCCCGCAGTGTCAGATTAACTGCAAGGTAAAAGATACTATGTCTTACATCAAACACATGGCATTCGCCGTCAAGAGCGTTGACGACACGTTGCAACGCTATCAGACGCTGCTCGGCATCGGGCTCGACGCTCGCGTTGTGGTCGCCGAGAAAGCGCGCATCAAAGTTGCGATCTTCAATGTCGGCGATGTCGAATACCAGTTGAACGAGTCGCTGGACGCCGATGGCCGCTTCAGCCAGTGGATCGCCGAGCGCGGCAGCGAAGGCTTGCATCACATCTGCTACGCCGTGCCCGATATCGACGAGGCGCTGGAGACGGCGCAGGCGGAAGGCGGCACGCTGAAATTATGCAGCGCCTGCAATGTCTTCGGCAGTCACCCGCATCCGGAGGGTTATGTCGCTTTTCTGGAACAGGAAACGGGCGGCATTGAGCTCGAATTGATGCAGGTCTACACGCCGGACGAGTTGGAGCAATACAAGTCCATCCGCGGAATCTAAGATCATGTCCATAGAAATGATCCGCGTAGACGTCGACGCGCTGGACGCCTTCGTCCGACGCGCCTTCCTCGCCATGAATCTCAATCCGCGCGAGGCTCGAATTTGCACCGACGGTCTCATGCAGAGCGAACTGCGCTGCTTGCCGGGCCAGGGACAAGGCGTCGCCCGCCTGACCGGCTACTTCGACAGGATCTCGAAGGGCTTGTATCAGCCGGGCGCGGAAATCACGATCATCAAGGAATCGCCGGCGCTGGCGCTGGTTGATGCCAACATGGTGATGGGTTCGGTGGTCGGGCAAGAGGCGATGGACATTGCCGTTGGAAAGGCGAAGACCTGCGGCATCGGCGCTGCCTTCGTCTACAATAGCACGCATTTTGGCTCCTCCGGCTTTCACGCGCGGCGGGCGCTGGGGTCGGATTGCATCGGCATCGCCATCACCAATGCCGGCGCTGAGATGGCGCCTTGGGGCGGGCGCGAAGCACGCGTCGGCACCAACCCTTGGGGGCTGGCGGCGCCAACGGGGGGCGATTTTCCCGTCGTGCTCGATATCGCGCTGACTACGGCCGGCAAGGGCATGATGCGCTGGCATGAACGGGAGAGCCGCAAGATGCCGCGCGATTGGGCGCTGACGCCGGCGGGAGAAGAAACCGACGACCCAACCGCGGCGATGGCGGGCGCGCTGCTGGGCATCGGCGAATACAAGGGCTATGGGCTTTCGCTCTTCACCGATGTGCTGACTGGCGTCATCAGCGGCGGCGGCTTCGGGCTGGCGCCTTATCAGGATCGTTCGATCGCCAAGCTGGATGTGGCGCATACCTTCATCGCCATCGACATCGCCTGGTTCATGCCCGTCGCTGAATTCAAGGCGCGTATGGATGCCTTCATCACCGAGATCAAGTCCAGCGCCCTGCGCCCCGGTTTCGACGAAATTCTTGTGCCCGGCGAAATCGACCACCGGCGTGAGACCGCCTACCGCCGCGACGGCGCGCAGCTCGACGCTCAAGTCTACGAAAGCCTGCGCGAGTTGGCGAAGACTCTTGGGATCGCCTTTGAAATCTAACAGAGTCACTTAGGAAATCCGTAGGGGCGACTTTGTAAGTCGCCCGCCGCCCCGACCGAGATGATGTAGGGGAGACCCTTTGGTCGCCCACACTGGAGGAAGCGCAAATTGTGAAACCGCCACAAACACTAAGCCGTCCCCTCGCCCGGCGCGTCTCCGGGCTCTCCGACCCGCAGCTACCGGTTGCTACTACGCCCACTTTGCCCCCGTCTGTAATTGACGCGGCCATATCAGCCCTCGACCGCGGCGAAACCCATTACACCGACCGCCCCGGCATCCCGGAGTTTCGCAGCTGGGTCGCCGAACACCTGCGCGAGCGCTACAGCGTCAGCGTCGATCCATCCGAAGTCACGATCACCTGCGGCTCCACCGAAGCGCGTTATGTCTGCATGAGCCTGCTGACCGAGCCGGGCAGCGCAGTGCTTTGTCCCGGCGATGGCGAACGGATTCGCGGCGCTCTGCATCTCGCTGGCGCAAGGATCGTCGATTCCATACAAGACGACGTCTGCCTGCTATACATCACGCCGGACATCTATCGCGAAACCAGCATCGAGCTGCTGCAGCGCGCCGAAGAAAGCGACTGGTGGATCATCTACGATCTCAGTTTCGCCAGGACCACAACGCCATTTCATCCGGCGCAGAACGCGAAACTGGCGCCCCGCCTGGTCACGATTGACTCATTATCGGATCACATGGCCGGCTGGCGGCTGGGCTGGATGGCTGGCTCGGAAATGGCGCTGCGGCTGCGCGCTGGCAAGCAAGCGATCACCATCTGCACAACCGCCGTCTCGCAGTGGGCGGGGCTGGAATGGCTGAGGTCAGCGACATGACCATGAATGCGAACCCCAATATTCCCGACGAAGTCCGCGAAGTCGCTGCGGACGGCACACAGCTGCGCTACGCCCTGATGGAAATAGCGAAGGGGCTGGACGACGTCATCGCATTGGGACGCGGCGACCCCGATCTGGACACGCCGCCTCATATTGTCGAAGCAGCCAAAGCCGCCATCCGTGATGGGCGCGCGGGTCCGACGCCGGTCAAGGGCATGGAGGTTTTGCGCGCCGCCATCGCCGAGCATCTGCGCGCGGTCAATGGCCTGCCCGTCGCCGCCAAGAATGTGATGGTCACCACTGGCGGCCAAGAAGGACTCTTCCTGGCGATACAAGCGCTGATTGATCCCGGCGACGACATCCTGGTGCCCAACCCGCGCTATACCTCCTACGATGATGCGATCAAGCGGGCCGGCGGCCGCATGGTTTCGGTGCCTACCAATCGCGAAGACGCCTTCAACCTGGAAGCGGAAGCGGTCGAAGCCGCCATCACGCCAGCGAGCAAAGCCTTGCTCATCGTGACGCCCAGCAACCCCACCGCCGGCATCGTCACCGAAGATCGCCTGCGCGCCATCGCTGAGGTCGCTATCCGCCACAATCTGATCGTCATCGTCGATGAAATCTACGGCAAGATCGTCTACGAACCCTGGCGGCACTTCAGCATCGGATCGCTGCCGGGCATGGCCGAGCGCACCATCACCCTGGACGCCTTCTCCAAAGCATACGCCATGACCGGCTGGCGCTGCGGCTATGTGGCCGCGCCGTCCAACGTCATCGACGCTATGGCGCGCATCAAGCAGGTCACCACGGGACCGGTCGCCACCGTTTCGCAGTGGGCGGGCTTGGCTGCCATCACAGGTCCGCAAGATTGTGTGGCTGAGTATTTGCAGATATACACCGATAGGCGCGCCGTCTTGCTCGAAGGCTTGGATCGCATGGGCTTCGCTTATGGCGAGCCGCGCGGCGGTTTATTCGTCTGGGCTGATTGCTCTTCCACCGGCATCCACGCGACTGAACTGTCATACCTGCTGCTGAAGGAGGGGCGCGTGCTGGTCTTCCCCGGCACTGCATTTGGAGACGCCTGGCGCGAATACATACGAATTACCATGCTAGAGCCGATTGAAACGCTGAAAGAAGCCGTCGAGCGCATGCTGCCCGTGCTGGAGAGGTATCGGCTTCCCCCACCCCAAACCCCTCCCGCCATCTCTATGGCGGGCATCCCAAAATGAGGGAGGGGCATTCACTGCTTGTACCATTCTGCATAATGCTCCCCTTCCCTCGTTCTGGGGGAAGGGGCCGGGGGATGGGGGATTTGGTGCATATTGCGCAACGATGCGGTATATTTGTGGCAATCACTGGTGGAGCGAGAAAGGAGCGCCTATCCAAGGTATTGGCAAGTTTCGTCAGAGGTGTTCTATAAGTACAGGAGTAAGACATGAATAAGAAAGTCCCATTAATGCTTTCACTGCTGCTGATCATTGTGCTCGGGCTCGTGCCCTTGATGAGTAGCGCCCAAACCGTGCCGACGCCCGATGACGATACCCTCGTCATCGCGATCAACGGCGAGCCGGGCTCGATGGATCCGGCGCAAGTCGGCGGGACGACGGGCGGAAGCAATTTCCGCATCATGATGCACACTTTCGCCACGCTCTATGAGTTGGGTCAGGCGAGTGGCGCCATTGACCCCTACCTGGCGCACAGCTTCACCGTCTCCGACGACGGCACCGAATGGACCTTCCACATGCACGAAGGTTTGACCTGCGACGATGGCGAGCCGCTGACGGCGGAAGACGCCGCCTACAGCTTCAACCGCATGGCTGACCCGGCCAACGGTTTCGACGGCAATTCGGCCGGCTTTGTTGTCTCGTCGACGGGCTTTATTGAAGCGCGCGCCGATAGCGAGCTGGATGTCACCATCGTTGCCGCGAAGCCGCAGAACCGCGCCATGCGCCTGGGCTTGTACTCTGAAATCTTGGTCCATTGCAAGGATTCCTACGAAGCCATGTCGCTGGAAGAAGCGACGCGCACTGTCGTTGGCAGCGGTCCCTACTCGCTGACCGAATGGGTGCCCGGCGAATACATCAGCATGCACGCGGTCGAAGGCTTTGGTTTGCGTCCGCAGGGCTTTGACGAGATCGTTTGGCGCTTCATCCCCGAGCCGTCAACTGCGGTAGCGGAAGTGATCACCGGCAATGTCGATATCTACAAGGAATTCCCAGCCAACCAAGCCGACGCCATCCGCAATTCTGGCATGGCGGAAGCGCGTTTCTTCCCCGGCACCACCCGCACCTACATCGGCTTCAACTTGAACCCTGATGCTCCGTTCCGCGTAGATAATCCCGACCACCTTGGCTCCCAAGCCATCATGGAAACGGATGTGCGCGTGGCTTTGCAATACGCCATTGACACGGATGCCATCTGCGTGAATCTGCTGCTCACCACCTGCGAGCGCGCCACCAGCCTGGTGAACCCCAGCAATGCTGATCACCCGACGTTGGAGCCCTATCCATACGACCCAGCCAAAGCCGAAGAACTGCTGGACGCGGCCGGCTATCCGCGCGGCGATGACGGCGTGCGCTTCTCGCTCGAGATGAAGTCGCGGCGTCTTTCCGGCGCGATGGCGCCTGAAGTGGTCCTGGCGACCGCCCAGATGCTCAGCGATATCGGCGTGCAAACCGAAGCCATCTTCCAGGAATCGGCCGATTGGGTCGCCGAGTTGCTCACCCATGACCTGGGTCCCCTCTACTTCGGCCGCACCGGCGGCAGCGAGTGGAGCGCCCAGTACGACATGGCGGATATTCCGGGTCATGCGGCTGGCGGTGCTGCGGCTGAAACCAACTACACCAATTGGGATAACGATTTCTGGTTTAGTGGCTGGGACATCTTGCCAGTCTTGACTGGCTATCCCGAAGCCGAGCGGGCGCTGGAAATCGCCATGCTGGAAGAGTTCTACAATGATCCGCCCTGGCTGATGCTCTTCGCGGGACCGCGCACCGAAGCGGTCAGCAATCGCATCAACTATGAGTCGCGCGCCGATTACTTCATCACCGGCTACTCTGCCACGCTGAAGGACGATATGTAGACAAGCCTCGAGGGGCTGATTTGTAGGGGTCAGTCCGCGTAGGTCGCGTAGACAAAGACCGCCGACACTGGGCTACGCCGGTGGCTGACCCCAACAGTATTTCGCAAACGGGCGACCCAATAGGTCGCCCCTACAGGTATCTGCATTATGCAGTCTTAGGGTGGGGTTGACTCTCCCATGCACAAGTACATCATTCGCCGGCTGCTGCTCACCATTGTCGTGATCCTTGGGGTCACGCTTTTAACCTTCTTGTCCATCCACATGTCCGGCGATCCCACAATTTTCTACATCAGCGAGCGGGCGAGCAAGGAAGAGCGGCTGGCTACGCGAAAACGTCTCGGCTTCGACCGTCCGCTGCATGTTCAATACCTGGACTTTATCGTCAATTTGGCCCGCGGCGATACCGGCAATTCGCTGAAGCATCGGGTGCCGGCTTTTGACGTGGTCATGGAGCGTATGCCAGCCACGTTGGAATTGACCATCGGCGGCTTTTTGCTGTCGACGATTGTGGCTTTTCCTATTGGCGTTCTGGCGGCGACGCGGCGCGGCACGATGACCGATGGCACCTTAATGCTGGGCGCGATGCTGGGACAATCGATGCCGAGCTTTTGGCTGGGCTTGATGCTCATCCTCTTCTTCGGCGTCACCCTGCGCTGGATGCCGGTATCCGGGCATGTGGCTTTTCTCAAACCGCTCTTCGAGGGCCGGATCGACGAGGCGCTGACCAACCTGCCCGGCGCCATCCGTTATATGCTCATGCCGATGGTGGCGGTTTCAGTTTATTCGATCTCGCGCAATTCGCGCCTGATTCGTTCCGCTGTACTCGAAGTCTTGCGGCAAGATTATGTCGTCACCGCCCGCGCCAAAGGCTTAAACGAGCGCACCGTCATGATCCGCCACGCCATCCGCAACGCGCTCATTCCGATCGTGACGGTGCTGGCGCTGCAGTTCGCTTTTCTTTTGAATGGCGTGATCGTGGTTGAGACCGTCTTTTCCTGGCCCGGCGTCGGGCGCCTGGTTTTTGATGCTGTCAGTCATCGCGACGTGCCGCTGGTATTGACGGCGGTCGTCTTGCTGTCGTTCTTATTCGTCGGCGCCAACCTCATTGCCGACCTCATGTATGGCTTTCTCGATCCGCGCATCCGGCTGGAATAAGTGAAAAACGATGAGCGCCTCACAGAAGCCGAATCCGACGATGTCCGAAAGCCGCATTTCAGCGCTTGACCACCAGATGGACGAGATGTACACGCCGCAGTCGTTCATAAAGCGAGCGACATCCAGCATGGTTCAGGCGCGTTATCCGGTGGTCGCCATCATCTTCCTGACATTGATCGTGCTTTGCGCGGCATTTGCCACGCAGCTGGCGCCTAAAGACCCCAACCGCGTTGAGATTTTTGACACGCTGAAACCACCGCTGAGCACCAACCGGCAGGGCGAAATGGAGAACGTGCTGGGCACGGATTCCTCCGGACGCGATGTGCTTTCGCGCGTTATTTACGGCGCCCGGATTTCCTTCTTCGTCGGCTTGGCGGCGGTCGGGCTCGGTGGCGGCGCTGGCACGATTCTCGGATTGACGGCGGGTTACCTCGGCGGCCGCGTTGACGACATCATCATGCGCCTAGCCGATATTCAGCTGGCTTACCCTTTCATTCTCTTCGCCATCATGATGCTTACCATTCTCGGGGAAGGCGTGTTGAACCTGGTCCTCGTGCTGGGCATCGGGCAATGGGTGACCTACGCGCGCATCGCCCGCGCCGAAACGCTGGTGCAGCGCGAACGCGAATTCGTCGAAGCGGTTCGCGCCCTGGGCGCCACTGAATGGCGCATCATGTTGCGCACGATCCTGCCGAACATCTTGACGCCGCTCATCGTCATCGCCTCCTTCAACGTCGCCGGCGTCATCCTCTCGGAAGCGTCACTCTCCTTCCTCGGCCTGGGCGTGCCGGAAAGCGTGCCGACTTGGGGCGCCATGCTGGCAAACAGCCGCAATCAATTGTTGAGCGGTTCCTGGTGGCTGGCGGTCTTTCCTGGTTTGGCGATCATGTTTACGGTGGTATCACTGAATATTCTCGGCGATTGGATGCGCGACTTTCTCGATCCAAGACTGCGCGGCTCGGGTCAAGGCTTATGAGTGACTCTCATACCGCCCTCAGTCCCCCCAAAGCATTGGGGGGAAGCGTATTCCCCGTAGCGAGGAGGCACAGATGAATAGTTTGCGCGGTCAGGTCGCGGTCGTCACTGGCGCTGCGCAAGGGCTTGGCCACGCGATCGCCAAGGCTTACGCGAGCGAAGGCATGAATGTCGCCCTGCTGGACGTCCGCGGCGACATCTTGCAGAAAGTCGCTGCCGAGATTGCGGAAGCGGGCGGCAATGCCCTGCCGATCACCGTCGATCTGTCAGACGCCAATGATACGCAAGCCGCTATCGATACAGTGCTTGCACAGTATGGCACGCCCCGCGTATTGATTCATAACGCCGCCCTGCTCATCACGCGCTCGATGCTGGAGATTACGCTGGCGCAGTGGCAGCGCGAAATCAACATCATCCTGCAAGCCGCCTTCATCCTGAGCAAGGCGGTCTGGAAGCCGATGATAGAGGCCGGCGGCGGCAGCATCGTCTACCTCTCGTCCGGATCTGGCTACAAAGGCTTCGTTGAAGAAGTCGCCTATAATCCGGGCAAACATGGCGTTGAAGGCTTGATGAAGTGCCTGGCTCTGGAAGGCAGGGCTTTCAATATCGCGGTCAACGCCGCCACGCCGGGCGCCCCGATCAACACGCCCATGTCCGATTCGAATTACACAGAAGCACAGAAAAAGACCTGGGTCGATCCCGCCCGGTTGACACCTGCATTCGTCATGCTGGCGAAGCAAGACGGCTCGGGACTGACGGGCCACCGCGTCGCCGCCCGCGCCAATGGCAAATGGGATGCGATTGATCTGCTGTGATTTTCCCGCAAAGGCATAGCCGCTCGCTAGTCACGACTCGGCTCAATCAAGCTAGTGCATTCTTAACTATCAAAACGTGTAGGGGCGACCAACCTGGTCGCCCGCCAAAGCGATAGAATGCGTTTTCGGGCGACTTGATAGTGCGCGTAGACACTGCACGTCAGTCGCCCCTACCGATATCGCCATGATAGCAGATGGAATTAAGCAAGTTCGACAACAAAGAGACACAAAGGAAAAGACGATGGCCGAACACTACCTGGACGACAGCGTCACCCAACCCTTCTGGGATAACTCAGTTACGCCGCGCCTAACAATCGATCCGGGCGATACGGTCGTGATCGAATGCGCCGAGCCGGTTGGGCAAGTCACTCCCGATTCCAAGGCCGACGATCTGGCTAACCTTGACTTCGGCAAGGTTCACGCCTTGACCGGTTCAATCGCCGTCAATGGCGCTGCGGTCGGTGACGCGCTTGAAGTGGAAATCCTCGAGATGCGGCACAAGGGCTGGGGCTGGACCGGGCATATCCCGCACTTCGGCTTGCTGCAGGAAGACTTCGATTACGCCTTCATCCAACATTGGGAATTGGACGGCGACGTCTGCCGCTTCGGCGTGAATGACATCACACTGCCCTTCGAGCCCTTTCCCGGTTGCGTCGGCGTGGCGCCCGCCGAACCCGGAAGACTGGATACCATCCCGCCCCGCATCAACGGCGGCAATGTGGACACGCGCGATTTAGTCGTCGGCTCGACCTTTTGGCTGCCGATTCTGGCGGAGGGCGCCCTCTTTTCAACCGGCGACTGCCATAGCGCTCAAGGACAGGGCGAGGTCAGCGGCACCGGTATCGAATCGCCCATGACCGTCACCATGCGCTTCAACATCCGCAGCGACTTGAATATCCGCGAGCTGCAAATCCAGCGCCCCAGCCCCATGACAAAGGTCGATTGCGCCGGCTATCACATCACCACCGCCCATGGTCCTGACTTGATGGAGAACGCCAAGAACGCGGTTCGTTATATGATTGAGTGGCTGGTGGCCAATCATCGACTGAGCGAGAGCCAAGCCTACTGCATCTGCAGCACCGCCGGCGACTTAAAGATCGCGGAAATCGTCGACGTGCCCAACTGGATCGTCGCCTTCCACATGCCGCTTAGCATCTTTGCTTGAAGTTATGAAAGATGGTTACTCAGGCGGGGGCTCGATGTTAGTCTGTGCGGCGCGCAGCGTTTCTTCCAATTCCTCAATCCGCGCATGAGCCTTGGCGAGTTTCTTCCGCGCTTTCTTGCGAGCGATTTTCTTCGCTTTCTTGAACGCGAGCTTCTTTACTTGCTTGGGATTCGCCCTAGTCGCCTGCTTCTTCAGCGCCTTCATCGCCGACCGCATCATCAATAATTCGGCCTCGGCCTGCTGTAGCTTGGCGTCCGCTTCGTCCAGTCTCGCTCGCAACTGGGCCGCATCCGTTTGCAGCGCGTGCAACTCGTCCCGAGCCGCCTCCACTTGCTCGCGTCCATTCGCCAACTCGGCCTGCCCCCGCTCAACTTCAACTGCCATCGCCTCAAGCGCCTCACGTTCCCGCGCAAGCTTGTTGCGCTCCCGCGTCAGCAAGCCCCGCGCCGTCGCCAGCCGCTTCCGCTCCGCCTTCATCTCGGCTATGTTCATCTCTGACGCGCCGCTCATAAGATCACCTGATTTGGAAGTAATTAACCTGTCTTTAATGTTCTTAACAGTATCATAAAATTGTGCCTAGGTCAAGGGGCATCGCTCTTTCGCAGTAGAACTGCCGCCTCAAGATCGCCCGTCCGCCTCGCTTTGAACTTGCTATAATCAGCGGCGGAAACGTGTTTAGTGCGAAAGACGGCGACCATTGAAGAAGCGTGAACTGAGCATCGCCTTTCAGACTGACAAGCGCGCGGGTGACTACATTGATCTGGCGAAGCAGGTCAACCAGTACGCCTTCGACGCGGTGACCGTCTACTGCGATGCGCCTTATCAGCCCAGCTATGGACCGCTCCTGCTCATGGCGCCTCATATCAGCAAGGCTCGTCTCGGTCCAGCGGGCATCCCGCCATCGCGCATGCACCCCTTGGACATCGCGGCACAGACCGCCCTGCTGGCTGATCTGGCGGCCGGCGGCGTTTACATCGGCCTGGTGCGCGGCGGCTGGCTGGCCGATCATGGCATTCGCGAGCTTGATCCGCCCATCACGGCGATACGAGAAACGGTCGATATCATCCGCAAGCTGCTGGCCGGCGGGTCAGCGGGCTATAGCGGGCGCGTCTACGAAATTGCCGAACACGTCCGCGCTCCCTATCCCTTGCCAGCGGGGCGCATTCCGCTGCAGATCGGCACCTGGGGCGAGCAGCTCGCCGCCTTGGCTGGCGAAATCGCCGATGAAGTCAAAATCGGCGGTTCGGCAAACCCCGACGTAATACCGCACATCGCCAATTACGTTGCCAATGGCGAGGCGCGCGTCGGGCGCGAACCTGGAACGGTGGACATCGTCATCGGGGCGGTCTCCGTCGTTGATGAAGATCGAGAAGCGGCCCGCTGGATGGCGCGCAAAGCGGTTGCGCTGTATATGCCGATCGTATCCAAGCTGGATCGCACGCTATCAATTGATCCCGAGCTGATGACCCGCGTTGAGGGGCACGTGAACGCTGGCGATAACGAAGCGGCCGCGCGGCTCATCCCCGACGACATCCTCGACCGCTTCGCTTTCGCCGGCGATCCCAAGGACATCATCAAGCGTTGCGAAGCCCTCTACGACGCCGGCGCCCAGCGCATTGAACTTGGCACGCCGCATGGGGTCAAGGATGCCGCCACTGGCATTCACCTCATCGGCAGACAAGTGATCCCCAGTCTCAGGCCACACCTGTCAACATAATGGCGGCTTTCCTGTCAGCGCGATCTATCAGTCGTTGGTTAATTTGAGGACAGGTCCCCACGGCCCGTTCTTCTCGCCCTTGTAACGGGCACGAACGCGAACGTATAAAGTTTCACCCGGGGCAACCTTAACGCCGGGCAAACGGTAACGTCTTTCTGCGCCTGGAACGAAGGCATTGCCACGCTTCTTGGTGTTTGGCTTTTTCCAACTGCGCCACTTGCCGTCTACCGCCCAGCTGACGCGGTAACTGTCCGGCGT
The DNA here is from genome assembly GCA_965205125.1 of Phototrophicaceae bacterium. Classification (GTDB taxonomy): domain Bacteria; phylum Chloroflexota; class Anaerolineae; order Aggregatilineales; family Phototrophicaceae; genus UBA6055. Next base: position 20,698 of record CBDBFY010000001.1, read on the forward strand.
CTTCTCCGGTACTCCCCAGCTCAGTGTTCCCCTGTAGTATGCGGTGCCGCAGGGCTTTTCCCAGCAGATGCTGCCGGCGTAAAACATCGGACCAATCTGTTTGTTGGGCTGCTTAACATCTTGCGCCACAGTAACCGCGCCAGCGACCACCAGCAACAGCAATACGAGTAAGACTGCTAAAGTTTTTCGGTACATGATACTTTCCTTTCTTGATATGCGGTTTGAGGATCATTTATGTTGAAAAACGCAGAAACGCCCCGTGGGGCGCCCGAAAACGTGCACAAGCTGTTTGTATTATTATTACAGGATATTACAGGGGGGGGGGGTAAAACCTTGTGACAAGACGCTTAGCGACTCGCCATACTTCATCATTGAATCAGGGCAGGCAAAATAAAGAACGCAGTTCATCATGTATCTCATTGCTGGACAAGCATGGTGACAGTGTATCGTGTATTCGACTGCATGTCAAGCGATAAGTCCGGCGCGTGGACACAGTTCGCCGGAGGAGTGGTGAACCATGCGGATATGCCTAACTTACCGGAAGTCTAAAAATTCTCTGTGCCACTGGTCAGTCGGCAGACAAGTGATCCCAGCTCTCAGGCCCTATCTTCGCCCCAGCTGAGACAGAAGCCGAGGGGCCTCCCTCTGCGAACGCATTTTCCCAAGACGCCTCAATTCTGTTAGGATCTCGCATAGTCCGGAAAAGGCGGAATCTGCCTGAAAGGCAACAACGATGAGTAGCAGGGTTTTGGCAGCACTTCTTGTCTTTGTCATGTCAGTTGCGCTGGGAGCAAGCGCGCAAGGAGAGACGGACAGCTGTGTGGCAGGCATCCCTCTGCCGCCGCCCAGCGAGCAAGACAGCGCCAATGCGGACTTTATGCGCGGCGTCGAATTCGCCATCGCCGAGGTAAATGCCGTGCTCGACGCCGCTGGTACGCTGATCTGTTTTGAGCTTAGCGGCATGCATGCCGATACGATGCTGGAAGGCAGCGACAGCGATGTCCAAGACGCTGGCAGGGAGCAGAGCCACGGCACAATCCTTGATTCTCTCACGCAAGGCGAGGGCGAGTTGATGCGCTTCTTGGTCACCGCCAGTTACGAATTAAACAAGGGCGCGGACTGGCCCAGCCCATGGGGACATTACTGGCTGTACTCGGATCGGGGCGACGGACACACGGCCGCTCAGCCGCCGTTTGGAGAGATTGAAGGCGACTATGATATGCCGCCTTATATCACGCGCCTGGCTGTCCTGCGGGAGGGGAACAGCCCGCGAGTCCACAAATTGGAGTTTGCTCATCACGACAGCCCAAGCGACTGGCAAAAGGCGAGAAGCAAATCTCTTTTCATCGCCGGCATTGGCAGCCGCGGCGAGGCGCAACTGGTGGAGTTAACCGCAGATCAAATCACACAATTGGATTTTGTGACCGTAGCCTGGTCGGTGCCGGCCAACCATCGGGCGACGCTTTGGGAGTTCTTCGCTGATATTGTTCCCAGCGACAGCGACACGGTGATTTCCATCGGCTTCGTGCTTGCCGATGCGGGCTCTGTGGCTTTGCTAGAATCCGACTAAGCGCAAAGACAATTGGCGAGCAGTTCCTCGATTGCTACTTCCGAAATTGGCCTGTGTTATGCAGGTATTAGCACAATCTGCCCTTCTAATCGCGAGAACAGAAGTCGATTTGTCGTAATCGAGGGAGGGTTATATGGAAGCGATTGCACCGTCCCCATTGCGTAGCCCGTTGCCCTGATACCGTTCGCTGGTTGTAATAGGCTTTGTGGAAGCGCTAGCGACGGCAATGAACGAAGGGAAGCAAGCCATGACCAGACGAATCTTTTCTGCACTGCTCATTGCGGTTATGACAACGATGCTCGGCGCGGGCCTGTGAGCGCCTATCATTAGAGGAAATCAATCCGGCATGGCTGATGGCTTGCTTGGCGATTAGGGCTTGGTTTTGAAGTGTCGCTTGATGCGGTAGCGATACCAGTGCCTGAGCATTTGCCAGCGGCGGGGCAGGTGTTTCTCAAACCGTATGTCCACTGCGTCGATGAGTATGTGGCGTTCGTCGGGGCGGATGTAGCCGCGTCTGACGACGGCATCTATGATGCGGCGGAAGTCCTTTTGCGCGGCGCGGCGATCGGTCCTACTTAGTTCTTCATTCTGCCGCAGCGTCTTAAAGCGCCTGATCGTGTCGTCAGAAACGCGCCCGAAAAGCAACTCAAGTTCGCGCCGAGTCTCGGTCAACGCGCGTCTGTGTGCGGTGTGGGTTGGGGAATGGGACTGGTTAGTTTCATGGGAACGATGGATGTAAAGAACCTCGGGGATATTAGCGAATCGGATGGCTGTATTGGATATAAGGCTTACAAAGAATCTTTTCTGAAAATTGTGCCATAAATGGTCGTTCCAGCCGCCGTTGGCGTATAGGAACTGGCGTCGAAACATCAGCGTACCTTCCAGAAAAGTTAGGCTGTCGCCGGTAAAGATGTGCAGAACGATTAGCGGATGTTCCTCGGGGCATAAGCGAATTTCGTTGCTGATCGATAGATCATGGTTGGCTTTCCGACTTCGAACTCCAACGGCGCCGATATCAGGGTTCTGCTTGAGGAAGTTCAGCTGTTTCTCTAATCGAGTGGGCAAGCTGATATCATCCGAGTCCATGTTAGCGATATATTTGCCGACGGCGATATCCAGGCCGCGATTGCGAGCATGCGGGCTGCCTTTGTTGCTGTTTAGGTAAATGGTACGGATCCGCGGATCGCGCTGTTGATAGGCTTCAATGATCGTCTTGGTGTCATTGGTGGAATGATCGTCGACGATGATTAGCTCGAAGTCAGTGAAGGTTTGGCGCAGAATGCTTTCAATGGCTTCGGCTAGATATTTCTCGGTGTTGTAGACGGGCATGATCACGGATACTTCTGGCCTGCGTTCAGCTTTGTCTTCCTGGATAGTTTCTGTGTCTGTCACGGTCATCTCCTAGTCTGGCTGGCGGCTTGCCCGGTGATTATGGCTGTGCTTTGAAGCGTCGCTTGATGCGGTAGCGATACCAGTGCAAGAGCTTGAGCCAGAGGCGGGGCATCGTGTGTTCCATCTGCTGGTCGAGGAAGGTCAAGAGATAGGCGCGGTCGGATAGATTGATCCACCGGGCGGCGAGCATACGGTCGATGCATCGGGTCAGATCGCGTCTTGCTCGTCGGCGCTCGAGCCAAGTGAGCTTACGGCGGTGGTAGACCTGCCAGAAGCGTTTGCGGCTGGGCAAGGGCGCGTCGCCCCAGATGCGCGATAGCAGGCTGTCCAACAGGTTCTCCCAGTTTTGGAACTTCTGCAGCGTCGGCGCCTTTTGGCCGGCGTGTTGGCGATACAAATAAAGTTGCTCGGGCAAGTTAGCCAGGCGCGTTCGTGGGATCAGGCGGGCGACCAGCTCGATATCAGGAGAGCTAGGCAATGATTCGTCATAACCGCCACAAGCTTCGAGGGTCTCGCGCCGCATCATCATCGAGGCGCCCACGATGCAGTCACCGATTTGCAGCAAATCATAAGCGATCCGGGCGTGGCTCGTTCCAAGTCGAGAGTAGGGTTGCAGCGGATTCAGTTGGTGGTCGGTCATCATCGCTTCAACGCCAACGACGCCGATTTCAGGATTGGCGCGAAGGAAAGCGACCTGCTTCTCCAGTCGTTCAGGCAAGCTAATATCGTCGTCGTCCATGCAGGCGACAAACTCGCCTCTTGCCACTTCCAAGCCGCGATTCCGAGCGCTGGCATTGCCGGTATTTTGCTCCAGCATGAGGCAACGGATTCGATCGTCTCGGGCGGCATAGGAGCGGATAATCTCGGCTGAGTTATCCTGCGAGGCGTCATCCACGATAATGAGCTCGAAGTCGGTGAAGGTCTGCGTCAAGATACTTTCTATCGCTTCGCCGACTAATGTGGCGCGGTTGTAGACAGGCATGATGACGGATATTGCTGGGCGGCGCGCGCCTTTGGCGGTCTGGATGGCTTGTGTGTCTTTCATTGCCGTCTCCTGTTGTGGCGGGCGGCTTGCGCGGTCATTATGGCTATGCTTTGAAGCGTCGCTTGATGCGGTGGCGATACCAGTACAAGAGCTTGAGGTAGAGGCGAGGCTTCGTCGCCTCTAAGTTCGCGTTCGCAAGGTTCAACAGACAGGCGCGATCCGATTCATTGATCCAGTTGGCGGCGACCATGCAGTTGACAAGTCGCGCGATCTCGCGTTTCGCCTGTCGACGCGCCAGCCAACTGAGTTTTTCGCGGCGGCGTACTTGGGTGAAACGTTGGCGGTTTGGCAGCGGCGCCTCGCCCCAAATCCGCGATAGCAAGGCGGCGATCAGATTCTCGTAATTTTGGACCTTGTGCCGCGAAGCGGGCAGTTGCCCCCCGTGTTGGCGATACAAATAAAGTGGCTCGCCTAAGTTGGCTACGCGCGTCCGTGGGATGAGGCGGGCTAGTAGCTCGATATCAGGCGACCGTGACAATGATTCGTCATAACCGCCGCAAGCCTCGACGATCGCGCGGCGCATCATCATGGCGGGTCCGGTGATGCAATTCCCCATTTGCAGCATATCATAAGCGATTCGGGCGTGGCTCGTCGGGATTCCGTAGATTTGCAGCGGATTCAATTGGGCGTCGGTGATCATCGCTTCAGTGCCAACGACACCGACCTCAGGATGGGCGCGCAGGAAATCCACCTGCTTCTCCAGGCGTTCGGGCAGGCTGACATCGTCGTCGTCCATGCAGGCGACAAACTCGCCTCGAGCGACTTTGAAGCCGCGATTGCGGGCACCCGACTCGCCGGTATTTTGCTCCAGCATGACACAACGGATTCGGGCGTCACGGGCGGCATAGGCACGGATAATCTCGGCTGAGTTATCCTGCGAGGCATCATCGACGATGATTAACTCGAAGTCGGTGAAGGTCTGCGCCAAGATACTTTCAATCGCTTCGCCAACTAATGTGGCGCGGTTGTAGACAGGCATGACAACGGATACGAGGGGCAAAAGTTAGTCTCCGGCTTCGCAACGGACAAAGCAGCTTTTTACAACGGTGGCATTTGGGCGGCGCGGATCTCGACGATGTGAAATGCGGCGGCAACGCGGAATCAGCGCGATAGCCACTGCGAATGTCTGTCCAATTGCTGAAGAAACATTTCGTCAATGTATCTCGCATTGGACCGCTTGTCAAACGATCGATCCGATTTTCATTGGTCCTGCGCGCCGGCAGTCCGTTGCCCCTTCAAGCCACTCTTGATATACTATTCGCGGTTGCCGAACAAACACTTAACCTAATAGAAGGGAAAACCGCAATGACTAGGAAGTGTACGATTGCGCTCTTGATCCTCGCGATGGCGGTCATGTCAAGCGTCAACGTCGGCGCGCAAGACGAAATGGAAACCTATGTGCTCGGCGTCGCCCTGCCATTTACCGGCTCCTTCGGCACCTTTGGCCAAGATTTCGAACGCGGCATCGACTTGGCGGTGGCGCAGATGAATGCCGAATTGGAGGCGGCCGGCTCGGCAATCCGTTTCGAGACCGCCAGCGCCGATACCGAGCAGACCCCCGAAGGCGCAGCGCGCGCGCTGCAAACTATAGTCCAGACCACCGGCGCGCAAGTCGTCGTCGGTCCCTTGACCACCTCGGAAGTGCTCGGCGCCAAGCAATTCGCCGATGAAAACGGAGTCGTCATTGTTGCCATGGCCTCCAGCGGTCCGGCGGCATCCATCCCGGGCGACAACATCTTTCGCGTCATCTACCCGCCCGACACCTTTTCGTCCAAAGCCTTCGCCTCCATCGCGCTGGAACGGGGCCACCAGAATATGGTGGTGCTCTATGTCGATGATCCCTTTGGCAATGGCATGAACGAACAGTTCATCAAGAATTTCCAAGCCAGTGGCGGCGGCGAGGTTGCCTCGTTTGGTTATGCGCCCCAATCCACCGAGCTCTCGGCTGAAGCGGCCGCCGTCAGCGCCGCGCTGGCCAGCTTCGGCGAGGATGCCGGTTTCTTCTGCGTCTGCTTCCCGGGGGCGGCGGAAGCCTTTGTGCAGGTCGCGCAGATCGACCCAATATTGACCTCTGTTCAGTGGCTGGGCAATGAAGCGATGACATCGGATGAGATGCTGGAAGACCCGGGCCATGCGCAAACTTTGGCCAACGCCGATTTCGTGACCGTATCGCAGTCGGCTGATTCGACGCCGCTGACGCCGATCTTCCATGCCGATTTTGTCGCCATGTTCGATAAGGAGCCAGGCATCTTCACCAACTACGCCTTTGACGCCGCCAACATTGCCATGCTCACCATGCTCGCGGCTGGCAACGATGGCGCCGCCGTTAAGTCGATGCTGCCCTTTATCAGCAACCACTATATCGGCACGGCGGTACAAGCCTTCCTCGACGAGAATGGCGACCAGGCGATCGCGAGCTATGGCATCCGCCAGGTGCTGGAAGATGGCTCCGCCTTTGTGGTGATCGGCACATACGACGGCAACACCGATACGATTACCTATAAGTAGCGCCGCTTGGGGGGACGCCCCCACCCCTAACCCCTCCCCGGCGGGTCAGTGTCTACGCGACCCCAAAATGAGGGAGGGGAAGACTGACTGCGGGAGCCGCATATTGATTCCCCCCTTCCCACCGGCGTAGGGGAAGGGGCCGGGTCACGTAGACATAGACCTTCGGGGATGGGGGATCATGCCGCCAGCACTGCTAACGACTTCGCTCGTCAATACGATTCAAATCGGCAGCCTCTACGCGCTGATGGCGCTGGGCATCACCCTGACCTTCAGCGTGATGAAACTGCCGAACTTCGCCCACGCCGAATATGCGACTGCCGGCGCCTACGCCGCGCTCATCGTCTCCCTGTCTGGCGTTTTGAATCCACTTGTTATCATGATCGCCGCTTTCGTCGTCGGCGCTCTCTCCGCCTTCATCAGCCATCTGGCCGTCTTCAAGCCGCTCGAAGGAAGGAATGTGTCTTTCTACACGCTGATCCTGGCGTCCTTCGCCGTCGGATTGATCATCCGCTATATCTTGTTCACGATGGCTGATTACTTCAATCTCTTTGATCTGCGTATTGCTATACCGCTGCGGGTCCTTTTTCGCGATGGCTATCTGATCCTGAGCAATTTGTTCGCCTGGGTGGTGCCCACGAGCCTGGTATTGGTCATCATCCTCACGCTGCTGCTGAACCGTAGTCCGCTCGGGCGCGAGATGCGAGCGCTGGCCAACAATGTCAATCTGGCGCGCGTTATCGGCATCCCGGTCGAACGCGTCAAGAATTACACCTGGCTGCTGGTTGGCGGATTGGCTGGCGTGGCGGGCGCGCTCTGGGGCTTGCAGACAGCCGTGCACCCATTGATGGGTTGGGGCGCCATTATTTCCGTTTTCGCCGCCGCCATTCTTGGCGGGCTGTCGAGCTTTTCCGGCACCATCCTCGGCGCTTACGTGGTCGCCTTTTCGGAAAATACGGTCATACTCTTTCTCAATGTCAATTACGGCGTCGACCTCGCCTACAAGCCGGCGATACCCTTCATCATCATCATCGTCGTTCTGCTGTTTCGACCGCAGGGTTTCACCAAACTCATCAGGCGCGCCGGAGACCTGGGCCGATGATCAACATCGACATCGGCGCCACCGCCATTTCAATACTCACGCTCTTCGGCATCTACTCGCTAATGTCGATCAGCCTCAATCTGGAATACGGCGTCGCCGGTCTGCCCAATTTTGGCAAGGCGCTTTTCATCTCGATTGGCGCATACACTACCGGCATCACTTATACGCGCCTGCTGCCGCTGCTGGCGGGCGCTGAGGCAATCCATCCCTGCGGACCGACCATGGGCGGCGCGCTGCAGCTGCGTTCCGAAATCATGGCGAGCCAACCAACGGCCGGCTTCATCAACTTCGGCTTGACCCTGTTATTCGCCGCTGTGATCGCCGGCGCCGTCGGCTTCGCTGTTTCTTACGTCACCCTGCGCCTCAAGGAAGAGTGGTTCTTGGCGCTCGTGCTGCTGGTCGGCGGCGAGACGGTGCGCATCCTGGTGCGCGGCGCCGATGACTTCATCTGCTCGCACAATGGCATCTCCGGCGTGGCGCAGCCCTTCTTTTTTGTTGCCGATCCGCGTTCCCGCGCCCTGCTATTCATGCTGCTCTCGCTGGCGCTGGCCTTGCTGGCTTATCTCTACAGCCAACGACTGAATCACTCGCCATTCGGCCGCATGCTGAAGGGCTTGCGCGAAAATGAGGACGTCACGCGCGGGCTGGGCAAAAACATTTCGCTGGCGCGCGCCCAAATCATGGCGGTCGGCTCGCTGATGGCCGCTATCGGCGGCGTGCTCTTCGCGCTGAATACCGGCTTCGTCAACACCAACGATTTTGTCGTCAATCTCACCCTCGATGTTTGGGTCATGGTCGTGCTCGGTGGCATCGGCAATAATCGTGGGGCATTGCTCGGCGCCCTGCTGATCGCCATCATGGATCGCTTTGCGCAGATTGGCGCCATCGTCTTGAATATGGGCGGGTCCGAAATCGAATTCAATTACGTGCGTTTCATCGCCTTCGGCCTCATTCTGCTCTGGATGCTGCGCTACCGTCCTGGCGGCTTGCTGCCCGAATCCCGCCTGACGACGGACGCGCACGATGTGGTACAGCGCGAGCTGGGAAAGTAATGCGAACTTATCGGGAACGGACGTAAGGCCATGCGCCTGGAGATCATTGCGGCGGCGCAACTGAGCGATAAAGATGCGGAGGCGCTTGAGGCATTGCACGCGGCCGTGTATCCGCCGAAGCCGCGCAGAGAATCCGCACCGCAACCGCGAGAATGGGCGCTCCCGCAATGGCACATCATGATGCGGGATGTGGATGATCAACTCATTTCTCATGTGGGCGCCGTGACGCGACTTTGCTTGTGTGACGGGGTGGAGATCCTGCTAGGCGGAATCGGCGGAGTTATGACGCACCCGGCGCAGCGCGGCAAAGGTTACGCTGGCGCCGGCATTAGACGGGCGATCGAAATCCTGCGGCAAGATATGCAGGTCGATATGACGCTGCTCTTTTGCGCCCCTCGTTTGCGGAGCTTCTACGCGCGCTTTGGCTTCAGAAGCTGCTCTGCCGATACTTATGTACGGCAAAACGGCGCGAAGACACTGTTCCCGCAGAACGAGATCATGGTGATGCCCGCTATGAAACCCTTGCCGCAATGCGCCGCGCTGGATCTGCGAGGCCTCCCCTGGTGATCACGGTGGTATTTTGCACCCGCCAGAAAGATAGAAAGGGCGGCTGATGCCTGAAGGGACTGTGCCAACGGGTCTGTGTCTACGCGACCCTGCGCGACCCCTGCTTGAGCTCGATGGCATCCGCAAAGACTTCGGCGGCTTGCGCGCGGTGGATGATGTTTCGCTGGCGGTGCCGGAAGGCGCCATCGTCGGCTTGATCGGACCCAACGGCTCGGGCAAAAGCACCTTGATCAACCTCATTGCCGGCAGCACCGATCTCAGCGCCGGACAAATCCTGTTTGCTGGCGAAGACATCAGCGATCTCCCATCCGATGAAGTCTTCAAAATGGGCATCGCCCGCGGTTACCAGGAGCCGGCGCTCTATTTCAAAATGACCGTCCTCGACAACTTGCTCCTGCCGGTCAAAGATCAGCGGGGCGAGCGCCCCTGGTATGCCCCCTGGCGCCGATTCTGGCAGCATGAAGAGACGGCTCATGCCGAAGCGGCCGTCCAGGTGCTGAAGCAGGTACAACTCGTGCAGCACTATGACACGCTGGCCTCCGACCTGTCCGGCGGGCAGATGAAACTGCTGGAGATCGCCCGTTGCCTGATGGGCAAGCCGAAACTGCTGCTGCTCGACGAGCCGACTGCCGGCGTCGCGCCAAAGCTCGCCTATGAGATTTTCCAGCAGATCGCCCGCCTGCGCGACGATTATGGCATCACGCTCTTGATCGTCGAGCACCGGCTCGATATTCTCTTCGACTTTGCCGACTATGTCTATGTCATGCACCTGGGCAACCTGCTCGCCGAGGGCGAGGTCGACGAAATCGCCACAGACGCCATCGTCCGCGAGGTGTATTTTGGGGACTGAGCGGCCAACCCGCGTTGGCGGTAGGGGCTACCTATCAGGTCGCCCGCGATCATGCCGGCGAAAACATGGGCGGTTCACAGAATCGCCCCTACAGGGATCGTCCTTTCGTAGACGCGGCATCGTAAGTCGCCCGCCAAATAGCTTTGACGGCGCAATGACATGATCACTATTCGCAAGCTCACCGCCGGGTACGGCAAGCTGGAAATCTTGCAGGGACTCAGCTTGACCTTCGCCGACCAACAGTTCAGCGCCGTGCTCGGACCGAACGGCTCCGGCAAGAGCACGCTGATGAAGGCAATCATGAACCTCAACACCGTCTTCGGCGGCTCGATCCAGCTGAGGGACCGCGAGTTGATTGGCGAGCCCACCGAAGCGATCTCCCGCCTGGGCATCGCCTACGTGCCCCAGCGCGAGAATATATTCGACGAATTGACCGTTCAGGAGAATCTGCAGCTAGGCGCGCGCATCCTGCCCAAGGCTGACCGCCCGACCACAATGCAAGAGCTGCTGGATATCTTCCCCATCTTGGGGCGTCGCGGCGCACAGCAAGCCGGTTTGCTCAGCGGCGGCGAGCATCAGATGCTGGCGATCGCCATCGCCTGGCTCAGCAAACCGACGATCATGCTGCTGGACGAGCCGAGCGCGGGCCTCGCCCCGGCTATCGCGACCGACGTATTCCGCGTCCTGCAAGAATTGCAACAGCAGGGAATGACTTTAATCGTGGTCGAGCAGAATGCGCGCCGCGTCCTGCAATACTGCGATTACGCCTTCGTGCTGCGCGAGGGCATGCTCGTGTTTCAAGGCAGCGCCGAAGAATGTTTGCGCGACGAGGAGACGATTAAGAGTTATCTTGGCGTGCATTAGCGGCGCTCAAACGAGTAGCGCCTCCATCGCCGCGCGCAGCCGTCCGCTGATCCGCATTGGCTCACCCGTCAGCCGATCCACGAAGACATGCACAAAATAACCGACGGCCGCCGGCGCCTCAACGCCCTGCTTAAAGATGCCAATTTCATAGCGGACGCTGGAATTGCCCAGCTTACCCACGCGCAGGCAAGCGTCCACCACATCGGGAAAGCGAACCGGCTGCAAGAATTGGCAATGCGTTTCGACCGCGAAACCGACCTGCTCGCCGCCGCTGAAGTCCAGCCCGCCGGCCTCCATCAGATAGCCGTTGATGACGGTGTCGAAGAATTCGTAGTAGATGACGTTGTTGATATGGTGGTAGACATCGTTGTCGCGCCAACGCGTGGGCAGCGGGCGGCTGTGGCGGTAACGTTCGCGCCGTTCAAGTTTTGGGTCCAAGCGATCCCCTCCCGAAGCCCTCTTTAGGCGCGGACAACACTTGACTTGCGCTAATCTGGCGCGATAGCTTACCCGTATCGTCCCGCAAAATCCCCATCGTCCCCCGGTAAATCACTGCAAGGTATAGGCACAGTATAGGTATAGTGGCGTTTTTGGGGGGTATACCCCCCGCGCCTTGGCAGGCAGCGTGATCGGAAAGGTGCAAGCGCGCCGCCATCTCGAAGTGAACGCAAGACGTGATATGCCCATGTCGGCGAGTGTAACGCGGCTAGGAAGGGAATGGGCGCAGAAATGGTCGCGGCAGCACTGACGCGGCGGGCAGGGTCCAGAGCGGGCGACTCTATGCGTCTTCCTTCAAATCGAGGGCGCAGGAGTTGATGCAGTAGCGCAGGCCGGTCTTGTCGCGCGGACCATCATCAAAGACATGCCCCAGATGCGAATCGCAGCGGTTGCAGACCACCTCGACGCGCAACATGCCGTAGCTGCGGTCTTCATGCAGCGTGACGTTGCCATCGTCAATCACATCCCAGAAGCTGGGCCAGCCGCACATGGAATTGTACTTGGTCGCTGACGAGAACAGCTCTTGACCGCAAGCGGCGCAAGCATACATGCCGGAGGCTTTGGTGTTGACGTATTTGCCGGTGAAGGGGCGTTCGGTCGCTTGCTGCCGCAGGACGGCGTATTGCTCCGGGCTGAGTTCGCGGCGCCATTCGGCCTCGCTCTTCTTGATCTTCTCGCCTTGCATGATGCGCCTCCCTTTCGCTACCGGATTCAACTTCAGCGTATCCGGCAAATATGAACGGCGTCTTGCCTGTACATTATCATTATAATAGAAGCGCTGTCACTGTTGGCAAGTGGTTCTGCTTTGTACAATAGGTCAAGAGCCTTCCAATCGATTTGAGAGCAGCGGCATGGCAACTACCGAACACACGATCAATGACGCGATTGCGGAATTGCTGCGTGGGACGCGCTGGGCTTGGCGGGGTTCGGATGTTGTGCGCTCCGAGACGACGCAGTTGCTCGCCGAATCTGGCGGACTCCGACCCGATATTTTGGTTACAGAACCCTACACCGCTCCGGTCGTTATCGAATCTGAATTTCTTCCGGCGGCAAACGTGGAAGCAGAAGCGATTGCGCGTTTGGACGAACGACTTAGTGGAAGCGGTCGTCCTATACTTTCTTCTATATCCGTCCGCCTGCCAACACGATTCCGCGAGGCGCAAGGGCAGGCTCTAAAGAAGGCAATACAGACCGCAAATGACCTTGAATTCGCGTTCTATACCGGCAGAAGCGCTGAGAATCATACGCGCCATCCGAAAAGCGGCTGGCTTACGGGAGGTATTCACGAGCTTTCGCTACTCGTTCAGTCCGCCACCTTGCCACCGCTGCTCATCGACCAAGCTGCGAGTATCCTGGAAATCGGGGTGAGCGAGGCGGCTGGCTTGCTGGACGACATAGCTAAAGGCCGTCCCGGAATCATCCAAAGAATCGCGGAAGCGCTGCATCAGGAAGACAGTCCGCAAACCAGGAGGATGGCGGCGGCCGTCATGGCCAACGCTTTCATGTTTCACGAAGCGCTGGCGGGGAGTTCCGACGAATTGCGGCACATCCGCACTCTCGACGAATTAAGGAGTGGACTGTACGGATTGCGAAAAACCGAGATTACCGCTGAATGGAGAAAGATCTTAAAAGTCAATTATTGGTCGATTTTTGATATTGCCACGCGACTTCTGTCGATAATACCAGTTCAATCAAGCAAGGAACTGATTAGCCGTCTGTCTCTCACAGCGGAAACGCTGCTGGAAAACAACCTGATGCGCTCGCACGATTTGACTGGTACCGTCTTTCAAAGGCTGATTTCCGACAGAAAGTTTCTGGCCGCCTTCTATACCAGGCCCGCGTCGGCTGCGCTCTTGGTCGGGCTTGCGGTCAACAGCCATAGTCTGCTGAGCGATGGCGACTGGTCGGATCCAGAGCGAGTCAGGTCACTGCGGGTCGCCGATTTCTCTTGCGGCACCGGCACGTTATTGTCTACTGCCTATCAGCGCATCAGCCAACTGCATGAGATGCATGGCGGCGATTCCGCGTCTCTTCATCCAGATATGATGGCCAGCGTATTATTAGGCTGTGACATTTTGCCGGCCGCGGCCCACCTAACGGCGTCCATGCTGTCAAGCGCGCACCCGGCAGTAAAGTACGAAGGCAGCCGCGTCTTCACACTGCCCTACGGCTTGCAAGAGGATGGGACAATTGCGCTCGGCTCGATTGATCTGCTGCGTGACATGGCGCTTTTGCAAGGCTTGGAGATCACGGCGAAAGCTATTGAAGACGCCGGTGAAGCGGAACTAAATGCCTGGCGTTACGTGCCGCATGTCTCTTTTGATTTGGTGATAATGAACCCGCCTTTTACCCGCGCGACCAACCACGAAGGCGAGCATGAAAATGTACCAAACCCGATGTTCGCCGCTTTTGGCTCAAGCGCTGAAGAACAGAAAGCAATGGCGAATGCTGCCAAGCAGCTTACCGCCGGTACGATAGCCCATGGCAATGCCGGGGAAGCTTCAATCTTTCTCGCGCTTGCCGACAGAAAGCTGGCAGAAGACGGTATGCTGGCTATGGTTATGCCTTTGGCACTTCTAACTGGCTCATCTTGGCAGAAGTGCCGCACTCGCTTGGCCGAATCCTATGAAGATATTATCTTGATATCGATTGCGGGCAGCGATAGCAAGTCCATGTCATTTTCGGCTGATACGGGCATGGCAGAATGTCTGGTTATTGGAAAGCGAAACGGCAGAAGACAATCACGTGCCACATTTGTCGTGCTGAATAGACGACCGCAAGCTGCCATGTATGGTGTATTTATAGCCCGGCAGCTACGAGAACTGATTGCAGCTAAAGCATTGCGAAAGCTGGAGGAAGGTCCAGTCGGCGGCAACGAAATCATTATAGGACATGAGCACGTCGGGCAGGCGATAAGCGCCCCATTACCCAAGTCAGGCAGTTGGAAGCTGGCGCGAGTAGCAGATCTTTCGCTCGCTCAGTGCGCCTATCAACTGGCTAGAAAAAAACGCGTGTGGCTGCCCGCACAACTCAGGGGCGATTCCATTCCTTTGCCAATAGTCCAGATGCAGCAAATAGGTGTTATAGGACCCATAGACCGCGATATAAACGGGAAAAACCCAGACGGAACGATGCGCGGACCATTTCAACTGAAGACACTCCGCCCTGACCGCGTATCAACTTACCCTGTCCTGTGGGCACACAATTCTAAGCGAGAGATCACACTTCAGTTTGAAGCTGACCGTGAAGGGATTCCCGTTCCCTCGTCTTCCAATCAGGAGCAAGAAAATATCGACAAGAAGATAAAAGCCGTTTTCGCGTCCGCATCGCATTCCCACTCAAATCGTGACTTTCAATTTAATAGCCAAGCTGTTTCTATGCAATTCACAAAGCGCAAGACCATCGGTGGACGCGCCTGGATCTCTATTCAACTGCCGACGACCGAACAGGAAAAATCTATGGTGCTATGGGCGAACACAGCCCTCGGTCTGTTGATGTATTGGTGGCATTCTTCCAAACAACAGGCTGGGCGCGGCAGCATACCCAAAGTAGCATTGCAAACACTCCCCATCCTCGATGTCACCGCCCTCGACGCCGACCAACTCGCGCGAGCAGCGCAAATCTTTGACGAGACCTGCGAGCTCCCGCTCAAGCCATTGCACGAACTCGACATCGACGAGAACCGCAAGCTGCTCGACCGCCGCTTCTATGGCGAAGTCCTCGGCTTGCCAGACTCCATCCTCGCTGACGGCGGACCGCTGGACATTCTGCGACAGAAATTATGCCGCGAGCCGTCCATTCGTGGCAGCAAGAAATAGACGAATGAAGTCCCTCCCTCTCTATGGGGGAGGGATTTAGGGTGGGGGAAAACACCATGCCCAAGCAAATCGACATCAGCGAAGTCGCCGCCGGCTTCCGCTTCTTGCTGACCGAGACCTTCGAAAGCGTCCAGGGTCCCGCCTACCTCGACCGTGGCACGTCGCTCTTCGAGACGCTCGCCGAGATCTCGGCCGAAGGCGCTTCCCAGCCGATGAGAAACTGCGCCACTATCGCCGCCCACGTCGCGCACACGAACTATTACCTGGCGGTGCTGGAAGACCGCATGTTCGGGCGCGACCTCAGTTACGTCAACTGGGATCAAATCTGGGAGGAAGTCGGCAGCGTTGACCAAGGGGAATGGGAGCGCATGATCGCCGACCTGCGCGCGACCTACGAGCGCCTTAAGAGGCATCTCGATAGCGCTGACCAGTGGGAAGGCATCAACGAGCTGTCATCCATGCTCGGCATCATCGCGCACAGCGCCTATCACTTGGGCGAAATCCGCCAGATGATGTGCCATTTGAAGTCCTGACCCATGCGCCAGGCGACGGTATTCCGCGAGCCCGGGCGCTTCGCCGGCTGGCCCGCCAATTATGGCATGTGGCATTGGGGCGATGAGATCGTCGTCGGCTTCACTGTAGGGAGGCTCAAGAGCGTCGCGCGGGGCCACGCGATTGACAAGCGCCAAGCCGTCGTCAATATGCAGGCGCGCAGCCTTGACCGGGGCCATACCTGGCGCGTCGAAGCCTTCAACGGAGCCCGCCCCGGCGAGCGCGGACTCTCAGCTGACGAGCACATGAATCCCGGGCTGCGCCTGGCGGAGGTCATGGACGCGGCCTCCGCCGGCATCCCAAAGGCGCCATTGAACTTCGACCAGCCCGACGGCGCGCTGATGCTGGCGCGCACTGGCTTGGCGCGGGGCCTGTTCTCCTTTTTCTACTTGTCAGACGATCGCTGCCGCACATGGAATGGACCCTACCGCCTGCCCCAGTTCGGCAGCACGGGCATCGCCGCCCGCAGCGACTACCTCATTCAAGGCGCGTATTCGGCGCTTTTCTTCCTCACCGCCAACAAAGCCGATGGCAAAGAGGGTAAAGTTATCTGTGTCCGCACGGATGATGGCGGGCAGTCTTTCGAACTGCTTTCCGAGGTCGGCGGGGAACCAAGAGAAGACGGAGACTTCGCCATCATGCCGGCGAGCCTGCAATTGCCATCCGGTCGCCTTCTCTGCGCGCGCCGCTGCCGCCAGGGCGCGAGCGGATTGAGCTGGATCGACCTCTACGCCTCGGACGATCAAGGGCATTCCTGGCGCTACCAGAGTCAGCCGGTGAAATTCCAGCAGCCAGGGCATAGCGGCAACCCGCCCTGCCTGAAACAGCTATCCGATGGCCGCCTGCTGCTGATCTACGGCAACCGCGACGCCTACAGCATCTGCGCCCGAATCAGCGCGGACGCGGGCCGCAGCTGGAGCGGCGAGATCGTCCTGCGGGCTGGCGGCGCCAATGGCGATATGGGTTATCCGCGCGCGGTCGTGCTCGATGATGATTCGATGGTCGCCGCCTACTATATCAACGAGCGCCCCAATGGCGATGGCGAGCGTTTCATCGAGGCGACGCGATGGCGGCCGTGAGGCTCTCCATGCGCAATTTGCTGAATCGCAGCTATTCCCGACTCAGTCTGTAACATGTCGTTAAGTCTCTGGCAAGCATCAGGATGTATACTGAAGTTGCAGGATCGCCTGCCTTGTATCCCAGTTAAAGGAGTTTTCAAAATGCGTAAGTCAATTCTTCTAGTTGCCTTGCTGCTGCTGATGTGTAGCGGCGCCGCCCTCGCCGACCATCACGAGGTAAACGCCGGTGTGGCCGCTGTGCCCGTCGGCGGTGATGGCGCAGGACTCGCTCTGCCCGGCGGCGCCTACGAATTCGTCATTCAAGCGCAAGAAGGCGACACCCTGAGCTTCGCCACCATGCTCGCCCAATCCAACGACGGTTTCCTCGCGCCCAATGAATACGGCATCGCCCTTTACGACATGGGCGCGCCCGTCAGCGGAGATGTCACCGACCAGGTCTACTATTGGGATCTCGGCACCGAGCGCAACGAGCCGATTGGGCACGGATATTATCAACCGCCCCGTCAAGCCGCGCCAAATACTGGACTGCCCGGCAATGGCATCGTCCGCCTCGCCAGCGATCTCAATGACAACTTGGGTTATCCCACCGCCGATGAACTTGTCGTTGTGACGCTGACCGCCGGCGATATGGGCGAATTCACTGTACGCATCGAAAACGTCTCCGACCAGTCTATGTTCCCCGACTTCATCTCGCCGATCATGCCCGTCTTCTGGATCGTTGAATCGCCAGGCGACATGATGATGGACGATGAAATGATGATGGAAGACGAGATGGCCGAAGATGACGAGATGATGGAAGACGAGATGGCCGAAGACGACGACATGATGGAAGACGATGAGATGGCCGAAGACGACGACATGATGGAAGACGATGAGATGGCCGAAGACGACGACATGATGATGAAGCGGGGCATCCTCTTCACCTCAGGCGCCCCCGATTATGGCCATGGCTTGGAAAGCCTGGCGGAAGATGGCGATCCTTCAGCGTTGGCCGCGCATCATGGTGTCATGATGGACGACATGATGATGGACGATATGTAATCGTCCCTTCGAAGCGGGCAGCTCTATTGTGGGGTCGCCCGCCCATTATGCAGTCTGCAAGGGCGATCCATGGGGTCGTCCTTCTTGCTGCAGCGCTTACTCCCAAGCCATCGAATACAGCACAAAATCACTGGTGGTGATGCCGCGCGGCAGCGTCGCGACGGCATGAACCATATCGGCAATCGTCTCCGGCTGCACCAGGGCGGACTTGTCGATGCCCGGCGAGGCAGCCGCGCGCATCGGCGTATCGGCCGGTCCCGGCGAGATCATGACCACACGGATCCGATCGGACTTCAACTCGGCCGCCAGCGAACCCGTCAAGCCCTTCAGCCCGACCTTGGCCGCTGTATAAGCGGTGACGGACGGGACGGAAATCGCCGTGACCAAGGAGCCAATATTGATGATGCTGGCATTGTCGCTGCGCCGCAGGTTCGGCAGCAAAGTCCGCGACAGGATGTAGGGCGCGCGCAGGTTCACACGCAAGATGTGATCAAGCTGGGCGTTGCTCGTATCGTCCATCATCGAGATCAGCCAGTCGCCGGCGCAGTTAATCAGGATATCGACCGTCCGTCCGCCCAATGCCGCGCCAAAGTCGGCCACAGCAACGTCATCGGTCAGGTCCAGCGCCTGGACCCTCGCTCTGCCCCGTGCCGCCGCGATCTCGCCCGCGACGTCATGCAGCTTGCTCGCCGTCCGGCCGACCAGCACGCAGTCCAAGCCCGCCTGCGCCAGCCGCAGCGCGATGGCTCGTCCCGTGCCCTGTCCCGCGCCGGTGATGACCGCTCTTCGATTCGTCATCGGATATGCCTTGCCTTTCTATTCGCCACTGTCAATCAGCTGCCGCAGCCGCGCGATATGGTCGGGACCGGTCTCGCAGCAGCCGCCGACGACTGCCGCGCCCGCCTCAATCCAGCGCGCGACATCGGCCGCGTAATGCGCCGGCGACAAATCCCGGCGCGTCTCAAGCTGCATAACACCCCCGCGCTCGTCCCAGGCGCTTGGAATCTCGACGAAGCCGTTGGCGTATCCGCCGAAGGGGATGCCCCCTGCTTGCAGAATCGGCAGCGCGGCAGTAACGCTGTCCGGCGTGCAGCAATTGATTAGCAGCGCGTCCGGCGCATACTGGCCGGCCAGGGGGATGACATCCGCCAGCCGCTCGCCGCCGCGCAGATCAGTAGCGCCGTGATCGGCCAGCGTCAGCGCCAGCCAGGTCGTCTTGCCCCGCCCCTGCGCCGCCTCCAGGAAAGCGCGCGCTTCAAAGGAGGTGGACAAGGTCTCGCCCAGAAAGATATCGACATAGGGATCTAGCAAATCCATCAGCTCCCCGAATTGCGCGCTCGTCTCTTCGTAGGACAGTTCGAATTCATTGACGTAGCTCGCCTCCAGCGGCGGCAGGCTGGTCGCGATCCGCACTTCGCCGCGCCCGGCCATTTCGCGCGCTTCCGACGCCAGTTCACCCGCCGCCCGCACCAGCGCTTCGAAGCGGTCTTCCAAGCCGACAGCGGCCAGGCGCATCCGCGTCGTGCCGTAGGTATTGGTGGTGATGACATCGGCGCCAGCGCGAATGTAATCCAGGTGAATCTCACGCACCAGCTGCGGGTCTTCGTAGAGCGCCGCCGTCGCCCATTCGCCGTAGCCGCCCTTGCCGCCGCGCCTGTAGATCTCCTGGCCCATCCCGCCGTCCAGCAGAACAGGTTTGTGCTTGCTCATCATCCGTCTCCTATTCGGCTTTCGCCCGGCAATTATAGCAACCTTTTGCGGAATAGAAAATATATGCTATACTATCCTATGCAAAGGAGGAGTTGATTGAAAACACAGTTATGTCTGTGAGTATGATGCGTAGAGAATCATTCAAAACATTGTGATAATCAAATTCTGGAGCTTAGCATGCAGCAAATTGATTTGGAACTTGCGCCAGAGACGCCCGTCAAAATTGATGACGCGTTACGCGAATTAGACACGCCAAATTCTTCGTTTCAACGAAAAGGAAGATTAATCGTCGGCAATTGCGTCGACGTCATGCGCAGCTGGCCAGACGACACAATTCCCTTGACGGTCACGTCTCCCCCGTATGACAAACTGCGAGACTATAGGGGATATAGTTTTCCCTTTGAGAAAATCGCCGATGAACTCTTCCGTGTGACCGCGCCCGGCGGCGTCGTCGTCTGGGTGGTCGGCGATCGCATCAACGGCGGACGCACGCTGACATCATTCCGCCAAGCTCTATATTTTCAGGAAATCGGTTTCTCCGCCCACGACATTATGATTTACCAGAAAAAGAATACGCCCTTCATGCGCAGCAACGCTTACACCAACGCCTACGAGATGATGTTTGTTTTATCCAAAGGCAAGCCCAAAACGTTCAATGCGCTCAAAGTCCCTACGCAGCGCCATGGCCTGGAGATGCTCACGCACAACAAATTGCCGGATGGCGTCAACAAGAAGAAACTCGGCGAGCTCAAGAAGGAGAAGACGCGCACCAATATCTGGTCATACGCGGTGGGATTGGGCGGCACGACCAGGGACAAGATCGCCTTCCAGCACCCGGCGGTATTCCCGGAGAAGCTCGCGCTCGACCACATCCTGTCCTGGAGCAACCCGGGCGACCTCGTGCTCGACCCGATGTGCGGTTCCGGCACCACTGGCAAGATGGCGCTCCTGAACGACCGAGAATTCATTGGCATCGATATCTCACCGGAATACATCGAGATTGCGCGGCAACGTCTCGCAGAATCCGGCCTATTGGCAGAACTTGCGAATGATTAATCCAATAGGAAGTTCAGATTGGGTCCTTTGTACTAGTGGGCTGGGTTACGCTTTCTCTCACGGCGATAGAGATCCGTTTCAGACACATTTCTTGAAAGACTCGCTCGCTGTAGTCCTGGACGAATTTGAAACCGAATTACTGGTGTTGCTTCCATCAAAGGACGAGCAGTATTTTGTAAACAAATCTCATGTCACAGAAATTGACATATTTGCCACAGGAAAAGGCTTCGATAGGAAAATATGCAACGTATGCTTCGTCTTAAAGAAGATTGAAGATTTCCCTGTCAACCAAACGGACGGTAAAGGAAAAAAGACTCGAAGGCCTTCGTGCAAAATATGTCGCCAAGATATTGATGGCCGCCAGCCTTCAAAGCGCGACAAAGCCGAATTCAATCGTTCTCGTCCTGCTAAAGGTACGTTATGGCGATGCCCAATCTGTAGGAAGTTAAGCATTGCAGACGTGACAGCAACAGTGCGACTGGATCACGACCACAAATCAGGGCGCTGTATCGGATTCCTCTGCGACAGCTGCAACACTGGACTTGGTAGATTCAAAGATGACGAGAAAATTCTAAGCAATGCTATTGCGTACTTACAAGAAATGAACGCAAATCGTTAACTCGCGAGTCTCTAGTCTTAATTGAGACACAATCGTTTCCATGCAAATACAGGGAGTGGTGAATTTCAAGGATGTATGAATTGCATGGGGAAAGCCTTGTACTTGGGATACTGCTGAAGATATAACTGCCGCCGATTCCAGGCATAGACAAAAAGTTTCACGTTCCGTCGAAGCGCCTCGGCACAACGAGAAAAGCAACGGGAACGCCGATGCAAGCGCGCCAAATAATGACGCAACTCCGCATTCATACCCTCCACTCGGTAGGTTTCGCTCTTATTTGGCATCGGAGTATGCTTTCCGGGGTAATAGAGCAATTTCTTATAGGAAGCCATCAAGTCGCTGTAGTACCAATGCGCTCGCGGACTTTGATCCACCAGTTTTTGCAATGTATCCTCGTCCCGTCGCTGGCTCACCAGAAAACCGACAATACAACTGCTAGCCCGGTCAACGAAAGTACTTATGTACCATCTGTTTTTTTTCGTTGGACAAAGGTATGCAACTCATCCATTTCAACAATATGCAACGGAGTTTCTTGCGGTGTTGGGGCAGGCGCCAGTTGATCGGCATGCGCTTTAACCCAATTCATCACGGTGACATGATGAACACCCAAATGACGCGCTATCCAGCGATAACTGGCGCCATCAACATACCATCGCAGAGCTTGCTGCCGCATGGCATCGCCGTAGAGACGCGCCGGCTGTGGAGTATAACGGCGCTTGCAGATGTTACAACGATAACGCTGGCTGCCAGAACGATTGAAGCCAGCTTTGACTTGCCTTTGTGTATCGTGACATTCTGGACAAGTATTCATAACCGCAGTCTATCATAACCGCCTATTCACCACTCCCCAAATACACACCCCCTTACCAATCGCCCTCGAAATAGATACAATACCTGCTAACGCCAAACCGCAAGCAGAATGAGCCGAGCCATGGAAAATGTGAAGATTCCAACCCTTTATCCCATCAAGCAGGCATTGCCTAAGGGAGAGCCGGTCGATATCGACCGGACGCTCGAGGCTGAATGGGCGCGGCTCGGGCTGGCGGCGGCGGTCGAGGGCAAACGCATCGCCCTTGGCTTCGGCAGCCGCGGCGTCGCCAGCATCGACAAGATCGCCGCCAAGCTGGTCGCGCTGG
Organism: Phototrophicaceae bacterium; assembly: GCA_965205125.1. GTDB lineage: Bacteria > Chloroflexota > Anaerolineae > Aggregatilineales > Phototrophicaceae > UBA6055. The sequence goes on from CBDBFY010000001.1 coordinate 43,154, forward strand.
TCAAAGCTTCTGGCGGAGAGCCCTTCATCGTGCCAGCCATGGGCAGCCATGGAGGCGCCACACCAGCCGGGCAGATCGAAGTGCTCGATGGCCTCGGCATCAGCGAAGAGACCGCCGGCTGCCCCATCCGGGCCACGATGGAAGTCGTTGACACCGGCATGACCAGCAGCGGCTTGCCAGCTTACATCGACAAAAATGTCTACGAAGCCGACGGCTTAATCATCACCAACCGGACCAAGGTCCATACCGATTTCCACGGTCCACACGAAAGCGGTCTGCTGAAAATGCTCGCCATCGGCTTGGGCAAGGAGACCGGCGCCCGCACCATTCATCAGCAGAGCACGGTCGGCTTGCGCGATTATATGCCGGTCATCGCCCAGCACTTGATTAACAGCATTAACTTCGTCGCCGGCTTCGGCGTCGTTGAGGACGGCTATCACAGCGTCGCGCATCTGGAGGGCTTCAGCGCGGAGACGGTCGTCGAAGGCGATCAGCGCTTGCTGCAGCAGTCGCGCGAGTTGATGCCGAGCCTGCCGGTGGAAGACATCGACTTGCTCATTATCGACGAGATGGGCAAGAACATCAGCGGCGCCGGTATGGATACCAATATCATCGGCCGCTGGCTGGTTGAAGGCGAGCTCGAACCGACTTCGCCCCGCGTAAAGCGTATCGTCGTTCTTGATCTGACGGACGCTTCCCATGGCAACGCCACCACTTACGGCTTTGCCGACTTCATGTCGAAGACTCTCTTCGACAAGATCGATTTCCAAAAGACAATGAAGAACATGTTCACCAGCGGATCGCTCAAGCGCTGCCGGATGCCACTGTTCTTCGACACCGATGAGGAAACGATCAGAGCCGGGCTCTATGACGCCTTCCGCAGCGACCCATCGCAGTGCGCCAACGCCCGCGTCATGCGCATCAAGAATACGCTAGAAATCGAAACCTGCTGGGTCAGCGCCAACATCCTGGCCGAGTTGACCGGTCAGGAATCGATTACGGTAGGCGAAGGCGCCGCGCGCGCTGCCGGCGGCTAGGCATAGCCGAGTCACAGGTTGATGCTGTACGGGCGAGTCGGTGGCTCGCCCTCGCTTTTGTTGCAACTTTTAGCACAATCCCATCGCTCGCAAATTCCGATAGCTGATCGCAAGGCTCTCGAAGGGATCGCGCTGGCAGATATCTTGCTCGACCGCGTACCACTCGACGCCGATGCGCCGGCAGGCATCCAGGATGCCCGCGAAGTTCATATTGCCTTCGCCCACTTCGGCCATCGCTTGCACGGGACGTCCACCATCGTCGGCCGGCAGCATGGTCATGTCCTTCAAGTGGACGACCGGCATGCGATCATGCATCCGCTCAATCCAGACCACGGGGTCGGCGCCGCCGTGTTGAATCCAATAGGTGTCAAGCTCCGCCTGCACATAGCGCCTATCGGTCTCGTCGAAGATTAGCTCCAGCCCGCTTCGCTCGCCAAATCGAAGGAATTCGAAGCTGTGATTGTGGTAGCTGAAGGTGAGCCCGGCTTCATACAGCCGCTGGCCGATGCCATTGGCGACTTCGGCGAAGCGCCTGAAACCAGCTTCGCTCTCGCGGTTTTCCAGCGGCATGCCGCCAATCGCCACATGGCGAGCGCCCCAAAGCCTGTGCTGCTCGATCACAGCATCCGGCTGCCTGAGCAGGTCATCAACCGAAACGTGGGTATTGCAGATGGTCAAGCCGTTGTCATCGCAGATGCGCTTGACATCGGCATCGGCAATATCTCCGATCTGTGATACCTGCACCGCCCGGTAGCCAATTTCGCGAATCTTCGCCATGCTGGCGGCGAAGTCTTCTCGCGTCTTGGTGAAATCGCGGATGGTGAAAAGCTGCGCGGCGATTTGTGTCATCGGATTCTCCTCATCATCTCATTTTTTCGTTGTGCTCCGGAGGGCGACTCACAGAGTCGCCCCTACAACTTTCGCCAGATTTGACGATTGTGTTGGCTGCCGCACCGGTTTCATTTGCTGTCTGTTCAAACCTGTCCTGTCCTCGGCTCATTATGCGGGAATGGGCCGCGCCGCGTAGACACTGGCGGTCGGGAATGGGGGGCGGAAACTCTACACCGGTGGCTCGGCTATGTATTGTTCGAGCAGCGCGGCGAATTCATCGCCATTGAGGGGCAGCTCAACCATTTGACGCTTCTGCGCGGACAAAATGATCGCGTTGTTAATAGCGACCGAATTCAGCCCCTCCTCCGCCGGCGCGATTAATCTCGTCCCATTTAAGACCGCCTCGGCGAAGTTCTCAATGATGAGCTCATGCCCGTGCGTCGTCTTGGGCGCGTAGGCAATCGCCTCTCGCTTATAGGGCACGGCGGCGAAACCGGACTCTGATTCGCGGATCTGTTTGATTGACGACCATTTGTTGCGGTAGAAGAGCAACTCGTCATCCTGGTATACCAGCTTGCCATTTTCGCCGGCGATCTCCAGCCGATTGGTACCGGGCGATTCACCGGTCGTGGTGATGAAATGCCCGACCATGCCGTTGTCATGTTCGAAGTAGGCGGTCACTTCATCCTCTACCTCAATCCGGTGATGCTTGCCAAAGCAGACGAAGCCCTGCGCCCGCGCCGGCATGCCCACGATCCACTGATATAAATCCAGATTATGCGGGCACTGGTTCATCAGCACGCCGCCGCCTTCGCCGCGCCAGGTCGCGCGCCAGCCGCCACTGTCGTAATAGCTCTGCGTGCGGAACCAATCGGTGATCAGCCAAGTGCAGCGAATGAGTTGCCCCAGTTCGCCGAGGTCCATCATCGACTTGATCTTGCGCCAATGGCCCCAGGTGCGCTGCATGAACATCGCCGCGAAGACCAAGCCCGGCTGCGCTGCTTTGGCTGCGCGATAGCCTTCGATCATGCGCTGCGCTTCCTTGATGTGCACCGCGATCGGCTTTTCGATCAAGACGTGAATGCCGCGCTCGAAAGCCTGGAGAGCCATGTCAGGATGATCAAAGTGCGGCGTCGCAATGATGACGCCGTCCATTTCGGCCGCGTCGAGCATCTCTTCGTACTCAGTGAATTGCGCAGTGTCCGCGAGGATCTGAGCATAATCGGGACAATCCGCTTCTTGCTCTGCCTGGGCGGCGCGTTCTTCGGCGGAGCCAGCGCTATCGTCTGCTTTCGCGCTTTTTGCTGGCGGATCGTCGCGGGCAAATGCCGCTTCTATCTGTTCCACGCTCCGGTCGCAGACAGCGGCGAGCTCTGTATTCGGCAAGTCAATGACGTGTTTCACATGCTGCTTGCCCATGTTGCCGATGCCGACGATCCCGATTCTGGCCTTGTTTCCAGTCATAGGTCCTTCATCCCTCACAATACAACGCGCGGGCGACCTGATAGGTCGCCCCTACAATGTTTGCCTTCGCGAAGTTTAACATGGATCTGGCAAACCCATTTGAGGCGGCGCCGCATCAAGCAGCGTCACTCGTCGCTGTTGTGATAAGACGAGCATGACGTGGCGCGTGAGGAGTTTTGCCTTCACTCCGCCCACTGGCTTAGAATCGACAAGAGCTCGGCGCGGGCCGGCGGCTTCTTGAGGTAGCCATCAGCGCCCAAGGAATTCGCCAGGTCCTCCATCTCCAAGACCGAACAGATTAACACCGGCGTGTCTGCCGTCGCCGGATGACTCTTATAACTCTGCAAGATCTGCCAGCCGTCTTTCCCTGGCAGCATCACATCGAGGATGATGCACATCAGCGGCCCGCCCTGCGCGATCGCCCATGCCTCGCGCTCGCCCGCCGCCGATAGCAGACGGTAAGGTTGATTTACCAGATAGCGTTTGAACAGGCTGACGGTATCCGGATTGTCGTCGACAATCAAGATATTGTGGACTTCTCGCCTGAAGGTCAGGTTGATTTGGGCGTTTTCATCCACCCAGCTCAACGCCGCCTTCAAATGCTTCATCAACTCGCGTGCCGTGCCGTCTTCACGCAGCCGGGCGCAGAATTCCGGACCATGCACTTGCAGCGCCTCACTCGATATCGACAAGGCCGGCTCGTCCGCGGCCAGCTCAAAAGCGATATTGAGCCGCCCGCCCGGGCTGGTCTCGCCGATAAGTTCATTGAGCAGATAGATGAGCAACTGCCGGAAGACCGGCTGTGACGCGTTTAAGGTGAAGGGCGCCGGCATCTCCCCGACTTCAATCCTTATCCCGCGCTGCTCCGCGACAACCTGCGTCGCCAACACCGCCGCCAGCAGCTCCTGTCGCGGATGCAAAACCTGGTGGCTGTCGTCCTCGAGATAATCCAACTCGTCAGCCAGCGAGTGCGACGGCGCGCCTGCTTGCGCGGCCGGGTCGGTAAAATACTCGTCCCAAATGATCCGGCTGATTGTCTGAATCGCCCGTTGATGCTCGCGGTAGTATTGCCGTTCGCTGAGCGCCAACTGATTGAGCGCCTCGATCGTGCTCTGCTCTTCCACATAGCGCAATTGCAGAATGTTATAGAGGCGATTGCCGCGCGCGGTCGGTTTCCGCTCGTCTCGCCGCCTCATGTCTTCGATCGCGTCCAGCACCGTCCGCTGGATGGCGCGCATGCGTTCATTGCCGCTGGCATCTTTCGCCAGCGCATCGGCGACCGGATTATCGATCAGCTTCAGATAATCGTAGAGATTGCTCAACAAGTCGCGGATATGCTCTTCAAAATCAGCGCTGTATGTCGTCATGGTTGCGCTGCCTAACATGGCAGAAAAATGGCAGTCCGATGCCAGTCTCGCCTTGTTACAGTTTAAGCAGGTGGAAAAGACTATAGCAGACCACGTTGCTGCTTGACAACGACCGTCCGCGGTGCTGGCGCACTCACCCGCCGCCAATATCATTCCACCAGAATCTAGCATAGACTGGAAATGGAGGCGCTGATAAGAAAATGACGCAGTCACATTTCCGCAAGCACTCTTGTACGAAACGAGGTGAAGAAATGTACCGTTCCAAAACCCTTTTCCTTTTGCTCTTTATCATGATTTTGCTGGTCGGCGGCGCCTTCGCGCAAGACGATGGACTCAAGCTGACCGGCTGGCCCTACGAAGTCGATGTCGTCACTGAAAACCTGGGGCGTTTCACCGAACAGTCGGGCCATGACGCCGTCTTCTTGCCCTTCCCCAGCAATGAATATCACGACAAGATGGTCGCCAGCTTCGTCGCCGGCACGGAATTCGATGTCGCTTACGTGCGCGACAGCTACCTGGCGGAATGGGCGTCGGCGGGCTGGATCCTGCCGATAACCGGGCTGCCCGGCGCCGATGAACTGTTGGCCGATCTGCCCGCGGGCATCATTGAGCAGATGTCCTACGATGGCGAAGTCTACGGCTTGCCCTACTACTCCGGCGTGCAGACGATGGCTTACAACGCGGCGCACCTGGAAGCGGCCGGGATCGACGCGCCGCCGGAAACCTGGGACGAAATGCTGGAACAAGCCCAGATGATCAAGGACGCCGACGTGGTCGAATATCCTATCCTGATGCAGCTGCGCAGCGGCGAGAATTATCTGCTGCGCGAATGGGAGACGCTCACCGCCTCGCGTGGGGGCAAGCTCTTTGATGACGATTTCAACCCGCTCTTCCATCTTGAGGGCAGCGCCGCCTGGCAGGCGCTGGATTGGCTGACGGAAGGGCTGGACGGGGGCGTGATCGACCCGGCTTCGCTAACGGATGATGACGGCACGCTGCTGATGGCGGCCGGCACCACCAGCTTCATGACCACCACCGACTACACGCTGAAGGCGATGAACGATCCGGAACAGTCGAATGCAGCCGGCAGCATCAAAAACGCGCTGATCCCGGGCGCCGGCGACGTCCGCAGCGGCACCTGGGGTTACGTCCGCCTCTACGCCATCACCAACAATGCAGAGGACAAGGACGCCGCCTGGCGGTTGGTCCAATTCCTCGGCGGCAAGGACGCCACTGGCGTCTACTATGTGCCCAAACGCTGGGCGCTGGAATTCGGCCTGGGCTTCTCGCCGGCGCCGCTCTACGAAGATGAAGAAGTGCGCAACTCAATCTCCGGCTGGATCGACCCGGACCTGCTCAGCGAACAGTCGGAATACGCCATCTCGCGCCCTTACCGTTTTGTACCCTTCTTCTCCGACTGGGAGATCGGCAGTTGGGGTCCGCTGCAAGCTGCCATTCTCGGCGATGCGGACAAAGGCGAAGTCCTCAATGACTTGGCTGAAGAATGGAACGAGCTGAAGGAAGATTGGGGTTACTAAGCCCCAGACAAGCTAGCGACTAGCGGGCGACCCAGTGCCGCGCGTAGACACCGCGGTTTGGTCGCCCCTACATTTCGCCTAGTGTGAGACAATCTGTAGGGGTCTGCCATTGGCTGACCCGCATCCAGGCAGGAAGACCGCCGTGCAATCAAAAATCGCCAGCACACGCAAAGAATTGTCCCAAGGCATGCTGGCGATTCTATTCAGCGCGCCCGCCGTTTTGATCATCGCCGCCACTATACTCGCGCCCTTCTGCATCGCCGTCTTCCTTAGCCTGCACAACTGGAACCTGAAGCGCCCGGGCCGCGAGCGATTCGTCGGCTTGGAGAATTATATCGACTGGCTCACCGACAGCGACTTTTGGGATCCCCTGCGCACCACCTTCACCTTTGCCATCATGGCCGTCGTGCTCATCGTCCTGCTTTCGCTGCTGATCTCGCTCCTGCTCAATGAGAAGTTTCCCGGTCGCGGTATCTTGCGCGCTCTGCTGCTGGTGCCCTGGGCAATTCCCTCGGTTGTCAACGCCCTGCTTTGGAAGTGGCTGCTCAATCCCCAGTATGGCTTGGTCAACGCCGTCTTTTTCGAGCTCGGCATCATCACCGAATACCAGAATGTGCTCGGCAGCATGCCCAGCGTGATGATCTGGCTGGTCATCGCCTATTCCTGGATTCATATCCCGCTGGCCACGCTGCTCTTGCTCTCCGGCTTGCAGACTATCCCGGGCGATATCTATGAATCCGCCATCGTGGACGGCGCCAATATTTGGGGGCGCTTCCTCTACATCACGCTGCCCTTGCTTCGCCCGATGCTGTCCATCGTCATCATCTTCGAGATGATCTTCGCCTTGAAGGTCTTTGACATCATCTTCGTGCTCACCGCCGGCGGACCGGCTGATGCCACAAACGTACTCGGATGGCAGATCTACACCGAGACCTTCCGCAAGCTAGATTTCGGCGCGGGCAGCTCGATCGCGATGCTGCTGGGCGCGATCACATTGGCGCTGGCAATCTTGTTCTATGCCATTCTGGACAAGGGGGTGGAGCGATAATGAGAGCGCGCGCCCGCCTCCGTCTGATTGTCATCTATCTCTGCGCCGCCATCGTCTTGGCGGGCACGGTCGGTCCCTTCCTCTGGCTCGTCAGTTCCAGCTTCCAATACGAGCGCCAACTGCTGAATCGGCCGCCGCAATGGCTGCCCAACCCCATCGTGCTCGATAGCTATCGCGAAATCTTCGAGGGCGCCGTTTTGGGCGAAGCATCGGGCGTGCCCTATCAATCGCGCATCTTCCTGCGTTCTTTCGCCAACAGCTTCTTCGTCGCCGGCAGCGTCGCCGCCATCGCCGTTCTCGTCGGCGCTTATGCCGCTTATCCATTGGCGCGCTTGACCTTCCGCGGGCGCAACGCTTTGCTCTTCGGCATCCTCGCCAGCCGTCTGATCCCCGCCCTCTCCCTGGCGATTCCGATTGTGCTGGTCGCCAAGCGCATCGGCATGAGCGACAAGATCGTCACGCTCGTCTTCATCAACCTGTCCTTCATCCTGCCCTACGTCATTTGGCTGCTGCAATCTTATTTCAAGACCATTCCCATCGAGCTTGAAGACGCGGGGCGCATTGATGGCTGCAGCCGTCTGCAAGTCGTGCATAAGATCATCCTGCCGCTATCCCTGCCCGGCTTGACCTCGGCCGGCATCCTCGCCTTCCTGCTCACCTGGGGCGAGTTTCTCTTCGCCTTGCTGCTCTCCGAGACGCCCGCATCGTATACCAGCACGGTGGTCGTCTCGCTCTTCGCCACCGATGTCGATGTCAGCTTCGTCAGCATTATCACCGCCGGCGTCGTCTCGGTCATCCCCCCGATCGGCTTCGCCCTCATCTTCCAGCGCTTCATCATCAGCGGGCTGCTCTCCGGCTCGCTCAAGGGCTGATATTCGGGCTACATTGCTAGCAGCCGGCTGCGACGGCCGTATCTCCCCGATCAATTCACGCGCAGCCCGCTGGCCTCTTTGGTTTAAGCGCGCTCGGTGAATCTGGTGGTAAAATCACGCCAATACTATGCCTGCAAAAGGAGAGCCCATGATCCCGCTCGCCCAACCTGGACCCATGACCGAAGACGAACGCTTCATGTTCGAATGCTACGGCTACCTCATCATTGAGGACGTCTTGACGCAGACTGAAATCGACGACGCCCTCGCCGCTTCCAAACGCATCCACGCGAACACGACCGATGTCTTCAGCCCGCTGGGCAACGCCTACGAAAGCGAACCCGCCCTCGCCCGCCTCATCGAGCACCCGGCGGTCATATCCAAAGTGCGCGGGCTCTACGGCGACAAGTTCGTCATGCAATCGGGCTGGTGCGCGCGGCTGGCGGCGAACGGCAGCATTGTCGGCTGGCACCAAGACGGTTCCGGCGCTTATGGATTCGAGAAAGTTGGCTATCCCGTGCCCCTTCTGCAGCTGCGCGCCAGCTTCAACCTGACTGATCAATCCCATGAATACATGGGCAATATGATGCTGATCCCGGGCAGCCACCGCAGCCCCTACCCGCTGCCGGCGGACAAGCGCAGAGAGGTCACGGTCTCGCCCATCCAGCACAACGTGCTCTGCAAGCCCGGCACGATGCTTCTGTTTCACAACGGCGTCTGGCATTCGCCCATGCCTAACGATGAAGATTTCGACCGCTACAACATGCACTACATCTATAGCCCGCCCTGGTTCCGCCGCGCCGACCGCTTCCAGACCGACCCCAACGTGCTGGCCGAGATGCCGCCGCTGCGCCGCGCGCTGATGGGCGATTACGAGCGACCTGACGCGCCTTTCGCTGGCGGCGTGCCGGAGATTCCCTTCGAGGATTGAGGGGGGAAGCTTGATATCCACTCCGGAAGCAGAAAGAAGATCCCGAAAAGGACTATGTAAGTGAATATTAGATTTATTGCCGCATTCACAGCGATGCTTCTGCTGGGCACGATGGCAGCGGCTCAAGAGTACTCCATCCGCGCCAATCGAGGACTCAACTTGAGAGCCGCGCCCAGCCTCAGTGCCGATGTTGCGGGCACGGTCCGATCGGGCGCCATCCTGGAAGTCGTCGGCGAGTCGGGCCGCTGGCTGCAAATCAAGTGGCCGGGAAGCGAAGTCTGGCTGGCGAATTGGGTCAATTACAGCCGCATGGACAACAGCAGCCAGACGCCATCCCAGCCGGAGACAACAGCGCCAGTTGACAATTGCTGCTTCGTCGATCGCCAATGCACAACCGACCAGCAGTGGATAGACGGTTATTGGGCCTACCAGAACAATCATTGCCCCGCGCCAGCGCAGACATCGGCAAGCGCATCCGCGCAGTCGGCAGGCAACGCGGTTAGTCACGTGGACAACTGCTGTCCCCCGGGTGCAATCATAGAGGGCAGCGAGGAATTTGTCGCACGAATAAACGCCGCCCTTGAATTGCTCCGGATTAGAGCGCCGCTATGGCATGCTTACGTCACCAAAGGTCCGAAAAAGATTGCAGAATCTCATTTGGGGGCGCCCGACGGGTACGCGACTGGCGACTCAATCTACATCTCTCCTTCCGCTGCTGCAAAGCCCGCGCATGTCCTGGCTGCGCTTCTTGTCCATGAAGCCTGCCATGTCCAAAGGATGCTCGCTGGCTTGTTCAGGTATGAAACGGAACAACAACAGAATCTTGAAGAATCTCTAGCCGGATATCTAGTCGGTAATATGATGGAACATATCAATTACGGAAGATCAGTCATGACCTATTCACCGTCGCAAGTCGCGCGTTTGATTCGCGACGGAAAGTTGGAGCAGCGAACCGGTACCGGACTATGGCTCGTTGCCTACATCACAAGAGAAGTCGGGCAATTGCTTCGTGAGGGTATCGATGTGTTCGGCGCCGTACGCGCAGAAATTGCGCGCGCCAACAGTCTCCTGAGTTGACGCGTCACTGGCGGAAGAAGGCGGGAGCCATGCCCCTCGACATCCTCACCATCGGCGAAGCGCTGGTCGAAGTCATGCGGACCGACATCGACCAGCCGCTGGACCAGCCCGGTCCCTTCGTTGGACCCTACCCTAGCGGCGCGCCCTTCATCTTCGCCGTGCAGGCGGCCCGCCTCGGCTTAAAGACCGCCGCCATCGGCTCGGTCGGCGCCGACGCTTTCGGCGAATGCCTGCTGAACCAGCTCCAAGCGGACGGCGTCATTACGGATGGCATTCGTCGATTGCCCGACCACACGACCGGCGTCGCCTTCGTCGCCTATAATTCCGACGGCTCGCGGGACTTCGTCTTTAGCCTGGGCGCTGGCGGTCAGCTCTCCAGCGACATGCTCAAGCCGGCGCTCTTTGACGGGCTGCGCTGCTTTCATATCATGGGCTCGACGCCCTCGATGAGCGAATCCGTTTTAAGCGTCTGCCAGGAAGCGCTTGCGATGGCGGTCGATGCCGGCGCGCTCATCAGCTTCGATCCCAATCTGCGGCCCGAACTGCTGCCGGTAGAGGAAGCGCGAATCGCCTTCGCCCCCTTCATCGCCGCCGCCGATATCTTCCTGCCGACCGAAGCCGAATTGCTGGCGCTCTCAGCCGCTGAGACAGTGGATGGGGCAATTGAAGACCTGCTGCGCGCGCGTCCCGACCGCATCATCGTCGTGACTCGCGGCGTTGACGGCTGCAGCGTCTACACGGTAGATGCGCAAATGGATGTCCCCGGTTATGCCGTGCACGAGATCGACCCCACCGGCGCTGGCGACTGCTTTGATGCCGCCATCCTTACAAGCCTGCTTGAGGGCAAATCGATGCGCGAAGCCGCGCAGTTGGCCAATGCCTGTGGCGCACTCGCCGTGACTGAGAAGGGTCCGATGGCCGGCGCCAAATCCCGCGCCGATGTCGAGCGTTTCATGCTGGGTCAGCGATGATCCTGAAACAGATCCCGCGTCTGCACGGCGCTCTCCAGCCGCCAATTCAGCAGCGCCGCCAACAGCTCCCGCTTCACCCCCGCCAGCGCGTCATCATCCCAGCGGTTGTCAAGCTCGCCCGGATCCGCCTCCAGGTCGAAGAGCTGTCCGTAATCCTCGCCCATGAAATGCACCAGCTTGTAACGTTCGCTGCGGATCATCGTCTGATAGGGACCTTCGTAATTGCCATCGGCCGGATGCTCGGCGAAGACAAATTCACGCCCGCGCCAATCCTCGCCCCGCAGCGCCGGCAGCAGTGAAGCCGCCTGCATATCGGCCGCCGGCGTCAAGCCAGCCAGCTCGAGGATCGTCCGCCCGATGTCCATCCACTGGCAGAGCGCGCCGACTCGCTGACCAGCCGCGAAACGCCCCGGCGCCCAGAAAATCGCCGGCACGCGCGTGATGATGTCGTACATCGTCCACTTCTGAATCTGCCCGTGATCGCCCAGGCAATCGCCGTGATCGCTGGTGAAGATGACGATGCTGTTCTCTAGGTAGCCCTGCCTTTCCAGCGCTTCCATGATCTGCCCGACCTGCTTGTCAATCATGCTGACGTTGGCGGCGTAATAGGCGCGCAGACGCTGCAGCTGCAAACGCGACGGTTCCAGCAAATGCACCACCGAATCGTGATCGACCTCGGTGTTATGCTGCCGATAGCGTCGATATGGTGGCGGCTGCCCGTCGAGCTCCGCCTGTGATACTTCCGGCAGCGGCAGATCACGGTCGATGTAGGCGGCGGCCGCTTCCGGCGTTGGATCGTAGGGCGGGTGCGGACCGGGAAAGCCGATCTGCAAGAAAAGCGGCTCGGTCGTTGGGTAGGTGTTGAGCCACCATTGCGCCAGTCCGCCGACGAAATTATCCGAATGCGTCTCCGGCGGCAGATCCCAACTGAAGGCGCCCATGCGCTCGCGGTAATCGTCGCGTTGGCGATAGAGTTCGCGCTGCTGCTTGACCAAGCCGCGCGCCTGCAAAGCCTTGTCCCATTCATCAAAGTAATAGCGCCCCTGCAGGTAGCGGTCCTTGTTCTCCACCACATAACGTTCGTGGAAGCCCAGCGGCGTCTCGAAGGGATTGGTATGCATCTTGCCGATGTTGACGCAGTGATAGCCGGCCGCGTTCAAATCCTCGACCCAGGAATGACGCCATCGGTCGCCATTGCGCATGATGCCGGTGACATGCGGATAATAACCGGTGAAGAGGCTGGCGCGAGCCGGAGCGCAAGAAGGCGCGGTGACGTGGCAGTTGTCGAAGCTCACGCCTTCGGAGACGAGGCGGTCAAGATTGGGCGTGTCCATGTAGGGGAAGCCGAGGGCGTTGATGGTGTCGTAGCGCTGCTGGTCGGTGATGATGAGGATGATATTGGGCTGGGTCATGATTTACGCTCGCGAGCTTTCAATATACTTCGGATTATCAACCACCGCCGGCTGACCATCCCGCAGCACAACCAGCACCCGGAAGCCGTCGCGCTCGATCGTGCCATAATCATGCCCGGCGCGCGCTTCCCAGACTGAAAAGAAAACGAAGTCCACATCGCCGACGTTGACCGTGCGGTGCGCCCAGAATGGCGGCACGTAGGCGGCGCTGCCGGCGACCATCTGCTGCATGCTGGTCTCGCCGCTTTCGGTCTGCATGACCAGGCAGCCGCGCCCGTGCAAGCCGAAGTAGACCTCGCCCTGCTCGCGCCGCGCGTGATAGTGGCCCTTGGTCATGTGATATTCGTCGCCGATGCGCCCCGGCAGAATCCGCGTCGTGCAATGCGGGATCTGCCCCTCTTCGGCCGGCAATTCCACGCCCTGCACCTCGTAGACCAAGCGGTCGCCTTCTTCCGCCAGGACACGCGCCGCTTCGTCAGGGTCGGCATACATGTTTGCCATATCGCTCAGCTTCCGCTGCAAGATGTAACCCGGCGCCGAGAGCGCGCCTGTGGCAAAGTTCACCTCTGTGACGAACGGATTCATAAAGTCCATTCCAGTTCTCTTCCCTTTCTCGTTTAGCGATATGCCGCAGCCACCTTCCGCAGTTGCGCAAAACACTCTCTATCGATAGAAAGCTGAAACACTTCGGCGATCACTTCCAGCCAGCCATGCAGAAAGTAATTCCAGCCATCTTCCACGGACAGGTCTCGCGCGTCCGCTTGCGCCTGCGCTTGCCGCATAAAATCCCGCCGACCGCGATAGTTCAACTCCCAGACCAAGCCGCCGCGTGGGAAAAGCGCATCGGCGCTTAATGGCGAGCCGGGCTTGTCTTTGCCCAAGCCAGTCGCATTGATGACCAGCGATCGGGCCGGCAGTTCGGCCAGCAGCGCATCGTTGCCCTCCGCGCTCCGGCTGAGATGGTATTCGAATAGAATGCAGGTATCGAGCTTGCCGTGAATTCGCCGCATGGACTCCAGGCGTTCCGGCAATATGTCTGTGAGGACGAATCGGCGAGGATGTCCGGCGGCCCGCTGCGCCATGCCAACGCTGATAGCCACTGCAGCGCCGCCCGCGCCAAGGCAGAGGATATCGCGGTCGCCCATCCAATGCCCGCGTGGTACAAAGCCATCCAGCGCCGATACCGAAGACAGCGGGTCTTTGGCGAATCCGAGCAGGCGCCCGCTCCGCACGGCGATACAGGACACTTCGTCACATAGGGATGCCTGGCTGTCCAGCTCGTCAAATAGGTCGCGGCTAGCTGCCAGCAGGTCGATCTTGTGCGCTGTAACAAGGGCGCCGACAACCGACGAATCGTCTCGCATTTGCCGCAGGATGTGCCGATATGTCGCTTTTGGCGACCGCAACGGCAGATCACAGCCGACGATTTCCGCATTCAAGCCCAATAGCGCCGACCACTGCGGAAAGATCTTCATGATGGAAGACGCCCCGGTGCTGACGCCGACAAAGACGAACTTCGATTTCCTCATCGTACGAGGTTTCTGCGCCCGGCGCTATAAGGCGGCGATATCATTGTAAACGGGCGCCAGCGCCGCATAAAGCGCCTCGAAGATCGGCAGCATGCGCTCGTAGATCGCCCCCGCTTCCGGGTCCGGCAGCACCGTCGATGCCACCCTGTTCATGCTATGAATCACATCAAAGCCTGAATACAAGCCAACCCCAACGCCACCGACCAAAGCCGCGCCCATCGAAGTTGCCTCTTCCAGGATCGCCAGCCGCTGCACCGGCATGCCATAGATATCCGCCATGATCTGATTCCAGACCTGTCCGCTGGCGCCACCACCGATGACCCGCATCGCCTCAATCTCAGTGCCTTGCGCTCGAAAGGCATCGAGGATGACGCGCAGATTCATCGTCACGCCTTCGAGCACGGCGCGATACATGTGGGCGCGCGTATGGCGAATGGTCAAACCGACAAAGGCGCCCCGCGCGTGCGGATTCCAGCGTGGGCTGCGCTCTCCCAGCAGATAGGGCAGGAAGAATAATCCCGCAGCGCCCGGCCTCACCTGCTCGACTTCCAGATTGATCAACTCGTAAGGACTGATGCCGAGACGCTCGGCGGTCACCTTCTCATAGAGCGAGAGTTGGTCGCGCGTCCACTGATACGAGGCGCCGGCCGCCTGCATGGTGCCAGTCGGCATGAACATATTGGGAATGACATGTCCAAAGGTGAAGGTGCGATAATCAGGATCGTAAATCGGTTGCGGCGCCGAGAGCGCGATCCAGGACGACGAACCAACGTAGTTGTAGGCCGAGCCCTCGTCGATAACACCGGCGCCGGCCGCCGCGCAAGCCCCATCGCCTCCGCCAATGACCACCGGCGTGCCCGCAGCCACGCCGACTTCGTCTGCCACATCGAGGCGAACTTCGCCGACCACATCAATCGATTGCCGAATTTGCGGCAGCGTCTCCAGCGGCAGCTCGCAGGCATCCAGAATGACATCCGACCACTCGCCGCGCTCCAATTCATAGATGAGCGTGCTTGAAGCATCTGACGGGTCGGTTACAAACTCGCCGGTCAGCCGCGCTACGATGGCGTCTTTGGCTTGTACAAACTTATGCGTCTCGCGAAAGATATCTGGCTGGTGGTCGCGGATCCAGAGGATTTTCGGCAAGGAGTACGATGCGCTGAGCCGATGACCGGTGATGCGATAGACATCCTCGAAATCCAGACGCTCTCCGATCCAACTTTCCTGCTCCAAGGCGCGCTGATCAGCCCAGATGATGGCATTGCGCAGTGGACGTCCCGCGCGGTCCAGCGGCACGGCGCCCATCATTTGCCCGCTAAAGGTGATGCAGGCGATATCCGCCCCGCTGACACCGGTCTCGCTCAGCAGCCGCCGCGTCGACAGGCAGACCGCTCCCCACCAGTCGTCGGGGTTCTGTTCCGCCCAGCCCGTATGCGCGTATTCGGTCTCATAGCCGCTGAACGAGGCGCCGACAAGCGTCCCATCGCGATCGTAGAGGGTCGCCTTATTGCCAGTGGTGCCAAGATCGTGGGCGATTACATAGTCTGTCATGAAATGCCAGTAGCCAGTAGCCAGTAGCGCAAGCATACAGAATTCGGTTGCTGAATACAAGCAGCCTACAAGATACCCTCAGTTTGAATTACAATCTGGTTGCGCGTTTGGGCGGCATCAGCCGTGGACGCGTTAAACCATTGGTTCATAACCATATCGACTCACTGAGGAGTGTAACCATGTGTAGACATAAATTGTTTGTCCTGCTTGCTCTGTTGGCAATTGCCCTCATGGCGCCGGTGAACGCGCAAGATTTTTCCGGCCAGACCGTGATCGTCGTGACGCAGACGGGTTCGGCTATCGGCGGTCCCGTCCTGGATAAGGGACCGATCTGGGAAGAGGCGACCGGCGGCAATATCGAACTGCAGACCTTCGCCTTTGGTGAACTGTTTGAGAAGATCGTCACCGCGCTTTCGACCGGTTCGGGCGATTACGATATCTTGATTTACGCCGCCGATTGGGCTGGCGACATCATGGCGCCTGGTTATGTGATGGAGATCCCGCAAGAGACCCTCGCCGCCATTGAAGCCGATGATGTCATCCCGCTCTACGCCGATCGCATCACGACTTGGGGCGGCGTGCCCTACGCGCTGCCTTACGATGGCGATGCCCACATGCTCTACTATCGCAAGGACTTGGTCGATAACGAGATGTACGCCGCAGACTTCGAGGCGGAATATGGCTATGCCCTGGGCGAGCCGGCCACCTGGACACAGTACCGCGATATCGCCGAATTCTTCAACGGCCAAGAGGTCGATACTGCCGGCTCAATGGCGCCGATTTATGGCGCGCTGGAAGCGCAGCGCCGCAACGCCCAATCCTACTGGGTATACCTTTCGCGCGCGGCTGGATACGGCAAGGTGCCGGGCAACCCCTGCTTTTTCTTCAGTTGCGACGACATGACGCCGCAGGTCAACAATCCGGGCTGGGTGCGCGCGCTCGAGGAATACATCGATATCCGCAACGTCGGCGATCCGGAAATGATCAACTACGATGTGGCCGACACGCGTACGCTGATGGCGACCGGTACCGCCGTGCTCAACCTCGACTGGGGCGATGTCGGCACGATCTCGGTCGATGAAAACGTCTCGCTGGTCAAAGGCGCGGTTGGTTTCGGCGTGCTGCCTGGTGGCGATTCGTACTGGGATTACGAAGCGGGCGAATGGGTGATGGAAGAGAACCCGGCGCCCTTCATCGCCTTCGGCGGCTGGATCATCTCGGTCGCGGCCGATAGCGATGTAACCGAAGCCGCGCTTGATTTCGCTTCCTTCCTCGCCAGCAAAGATGTCGTCAACGAGTTGGCTGTCACCGGCGGCACCGGAATCAATCCGTCGCGCTTTAGCCAGTTGGCCGATACAGCGCCCTGGGTCGCGGCTGGCTTCGATGAAGAAAGCGCCGCTGATTATCTGGACGCGATCCAAAATACCATCAACCACCCGAACGCCGTACTCGATATTCGCATCACCGGTTCGGCCGAGTATCTCTCGACGCTGGATGCCGAGATCGCCCGCGCGCTCGCCGGCGAGATCAGCGCGCAAGAGGCGCTCGATAACACCGCCGAACTCTGGAACGCCATCACCGACCGTCTGGGACGCGACGCGCAGCTGGAGCAGTACAAGGCGGCGGTTGGCTATATGGGTTAAGATCTGTAGTGGTCCCGAAAAACTGGACACCTAGTTGAGAGAGTATACTAGTGTTTCAGCAAGAGGGGAAACCACCATGGGAAGGGCGCGTAAGTTTAGTCCGGAGTTCAAAGCGCAGGTTGTATTGGAGATCGTGTCAGGCCGGAAGAGTTTGGCACAGGCGAGTCGCGAATATCAGATCAAGGACACGGTATTGTCTCGTTGGAAGGCGCAGTTTCTGGATGGCGCGCCGGGGATATTCGAAGCGGGACGTCCGGCGGAGGAGAAGCGGCTGCGTGAGCGCATCGCGGATTTGGAGCGATTGGCGGGGAAACAAGCCCTGCACCTGGAAATTGCAAAAAAAGCCAGTCGCTACTTGAAGTCTCTACCGCCCGAAAGCGAGAACTAGTGCAAGAGTTGAGCCAGGAGTATACAGTGACAGATTGTTGCGCAGTCGTGGATTTGGCTCGCAGCAGCTATTATCATCGCGGCAATCAGCCGGACAGCGCTGCGCTTCGGGACGCGATAGCGGATATCGCCAGGCGGCATCCTACCTACGGCAGCCGGAAGATCAAGAAGCAGTTGGAGCGCGCGCCCTATCGGATGGAGGTGGGTCGACATCTGGTCCGCCGGTTGATGCGCGAGATGAATCTTCTGGTGAATCCCAAGCGACGCCAGGTCATAACAACGGACAGCCGGCACGGTCTTCGCCGCTTTCCTAATCTGGTACGGGGCGTCAAGGCGAGCCGGCCGGATCAGATCTGGGTAGCCGACATCACCTATATTCGCTTGCGTACGGACGAGATCTACCTGGCCATCCTCATGGATCAGTTCAGCCGGGCGATTCGCGGCTGGAACCTGAGTTCGTCCTTGGGTCAGGAATTAGCGCTCATACCCTTGCGGTATGCCTTGCGTCACTACCCGGCGCCGGAAATCCATCACTCCGACCAAGGGACACAATACGCGGCAAAAGCCTATGTCCAGCAACTGCAGGATGTTGGTACGCAGATCAGCATGGCGGCCGTTGGCAAGCCGAGCGAGAATGGCTATGCCGAGCGGGTGATTCGCACCATCAAGGAGGAGGAAGTGTACCTGAGCGACTACAACAACGTGGCAGACGCTCGCCAGCAAATCGGACACTTCATTGATGTGGTCTATCGGCACAAGCGCATCCACAGTGCCTTGGACTACCTGACGCCGGCGGAATTCGAGGCAGGGTGGCGGCATAACCCTCCCTCAACATCCTGATTTTCGTGTCCAATAATTTAGGACCACTACAATCTACCCCACCCCCGGACCCCCTCCCCGAATCATCAGGGAGGGGGAGCGCGCCCACGATACTAGCGATTTTCAATCCGGAATGGCGTATTGTTGCGGCGCAAATCCAGAATCCGTCACTAAGTCACCCTTCCCTGTTGAAACGGGGAAGGGCCGGGGATGGGGTAGATTCTTATGATCGAACGCAAGGACTGGGTATCCACACAGACAGACCGCGCAATACATGATGATATAAAGCTGCGCGCTCGCCACATGCGCAAGAATCCTACCATGGCTGAAAAGCTGCTTTGGAACAGGCTGCGCAACAAACAGGTCAAAGGACACCGATTTCGCCGCCAGCATCCCGTAGATCGGTTTATCGTCGATTTTTATTGTCGCGACGCAGGGCTGGTGATTGAAGTGGATGGCTCGGTTCACGATTCTTTTGAAGCGTCCGAGTACGGTGCCGGGCGTCAAGAGCTACTTGAGCAGCGAGGACTGACGGTCCTCCGATTCAGCAATGCGCAAGTTATCCATGAAACAGATTCGGTCCTCTATGCCATTGCTAATTGCCTAGCCAATTGAGACTCTACAAGAATTTAGCCTCCTCCCTCCGATGATTCGGGGGGACTGAGGGGGGTAGACCAGTCGATGCAGAGCATGAGCACCGTGCGCGAAGACAAAGTGATGAAGCGGGTCTTCCTTAGCCCGGCCGTCATCATCTTGCTGTCCTTGTCGGTATTTCCGCTGCTCTGGTCGCTCGGCATCAGCTTCACCGATATGCAGCGCGGCGGCTCCACCATTGCTCGCCAGGCGGCGGCGGCTGGAGTCACCGAGGGCGTCGGTTTCCTCGGCTTGGGCTTCGAATTGACGGGCCGAAACTACGAACGATTGCTGGGCGATGGACGTTTGCACAGCACCGTTCGCAATACCATGATCTATGTCTTCGTTGGCGTCGCCATTCAGTACCTTATCGGCTTGGGCTTGGCGACCGTCCTCAATCAGCCGTTTCGCGGGCGCAACATCGTGCGCGTCATTTTCCTGATGCCGATGATGATGACGCCGGTGGCGGCCGCGTATACCGGGCGGATGTTCTTCGATTCCAATCCACTGCGCTCGCCACTGGCGCATTTCATTCGTCAGTTCTCGAAAGCTATCGGGCTGGAGCAGGCGATCACGATCCCCTGGTTCACGGATATCGGTTGGGTGCCGATCGCCATCTTGATCATTGACGCCTGGCAGTGGATTCCCTTCATGACGCTCATTCTGTTGGCGGGCATGCAGGCGATCCCCGACGACATCTACGAGGCGGCGCGCGTCGATGGCGCCAACGCGCTAGAGATTTTCCTGCGCATCACCGTGCCTATTCTATTGCCAATTTCGATGACGGTAATCCTGATACGGGGCTTGGAGATCTTCAAAATCATTGACGTGGTGGTGGTGACTACCGGCGGTGGGCCCGGCTCCGCGACCGAGTCGCTGACGCTTTATATTTTTGAGCAGGCGCTAAGCAACGGCAACTATGGGTATGCCAGCGCTATCGCCTATGTGCTGCTCATTCTGGTCATCATCTTCGCCACTCTGTTTCTTATGGCGGGCCGACGGTTGGCCGGCGGCCTGCGCGAATGATGAATAGACGAAAGCAAGCGCCGTTTCCACGCCGAACCAGCAGGCGACCGCTCTGGCAATCGGCATTGCTCTACGCCATCGTCATCTTCTGGTGTTTCATCGTGCTCTTCCCCTTCTACTGGCTGGCCACCACATCGGTTAAGCGTCCAATTGACGTAAGCCGAGGACCAAATTACATCCCCTATATCGATTTCCAGCCGATACCCGACCACTGGGAAGAGATGTTTGGCAATCAGCGGGAATCGACCGAGCGGCATTTCCGCAACAGCCTCGTGTCAGCGGCCGGCAGTACGATTCTCTCGGTGATCATCGGCGCGATGGCCGGTTACGGTTTGTCGCGCTTCAAATATTATTGGGGGCGCCTGGGCTGGGACAATGACAACATCGCCTTTTGGATCATCTCGCAGCGCTTCCTGCCGCCGGCGATTTTCATCGTGCCCTTCGTGCTGCTTTACAACGCCTTCCACCTGATCGACACCTACGGCGGTCTCATCCTCGCTTATACGATGTTCAATATCCCCTTCGCTGTTTGGATTATGCGCGACTTCTTCAATGGCTTGCCGGTCGACCTCGAAGAGAGCGCCCGCGTCGACGGCGCGACTCGCTGGCAAGCCTTCATGCGCATTGTACTGCCGCTGAGCGCGCCGGGGCTGGTGGCGGTGGCGATCTTCTCGTACATATTCGCTTGGAACGAGTATCTCTTCGCCCTTATGCTGACCAACTTCAACGCCATCACCATGCCGGTTCTGATCGCCGGTCAGAACAACACGCGCGGCATCGAGTGGTGGTTCATCAGCGCTTTGACGCTGATGGCTGTGGTACCGGTCATCATCATCGGATTGCTTTTGGAGCGCTTTATCACTCGCGGTCTGACAGCGGGCGCGGTCAAAGGCTAAGTTTCCCAAACGCTCCGCATCTGCCAGGCATCTAGAGAAATGAGCTTCGCCGCCCGTCCCTGCGCCCTCAGCGAGACTCCGGCGCTATCCTCCCGCGCCGGATAGACCCGCAGGGCGACGCACTGCCGGCCGTTTGCGTAAACCTCGACCACGCTGCGATCGATAAAGACGCGCAATTGCAGCGGCTCATCATCCTCCAGAAATACCGGCGCCGTCTCGGGCGCGCGCGAAAGCGCTTCCGGCAGCGTTGAGCTGTATGACGTGTCGATGGAAATCAGACTCTCATAGCGTTGCGGCAACGACGCCATCGCCGCCGAGCTGGCATTCATCGCCTGCGTCTTGGAAAGGCGCTGCCGCAAGCGATTGCCGCGGTGCTTGAAGAAAGCGATCCGGGTGTATTCTTCCCGATCGGGCGATCGCAAGACGTTGAGTTCTACCAGAGGCGCATCGGCCGGGTCAATCTCCAGCGACAGCTCCATAGCTGTACCCCTGACGTCGTCCAGCACGATTTCCTGGTTGGCCGGCAACGTCATCGGTTCGACTTGCTGATGATCATAGCGCAGCGACTCAATATCACCGGCGGGCGCTTGCAGCAGACGGTCATCCTCGTCCAGCGTCAGCCGGCGCGGCAAGGTCATGATCTGGTTCCAGCCCCGCGTCGGCAGGCCCTGATTCATATTGAAGATGACGATGACCCCGCCCTCGTCATCGGGACAGGCAGAGGGCGCATGCACACCCGATGGCGTGGAGGGACCAAAATTAAACAAGCCGCCGTCGGTCACAACAAATTTGTCTCTCGCCGTATCGTAGTCGCCCAGCAGATACTGCCCGCCCGTCATGTGGCTATACATGAGGAAGATATGCTTGTCAGCGCCGATCGGCCAAAAATAGGGGCAGGCGCCGTCGTCATTCACGACCGTGTAAAAGTCGTCTTCGATGAAAGGATGCAGGTAATCCCAGTGCTCCAGGTCGCTCGAGCGGAAAAGGAAATTGGCTCGTATCTGTTTCTTGGCCGGTCCATTGGGCAGCCAGCCGCCCGATAGCGCGTAATAGTGATCACCCCTCCGCCAAATGCAGGGGTCGAAGACGGTATAAGGCAGGGGTTTGTCGTCGGATTCCGCCAGCGGAATGACGGCGCCATCGCCCACCTTTTCCCAGTTCAGCAGGCGCGGATCCGACGATACCGCGACCATATTGCCGAGCTTCGTACCATGATAGATCGCGATGACGCGGTCGTCCTCGGCCAGCGCTGTGCCGGAATAACAGCTTTCTTCTTGATAGGGATAAATGGCATAAGGCAGATCCTGCCAATGGACCAGATCGTCGCTGATGGCATGCCCCCAATGCACGCGCCCGGCGTCTTCCGGCGGATAGCCCTGATAGAATAGATGCCATTTCCCCTGCCAAAAGCACAAGCCGTTAGGGTCGTTCAAGGTGCTCTCCGGGCTGACGAAATGATAAAGCGGGCGATGCGGGTCGCTCGCCAAAGCCCGCCGCGACTCGGCGAAGCGCGCCATCATGGGATTCGCCGCCAACTGCGCTTCTTGCTCGGCGACGCTATCGGCAAATTGATACTGGGGCGCCTTTGAAAGAACTCCAGGTTTTCTGTCTGTGGTCACAATTCCACTCTCTCTTTTCTATATCCAACGAACAAAGATTGCCTATCTTGTCGTATAGCCGCCGTCGACAACGATGCCGGCGCCGGTGATGTAACTCGCCTCATCAGAAGCGAGAAAGGCGGCCACGCTGGCGACCTCGTCGGCTTGACCCATTCGCCCCATCGGCACTTGGCTGACAAATTCCGCATGGGCGGCGGCGGGCACATCCATCGTCGCCGGCGTCTCTATCGCACCCGGGAGTATGGCAACCACGCGCACTTGCGGCGCCAATTCCAGCGACATGGCACGCGTCAACGATAATACGCCGCCTTTGGCCGCCTGATAAGCGGCGCTGCCCGCCAAGCCGACGATGCTATGCACCGATGCGGTATTCAAGATGACGCCGGCCCGGCTCTTCATAAGATGGGGGATCGCCAGCTTCGACCCCTGCCAGACGGCGGTCAAGGTCACCGCCAGCGTCGCCTGCCAATCCGCTTCCGTGATTTCCAGCGCAGCCCCCGGCGCGTTCCAAAAGGCATTGTTGTGGAGTATATCCAAGCTGCCATAGGTCTCCACGGCCGCGCCAACCACGCGGCGCAAATCCGCCTCTTCGCGAACATCCGTCTCAACAAAGATAGCCTTGCCGCCAGTGGCGCGAATCTCTTCCGCGCAGGCAGCCCCAGCAGCTTGATTGACATCAGCCACCACAACGGCGGCGCCCTCATGTGCGAAGCGCAGCGCGGTCGCCCGGCCTATGCCCGATGCCGCCCCCGTTATGATCGCCACCCGGCCCTGCAGCCGCATATTCAACATGCTCCTTCGCTGCGGTCCGCCACTATTCGAGCGACTCAAAGCGCCAGCCATCGCCAGCGGCGCGGACGTAGCCGACTCCCGGAAAAGGAAAATGGAAGGCGTGAATCAACGCCTTCTCTTCGACAGCCCGCCGCAGCAGCATGCGCCGCGATCGCATGCCCAGATCCGGATGCAGATCCCAAGCCGGATGCCAGGTCGTCTGCTCGATATGGATCGGCAGGTCCATCGTATCGGCGACGCAGAGCAGGCGCTCGCCGCCGGATGTGACCGCCACTGAGATATGATCGCGCGTGTGACCGGGCGTCGGAATCGCTTGGATCCCGGGCGCGACCTCGTCGCCAGGCTCGATCAGCTGCATTTGTGCCCGCATCGCCCGCAAGCACTCCTGCGCGAATCGCACATCTTCGACGAATTTGTCGCCCATCGCCATCGCATCCGTTTCCGCCGTCCAGTATTCCCATTCGCCCCGCGCCATCAATTGCTTCGCCCGCGGGAAGACCAGCGCGCCATCCCCATCGACGCCGCCGCAGATATGATCGAGGTGCCCATGCGTCAGCACGATGATATCGATGTCGCTCGGCTGATAACCGACGGCCGCCAGCCCCGGGATCACCTTGCCCAGGTGAGAGTGGAAAACGGAACCGCCGCCGCTATCGATCAATATGCGCTGATCCCCCGTGTCAATCAGCAGCGGGCTGCACTGCAAATCAAAATGATCCGGCGGCATATTGTGCTTGCGCAGCGCCAGCGCCAGGTCGGCAGTCGAGGCGCCGGCGAAGAAAGTCGGTAGCGTTTCCGCGTCAATCGGCTGCGTGCCATCGCTGATGGAGACGCATTTGAAATCGCCAAGGGCAAATTCATAAATTCTGTATTCCACGGTTTTCTCCCGCTTTAAGCACCATTCACTTGAGCGGCAGCCGCATGACGCCTTTGCCTTGCAAGCCCAGCAGCAAGACGTCGCCGAACGGCAGCATCGCGGTCGCTATGCCATCGACACGTATCACTTCCGACCAACTCTGTCCACCATCGTCGGAGCGCATGACGCCGTCACTGGATAGCGCATACAACGATATTGCGCCGTTGGCATCCGCCTGCAGCTGATTCACCTCCCCAGACAGGGCGTCGGCCGCCAGCCGCTCCCAAGTTTCGCCTTGATCGTTGGACGCCAGCAGTCCGTTGCTTTCCGTGCCCGCCAGCAGTCGAGTTGAGCCGGATCGCCCGCCATCAAAACTAGCGATGCTAAGCACCGGGGCAAGCTCCGCCGGAAACTTGGTGTGGCGCCAGGCGCGCCCGCCATTCGTGCTGCGGTAGAGCCCGGTCTCGGTGCCGGCGTAGGCGGTCTCGTCGTCAATCCACGCGGGTGAAAGCGCAAGGCAAAGCACATTGAGGTCAAATAAGCCGAAATTCCAAGGCTGCCAGCGTCCGCCACGATCCGAAGATGAAAATACGCCGTCTTCCAGCGTGCCAGCCAACAGAAACCCGTCCCGTTCAAAACCCGGCGAAGCAACCAAGCAGGAAAATACCGGGGGCGGCGCCGGGAGGCCGGCTGTGAACCAGGTATCGCCTCCATCAGCGGAGCGCAAGATGCCGCCCTTCACCGCCGCGAACAGCGAACGGTCAGCGGCAAATGCAGGCGAGACCGCCACCGCTGTGGTCAGCGGCTCGGGTGAAGTCCGCAGCAACTCCCAACCTGCGCCGCCGTCAGCCGAGCGGTACAGCCCGGAAGCGCAAGCGGCGAAGCAGACGCCATCCCGCGCGAAAGCCGGCGATGCGGCGAAGGCAAAGGGCGCGTCATCAGCGCCGGTCAATTTCAAGACGTATTTCCCATCCATTCGAGATGAACCTTAGCCGGGAGCGCGCGCGATGTCCGGCCTCCGGTGATGCACCAGCACATCGATCGTCAGCGCCATGCCGGCCGTCAGCACCGCGTTTTTCAGCGCCATCTTCTGAATTGCGGCGCCATCGAGCAAGTGTGCCTTATCGAAGAGACGTCCATGAAGCACGTCAAATCCATGCCGGTCGCCGGCCTGCGCGATCCGCCCCAAGACTTCGCCCGCCTCGTAGCCGGCATTCTCGTAGATCGCGCGCGACGGTTCCGCCAGCGCTTCATACAGTATGCGATAAGCGGCGCGCTCATCGGGGTCGGTTGCCCCATTCAGCTTCGGCTGAAGACGCTCGCGAGTTTTCAGGTATGACATGCCGCCGCCAGGCAGAACGCCGTCTCGAACAGCCGCGCGCATCGCATCCGCCGTCGCTTCCGCCGTGGCTTTGCGCGTCTCGATCTCGCTCTCCGATAATCCGCCGATCCAAAGCGTGGCGGAACCGCCCATCAGCTTGCCGATTCGGGCTCGAATCCGGCCGCGGCGCTCGCTGTCGCCTTCGCGCTCATACTGCGCTTGCAAGTTGCTGACGTGCCGCCGAAGCTGCCTCGGATCACCCTTGCCGCCGATGATGCCGAAATTCCGCGTGCTCGCCCAAGCGCGTCGGGCGCCTCCGAAGTGCTCCGGCCGGATATCCTTCAGATTCTGGCCCATCACCTTCAGCAAAGGCAGGCCGCCGGTCACCACCGCCAAGTCCGCTACCGCCGCCTGTCGATCATCCGGGTTCATGCCCGGTCCGCGAACCGCCATCACCGCGAAGTTCTTCAGCTTGCCGTTGGCCATCATCAGCCCGGCGATGGCATCGGCGGATAGCTCGCCCGCGATCAGCAGCAGCTTTTCAACCCTCTGCTCCACAGCAAGCTCGAGCATCGGCATGATGTGCCGCGGGTCATTGATTTGAAAATCGGCAATGACAATCGCTGGCTCTTCGTAGACCGTCTGCAGTTCCTTCTGATTAACGATCATGTCGCGGGAGAGGAGGCCGCTGTTCCAGAACATGCCTTCAATATACTCGCGCCGCAGCACGCGGCTGTGATCCTTGCGCACGTCAAGCTGGCCATAAGCGCCAATGATGTCGAAGATTTCGCCCAAAAGCTTCGCCAAGGGCGGGTCGTGACAAATCGCCTCGGCGACCTGCGCGAGCTTGTCTTTGCCAGAGACGCTCGCCGTCAATTCGTCCAAGCCCTCGAGGGCAGTCGCCAGGGCGCGCTCAAGATAATGACGCAAGCGCATCGCATTGCCGCCGGCCGCCAGGTAATGGACGCCTCCGCGATAGATGGCGCCCAACAGAACGGCGGCGGTGGCGCTGCCATCGCCCATCCGTTCATGCTGCCTACAGATCAAAGCGCGCGCCAGCATCGCGCCAATGTCTTCATCGCGCTGGCTCATTTCAATCACTTTACGAGCAATGAGGCCGCCGCTATCGAGGACTTCCGGCGTCTTCCGCGCATCGTCAAGCCGGGTTACGGCGACGGTCCGCGCCGTCGGACCCAAAGTCGGACGGATGGCGGCGACCAGTTTGTTGATGCCAGCCGCAATATTCTGGTGCACATGGGGCTGGAACACCACACCGGGTCGGTAATCCTTTTGTACGGGGAAGGGTTTCTCTGGGTCCATCAGGCTATTGTGGGGGGAGGGTACGCAGCGTTACGCCGCCGACGGATCCCTCCGCGTGTCTGTAGAAAACACTCATTCGCGCCAGCGATCTGGATACGACACGAGGCATCTATCCTTTGATCGCGCCGCGCATGATGCCTTCGATTAGGTATCGCTGGCCTACCAGGAAGATGATGATAACCGGCACCAGCGACATCACCACGCCGGCCAAAACCACCGCGATGGACCCGGTCATCATATAGCCCTGCAGTTGGAATATGCCGAGCGTAATCGGGAAATTCTCATTGTCAATAAGAAAGATCAAGGGACGGAAGAATTCGTTCCAGTGGAAGTTGAAGCTCAGTATCGCTAGCACTGCCAGCCCCGGCTTGACCAAAGGCAGATATATCCGATAGAAGAGTTGCCACTGGTTGGCGCCGTCCATCAACCCGGATTCCTCCAACTCAATCGGGATGGTCAGGAAGTATTGACGCAACAGAAAGGTGCCGAAGGCGGTCGGCACAGCGGGCAAAATCAGCGACCAGAGCGTGTCGACCAAGCCCATATTGCGCAGGAAGATGAATACCGGTATCACCACCGCCTGAATCGGTATCATCATGGTCGCCAACACCACCCAGAACAAGAGATCGCGGCCCGCGAATTCCAGTCGGGCGAAGGCGTAGCCAGCTAGCGCTGCCGAGATCAACTGCCCGACGACCGTGCCCCAAGTGATGAGCGTGCTATTGATGATCTGCCGCCCAAAAGGCACTTTATCAAAGACTTCCGCGTAGTTTTCCACCGCCAAATCCGTCGGCAGCCATTTCGGTGGAACGGTGAATGAATCTGTGCCTTTGCGCAAAGATGTCGAGACTGTCCATACCATCGGCGCGATAATGACAATGCTGAGCAAGAACAAAAATATGATTGGCACATATTTGCCAGCCACAAACGAGACGACCTGCAGCCGATGTTCGGCGGTGCTGACCTCGCCGGGAATTGCATTAGCGGTCATCAATCATCTCCCGGTATTGCCTATTGATAGAATACCCAGCGCCGGCTCATCCACATCTGCACCAGAGTAAAAGCGAGGATGACCAGGAACAGCACCACGGCAATGGCGGAGCCGTAGCCGTACTCAATATTCTTGAATGCCGCCTCATAGAGCACCATCACCGCCGTACGGCTGGCATTGCCCGGCCCGCCCCGGGTCATGATGAAGGGCTCCTCAAACACTTGGACCGCGCCGATGACGCCGGTGACCGCCGCAAACAAAATCTGTGGACTCAGCAAGGGAATGGTGACCGACCACAAGCGCCGGAAGCCTTGCGCGCCATCAACATCAGCCGCGTCAAGCACTTCGCGGGAAATATTGGATAAGCCGCCCAGAAAAAGCACAAAGGTGAAACCAAGATTGCGCCAAGCCGACATGATGACAATAGTGATCAACACCCAATCAGCCGAGGTCTTCCAAGGAATCTGCTGCACACCCATCAGACCGAGGTAATAATTCAGCGGTCCAAACTCTTTGTGGAATATATAACCCATGACAACAGCGACCGCCGCGCCGGACATCAAGAGTGGCAGGAAAAATGCGGTGCGAAAATAATAACGCATGGCTGTTTGGGTGATGCGATGCACGCCCATTGCCAGCAGCAGCCCAATCGAGACCTGGGTCGCAACCGCCAACACGGTAAATTTGAGAGTATTGCCAAAGCTGATCGCAATTCGGACATCGCCTATCAGCCGTTCATAGTTTGCAAGTTCGACGAAATCCGGCGGTTTGAAGATATTCCAGCGGAACAAGCTGAGACCAAAAGAGACAAAGACAGGACCCGCTGTAAAGATGAAAATGCCAAGCAAGGTCGGCAATAAGAACATATACCCGAGAATGGCGCGGCGCCGGCGCAAGCCGTCCATGGTATCTTGCATCAGCCAATGCCAGAGCCCGCCGCCGTCACTTGCTCCTTTTGCTGTCGTCATCGCCTATCCTCTATCAAGGGAAAAGATAGAGCCAATACAATGTGTATTGGCTCCACACGATACTCAATCTTAATCGTCGCCGTAATACTGCGGTTGACGAGCGGTCAAGTCTTCCAATTCCTGCTGCATCAGATCAAGCGCGTCTTGCGGGCTCATCGCGCCCGACATCGCATTGCTGGTGCCGGTGGTGAAGATGGTCGTCATCGGGTTCGACCAGGGCGGCGCCGGAATCGGCGAAGTCGACGGATGGTCATCCAGTGTGCCATAGAAGACATCGCTGTTGGCCGGTCCCGTCGATTCGAAGGCGTCGGCTTGGCTGTAAGAGCGTCGCGCCGGCGTGGTTATGATCACCGGATTGAAGAACTCGCTGCTCTGGAAGCCTTCGTGACTGACTTCGATCTTCATGAATTCCCAAGCTTCGTCCGGGGCTGTTGCCACGGTGGCAAGCCAGTGACCGCCGGTGCCAAACTGATGCTTTTGATTACGCCAATTCGGCCAATACTGGACATCGAAGTCGCCTTTTGCCATGCCTTCGTTGCCCAGGCGGCCAGCCCAGAAGCCGCCAGCCGGCGTCATGCACAGCAAACCGGTCGAATAGAAACCGGTGAGTGTTTGGCCGCTGCCCATTTCGATATCAGGCGTGACGCCTTCTTGCCAGAGGTCGACGTTCAACTGAAGCGCTTCGACAACCTCAGGCGAGTTGGCGATCGGCGTGCGCCAGCGGAAGCCGCCGCCTCGTCCGTCAGCCGCCGCGTCGCCGGCATAATAGCCGTCCCAGACCCAATCGCCGCCGGGCGCGCGTTCCTCGGTGTAGAGGTTGCCGCCAGCGACGAAGATCCAGGGCATCCAGCTGCCCCAGAGCCTGTTGGTCCAGGCATAGCCGAAGACCTCGGTATTGCCGGCGTCATCTTTCTTGGTGGTGCCGCGGGCGATCTCAACGAAATCATCCTTCGTCCATTCCGGTCCCGGAACCTCGAAGCCGTTCTCAGCCAATACGTTGGTGTTGAAATACAAGTTGGCGGCGTTGAAGTCACGCGGGGGCTCATACAAGCTGCCCTCGTACATCATCGCTTCCACCAGCGACGGATGGACATCGGAGAAGAAATCGGTCCAGAAGTCCTGATCGGGATCACCAGTGACGCGATCATCAAGCGGCGCGGCCAAGCCTTGCCCGGCGAAGAGCTGGCAAGCCTCGGTAGCCGCGTAACCGACGTCAATCGACTCGCCAGCGGCGACCAGGGCGAGAATCTTGGCGGCGACTTCTTCGTGGTCGATACCGGTCAGCACCACCCACTCGACGTTGACGTTGGGATGCCTCGCGGTCATGATGTCAGCGACCGGCTGCAAAGTATTGTCGTCAAGACCCGCCGTTTGCACCTTGATCGTCACCGAATCCTGCGCGATCACCTTGACTGGCAAGCCACTCATGACCAAACCAGCGCTGCCGGCGCCCGCTAGTTTCAGCAAATCGCGGCGACTCATCTTCTTTTCTGCGCTCATGTTTCCTCCTTAAACAATCCTAATCGCCTGTGAGGTATTTCCATGCTCATTCGTCAGTAGCCACCTCCTTCAATAGCAAACCAATGCAACCGTGAAGCTGCGCCCAATTTTGCTCGTTCGGGCGAATCGACATCAACCGTCAACATAACATATTTTTGGCGCTGCAACAAATGTAAAATTGGGCTCGCGATTGAACCTAGAGAATAGTATCGCAAACGCGCTTATTCCGCAAAGTAATCCCGCTTTCGCGCCAATTCGCCATCTTGATTCCAGGCATCTCCAAAGGGGTAACCGGGAAAGAAATGCGACTTGGGCAAACGCAGGACGCCCGCATCACAGCGAGCGCGCTCGCGCCGTTTGCCACACATCAGCAGGCCAGTGTCAGCCCAGAGGCTTTGCGCCA
This sequence comes from Phototrophicaceae bacterium, assembly GCA_965205125.1. Classification (GTDB taxonomy): domain Bacteria; phylum Chloroflexota; class Anaerolineae; order Aggregatilineales; family Phototrophicaceae; genus UBA6055. The sequence continues at coordinate 73,953 of CBDBFY010000001.1, forward strand.
ATTGATAGGCGTCATCGGCCCGATATTGGAAGACGACGCCGCGCCGTGGCTTGCCGCTGATATTGGCCGGCGAGCCATGCAGTGTCAGCGCATGATGGATACTGATGCCGCCGGTCTTTGGCGTGATAGTCGCCAGGCGCTCTTCATCTTGCCAGAGGTAACTCTCTTGACAGTTGCCGTGGAAGAGCCCGTCTTCATCGTGATCGAGCAAACCCAACTTGTGGCTGCCGCGCACCATTTGCATGCAGCCGTTTTCCGGCGTGGCATCGTCCAGCATCACCATCACCGCCAGCAGATCGCTGTTGGTATGCGGGAAGAAGGCGAAATCCTGGTGCCAGTGGAAGGCGCCTGTGCCCTTCGTAGACGGTTTGGTCGCCAGCTTGGAGTGCTGCAGTTGGATGTCGGGTCCAATCAACGGCGTGACGCGATTCAGGATGCGTGGGCTGCGCGCCAGTTCCATCATCAGCGGATGCTTGACGGTGATTTCGAGCAAGTGCACCGTTCGCGTTTCGACATCCTGTTTGCGCCAGTCCCGCAGGACCTCGGGCGTGGCAGCCGCCTCGCGCAGCAGTTCGATATCTTCATCCGGAAAGACATCATCAATGACGAGGAAACCGTCGACCCAGAACTGCCGGATTTGCACGTTGGACAGGCCCATGTCTGCGTGCGCCGGTGTCAGTTGGCTCATCTTTTTGCCTTGCACTACGTCGCTAACCGGCGGGCCAAGGCAAACGCTCGTCCGGCGAACGGGTCAGCTCCATCGGCGGGACATCGCCCTGATAATCGGGAATCAGCGGAGCGATTTTCGCCAGCGCGTCGGGGGACCAGGACTCATGCTGCCCGTGCATCGCCGAGTGAATCCAACTCTGCGTGTCCTCCTGCAAGTCGGAGAAGAAGGGATGGAACCAGATTGTGATCACGGTACGTTGTTCGTCAGACGCGTTTTCGTGCGTGGCGTGGAACATGCGCGCGTCGCCGACGACCAGATCGCCCGCCTTGATCGGCACATCCACTTCATTGGGATAATCGCGGAAGCGCGGATCATCCGGGTTGTCCATACGGTTGATGTCTTTGGTATGCGCCTCGCCCATGTCGTGCAGCGCATGCCGATATTTGTGGCTTCCCGACAGGAGGCGCAGGCAGCCGTTCTCCCGCCGCGTATCTTCGAGGTAATACATGAGGAATATCATCGGCGCGCGGTCGCTGTAGGCGCGCGCGTCCTGCCACATAATGCAGTCCTGGTGCCAGTACAGGCGCGGGCCGCCGGGCGGTTTGCTGATGATGACCGCCTTCCAGAATTTGATGTCCCGCAAGCCCATCTGCGCGAGGGCATCAAGCGCGCGGGGATTGCCGATCAGGTCGGCCAGCTCGGGATAATGGTTGGAGTCGATGAGGCTGCCAGGCGCCTTGGTGTTCTCACGGTGCGCCTCATCGTACTCAGCCAAAGCCTTCTCGACGCAAGCGCGCGTCTGGTTCAATAGGGATTCGTCCGCCATATTCGGAATCACACAGAATCCATCTACGCGCAGTTGCTCAGCGAGCTTCTCAGGGGATACAGTCGTGTCCACAACAACCTCCTATTCGCGAGAGAGCGTTACATCTTCATGCCGCCCTGGGTCAAACCTTCGATGAAGCGGCGCTGCATGAGCAAGAACAGAATAAGAACCGGCAGCAGCATGATGACCGAGGCGGCGTTGGTCAAGCCCCAATCGCGCGTGAAGCGCTCTTGGAAGGCGCGCAGGCTGGTCGCCACCGGTTTTAGATCCGGGTGGTGCATGAAGGTGACGGCGATCAAGAATTCGTTCCAGACACCCAAGCCGACGATCAGCCCGGTCGTGAGAAAGCCGGGCCAGGACAGCGGCAAGATCACCTGCGTCATCACCTGGAATTTGCTGGCGCCATCGATCTTGGCCGCTTCGATAAACTCTTTCGGCAGCGCCACCATATATGAACGAATGAGATAGGTGGCGAAAGGCGATGAGGTCGCGCAATAGATGATGATGAGCCCGAGATGCGTATTGAGCAAGCCGAAATTCTTCCACAGAAAAAATAGCGGCACGACATAGAGTTGGATCGGAATCGCCGTGCCGACCAGGAAATAAAAGGCGATGACGTTGGCGCCTCGTATCTCCAGGTGCGCCAAGGCATAACCGCCCATGCCGCCAACGATCAGCACGCCGATGACCGTGCCCGCCGTCAGGATGGCGCTGTTCTTGACCGTGTTGGCGTAATTGCCTTTCTCGAAGGCCACCGCGTAGTTGTCAAAGCGCGGTTCAGCCGGTATGGAAAAGGGATTCGCCGCAATCTGCTCGCTGGTCTTGACCGAATTCAGAAAGAGGACGAGCACCGGACCAAGGGCGAAGACCGCCAGCAAGAAGAGGATGACGTGGTTGAAAGCCGTTGTTTCCGTGCGGCCTGAGCGCAAGCGGTTCATATTTCCCAACCTCGCCGCCGCAGAATGACGAATATCGCCACGATGCAAGCCGTGATCAGCGCCATCGTCACGCCGATGGCCGCGGCGTAACCCACTTCAAAGCGAAAGAATGACATATTGTACAAATAGGTGCCCAGCACTTCGGAAGCGTGAGCGGGTCCGCCATCCGTCAGCAGGTAGATGTAATCGAAAGCCGGCACCGACCAAATCATGATCATCAGCAGAGTGAATACCAGCGTCGGCCGGATGCCTGGCACGGTCACATGACGGAAGCGCTGAAAGCGGCTGGCGCCTTCCAGGATGGCTACTTCGTACAAATCGGGCTGAACCTGATACATCGCCGCCAGGTAGACGATCACCAGAAAGCCCCAGAAATGCCAGGAATCGACGAAGGCGACGCCATACAAGGCAGTATGCTTGCTGCCGAAGACGCGAATGTCGAAGCCCTCGATGCCTTGCTTGGCCAGCCAGGCGCCGATGCCATGACGGGGATGCAGTAGCGTCCGCCACAATTCCGTATTGACGACGCTGGCGATGACATAGGGGATGAAGAAGGCGACGCGATAGACCATCTGAAAGCGCTTGATGCCCGAAAGCAGATAGGCGCCCGTCAATCCCATGAAGACCGGAATGGTCAGGAAGAAGATCGTCCATATCACATTATGGCTGAGCGACTTCCAGTAGATCGGGTCGTTGATCAGCCGATCAAAATTTGCCAACCCGACGAACTCCGGCTGGTTCAATCCCGACCATTTCGTCATGGAGATGTAAATGCTGGTCAGCGAGGGGATGACGATGACGATCAGATTCAGGGCGACGACCGGCGCCAGGAATATGTAGTTCGATAAGATTTGACGCCAGCGATAGGCCGTCGTCACGCCAACGCGGCTATCGATCTTGAATGCCATTTTGCCGGTACGATCTTCCGAAATAATCAAGCGCGTGTAGGGGCGACTGATGCGCAGTGTCTACGCGCGCTGCCAAGTCGCCCGTTTTCTAACAGATCATGTTTCGGGCGACCAGGTTGGTCGCCCCTACAAATCCTCAATGTCGCAGATTTTCCCTATTCGCGCGGCAATATCGAAAGCACGAGGCCGTCGGCCGCATCCTGCGCCCATTCGGCCGCGTGGTTCTCCAGGTACTCTTCTACACTCATTTCGCCCGCCCAGACCAGCTCGATGGCTTCCCAAAGCTGCTGATTGGCGCGCGCGGGCCAGAAGGTCCAGGCGGTGTAGCCATAGCGCCCTGCGCCAGTGGTCGCGGCGAAATCGGAATGGAAGCGCAGAACGCGCTCATCCGTGCCGGGCGGGAAATCATCAATCTCATACCGCAGCGGTATCACCCATTCGCCAAAGCCGGTGGTCGAAGCCAGCTCGAGGATGCGCGCCTTGTCGCTCAAGAGGAAGTCCAGCACGACGCCAACTTCTTCGGGGTGTTCGGTCGCGGCGTTCACACCGAGATTGCCACCCAGCGCCAAGTCATAGGAATAGGGACCAACCTGCATATCCGCGTCTTCGCTGAACAGTGGCAAGGGCGCCCAATCCCATTCCATGCCCGTTTCTTCAAAAGCGGGACCCAAACCGCGGAACATCCAGGTGCCGCTCATCATCATGGTCCCCTCGCCTGACGCCAGCATCGCTGTATCATCATTGCCGCCGAGCGAGTAGTAGTCTTCCAGACTGCCGCCGAACCAGCCCAGGTCGGCGATATGCTCGCGCAGCAGGTCGGTCGCTTCGGCAAATTCGCTGTCCGTCCAAGCCTTCTCGCCGGTGAGCGCCGCGTAGACGTTGTCGGGCCCAGCGTAGTTGTTGAGATAGATGCCCATCAAGTGCTCGTTGGAGGGCTGCCAGGTGGCGTTGCCATAAGGGAAGGGCACCAAGCCCATGTCGGCGGTTTGCTGCGCCAGACTCCAAAGCTCGTCCGCCGTCGTCGGCACTTCCCAGCCATTCTCCTCGAAGACTGTCTTGTTGTAGAAGAGCACCATGCTCTCATAAGTGACCGGGATCGAATACAATTCACCGGCGACAATGCCGGCGCCATAAGCCCAGGGCAGCAATTTGTCTGCCCAGCCATAGGCGTCGGCATAACCCGTCAGCGGCAGCAGGAAACCGCCCGCTACATATTGCGAAGCGGCCGCGTTGCCAGCCAGCCACACGATGTCGGGACCAACGCCCGCTTGCAGGGCGGGCCGCAGTTGGTCGTTGATCGATTCCTGCGGCTGATAATCGATCCGAATGTTATCGTGCGAGGCGTTAAAGGCGTCGATGATCAGTTCCTGCACATGATCGTCGGAGCCGCTCGGCTCCATCCACCAGGTGACGGTGACCACGTCGTCCTGCGCGCCAACCGCGCCAGCGATGACAAATAGGGTGAGCAACAACAGTAAGCCAATGCGTTTCATTTTTTCTGTCCTTTCCGTATCTGCAACAGTGAAGTCTTAACACAAACAACTCAAATATTCAAATTTCTACCTCCTTTTGATCTGGATTTGCGATAGGCTCAAATCAGACTTGGCGGTGTTTATTCTATAACAAGCGCGGCGCAAAACTCGATTCCAGCAGGTCGCCGCGCGTCAAACCTTCGGTAGCGAAGCCGTGACGGCGCCCCGCTTCCGGGTTCGACTCGGGCCAGTCAAATGTCGCGTCGGCGGTCATGTAAGCGATGGTCATCGCCTCGCGCATTTCGTCCGTGCTGTTGCCGCCGGCGCGATGGTAAACCAAGCCCGAATGAAAGGTGCAATCGCCCTGCTCCAAGGGCGCCCACTCCCAAGGATAGTGCCGCACATTGTCGCCGATGGCGATTTCTTCCTGCGCGTTGAAGATATCGACGAATTCGGCATCGGGCGAGAGCTTGTGGCTGCCAGCAGCGAACGCCATGCAGCCCTTTTCGCGCGGCACATCAACCAGCGCCATCCAGATGGTTGTGGTCTTCGCCGCCGGTTGCACGGGCCAGAAGGCAGCGTCCACATGGTAGTCGGTTATACGCCCGCCAGGTTCTTTGTAAAGCGCTTGATCGAACCACAGCTTGACCCCTTCGACAGCCAGCATCCGCCGCGCCACTTCGGCAAAGCGAAAACTCTGCACGAATTCGGCGATCGCCGGATAGTGCGGCCAGAGATTAAAAGCTTGCAAGAAACTCTGCTCGTAGACGCGTTTTTCCGCCAGCGCGCGCTCATCGTCCTTGAAACGATGCCCCACCGCCAAGCCGATTAGCTCGCGGTAATAATTCAATGGCTCGCCGCTGATGATGCCCTCGAGCTTGACGTAGCCCTGCCCTTGATATTCTTCGACTTTGGCTGGATCAAGCGAGTAGGGTTCATCAAGGAAATCTCTAATTTGCGCTGGCGCTTGCGCGTGCAGGCGTTCGAGGGTTTCACGAGTGAATACGGGTTTGCCTGTCTCTTGCTCGTTCATCGCAAATCTCGGTTCCGTTCGCGTCTCAATGCCAGAAGCTCGGCGTAGAAACGGGCGACTCGACGCCGCGCGTAGACACTGCGGTTCAGTCGCCCCTACAACTATCCTTCTGATTGCTGCATTTCTTGCTTTGATCTACATCCGCATTTGTTCCAGCGGTTCACCGCTCTTGCAATCCGGCCGGCGCTAATTCACCGATGGATCCCTCGAGGCCCTCGTCGGGCGCATCGTCGCGAGCATGTTTCGCTGTCGGCGGCAGCGGTGTATCGAACTGATAATCGGGATCGATTTTTTGCCGCCGCCAAACTTCGCGCATTTCTTTCCAGGCGCCGATTAGCGTGCGCGGTTTCGGCATATCGCCGGCAACAGCTGCATGCAGCTTCGCCAGGTTGTAGCAGGGCACGCCGGCAAACATATGGTGCTCAATATGCCAGCCCATGCGCCAGTACAAGAACGAGAAGAGCGGATTCAGCTTGACCGAGCGCGTATTCTTGCGGAAATCCGAGGCGTGATCGCGCAAGCCGCAGTGCTGAGTAATGCCAACGAAATAGCCCAGCCAATTGCCAATGAAGACGGACACCGAAAAGATAAGCGGCAGGACCCACAAGCCGGTGGCGATAGAGATAACTAGGATTGAGCCGTGGAAGAGCAGCAAGATGCGCGACCAAAGAACCGAATTATGATGCTCGTCTGGCTGATCGCGATGCAGCGCCTTAATCCAGTTGTGAATCGGCGCCCGTTCGTCCGCCGGCACGCGACCGACCGCGCCCAGCACGGTGAGGAATACCGTAGAAATCAGCCCGCCTTTGCCGAAAGTACGGCCCGGCTGCGTCAACAGATTAATGGTGAACAGCTGCAGCATGAACTTTGAGGCCAGCGATGGCTGCAGCGGCAACAGCACTTCGCGATCGCCCTCGGGATGCAAGGTATAGCGATGGTGGTAGGTATGGCTGCTGGCGTAGTCAAAGTGGTCCCACCAGCCGATCAAGCTGAAGATGTACATGAATACCTTGTTCAGCCACTTCGTTTTGAAGACCGTGCCATGCCCCAACTCATGCGGGGCGACGCCGGTGAAAAACGTCGTAACCGTGCCGTGACAAAACAACGTGACCAGAAAAGCCAGCCAGAATTCCTGCGACCAAAAGTAGAAGACCAGCGAGCCGGTGATGATGAATAGCGCCAGATGGCCGCCGGCTTGAAACCAACCCTGGGCATCACTGCGCCGAGACAACTCGCGCAGCAAGCCGGGCCGCGTCGGACAGCGATACCAGTCGACGCGCAAGGTCTTCCGTACTTCGGACAATTCTTGGTAAGTCATTGGAGACCCTCCCATTACAATCTGCCAACCGGAAGGGCGTCTTGACTAGACCTTAACACCGAGCTCGTCCAGGATAGCCCACACTTCCGGCTCTACGGTATCGGGGCTGTTTTTGGCGTCGCGCTTCAGCGCATAGATGGCGTGCTCGTCTCCGTCGCGCGCCAATTCAAACACTTCGACTCGGGCTTTGTCGATATAGCTCAAATCTCGTTCGACAACTGGATTGTCATAATCCTCCCAGTAGTACTTGAGATCATCCGACTGCCAGCCCAGGTAGATATCGTCCCAGGTAAGCTGGCTTGGATCGTGCGGCGCTAGCAAATGCTCGGCCACCTTGTCGCCGACGACCATGTAGCGATTGTCCAGCGAGAGCCGCAGCTTGTCTTCAGTGTAATTCGGCAGCGCCTGATGGATCGTAAGCGCCGGGAAAAAGAGCGCGTCGCCCGCTTCATAATCGGTCGTATGCCATACCGGATCGATCTCTTCATGCTCGTCTTCATGCACGATCAGCCCGCCTGCGCCCAGCGAAAAGTGATGATCCAGCACGCGGTTGACCTTGTGCGATTCAGGGATAACTGCCAAGCCGCCCAGTTCAATCGGGCAATCGCCGATTGGCGCCCAACAGGTGATATTGTCGTAGCTGCCTTGGAAGTGCACGAAGTCCTGGTGTTTTGGCGTGGTATGTTCGGTGTATTTGGGGAACCAAATGCGCGCGATCTTTTGCGGGTGGGGCATGATCGGTTTACCGACCATCTTCTCGATGATCTCCAGGTATTCCGGCCAATGCCCGCTGCGATGGAAGTTCTCGATCTTGTAGACTTCGGCGTAACCGGCGCTGTATTCGTTGTCGCCTTCGGTATAGCGCATATTGATATCGGCGATGCCATCCATCGGGTCGGTGCCTGGGATCAGCCAGCCGACCTGCTGAATCATGCTCATCATCTCGCGGCGCAATTCCCAGAGCTTGTCGGGATCCACAAGCCGCTTGAAAAACAGATAGCCCTCGTCGTCAAGCCGGCGCTGCAACTCCTCGCTGTCGTTCATTGCCTCGTTGGAGACGCGCAGTTCTTTTAGTTCAGACATGATTTATGTGACTCTCTTGAACTCTTTGTTCTTTGCGGACATTCTAACGTATTTTATAAACTTTGCGAACATACTTGGTAGCCTAGCCAACCGTCCTCTGGCCAGGTTTCAAGCGGTCACGTATGGTTTCGTCTTGTGCCAGATCAGCGGATTTCTGCTGTCATCATCAAATACGTCGCCGATTTCCAGCGACTCAAAAACATCCTGCGGCAAGATATTCTGAATGCCATTAAATGTTGAGCCATCGGGCATATAGCCGCAGGTCATCGCCCGCCGCCAGCCCGGCGTCATATTCGCGCCCGCTCCATGCGGCATCAAGCCATTGTGGAAGGAGCAGGAGCCGGCTTTCATCGGCGCCGCGACAGACTCCAATTCCGCCCATTGCGGATAAATATCAAACAGGTCGCTGATATTGGGACCAATATTCGACGTGTCAAATGTAGCCGTCTTGTGCGCGCCCGGCAAGAAATAGAGGCAGCCGTTTTGCAACGTGGCGTCGTCCAGCGCCACCCAAATGCTGAGCGCGTCACGCGACGAATAAGACCAGAGGGGGTTGTCCAAATGCCAGCCGGTCGGGTTGGCCCAGGGCTGCTTGATCAGAGCCTGATCGTGCCAGATGCGCATGCCATCCACGCCCGCCAGTTCGCTCGCCATCTTGCCCAGGCGCGGGTCCAGCATTAGCTCGCGCATGCCCGCGTGATCGGTCCACAGGTTGATGCGCTGCACAAAGCGCAGGCGGCGATACTTGCCCTCTTCGCTCTCGTCTTCCAATTCGCTCCCGTCCGCCAACTTACGATTTTCGCGCCCTGCCACCGCATCGTCAACGTTACGCCGCCAGGTCGCCAGTTCCTCCGGCGACAAGAAATCTTCAATGATGATGTAGCCATTCTTCTGATAAAAGTCGATCTGTTCTTGCGTCAATTCACTTTTCATCTGACCACGCCTTTTCGCTCCAAACTACGATTTCATATAGGGCTTTGTCTTATGCCAGATCAGCGGATTGATGCGGTCATCGTCCAGCACATCGCCGATCTCAAGCGAATCAAAATACTCCTGTGGCAAGATATTGCGGATGCCGTTAAACGTTGAGCCATCGGGCATATAGCCGCAGGTCATCGCCCGCCGCCAGCCGGGCGTCATATTGGCGCCCGCGCCATGTGGCATCAAGCCATTGTGAAAGGAGCAGGACCCAGCCTTCATCGGCGCCGCTGCCGATTCCAATTCCGCCCACTGCGGATAGATATCAAAGAGATCGCTGATGTTGGGACCGATAGTGGCGCCATCGAAATTCGCCGACTCGTGGGCGCCGGGCAGAAAGTAGAGACAGCCGTTTTGCAGCGTCGCATCATCCAGCGCCACCCAGATCGTGATGGCGGCGCGCGATGAATAAGACCAGTAGGGATTGTCCAAGTGCCAGCCGGTCGGGTTGGCCCAGGGTTGCTTGATCAAAGCCTGATCGTGCCAGATGCGCATGCCATCGACGCCGGCTAGTGCGCCTGCCATTTTGCCCAGCCGCGGATCAAACATCAGCTCGCGCATACCAGCGTGATCCGTCCATAGATTCATCCGCTGAACGAAGACCTTGTCGTAATGACGGCTCTCCTCATCCTTGACTCGGTCCGCCGACCGGGGTCCACCAGCGGTGACGCGACCGTCGCGCTGCGCCACCGCATCGCCGACATGCCGCCGCCAGGTTTCCAATTCAGCGGGCGTCAAGAAGTCCTCGATGACAATATAACCGTTCTCTTGATAAAAAGCGATTTGTTCGCGCGTCAATTCATTTTTCATTTGTCCAGGCCTTTTCGCTCCAATCTACGATTTCATATAAGGTTTCGTCTTGTGCCAAATGAGCGGATTGATGCTGTCATCGTCCAGCACATCGCCGATCTCTAGCGAATCGAAATAATCCTGTGGCAAGACATTCTGGATGCCATTAAAAGTAGAGCCATCGGGCATATAAGCGCAGGTCATAGCTCGCCGCCAGCCCGGCGTCATATTCGCGCCCGCGCCATGCGGCATCAAGCCATTGTGGAAGGAGCAGGACCCAGCCTTCATCGGCGCCGGCGCGGACTCGAATTCCGCCCACTGCGGATAGACTTCAAAGAGATCGCTGATATTGGCACCGATTCCTGAATTGTCAAAAGTAGCCGTTTTGTGCGCGCCAGGGAGGAAATAGAGGCAGCCGTTTTGCAGCGTCGCATCATCCAGCGCCACCCAGATCGTGATGGCAGCGCGCGACGAATAAGACCAATAGGGATTATCCAAGTGCCAGCCGGTCGGGTTGGCCCAGGGTTGCTTGATCAAAGCCTGATCGTGCCAGATGCGCATGCCATCGACGCCGGCTAGTGCGCCTGCCATTTTGCCCAGCCGCGGATCAAACATCAGCTCGCGCATACCAGCGTGATCCGTCCATAGATTCATCCGCTGAACGAAGACCTTGTCGTAATGACGGCTCTCCTCATCCTTGACTCGGTCCGCCGACCGGGATCCACCAGCGGTGACGCGACCGTCGCGCTGCGCCACCGCATCGTCGACATGCCGCCGCCAAGTCTCCAATTCGTCTGGCGTCAAAAAGTCTTTAATGACAATATAGCCGTTCTCACGATAGAATTCAATCTGTTCCTGCGTCAGGTCAGTTCTCATGGTGTTAATTCCTTCTCCGGCGAGCATGGCATGGCTTCAATTGACGTTTGCGCCTAGACGATCAATAGCTCACGCGTAAACGTGGTCAGGCTCTCGGCACCGTTTTCCGTGATCAGCATATTATCCTCAATCCTCACGCCAATTTCACCCATGCGATAGATGCCCGGCTCAACGGTGAAGACCATGCCCGGCTCCAGAAGGCGCTGGTTGCCGATCACGATATAAGGCGCTTCGTGCGCTTCCATGCCCAAACCGTGCCCGGTGCGATGCCGCAGCAAATGCTCGTAGCCGGCGTCGATGAAGACCTGCCGCGCCGCCATATCCACCGATTCGCAGGTGACACCCGGACGCGCCGCCTGTCTGCCCGCCTCGTTGGCTTTCTGCACGACAGCATAAAAGTCGCGCTGCTCCTCGTTGACCTCGCCAACAAAGACCGTTCGCGTGATGTCCGCGCAGTAGCCCTCATACCTGGCGCCGAAATCAACAATCAGCGGATCGCCATGCTGAATGCGATAATCCAGCGGACCTGAGTGCGGCAGCGGTGTATTGGCGCCGGCATGCAGGATCGTGCCGAAGGAAAGCCCATCGCCGCCCAGCGCTTTGATGTGGCTCTCCAGAATCGCCGCCGCCTCAATCTCGCTCATGCCAACTTCCACTTCGTCCAGCATCGCCCGCAGAGCCCGCTCCGAGATCTCGATGGCGCGCCGCAGCAAAGCCACTTCGCCCGCGTCCTTATGCATGCGCAGTTCGGCAAGCGGCGCAGTCGCGTCCACCACCGCCGCATCGGGCGCGGACTGCCGGATGACTTCGCCCTCAAAAAAGCGCATGTGCAGTCCTTCAACGCCGATCGTCTTGCCGCTGGCGTCGAGCCGGTTCATAGCCGCACGGAAGGCGCCTTCGTAGCCTTCAGCATCGGTGTAGGAGATGAGTTCAGCAGAACCTGGATGACGCTCAAACAACGGTATCTCCAGCTCGGGAATGACCGCGAGCGGGAGCTGATCCCGCCGGTAGAAAGTGACGATGGGGCGTTCCAAGACATAATGTTCGGCGCCCGTCAGATAGCGATGATTGGGTCCGGGTATCAGCGCAAGCACATCCAGGCCAGCCCCCCGCATAATCGCGTGCAATTTATCAATGCGCCCGTCAAACGTCATCAGCACTCTCTCTTTCCAATTTCATAGCTCGAGTTTGTCGCCATCAGCGAATCGTTCTTAAGTCATTCAAGCCATCGCCAACCATGGTGATGGCGACCACGATCAAGGTGATCGCCAGCGCCGGGAAGCCGCCAATCCACCACTCGGTCAAGAAGTATAGCCGCCCCCAAGCCACCATCGCCCCCCACTCCGGCGTCGGCGCGCTCGCGCCCAAGCCGATGAAGCTCAGGCTGGCCAGCAGCAGCACGGCTAAACCCAAATCGATGCTGATGCGCACGATGATGGCATAGACCGCGTTTGGCAGGATGTGCCTCAGGATGATCGCTGGCGCCGCCGCTCCCATCGCCCGCGCCGCCGTGACGAATTCCATCTCAGACAGTTGCAGGGTGATGCCGCGCAGCAGCCGCGCGTACACGGGCCACCAGACCGCCGCCGCCGCGATAATGGCGCTGCGCAGGCCCGGTCCCAGCGCCGCGCTCACCGCCAGCGCCAGAATCAGACTGGGAAAAGCCAGCACCAGATCCACCAGCGTCATTATGATGCGGTCGCTCCATCCGCCCCAATACCCGGCGATGGTGCCGAGCACGACGCCGATGGCGCAGGCGATGCCGATGATTAACGAAGCGGAAACGAGCGAAATGCGGGCGCCATGCACCACGCGGCTGTAAACATCGCGCCCCAGCTCATCGGTACCGAAGAAATGTTCAGCGTTCGGCGGAATGTACAATTCGCGTATCGAAGTTTTTATCGGGTCATGCGTGGCGAAGACTTCCGGCAGGGTGGCAAAGAGCAGGAATGGCAAGAGCAGCAGGAAACCCGCCAGCAATCCCGGATTCCGCGCTCCCAGCCTGAACCATTTCTTCATCGGGCTCCCTTGTCCGCTCGTGCCCTTCGCTACATTTGGCTGCGTTTCGCCGCTGTCGCTTTCACATCAATTTCCAGCGAATCTGGATCGAGAATGACGCCATAAGTCGCGGCCGCCCCCTCCGGCGACACCAAACCGTCGCGCACATCTTCTTGCACGCTGGCCGGCTCTCGCTCTTTCGGCGGACCGTAGCCCCCGCCGGCCGCCGTCTCAAAGCCGACGGTCGCCTTCGTGTCGAGAAGTGGCAGCGCGCTGGCATGCCGCACTTTTTCCGAGCGGCTCAAGACGACGCCATCGCGCAGGATCTGAGCCGGCGCCCCGCCAACCCCGCCACGCAAGCCAAAAGGCGGCACATTCTGGCCCGCGGCGTGCACCGATACGGTCGCTCTTCCCTCAAATCCAGGCAGCAAACCCAGCTCCATACGCTGCGCGAGCCCGCCTCGCTGTCGCCCGGCGCCGCCAGAATCAGGGATGAATTCGCGGCAGCGCGTCACGATCGGCACGGTGATCTCAAACAGTTCAACCGGCACCGCGCCCGCAAGCGCCGGCACTTGCACCGTCGAGATGCCATTGCTCCGCGCATTGGCGCCCATGCCACCGGCGCTGAAGAGATAAGAGTGGCTGATGGGCTCATCGGCGGCGGCGTCAGCGAAAACGCGGGTGCTGACCAGGAAACCCGAGCCGGCAATCACGCTATCGGGCAGCACTTCCGCCAGCGCTTGAATCACCGCGCCAAAAATATGCGCGCCGATGCGATGCCGCTGGCTGACCGACGCGGGCTTCTGCGCATTCAGGATGCAGCCCGGTGGAGCGCTGGCGTGGATCGGGCGGTAACAGCCATCGTTGCCCGGCACATCCGGCAGCAGAGTCGCCTTCAGCGCATAAGAGATCTGCCCGTGCGTGAAGGTGAAGGTCACGTTGATGGCGCCACGAGGCTGCTGGGGCGAAGTGCCGCTGAAGTCGATGAAGATTTCATCGCCCCGCACTTCCAGCGTACAGACGAGTTGCAAAGGCTGATCCAGTTCATCGACCACGACCCTTGAGCGATAGACGCCATCGGGCAAGGCCGCGATCGCCGCGCGCATCGCACGCTCCGAACGGTCATGAATCTCCGACGAGAGCGCGCGCAAATCGGGCAGCCCGTATTCATCCAGCAGCGCCAGGCAGCGATCGGCGCCGGTTTGGTTGGCGGCCGCCTGCGCGTGGATATCGCCGATGACCGCCGTCGGCAATCGCACGTTGGCGGCGATAAAATCAAGCGCGGTCTGGTTGATCTCGCCAGCGCTGTAGAGCTTGACAAGCGGTATGAGCAGCCCTTCTTCATAGCTGTCGCGCACCTGATTGGTATCGACCGCGCCGCCCACATCGGCGTGATGAGCGATGCTGGCGGCAAATCCCACCAGCGCGCCGCCCTTGAAAAAAGGGGTGATCACTGTGATATCCGGGTTGTGCCCGGCATTCTCCCAGGGATCGTTCGAGATGAAGACATCGCCCGGCTCGATGTTCTCGCGCCCAAAGCGCTTCAGTATCAGGCTCGCGGTATAGGGCATGGTGCGATTGAAAATCGGCAGGCTCCGCTGCGCATGGGCGATGCACTGCGCGTCGGCGTCAATCAGCACGCAGCCATAATCATTCGAGGCGGTGATCGTGGTGGAGAAGGCCGTGCGCGCCAGCGTCGTCGACATCTGATCGGCAACCGTAATCAGCCGCTGCCAGAGTATCTCCAGCGTCAGAGGGTCAATTACGTTATCCGCCATATTCACCATTCCTTAACTAGAAGAGCCCCCATTCTCGAATCTCATCTTCCGGCGGCGGCTCGCTGCCCCAACGGCGGCTCGGATACCAGCCGAATCGCTGCGCCGTCTCCGCCAGAAACTCGGCGTACTTAAACGGCGCCAGAGCCGAGTCAATGACAGGCACGCCCAATTCCTCTTGCAGCGTCCGATGGAAGCCGACTTCGGCGCTGCAGCCGAGCACAATGACTTCGGCGCGGTCTTCTTCCACTGCTTTCGCCCCTTCGCGCAGCATCGCCTCCATCGTGCGCTCCGCCTGCGCCTGGAATTCCAGCACGCCCATATTCAGCGGCCGCATGGACATCAGGCGGTGCTCATAGCCGTATGCGCGGATATTCTCGCGCATTTTGGGAATCGCCTTGTCCGCGCCGACCAGCACCGAAAAGGTATTGCCCAGTTGCCCGGCGATGGCGATGGAAGATTCGCAGGGCGCGGTGACGATGGCTTTGCCGGAGACTTCCCGCGCTTCCCGCAGCGCCAGATCATAGAAGCAGCCGATGACGATAGCGTCATAATCCGGCGCCAGGCGATAAACCGCCGTCACAATGTCGCCCATGACCAGCGCTTCATAGGCGTGATAGCGCAGATGCCGGGGGGCGGGTCCTTCGGGAAGCGAGATGATTTCCAGCTCTGTATCCGGATGGCCTGCCTCGTCCAATGCTTTGCGCAAGGCGCCCACGTACATCCGGTCCTCGACTATTGGGTCTATCCAAAGGATGCGCATCTCATCCGCCTTCCCTATATTCCGGTTGAGCGCCAATCAGATGCACATTGCCGTTAGCGTCGACGCGCCCCCGCATCCCGGGCCGCAGGACTATGGTCGATTCGCGCTCTTCTACAATCGCCGGACCGGGAAAGGTCATGCCGGCGCCCAGGCGATAGCGATCATAAACCGGCGTCGCGACGAAATCCGCGAGCTCGGAAAAATAAGCCTGGCGCTGTCCCTTGACGGCCGGCGTCGGGTCCGCGCCAGATTCAGGCAGCCGCGGGGAGCTCACGGGCCGGCGATTGCCGGAAACGCGGACGCGCCAGGTCAAGAGTTCAATCGGACTGTGATCGGGTACGTAATGATAAAGCTCGCGATAACGGGATTTGAAGCGGAGGCGGAATTCGTCCAGCGCCAGCGCCTGGAGATCTACCGGCGCCGGCACTTGAATCTCGTGCAACTGCCCCTGAAAGCGCCCGTCCACGCTGCGCTCAATCAGCGTTTCCTCGTCGGCTATGCCCGCCGCGCGAAGCATGCGCCGCCCCTGCGCTTCCATCTCGGCGAACAGATCGCTCACGGCCTTCCAGTCGGCGGTCGCCAACGGAGTCGGATAAGAATGCGAATAATCGAAGGCGATTGGCGCGATCAACAAGCCAATGGCGGAGGCGACGCCAGCGCCCGGCGCGACAATCACCTCGGCGACGCCCAGGATATCGGCGACGCCCGCTGCATGGGCTGGACCAGCGCCGCCAAAGCAGACCATCGCGTAATTGCGCGGATCCCGCCCGCCCTCCAAGATGTGAATGCGAGCAGCCGCCGCCATATTCTCATTCACCAGCTGATGGATGGCGGATGCCGTCTCGACGATCGTCCAGCAGAATGTTTTCGCCAGTGGTTCCAGCGCCCGTTCCGCCGCACTTTTATCCAGCGCCATCGCGCCGCCCAGGAAGTAATCCGGGTTGAGATAGCCCAGAATCAGGTCGGCATCCGTCACCGTCGGCAACCGACCGCCAAAACCATAACAAGCCGGACCGGGGTCCGAGCCAGCGCTTTGCGGACCCACCTTGAGCAAACCCAGCTGGTCCACCCAGGCGATGCTGCCGCCGCCGGCGCCGCTCTCCAGAATATCGACGGTGGGAAATTGCATGGGATAGCCGCTGCCTTTGGTGAAACGATGAACGCGGGCGACCTCCAAATGGGACGCGGCCGCCGGCACTCCATCATGAACCAGCGACACTTTTGCCGTTGTCCCGCCCATGTCGAAGGAGATCAGGTTCTGGCGGCCCGCCAACTCGCCAAAGTAGGCGGCGGCGAGCGCCCCGGCCGCCGGACCAGACTCCACCAATCGAATCGGCTGCGACCGGACAGTTTCCGCCAACGCCGAACTGCCGGATGAAAGCATCAAGAATAAGTTGCCGCCGAAGCCGGCTTCCGCCAGTTGATCGTCCAGCGTCTTCAAATAGCGCGACATCAAGGGCAGCGTGTAGGCATTGGCGACGGTCGTCGAGGTCCGTTCGTATTCGCGAATCTCAGGCGCGATCTCGCTGGACAGGGTCAGCGGAACATCGGACCATACCTCTCGGACGATCTCGGCGATTCGCCGCTCGTTGGCTGGATTGCGATACGAGTGCAAGCAGGCGATGGCGATCGCTTCGACGCCTCCCCGCTTGAAATCGGCCACTGCGCGCCGGACATCGTCTTCACAGACCTTTTCGAGGATCTTGCCATCGCGGTCGATCCGCTCTCTGATGCCGCGCCGCAGATAGCGCGGGCTCAGCGGGGGCGGATATTGCAAGAACAAATCGTAAATTGCGTAGCGCTGCTCCGTCCGCATCTCGAGGATGTCGCGGAAGCCGGCGGTCGTAAGCGTACCAACAAGCGCGCCCTTTTGCTCGATGAGCGTGTTGGCGACAAGCGTGGTCCCGTGGAACAGGTTGAGCAGCTCTTCATGGCGCAGACCGCAGCTAGCGAGAAACTTAGCCAAACCTTCCAAGGCGCCGACTTCGGGCCGCTCCGGCGTGGTCAGCGCCTTGAATATCTCCAACTCGCCGCTTTCCCGATTCAGCAGCGCGAAATCGGTGAAGGTGCCGCCAATATCGAAGCCGAGCTCGAAACTCATGCGCCCCCTCTTAACGGAAGATTCAGCTATTTGTGGCTGATGCGCGGATCCAACTGCGCATACAGCAGATCAACGATGGTATTGGACACGACAAAGATCACGGCGATCACCAGCGCGGCGCCGATGACAGCGTAAAAGTCAAAGGACAGGACCGAATCCACCGCGTAGCGCCCCAGCCCGGGCCAAGTGAAGACCACCTCCACCAAAACGACGCCGCTCAAGAGAAAGCCGATCTGAATCCCAAGCATCGTCACCACCGGGATCAGCGCATTGCGGAAGGCGTGACGGAAAACCACTGGACCTTCACGCAAGCCCTTCGCCCGCGCCGTGCGCACGTAAGGCTGTGACAGCGTTTCCAGCATGCCGCTGCGGGTGAAGCGCGCGCCAACCGCTAGACGCCCCAGCGCCAAAGCCGCCACCGGCAGCGCCAGGTGCCGCAGGCTTGACCAGAAGATATCCCATTGACCGGCGAGCAAGCTATCCACCGTGTACAAGCCGGTCCTGAAAGGCGGCGGCGCCATCAGCGTATGCAAGCGCCCCTCCAAGGGAAACAGATCCAGCCACTTGGCGAAAATGAGCTGCAAGACGAGCGCGAGCACAAATGGGGGAATCGCCATGCCGAGGACGACAAAGGCGCGGATCAGCCAATCCAGCGCGTTGCCCGCGTTCATCGCCGCGATAATGCCCAGCCCCACGCCCAAGATGACAATGACGACGCCTGACAAAATCGCCAACTCCAGCGTCGCCGGAAAGCGCAGCTTCAAATCATCGCTGACCGCCCGCCGCGTCAACAGCGACTTGCCCAAATCGCCGCGCGCCAGCCCGGAAATGTAGGTGATGAATTGTTCGTGAAAGGGCCGATCCAAGCCCAGTTCCTGGCGAATCTTCTCGATCTGCTCCGGGCGGGCGTCAGTGCCAGCCGCCACCGCCGCCGGATCGGCCGGCAGCACCTGCGTCACCACGAACAGGATGACAGCCATGCCAAAGAGCTTGAGAAGCAGCGTCAGTAGGCGCTCTAAGAGTAGCTTGCCCATCGAAATTAGACGGTTGTGGAACGCGGCCTACTTGCTCCGCCGCGTTCCGCATCAGACGTTGTTTCTGATTGAGCCGTTAGTTTTCCAGCCAAATATCGTAGGGATGCAGATCGCCCGGGAAGCCATAGGGATCGTACTGATAACCCCGGACCGACGCATGCGTCAGATCGATGTATTGCGAAAGCATCACCGGTATCACCACCGCATCGTCGATCAGAACCTGCTGCGCCTGGCAGAGCAGTTCGTCAATCCGCGGATCGCCCGGCGCCAGCGTCGGCGCTTCTTCCAGCAAGGCGTCGAAATCGGGATTGTTGTACCAAGCCCAGTTGCCGGTTCCGGTATCGATCAGGGACGAGTGATTGAGCCGGAAAAGCATCTCGCCCGAGTATGGTATCGGGATATTGAGCCAGTGGCTGGTCATGTCGTAAGCGGTATCGAAATTGCGCTGGGCGTCAATGAAGGTGCCCCAGGGAATATCATCCAGCACCACCTCGATGCCCAATTCAGCCAGCGCCTCCTGGAAGAGCACGGCGGCGAAACGGCGAGGCTCGTTGGCGTGACGATAGGCTTGGCGGACAGAGAAGCCATCGGCGTAGTCCGACTCGGCCAACAGCGCCCGCGCCTTGTCCATATCCTGCGCTGGCTCGAAAACATCGCAATGACCGACCGTGCCGCTCAAAGCCGGCGAGCTCAGCGGCAGAGCCACCCCTTGCATCACCTCAATCATCGCCTCGTAGGGATAAGCGTGCATCAGCGCCTGGCGCACCTTCACATCCGCCAGCGGACCATCCTGCTTCATGAAGTGATAGAAGCCTTGCAGCGGATTGCCGAGATTGTAGGTGATGGCATCCGATGTTTCGGCGCGGCGGATATCGGACAAGCCGGCCCAATCGATCAGATGCAGCTCGCCATCCTCCATCAGCAGCAGGCGGGTGGAGAAATCGAGGCCGTAACGGGCGATGAAGGTTTCGACATGCGGTCCTTCCCAGCCGCGCCAATAATCGGCGAAGGCGGACATCTCCGTCTGGCGCCCCGGATCCCAGCGCGTCAGTTGGTAGGGACCCGTCCCGACCGCGTTCTCGCGGAAGAATTCGGCGGCCATATCGCCATCCATATCGTTAGCGGCGATGGCGTCGGCGCTGAGGATCTTGATATGCGGCAAGCCAGCCCAGAACTGGAAGTCGGCCGCGCTCAATTGAATCTCCACGGTCATATCATCCGTTGCCGCGACGCTAGCCACCGGCGCCAGGATGAAGCCCAGATTGCCCAAGCCCAAAGCCTTGTGGCGTTCCAGCGAAACCACAACATCTTCGGCATCCAGCAGCGATCCATCATGGAAGGGCACGCCTTCGCGCAAGCTGAGCGTGTAGGTCAAGGCGTCATCGGAGATGTCCCAGCCGGTCGCCAGCCGCGGCACGATCTCGCCTTCGCGCGAATATTGGGTCAGCCCTTCGTACATCGCGTTGATGACGTATCCCTCGGTCTGCGAAATGCCCATCGCCGCCGGGTCAAGCGAGTTCGGCTCACAGCAGCTGCCGAGCACAAAGGCGCCTGTCCAGGTCGCATCGGCGCTGGCCGGGACCAATGCGAATAATAGAACGGCAAGCGTCATTAAGATCCTAAGCTGCCTCTTCATCGCTTCGTCCTTTCCTTATGCATGTTATCGACAGGGGATAGTTTATCTTGTGTCCCCCCAAATGCTAGCCATTGGCCAGATTGACGCATGCACCCGGGCCGAGCCGCCGGTGCAATCAATAGACAGACCTTGGGCGTGGGCGCGCGACGGATAAATCCGACTGGTCATCGTCACCCGGTCGTTGGCGTAGACCTCGACAACAGAACGGTCCAAGTAGATCGTCAGGTTCAGCCCCTCGCCCGCCCCAAGCGGGAGTTGACACTCGCAGGGCGCGACCGTGACCTCAGCGGTATCGGTAGACCGCTCCCGCAGCAAGCGCAATATACAGGCGCCAAAGTCATAGACCAACTCGGTATACTGCTCGCCGTCGGGACTGCGCCGGAATTGAATGCGCAGCGCTTCGCAGCCTGTGGACTCGACCTGACATGAAATCTCCAGTCGGTCGCCGCGCGCGTCGCCGAGGAAGTGGGGTCCCCCCGCCGATACATCCACAAGATCGGCGAAGAGGGATTCACCCCGCAGCTTCTTCATTTCAGCCGCGGGTTTGACGCGCAATTCCCCCGATTCGTCCAGCGAGATTTCACGCGGCAAGGTCAAGCAGGAAGCCCAGCGAGCCGCCGCGTATTGATCGCGCGGACGCGCCTCCCGCACCCAGCCCCACATCAGCCAGCGTCCGGCCGGGTCGCGCAAGCTGTTCGGCGCATAGAAGACATCACCCCAATCGAGGCGCCGCGCCGCGCCATCCGGCTTGAACTCGCGATCTGTGTAATCCCCCAGCCAGTAAATCGGCCTCCCGTGTGGCGAGACGACCAGCATGTGTTTCGCGCCCAAATCGAGGAAGTTGGGGCATTCCCAGTTGATCCCGCTCTCGGCCGGATCGCCGATGTACAGTGGATTCAGGTATTCCCATTCGATAAGATCAGGCGAACGATACAGCAGCGCTACGCCACCCTGCCCTTTGATGCCGGAGCCGAGCAGCATATGCCAGCGCCCGTCGGCCTCTTTCCAGAGGAAGGGATCGCGAAAGCCGATCAAGTCGAGACCGGTCGGTATCGCCGGAATCACAGGATTCGCCGGATGCTTGTCCCAGGTCAGCATGCCGTCGCTGCTGGTGGCGATGCACTGCGTCTCTTGATCGATCTCCAGCAGGAACTCGTCGTAGTAGCCCTGCGGGATGCGCTGGCGCTCGGATGGCGGAATATCGTCTTCGACGCTCCACAGCGTCATATCGGCGACGCCCGAATACATCATGTGCGGCAGGCCGTCATGAATGACGACGCTGCCCGACCAGCAGCCGGCGCCGTCGTAGCCGCCCGCGGTCGGCATAATGGCAATCGGGCAATGTTCCCAATGCGCCAGATCGGGGCTGCGCACATGCCCCCAGCCCATCGGTCCGAAGTCAGCTTCATAGGGATTGTGCTGAAAAAACATGTGCCAGTAGCCGTCGTGATAAACGGGACCGTTGGGATCATTGATCCAGTTGGCGGCTGTCATAAGATGATAGCTGGGGCGCTGCGGATCGTCGGCGACCTCCGCGGCGGAAGCGGCGACAGCTCGGTTGGCTTCAGCCAGGCTTTGCGCGTAGGAATCAGACATTATTCTTTCCTTGTCCCGGGTCAGTCTTTGAGCGCGCCAAAGGTGATCCCGCGGTGGAAGCTGCGCTGCGTGACCAGATAGAGGATCAAAATCGGCGTAAACAGGATGACAGTGGTCGTCGCAATCATGTCGTACTTGAAGGTAAAGCGTCCCATAAAGTCGATGATGCGCACACTCATCGGCATCAGCCATTGCTTGGTGGCGATCACCAGCGGGAAGAAAAAGCTGTTCCAAGCCCACATGAATTCGATAAGCGCCAGCGACATAATCGCGGGCCGCGCCAAAGGCATGATAACGTGGCGCAGCACCTGCAGATCGGAGCCGCCATCGACAACAGCCGCGTCGATCAAAGCGCGCGGGATGTCTTTGAAAAAGGTCGTCATCAGGAAGACGCCGAATGTCATCCCCAGCGCCGCCTGCGGCAAGATCATCCCGGCATATGTATTCAATAAGCCGAGGTCCTGCAGCAATTGGTAAACCGGAATGAGCACCGACGTCTCCGAAACCATCAGCCCCGTCAATACCAGGAGGAACAGCCATTGTTTGCCAACGAAACGATAGACGGCAAATCCGTAACCGGCGAGGACGGAAATAATCGTCGTCAATATCATGGACGACGTCGATAGAATCAGGCTGTTGTAAAGTGCGCCCTTGTAACCTTGCTCATTGAGGATAAAGGCAAAGTTTTTGAATTGCGGGTCCTTGGGCAGTGAGAGAAAACTTTGGAATAGCTCAGCGGATGTCTTCAGTGCGGCGTTGAACATCAGGTAAATCGGGAATAAGGCGATGAACACAAAAAGCAACAGGATGGCATGGATGATCGCGCTTTGCATCATCCTGCGGGAGTTATAAGAGCGTCCTTTCCGCGGATCGTCTTTGATTGCCATCTAGTCCTCCTCATCTTCGGTGACGATTTGCCGGATGACCGCGACACTGAGCGCAAGGATAACAACCGTCAATATCGTGCTCATCGTCGCCGCATAATTGAAGCGCCCCTCGCGCATGCTGTGCCAATAGATGCGCAGCCCCACTACCGTGCTCGCTTCGTTGGGACCACCATTGGTCGCCACAAAGATCAGGTCGAAAAATTTCATGGAGCCAATAATGGTGTAGACAAGCACGAAGGTGATGGCATTGCGCAACAGGGGAATCGTGACATAGAAGAATTGCTGCAAAGCGCCAGCGCCATCGATCTTGGCCGCGTCATACAATTCCGGGCTGATATTCTGCAAGCCCGCCATAAATATCAGCACGCAGAAGCCATAATACGACCAGCTGCCGATCATGTTCACCGCAATCAGGACGATGGACTCGTCAGCCAGCCAGGGCCGCCCCGCCAAGCCAATGGTCTCCAGCAGCCAATTCAGCGGACCGATGCTGGGGTCGTAAATCCAGCGCCAGACGATCGCCGCGCAAACAGCCGCCACCGTATGCGGGATGAAGAAGATGCTGGCATAGACTAAGCGCGTCCGGCCCCGGCCGGAAAGCAACACCGCCAGCAGCAAACCCAACACGACCGGCAGAGCGATGCTCAGCAGCACCCAGATGATGTTGTGATATAAGGACTTGAGAAAGAGATCGTCCTGAAGCAGCTTGATATAATTTTCGATGCCAACCCAAAAATAATCACGCGAACGCCCGGTCGGCGAATCAAAGAAGCTCAAAACCAGCGCATTGAGAATCGGATAGAAAATCCAAATCCCGAGGTATATGAGTGCTGGCGCAATAAAAATGTAGGGCCTGATATTGAAGCGCGCCATGCCGGCGTCCTTCCGCGGCGCTTCCCCAACTCTCCACTCTTGCGTTCAAAAAGTCCCCTTCCCTCAGATTGAGGAGGCCCTCAATAGAGATTGAGGGAAGGGGATAGGAGATGGGGAAAAGCGAAATTACATCCGCTCGCCCGGTTCCCAGACTTGGCCGAGTTCTGCAGCGGCCGCCATTTCCTCGTCCATATTGTTGAGGAAGTCTTCAATGCTGAGCTCGCCGCCCAATACGCCTTGTACACCTTGATAAAGCGCGCGCACAACGTTTGGCGCTACGGTGGTGTGGAAGGCGTCAACATTGAGATCCTGCATCTCTTGACCAATGCGGAAAGCCTTGCCGATGACCGGATCTACATCGTAGATGCTCCAGTCGATGGGATCCTTTTGGATCGGGATGGCGAAGCCCTCTTCGATCCAGGTCGGCAGCCAGCGCGGGTCGGTCACGAAGTCGATGTATTCGGCAGCCAGATCCGGATCCGAGGCATGAGCCCAGATATAGTAAGCCGAGCCCTCAGACATGTGGGTCGCTTGCGGGATGTCATCATAAATCGCCGGCATATAGAAGACATCCAACGTGCCTTCGGCCATGTTGCCGGAGATGTCATGGATGACCCAAGTGCCGGTCCAGACCGATGTCGCCCGACCGGTATACAGTTCGGCCAGCGAGTCGCCATAGTGCTTGCCATTGAAGCCGGGCGAGAAGCAATCAGCCTCTACCATCTCCAGCAGCTTCTCCAGCGCGTCGACAACCTCGGGGCGGTTCCAGCTGGTTGTGCCGCGCAATACATCCAGACCAACCTGGCGCCCGCCGGTCAGCGCGACCATGTCGGTGAACATGTTGGCGCCCTGCCAGCCATCGGGGCTGTTCGAGAAGGAAATCGGAATGTAGCCGGCCTCGTTGGCGACAGCGCACCAATTGAGAATGTCCTCCCAACTTTGCGGTTCTTCCAAGCCCAACTCTTCAAAGATCACCGTGTTGTAATAGACGTATTCGAGATCCTGCTCCCAAGGATAGGCATAGAGCTTGCCGTTCCACATGTTGCGCTCTATCGCCCAATCGGGAAGACGATCCCACCAGCCATACTGATCAGCGTACGGGGTCAGATCCAGCAGATAACCTTCTTGCGCATAGGCGGTCAAGCCGGCGCCGGAGGGCCAAGAATAGAAGACATCCGGCGCATCGCCTGAGGTCAGCGCCAGCTCAATCGCGTTGCGAATTGGCCAGCCGCCGCCAAAGACCGAGCGGTCCATAAATACATTGGGATGCTCTGCATTCCAAGCCGCGTGAATGACTTCGAGCGCGGGTCCCGCCGCCGTCATGCCATAGAATTCCCACTGGTCCCAAACTTCGAGGAATTGGCTGTCTTGCGCGGTAGCGACGCCGCTCATAAGCGCCATCAACACCAACAAGAACGCGAGTTTCTTAATCCAAGACATGTTCATTCTCCTATCCACTTTGCGCTATGTTTCAATCGATACTGCAATTTTCGGCATGAGCATTAACCATGCCCCCAATAGGCGCATCCCAATAATCACCTCCTTCTATCCTGCAGCATAGCAACACAGAATCCTGACAGGCTCAGAGCCGCTTGTCCTGTGTGAGACGCAGAATCGGTGTCGCGTAGGTCGCGTTAGTCGAGTAGGTCGCGTAGACACTGACCGCCGACACTGACCGCCGACACTCATCGTCGGGGCTAGGTTTTGATGGACAAGTTGTTAAAGCTGACCGCGCCCTGATCAACGAAGAGACCAAACATCATCTCCGACTCTTCGTAAATTCGGTAGGACATCACGACCTGATCATTGACATAACACTCGACCAACTGGCCATTGCGCAGGATGCGGATCTGATATTTGCCGTCTTCCGGTTCCGAATGCAAGAATTGATCGACCAGCATCGGGCGCGCCATATCAGGACCGAGCTCGGGGCTGCCGGGCACCCAGGCTTGCCAGAAAGGTTCCCATTGGATTGGAAAGCGTCTGATTGATGTCCGCTTGCGGCCCGGCTCCACCATCAGCAGGTGTCCTTGATACATATCAGCCGTCGGTTCCATCAAGATGCCGGCATTCATCGTATTGGGATCACAGGCGATCTCTACTTCCAGCATCAGATCCGTACGCGCCGTCTTGATATGCGCGAAACCGAAAGTCCCGCGGGCGTCGCAGCGCGTCCCGTCCCATTCGCCATCGCCGGGGATCAATTCGAAATCTTGTTCATTGCTGTAGCTAGCCGCGACTTCGTCCGGCAGCTTGCAGGTCAAGGCGCCATCGGGCATGGCGATCATTTCACGCGGAGAACCGAATTCACCGCCCCAGATGAAGTCTTCGTCATTGCTGCCAAACTTGCGCCGCGGGATCCAGGCGAAGGTAAAACGGCGCTCGCCGTCCCCCGCGGATTTGGCCGCGTAGAATTTGGATCCATCCAAGGCGTCAAGCGGCCGCGCTTCCCAGGGCTCCCCCGGCCTGGCCACCCGATAAAGCGTCTTCGCATCGCCGGAGTAACGCGAAAAGACCAGATAATTGTAACCGCCGAGACTGAAGGTCTCCGGGCATTCCATGCAGTGCACTTGCTGCGGCGCCCAAAGCGTACCGCCCAGTTCCCAGCTCTCAAGGTCGTCGGAATAGGCGACCACCACGCAGCCGCGGCGGTCTTCCAAGCCTTCCTTCAAGCGCGCGGCGATCAGCATGGCGTAGCAGCCCTTTTCCTCATCGTAATAGACATAAGGGTCGCGCCAATCAGCCGGTTCCCATTCCGATGTATCGGCATGCATGATGGGATTATTGGGATTCTTCTGCCAGGTGATCATGTCATCGCTGGTTGCATGACAGATCGTCTGCTGATATTTGGCTTGGTGGCTGTAGCCGGTGTAGAAGAAGTGGAACTTGCCCTCATGGTCGTGTATCGAGCCGGTCCAGATGGCGCCGACATCGGGATCGCCTTCCTGCCCCGGTCCGAATGCGTTTGGCAGCTCCTCCCAGTTAACCAGGTCTTTCGATACGATATGCCCTAAGGTGCAAGCCGCCCGTTCGGGAACTGTCCAGGTATCCGGTGGCGTCGCCAGCAAAAAGATATGCCATTCGCCCTTGTAGTAGAACGGCATGGTATCGCCGACATCGCCTATTTGAGTCTTGTAACCAAACAGTCTCATTAGCAAGTCCTTTCTTTTGCAGGCAGTTTCCGTCGCGTTTATACCAACTTTCCCGCTGCTTGGCAAAAAAAGACGCGTTCACGCACTCACTCCAAATTCGCGTGGCGCGCGTTCATCGCCGCTTCCTCAATCTCCAGCGCCGCTTTCAAACGTATGATGATCAAATCGCAGAGCAGACCCAGACAATGCTCGAAGAGCGAACCCATCACCATGACCGAGTCAATCCCGGTCTGCCGCCCGGCTTTGAAATTGCTCGCCGGTATATACACAACCGTCGCGGCCGCCTCAGCGATCGGTGACTCAAGGTTGCCGCTAAAAGCCGCCAGCGCCGCGCCAGCTGCCCGCGCGGTATCGATATAGCGCAGCAGAGAACCCGTGCGCCCGGAAGACGAGCCGATGAGCAGCAGATCGCCCGCGCCGATGGCTGGCGTCGTCACGTCATCGACGACGTGCACGGTCAAGCCCAGATGCATCAGCCGCATGGCGAAGGCGCGCATCTGCAATCCGCTGCGTCCTTTGCCAGCGACGAAAATCCGATCGGCCGCGAAAATCGCCGCGCAGATGTCATCGACTTGCGCTGGATCCACTCGCCCCAAAGTACGCCCGATGTCGGCGATGACGGCTTCAATCAGATCAGGCATTTCCATATTCTCGAATCCTTTCATGGAAGGCGATGGCGCTCGCGCGCGGGTCGGCCGAGGCGATGATGGCTGAGCCGACGATGACTGCTTGCGGCTTTAGCGGTAGAATCTGTTCCAGCGCGGGCAAGTTGACGCCGCCTGCGATCGCCAAACCAGCCGTCGGCAGCGCCTCTCGCAAAGCCGCCAACTGCGCGAAAGGCGAACCCAGAAGCGCTTGCTGGTCGTGCGCCGTGTGCAGGCAGAGCAAATCGCAGCCCATATCAGCCAGTTCCCGCGCACGCGTCGTCGTATGAGCCACTTGCATCATATCGACCATCAGCCGCTTGCCGTGCGTCCGCGCGCTTTCCAACGCGCCGGCAATGGTGGCGTCGGCCGCGACCGCCATCACAGTGACGATATCGGCGCCGGCGCTGAAGGCGATATCAGCTTCCGCCTCGCCAGCGTCCATAATCTTCAGATCCGCCACCAAGGTGAGCTGGGGATAAGACTCGCGAATGCGCCTGACAGCATCCATGCCCTCGCGGAAGACCAGCGGTGTGCCAACCTCAGCCATGTCGATATACGGATGCGCCGCGGACAGAATCTCTAGTGCCGAAGCCAGGTCCCCATCCAAAGCCAACTGCAATTGCGCCATCGCCAGCCATTCAGTAGTCGGATGGACGAAAATCGAACACAATAGAGTATAGTCAATCGTCGCTCTAGGCAAAAGGAAGCGGACATGACCGCCAAGATCGTAGTCGTCGGCAGCTTCAACGCCGATCTGGTTTCGTATATGGAACGCATGCCGCGCCCGGGCGAGACGGTTCATGGCGACCGCTTCGCCACCGGCGCCGGCGGCAAGGGCTCCAATCAAGCGGTAGCGGCCGCGCGATTGGGCGCCGATGTCACCTTCATTGGGCGCGTCGGCAACGATGTCTTCGCCGAGCTCGCTTATAGAATCTGGGATGCGGAGGGCGTCGACTATCGCTTCGTCACGCGCGATGACGAGGTGGCGACCGGCGTGGCGCCGATTTTGGTGGATGCCAGCGGCGAGAATATGATCGTCGTGGTGCTGGGCGCGAACAAACGCATTCGGCAGAGCGATATTGACGCGGCGCGCGCGCAGATCGCCGATGCAGACATGCTGGTGATCCAACTGGAAGTGAACCTCGACATCGTGCCCTACGCCCTGAAAACCGCCAAAGCATACGGCGTTGCGACCATTCTGAATCCTGCGCCGGCCGCCGCGATCTCCGCCGAGACGATCCAACTGGCCGATTACCTGACGCCCAATGAAACGGAGTTGGAGACGCTAAGCGGCGGACCAGTCGCCGATGTTGTTTCGGCGGCGCGAGGCTTGCTGAGCCGCGGCGATCAAACGGCGGTGGTGACCCTGGGCGCTCAGGGCGCGCAGATTATCAGCCGCGACGATAGCATCGTCGTGCCGACCTTCGCGGTGGACGTGGTCGATACGACCGGCGCCGGCGATACTTTCAACGCGGCGCTGGCGGTGGGCTTGTCGGAAGGAAAGGCATTGAACGACGCCGTTCGCTTCGCCAACGCGGCGGCCGCCCTCTGCGTCACCAAGCCGGGCGCGGCCGACAGCGTGCCCGCCCGCGTTGATGTCGACGCGCTTTACAAAGGAGAGGTCATGTAGGGGCAACCTTTTAGGTCGCCCGTCGTGGAGAAATGCCGGGTTCGCGACTTTGTCGAGCGAGGTAGATTTTTTCACCGCAGAGGAAAAACGAGCGCCACATCGCCCAGCCCAATCAGCTCAGAACCCGCTTCAAATGATCGGCCAGGCGCAGCGCCAGCGCCACGATGGTGAGCGTCGGATTGGCATAGCCGCCGGTCGGGAATACGGCTGAGCCGGCGATGTAGAGATTGTCGACTCTGTGCAGCCGCGAATGAATATCGACGATGCCGTCAGCGGGTGAAGCCGACATGCGCAGGGCGCCCATGTGATGATCGCCGGTCTCCAGCGCGCCTTCGTGCGGCGGAAAAGTCCAGCGATCCGCGCCGCCGCTGACATCGGTGATCATCTCCTCGCTGACGGCGCCATGATCGCGCAAGTAAGCCAGCGTCATCTCCAGCGCGCGAACAGCGCCCCGCTTGTCGATATCGTTGAGCCGCCAGTCAATATGCGCCAGCGGCTGAGCAAAGACGGGATCGACCCGCTCCCGATTCAGCGTGATGCGGCTGTTCTCGTTCGGCGTCTGCTCCCAATTGAGATTTACGATTGCCGAGCTCCCCTCATCGCGGAAATAGAGAATGATGCGGAAATTGCCAATAGGCTCGTCGAGCAGCGTCTGATGCGTTGGGGCGAGCACGCCCCAAGCGTTGAACATCAAGTATTCTAGCGCGAGCTCGGGATTCACCAACGGCTCGACCATGTGCCGATATTCGCCTTCGCCCTCCGCCGGGGCTTTGAGGCGGACTTGCTGCTCGCGGAAGAAGTTGCGGATATCGGAGGCGACCGGCTCAGCGAATTGCACCCGCGCGGCGTTGGTCAGCAGCGGATGCACCATGAAACCGCGCCCCAGCATATCGCGCTTGTTATTTCCCAGCCCGCCGGAAAGCTGCAACAGACGCACATTTTCGATGCCGCCGCAAGCCAGCGCGTAGGTCCGCGCTCGCACCTGAAATGAGGCGCCCGCCCTCGCCCTTCCGTCCGCCGATTCGATTATGGTCGAGCAATTCAATGCGCTGACACGCCGCCGATCCTCGTCGGTTCCGATCATCAGCAGATGGGCGTTGAAGAGCACGGTGATATTCGTAGACCGCGCCAATTCGTCACGGAACTGCACTTGAAAATCATGCAGGTTCTCTTCATATTGCGCACGCATGATGGCGCCTTCAAGCTGGTCGCCGGGCAGCGGGTCAAAGGGGCGCGCGTAGAGCACACGTCGCCAGAAATCCATATCATCGTAATTGAAGGGACCAAACCGGCCGAATGCCTGAGCGTCGATGTAGTATTGCCTCAGTTCATCCTCGCCGAATAGCCAGCCGGCGTCGCGGTAGCCGGGCCGCGGCATCATATCGGCTTCATCCAGCGGACGCGCCCAAAAACCGAAATGGTTTGTTGTGCCGCCATACATGTTCAGACGCGAGCGCTCGGGGAAGATGGGATCGACCTTGCGCAGGAAGTCGCCGACCGTGCCCTGATAGAGTTGTTGACGCGCGTCGCTGGGAAGGCCGCGATCGCCCGGGCTCCCGCTGACCAGCAAGATCACCTTCAGCGAGCTGCCCGCCAGGCGCTGCGCCATAGCGATGCCGGCCGCGCCCGCCCCGACAATGCAGACATCGAAGCCCTGCAGCACTGTGCCTTCCGGCAGTTGATCGGCGTAGTGATACATCGCCCGCTCCTAGAAGCCCCCTGTCAATTGTCGGCGCGCCAGCCAGGCGGCGCCCAGAATCGGCGCGTCCTCGCCCATTTCCGAGGCCACCACCCGAATCCGCGCCGAGACCGCCCGAAAAGAATAGTCCTTGAGCGACGCTCGCGCCGCCTCCAACAGCAGATCGCCCGCCCGCGCGACGCCCCCTCCGATGACGAACAGCTCGATGTTCAGCGTCATCGCCAGAGACGCAATGGCGATGCCAAGCGCCCGTCCTGCCTCCCGCAGCAGCGCCCGCGCAATCTCGTCGCCGGCCAGCGCCCGATTGCTGACTTCGCTTCCCGAAATCGTCTCGCCCGTGGCGGCGGCGTAATGTTTCGCCAGCGCCGGTCCGCTGGTATAAGTCTCCAGGCAGCCGCGCGACCCGCAATGGCAGCGATGACCATTAGGATCGACGGTCATATGTCCCGACTCGCCGGCGCTGTTGCTCTCGCCGTAGATCAGCCGCCCCTGATAAATAATGGCGGCGCCGACGCCGGTGCCAATGACGATGTAAATCATGCTCTCGCGTCCGATTCCAGCGCCATAATGAAATTCGCCAAGCGCGGCAACTTTGGCGTCATGATCCAGCGCGACTGGCAGCGAGGTTCGTTCCTGCAGCGCGCGGCGAAAGGGCGTGTTGGATATGCCTGGCAGGTTGACCAGCGTCAGCAGATCGCCGCTGACATGATCGACTGGTCCCGGCGCGCCGATGCCGACTGCCTCGACTTTTCGTCCCGCGGGCAGCGTCGCCTGCAGCGCCTCAATCTCAAAGGCGATGCGCTCAATGACGCTTGCCAAGCCCGCTTCGGAATCGGTGTCGATGCGGCGGCGCGCCATAATTTCGTCGCGCGGGTTGACCAAGCCCAGCGCGATCTTGCTGCCGCCGAGGTCAATGCCGATGACGTGGCTCATGCGGTCAACTCCGATTGAAGCGGCGCCTTTCCTTGCAAGTGATCGGCGACGCGCAGCGCCTGCGCGCAAATGGTCAGCGCCGGATTCATCGCCGTCGACGAGGGGAAGAAAGACGAATCCATCACGTAGAGATTCTCAACATCGTGACTTCGACAGAATGGATTCAGCACCGAAGTCGCGGGGTCATCGCCAAACCGCGCCGTGCCGCACTGATGCGAGTTGGTCTCGATGCCCAGCGTCTCGGTGAAAACCAGGCTGTAGCCGGCGCGCCGCATCATCCGCATAGCGCGGCGAATCAGTTGTTGATGGGCGACGCGGTTGTTGGGCTTCCACTGCACGCGGATCTCGCCGCCCGGACCCAGCAAGACGCGATTCTCCCGATCGGGCAGATCCTCGGACATCACCCACCAATCCATGCTGCGGTTCGCCATCGCCGTCAGCAGCGGCTTGGGCAGGTAGGGTTTTGCCGCCGACAGCATGCCGGCCTGCAATTTGCCCAGCGCCTGTATATTGCCCATCGGCCACTTGAAGTCAGCATCGCCGAAATAGAAATCGTTCACCGCCATCGTCTTTTGGAAAACGGTTGGATTGATCTTGAACGGGGCGACAGCGGTCAAGGCGGTATTGTTGTGCATCATATAATGGCGGCCCAGCAAACCGGATGCATTCCCCAGTCCGTCCGGATGCTGGCTGTTCGCCGAGCGCAGCAGCAGCACCGCGGAATTCACCGCGCCGCAGGCGACGACGATCCGGTCGGCGGAGGCAGTTAGCGTTTCGCCATCCCGCTCAACATCGACGGCGGTCGCTCGTTTCCCGCTCGCGTCGGTTTGTATGCGGCGCGCCTTCGCCTTCGTCCACAGCTCGATCTTGCTGCTTTCGAGAGCCGGGCGCACCAGGCAGATCTCGGCATCGCCCTTTGCCCGCACCATGCAGGGGAAGCCATCGCAGGTCTTGCAACGGATGCAGCGGCCGCCCTCGCGCAGATCGACCGACATCGGCAGGCAATAAGGATGCAGACCCTGCGCGCGCAGCTTTTCGATGAGCGCGGCAACATAGGGTTCGTGCGGCACTTCCGGCTGCGGATAGGGTCGCGTGCGCGGCGGTTCACTGGGGTCATCGCCAGCGCGGCCATGCACGAAGAACAATTCCTCGGCGATATTGTAATAGGGCTCGAGATCGGCGTAGCTGATTGGCCAAGCAGGCGCCGTTCCGCCTTCGTGCTCGATCGCGTCGAAATCCTCGACGCGGAAGCGAGGCAGCGCCGCGCCATAAACTTTGGTGTTGCCGCCGACGAAGTAATGAACGCCGGGTTTGAAGCCGCTGCCGTCAGACACGTCAATCCAATTCTCGGCCGGCTTATAGCGATTCTCCTTGAAGATGGCATCGACCTGCCAGTTCTGCGGCTCGCGCGGCAGGAAGTCGCCCCGTTCCAGCAAGAGTATCTTGGCGCCGCTCTCGCGCAAGGCATAGGCAAGCGCACCGCCGCCCATGCCGCTGCCGATGATGATGAAATCGTAGTGCTGTCCGTTCAATCTCTAAGTCTTTGCGCTTATCTCATCAGAGCCGCTCGAATGTCACAACTTGGCTCACACAAATACCGAATCCGCGAAAACAAGGATCTGTAGGGGCGGGCCATTGGCTCGTCCGTTGAATTCAAATGGTGTTGAACGCGGGCGACTTGATGAAAGTCGCCCCTACAGCTTTCGCCAGATTTGATGCTTGTGTTGGCTGCCGCACCGCTTTCATTTGCCGCCTGTTCAAAACTGTCCTCAGCCAAAGCAATAAGAAGGGGGAGGACAAACTTAGGACTATACATTTGCCAACTTCACCCACGCGCCTTGCTCTGACGAGCGCTCGGCCGCCGCCATGATCTTTTGCACCTGAGCGCCATCATCGAACGAGGGCGATGTCGTCGTGCCGTCCCAAATCGCGCGGATGAACCGATACTGGCATTCGGCATGAGCGCGCATGAAATCAGGCGTCATCGTCCAATCAGGAGCGCGCTGCCCGTCGTAGCGGCTAACGGCTTCGATCTGGCGGAAGCCGCGCCCGCCGCCCAGCGGACCCTCCGCGTCGCGCGTGTCATAGACATGCAGCCAAGCCGGGTCGCCCAGATCGAAGCGGATCGCGCCTGCTTGGCCGAATATCTCAAAGCTCAAATCGTTGGTGGCGCCGGTGCCCATGCGCGAGATTTCGACCGTGCCCAGCGTGCCATCAACGGTGCGCGCATGCAGCAAGGCGATATCATCGACATCGACGCGCGCCATCGCTGCGCTGCCCTTCGCCGCCGGACGCTCCCGAATCAGCGTATCCAGCGTGCCATTGACGGAATCGAATTCGCCCAGAACATAGTAGAGCAGATCGAGAATATGCGAGCCCAAATCGAAGAGCGCGCCACCGCCGGTGATCTCGCGCTGGAGCCGCCAGGACATTGGCTTGTCGCCCTCGATATAGCTCGATCGATGGTAGCGTCCGCGGAAAGAAAAAACCCGACCGAGGAAACCGGCGTCGACCAGTTCTTTGGCGCGCATCACCGCCGGGAAAAAGCGAAAATTGAAGGTCACCTGCGCCTTGACGCCGGCAGCGCGAACCGCCTGCGCCATGCCCCCCGCTTCCGCGACATTCATCGCCAGCGGCTTCTCGCAATAGATATGTTTGCCCCTGGCCGCCGCCGCCAGCACAATCTCATGATGAGAATTGTTGGGCGTGCAGATATCAATCATATCAATGTCGTCGCGGGCGAGAAGCTCGCGGAAGTCATCGGTGAAATAGGGGCAGCCGATTTCCTCAGCAGCGCGCTTTGCCGTTTCCAAGCGCGTTGTGGCGACGCCGGCGATCTCGATGCT
Source organism: Phototrophicaceae bacterium (assembly GCA_965205125.1). Lineage (GTDB taxonomy): Bacteria > Chloroflexota > Anaerolineae > Aggregatilineales > Phototrophicaceae > UBA6055. The sequence continues at coordinate 108,414 of CBDBFY010000001.1, forward strand.
GTCGGCTGGCAAGCCGTAGTGGAAGGGAATCGCGCGATAGGCGCCCGCGTGCACCCGTCCGATGCCGCCATAGCCAATGAGTCCGATTCTAATTTTTGGCATTTTGCAAATTCCTTCACGATACCCAGCGGGCGATCTGATAGATCGACCCTACATCGGCTGGATCAATCCCCGTTCATTCCGATACCGGTCGCTGGCTTCGCGCATGACCGCGCGCAGATTACGTACCGCGGCGCTAATCTCGCCCGTGCCCGGCCTTAGCTTGCCCGCGGGACCCTTCAGCAGCGGCGACGAAAACTCGCCCACCGTCATGCCAGCAGCGATGAACTCGCCGACATTGCCGCTGTTCAAGCCGCCATCTTCCATCAGTTCGATGCGATCTTCCAAGCCGGCGTCGGCGATCATCCGATGCAGCTCGCGCAGCGTATCCACCACGATCGGGTCGATAGTATGCGGGCTCTTTCCGCCGCTCGTCGGCTTCCAGAATGGCGCGCGGCTTTCGTATTCGATGATGTCTACGTGGGGATGTATGAATTGCTCGAAAGCCACAGCGGGGATGCCCTGCCAAGCCCAGACGCCCACTTTCAGCCCCAGCTTTTCTTTGATGTAGGTAATGTTCTGGAAGATCATTTCGTTCGTCGTTTCCAGCGGCAGGCTGATGAGACTGACGCCGAGATCGGCCAATTGATCGAAGACGCTGAAGCTCGGGCGCATCATCTGCAGCTGCGCCTCCACCTCGAGGCTGGTGCTGTTGCAGGTCGCTTCAATGATATCGTAGCCACCGCGCGGCATGGCGAAATCCATGTACTTGCCATCGCGCACTTCGATGTGAATCCAGTCCACGCCGGCTGCTTCCAACTCGCGCACTTGGGCGCCAAGGACCGCGTAATCGGCCCAGAACAAGCCGGCGGCGATCTTCACCTGCTGCGTCACTTTGCCGATTGGCATTGAGTTGGCCCTTTCCTTTGCGGGCGACCCAATGGCTCGCCCCTACATTTTCTGCGTTTGTGGTCGCCCCTACAGTCCACAATCCAATATGCGCGCCGCCGTCGCTTCGTCGGTGCAGAGCACATTGATCGCGCCGCTCTTCAAGGCGCCAGCTATGGCAGCCGCTTTGTTCAAGCCGACGGCGACAGCGACCGTCTGCGGCACAGCACGCAACTCATCCAGCGTAATGCCGATAATGCGCTGATTCAACTTGCAGGGGAAGGGTTGGCCCCCCTGGTCGAAAATCTGCCAAGCCATGTCGCCGATGGCGCCGCGCGCTCGATAGGACCGCAGCTGCCCCGACCCGGCGACGCCGGCGCGGACGAAACCCGATGTCGCCGGATCGAGATCGCCGATGCCCACCAGCGCGATGTCGGCGCGCCGTACTTGTTCAAGCGCCTGATCCACCACCGCCTGCTCGCGAATCACGGCTGCGGCTTCGGCATTGTCCGCCAGCAGCGGCGACGACAAATATAGCGCCTCGCCACCCAGCTTCTGTGCCAACTGACGCGTCAAAGCCGAGCTGTCGAATTCCTTGAGCGCGTGCGACAAGCTGCCGGTCGCCTGCATGACTTTGACATCGGCTTGGAAATCGGGGCGAATCGCGCTGATGACCTCGTAGGTGGTGCTGCCGAAACAGATCGAAAGCGCCGCCCCATCGTCCAATACGCTTTCCAGATAGCGCGCCGCCATCTGCGCAATCTGCCGCCGCAGCAGCGCCGCGTCAGTCGCCCCGGATTGCAGCGCCAGCGCCCGCTCCAAGCCAAATCGATGGACGAGCCGCGCCTCCAAGTCGCTTGAACGCTTGATGGGCCAATCGATCAGGATGCGCACCACCTGTGATTCGCGCGCTTCCTTCAGCAAGCGATGAATCTTGACCCGCGACAATTCCAGGGCGGCGGCGATGTCGTTCTGCGTCATGTCCCGCTCATAATACATGGCGGCGACTTTCGCCAGCAGTTCATGATGCGCGGCGTCGATCACGGTTAAACCCCGGCTCGATTGCGTCTGATGATTTCAAGCGCGCCCTGCTCGCTGCGCGGCTGATAATCAGGCAGTGGCAGAAGGCGCTGATGAATCATATCGATCATCCAGTCAGCGCCGGGGAAGAAGCTCTCATCAAGCTCGGCTGGCGGCGTGATCCAGTTGCGCGAACCCAATACCGCGACCGGACCATCAAGATAATCAAAGGCGAGCTGAGAGATATTCGACGCCATCGTATGCAGAAAAGATCCGCGCTCGCTCGCGTCCGATGCCAGCAGCACCACCCCCGTCTTCTTCACCGATTCGACGATCGGCGCGTAATTCAGCGGATTGAGGAAACGCGCGTCAATCACTTCGGCGCTGACGCGATGTTCGCGCTCCAGCCATGCCGCCGCTTCCAAGGCGCGGTAGAGCGTCGCGCCGATGGTGACGATGCTGATGTCGCTCCCCGGCCGGTGCAGAAAAGGCTCGCCCTCCTCAACTTCGTAGTATTCGACGGGCACACCGCCGCTGAAGAGCGTCTCCGGCTGATTGTACAGGCGCTGGCTCTCGAAGAAGACGACCGGATCGGTGCCGCGCAGCGCCCGGTTGAGCATGCCTTTGGCGTCATAAGCGGTGGCGGGGAAATAAACCTTTAAGCCCGGGATATGGGCGACAATCGAGCTCCAGTCCTGCGAGTGCTGCGCGCCATATTTCATCCCTACCGAGACGCGCAGCACCAGCGGCATCCGCAGCAGATTGGCCGACATCGCCTGCCACTTCGCCATTTGATTGAAGATCTCGTCGCCAGCGCGTCCCATGAAATCGCAATACATCAGCTCGGGCACGGCCCGTCCGCCGGCCAACGCGTAACCAACCGAAACGCCGGCAATCGCCGCTTCCGAAATCGGCGTATTAAAGAGCCGGTGATAAGGGAGCGCCTCGGTCAAGCCGCGGTAAGCGCCGAATGCGCCGCCCCAATCGCGGTTCTCCTCGCCAAAGGCGATCATCGTCGGGTCGCTATAGAAGCGGTGAATCATCGCCTCAAAGATGGCTTCGGCATAAGTAAGCGTCTTGAGCCTTGGCCGTGGCGCCCCACCCTCATCCAGGCCAAAGCGGTGCTTGCCCGCCGTGACCTTCAGGCGGCTCTCGTCCAGCGGCTGGCTGACCTCCGGCTCGCGATCGTCCAGCGCGTCGGCGGTCTCGTTTGAGAACATCATCGCGCCGATGGCATCGCCCGCTGGATCGAGGCGCGGCGACAACTCCAGATCGACAGCCAGGGCGACGATCTCGGTTATGCGTTCGATGGCGGATACGCGCATTTCTTGCAGCTGAGCCTCGTCGGCATAGCGATTGGCGCAGAGGTACTCGCCAAAACCACGTATGGAATCTTGCGCGCGCCAAAGCGCAATCTCGTCACGCCCGCGATAAGACGAGGCGTCGCTGGGCGAGTGCCCGCTGTAGCGATAGGTAATCACATCCAGCATCGCCGGTCCGCGTCCTGCAAGCAGCAGCGCCTTTTTACGCCGGGTGGCATCAGCGACCGCCAACGGATTATAGCCATCGACTCGTTCACTGTGCATGGCATCGGCGTTGACGCCGGCGCCAATCCGAGCCAGGCAGCCGAAGCCGAGCGTCTCGCCCTGCGGCTGCCCGCCCATGCCATAAAAGTTGTTCATGAAATTGAAGAGGATCGGGGGCGCGCCGCCCAAGTCAGCATCCCAAAGCGTCCGGTACTGATCCATCGCCGCGAAGTTCATCGCTTCCCAGACCGGTCCGCTAGCGGCCGATGAATCGCCGATGTTGGCGATGACGATGCCATTTCGGCGGTTGATCCGCTTGAAGAGCGCCATGCCGACAGCAATATCAGCCGAGCCGCCGACGATGGCATTGTTGGGCATGATGCCGAAGGGCGGGAAGAAGGCGTGCATTGAACCGCCCATGCCTTGATTGAATCCCGTCTCCCGCGCGAAGATCTCGGCGTAGGCGCTATACACCAGCCAACTGCACCCCAATGACCGGATATCGTCAAAGTCCCCAAGCGTTTCGACGACCCGCAGCGCGGCGCCATCCTTGGCGCTTTCCATGATCTCCAGCAGACGGTCTTCATCCAACTTGCGAATGGCGGAGAGACCCTTCGCCAGGATCTCGCCGTGGCTGCGATGGGAGCCGAGAATGAAGTCCTGCGGCTCAAGATGGATGCACTGCCCGACGGCGGCCGCTTCCTGCCCAATCGAGAGATGCGCCGGTCCCGCGTGAGTGTAGCGAATGCCGCGATAGGCGCCTTCTTTCTTGAAGCCGTCCAGGGCCGTCTCGAACTCGCGGATCAAGACCATGTCCTGATAGATGGCGAGCAACTGCTCGCGCGAGAAGGCAGCGGCCTCGGCCATAGGGTCCGATATGTAGGCGTTCAGCGGGATCTCCGGCGCGCGCAGGACCGCAGTCCGGCGCTCCTCAGCCGGGTCTATCGTCAGCGATTTGGGCAAGATACCGTCCCTTCCTGCGTGAGTATCGGACTGGTATTTGTTTTGACCACAGAGATCACAGAGTTAATGGATACCATATTCCTTTCAATGTCCTCTGAATCCTCGGCCACCTCGGTGACAAACATACATTCGCGGATAACTCAAATCGCAACAAGCAGATCGATCTGCGCCAGATTCCTCGCCAGTTGCGCCAGGAATCGGGCGGCCGGCGCGCCATCAACCACCTGGTGATCAATCGTCAGCGAGAGCCCAATATGGGGCCGGAATTCGACGTCGTCCCCAGCTTGCACCGGCTTCAAGTGGATGCTGCCGATACCCAGGATGGCCACCTGCGGCGGATTCAGCAGTGGCGTAAAACTTTCAATGCCCAAGGCGCCGAGGTTGCTGACGGTGAAGCTGCCGCCCGCCAGCTCGTCTGGCAAGACCGATCCATCTCGGCAGGCCTTGGCCAGCCGCCGCGCCTCGGCCGAAAGCTGCTTCAAGCTCAGCGCTTGAGCCTTGCGGATGACCGGAACGAGCAGCCCCCGATCGGTATCTACCGCCAAGCCCAAATGCGCCGCCGAATACTGATAGATTATGTCATTTTCGAAGACCGCGTTGAGATTCGGAAAGGCGGGCAAAGTGCGCGCGACCGCGAACAAAAGCAAATCGTTGATGTTTATGGCGCGCAGGCCGAGCGCCTCATCGCTCTCCTTGAGCCGCTTGCGAAAAGCCGTCAGCGCGCGGGCATCAGCCGACGAATTCAAGGTTAGCTGCGCCGTCGCCCGGGTCGACGCCAGCAGACGCCGCGCGATCGTCTGACGAAGGCCCCGAAGCGGAATCTCCTCGACTTCATCACCAGCATCGGCGGGCACAAGATCCAGCTTGCCAACGCGCCCGGACCGCGGCAGTTGATCAGCAAGCCGATACCCGCCGCTGTCCAGCATCGCTTGCGCCACCGGCGTGACCGTGACGCGTTCCTTGATCGCCGCTTCGATATCCCGCTCGATGATGCGACCTTCGGGACCGCTGCCTCTAAGATCCGCAGTTTCAATTCCTTTGCGCTCCGCCAAGTTTCTCGCGCGCGGCGAGATCTTGATTGCGGAATCAACCGCTCTGCTGAAATCTTCCTGTCTGCCTACCTCTCTTTGAGGCGACTCCGCGATAGAAGGAATCTCAAATGCCTCCACCGATTCGCCCGGCCGCCCGACAACAGCGAATTGGCTCAAGACCGGCACGTCATCGCCCGCTTCATAAAGGCGCGCCAACAGCAGGCCGGCAGCAGTGCTCTCCACTTCGAGCGTCGCCTTGTCCGTTTCGATTTCGCACAAGACATCGCCGGCGCTGACCTCTTCGCCAATGTCCACATGCCAGGCGAGGATGATGGCGCTTTCAGCCGTGTTTCCCAGCTTTGGCATGACGATCGCCTGAGCCATAGACAACTCACTCTGTACATTTGCACAGTAGACGTACAATTATCCATAGTGTAGGCCTTCGTCGAGACGTTGTCAAGATAGCGGGCGAATCTGGTAAAATGATGGCATGCATGAGGGTGAACAGTGAGGAATCCAGATGAGCTTTCGTTTGCAGCACGTCAGCATACCACGCCCGCCGGACAGCGAGGCGCTCACGCGCTCCTTCTACAGCGACTTGCTTGGATTGCCGGAGATCCCCGCCCCCAACAGCATAGAGGCGGCCGAGGTCATCTGGTTCAAGTTGGGAGAAGCGGCTGAATTGCATTGCTTCCGCGAGGAGCCGCTAGGCGACACGTCCAATAGGCACTTCTGCCTGGTCGTCGATGACGTGGCGGGCATACGCAAGAAACTTGATGAGGCCGGTTACGAGCCCTACGATGTGGAAACGATCCCCGGGCGGCCGCGGTTTTTCTGCCGTGATCCCTTCGGCAACATCATTGAATTCACCACGATTGTGGGGGATTACCTGGCGTTGCAGTAAGTCTTCCGCGGGCTCAGCCGTAACCCTGTCCGTAGCGCAGCGGTCCCCGCCAAGCCGCCGAATTCCGCGCGCGAAGTTCGTCGATATCCAGCGACATATCTCGGACCAGCAGGTCGCCACCAACCACAGCCGGCCTCTCGTTGGCGCGCAGGTAGTCGATTAAGCCCGCCTTCAGCGCCGCCTGCGCCGCCTTGTATTCAGGCTGCCCCGCCAGATTATGCCGGTCGTCATGGTCGCTGAGGACATCAAAGAGCTGCTCGACGCCGCCAGCAAAGTAGTAGATATACTTCAGGCGTCCATCCGTTGCGAAAACCGATTCCGGCGCTTCACCATAGATCACGCGATCCTCCGGCAGGCGCAGCAGCGTAATGCCATCCATATCTGAATCCGGCTGCAGACCGGCCAGTTCCAGTAAGGTCGGCGCGATGTCGGCTGTCAGGACGGGCTTGTCGACGCGCCGGTTGTATAGTCTTCCCCCTGATGCTTCGGGGGGACCGAGGGGGGTTGCGAAAGTCGCCGGTAGACGCATGATGATCGGTACGCGGGCCGAAGACTCCAAATACGTCGATTTGGCGAAAAGGCCGTGATCACCCAGGTGCTCGCCATGATCGGAGGTGATGACGATGACGGTATTCTCGTAGAGCCCTCGGCTCTTTAGTTCCCCGAAGAGTCGTCCCAACTGGTAGTCAATATGCGTCACTTGGCCGTAATAGTAGCGCCGCGCTCGCTTTAGAACTTGTGGAGATATGCGGTCGGCATTGCGCACGATGCGATCGGCGATGAGCGATATCGGCTCGTCCGCCGCCCCCACCCAGTCGCCGACTGCCGCGTCGGGAATATCGAAGTCATCATATAGGCGATCAAAAGGCTCGGGCGGATCAAAGGGACTGTGGGGCGCCTCGAAGACCATCCAGAGCATAAACGGGCAGTCCGGATCGCGCCGACCCAAGAAGCTTATGCCCTCATCGACGATCCAGTGCGTATGGGTCAGCCGCTCCGGCACGGCGCTAACCGCCGGATACACTTCGTTGCCGCCCAAGCCATGCCCGCGATAGAAACCGCCGTAGCCCTGCTCTTCCAGGAAATTGACATAATCGTTCGGATGCAGGCTGATATCTTCAAAGCCGAAACGAGCGCGCTCGGGCCAGAAGTGCATCTTGCCCACCGCCTTGGTCTGATAACCAGCTTCGCGCGTCAGGCGATATGGCAGGCTCTGCTCTTTCTTGATAGGGCTGCGCGGTCCGCTCATAAAATTGTGGGGCATGCCGTGCTGGCTGGCGGTGAAGCCAGTGAGCATGGTTGCGCGCTGCGGCATGCAAATCGGACAATCGGCGTAGGCGCGCTCATACCAGATGCCTTCGTAAGCGATCTGATCAAAATGCGGCGTCATCACCGGGTGGGCGCTGTCAGCGATGCCGAGGCAATCGCCGCGCCACTGATCCAGCACGATGTAGACGATGTTGGGTTTTTCAGACGCTATATCAGACATCGCCGGCCGTGAGTCCCACTAAAGGCAAAAACTGTAGGGGCGACCTATCAGGTCGCCCGCTGAAGCACAAGAGCCTGCTGGGGTAGACATTATCCCTTGAGGCTGCCCTGCGCAGTCACGCCGCTGATCAGATGTTTCTGCCCGAAGTAGAAGACGACCAGCATCGGGATGATCATCAGCATGGAGAAGACCATAATCAGGTTGAGGCTGTTGTCATCGCCCTCGAAGCCTTGCAAGGCGTTCAAGCCCAGCGCCAAAGTCCAGAGTTCCTTGTTTGAGCCCAGATAAATCAGCGGATGCAGGAAGTCATTCCAGGCGAAGGAAAAGGCGAAGATCGATACCGCCGCCAGCACGGGCCGCGACATCGGCATGAATATCCGCCACCAGACACCGAATTCAGAACAGCCGTCAATCCGCGCCGAATCATGAATATCGTCCGGGATGCCGCGGAAAAACTGGCGATACAAGAAGATGTAGAAGGCATTGTGCCCCAGCAGGCGCGGCAAGACCAGCGGCCCAAAGGTGCGCGTCCAGCCGATTTCATCGAAAAACAGAAATAAGGGTATTAATCGCACCACATAGGGCAGCATCATCGTCGCCAGCAGGATGCCAAAGAAGATATTCCGCCCTGGGAAGGCGATGCGCGCGAAGGCGTAACCAGCCAACGTACAAGGCACCCAGGCGCCAAATAACGAAGCGACCACGATGATCATGGTATTGCGCGTATACTGGATGATCGGGCGCGCTTCAAAGAGATAGGGATAATTCTCCCATGCCACCGGATCCGGGATGAGCTCAAGCCGGCGAATGGTGATCTTGTCGCGCGTTTTCAGCGACGTGGAAGTCGTCCAAAGCAGCGGCACCATCATCACAATCGCGCCAACAGTGAGGATGGCGTAGATGATGATGTGACGAAAGAATTTGCTTCTGGGATCTTCAATCATGCCAGCATCCGGTCAACCAAGACTAAGTCTCATCATCTTGCGCATCGCCGTAGAAAACCCAGCGATTAGAGGTATACACCAGCAATACTGTCAATACAAAGACGATGAGGAATAAAACAACCGAGAGCGCCGCCGCATAGCCGAATTCAAAATCGCGAAAGGCTTTGTTATAAACATGTAGCATATAGACAAGGCCAGCTTGCAAGGGTCCCCCATGCGTCCCGATGAGGATAAAGACTTGCTCGAAGACTTGGAAGCCGCCGATTAGTCCCATCAAAAGATTAAAAAATATCGTCGGCGTCATCAGCGGAATCGTTATATAAAATAAACGCTGCCAGCCGGTGCCGCCGTCGATTGCCGCCGCCTCGTAGAGATCTTCCGGGATGCCCTGCAAACCGGCGAGGAAAATGATCATCTGCGCGCCGAAGCCCCAAAGGCTGAGCAGAATCAATGACGGTTTGATCGCATCCGGCGACGACAGCCAGCGCACCGGCGCGGCGCCAATCAAGACGAGAAACTGATTCAGGAACCCATAGCGCGTGTTGAGAAAGCCGGCGAATATCACCGTCGCCGCCACCAACGGCACCACCGATGGCACGTAAAACAGAGTGCGATAGAGCTCCATTCCGCGCACGCGCAAATTCAAAATCAAGGCGATCAAGAAAGCGAAAATCAGGCGTAGCGGCACACTGTAGCCCAGATAATAGAGCGTGTTGTACATGCTCTTGCCGAACAGCTTGTCCTCGGTGAAGATCTCGCTGTAGTTCTCAAATCCGATCCATGGCGGCGTGCCGACCGTGCCGATCTGATAGTCGGTGAAGCTCAAATACAAGTTGTAGATGAAGGGCATCGCGTCGAAGATGATGAAACCGGCGAACCAGGGGAAGATGAAGGCATAGCCGATCAAGGCGCGGTTGCGAAACCACCACTCCTGAAACCGCAGTTTCCAGGATGTATCAGCTTGCGTTTGCTTTGCTTTCAGGGAGGCTTGCAACACATTTCTCCCATACCCCCACCCTAAATCCCTCCCCGACGCGCAGTGTCTACGCGCGCCATAAAGAGGGAGGGACTTAATCCATCGTCACCCGATTACAGTAGTTCTCCCCTTCCCTCATTGTGGGGGAAGGGGTCGGGGGATGGGGGGAGAACTGACTTACATATTGTTGGCGTCAAACTCCGCCCAGAATTCGTCCAGCAGCGCCTGCATCTCGGCATGCGCGTCGTTGAGCGCGTCTTCCGCCGACTTCACACCGAAGAAAGCCTCTTCAACGCTGTTGGTCAAGATCTCGGCCAGCTGCCCTTGCACCGGCGTAATTTGCACTGGTGTATCGACCGCAAGCGCTTCCTTGACCTTGTCCCAGTAGGGATTGATCTCGTAGTAGTCCGGGTTTTCATTGCAGGCTTTCACCGGCGACGGACGGCTCTGCGCGAAGAGGAAGGCGCAGCCTCCCAATTCATGAACGCCGATGAACTCAGCGAACTTGTAGGCAGCCGCCTGTTTCTCCGGCTCATGCGCCGCCGGAATCGTGTAAGCCCAGGCGCCGACGAAGTTGTATCCGGTGACGCCCGTGTGCTTGGCATCAGGATTTTCGCCATTGTAGGGCCGTATCATCACGCCCCACGAACTCGTATCCGCATACAGCTCAGGCTCAACATTGTTTAAGTGCCCGAAGGCGGCTGAGTTGATGTGGAGCATGGCCAGCGCGTCATCGAAGAAGGGATGATCGCCTTGGGAGAACGACACATCCTGGAAGAAGTCGGTCATATTCTCAATGCCGCCGTTGATTTCATTGGTGAAGTTGACCATCCATTCCAGCGTTTCCACGCCTTCTGGGCTGTTGAACAGCAAGGTGCGGCCATCATCGCTGGCGTATTTCCCGTTGTTGGTGTAGAGCCAGAAGACGAAGGCATCGCCATTGTTGCCCAAAGACGTGCCGAGCACCTCAACGCCCATCGCGTCCGCGACCGTCACCGCGCGAGCCACTTCCTCCATTTCCTGCCAGGTCTGTGGGGGATTCTCCGGATCAAAGCCGGCATCGCGCAGCATATTCTTGTTGTAGAAATACAGCGGCGAAATCAAGCCAGCCGTCGGCATGGGCAAGCCATAGAGCTCGCCGTTCCAGTATTGCAGTCCGATCTCGCCATCGTAGAAGACGCTGATATCAGTGCCCTCCGCTTCGACAAAGGCGTCAATCGGGATGATCAAACCCGAGAGCGCGAACTGATAGGTCTCAGGACGCGTGGACATGATAATGCCCGGCGGGTTGCTGCTGGCGGCGGCGGTGGCGAGCAATTCAGCGCGGTTATCCCAAGGCTGTACCTGATTGATGACGCGGATGCAGGGATTCTCGGCTTCGAAGTGCCCGATGAGTGTGTCCATCAGCGCTTCACGATGCGCGCCCCACCAATTCATGAATTCGAGTTCAATCACCTCGCCGTCGCAATCCTGCGCAAGCGCTGGCGCGAAACCGAGCGACAAGAGCATTATCACAGCAATTGCCAAGCCGAATATACGTGAGCGTTTCATGGTTTTCTCCTATTGAACTAAAATAACGAAACTCTTGGCTTTTCAGCCATTGCTTCTGGATACTACCGTAACGCGCATTGATTTGCAGTTTTGCGCGCGCTCGCTATACTTGGGCCTGCGTCTATGGCATCATGTTTTAGTTGCCGCAGTTAATTTACCGCGTTTTGAGCTTGTTGTCAAAAAAAGCTCGGCAAATGCGCGTTGAACAAGGTGGCTGCGATGGAGAATCCAGGTGTCCTGAATATCTTAAAATACGCCAATGCGGTGAAGCTGAAATGGTATAGCCACGACGGCTCGCGTCATGTTTGGATACGCGCGGACCTCAAGCATATGGATGACATCAACGGCGCCAACACTGTTGACGTAGCTGACATCAGCCGTGGCAGCGGTTTACTGGAGTTGCTGGTGGACATCCTCACGTCAGCGGACACCGACTGGATGAAATACGATTCGCCCGGTGAAGAAGAGTGGTATGTGCTGCCGTCGCTTTTGGATACATAGGCATTTGATAGACTGCATGAACAATAGCCTTAGGGCAGAAGTCAGAACAGCATGAATGTTTACCGGGCTGATCCGCGCCTGAGCCGCTTCGACCCGCTCGAACGCATCATCTTTTACGATGACTTCGACGAGGGCATCCGCGGCTGGTCGGAGTTAATTGGGAATTACGAGCACAGTCTCGACTCCATGCTGCCGGAATACGCCGACATGCGCCCGCCCATGCTCAGCAACTTGACCATGTGGGACACGGGCACAGCCGGCTCCATGGAAGGCGACTATGCGCTGAAACTGGCGAGCCGCGCGCGCGAAGGCTCGCTGGCCACCAGCATCAAGCGGCTGACCTTTCGGCGGCGCGGTCAGATCCAACTGGAGTGTTATTTCACCTTCAAGCCGGAAGCGAGCGAACTACGGCTGTCTGTGAATGACGTGCGCGCCTTCGGCATCCTCTTCGACTTGCAAGACGGCATGGATCCGGAGTATCGCTGGATGCCGCACTTGCGCTACCTGAACGCCGAGGGCGATCGGATGATTAACCGCTGGCAGGTCAAGGGCGCGACGCGCGCCTTCAGCAAGATCGGCGATTCTGGTGAGACGGTCTCGCATTATCATCTCGGTCCCGAAAACTGGGAGTACGTCGACGCGCCCGTGCAAACCCTCGCCTACAACGAAATCGCCACCAAGATGAATTGGCATTATCTTAGGATCAATGTCGACTTGGCGGAGCGCCGCTTCCTCGGTTTCCAGTGCAACGATCTCATCTATAGTGGCGACCCGCTCAAGTACATCTCGATTCCCGCGATGCCAAACTTGAACTGCATGTTGAACACCGCCTTCTGGGTCGAGACCAATCGCGACAAACGCGCCTTCCTCTACCTTGATTCCGTGCTGCTGTCGGGGGAGTTCTAGCCATGAGCGTCCGGCGCAGTTACACCGCGATCGTCGAGCGCAATGTCCTCTGGCAAGGCGAGTTCGCCAGCGAGCCTTACGAATCCGCCTGGGCGAGCGAGGCGATCTTTTTTGTTCGCGCGCTTGACGTCTCGCAGGAATTCGCCGGAACAGCCCGCGTTCAGATTTCCGCCGACGGGATCCACTGGGTCGATGAAGGGACGACATTCGACCTGCCCATGAAGAAGGATCAGGTAACATTTTGCAAGGTCGCTCACTTCGGCGGCTTTCTGCGTATTCGCGGAGTGCTCCAAGAGGGCGAATCCATCACTGTCTTGGTCTCGCTAGCATTGAAGGAATAAATGATAAAGCCCGCCAAACCACAGAACGTGTTGGGGCGGTCGATCCAGCCGCCCACGAATTGTAAAATTGTAGGGGCGACTCTGTGAGTCGCCCGTCGTATAAACACAATCATCAGGACACCCATATGAAATCTCCCCCGACTTTCGAATACGACGCCGTCATCGTGGGCGGCACGCCAGCCGGCATCATGGCCGGCATCACCGTCTCCAAAGCGGGACGGCGCGCCGTTATTTTGGAACGGACCGGATACATCGGCGGCTTGCCGGCCAATGGACTGGGCGCCACTGATATCCACACCCGCGGCGCCACCGGCGGCTTGTTCCTCGAATTTGTCGGACGCGTCAAACAGCATTACAGCGACAGATACGGCGCCGATTCGCAGCAGGTCATCGATTGCAGCGACGGCTATCGCTTTGAACCGCATGTCGCCGAGAAAGTCCTGAATGACATGATCGCGGAGGCGGGCGACAATCTGGAAGTCCGCGCGCTGCGGCAGTTCAATCATGAGCCGAGCAACGCGATCAGGGACGGCGCCAGCTTGCGCCAGATCAAAATCATTCACCGGGAGAGCGGCGCCGAAGAAATTTACCGGGCGTCCGTCTTCGTCGACGCCACTTACGAAGGCGACCTGGCGGCGGCGGCCGGCGCTCCTTACATGCTGGGGCGGGAAGGCGCGGATGAATTCAACGAGCCTTGCGCCGGCAAGTTCTACCAGCGCTGGGACGCGCCGGTTGATGAATATTATTCCACCGGACAAGCCGACAACGCGATTCAGTCTTACAACTATCGCTTGTCGCTGACGACAGTCAAGTCCAACATGACGCGAATCGAAAAGCCGCCGACTTACCATCGCGATGAGTTTGTCTCGCTGATCGACGACGTGCGGCTGAACCGCTTCGCCGGCCCGCCGAAGCCGATGGAGTTCGACGGCATCGGCGCCATCACCAATATGGCGCGCGTGCCCAATGGCAAGGTGGACGGCAACAATCAGCACGCCGCCTTCATCTCGACCGATCTGCCGGAAGAGAACTGGCCCTACCCCACCGCCAGTTGGGATTGGCGCGATCGCTTTGCGCAACGCCTGCGCGATTACATCCTGGGCTTATTCTACTTCGCCCAAAACGATCCCGAGCTGCCGGCCGATTTCCGCGAGCGCTGCCTGCGATGGGGTCTGGCGGCGGACGAATTCCAGGAAAATGGCAACTTCCCGCGCCAGATTTACGTCCGCGAGGGGCGGCGCATCCGCGGCGAATACCTCTTCACCGCCCATGACGCCCTGTCCAAACGGGGCTCGCGCGAGCACATGACCAGCATCACCGCCAGCCATTACGCTCTCGACTCGCACGCTTGCCTGAAACGCGAAGAAGGGCGACCGCATACCGACGGCATTTTCACTTACCCCACCACCCCTTACTGCGTTCCCTACGGTGTCATTGTGCCGCTGGAAGTGGAAAATCTGCTGATTCCAGTGCCGGCATCGGGCACGCATATCGGCTTCAGCACCCTGCGGATGGAGCCCTGCTGGATGGCGCTGGGCGAGGCGGCCGGCGTCGCCATCAACGTCAGCCTCGACGATGGCAACTCCGTGCGCGCCGCCAATGTGATCGAAATACAGCGCCGTCTGCTGGGGGCAGGCGCCGTGCTCACTTACTTCGAAGACGCTTCGCCGGGCGATGCTCATTATGAAGCGCTGCAATTTTTCGCCCTGCGCGGCTTCCTCGGCGAAAGCTACCAAGCCAATCTTGACAACCCGGTTTCCGCCGAAGACCGCAGCAACTGGACGACCTGGGCGAACACGCCGGATTTAGCGGCTTTTGCCGGCACGCGCGGCCAACTCTTGGATAAGATCTATGCTGAAGCAAGCAAACGAACAGATGCGGAACAAGCTGCGCTCTATGCCACATCTACAATGTAGGGGCGACACTTGTGTCGCCCTCCCGCCAAGGCGAAAAAGATGAAACCAAGGAGATAAGCAGTGGATTTTGTAAAGATTACGCTGGAACAAAAACGGCAATTCGATGAAGAGGGCTACCTCATTATGCGTGAAGCGATCGATAGCGAGACCGTCTCGGCACTGACAGAAGCCGGCGATCGGCTGATTGCCTCCGACCGCCAGTTGAATCGACAGCGAAGACCCGGCGGAAAATATGACGGATTTCGCAATTGCGTGTCGATGGACGACGCCTTCCTGCCGCTAATCACCAATCCGAAAGTCTTCTCCATCGTCGCCCAGCTGCTCAGCCCCTGGCTTTCCCTGCTGACCAGCCACCTGATTTACCGCGCGCCCGATCCGCCCGGCTCGCCCGATACCGAGCGCCTGCCCGGCTGGCACCGCGACCACTATATGTCCATGCGCGATCTGGGCGATCAACATATTCCGCGACACTCGCTCAAAGTCGCCTACTACCTGACCGACCTCAGCCAACCCAACACCGGCGTTACCATGATGGCGGCGGGCAGCAATCAACTAAAAGAGCGCATCGAAATCCCCGAGGGCAAAGTTGACCCCGCCAGCAAGGTCGAGCCGCTGCTGAACCCGGGCGATGCCGTCTTCTTCGAGAACCGCACCTGGCACGCCGGCGCCGCCAATCTGACCGATCGCACGCGCAAAGCCGTCATGATTGGTTACAGCTACGATTGGGTTAACCCAACAGATTACCGCCAGCAGGCGCCCGAGTTGGTGGAAAAGCTTTCGCCGATGGAGCGCTATCTCGTCGGCGAGCCGGTTGATGACAATCCGCATTTTGATTTCACCGGCGGTTACAACCCGATTGCCGAGTGGTGCGCTGAGAATGGTTATCAGCACAATCCGAAGCAGGGCGACGGCCACATCAAAGCCGCTGGCGCGCCAAGCAAGCCCGGCATGTAATTTGGCACTGAGGATGGGCAAGTGAAAGAACGCGCTTATGAAAGTACGCTCAATACCTGGTTAGCCGAGGCTCTGCGTTCGGAGGGATTGGATGCCCGTCCGGAAAGCGGGCAAGGCGGCGGCAAACGACTTGACGTCGAAGTACGTCTCGATGGAATAAAGGTCGCGCTTGAGGCGGAGCAAGGGGACTCCACGAGCAAGAAAGCCTCAGCGATTAAGGATGCTGATGGACGCTTGCTTCAGGAATTGGCGGATTGCGCAATTGCAATCTGTTATCCCGATGGACTCGGGTCTGCCGCCGATGTTCGCGACTGTACATTGCTACACACGTTGCGCACGCATAAAGACCGCCCGCCCGCAAATAAGGCGCGCTGGCAATCAGCCGATATCGGTCAACTCGCTCGCGTCATTCGAAGATTCCCGGAGCAGCTAGGCGATCCGGACCAACTTGCGGGATTTCTATCATTTAGTTTGAACCAAGCAGTTGACCGCTTAAGCGAGAGCCAAAAACAAAGCCTCGCAGCGCGCTTGGATCTGCCTAAAGGCAAGCCGACAAGAATCGAGTTTGGCAGCGCGCGGACCAGTCAATTCAATCAAGCGGCGAAACGCGCCATGCTGGTCATCGCTACCGCAGTCATGTTTCACGCGCAACTGGACAAACACCGCCAAGGTATCGCGCCATTAGTGGACAATCGCTTCCCGCGCCCGATTCCGTATGAAGGCGACTGGCCCCCGCCCATGGTTAACAAATGCGCCGAAAGCGACGACCCGATCGGCGAATTTGACGCCGCTTGGGATTTGTGGCTGGCGGTAGATTACAGGCCTATTTTCGCCACCGCCCGAAACGCGCTGCGCGGCTGCGCTCAAGATGCCGCCTTTTCAGCAGCGGTGCGGGGCGCGGCCAAAGCCTCGATCCGAGTCGCGCGCAACATCGTGGGGCTTCGCCACGATCTGCTCGGTCGCATCTTTCATCGCGTTCTGGAAACCGCGCGTTACGACGGGTCCTTCTACACGACCACAGCCGCGGCCACCTTGCTGGCGACGCTGGCGATCCGCGAGGATATGTGCGACTGGTCGGATACCGCCGCTATTGGCAGGCTGCGCATCACCGACCCGGCCTGTGGTACGGGGACGCTGCTAATGGCGGCCGCCGAGCGTATCCGCGACTTAACCGGCGCCGAGCGCAATCAGCGAGTCTCGCGCCACCTTATCGAAAACGTCCTGACCGGCTACGACGTGAATCTGACTGCGACGCATTTGGCAGCGACCACGCTTGGTTTGATTTCGCCGACGACCACTTTCAAGGATATGAAGATCGGGCGCGCCCTACTCGGCGTGGAGAACGGCGGCGCCTTCCTCGGCTCGCTGGAGTTTTTAGACCAGGAAAAGCAGCCGCGCCTGCTGCCCTGGCCCACCGGGGTCAGGCAGATTGAAGCCGAAAAGGAAATCGCTCAAGCGGAGCGGGCCGATCTGGTCATCATGAATCCGCCGTTTACCCGTGACAGCCTGCGCCATGATCAATTCAGCCGCGAAGAAGAGTTAGCCCTCAAGAGCCGAGAGAAGGTGTTGTTTGCTGAACAACCGGTACACTTGTCGAGCAACGGCAACGCGTTTCTGGTCTTGGCAGATCACATTGCCAGAATAGAGGACGGCATTGTGGCTTCTGTGCTGCCGCTTGTCACAGCAACCAACGCATCGGCTTTCGGAATTCGCAAATTTCTGGCTGAACAGTTTCATGTCGAAACGATCATCACGTCCCACGACCCGGCGCGAAGCTATTTTTCGGAGAACACAGCGATTAGCGAAATGCTGCTCATTTGCCGTCGCTGGAACGACATTACAGAGAAACCGGCGACCAAATTTATCAATCTGTATGAGAATCCCGCCAGCCCGACAGAAGCGCTTGGACTGGCGCAAGACATCATTCAGAACAACGTTGCCAACATAAAGGGAACTGTACAGCATTGGAACTCAGATCGAATGCCAGAGGGAAACTGGGGCGCAGTTCAATTTCTGTCTCCCTATTTGTGCGTAGGATTCCAGTCGCTCAAAGCTGGACAGCATTTTGTGGCGACAGAATTGGGGCAGATTGCTGAAATCGGGCCAGCCGGTCAAGCTGTTAGGGGCATTTTCGACCGTTCAGAAGTTCCAAACCACACAGCAATGATCGCGCTTTGGGATCACAAAACGGACCACACGCAAACGATGTCCGCTGCGCATGATACATATATTTCCGCGAAACCCGGCAAAGAAAGACAGGCAAACGCGCTTTGGCAGCAGCGCGGAACACTATTGCTGGCGGCGCGCGCCCGCTTGAACACAACGCGAGTAGTGAGCGTTCGGCTCCCGCTGCGCGTATTGGGTTCCGCATGGATCCCTTGCAAGCCTTTTGGAAATGACGCAAATACGGAAAAAGCGATTTGCGTCTACTTGAACTCCACTGTCGGCGCCTTGGCAATCCTGGGCAATCGATCAATTCGAGATCTATCGTACTCCCAGTTCTCCATGGACGACTTGCGGCGCATACCCGTACCGGATTTCAACGCGCTGGGCGAGGCGAAGGTCAACGCTTTAGCTGCCGTCTACGACCAACTTCGCGAGTGGATTCTGCTGCCTCTCCCACAGATGAACGAGGACGAAACGCGGAAAGCGCTGGACGCTATTGTTGTCGCCGCGCTGGACTTGGATCCGGAAACCGTCGCGACTGTACGCCACGAATTATCGCGCGAACCTTCGATAACGAACCGACCGTACGAAAATAACTGAACTGGAATTTGACAAGGACAAGCACACATGAAAGAACGAACCTGCGACATCCTCATCGTCGGCGGCGGCACCGGCGCGATCGGCGCGGCGCTCGCGGCTTTGCGCCTGGGCAAATCGGTCATCATGAGCGAAGAGACCGACTGGATCGGCGGGCAACTGACGGCGCAAGCGGTCCCGCCCGATGAGAATCCCTGGGTCGATCAATGCGGCGTCACCGCCACCTACATGCGCTTCTCCGATGGCGTGCGCGACTATTACCGCCGCAACTATCCGCTGACGGAAAAAGCGCGCCACACCATGAATTGGAATCCGGGCCAAGGCAACGTCAGCCGCCTCTGTCACGAGCCGCGCATCGGCTTGGCCGTCATCGAAGAGATGCTCGCGCCTTACCGCTCCAGCAGGCAGTTGGATATTCTGCTCTATCACATCCCGGTTGCCGCCGAGACCGATGGCGACAAGGTATTGGCGGTGACGCTCGAAGATACGCGGACGGGCGATCTGGTTGTCATTGCCGCGCCCTACATTCTGGACGCCACCGAGCTGGGCGACCTGCTTGAACTGGCGGATGTCGAATCCATCATCGGCGCCGAGAGCCAGGCGCAGACCGGCGAGTTGCACGCCGTCGAAGGCGATCCGCTTCCGCTTGATCAGCAGTCTATCTCCTGGTGCTTCGCCATTGATCATCTCGAAGGCGAAGACCATACGATCGACAAGCCGGAAGACTACGACTTCTGGCGCGACTACAAAGCCGATTTTTGGCCCGACAAGAACCTGAGCTGGCATTATTCCAGCCCGCAAACGCTGGAGCCGGTCCATCGCCAGATCTTCCACGCCGATTTCCGCCATCGCTACACCGGTGGACCGGGCGATCTCTGGCATTTCCGCCGCATCCTCTACCAGGACCATTATCCCGAGGGCGCCTTCCCCAGCGACATCACGCTGGTCAATTGGCCAATGATCGATTACTGGCTCAAGCCCTTGCTGGGCGTCACGGAAGACGTGAAGCAGGCTGCGCTGCGCGAATGCAAGCAGTTGAGTTTTTCCTTCCTCTATTGGATGCAGACGGAGGCGCCCCGCTCGGACGGGTCAGGCTATGGTTATCCCGGGCTGCGTTTGCGGCCCGATATCGTCGGCACAACCGACGGTATGGCGAAGTATGTCTACGTGCGCGAGGCGCGCCGCATCCTCGCTGAGTTCACCGTTCTGGAAGAGCACGTCGGCGTCCAGCAGCGCGAAGGCTTCGATTCCGCCGAGCAATTCGATGACAGCGTCGGCATCGGCAGCTACCGCATCGACTTGCATCCCAGCACCGGCTTGCGCAACTACATCGACATCAGCTGCTATCCATTCCAGATTCCGCTGGGCGCGCTGATTCCGCAACGGGTCGAGAACCTGCTGCCCGCTTGCAAGAACCTGGGCGTGACCCACATCACCAACGGCTGTTACCGACTGCATCCGGTGGAGTGGAATATCGGCGAATCGGCCGGCGCGCTGGCCGCTTACTGCCTGGACAAAGGCTTGACGCCGCGGCAAGTGCGCAATAGCAAAAGCCACTTGCGCGATTTTCAATGCTTGCTTAAGGATGATTTGGGGGTGCCGCTTGATTGGCCGCCCTACGCGCGGACGACGGCGCGCTAAAGGCTGAGGCGAACGATGGTGGGCAGCCCATAGGGTCGCCCGCCCGTTGCGGATTGTGTGTAGGGGCGAGCCGGTGACTCGCTCGACAATAGCCCTAGAATGCACATGTATATGGCAAGTTCTTGCCTGGCAAAAAGCATATCCCCGTCGGTTCTTTGTGCACGATGGGGAGTGGATAATCGCCAGCGCTCGTACACATACCGCGACCATATAGCCGCTCCTTCCTTACCATTCCAGGATACACTCGCTTCTATGGGCAATGCAGATCTCGTTCTCTCTTTCCGCAATCGGCGGCGCGCTTCCGCAGTGCTTGTCCCGCTGTCCGCCAGTGGGGGGATATCCCCCCGCGCGCTATGCATACGCTATCTATACACTCTGCCTTTTTTCTGGGGAATCTTGGGGTTCTATGGGGGACAAAAGCTCACCGAAGTCAGATCATCCGGTCGGATTGCGCGCCGTTCGCGGAATGACCGCTTTGTCCGAAAAAGTTGTTTAATGTGCGAAAAAATTATTCTGTTGAACATAAAATGCACATTGTTCATAAGATACGCAAACCCGTCTAAAGGCAATGATGCCTGCCGCGCGGATTAAATGTGCTATCCTTGTTCAACCGACTCGCTTGTCTCTATGACGGAAGAGGGAACAGCTTGAGGAACGTCTTCACGCCAATTCTCACTTTCATCATCGCGCTGTCTTTCTCAATCGTTCTGGCGCAGGACGACGCCGACAAGCTCATCTTCCGCGATGTCAGCGCCGAAGCCGGCATCAGCGCGAGCCACCGCGCCATCTGGGACGATAAAGAGGCGATGCAAGGCTACCTCGCGATCGGGCAAGCCTGGGGCGACTACGATCGCGACGGCTGGCTTGATCTCTTCGTCACCGGCAATCTCGATCCCAACGTGCTCTACCACAATGAGGGCGATGGCAGCTTTACCGTCTCCGAGCACTCGCAGCAGCTCAGCCTTCCCGCTGCGCCCAGCGGCGGCGCCACCTGGGCCGATTACAACAACGACGGCTGGCTTGATCTCTACATCGTCAACTTCGGCGCCAACCGGCTTTTTCGCAACGATGGCGGGCTGGGCTTCACCGATGTAACCCTGAGCGCCGGCGTCGGCGACACGGGCAAAGGCACGTCAGCCGCTTGGGGCGATTATGACAGCGATGGCTGGCTTGATCTTTACCTGACCAACTGGTCCTGCTACCCCGAGTGCGACCCGGTTGACTTCGCGGTGCAGCAAGACCGCCTCTATCACAACAATGGCGACGGCAGTTTCACCGACGTCACGCCTAACCTCGAATACGCCTTCACTCTAGGCGCCGGATTCGCGCCCGCATTCCTTGATTACGATAGCGATGGCGACCAGGATATCTACGTCGTCAACGACAAGCTGCAAAACGAGATCGGCAACGTGCTCTGGCGCAACGATGGCGCCGGCTGCGCCCATTGGTGCTGGACGAACGCGTCAGACGAGAGCGGTACCGACCTGCTGATCAACGGCATGGGCGTCGACGCGGCCGATTATGACAACGACGGCGATCTCGATCTCTATATAACCGATATGGTCTACTCCATGTACCTGCTGCGCAATGACGGCGGGGACTTCCGCAGCCGCGCCTATTCAGCCGGCGTCGCCATCAATCTGGGTCCCGATAGCGGCGTCGGCTGGGGCGCCGTCTTTTTCGATTTCGATAACGACGGCTGGCAGGATCTCTATGTCGCATCAACCGAGTTCTTCCAGACCTTCCCCGAGCTCGAAACCAGCTTTATGAATCCGCGCCCGGACGCCCTCTTCCACAACAGCGGTGGTTTCACCTTCAATGATGTCAGCGCCCTTAGCGGCATCGATCAGGCATTGCCCACCCTCGGCGTCGCCTACGCCGATTATGACCGCGATGGCGACCTAGACCTGGTCACTGGCAACTGGAACAGCGGCTATCGGTTGTATCAAAATCAGGGCGGAAAAAATCGCTGGCTGTCAGTGGATCTACGGGGGGATGGTTTTGTGAATCGCGACGCGGTAGGGACGCGCGTTTTCTTAAGCACGGCCGACGGCATCACCCAGATGCAGGCTGTTCGCATCGGCGCCGGGCTGGGCGGCAACAATCAGCTGCCACTGCATTTTGGCTTGGGCGCCCACTCCAGCGCCGACCTGCGCATCGTTTGGAGCAACGGCGTCGAATGCCAACTCGACGGGGTACCGGCCAACCAGCGCATACGGCTGCAATACGGTCTGACCGCCGGCTGCGGCTGAGCGCCACTCAACCCAATCCCCTTGCTCCCGTAAGGAGGGAAGGGAAACCACCATCGCGCATCAGCGCACATCCGTCTTGTAGGGCACCACATCGCAGGTCGTCTGATACCAGGTCAGCATCCGCTCGCGCAGCTCAGCCAGAATCCCCCGGTAAGCCGGATCGTCTATGCGATTCTCCAGTTCGCCCGGGTCTCGCCGCAGGTCATATAGCTCATCGGTCTCATACAAGCGGCGAACATACTTGTAGTCGCGCGTTCGGCACATCGTCGCCTTGCTGTGCTCGCCGCCTTCGCTGCCCTGCAGCTGGACGCGGGGCCAATACAAGCCCGCCGGATCGTAGAATGACGGGCTGTCCTTCTCCATCGCCTGTTCCTCACCGATGAGGCGCCCGCCCTCACAAAAGACGGCATCGCGGTGTTCATCCTCGGCGCCAGCGATCAGCCCCGATAGCGAGCGCCCGAAATGGTCGTAGCCCGGCTCGATGCCCGCCCACTCGTAGGCGGTCGCGCTGATGTCGACCAGTTCAACCAGTTGATCGCGCACGCCCGGCTCGATCGGCTCAGCAGCCGGCGGCTTGACGATGAGCGGCACGCGTGCCAGGCAGTCTTCAAAGGTGTTCTGCGTCTTTTCGACCAAGCCGTAGTCACCGGTGAAATCGCCGTGATCGGAGAAGAAGAAGATGGCGCTGTCTTCATAAATGCCGCTTTCTTTGAGCGCGTCTACAACCATACCGAACTGGGCATCGACGCGGGCGCACATGCCGTAGTAAACGGCGCGCAACTCATTGAAGCGTTCCTCGCTCCAGCCCTGCAAGCCCTGCCGCTCGTAGATGCCGGCGACGAGACCCGGCTTCTTCCTCCAATCGGGACTGGGATGGCGCGGCGGGATGAGATCGCGGTTGATGTCGCTGTACCAAGGCTCTTCCACGCCATATGGCGGATGCGGATAACCGAGCGGCAAGTAGATGCAGAGCGGCTGATCGGGCGGCGCGTTGCGAATCAGGTCAACCGCGCCATCGACCATCGCCCAGTCATTGTCGTAGTAGACCTCGTCAGCGCCGGTATCGAGCTTGCCGGCGAAAAAGGAATAGTAGTTGTCGCCTTCGGGATCGCCCCGCCATTCATCGGCGCGATGCAGGTTCGGGCGCAATTCGCTAGGCGCTTCGTATTTGACATCGCAGTATTCCGCGAAGCCATTTTGACGCGGCACCAGGTCGTTCTTGCCGCCCCACCAAACGAAATAGCCGTCATCCTTGAGAATCTTGAGCAGGACGGGCTCGTCCGGCTGCAGCATGTGGAACATGGTGCGATGCCCGCGGACATGGGGATACCAGCCGGTCATGAAGGAGCAGCGGCTGGGCGTGCAGACGGAATTTTGGCAGAAGGCATAGCGAAAGGAGACGGCGTCATGCTCGATAATTCGATCGAGGTTCGTCGTGACAGCGGCGGGATTGCCTAAATGCCCCATGACATCACCGCGCCATTGGTCGGGGTTGAAGATGATGATGTGGGGTTGTTTGGTCATGCTAAGCCTCCAAGAAGCATAAGCGCGTCTACAGGACCATCCGATCTTCAATTGGGAGATTCGGAACCCGGCCGAAGTGGCGCGTGTTGTGGGTAACGAGCGTCAGATTATGGACAAGCGCAATGGCGGCGATTTGAGTATCAAGCGGTCCGATCCTTATGCCGCGACCTTTTAGCCGACCGTCTATTCGACCATACACATCGGCGGCGGCCGCGTCAAAGGGCAGACTTGCGAATCGCACGAAGAAGCTGTCTTGCTCGGCGCGGGTTAAGGCGGGCTGCTCACTTCGGGCGGCGCCAGAATACATCTCCGCTATGGTTACAGCACTTATGGCCACATCTGAATCTCGTACAGATTGTAATCGCCTGCTCACTTGCGGCTCGCGTCCGCTGAGGACAAATACGCACGCGTCAGTGTCAAGTAGGTATTGCATCCGGCTATCTTACCCGGTCTCGGTGTCTTCATACTGTTCACGTTCCAGTGTGAAGCCTGGCAAACTGCCGAAGCTGCGTTCAAGAAACTCATCCCAAGAGATATCCTTGAACGTTTCCCGTCTGATACCGTATTGAAGCGCTCGGCTAAGGTATTCCAGGAGTTGCGCTTTTTCCTCCAAGGTCAATTTATGCATCGCAGCCACAACTTCCATCAGCGCGCTCTTTGAACCGACCGCCTCTCCATCCGATGCTTTGTCCTGCGTCACATCAGTCATGTCACATGCCCTTTCTCTAGCGCCACCCAAGCCCTTGGCGCGACACTCATTCTAACGTGACAGTCGCTCCTTACCAAGATTAGAAGAATCGCGCCGGGACGAGGCTAAAGCAAATCCCCCGGCAGCGCGCGGAAATCCAGGTCATAGCCAAAGGCGCGCGGACCAACGACCGCCAGCGCTTCCGGCGTCTTCAACTCCTTCGGCGCCGGCATGGCCAGGACGGCCACGCGCAAGCCATACCGCAGCGACTCGGTGCCGATGGGCTCGCCGTCATCTAACGTGACGAGCGTAATCAGATCGGGCACAGTGCAACTCACGGAGCCATTGGCGCGCGCGATCAGATTCTCGTTCTGAAACTCGATTTCGAGTTGATAATCGAAACGGTTAAACGCGCTGATGACTAGCTTGCCGCGTGCGAAACCCTGAACTGTACGGCGCTCGACATCAATAATTTTGCCGCGGAAAAGGACTTTGCCGTTGCAGTGCGCCGCGACGTTTTCCGCCGGCTCAATCCCCCGCGCGCGACAATCGAGCACGGCGTCGCCGAGGCGCTTCGCCAAGCTGAGCGTATCGCGGATGACAGTCGCTTTCAATTCGGCGCCGCTCATCACCGGCATGACCAGCCCGGCCGAGCCGCCCATCTCGATGGTCAAGCTTCGGGCGAATTCCTCAGCCTGCTTCGCCGATCCAATCCGCTTGAAGATCACGACATTGCCGTGGGAATCGGCCAGGGCGAAGGGCGCTGGCGCCGCGCCATAAATCATGAAGGTATCCATATCCAGCTCGGGAAAGGCGCGCCCCATGCCATCGCCGTCGACTACGGGCAGATCGCATTGCAGGGCTGTGATCATGGGACCTAGCGCGTTGCCCCCGCCGATTTCGCCGATGACAATCGCGGAGATCTCTTGCCGCAGATGCTTTTCCAGCGCGCGGACGGCTCGCTTGATCTCCTGCCCTTCTTGCAGCTTTTCATTGCTGACCGTCGGCGCGCCCATACCGCCAACGGCGCAGACCAGCGCATCGTCGGGCACATCATAGGCTTGAATGACCGGCACCGGACGCCCAGCCTGGCGCAGCTCCCGGTTCAGCCGGAGGCGATTCAGATAGGTGCTGCCGCCGCCGCCCGTGCCCAGCACCCCGGCGCCGATGGCGATGGCTTCGGTGTCAGCCAGTGTGACTTGCTTCATGGGTTCGTGAATCGGGTCATGTCGGTATCGGGCGACCATTTGCTGCCGTCAGGGAGGAGGGTGCCTCTGCTAAACTTTGCGCTTAACAAGTCAGCATTCGACATTTTCGCAGTGGTTAGGTTCGCATTGGTCAAGTTCGCGAACCAGATGTCAGCATCCGACAAATTCGCGCCTGACAAGTCAGCATCCGACAAATTCGCGCCAGTCAAGTCCGCCCTGATTAAGTTCGCGCCTGACAAATCCGCACCTGACAAATCCGCACCTGACAAGTTCGCACCTGTCAAATCCTTGCCAGACCAGTTGACGCCTGACCATACCCTTGTGAATTGGCCCATGTCCGAATCAGGAGCCCACTTCTTTCCGTCGGGGAGGGTGGTGTTCTCGTCAAGAACCGCATCTACTAAATCTGCGCCAATCAACTTCGCCCAGATTAAGTTCGCGCCAGTCAAGTCCGCGCCAGTCAAGTCCGCGCCTGACAAGTCAGCATGAGACAAATCCTTGCCAGACCAGTTGACGCCTGACCACACTCTTGTGAATTGGCGCATATCCGAATCAAGAGACCACTTGTTCCCATTGGGCAGGGTAGTGTATATGCTAAATGTTGCGCCTGTAAAATCCGCGCCATACAACCACGCGTTG
Source organism: Phototrophicaceae bacterium (assembly GCA_965205125.1). Taxonomy (GTDB): domain Bacteria; phylum Chloroflexota; class Anaerolineae; order Aggregatilineales; family Phototrophicaceae; genus UBA6055. Next base: position 135,078 of record CBDBFY010000001.1, read on the forward strand.
TTCAAGTCCGTCCCTATCAAGACGGCGTCTATCAATTTAGCATTCGACAAATCTGCGAATGGCAAGTCCGCGCCTCTCAAGTCGGCGTCTATCAATGTAACATTCGACAAGTCCGCGAATGACAAGTCAGTATTCGACAATTTCGCGTCAAATAAATTTGCGCCAGACAAATTCACGTCAGTCAAGTCCAAGCCCGTCAAATCCACGTCAATCAATATCGATTCAGACAAGTTTGCGCCAGTCAAGTCAACAGAAGTCAGATCCATCCCTGACAAGTTTGCATTCGACAAGTCCGCGCCAGACATGTTCAAGCCCGAAAGGTTTAACTTCGACAAATCCGCGCCACTCAAGTTTGCGCCAAGCAAGTTCACATTTGCCAAATTCACATTCGACAAATCTGCGCCACTCAAATTTGCGCCAGTCAAGTTCGCATTTGACAAGTCCGTATTTGACAAGTTCGCATTCGACAAATCAGAAAACGACATGTCGGCATTCGACAAGTTGGCCAGCGACAGGTCAACTCCCTGCAAGTTCAGACCACTTAGCACGATGCCGCTAAGGTCGACGTACTTCGAGACGATATCTTCTCGAGTGTAATCTGGCAATTGTGCGACTGCGCTGCCAATTAACAGCAACGCGACAATCGAGCATGTAACGAGAGCTGTCATATTGCGTTTCCTCCTAGGTTATGCTTGCGCTTTCGCCCCAAACCGCTCCTCGACCGGCACATAATCGACATCGTAACCGAAGTAACGCGGGTGGGCGAGTTCGAGCGCGGCCGGCTCCCGCCATTGCGGCGCGCAGGGGAAAGCGATGACGGCGACGCGCATGCCATAACGCAACGCCTCGGTTGTGATCGGCTCGCCGGTTTCGCTATCGAGCACGGCGATCAGATCAGGCACGGTGGCGGCGAATTCGCCATCGACGCGCACGACCAAGTGCTCATTCTGAAACTCGAGCAGCAATTCCTGCCCGGCGAAATTGCCGGTCCCGGCCATCTTGGCATCGCCGCGATTCCAGCCGCCTTCGATTCGCCGATCGACATCGGTGATCTTGCCGCGAAAGACGAGGAAGCCGCCAACCGCTTTGCGCACGGCGTCGACCGGATTCGCTTCTTCGCGGCGAGCATTGCGCACTGTCATGCCGATCTCTTCCGCCAGCGTGATCGTGCCGTAAATCGCCGCTTCCTTCAGTTGCTTCACCGTCGCCGAGTAGAGCGCGATCATGCCTTCGGCGCCCATGTGCACGACGCAGGAGCGAGCGAAAGTCTCCACCCAATGATTGCTGACCGTGTCCATCAGCAGCACATTGCCGCGCTCATCCGACATGGCGAAGGGGCTGGCGGTGATGCCGTGGGCGGTGAAGATCGTCATCTGAATCTCAGGGAAAGCCCGTCCCATGCCATCGCAATCCACCATGGGGATGCGCAGGCGGGCGGCGACATAAATCGGCATAATCGAATTGAGTCCACCGGCTTCAATGCTCATCGTGCCACGGGGCTCGCGACCGGAATATTTGCCCAATGCCTTGAAGGCGCGGATCATGTCATCGCCGGCTGGCAGCTTTTCAACGATGACGATCGGCGCGCCCATCCCGGCCGAGGGCACGATCAGGTCGTCGTCATCGAGTTCGTCCAGTGTGTAAAGTTCCACCGGTCCGTATTGCCGCACCGCTTCCCGCGCCATCAGCTTGCCGACGTAGGGATCGCCGCCACCGCCCGTGCCCAACACCGCGGCGCCCAGGGCGATGTCTTCAATTTGCTCTTCGTAAAGGAGTCGCATGGAGAGTCTCCCGTTTGTTCGGGCGGGCGATTCACAAAATCGCCCCTACAATTGCCTTATCCGTGCTGGCTGTATCGTTCCTCAACCGGGACATATTCGGTTTCATAGCCAAAGTACGCGGGACCGACGATTTCCAGCCCCTTGGGACTGCGCCATTTCTCCGCGCAGGGGATGGCTATAATCGCGACGCGGAATCCGTAACGCAAGCCTTCGGTCGTAATCGGCTCGCCCGTATCCACATCCAGCACCGCCAGCAGATCCGGCACCGTCACCTTGAATTCGCCATCGATGCGGGCGGCCAGATGCTCGTTCTGAAAGCTCAATTGCAGCTTCTGCCCGCTATATTCGTCAATGCCATCAATTTGCGCGTCGCCTTTGGCGAAGCCCGCTTCCGTGCGCCGCTCGACATCGCCGATCTTGCCCTTGAAGATCAAGTAGCCGCCGACCGCTTCCCGAATCGTCTCCACCGGTTCGTCTTCTTCCAGGCGGGCGCGGCGCACCACTTTGCCGATTTCTTCCGCCAGCGTGATCGTGCCCGGGATGGCGGCTTCGCGCAGCTCGGCGGCGGTGGCGGCGTAGAGCGCGATCATCGCCATCGCGCCCATGTTGACGGTGACGCTGCGGGCGAAGGTCTCCGTCCACAGGTTGCTGATCGTCTCCATCAATACCGTGTTGCCCCGTTCATCGGACATGGCGAAGGGCGTCGATGATATGCCGTGAATCGTATGCGTGACCATCTGCAGCTCGGGGAAGGCGCGGCCCATGCCATCGCAATCGACCATCGGCACACGCAGGCGGGCGGCGCAGTAAATCGGCACGACCGAGTTCAGCCCGCCAGCTTCAATGCTCATCGTCGCTTTGACCGGCTTTCCGATGTACTTGCCCACTGACTGAAATGCGTTGACGATATCATCGCCATTGGGCATTTTTTCCACCATGACGGTCGGCGCGCCCATCATCGCCGTCGGCACGACCAGGTCGTCATCGTCCAACTCATCCAGCGTGTACAACTCGACGGGACCGTAATCACGGATGGCTTGCCGCGCCATCAGCTTGCCGATGTAGGGGTCGCCGCCGCCGCCCGTGCCCAGGACAGCCGCGCCCAGCGCGAGATCTTCAAGGACAGTTTCATCTATGATTCGCATAAGTGCCCCCGCCGGGTTGCGGGCGACTCACCGAGTCACCCCTACAGGTTATGATTTTGCTGTTGACGATGCGCATGTCACACCTCGACCAAATCGCCGATGGCTTTGACCATGATGCGGGTGGCGTTGCCGGGCAAGTATGCCAGCGGCACTTCTTCCACATCAACGATCTCGATGCTCTCGGCATCGGCGCCGGCGTTAACCGCCCGGTCGCTCGCTTCACCCTTGGCTTGATCCAGCGCTTCATCGCGGCTGAGCTCGGCGAGGGAGAAGATGCGGTCGCATTCGCCGCCGACCTGGGCGATTGCCGCGCCGATGGCATTGGCGACCGGGAAGTGATCCGGCTTGATAATCTCGGAGGCGCCTTCGATCGCGCCGGTGACCAGGATGCTGCCGCCGCCAACCACTATGACCGGCACCGGCGTCGCGCTCGTCTTCATGCGATCCACCGCAATCGCGATCATCTCCATGATTCGTTCTTGTACGGCAGCGACGAGTTCACCCTCGAGATGGCTGACGGCGCTCGCGTCGCCAATCGCCACGGAACCACCGGCCACAATTGCATCCGTCGCCGTCAAGACATCGCCGCCAAAGACCAGCGCCTTGTCCGTCAATTCGTAGCCGACGCTTTGCGGACCGACTTTGATTGGTTCGCGCTCGATCAAGCTGCCGCCGCCCAAGCCAATGGAATAGGTATCGGGCATGCGGAAGTTGGTGCGCACGCCGCCGATATCGACCGCCAGCGCCGCCACCCGCGGGAAGCCGTGCTGCAAGACGCCGATGTCCGTTGTCGTGCCGCCGACATCGACCACGATGGCATCGCGCAAACCGCTGAGGAAAGCCGCGCCACGCATGCTGTTGGTCGGTCCCGAAGCGAAGGTGAGCACCGGATATTCTTTGGCGAAGTCGGCGTTCATCAATGTGCCGTCGTTCTGGCTGATGTAGAAGGGCGCGGTGATTTGCAGTTCATCCAGCGCCGCTTTGAAGCCGTCCACCGTGCGCGCCGCCAGTTGCCGCAAGCAGGAGTTCATGATGGCGGCGTTCTCCCGCTCAAGCAATCCAATGCGCCCGATCTCGCTGGAAAGCGTGATATTGGCGCCAGGGATGACCGAGCGAACGATCTCGGCGCTCTGCTCCTCGAAGGTCGCGTTGACCGGGGAAAACACCGACGAGATGGCGATGGCATCCAAGCCGGCGTCGCAGATCTTCTCGGCAATCGCGCGCACTTCATCCGGCTGATACTCGGAGATTTCGCGCCCGTCAAACTCATGCCCGCCATGCGCCAGGTGCGAATTGCCGCCGACCATATCGCGCAGGTCGTCGGGCCAATCCACCATTGGCGGCAGGCAAACCGTCGCCGGCAAGCCCAGGCGAATGCAGGCGGTCGGCGTCAAGTGCTTGCGCTCGACCACGGCGTTGGTGAAATGCGTCGTGCCAATCATTACGCCGTCGATCTTCGCCCTGTCGATGCCGGAATCTTCGATCACCGTGCGCAAGGCTTTGGCGATGCCTTCCGAGACGTTAGCGGTGGTCGGCGTTTTGGTCGAGCTGACGACGGTCGTGCCATCCATCAAGACGGCGTCGGTGTTGGTCCCGCCGACATCTACTCCGATTCTCATATTGTGTTCTCCTTATCTTGGTCTGCCTTTGTCAGCGCGGGCGACTCACAGAGTTGCCCCTACATCATTCGGCGGGCCGCATGCCAATCACCCCGCCCGGCAGCGGACGGAAATCCACATCGTAGCCGAAGGCCCGCGGACCCACCACCTCGAGCGCGACCTCGCTCTTGAGCTGTGCCGGCGCCGGCGCCGCGATGACCGCCACCCGCGTGCCATAACGCAGCACCTCGGTCGTCACCGGCTCGCCCTCCTCTTCCGTAACGATGCAGATGAGATCGGGCGTGGTCACCACCACCTCGCCATTGATCCGCGCGATCAGCAACTCGTTTTGAAATTCGATCTCTAGCCGGTCGTCATTGCTAAAGCGATCAATCCGCACCCAGCCGCGGGCGAAGCCTTTGGTTGTGCGCCGATTGACATCCGAGATCTTGCCGCGGAAGAGCACACGCCCGTCCAGCACATCAGCCACCACCTGCGGCACGTCCGACTTCTGCCGCTGCGCCTCAATAGCTCGCGATCCCAGGTGATGCGCCAGCGACATCGTGTAGTGCACGCCCGAGGCTTTCAGCTGCGCGCCGCTCATCATGCATGCGACCAAGCCCGCGCGCGCGCCCATGCTGACGGCGATATTGCGAGCGATGCGTTCGCCCCAGAGATCTCTGGCGGCAGCGGGCACAACGGCGGCGTTATCGGCGGCGTCCACCATAGCGTAGGGCGCAACGGTTGCGTCGCTGCCAAATAGGTAGGAAGACATCTGAATCTCGGGAAAGGCGCGGCCCATACTATCGCTGTCGACCGTTGGGATGCCCGCCTGCAAACCGGCGATCAGCGGCTGCATGGAGTTGGCGCCGCCGATTTCGGCGATGGCGACCGCGTCAAACCGGCGACCAATATGTTCTTCCAACAGGCGCAGCGCCCGCGACATCTCGGTGCCTTCGGGCAATTTCTCGATGCTGACCGTTGGCGCGCCGATGCTGCCGACGACGCATACCAGCGCGTCATCAGCTAATTCAAAGGGATCGAGCAAGGTCTGCGGACCTTTCTCGCGAATGACTGACGCCAGATGCAAACCGCCCAGGTAGGGATTGCCGCCGCCGCCCGTGCCCAAGATGCCAGCGCCAATGGCGATAGGACGGATATCTTCCAATGTGACCTCGCGCAGCATCAGGCCGGCTCCGAGGCGGGCATGGGTGGGTGCAAGTGACAGGCGACCTGATGGGCGCTCTCCACCTCCAGCAATGGCGGGGGATCGGTCTCGCATGTCGCCAACTTGTCGGCGTGGCAGCGCGGCGCGAAGGGACAGCCTCGCTGCGGAAATGAATGAGAGAGATCGCCGCGGATAATGATTTCTTCCCGCTGCAAATCCGGGTCCGGCTCGGGAATGGCCGATATCAGCGCCTGCGTGTATGGATGTTTGGGGCTTTCAAAAATCACCTCGGTCGCAGCGACCTCCACAATTTTGCCCAAGTAGAGCAGCGCCACCTCATCGCACATATAGCGCACGACGCCGAGATCGTGAGAGATGAAGAGATAAGTCAAGTCAAACTGATCCTGCAAGTCTTGCAAGAGGTTGAGGATTTGGGCCTGCACCGATACATCCAGCGCCGAGGTCGGCTCATCAAGCACGATGAGTCTCGGCTGAACCGCCAAGGCGCGGGCGATGCCGATGCGCTGCTGCTGCCCGCCGCTGAATTCATGCGGATAGCGATAGTAGTGTTCGTCCTTCAGCCCGACCACGTTCATCAGCTCCATGACACGCGCGCGCGCCGCGTCGCCCTTCAAGCTCTCGTGAATCCAGAGAGGCTCGCCGATAATCTGCCCCACCGTCATGCGGCCATTGAGCGAGGCGGCCGGCGCCTGATAGATCATCTGAATCTCGCTGCGCAGGCGGCGCAAGTCACGCTGTTTCAAGTGGGTGATATCCGCCCCGTCGTAGAGAATCTGCCCGGCGCTGGGTTCCATCAAGCGCAGGATGCACTTGCCAATCGTCGTCTTGCCCGAGCCCGACTCGCCGACCAGACCAAGCGTCTTGCCCTCCTGCAGCGCGAAACTGACGCCATCGACGGCGCGAAAGTCGGCCGTCTTGCGATTGAGCAAGCCGCCGCGAACGGGAAAGTACTTGGCCAGATTCCTGACGTCCAGCAGATGGTTCATGCGTCCTCCGCGTAGAGGAAGCACGACGCGGTATGCCCGACGCCGACTTCAATCGCTGGAGGAACGCTCTCCCGACAAATATCCATCGCATGTTCGCAGCGCGGGTTGAAGCGGCAGCCGGCCGGGGGATTGATCAAGTTGGGGATAATCCCCGGTATGCCTTCCAAGCCGCCGCGATGGACATCCTTCTGTGGCACTGCCGCGATCAAGCCCCGCGTGTAGGGATGTTTGGGGTTGCGGAATAATTCCCGCACAGGCGACTCTTCCACGACGCGTCCGGCGTACATGACGGCGACGCGCTCGCAGCTGCGGGCCACGACGCCCAGGTTGTGTGTAATGAGCAATACGGTCAAACCCAACTGCGCCACGAGCGAACGGATCAGCCGCAAGATCTGCGCCTGAATGGTCACATCTAGCGCCGTGGTCGGCTCATCGGCGATCAACAGGTCGGGATCGCCCGCCAGCGCCATCGCGATCAGAACCCGCTGTCGCATGCCGCCGCTGAATTGATGAGGATAGTCATAGATGCGCTTATCGCCATCGGGGATACCGGTCAGGCGCATCAGCTCGACCGCGCGTTCGTGCGCCTCTTTTCGCATCTGCCGCACCGATGGGGTGAATCCGCGCCAGCGCCCGGGCACTTTCTTGCCCTGCGCCTGCTGGTAAAGCACGGCGTCCACCAATTGCTCGCGAATGGTGAAGAGCGGATTGAGGTTGGTCACCGGGTCTTGAAAGATCATGCCGACATGACGGGCGCGGAAAGCTTCCATCTCGCTTTCGCTCTTGCTGAGGATGTCCTCGCCGTTGAAGGTCACGCGGCCGGCAGTGATTCTTCCCGGTGGCATGGGTATCAAACGGGGCACCGAGAGCGCAGTCATCGATTTGCCGCAGCCGGTCTCCCCGACCAAACCGAGCACATCGCCGCGCCCCATCTTCAAGTTGACGCCCGCCAGCACTTTAACCACGCCATCGTAGGTGTGGAATTCCAGATGCAGGTCGTCTATGTTGAGCAGGTCGGTCATCGAGGCTTTACCGTCGCGAGCGCGGGTCAAGCACATCGCGCAGGCCATCGCCGATCAAGTTCCAGCTGAAGACCATCAGCCAGATCGCCAAGCCCGGAAAAGTGGCGATCCACCATTCGTCCGGGAAATAGCGGCGGCCGTCGTTAATCATGGCGCCCCATTCCGGCGTCGGCGGCTGTGCGCCCAAACCGATGAAGCCGAGCGCGGCGGCGGTCAATACCGCGAAACCAAAGTCGGTCGTCATTTTGATGATGATCGGCGATACAGCATTGGGCAAGATATGCCGAAAGATTATGCGCATATGCCCGGCGCCGATGCCGTAAGCCGCTTCGACGAAGGGTTCCTCGCGCAATGACAGCACCAAGCTGCGCGTCAAGCGGGCGAAACCGGGCCACCAAACCAGCGATATGCCAATCATGGCGTTGATGATGCCCTTGCCCAGCGCCGCCGAAATCGCGATCGCCAAGACCAGCGCCGGCACCGTCAGAAAAATGTCGGTGATACGCATCAGCAGATCGTCTATCCAGCCGCCAGCATAGCCGGAGATGGCGCCGATGGTCACGCCTATCGTCGTCGCCAGCAGAATGATCACGGTGCCGACTTGCAGCGCCAAACCAGTGCCCATGACGACGCGGCTGAAGATATCGCGGCCGATCTTGTCGGTGCCGAACGCGAATTCAGCGCTGGGCGGCTGCAAGCGCTCCGTGACGCGGGTTTTGCCGGCGGCGTCTTCCGGATAGGGCGCAATCACGGGCGCAAAAACCGCCACCAGCAAGATGACGATCAGCATCAGCAAGCCCAACATGGAAAGCCGGTTCGAGCGGAAGCGATACAAGCCGCGGGCGATATTCTCCCAGCGGGCCGAACGCGCGGACTTGCGTTTCTCTTGCGACTCAGCCATAACGAATCCTCGGATCAAGGATGCCGTAGACGATATCGGTCAGGATATTGATCACGCTGAAGACGACGCCGTAAAGTATGGCGATGCCCATAATCGGCTGAAAGTCGAGACTGAGCGACGCTTCGACGGCGTATAGCCCGAGACCGGGCCAGTCGAAGATCGTTTCGATCAGAATCGCGCCCGCCATCAGCCAGCCAAAGTTGAGTGAGATGACGGTGATGGTGGCGATGAGGGCGTTGCGCAGCACATATTTGAAGATGATGACGCGGTAGGGGATGCCGATGGCGCGCTCCATGCGCACGAAGTCTTTCTCCAGCGCTTCGACCATGCTGGCGCGGGTGATGCGCGTGATGCTGGCGAAGGCGCCGAATGACAGCACCAGCGCCGGAATGAATAGATGCCGCAGAGAGACCAAAAAGGTCTCCAAATCGAGTTGAACAAGACTGTCAATCAAGAACAGACCAGTAGTCGGCGCCGGCGGCGATACCAGGACCGGCAGCCGCTTGCCGATCGGGAACCAACCGAGATCGCGCGCGAACCAGGTCTGGAAGATCATCGCCAGCCAGAATGAAGGGAAGCTGACAAAAAACAACGACAACACGCGAGCGACATGATCGGGCAGGCGATTGCGGTACATGGCGGAAATCACGCCGGCCGGCACGCCGAGAACGGTGGCGATTATTACGGCGGCGGTGGTGAGTTCCAGCGTCGCGGGCCAATAGACGCGCAAATCGTTGATGACCGCTCGGCGCGTATAAAGCGATTCGCCCCAATCTCCGCGAAACATGCCCGTCATGTAATTGATGTATTGGATCGGCAAGGGTTGGTCCAAGCCGAATTCCCGGCGAAAAGTTTCCTTGATTTCTTCAGTGGCGCGGGGACCAGCGGCCAACCCGACCGGGTCGCCGGGCACGATGCGGGCGATGGAGAAGGTCAGGATGCTCAAGCCGATCAGCGTCGGAATGACGAGCACGATGCGCCGCAGGATGTAGAAGCGGATGTTCATTTTAGAAGAAGCGAGTTTTGGTCTGGGCTACGGGGAACTTCTCTAATGTTGGCTAGATTCTCTACAAAGATCCGTTTCAGCGAGCGCGTTCTCTTCATGCGCTGCCCTTCAACTTCAACCCTCCTTTTCCAATATTTGCCCAGAATTTGATGAATAATGTCTTCATCTACTTCAATGATCCATATGCCGTCGTTCTCAGTATGTAATTCGCAGACGCTGCCGTCGCTTCCATCTGCGCGCTGCAAGAATCCTATTTTTCTAACCGGCTTTTCTGTCGGGCGAATCTTAAGTATTTCTTTTGGTACATCGGGTAGGGGTATCTCACTTAACTCATCTTGACTGCGCTCAAATGTTATGGCCTGAACACTACCAGCGATCGAGGCCTGCAAGTTTACGGATGAAATCGAATTGCCATCCGGCGCAAGCTTTCTGGCCGCTTTAACAAAATCGCCAAATTGTCTGGGGTCCGTAATCTTCTCTTCAAGAGCATCAAGTCTTCCGCGATTGAGGAGATCGAGACTATATATCAAAGGCTCCACTAATTCATCAAAGTTATCGAATCCTGGAAGGGTTTGCTGAGACTCTCGGCTAACTGTTAAGTCAACGAAAAAACTTGCAGCGCCTACTGCATCATAATAGAGCGGTATCGGCGCATTGGCAGTTACATGGAGCATATCCTCAATACTGAGGATGCGCGTTGCTAACAACTTTGCAGGCGCTCTACCGAACGCAATATCATTGCCGTCTAAAGTCAGTCTTATATGCTTATCGCTTAGATGAATACTAGACAACGCAAGTTTGATATCACCTAGTAGGTCATTTAGTTCAAACTCAATGTCAACAGGCGGGTTGCCAGCCAAAGCCCTATAAACTAACCGTTTCGCCTTGTCATACTCTGCACAGCGCCAAGCCAACGTTGCTGCGCTGCGATGCAGGACAGAGCGCGTCGGCTCAATGTGCTCGTCAGACATAAGGTCCGCGGCGGCCGCTTCCTTTTCAAGTGCCATTCGGGTGTAGCGAAGATAGTCCTCGCGATCGCCGTACCTTCTAGCTACAAACGACCGATCAGACAGTTCCATAGCTTCGCTGTGTAAGCTGTTTACCTTGCGCACTTTGTCTTTCATTTTTCCACCAGGTATATCACTGGTCGGCTGAACTCGGTGACGACTATATAGGCTGGCAGCTTTGTATTGTCAGACTGTTCTGTCTGTTCAAGGGCTTTCGTCACCACTCGTTGGATCTGACTGTCATACTTTAATTCAGTCCTTCCCTTTGCTTCCATACGAGCTTTATCCTGGAATACAAGTTTTTCTACGTCCTCTTTGTATCCGAGCCAGAAGTCGACTCCTGTCTTCTTGAGAGACCGCTTAATGACTGTATAATCTGTAAATTCGTGGATAATGAGCCATGCCATGCCTTCGCCGGCCCGTTCAGCCGCGTTACTGGGCCCACCCCAGTTTCTACGGTCATTATCTTCAATTGGCTTTGTCCATACAAGTTCAAGCCTTTCCATCGTTTTAGTGAGGTCGCGGAGATCTGTTTCCGTGCCAGACTTATGATGATTGTGTTCAAGACATACCAAGAGCGCAGAATAACATTCTCCTGCATACCATTCTGTCATAACGGGTAATTCGGAAAAGAGGGATTCCAAATTTAACTGGTTCCCATTTGAAGGGTTCGCCTGTTGATCTTGCACAATGTTTGCTCTCTTGTTCTGTAGGATAAATCATGAACTAGCGACCTCTCACCGCGCAATACAGAGATCGGGCACCAATCAATACTGTGGCATCACAATTGAGCCTCCCCCAAGCACTCGAGGGAGGCTGGCAAACTTAGACTAGCAACCGTCCATCCACAGGTCCTGGAAGAGCGCGGTCAGCGGGTACATCGGCGAGTAGACAAAACCCTTGACGCAGGTATTGAGCGCGAAGCTGCTGTCCTCGGTATACATCCAGACCGAGGGCTGCTCGGCGGAGATGAGTTCCTGCGCTTCCGTGTACATAGCTTGACGCGTCTCGGCGTCGCCAATGGTGCGCGCCTGATCCAGCAACTCGTTCACGCGCTCGTTCTGGTAGAAGCTGCAAGAATTGAAGCTGCCCCACTGATCAGAATGATATTGGTTGTAGAGGTGCGCGTCCGGGTCCAGGAAGGGCGGCAGTGTGTAGATGTTGATAATGTCCGGACCGGTCTCCGGCGTGGCGCAACTGGCGACCATATCGGGCCAGAGCATGGGAATCATGTTTAGCTCGATCCCGATCTCAGCCAAGCCCTCCAGCAGAATCAGTCCCGGAATCTCTTCGCGCGGGAATTCGGTCACGTAGACGTAGTCAAGCGTGATGCCACCCTCGGGCCAGGCCGACTGCGCCAGATGAGCGCGCGCCGCGTCCAGATCATAGGTCGGGTAGCTCAAGCCTTCGACATAGCCCACAAAGTTGGCCGGCGTTGGTCCAGGCAATACCGTGATCTTGACGTCTTGCGCGTCAACCATCGCATCGTAGTTCATGGCATGCGCGACAGCCTTGCGCAAGTGGATATCGCTGGTGTACTCGCCCTGGTTGTTCATCTTGAGAGTATTGGTGAAGAAGCCGCCATGCTCTTCCCAAACGTGATCCGGGGAATCGATAATCTTTTCCTTATCGCTGGCGGCGATGGTGTCGGCGATATGGGTCTCGCCCGCCAGCAGCGAGTTCAGCTGGGTCGCCGCATCGCGCTGGATCACCCAGAAGAAGCCGTCCAGATGGTCGTCGCCGGTCCAGCCCGCCCAGTAGTCGTCGACGGCGATAAACTCATAGATATTGCCGATTTCCCAACGCCCTTGCGTGAAGGGGCCCGAGCCAGCGGCATTCTCTTTGAGGAAGGTCTGCCCCATGTCGTCGCCCAGGTTCGCTTCGACGATGGCCGGGTTGACCACGAACAACTGCGGCAGCGTACCGATGAAGGGGGCGTAGGGCTGAGTCAAAGTGAACTGTACCGTGTGATCGTCGAGCGCTTGCGCCGTGTTTTCGTCCGCAATGGTCGCCCAGCGCCAGCTCGGCGGACCCGAGATCGCTCTCACACGATTGAAGCTATAGACGACGGCGTCGGCGGTTACCGGGCTGCCATCGTGGAAGACGGCGTGATCGTGCAGCTTGAAGGTCCAGACGGTGGCGTCATCGTTGACCTCGTGACTTTCGACCAAGTGCGGAATGGTGTCGCTGCCGCGGTAGATGTACAAGGCGTCATAGAGGCTGCGCAGGGCGGCGTTGATCGAATAATTTTCGCCGGTCGCCGGGTCGATATTGTCGATATCCTGATTGCCACCGTAGAGCAGAATATCGTCTTGCGCCATGACGACGGAAGATGTGATGAGCAAAGAACTCAGCACCAGGCAAGTGAAGAGCATGCGTTTGAACATGATTGTCTCCTTAATAGATAGAAATACGGATAGTGCCAGAAACAAGATTCTAGCTGATTTTCCGCTAGCCTGCCAATGCGTGGAAAGCTTCCACGTTCCTGCGCCCCGGCCACGAACGACGCGCCGATTGCGCAGGCTGGCTTGCGGTCAATCCCTTGCTGCCGTCGACACCGCCATGAGCTGAATCATGTCTCGGAATAAGAGGAGATCGTTGCGGAAATCCTGCGGGCTCGATTTGGCCGGCGTCCCGCTGATGGCGTTGTGATGGAAGGCGCGCCATTCTTCGGTGAAGGCGTCGCCCCAGCCAGGATGCGTCACCGTCTGCTTGTTATTCGTGCCATCGGTGGTTTCCGTCACCGTCAGCCGGATGGGCAAGTTGCGCACGAAAGGCGTATCGTAATCGACGCGAACGACTTTGTCGTCGCCGTACACTTGCAGGTAGGTGTCGAAGCGCGGGATATTGTCGACGCCGGTCGAGAACTGGCAGATGTAATCGCCATAATCGAAAGCCGCCGTTTGGTAGCGCCCGCCACAGCGCTGCGCGGCATAAATCACCCGCTGCGGCATGCCCAGCATTTCGCGCATGGCTGACAGATCATGACTGCTCAAACCAAGCATCATGCGATAAGCGGTCGATAGCGCATCCGGCGCATCGCCGATGGCGGCGCGAATCTGTTCATCAGTGCGTGCGCGCATGGTTTCGCTGACGGCGGCCGGAATGTCATCGGCGGGGACGACGCGCGAAGTCGGCTCAATCACCAGCGAATTGCGCCCAATGAGATCGTGAACTTTCGCCAGCCGAATCTCGTCCATGTTTTGGACAAGCCGACAAGCTTCAATGAATGCCGGCGCGTATCGGCGCATCGTGCCCACCTGCACAATCTTCCCCGCTTCCTTTGCCGCCGCGATGATGGCGTCGTTTTCCGCCAGATTCAGGCACATCGGTTTCTCGACCAGCACATGTTTACCCGCCCGCAGCGCCGCGATCGTGACCTCGGCGTGATAGACGTCGGGATTGGCGATCAGCACAGCGTCAACCGTATCGAGCGCCAGCAGATCCCGATAATCGGTCAGCCGCGCGTCGATGCCCCAATCGTCGCCCACGCCAGCCAACACATTCAGGCTGACATCACAGAGCGCGGTCACTTCGAAGAGATCGTTCAACTGATTCAGTGTGGGCAAGTGGATAATCTGGCTGACCGAACCGCAGCCGACGATGCCGATTCTGAGTCGCGACATATTTCCTAGTCCTTTCATAGACCGGTGTGACACCATTTCATTCCGGTGGAGAGTACTCCAGAGTTTCGACGGTTGTCAAATACGGCGCCGCGGTCGACAGCTTTCATTCGCACTTGCCTTGAGAACCTGCTAGACTGCGCGTCATCATTCCGACTAGTCATTCATAAAGGAATCCATCGCTATGAAAGTCATTCAAGTCGGCATCGGCGGCATGGGAAACACCTGGCTCAACGCCGTGCAGCGGTCGCCCCGGGTCGAATTTGCCGGATTTGTCGAAGTCAACGACGAGATCGCGCGAGCGCAAGCGGCGGCCTACCATTTGGATCCTTCGCTCATATTTCAGTCGCTGCCGGAAGCGCTGGAAACGGTTGAAGCGGACGCCGTGATAAACGTCACGCCGCCTGATGTTCACCGCGAGATCTGTGTCAGCGCGCTGGAAGCGGGCTTGCCGGTACTGACGGAGAAACCGCTGGCGGGCAACCTGGAAGACGCGCGGGCGATCGTCTCGGCGGCCGATACCACCGGTATGCTGTGCAGCGTCGCCCAGAATTACCGCTATCGCCCGCTGACGCAAACGATCAAGGCGATCCTGGCCAGCGGCGAGCTGGGCGCAGTGGGAGCTGTGCGCTGCGAATTCTTCCGCGGACCGCATTTCGGCGGCTTCCGCGAAGAGATGCCCCATCCGTTAATCATCGACATGTCGATCCATCATTTTGATTTGATGCGCTTCTTCCTCGGCAGCGACGCGGTAACGATCACAGCCCGCAGTTGGAACCCGCCTTGGAGTTGGTTCGACGGCGATGCCAGCGCCGCCGCGCAAATCGAATTTGCAAACGGCGTGGAGGCTTCCTACACCGGTTCCTGGTGCTCGCAGGCGCTGGAGACGAGCTGGAATGCCGATTGGCGCTTCGAATGCGAGCGGGGCGTCATCTTGGTCGAGGACGACCGCGTCTATATCCAGCGGCTCCTTAGCGTGGACGAAGGCGCGCGCGGGTTGGCCAGCATTCACGATAACAGGCGCGAGATTCCGCTGGTCGGCATGGAGCGAGAGGGGCAAGACTACCTGTTGCAGGAATTCTTCGAAGCGGTGCAGAAGGGCGCAGACACCGTCACCACGGCGCAAGACAATATTCACACGATGGAGTTCGTCTTCGGCGTCGTGGAGGCTTGCGACGGCGGGAAGACGGTCAGGATCTAGCTCCGGAGGCGGGCGACCTAATGGCGCGCGCCTACGACTTCTGCGCTTCGGCGGGCGACCCAAGGGTTGCGCAGGCACCAACCGCCGCTCGCCCCTACAATTCTTGCGCGCGGGCTCAATCGAAATAGCTGTCGCCATTCCACAGCAGCGAGCGGGCGACCTCATCGTTCAATTCGACGCCGATGCCGGGCGCCTCGGACACGGTCATGACGCCGTCGCGCACGAAGGGCTCTTCGCCATCGCAGAGGTCGCTCCACCAGGTGATCGAGCGGGCGTGGAACTCGAGGAAGAGGAAGTTCGGAACCGCCGCCAGCACATGACAAGCGGCCATCATGCCCAGCGGCGATGAGACATTATGCGGCGCGATGGGAATATAGTGGGCGTCAGCCAGGTCGGCGATGCGCACCCCCTCGGCGATGCCGCCCGCTTTCGCCAAGTCGGGCATGATGACGTCGACCGCCTTCTTTTCAAAGAGTTCCATAAAATCGAAACGGGTATATTGATTTTCGCCGGTGCAGATGACGGTAGAGGTCGAGGCGCGCACCTGCGCCAGGGCATCGACATTTTCGGCTGGCACCGGCTCTTCCAGCCACATCAGCCGCAGCGGCTCCAGCGCGCGGGCGAAGGTGATCGCCGAGGGCAGATCGAAGTGGCCGTGGCAATCGATCGCCAGGTCGATCTCATAGCCGATCGCCTCGCGCAGGCCTTCCACCAAGCCGATGATATGGCTCATTTCCTGCGCGCCAACCGTCCAGTTGAAGTCATCAAGCTTGCCATGCCCGGTGTAGTCAACATCAAATTTCACCGCGCCATAGCCCTCGGCCACGGCTTCCAATGCCTTCTCGCCAAAAGACGCCGGGCTGTCGTCTTCGCCAAAATGGCAATCAGCGTAGAGGCGAATATCGCTGCGGAACTTGCCGCCGAGCAGCTTGTAAACGGGAACGCCCAGCGCCTTGCCGACGATGTCATGCAAGGCGTTGTCGATGCCGGTCAGCGCGAAGATCAGGGGCGCGCTGCTCGCCCCGCCATAGCGGCCCGCGCGGCGAATCTTTTCGTAGAGCATATTGATATTGAAGGGATCTTCGCCGATGAGCAATTCCTTCAACGCGAGGATGGCATGCTTGGTGGCGAAGCCGCTGAAGCCCGGCCCGCCGGAGTTGCATTCGCCGGTGCCGGTGATGCCTTCGTCGGTGTAGACGCGCACGAAGGTCCAGACGCTGCCGCCGCTATCCGGTTCCTGCCGGCCGATGACACAGGCTTGCACATCGGTGATTTTCATCTTTATCAACCCCTCTCCCTGCCCTCCCGGATGCCGCAGGAGGGGAGTTTGGCCGGTCTATTCGCTTACAAAGCCTCTAGGATTACCCAATTAGCCCCCAAAAAATCGCGACTGTATTGTCGCAGGTATCGCGACAGTATGTATAGGGGGACGCATTTCGACGGGGTGGGGGGCGCTTTGGACGCATTGTTGCAACCGCTTCCCCGTCATCGATATCGAATGCACGTTGCGCATGAGGCGGAGCTTAACACGCAGCAGGCCTATTGCGGAGACCAAAGAGTCGCGCGGATCAAGAATGATAATGCTCGATCGACGCCATGATGCGCTTTATCCGCCGGGCGATGTCTTGCGGCACGGGCGGATTGAAGGGTCCGCCGGTTCCGCCGACCACATCGGCGAATCCGCTGCAGTTGATCGCCTCCATCACCGCTGAATAGTTGTAGGCGCGCTCTTCCATGAAGCGGATGTCTTCGAGCGGCGAGATATCAATTTCGACCTGCCGAGCGGCGTCATAGTCACAGCGGCGCTGGGCGTTGTTGATCGCGTCCGAGGCGCGCGCGACCACGATGTTGATGCCCGAGGTATGCCCCTTGGCGCCCAGCTTTGCCGCAGCCGTCGAGCGGTCGCCGATGCCCCAGATAACGATTTTGCTCTGGTCGAGCGCTTCGCTGAAGGGGGACACATCCTCTTCGTTTGTGCCGATTTTGACGCCGATGAAGTGGGGCGAATCCTGAATCAGCCGAATGACCATGTCGCGGTCGCGGGTCCGCCGATAATAATAGAGGAAGCGCGCCCCGTGCTCATGAGCCTGCTCCTCGGCGAAAGCGAGCAGCGTCTGGTAGAGCCCGGCCGGACCGTAGGTGCCGCTGAGGGGCATGATCAGGTAGACATCGGGCGGACGATTCAAGGCGGCGAGGCGAGCGATTAACTCCGAAGCGGCGCCGAGCGGATTGGGTACGACCGCCGCCATCAGCACGCCCTCCCCTTCCATGCGCTGGCCAGCGATATCGAGCAACTTGACCTGATCGTCATAGCCGACATGGTGCACGAGGCTGGTTCCGGCGATAGAAATCACGCGCGGGCGGCCCTCGCTGAGGGAATTGTTTTGCATGAGATAGTCGATATTCTTGGCGTGTCCGGTGTAATCAATGCCGCGCCCGGCGAATGGAATTAGCGGGATGCCGATGACGCTGTTGAGGGCGTCGAGCAGTGTTGGCGTGTCGATTGTCATCTGTTGAATTAACCCCTCCCCCGGCCCCTCCCCGAGGCGTCAGGGAGGGGTGACTCTTTCGGCGAGCCTACCTAATTATTTGTTGAGCGGGCGACTCACAGGGTCGCGTAGGGCACGTAGACATCGCCCTCCGACACTGACCGTCAGTCGCTCCTACATGATCTGTGTTCTTACGGGAGACCCAATGGCTCGCCCCTACAAGGCTTGTCCGATAATTAACATATGAGGGTTGCCAACGCCCCATCTGGTCGTCCACATTGGCGATTGAAGTGGACGCCAACGTTGTAGGCAGCCATTTTAGCCGCTATTCGCGCTAGCATTCCGTCTTCGCTGTGTGCGTTGACGTGATGCAAATCAAAGGTTTGAGTGAGTCTGGCAATCGCCGTTTCGATGATCTGTCGGCGTTTGCGCAGCCAGCGCATGATTTTGCCGGGTCGATCCCCTTTGATGTTGCTAGCTCGCGGCGCAATGACTTCAGCGCCATATTCGACACGCCAGTGATCGATCCGTCGTTTACCACTGAATCCACCATCGGCAAGAAAGGGCAAGCCGCGGTCACGCCCCGCAGTTATCGCCGGGCTGAAGGATTCAGGCACTGGGATATGGCGATGTTTGTAGGTTCTGTGCTTAGGCAATGGCGGTTCAGTCAGCCGCATATCTCCTTTTCGGCTGCTCAACAAGGCTTCCATCATCCAGCGGTCGTCAATGTTTGCCAGACCGAGCATCCAACCGGTGATGATGCCGCTATCGCTGGCGCAGAGCAACAGCTGCTCCCCGTAGAACCAGCCGCCATGATTGCCCCCGCGACCTTTCTTGCCGAACAGCCAATGGCGATCATGGCTGATAGCTTGGCCCAGACTACAGTGCGGCACGGGTGTACAATCCACAACCTCGTACATCGCATCCTTACTGAGAATCTGACTCAGTTCTTGTTGCAACAGAACCAACTCTCGCCAAACCTGTCGCGCTCGCCGGTTGAATTGACTATGTTGCAACATTGTAGGAAACCAGCTCAGACCGTGGATCCGCATATAGCGCACCAAACCACGCTCTGACCGCCAAGGGACGCCAACTCGCCATTGACCGGCTATCACAAGTGTTAGTATCTCCACATCTGTCATGCGCTGCGGACGTCCCAAGCGATGCGAATCATCGAATTTCACATTCGATTTGTACCAGTCGTCAACAAAACAGTACAATACCGTCACGAAGGTGTCTAAATCCATGAGTAAGCTCCTTGGTGGTAGAGGACACTTACTCATATTTAGCACCTTCTCTCATTTCCTGCTTTATCGGACAAGCCTTACAGTTTCGCCAAATGTGATTACCAGCGCGTCGCCTGGAAGGTCCAGCCGGGCTGAACCTTTTGCATCTCAATTTCGTCGTTGCGCTCGGTCAAGCCGCATTTCAAGTATTGCTGATGCAGCTGCGCAAGTCTATCGCGATCGACCTCAATGCCCAATCCAGCCCTGCGCGGCACAGCGATGGCGCCATCCTCGAAATGCAGCGGCTCAACGAGCAGATCGTGGCCATCCTGCCAGGGATAATGACTGTCGCAGTCGTAGGTCAAGTTGGGCACGGCGGCGGCCAGATGCGTCATCGCCGCCAGCGAAATGCCCAGGTGACTGTTGGAATGCATCGACATGCCGCGCCCGAATACATCGCAGAAGCGCGCCAGATCAAGCGAGGCGCGGAAGCCGCCCCAAAAGTGATGATCCGAGAGGATGATCGCTTCGGATTGATGGGCGACGCTGCCCGGCAGATCGGCGAAGGAGGTCGTGCACATATTGGTCGCCAGCGGGATATCAAGCGCGCGCGCCACCGCCCCCATATTCTCCTGCCCGCGGACGGGGTCTTCATAATATTCCAGCGCGCCTTCGAGCTGTCTTCCCGCGGCGATCGCGGTCTCGACGCGCCAGATGGCGTTGGGATCCAGGCGCAGCGGCACGTCCGCTCCGAAGGCTTCGCGCAGAGCCAGGATGGCATCAACCTCTTGCTGCGGTTCAAAAACGCCGCCCTTGAGCTTGATCGATTTGAAACCGTATTGCTCAACCATCGCCCCCGCTTGGGCGACGATGCCTGCCGGTTCAAGCGCCGCCTCTCCCCGCGCCGCGCACCAGCCGCTTGCCGACCCCTCGCGCTCGAAGCCGAATTCACCGCCGGCGCCTTCATATTTGTAGAAGAGATAAGCGGCGAAGGGCACACGCTCGCGAGCGGGACCGCCGAGCAGGTCAACGACGGGGCGCCCGACGGACTTTCCCATCAGATCATAACAGGCGACTTCAATGGCGCTTTTCACATGCACGCCGGTCCGCTGATCCCAGGGGGTCGCGCCGCGCTCGTCAGGCGTCGCCAGTGATTCCAGTTTCGCGAAGATGACGTTGAGCGCCCAGGGGTCCATGCCGATGAGAGGATCGGCTGCCGATTCCAGGGCGGCGCGCGTTGCCTCGCTGCCGGGTATTTCGCCCCAGCCGGAGAGCCCGTCATCGCTGACAATTTCGACGATGATGCGCAGGGCGTAGGGCGCGTGCAGTCCCGCGGCGTTCAGCAGAGGCGGATCGGGCACGGCGACCGGGATGATGTGGATTTCGCGGATGCGCATGTCAACTCCAAAGGTGATCCAGCGAGCGCTCTTCGTCCCAGCGGTCAGTCGGCTCGAAGTAACCCTCGGGGCGCGTCGGATCCATGTGCGACCTTATGACCTCTTCATTGAGCTCACCGAAGCCCAAGCCCGGCGTTTCCGGCACGGGCGCGTAGCCATCGACGATCAGCGGCTTTGAGATGCCATCGATGAGATCGCTCCACCAGGGCAGATCGACCGAGTGGTTCTCCAGCACGTAGAAGTTCTCGGTCGCGGCGGCGCAATGCACGTTAGCCAGGAATGAGACGGGCGAGCCGGCCATGTGCATCGCCATCGGCACGCCGTACTCTTGCGCCAGATCGCCGATCTTCTTGGTTTCCATGATGCCTCCCGATGTCGCCAGATCGGGATGGATCACCGAGACGGCGCCGGCATCCAGCAGGGGCTTAAAGCCCTCTTTCAAATAGATGTCCTCGCCGGTGCAGACAGGCGTGAGCACCGACTGTTTCAACTGGCGCCACTGCTCGGTCAGCTGCCAGGGGATCATATCTTCGTACCAAGCCAGCGAGAATTGATCCAGCGCCTGGCCCAGCCGGATGCAGGATTCGACATTGATATGCCCGAAGTGATCAGCCGCCAGCGGGATTTCGTAGCCGATAGTCGCGCGTACCTGCCGCACATATTCAACCAGATAGTCGATGCCGATATCGGTGAGTTGGATGCCAGTGAAGGGGTGCATGACATCGCGCCGTTGGAGCGCGCCCGGCGGCGCCGCAACCGCGCCTTCGATCCCTTCCAGCAAGGCAATACCGATATCCATCTTGAGGAACTTGAAACCGGCGTCCATGCGCCCTTTGAGCCGCTCGCCCATCGCCCTGCCATCGGCGACCGTGTCGGTATCGCTATAGATCAGTACTTTGTCGCGAAACTTGCCGCCAGCCAGTTGATAAGCGGGGACGCCGTAAGCCTTGCCGGCAAGATCGAAGAGCGCCATTTCGATGCCGCAGACGCCGCCGCCCTGCCGCCCGTGATAGCCGAACTGCTTGATTTTGCGGAAGAGCTTGTCGATATTGCAGGGGTTTTCGCCCAGCAGCCGCGATTTGAGCAGCAGCGCGTAGGTCGGGCTGGCGCCATCGCGGACTTCGCCGTAGCCGCTGATGCCTTGATTGGTATCCAGCCGCAGCAGCGTGACGTCGAAAGGCAGCGGCTCGAGATTGACGATACGCAGGTCGGTGATGCGCAGGTCGGATGGGCGGGAATGCGTGTTGATATGGGATTCGAGCGGCTGGTCAGTCATTTGGCATCCTCAAAAAATGATGTGCTGTATGGGCGAGCCAGTGGGTCGCCCTTCCGCGGGATGTCACATGCGCGGGCGACCTGATAGGTCGCCCCTACAAAGATTTCTTATTCTAGCGCCGCAACAGGTTTCGCTCGCAATAGACGGCAGCCGCGTCCCTAATGAAGGCGGCGTTCTCCGCGGCGTCGTAAGTCTCTTCCAGATAGTCCGCCAGCCGCAGCAGCTCGTCGAATGTAGCGCGCTCGGGGCGCAGCAGTTCGTAAATCTTGAGCAGTTCCTCGTTGGGCACATCGGTCAGTTCCGCCGCCCGCAGAAGATTCGCCGCCAACTGTGGATAGCCGCCGTCGCGCGCGATCGCCGCCTGTTTGCGCAGGGTGTCGGCATGGGTGCGCAGATCATCGCCGGTGAGCTCGCCCGAAGCGATGGCCTCGGCGGTGATTTCGCTAAGCGCGCGCCCGCTGTGGGTCAGTACCGCATCGGACCCGTTATCGCGCAGGGGATATCTGCTCTTCGTTTCCGTCAAGACTCGGGCTCCCAGTCGAAGCGCAATTCCATCGGCGGCTGGTCGGGGCGGACTTCGTCGGTTTCACGACGGTGGAGCAAAGCCGTCTTCACGATGAGGCGCAGGCGGGCGCCGTTGTCGATCTCGACCGCGACTGGCACAGTCGGAGTACCCAAGGCATAACGCGCGGCATTGCGCCCGATATTTTCGTAGGTCGCCAGCGTCAGGCTGGGCGATTGCGGGAAGAGCTCCAGGTTGTTCAGCGGCGCCAGGTCTTTCTGATGAATGACTGCCGTGCCGCGGGATTGCAAGCCGATGCCGATGCCGCTGCCGCTCAGGCGGGCGCCGACGTAGCCAATCGCGGCGCAATCGGATGAGTGATAAACGCGGACGATGCGCGCGACCATGCCCTCCGCGGCGACGCCGCCCAAGATCGCTTCAAGCACATCCTCGTGGTCCAATCCGCCTATCGTCTTCGCGAGAGCGGTTCCGAAGGCGGGTCCCAGCGCCAGGACAAGCTCGCGCCCGCTGCCCGGCGCCGCCGGTCCGATCTCGGCTAGGCGCGACAATGGCTCGCCGACATGCGGGTCGACGAAGCCTTCGGGCGACTTGGCTTGCGGGATCGCCTGCATCTCACGCCAGCGCCGCCCTTCCGGGCGATAACCGCTACCGGGACCCAGGTAGTCGTTTCCATCGTTAATCGCGCTCTGCACCTTGAAGCCGGCATCGAATATCGCCGATGGCTGCAAATAATCGGCCGCGATGCGCTGCCGGCCCATCTCCAGGATGTTGTCGGCGACATCGGCGAAACCGGTCTTCTGCAAGGCGCGGATAACGGCGACAAAGTCATCATCGCCAGCCATGAAGGCGTCGGCCGCTTCCAAATCAGGCACGATATCGCGCTCGGGCATGTCATCGCTGCCATGCGCCACGACCGCCGCGTCGATCTCTTCGTCCGAAATTGCCGGCAAGCCCAACTCGCGATAGACAGCTTGTATGGCGCGGGCGCCCTTGCGCCGGATCGATAGCGCCTCGGCTTCGGTAATCGGGCGAACGCCGCCGTCTATTTGCATATCGCGCTGCAAGACGTTGTAGTCATCGAAGTCTTCGGCGTCAAAGTTGCCGCCGCCGAACAAGTTGTCGCGCTTGGGGATGGCGCTGTAACCGCTGAAGATGAAATCCGCCCCCGGGATGAATTGCAGCATCAGCTTGGCCGTCTTGCGAATGCTGGAATGCGAAGCCAGCGCATCGTTGCCGGCCGCCACTTCCAAGCCGAGCATGGAAGCCAGCAGATTCTCCGCCAGCACCGCCCGCACGCCGCCGGGCAAGGCTTCCGGCAAGGCAATGCAGGAAATCGAGCCGTTCTGCACGCCCTGACTGCCGGCGCCCTTGACCACCAGCAGGCAGCGCGCCTCCAGGTAGAGCATCGACTTCTTCTCAGCGCGGCCCATCAGCGCTTCCGAGCCGGTGCCCGAGGTGAAGCGGATTTTGACGCCGCGCGAGGCATATGCCGAGGCGAGAAATGCCTTCGACCAGGGTGTGTCGTCGCCATCGACGAATGTCTTCTCGGTGCCATAGACTGAAAGCGTCTCGGCGTAGCTGGTCAAGCCCTTCATCGCCAGGCGCAAGCCCAGCGCTTCTTCCACCGAGCATTGCGTCAGCACGCCGCCCCGTCCCGTCTGCGTACCGACCAGGATGGCCAGCGCGTTAAAGGGGGCGAAGCGGGCGACGCGAACGGTGGTCTCCACCTCGGCGAAACCGCGCAGCGCCGCCTCAGCCGCGTCAGCCGCCAGCAGCGCCGGATGCTCGCGCCAGTTGGTCACGTGCGCCTGGTTGGCCGGCGTCCGCCTGATGCGCATTTTGGCCAAGCCCATCATCATCTCCAGCACGTTCATGTGCCGGATGATGTCGGTCAACTTGGCCGGCGTGCAGCCGGCGATCAGTCGGGCGATCTCCGCGCGCGGCACGTTGATATCGGCCAACATGCGCGCGTATTCCTCCGACGGCAGCGCCATCGCTGCTTCCGCCACGTCCAGGTCCAGCGCCCGCGCGGCGATGAAGATATCCAGCGCGTCAAAGTCGCCCCGTTTCACGCCATCCATTTCGACGACGCAGCCGGCGGCAATCTTGATGCTCGGCTTTGGATCGTAGGGGCTGTCGGCGACGATCAAGCCCGCTTCGGGCCAAGGCTCGACATATGTCTCTTTGTTGATGTCGCGCTTCGCCAACAGGTCGAAACGTTTGGAGCTTTCCATTTTTGCGTTTCACAATCGCTTAAGTCGCAAGCAGAATCTAACACATAGCGCGGAGACTGTCTAATCTCTTCCCGGCGAACAGGCCTTTCGTCCTTCAGCTGCTGTTCATCTTGAAGTCGCTTGTGAAGAATATTACAATCAAGGGCGTCAGCTGGCTTGGGAATCGGCGCGAGCCTAAGCATAGCAGGCTGGCGGCAATCGTATCTGAGTGGTCATTATGACTATGCGAAGTCGGGTGACACCGATATCTTCAGCTTTTCTGTTCTGGTCTTTATCTACCGCGGCGCTCACCTGGGGGTTGATCGTGTTCGGCGCGGTGGTTCGCGTGACGGATTCCGGCTTGGGCTGCGGCACCGATTGGCCCCTCTGCAATGGCACGGTGTTCCCGCCACTGGATAACATCACCGCCTGGATCGAGTGGCTGCATCGCCTCTTCGCGATGCTGATCGGATTCTTTGGCATGGCGACGCTCGCCCTTGCCTGGCGCCACTACCGAAGGGCCGACAAGCGCGTCCTGAACATGACGATCTTGGCCGCCATTCTCTTCGTCGTGCAAAGCGGCTTGGGCGCCATCGTCGTCTTTCTGGAATTGCCGCCAACATTTGTGACGCTGCACCTCGGCGTCGCTATGCTGCTGTTGGCATCGTTGCTCGCGGCGCCAACATTGGCCTGGCATCACCCGAAGCAGCCGCTTCCGGCTAAGACTGGCGCCTCGCTCAGTATGCTTAACGCGGCAATTGCCCTGCTCATCATTTTGACGGGCGCCTTGGTCCGCGGGAGCGGCGCCACGTTGGCCTGCACCGAGTGGCCGCTGTGCGATGCGGGCGCGGCGCTGCCAATCGAACAGGGCATGCTGGCAGTCATTCACATGATACATCGCTGGTCAGTGGCGGCGATGGCGATCTCCTTGCTTATCCTCCTCAGGCAAGTCATTCAGAATCGGGCGGAGACGCTCGCGCGGCAATTGGCGATGGCGGCGGCTTTTGTCTTTGTTCTGCAGATCGGCGTGGGCGCTATGTTCATCTTCAGCGCGGCTGGCGCGGCTTGGGGCGCCATTCATGTCGGGCTGGCGGCAGCGGTCTGGGGATTGCTCATCATTCTGGCCGTAATCGAATACAACAATAAGAGCACTTCACAAACCATTGAGTGAGGCCAGCATGATACAAACGATTCGCAACAGCTTCGCCTACGACGTTTCGCCCGGCGTTTACATTGAGCTCATGAAGCCGCGCATTGTACTGCTGCTGGTTTTCACCTGTCTCACGAGCATGATTGTCGCCACGAAGGCCATTCCGCCGCCCGATATTTTACTGTTCACGATCCTTGGCGGCTTGCTCTCGGCAGGCGGCGCGAGCGCGTTGAACCAGTACCTGGACCGCGAACTCGATGCCAAGATGGCGCGCACCAATCGCCGTCCCATCCCATCGGGGCGCCTTCCCGCCGGCCGCGCTCTCGTATTCGGCCTGGCTTTGGTGGCTTCTTCCGTGCTGATCCTGGGCTTGTTCGTCAATTGGCTGTCTGCGCTCCTTGCCTTGGCTGGCGCCCTTTACTATCTGATCATTTACACGCTGGTATTGAAGCGCAATACGGTCGTCAATATCTTGATTGGCGGCGGCGCTGGCGCTATGCCGGTGCTGGTCGGCTGGGCGGCGGCAAGCGGCTCTCTTCAGCCCCAAGCCTTCATCCTTTTCGCCATTGTGTTTTACTGGACGCCGCCTCATTCCTGGGCGCTGGCGATTCTGGTCAACAAAGATTATGCGGCCGCGGATATCCCCATGATGCCCGTGGCGCGCGGCGAACGCGTTACCCGTTTTCAAATCTTGTTTTACACCATTCAGCTAGTGATCATCAGCCTGGCTCCGGCTCTGCTCTTGCTGCTGCCGGGGGCGCCGCCGATGTTGGGCAGCATCTATCTAGCCTCCGCGACGTTTCTCGGTCTGCTGTTAATCTGGCTGGCGGCTAAGCTTATCCGGCGGGCGAACAAGGCGACAGCGAGAGTCCTATACAAGTATTCTTCGCTCTATTTGGCGCTCCTATTCCTGGCGATGATCGTGGACCGCCTGATTTTCTGAGAGGACGTCTCGTGTGGCTGAATCGGATTCAAACGCGCAAGGACCTCGGCTGGCGGTTTTCATCACGATTGCGCTGCTGTTCTTGATCACAGCGCTGTTCGCCGCCGCCATTGTCGCCGCCAACGCAGCCGGATCGCTCAGGCCGCAGTCTGTCGACGCGGAGGCGTACGCGACCGAAGTTGCAGCCGCTATTGAGGGCGCCTCGGCCGCTGAAGGCGAAGCGCTGATTGAGGCTTTTCAATGCGGCGTTTGCCACGTCCTGGGCAATGAACGCGTCGCGCCGCGCTTCGAGGGCATCGCCATCCGCGCCGGCGAACGACGAGCGCCCCTGCCCAGCCCGGAATACCTGTATGAGTCGATCGTCAGCCCGGGCGCTTACCTGGTCGAGGGTTACGCGAATGCCATGCCGGCCAATTTTGCCGAGCGAATGTCGCCGGAACAGGTCGGCCAAATTATCGCCTATCTGTTGACCCAATAGCCGACAGCCAACAAGGAACAATCAGGCGTAGCGCTCGCGCAGCATGTCCGCCGCCTGCGACATGGCGCGGAGCTTGTGATAGGCTTCTTCCAGCGAGATCGGGTTGGTGCTGGTGGGCGCGAAGCCACAATCCGGGTTGAGCGCGACCTGTTCCGGCTTCAAGTAGCGCAGCGCCTTTTCGGCACGTTCGACGATGAGTTCAGGCGTATCCGCGATTTCGCCGCGCACATCGACCACGCCCAAGCCAATCTCCTTATCGGTGGGGAATCGTTCAAAAATCGCCACATCACCGGCTTGCGACACGGCGAATTCCATCGCCAACTGGTCGACCTCCGCCCGCAGCAGATGGGGCATGATCGGCTCGTAATCGCCGCTCGCGTAAACAGTGCGGGCGCGATTACCGCGGCAGACATGGAGCGCGGTCTTGACCCCGCCGATGCCATCCAAAACGCGATTGAGGTCATCGATTGCCTGTTCAATCTCGGCATCGGGATCGTCAAATCTGGCCCGGTGTTCCGGGTCGACGAAGAAGCAGAGCCAGGGATCGTCGAACTGAACCACATCGACGCCGGCGGCGCGCAGGGCGATCACCTCCTCGCGCAGAATCGGGATGACGGCTTCGATGAAATCGCGGCGCGTTGGATAAGCCTCGCTGGAGTATGCCGGATGCCAGAGGCGCCCGCCGATCATATGCGGTGAAGGCAAGGCGACCTTGGTCATGCGCTCGCTGCTTTGCTGAAGAAAGCCAGCGCCCTGCGCCGCAATCGGACGCGAATATGTCATTCGCTCCACCACGAGCGCCTGCTTGAATTCTTTCAGCGTCCATTGCTGCGGCGGAGACAGCCCCGTATCTGGCAGCAACTCGGGCGCCAGCGCTTGCGTCTGATATTCCGCCTGCCGGAAGCCTTCGACCATCTGGGCAAAGACTTCGAAATAACCGATTCGGCGCCACTCGCCATCGGATATGATGTCGATGCCAGCCGCTTCCTGCAATCCGATCGCGAAGCCGATCGCTTTGTCGAGCGATTCGTCCAAAGCCTCGTCGTCAATTAAGCCGTCCTGATGCGCCAGCAGCAGATCAATCACCCATTTCGGCCGCGGCAAGCTGCCGATGACGCTGGTTGGAAACAAGATATCCGCTGTCATGGCCCGCCTCGCCATTCCTCAGTCCGCAACAGAAGTTCTGGCTTGTCCGAGCAAATCGCATCGACGCCCAGCGCGCGCAAAGCGGCGATCTCCGCCGGGCGCTCTTCGTGCCAGCAGACGATGCCCAGATTCGCCTGTCGCACCGCCTCGATCCAAGCGGGCGTCAACAAACGATGCGGCTGCTCGGCGCGATGCTCCCAGCAGGGATGCACGTAATCAGCTTTGATGGATTGCGCCAGCTTCACCGGGTCGATATCGACCGCGCCAAACAGTATAGACGTCCTGGCGTCGGGGCGCGCCGCCTTGATATCCGCCAGATAATCGGGGCGGAAGGCGCCGAAGATCGTGCGCTTCATAAAGTAATGAGCGTCGAGCGATACAAACATTGAACGCGCCCCGCCAGATGTGAGGCGCTTGACATCGAGATAGAGCCCCAATCCGAGCTCGCGGCAAGACTTGAGAGCCTCATCAAAGCTGGCAATCCCGTTCGCATTCGCCGTCAATTGACGAAGATCGCTCATCGTCAGGTCCGACACATCGCCGTCGATGCCGTGCGTACGCTTCAGGCTGCCATCGTGGATCACGACCGGGACATCATCCGCCGTCATACGGATATCAATTTCGACAAAATCGGCGCCTAGGTCAGCGGCCGCGCGAATGGCGGCGAGCGAGTTTTCCGCGGCATAAGCGGATGCGCCGCGATGGGCGATGCGCAAGAAGCGCCGCTCTTCCGGCGGGATGTTCGCGGCCAGGTAGTCGAGCCAGGCGGAAACGCGTGCCGGTATCCAATCGAGCAGTTGAGCGCAGCGGACGAAGATGGCGGAACGGAGATCGAAACTGTTATTGAAGGCAAAGCATGGCTTGAACTGCTGTCGCTCGAGCCAAGTGTGTACCAGGCGGTTGTTCAGCGGCGTATCGTCAAGAATGACGCCTTCGAAAAGCGGCGTGACATGCACCGCCATCGCGCCTGCGCGGACTCCGCAGCTGGCAACCGTCTTCGTCCGGCGCCTCAGCAGCCATTCCGGCGATGGCGCGAAAGCGTGCTTGCCCGGTTCTGAGTGCAGCGCCAGCCGGCCTTCGCGCAAGGGCAGCCGCCCCGTTTCGTCGCGCATCCGGTGGTAGCGGCCGTGCCAACTCGCCTCGGCATCCGTTATCTTGCCGTCAGCGTTCACAAAGACCCAGATATGCTCCAGCTCATAGAGATGCTGAATATCCCAGTCCCACCAGATGGCGTATTCTATGGCGAAGGCGGTCTCCGCCGTCAGTTCTATGTCTCGTGGAAAGGACGCCGATGGAGCGCCTTGGGGAAATATCGTATAGCCGACGACCGAGGGGAAGAATGGTTCGCGCTCGTCAAAATGGATGATAGGGGCATAGCGCCGGGCAAGCGCGCCATCGGCATCCAACGGCGACGACTGCCGGAGGTTCTCAAGCTGTGCATCCAGGCGGTGGATATTCACTGGCGCCAAAGCAGCGAGCGTTCCGTCTGCGGGTCGAAGAATTGCGTCTGCGTCATATCGAAGTTCAGCGAGACGCGTTCGCCGGCGCGGTGCTGTTTTTCGGTGTCGGCCAGCAAAATGAAACCATGTGGTCCGACGCGCACATCAATCAGATCTTCGCGCCCCAGCGGTTCCACCACAAATATTTCGCCGGTCACATCGCCCTCGTCGACGATTTGAATATCTTCGGGCCGAATGCCCATGACCACCGGTCCCCCATGCCCGGCGGGCGGCGCGCCACGTTCCGCGCCCACTGGCAATTGAATCGAATCGGCTTCGGCGAGAAAATGCCCGTTGCTTTGCGAGACCTGCACATCGATGAAATTCATCGGCGGGTTGCCGACGAAGCCGGCGACGAAACGCGTCTTGGGCCGGTCGTAGAGTTCATCGGGCGAGTCAAAAGCCTGTAAATGCCCGCCGTTCATCACCGCGATGCGATCGGCCATGGTCATCGCTTCCACCTGATCGTGCGTGACATAAATCGATGTGATGCCCAGGTTTTTCTGCAAGTGCTTTATCTCCCCACGCATGGTAAGCCGCAGGCGCGCGTCCAGATTGGAGAGCGGTTCGTCAAAGAGCAACACGTCGGGTTCCTTGACCAAGGCGCGGCCCAAGGCGACCCGCTGCTGCTGCCCGCCGGAAAGCTGCCCGGGCCGGCGATCGAGCAATTCACCAATGCCCATGACATTGGCAACCTGCCGCACTTGGTCGTTCTGGACGTTTTTTGGCACTTTCTTCAGCTTGAGCGGATAGGCGATGTTCTGGAATATCGTCATGTGGGGATAGAGGGCGTAACTCTGAAAGACCATGCCGATGTTGCGGTCCTTCGGTTGCACTGTATTGACCACCCGATCGCCGAAGCGGATGAGGCCGTCGGTCGGTTTGTAGATGCCGGCCAGGGTCAATAACGTGGTGGTCTTGCCGCAGCCGGAGGGACCGAGAAAGGCAACAAATTCGCCATCGTCGATGTGCAGTGTCAGGTCTTCCACGCCGACCACATCGCCGAACTTTTTCGTCAGATTGTCGATTCGAATTTCCATTGTCCAGCGCTCCCGGCAAAGCGGCTTTACGAGCTTCCCTTCGTGCCGCCGGCGTAAATGTTCAATAGGTATTCCTGGGCGAAAATGAAGAAGATGAAGATCGGGATCAACTGGAAGAGCCCGACCGCCGCCACCTGATTCCAATCCACCGGCGCGGTTGCGTCAATCAACTCTTCAAGAAAAACCGGCAGATTGCTCACGCCCGAACCAATGGAATAAGTGGCGGGGATAATGTAGGCGTTCCAGCCGCCGATGAAAGCAAAGATGCCCAGCGCCAGCAAGCCGGGTCGAATCTGCGGCAGCAGGATCTCCCAATAAGTGCGGAAGCGCGAGGCGCCGTCGATCAGCGCGGAGCGTTCCATATCCCAGGGAATATTGTCGAAGAAGCCTTTCATCAGCCAGACGCCCAGCGGAAGCTGAAAGGCGACCATCACCAAGGCGATGCCGCCGATGGTATTGAATCCGATCATATCGCCGATAATGGGAATCTCGCCCAGCCGGAGAAGGACGAAGAATATGGGGATAAGCAAGGTGATAGCGGGGAAGCCGTGCAGAATCAACGTAAAGGAGAGGAAAAAGCGCCGGCCGGGAAAGTGCATCCGCGACAAAGCATAGCCGGCCATGGATGAAACCAGCAGCACAATGAAGGTCATGAGAACGGCGATTGCCAGGGAGGTCATGAAGATGGGCACGATATTGAATTCCAAGCCGGCGATATTGCCGACAAATATCGATTCCCAATTCTCTAACGTAAGGCCACCCACGTTGTCGTTTCCGTCCAGTGGCAATATCCCTTCGGTGCGGTAGGAAAATGTCGCGATGATCACCCAGAGGTAGCCGACGATTAAGGGCGCGAGCAAGCCGACTAGCGCGATATAAGGCGCCCAATGACCGGGCAAGAAAACAATGACGGCGGTGAAGACGAGCCCCAGGACCAGACCGGGAATCAAGAAGCGCAACTGCTTGTCGGATACCAGAACGACGCGGACCGTCTCCTGCATTTCTTCTTCGCCGCGGAAGAAGCGCAGACGCAGAGGCGCGTCTTCTTCCGATTGGCCAAGGCGCCGGTTGAAAGCAGCCAGGTCCACCTGGTCGCGCCGGATCGCTGTGATGACATCGCCCACCTCGATTTCAGCGACATCCGCTGCGCCGCCGGCGACTATGGCATCCACGCGAATGCCGGCTTCCGTCTGGCTGAGCGACATCTCCAGGGATGGTCGCGGGGCGAAGACGCCGTAACTCAGCGCATAATGCCCGGCTGAAATAACGGCAAACAAAACGACGGTGCAGCTCAGCGCCAAGCCCAGCGCCCGGGCAATGTTCGTAGGCACATGGCAGCGGGCGACGCTGGCGGCGGCGATATAGGCGACGAAGGGCAGCGCGAGCAGGGCAAGGCGCGTCAGCACATCCGTGACCGTCTCTTCGACGCTGCCGAGCGCGAAGAGCGGGTGCACAATGCCGCTGAAAAAGAAGGCGGCGCCCAGCATGACAAGAATGCTGATTAGCCCCAGCCGCAGCGCATCGAGCAGATCCCGTTGAAGCGACGGTGGCGCTTCATCAACTTTGAGTTTGCCTGGCTCGAAGCGGTCTGCGCGCGCAGTCATAGCGCCTCCACCCGCGGCTCGGCGATCAATTCATCAAAGCGGAATACGCGCATATAAACGACGGCGAGCACGACGCCGATCACGACCAGAAGGACAGCGAAAGCCGAGCCATAACCCCATTGGGCGTTGCCGAAATAATTGGACAGCGCGCGATGATAAGCGGTCAGCGACCAGACTTCGGTGCGATACAAGCCCGGTCCCCCATCGGTCAATAGCTGAATCTCGACGAATGAGGTCAAGAGCGACAAGGTCTGATAAGTGACCACGAAGAGCAGGGGCCAGCGGATCAAAGGCAGGATCACATAACGGATGCGCTGCAATCTTGAGGAGCCGTCAACCAGCGAGGCGTTTAGCAAATCCTTGGGGATCGACTCGATGGCGGAGGTGAATATGATCATGCCGAAGGAGACGCCGATGAAGCCGTTCACCACGACCACGAAAACCCAGGGATTGGTTGCTACGTAGTTGAAAGTCGGATGTCCCAGCGCTTCATTGAATTGGTTGAGAATCCCAAAGGGCGCTTCCGCCGTCATCCGCTTCCAGATGAGGATGTAGACGACCGGCGAGGTGATGCGCGGCAATATCCACAGCGCCCGAAACAAAAAACCGGCGCTGCGATCAATATGCGTCGTCAGCAGGGAAACAATTAGCGCCAGCGAAACATTAAATAGCGAGAGCGTGACCAAGACGTAGAAAATCGTATTAAAGAAGATCTTGCGCGCGAACTGATCGTTGAGCAGCGTTTCATAATTCTTGAGTCCAACGAATTCCATCTTGGCGAGGTCTGAGGTGAAGTTGGAACTCGCCAGATTGGTGACGCTCAAGTAGAGCACGATGGCGACCGGAATCAGAAAGAAGATGATGACGAGAACGCCGGCCGGCGCCATGAAGCCATAGGCGCCCAAATACGATCTGAGGGCGTTGCGTCGGCTCGCTTCGACAGCAGCCGATGATTTAGGTTTAGAGCTAGGTTGGGACATGAGTTGGCTGGATCTGTGGGCGACTCACAGAGTCGCCCCTACAGATCATTTTGTTAGACGAACTTTGTACGGGCGAGCGGCGGTCAGTGTCTACGCGACACGGCGGCTCGCCCCTACAGTGTAAGACAGAATACAGCCCGGATCGGCTAGCGCACCGTGATGCCGTCGCCCAATTCGTTCTGCATTTGCGCGATGGCGATATCAGCGGCGCCCTCCGCGTCGGCTTCGCCCGTTTCAACCGCCTGTATGCCCAGGAAGTAAGCGCCCGACCAGGCGTTCCAACCCGGATGATTGGGCAGCGAGGTCGTATGGTCAAGCATGTAGTGCGCGCTGCTCAAAAGCCGGTTATTGGCGTAAGCCTCGGATTCCAACTGCGCATTCAAAATGCCCAAATGGAAGCTGTCGATGGCATGTTTATTGTTGTGCTCGGGCGTGGTAATCGCCGCGATCAAGGCCAGGGCGACATCGGGATGCTCACTGCCGCTGCTGATCATATAGGTCAGCGGGTGCGTCAAGGTGATGGCTTTGCCTGTGCCCATCGCCGGAATCAGCGTCAGCCCGACGTTTTCGAAGAGATATTCATCCCCGCCTCTGTCGGCAACATAGTTGATCGCCCAGTTGGGCCAATTCCAGGTGCCGCCGGCGGCGAAGAGCACGGTTTCGGCTTGCCCCACTGTCGGGTGCCAAACTTCGCTCCAATCGAGACCGATGATGTCGGACCGCAGCACGCCTGATTCAACCGCGCCACCCAAGAGTTCGTAAGCGGCGACCAAGGCATCGCGGTCCACGACCAGGTTGCCTTCCATATCGAGGACTTCACCGCCATGACCGTAGTAGTAGTAGAGGAAGTCGGGTCCGTTGCTTGGGCGATGCCACCAGCCGTTGCCGGCATCAACAACGCCTTCATCAATGGCGGCTTCGGCAGTCGCCAACATATCAGCGAAGGTGAACTCGCCGGCGGCGACGCGATCGGGCAAGGACTCGATATCTTCTTCGCTCCAGCCCAGGTCACGCAGCAAGAGCTTGCTGTAGAATATCGGGCGCGCTTCGGCGTCCTGCGGGATACCCCAGATCTGACCGGCGTAGCCGTGCGAATCCCAGAGCGAGGGCACGATATCCTCGAATTCGCTGTGCATGGGGATCACGTCATCCAGCGGGATGATGAACCCGGCCGGCGCCCAGGCGCCAATATCCTCGTGCCCGGACAAGATGATATCGGGCGCTTCACCCGCTTCCGAAGCCAGAACAAACTCATTCTTGTAGTCGCCCCAGCTAGCGTTGTCCTGAATCAGGTTCAACTCAATATCAATGCCAAGTGCGGCTTCTACTTCGGCTTCTACACTGGCGAAATTGTTGCAGCGCCAATCTTCTTCCGGCGGGCTGGCGATACAGCGAATGGTGATGCTGACGGCGTCTTGCGCGACGGCGATCCCCGCCAGCAAGCTCAGCAAAAACACGAACAGCATGGTTAGACACAATCTGCGAATCATCTTTATCACTTTCCTTTATCCAAAGCTTCTGTTCGCTTAAATGGTAACACAGATTGTCAATGCGCCGCTACCATCGCTGGCGGGGCGCCAGGGCAATCGCATCAAAATCATTTTGGGGAGACACTGAGGCAAAAAGAGGAGTTGCCTCATGTCAAAAGGTAGAGGATTGAATTTAGAGGAATGTTTTGCTGATCTGCCCGATCCGCGAATAGAGGGACGCTGTGACCATAAATTGCTCGATATCATTATCATCGCCATTTGCGCGGTGCTCTGTGGCGCGGATAGTTGGGTTGGCATCGAAACCGTAGGCAAAGCGAAAGAGGCTTGGTTTCGCCAGTTTCTGAAGTTAGAGCATGGCATTCCATCGCATGATACCTTCGGCTATGTATTTGCCAGGATCAATCATGAGGCGTTCCAGCGTTGCTTTATGCGCTGGGTGGAGTCGGTGTTTGCAGTCAATAAGCGACAAGTGCTTGCGCTTGATGGCAAAACCTTGCGCGGCAGCCACGACAAGATGCGCGGCAAAGCGGCTATCCATTTGGTCAGTGCTTGGGCAAGTGAAAATGGCTTGGTATTAGGACAGCGCAAAGTGGCTGATAAATCCAATGAAATGACGGCCATTCCTGAGTTGCTGCGTCTGCTGGATATTTCCGGTTGCATTGTGACAATAGACGCTTTGGGATGTCAAACCAAGATTGCGCAAGCGATTCGGGACGAGAAAGCGGATTACATTCTACAGGTCAAAGGCAACCAAGAGAATCTAAAGCAGGACATGGCCGATTGGTTCAGCTATGGTGACAAACATGGATTTGAAGGCATGGACTGTGCCTTCGACAAAACGACTAACAAGTCAAGGGGACGGATTGAAATACGGAAATGCTGGGTGCTCAGTGATCCCAAAGCTTTTGAGTATATTCGCCACTATCAGGGATGGGCTGACCTGCGTAGCCTTATCCGTGTCCAGCGAGAGCGCCGTCATAACGGGCAGATTAGCCACCAGACAGCCTATTACATCAGTAGCCTTCAGGCGTCTGCCGCCGTTATCTTGCAGGCAACCCGGCGTCACTGGGCAATCGAAAACAGTTGCCATTGGGTCTTGGATGTCACTTTCGGCGAAGATTATTCTCGCATCCGAGACGGCGAAAGCTCCGAAAATATGGCAACCTTGCGCGCTATAGCTTTGAATCTGCTCAAGCGTGACACAGGCAAAAGCAGCTTACGGCAAAAACGCTTCCGCGCAGCGATGGATAACGATTTCTTGCTTCAGCTGCTTCGATCAATTTGATGCGATTGCCCTGGGCGGGGCGCGGTTAAAGATGAATTATCCGTCAATTAAGGCTAGAATACATTCAATTAAGGATGCAGGACATGAGCAGAGTGCGGCAATGACATATCAACCCCTTGCTGAAGTTCGGAAGACGCTGCGCGTCGATTGGTATCGCTGCCCGATGAAGCCGGGGCGGCTGCGCGAGCTTTCGCGGCGGAGCGACGCCCAGGGCTGGTTTCAGGCTGGCGGGCATGCCGCGCTTTTCATTCTCACGGGCGCGCTGGTTTTCGGCTTTTGGTGGAACGAGTTATGGCTGGCGATGCTGGTCGCGTTGTTCTTTCACGGCACGGTGGCCAGCTTCTTCACCGGCACGGCGCCGTATGAGTTGGGGCACGGCACCGTCTTCAAGACCAAATGGCTCAACAAGTTCTTTCTCTATCTCTTCAGTTTGATCGGCTGGTGGGACGCCTTCGATTACGCCAGCAGCCATACCTATCACCATCGCTACACGCTGCACCCGGAGGGCGATCGCGAGAATCTGCTGCCGCTGGAGCCATCGCTCGCGTCGTCCTTCATTTTGCAGATGTTCAGCATCAATCTTTTGACGCAGCGCGGGCGCGTCTTCGGCAAAGGCGGCTTCATCTCGACCCTGATCATCACCGCCTTGGGAGCGGTCGGGCGGGTACCTGAAGACGAGCGGGCGCCAATCAACGAATGGCTGTCGGCGCTGCATACAGATCAGCCGGAGCAGCATCGGCGGTCGATTCTGTGGTCGCGCTGTTTGCTGGCATTCCACGGAACTGTGCTGATCGTCGCCATCGTCAGCGGTTGGTGGGTGCTGCCGCTGCTGCTCACTCTGCCGGCTTTCATCGGCAACTGGCTTTCGTATTTTGTCGGTCTGACGCAGCATTGCGGCTTGCGCGAACACAGCCGCGACTTCCGCAAGAATACGCGCTCGGTCAAGTTGAATCCGCTATTTTCGTTCTTGTACTGGCGCATGAACTGGCATATCGAACACCACATGTACGCCGGCGTGCCTTGCTACAACCTCGGCACGCTCTACCAAGAGATCAAGGATGACATGCCGGCGCCGCGCACGTTAATCGGCGCCTGGCAAGAAATGCGCCAGGTTTGGGATCGGCAGAAGCGCGAGCCCGACTACGAATACGACACGCCGCTGCCCGCGAGCGCCAATCCGGAGCCCATCCTCGAAGACGAACCCGCGCGTTCGTCGACAGAATTGGAGCGATCCATCGGCGAGTTGGCGCCGGCGGGATTGCAGGAAGGCTAAGTTGTAGGGGCGATAGACGGTCAGTGTCTACGCGACCTACCATATCGCCCGTTTGACAGCGCGCTTTTTGAGTAATCCAGCGGGCGACCTACTAGGTCGCCCCTACAAGGCTTGTCCGATAATTAACATATGAGGGTTGCCAACGCCCCATCTGGTCGTCCACATTGGCGATTGAAGTGGACGCCAACGTTGTAGGCAGCCATTTTAGCCGCTATTCGCGCTAGCATTCCGTCTTCGCTGTGTGCGTTGACGTGATGCAAATCAAAGGTTTGAGTGAGTCTGGCAATCGCCGTTTCGATGATCTGTCGGCGTTTGCGCAGCCAGCGCATGATTTTGCCGGGTCGATCCCCTTTGATGTTGCTAGCTCGCGGCGCAATGACTTCAGCGCCATATTCGACACGCCAGTGATCGATCCGTCGTTTACCACTGAATCCACCATCGGCAAGAAAGGGCAAGCCGCGGTCACGCCCCGCAGTTATCGCCGGGCTGAAGGATTCAGGCACTGGGATATGGCGATGTTTGTAGGTTCTGTGCTTAGGCAATGGCGGTTCAGTCAGCCGCATATCTCCTTTTCGGCTGCTCAACAAGGCTTCCATCATCCAGCGGTCGTCAATGTTTGCCAGACCGAGCATCCAACCGGTGATGATGCCGCTATCGCTGGCGCAGAGCAACAGCTGCTCCCCGTAGAACCAGCCGCCATGATTGCCCCCGCGACCTTTCTTGCCGAACAGCCAATGGCGATCATGGCTGATAGCTTGGCCCAGACTACAGTGCGGCACGGGTGTACAATCCACAACCTCGTACATCGCATCCTTACTGAGAATCTGACTCAGTTCTTGTTGCAACAGAACCAACTCTCGCCAAACCTGTCGCGCTCGCCGGTTGAATTGACTATGTTGCAACATTGTAGGAAACCAGCTCAGACCGTGGATCCGCATATAGCGCACCAAACCACGCTCTGACCGCCAAGGGACGCCAACTCGCCATTGACCGGCTATCACAAGTGTTAGTATCTCCACATCTGTCATGCGCTGCGGACGTCCCAAGCGATGCGAATCATCGAATTTCACATTCGATTTGTACCAGTCGTCAACAAAACAGTACAATACCGTCACGAAGGTGTCTAAATCCATGAGTAAGCTCCTTGGTGGTAGAGGACACTTACTCATATTTAGCACCTTCTCTCATTTCCTGCTTTATCGGACAAGCCTTACAAGCATGTGAATTTAATCGGCGTGTGACTCGCCGCCTCTGGATGTGTCCGTCATTTGCCGGGAGTCGGCATGGGTGGGGACGCCTTCTTCGGCGAAGATGCGGTCGATTTCCTCGCGGTCTCCGTCTGTTAAGCGCCAGTCGACGGCGGCGATATTTTCTTTCAATTCGCGTTCGTTGCGCATGCCCACCAAGCCGACAGTCACCGCCGGATGGCTCAGCACCCAAGCCAGCGCCAGTTGGGCCACTGACTTGTCATAGCCGGCGGCCAGCGTTTTCAGCCGCTCGGTGACGCGGAGTTCCTTTAGAAAATTCTCCCGTTCGAATAAGGGCAAACCAAATGCCATGCCGCGTCCGCGCCAGTCGTTTTCGGCAAATTCGGTGTCGGGCGTCAAGGCGCCGGTAAGCAAGCCGAATGCCAGGCTGCCGTAAGCCATGAAGCCAATCCCAGCCTCGCGGCAATAAGGCAAGACCGCCCCTTCGACGCGCCGGTCAAAGAGGTTGTAGCCGACCTGATTGGCCGCCAGGCTGCCGACCTGCTGGCAGGCTTCCATCATCGGCACATCGTAATTGGAAACGCCGTAGTGGCGGATCTTGCCAGCCGCTTTCATCGCCTCCAGCGCGCCAATCGTCTCTTCGTGCGGCGTCTGCATATCGGGCCAGTGGATCAGCATAAGGTCGACATAATCCGTGTTGAGGCGCTTGAGGCAGCCTTCGGTCCGTTCGGTGATGTAGGCGGCGGAGGCATTCCGCCCGACGATGGCGGCGTCGCCAACGATGGCTGGATCATCATGAAAGACGAAACCGACTTTGGTCACCAGCACAATATCCTTGCGCCGCTCACCTAGCCCGCGGGCCAGCAGTTCTTCCGATGTGAAGGGACCGTAGACTTCGGCGGTATCGAATAGGGTGACGCCGTGGTCGATCGCCATGCGCACGGCGCGCACGGCTTCATCAACATCAATTTCGCCGTATTGCGTCGTGCCCAACTCCCAGGTGCCGAAGCCTAGCGCCGAGCAAGTCAAATCGGTATTGCCGAAAGTTCGCTGTTCCATGTCGCCTCCATTTTGCTGAGCGTTCCCTATGATCGCTGGATTATAGCGACTTCTGAACGCGCCGTCACGCGCATCCGAAAATCCACAGAATTCACCACTCCTCCCAAATTCTTGCGTTCCGGTCAAGTTTTCATTAGTATGTATTGTATGGCATCACTCTTCCGACAAGCGCGTCAAAACGGTTTGCGGCACAGGAGCGCTTCACAATGAAACTCATTGATCCGTCCCTAGCACATCAGTTCTCAGCCCCCCCCCCCCCCCCCCATTTCTCGCTAAATATCGACCTTGCCCGGGGTTCTTCATGAACTCCGGAACATTCACAAAAGTCCTCATTCCCGTCATCATATTCCTGCTGCTGTCCGTATCCCAGGTCTCGGCCGCCATCATCAACACCAGCAGTTCCTGTTCACTCGCGGACGCCATCGCCTCCGCCATCAACGACAGCGCCACCGGCGGCTGTACAGCCGGCAGCGGCAGCGACACCATCAACCTGGACGCCAGCGTGGACATCAGCGCCGACTTCGAGATCACCGGCGGCGTCCTCACCATCAATGGCAATCGCTACACCATCGACGCCAATCAGAACGACAGCCATTTTTCCGTGTCGGGGGCGGCAACGCTCAACCTGAACAACATCATCCTGACCGGCGGCAGAAAGAACGGCAACAACTCGATCCGTGTGCAAGGCGGCTCCACCGTCAACATCGCCAACAGCCGCATCTGCGGCAATGAAGGGGTGACCGGTTCCTTCGTTAACACGACGATTGAGGTCCAGGTCAACTCCAGTCTCACAGTCACAAACAGCGTCTTCTGCAATAACAGCGCCAGAGAGGGCGGCGCGATTCACGCCAGGGGCAATCTAACCGTCACCAACAGCACTTTCTACGACAACAGCGCCACAGCGACTGGCGGAGCGATCTATGTCGACGCCTTAGGCAAGACCGTCGTCCTCCGCCACGTGACCATCACCGGCAACACCGCCCCCAACGGCGCGGGCATCTATGTCTATGAAGGAAGCCCGCAGCTGCGCAACAGCATCGTCTACGGCAATACAGGCGGCGGCGCGGATTGCAATCGCAACCCGCCCCATACCCTCGGCGTGAACAGCGGCAACATCCTCGGCGCTAGTGATTGCGGCGCTGGCGTCAGCAGCAGCAATCCGCGGCTGGTTGATCGCACGGGTTCTACGACATCGCCGAGATCGCCGCACTACGCCCTCGGGCAGGACAGCCCCGCCCTCGACCCCGACACTAACGCCGTCGCTTGTCTGTCGGGCGTCAATCGGGATCAGCTCGGCACTTCGCGGCCGCAAGGCGGCAACTGCGATATCGGCGCCTGGGAAGGCGCGAGAACCGCCTCCCCGCCAGAGGAAACGGGCAGCAATGGCAATGGAGAAAACGGCAATGGAAGCAACGGCGGCGGAAGCAGCAGCCGAGACCGGTCCGAGCCCAAGGCTACCATGGTCCCGCCCCCCACCAGGATCCCCATGCGCCAGACCTGCCTGAATTTGATGCCGGCCGGCATTGTCGTCAGCAACCGCAGCGAAGGCACCGCCTGCCAGCGCGTCGACGCCATCGGCATCGGCAATGCCGACATCATCGCGGCCGGCTTCATCGACGCCGTCGATGTCTGGGGCTGGATCACGCCGGATACGAAAGTCTGCTTCCAAAGAGCCGGCGGCAGCTTCCGCTTCCTCGACGCGGCCACCGCTCCGCGAAGCGTCTCGGAACTGCCGGTTTCCAGCGAGGCCGGCATGATCTGCGCGACCATCGACCGCCCCGGCACCGTCGTGCTGATGCCCGGACCAGCGGCGCCTCCCGCTCCGACGCCGCCATCTCAGCCGGTGGCGCAACCGGCGCAGGTTTCGCAGGCGCAAGTTTCGCAAGACAGGAGCGCGAGCGCGGGCAGCTGCATGATCAGGACCAAGCACCGCCTGAACTTCCGCGAAAGACCGGCTGGCAGGCGATTGGGCGCCGTGCCGGAAAACGCGACGCTGACCCCGCTGGAGCGGGCGCCCGGCTGGTTCAAAGTCGAGTATTACGGGATGCAGGGCTGGATCAGCGGAGAGCATGTCGAGCCGATTGGGAACTGCGGCTAGGCGGCAATCGCAATAACGAGACTTGCGGCGCTTCATTTTCGTTGACAGGTCTCAACCACCATCGGTTATAATGGTCAAGTGTCGAAGGATAACGTTAGAGGATCGCACATGCAGCCGAACGCAACGTATGAAGAAGATTGGGCGTTGGCTCGGCAGAGAGCGCAAGCCGCCAACGTTTCGGTAGGAGAATGGCTGAACGGAGTAGCGGATTACGATGAGATGCGCAAGCGCGACCTGGCGGGTTTCCGCGCCAGTTGCCAGCGATCGCTCGAAGGCCTAAGAGACGGTGAAGGAACTCCCTTCAATCCAGATACATTTCTCGAAGATACGAAGCGCTGGGCGCAAGAGCGAGACGAAGCCAACGTCCCGATAAGCGATGACCAAAAGCCGGCAGATACCCTCGGTTAAGTTTTCGCCGGAAGCCAGGAATGACCTTGCAGATATTCGCCGCTACACCTTCGATAGGTTTGGCGAAGAGCAAGTTGACGCGTACCTAA
This sequence comes from Phototrophicaceae bacterium, assembly GCA_965205125.1. Lineage (GTDB taxonomy): Bacteria > Chloroflexota > Anaerolineae > Aggregatilineales > Phototrophicaceae > UBA6055. The sequence continues at coordinate 177,411 of CBDBFY010000001.1, forward strand.
GCAAGCTGGCCGAGGGCATCCAGCGCGTCCGGGCAATGCCAGGAATCGGTCGTCGGCATGACGAAATCCCTGACGGTCTACTCCTTGTCAAAGTAGAGCTGCACTACCTCGTCTACCAACACGTCGATGACCAGATTTATATCGTGCGGATTCTATTCACCCGAAGCAACTTGGGCCGATATTTCGAGGAATAGGGAAAAGTATGCTGTCCGAGTACATCTGCACCCGCCGCAATTACGACCGCTCAACAATGCTTACTCGCTTTTGCTAAGTTTTTGCGAATATAACTTTGGGTCTCTGTCGTGAAAAAACTGAGGCCTGCTCTAGCGACCTAACACTCGCGAATTTGCAGGCTGCGCGATATATTGTTAGCTGTGCGAATATCGGCCACCCAACGAGAACTGACTGAAGAGGTAAGAGACATGGTATTGGCAGAAGCGCCCACAAGAATACACGAACCTTATCAAGTACGGGTGGACGAATACAAGTCATTCCGCCGCGATGGTTATCTGGTCGTCCGCGGTTTGGTCGCGCCTGAAGAAGCGCGGGAATGGGCGGACTTCACCGATGATATGATGGCTGGGCGGCGCGCCATGCCCGGCTTGCCAGCGCCACCGGAGGACGCGACCGAGGCTGAACGCCGCCGCTTCTACGACCGCATCCACATGCCCCATCGCACCTGCGAGATCGCCGAGCGCTTCATGCTGCACCCGCGGATCGTTGATGTGCTGGAAGCCTTAATCGGACCCGATATTCTGGGCTTGCAGACCATGCTCTTCTTCAAGCAGCCGGGGCAAGGCGGGCAAGGATTTCATCAAGATTCGTATTATATCCCCACGCAGCCCGATACGTTGATCGGCGCCTGGATGGCGATTGACCCGGCTGACGAAGAGAACGGCTGCCTGTGGATGACGCCGGGCTCGCAGCATGAGCCGATCTATCCCGATTGCGATGGCTCGACCCAGCAGGGCGATACCATCTTGAGCGATATCGAAGCGGTCAAGAGCGTCAGCCATCCCGATGTGGAAATTAACACGCTGGCGCAGGTGGCGCTCCAATACGAGCAGGAAGCGCCGATTTATGCCGAGCCGGGCGATGTGGTCTTCTTCGGCGGGCATGTCTTCCATCGCTCTCACCGGAACAATTCAGGGCGTCCGCGGCGCGCGTTTGTCAGTCATTACTGCAACGCCCGTTCGCGGGTGGCTTGGGATCACGGCAGCAACCGCGCGCATTATGAAGGCGCCGACGCCAATGGCGCCACCAATCACCGGCATATCCTGGCGCGCGGCACGACTCACCTGCCCTACGCCCAGCCCAAGTTCGGCACCCTCTGCGCCGCCAACGCGCCCGAGCTCTACGGCGAGCGCTTTGACGACAATCGCGTCAAATCGATGATGGGCGACAGCGCCGGTTTCATGGTGCTGGTGCCGCATGTCGACGTTGAGCACGACCATTAGTGATTCGCTAGGAAGCAATTTGTAGGGGCGACCAAGAAGTGGCTGTGTCTACGCGCCACCCCGGTCGCCCGTGACAGAGGTAGTAATGGTTAGCGGGCGACTTGATAAGTCGCCCCTACAACATCGCCTTAATGGCACAAGCTGATCATCTTGAGGCATGGAATCCACCGATGTTACTCGAAACTGAATATCCACTCACTGACGAGCAGATCGCGCAGTATCAGCGGGATGGTCATATCCTGCTGGAAAATGTTCTCGACGCCGCTTGCATCCCGCCCTACAGAGAAGCGATCGAACAGACCGTAGCCGAGCGCAACAAAGAAACGCGCGCCCTCAAGGACCGCGATACCTATGGCAAAGCCTTCTTGCAGACAACCAATCTCTGGGAACACAATGGGGTGGTCAAGGAATATGTGACGGCGAAGCGTTTCGCCGGCATCGCCGCGCGGCTGATGGGCGTGGAGAAGGTGCGCCTCTACCACGATCAAGCGCTGTTCAAGGAGGCGGGCGGCGGCATCACGCCCTGGCATCAAGATCAGCATTATTGGCCGCTGGCGACCAATAAGACCATCACCATGTGGATGACGCTGGCCGATATCCACGCTGATATGGGCACGCTGCGCTTCGCTTCCGGCTCACAGGCTGAGGGCTATCTCGGCGATATTCCGATTTCGGATGACTCAGAGACGCAACTGCGCGCCTTCGTCGAGCGCAAGGGCTTCCAGCTGGGGCAAGCCGATGTGATGCAAGCGGGCGCGGCGACCTTCCACAGCGGCTGGACCCTGCACTCGGCGCCGCCGAATTTCTCCGACCGCATGCGCCCGGCGATGACAGTCATCTATTTTGCCGACGGTACGCGGGTGAGCGACCTCGACAACAAGCACCGCGTCAACGATCGCGACCACTGGCTGCCGGGGACAAAGCCGGGCGATCTGGCGGCGACGGATATGAATCCGATTTTGGGTTAACTCTTGAAAATCACCAGAGTCGAAGCCATCCCCCTCTTCGCGTCATTCGCCGACGCGCTGGACGTCGTCCCGCCTGAGCTCTCCCAGCCCGCATTCAGCATGAGAAACAACCCGCTGCTCGGTCAGGGCGCGGTCATCGTGCGCATATCAACCGACGCGGGGCTGGTCGGCATCGGCGAGGCGATGGGGCGTCCGGGCCCGCGCGGCACGGCCGCTCACATCAACGAAGTGCTGGCGCCTATGCTGCTCGGCGCGGACCCGCGGCATCATTTTGCCTTGTGGACGGCGATGAATGAGGCGATGCGCTTTGCCCCGATGGGCATCAGCGGCGTCGATATGGCGCTCTGGGATCTGCGCGGGAAAATCTACGGCGATTCGCTGACGAACCTGCTGGGCGGTCCCGCCCGCGATACGGTCGATTGTTACGCCAGCCCCATACCCTACCTGGCGACGCCCGAGGCTTCAGCGGAGAAGGCGCGCGAGTTTCTTCAGCAGGGATTCCGCGCGGTCAAGCTCAAGATCGGACGCGGCATCAGCCAAGATATCGCTCATGTGGAAGCGGCGCGCTCAGCAATCGGCAAGGATATCAAGCTGCTGGTTGATGCCAACGGCGCTTATACCGCGGCCGAGTCGATCGCGCTGGCGAAGGACTTGGTCAAGCTGGATGTCTTCTGGTTGGAAGAGCCGGCGCATCCGGAGTACGCCGACGACCTGGCGCGGATTCGGCGCCGGGTTGATCTGCCGGTGGTCTCCGGCGAATGGCTGGGAAGCTGGACGCAATTCCGCGACTTGCTGCGGGCTGAGGCGGTGGATGCAGTCATGCCCAACATTACCCGTTGCGGCGGCATCACTGGCATCATGAAGATCGCTGATTTGGCCGCCCTGGAAAATGTGACTGTCGCGCCGCATGGGGTGGGCGCGGGCCTCGGCATCGTCGCCACGGTCGCCGCCTGCGCGGTTATGCCCAACTTTCTCATTTACGAATACAATCAATTGTTCAATCCGCTGCGGCATGCCGTGATGCTGGAGTCGATTCATTTTCAGGACGGCGTCTTAAAGCCAAGCGAAGGAAAGGGCCTCGGGCTTACTTTGAACAAGGAGGCAATTGAGCGTTATCGAATCGACTGATCAGTTTTTCGGTTCGCGGAGCTATGCGCCTGGCCGCGGCAACCGCCCGGTTTCGTCTGATTTCAAGCGCCTGAAACAGGCCTTCGCCGGGAAGCGCGCGCGTCAAAAACGCTGCTCGCGCGCAACTCGGGAGTGGTGAATATGTTAATATGATAAACTGAATATATGAAAAGATGCCCCCACTGCGAAGATACAGAACAACAAGTAAAGGCAGGTCGCACTGGTTACGGAAGTCAAATGTACAAGTGCAAGCCCTGCGACCGCCGTTATGTTGCACAATCTCGTCGATATAGCAAGGAAATGCGGCAATTAGCCGTTGAATACTATGCGGATGGCTTGAGTTACCGAAAGATCGCCCGTCATTTTAAGGTTCATCATGTGACGATAATGAATTGGGTGAAAGCTTGCGCCGATCAACTGCCACCGGCGCCGATACCGCGAAAGAAGCCACTGCATATCCTTGAGATGGATGAGTTGCATACTTTTGTCGGGCGAAAAAAAACAGATGGTACATAATCACTTTGGTCGAGCGAGCTAGCAGTTGCATTGTCGGCTCACTGGTGAGCCAAAAGCGTGATGAAGCGACTTTGCAAAACCTGGTAGATCAAAGCCCGAGAGGGCGCTGGTACTACAGCGATCTGATGGCCTCGTACAAGAAACTGGTCTATTATCCGGGCAAGCATATACCGATGCCGAATAAGAGCGAGACTTATCGGGTAGAAGGCGTGAATGCGGAACTTCGTCATTATCTATCTCGTTTGCAACGGCGTTCCCGCTGTTTTTCCCGCTGTGCCGATGCGCTCCGGCGGGCAGTGAAGCTCTTTACTTATGCTTGGAATCAGCGGCAGTTGTATCGTCAACAGTATCCCAATTACGATGCTCATCTATTTGAATTCGTATATCAATGATTCACCACTCCCGCGCAACTCTCGAATTTGCCAAGCGTCCTTACTGTGATATACTTCGATTGTATTCTCAGAATTACATAATGCTTCATAATTGTCTGAACCCAGCCAGGCCCAAGGTTCAGTATGCTATCCGGGCTAATGAAAGGCAGAGCGAAATCACCGTGCAACGGGTTATGTGAAGTCGAGGAACATCGCTGGCAAATCGCAATTAGCATGCATTGCGAGTCTTTCCTTACATTCCGCCAGACCGCTATGCTGCCTTTGAGGCGATTGAACTGACATCCACCCTCATCGTAGAGGACAAAGCAAAACATCATGTTACCCGAAGTCAGACGCAGAGCCATTCTCAGCCACCTCGCGCGGGCTGGCAACGACACTATTATTGACTTGAGCAAGCGATTCCACGTCTCGACGATGACGATCCGGCGTGATCTGAAGATCATGCAAGAAGCCGGCTATGTCACCATGTCGCACGGCGGCGCTATTTATAATGGTGATTCCTTTGAACAGCACGAAGCGCATCACCTTGAACGCGCGATCATCCGCGCGGCCGAGAAGTGCGCGATTGGCGGCTATGCCGCTGCGAATTTCGTTGAGGATGACGATGTCTTGTTCCTCGATTCCGGAACGACCGTGCAGGCGATCATTCCCTTCCTGCAAGACAAGCGCAATCTCACTGTCGCAAGCAATAGCAGTCGCACGATTGAAGCGCTCTCTGGTTATTTGCCCGATAGCGCGATTTTATGCACGGGCGGCATGTTGAGCGCAACGGCGCATTCCTTTGTCGGTCCCGTTGCCGAGCGCTTCTTCGAGGATCTCTTCGCGCGCAAAGCCTTTGTCTCCGGGATAGGCTTCACGCTGCCGGCCGGTTTGGCCGATGCGCGGATGCTGGATACAGCGGTCAAGAAATCGATGATTCGCTCGGCGCAAACCACTGTCGTCGTCATTGACTCCAGCAAAATCGGCATCACAGCCATGTCGCAAGTCATAGCGACGCGGGATATCCAAGTGCTGGTGACCGACGACGGCATCACCGATTCCGACCGGCGAGCCATTCTCGACAGTGGAATCGACCTCCATGTGGCGCCGGTGCCGCCTTCTGAATGATCGCCTCTCTTTGCCGCTGTTGAATTGCCCGGCCTCGCCGCGCGCTTGATCGCTGTCCTTTGCCGATTGCGGGCGACAAGGCCGCCAGCGCAAACAACATTGCCGTTTATGAGCGCAGCGAAGTATACTAGAGGCAAGAGTAGATTTTGTGGTGCCGGGAGATGATTGAAATGACGAATGTTATTACAGAAAGAGACGGACTTGCCGACGGCATGCCGCGTGACGAGCGCGGGTATTGGCGACCAGATGGAGACGTCGGATTGCCCAACCCGTGGTTCACCTGGCCGCCCAAGCCGCGCGCGGCAATACTGTGGCTGAAAGAGTACCTTTGGCCCTACAATCTTCTATTCATGATTGTGGCGGCTGTGACTTGGCTTTACCTGACGCCGGAGACCCCGCGGATGACCGAATTCCGCGCCGGCTGGATACTCGAAATCTTCCTTCGCAACCAGATCATGTTGATTGTCTACGCCTCAGTGCTCCATGTGAGCATGTGGACGCTGAAGACGCAAGGATACCGATACAAGTTGTCGTTGAACTGGATGAGCAAAAGTCGGAAATTCCTTTGGAACGATCAAGTGCGTGACAACATGTTCTGGACTATCGCCAGCGCCGGCACGATATGGACGGGATTTGAAGCGCTGATGCACTGGGCATACGCCAACGGCTTCATCTCTTTTATTAACCCGCGCGAGCAGCCGATCATCTTCGCATTGATCCTCTTCCTGTCGCCGCTTTGGTACAACTTTTACTTCTATTGGGGGCACCGCCTGCTGCACGTGAAGTTTCTATACCGAGCCGTGCATCATGTGCATCACCGGAATATTGAAGTTGGCCCTTGGTCGGGCCTCTCGCAGCACCCGATTGAACATGTCGTGATGTACGCGAGCATGCTGATCCATGGGCTCATCGGCGCTCATCCGATCAATATGATATTCGGGGGGCAGCACGTGACCTTCGGCTCGATAACGGGTCATGGCGGCTTCGAGGAAATTGTCGTCAAAGACAAATTGAAGATCTCTTACGGCAACTATTGGCATTCGCTGCATCATCGCTTTTTCGAGTGCAATTACGGCGAACCCACGATTCCGCTTGATCATCTCTTTGGCACCAACTGCGACGGCTCGCCGGAAGCGCGCGAGAAGATGTTGGCCAGGATGCGGGCGATGCACGGCAGCTGAGGTAAAGCGCCCCCCACCCTGAATTCCTCCCCGACGGGTCGGTGTCGACGGTCAGTGTCTACGCAACCTACGCAACCCTCGGCGGCAAATATTGCTTGAATCTTACACCTAAGGAGAATTGACTATGTGACTATGAGGCGAGTTTGTCCAACCAAAAATTCTATATAAGGAGATATTGAAATGAAGAGAAACAGCATCGCATTCTTGCGACAACTAGCGGCGCTGCTGCTCATCCCAGCGCTGTTGCTGGGAAGCAGTATTGCGGCGCAGGATGAACCCGTCGTGATCGACTGGGCGAATGACGCGGCCTGGCACGAGGCGGGCCAGGATGCTCTCGGCGAGGCATCGCTAAGCGCAACTGGCATCGGCGTCAACACGGTGATTTTCTCATCGACAGACTCTTACCAGGCTGCGGTACGCGGCGCGCTGCCCACCGACGACGCTTTCCCGCTGTTTGACTGGTGGTTTGGTTATCGCATGAAAGACCTGGTGGACGCGGGGCTGCTCGCGGATGTCACCGACATCTGGCAGCGGCACATTGACAACGGCGAATACCCGGCAAGCATGATGGGTTCGTTTGGCTTTGATGGCCGCGCCTATGGGTTGCCGAAGATGATCAACTACTGGGTCGTCTTTTACAACGCGCATATCTTTGCTGAACATGGTCTCGAGGTTCCGACCACATGGGACGAACTGATGGCGATTGCGGAGACGCTATCCAACAATGGCGTAACCCCCTTTGGTCTGGACGTGGTTGGCTGTCGCTGGTGCAGCTTCATCTGGTTTGAAGAAATGATGGTGCGTGCCGATCCCGCCCTCTATCAGAGTTTGATGTCGGGCGAGACAGCCTACAATGATCCCCAAGTGGTTGCCATTATGGAGCAGTGGCGCGATCTGCTAGACGCGGGCTACTTCTCGCAACCGGGCGACTTCGCCGAACTGGATGGCGCCGCGGAAGAATTTGTGAACGGCAGCTTTGGCATGTTTCTGATTGGAGACTGGTTTACAGCCGCCCTCGAGCGCGCCGGTTTCATAGTCGGTGAGGACTACGGGGTTTTCGTCATGCCAGGAATCACAGAAGCGGGGAACCGCAGCCTGATCATTGAGGGACGTCCGCTGCTGATTGCCGAGAATTCGCCGCAACGCGATGTCGCGCTCGAGTTTGCGGATTTCTTCATGAGTGTAGAAGCGCAAACGGTCTGGGCGGAGACCAGCGACATCAACTCGCCTAATCTGCTGGCGCCAGAAGAGACGCGCCCGGGACATCTGGTTGATCTGGCGAATGCCGTCGCCAACGGCGAATACGAGCTATATACTCGATACTGGGAAGCCACGCCACCGCAAATTGTCGAACAGGTGGTTGATTTGCTCGGTCAGTTTGTGTTGGATCCGGCGGCTTTGCAGACCACTCTGGACGGCGCAGAGCAGATTGCTCAGGATTACTGGGCAAGCGCTGGCAGCGAATAGAATCTGGCATTGGGGAGGCCTGTCAAAGCGCCTCTCCGATCATTCTCAATGTGAGCCGGTGGGTTGCGCGATTCAAACAAAGTGAGAACTGAGCCGCTTCGCAATAAGGTCCCAGTTACACCCTTGGACCGGGCGCCGCTGGAAGCGCCGACACGCGCTCAGGCGGTCTTCCGCAGGACTGAGCCTTATCTTTATCTTTTGCCTGCGCTGCTGCTCGTAGGCGGGCTGCTGCTTTATTCGGTCGCGCATACCGTGGCGATCAGCTTTACCGATTGGGATCTAATCACGCCGCCCCGTTTTGCGGGCTTGCAAAACTACATTGACGCGGTCCGTGATCCCACTTTCACCAGGTCGTTCACAAACACTTTGCTGTGGACCGGGGGGAGCCTGCTGCTACCGGTCGGGGGCGGCCTGCTGCTGGCGGTGGTTTTGGAGCGTATCCCAGGGCAGCGGGGCTTGAAAACGCTTATCTATCTACCTGCGATATTGTCTACGACGGTGGTCGCCGCCATTTGGAGTTATGTCTACACGAACAATGGCGTCCTGAATGAAACACTGCGCTGGGTCGGTCTTGATGCGTTGGCGCGCCCCTGGATGGTTTGGGCGCCGACAAACACGCTGGCGATGATCGTCGCCTCCTCATGGCGCGCGCTTGGACCCAGCATGGTTTTGTTTCTCGTTGGCTTGCAGACCATACCGCCAGAACTCATCGAAGCGGCCAAGATAGACGGCGCCGGCGAGCGGCTCCTGTTCTGGCGCATGAAACTGCCCTTGCTCAGGCCGATCACGGCGATCGTCGTCATCATGTCTGTCATCCAGAGCTTTATGACATTTGATCTGGTCTGGGTGATGACCCAAGGCGGACCCGGACGCTCATCCGAAACGCTGGCGGTGACGATGTACCGCCAGGCCTTTATCATGTGGAGAATGGGTTATGCCGGGGCTGTGGCAGTGATACTGTCCACGATTGTTCTAGTATTTTCTATCTCGTATTTGCGCGCGACTTTGAAGCGAAGCGCCATATGGTAGAGAGACTGTCCATACTGATACGCTCTTTCGACCGATACTTCGCGCTGGGGCTGCTATGCTTGTTCGCTATGGCTTGGGTTACCCCACTGGCTATCGTGGTGTTGAGCAGCATGAAAACCCCCATCGAGCAATCGCAAAGCGCAATCCTGGCTCTCCCAGAGAATGCCGCAATGATCCTCGACAACATTGCGTCCGCTTCCGAATTGGCCGGCATCGGCGAGGGGATCGTTAGCAGTCTCATTTACGCATTTGTCGGTTCTGTGACAGCCGTCATCGTCGCGTCATCCGCCGCATATTCTATTGCCATGCTGAAAGTTCGCTTCCCTTTCTTCTGGTTTCTGCTCATCTACAGCGGCACAGTCTTCCCCTTTCAGATGTATCTAATGCCCCTGTTTCAGATGTACCAGACGGTCGGTCTTTACGATACCCGCACGGGAATGCTGCTGTTCTACTCGGCCATTGCTGTGCCGTTCTGTCTCTTTGTTTTCCGCAACTATTTCATCGGAATGCAGCAGGAGGTGATTGAAGCAGCGGCATTGGATGGGGCATCTTCCTTTCAAACCTATTTGCGCATTGTACTTCCAATGGCGAAAGCTCCCGCTCTTTTCCTCTTCGTGACGCAATTCAGTTGGATATGGAATGATTTTCTTTTTGGGCAGGTTCTGGCGAAGTCGGACCATGTGCGACCGGTCATGACGTCGCTGGCGATGCTTTCAGGCACCTACGGCAAGGGCACCATCCCGCAACAGATGGCCGGCGCGCTGACAGCATCGATTCCGACGCTCATCCTGTTCTTTGCGCTTCAAAAGCATTTTATGCAGGGCCTTGTCTTGAACACAGCAGGTGAGTAAATGATCCACCGTTCTGGCAGGGGAGTGGTGAATATGTTAATATGATAAACTGAATATATGAAAAGATGCCCCCACTGCGAAGATACAGAACAACAAGTAAAGGCAGGTCGCACTGGTTACGGAAGTCAAATGTACAAGTGCAAGCCCTGCGACCGCCGTTATGTTGCACAATCTCGTCGATATAGCAAGGAAATGCGGCAATTAGCCGTTGAATACTATGCGGATGGCTTGAGTTACCGAAAGATCGCCCGTCATTTTAAGGTTCATCATGTGACGATAATGAATTGGGTGAAAGCTTGCGCCGATCAACTGCCACCGGCGCCGATACCGCGAAAGAAGCCACTGCATATCCTTGAGATGGATGAGTTGCATACTTTTGTCGGGCGAAAAAAAACAGATGGTACATAATCACTTTGGTCGAGCGAGCTAGCAGTTGCATTGTCGGCTCACTGGTGAGCCAAAAGCGTGATGAAGCGACTTTGCAAAACCTGGTAGATCAAAGCCCGAGAGGGCGCTGGTACTACAGCGATCTGATGGCCTCGTACAAGAAACTGGTCTATTATCCGGGCAAGCATATACCGATGCCGAATAAGAGCGAGACTTATCGGGTAGAAGGCGTGAATGCGGAACTTCGTCATTATCTATCTCGTTTGCAACGGCGTTCCCGCTGTTTTTCCCGCTGTGCCGATGCGCTCCGGCGGGCAGTGAAGCTCTTTACTTATGCTTGGAATCAGCGGCAGTTGTATCGTCAACAGTATCCCAATTACGATGCTCATCTATTTGAATTCGTATATCAATGATTCACCACTCCCCTGGCAGGGCATATTTGCCTTCGCCGCAACCCTGCGATATGCTTGAAGCGAATACATATTTTGAGGTTGATTTACCATGGCGAATATAAGCGCGGAAAGAGATGGGCTAGCCGACGGCATGCCGCGGGACGAGCGCGGTTATTGGAAGCCGGACAAAGAGTTCGGCGTGCCCAATCCGGTATTCACTTGGCCGCCGGATCCCAAGGCAATCGCCAAGTGGGTGAAGGAATATATCTGGCCCGTCAATCTCATTTATATGATTGTGGCGACCGTGACCTGGATGTTCCTGACGCCGGAGTTGGCGCGGATGAAGGAATTCAGCGTCGGCTGGATTCTGGAGATTTTCATTCGCAACCAGGTCATGCTGATCGCTTTGGCGACATTCTTGCACATGCGCCTCTGGTCGCAGAAGTCGCAGGGCTACCAATACAAGTGGTCGCCAAACTGGATGAGCAAGAACAAGAAGTTCCTCTGGAACGATCAGGTTCGCGATAACGCCTTCTGGAGCATCGCCAGCGCTGGAACGATTTGGACCGGCTTCGAGGTGGTCATGCTCTGGGCATACGCCAATGGCATCATCCCCTTCGTGGACCCGCGTCAGCAGCCGGTCTGGTTCATCCTGATTCTCGTGCTGGTGCCGCTATGGCGTGATTTCCACTTCTATTGGGCGCACCGCCTGCTGCATGTGAAGTTCTTCTACAAGATCGCCCATTATGTGCATCACAAGAATATCGACATCGGTCCCTGGTCCGGCTTGTCCATGCACCCGATTGAGCATCTGCTCTATTACACCTGCATGCTCATCCATTGGGTAGTCGCCTCGCATCCCATCCACATGATGATGAACGGTCAGCACGCCACCTTCGCCGCGATCCTAGGACATGGCGGCTTCGACGAATTGGTGGTCAAGGACGGCGTGACGGTCACTTCAGCCGCGTCCTATTATCACTCGCTGCATCACCGCTACTTCGAGTGCAATTACGGCGAGATGGGCATGCCCTTTGATCACTGGTTCGGCACCAGCCACGATGGGACGCCGGAAGCGCGCGAGAAGATGCTGGCGCGGAGGCGGGCGATGCACGGGAGTTGAGCGCGATAGAGCAACCAAGAAACAGTAACACGCCTGCTACATGCGGGCGTGTTTTTATTGTCCTTGCCTAGTTCTGCTGGCGGGCGCGAGAGAGACAATAGGGCAAGGCGCTCGCGCTAATCCGCGACAAAGGGGGGCGGCTGCCTAAACCCTCTAGCCCCCACCCCCGTCCGCCGGATGGATCAGGCTCCAGAATCGGACCCGTCGCAATCGCCTTCGCCATCGGCAAGCCAGGCTGCGCTCCAGCCTTCTTGTCCTTGATAAGCCACCTTGAACCAGGACTCTGTGCGAGCAATCGCCGGCGCCGCCGTGCCAGCGGGAATGACATCAAGGACCTCGCTCCAGGGCGCGTCGCGCAAGTGCAGATCAGTGCGTGAAGTGACTCGGCAGTTTCGCAGATCAATCGCTGATGCGACCGAATCGCCAGCGCCTCGCCTATCCTCGCGATCGTCTCGTCTTGGGTCGGGCGCCAGTGCTTGCGACGGTCCGCGTGCCGGCGCTGTGCCGTCCATCAGCGTTACGAAGTACTCATAGGCGTGATCGCCAAAGGCGCGGCAGACGCCCGCGCTGGCGTCAACAGCCGCCTGAAAATGCGTCCCGGCTAGGACGCGGCTTCTCCCGCACTCTTCTTCAAACTCGGTCCAGGTGGCGAAGTGCAGCGTCACATCTTCGGCCGGCGTAATGCCCGGCTCAATGCGAGATGAGCCAGCCCCGTAAGTGACCGACAGCCCCAACTCGTCCGTGCCAAAATAGCGCCGCGCCGCTTGAGCTTGCGCTTGGCAGGCGCACATCGAAGCGGAGGGATACTCGGGATGGTCGGCGACATTGATGTAGCTTTCCCAATCACTGGCGGGAATCTCGGTCGTTCCCATGCCCGGACCGCCCCAAACCGTGACCTCTTCATCGCCGTAGACATGGGCAACGGCACTGAAAGGGCGCACGGCGTCGTAACGAGCCTTTTCTTGCCAGGTGAAAATCATCGCGTCGAACGCCGCAACCTGCGTCAGCCAGTCGACTTGCGAGAATTCCATAGGCGAAAGACGATTGTTCACCACGGCTTGAACCAGCGACCAGCCGAAGGACACGATCTTGTTGTCGTAAAATTCAGCCAACATCTTGTCCTCGTCAGTCAGATTCGCCGACACCTCCAGCACATGGTCCACCTGCGCCTTGTAAGCGTCCCAATTCTCTGGATCACTCGCCGTCGGCGCCGCGATGCGGTAATCGCGAGGGTCGAAATCGGAGAAGGGTTCAACAATAGCCATCTGCGGCGTGACAAATTGCTGTACCGAGTGCAAGCCCATGCCTTGCCGACGGATCGCAGGTTGCCAGCGCGACGCATCCACCAACTCATAAGCGCTGTTCACTGGCGCGTAGCCTGTGCTGTTGGCGTAGCCCCCAGCCTGATTCATGCCGTCATGCAGGCGAGCGGCAATCGCTCCTTTACCAGCCGCCGCGCCAATGCCGGCCGGAGTGGTCAGGTCATCAATGCCCGCCTCAGGATCCAGCCCGTGATCGGTTAACATCGAGCGCCACACGTCTTCCCGATGCGGCAGCAGACCCCGCGCCCCATGATAAAAAGCATACAGCGATGCGATATTCATATTCCGCAGCGTCCGCTCTTCCGGCGGCTGTCGCTCAATCCGCGTGTAGACGCCAACCGCCGTCGGATGGTAGGGCGCCAAGGCATCAAACAAGCCCGTGATCGCCACCGCCCCCAACCGAAATATCATTGTGACGTCGCCGAGCGTGGGCGAGACATCCTGCAATAACACGGGCAGGGAGTACGGGATAAAAATCTGCGCCACAGGAATACCGGTATCCAGCTCGAATGGCGGCAACTCCGGAATTGGCGGCGGCGGAAACCCGCGCGGAAATTCGGCTTGCGCTACCCCGCCCAGCAGGAGCGAAGTAAGCAGTAGCAATAATAGAACTAGTCGACCTGCGCGAATCATAGTTTTCATCCTTTGCCTCCTCGTGAATAAGACTAAAGGATCATAAACAGGCGGTTCGCTATCAACAACTTAAGTCACACTTATGGCGCGCTTGCTACCATATTCCGTCATATTTATGCCCCGCCTGCTTTGCCAATCAGACCCACGCAACGCAGTAGGCGAATGTCGCCTTTATGTAGCGGAAGTCATCCGGGACAATGCCGTGATGGCGAACAATATGAAGACGGCCGACGAATGAGTCGATAAAGGCGCTAGCGGGATCTGCGGAGGTGAGAGTTATCGCTTGGCTCAGCGAAACTGGTGACGCTTCTGCATCCAATCGCTGCGCATATAAATCGCTTGTTGCTCAAGCGCGTCGAGGACGAGAACTTCGTGGATGACCGCTACTTGTTCTGGCGTGTAGCTATCAAGGTGGTCCAGATACCAAGCCACCAGGTTATTTGTGGCCTGGAGAATATGTTCGATCGACAGAGCCAGCGGCACGCTGGTTTTGTGTTGCTGCTCGTAGCGGCTGTGCACGATTTTTGCCGCTTCGGTCAGGATGACCTGGCGAGCTGGATGATTCCAAGGCAAGTTTACATAGACGCGCAACACATTTGGATGATCCCGAATGAATGTGTAGAGCGCCAGCACTTCGTCATGAGGCGTCTCTGCCTCAAAGGCGCGCTTTTTATACTCTTGAAACGCGGACGTCAGGACCTGTTTCAGCAGGTCGTCCAAGCCCAAGTAGTGACGATAAAATGTGCGGTTTCCGACGCCCGCATACTCGGTCACCATGCTTATTGTCAGGTTTTCGAAGCCCCGCTCCAGCGCAAGCGCGATGAGTGAATCAGCCAGCGCCCGTCGAGTACGCACGACGCGTTTGTCAGAATTTTTCATCGTGCGTTATGATAGTAGATGTTGGCGAGTGTGTCAAAATGGCGAGAACGAAGAACGTCCTCATTATACGAGCCTGTCTTGTTTTTCCGGAGCGAAACGATTGGCTAACCCGGCAAAGCGCCCGCGGTCAAACCGGCGACGATGAGACGCTGCATGGAAATGTAGAAGGTGATCGCGGCGTTACCGACAGCACTAATACCGGCATCATGATAGCCAGTCGGTCCAGCACAAGCCAACGCCGTTATAAACTTGCCT
Organism: Phototrophicaceae bacterium; assembly: GCA_965205125.1. Classification (GTDB taxonomy): domain Bacteria; phylum Chloroflexota; class Anaerolineae; order Aggregatilineales; family Phototrophicaceae; genus UBA6055. The sequence continues at coordinate 192,498 of CBDBFY010000001.1, forward strand.
GATCCGGGTCGACCTGTCATTGGAATACAAGAACAGATAGCTCAAGAGGAAGTCGTTCCAGATTCAGTTTGAGTAGAAGATTATCAGCAATGTTCAATAGTTGCTGTGTTCGTAGGGGCGACCCAATGGCACGCCCCTACAGGTCGTGATATTGCTCCAGCGGACGATTATCTTCCCCGTCGTGCGTAGGGGCGACCCAATGGCACGCCCCTACAGGTCGTGATATTGCTCCAGCGGGCGATTATCTTCCCCGCCGTGCGTACGGGCGAGCCGGTGGCTCGCCCCTACAGATTCTTTGCGCGATTTGGATACGATGGCCTACTCGCCGCCGGGACGCAACTCCACCTCGACCGGCGCCCACATGTCGCCGACCACATCGACATCGCCCATGGCCAGCGCATCCAGCGCCGCCTGCGCCAGGTCGCTGCGATAAGCATCCATGCCGGGCTCTTCGCTGATAACCTGACCTTCAATCGAAACGGCGACCGTTTGCGCCCAGAGGTCCTCATCCATGACGCCGATGCCGGCGGGCGAAGGCCAGATCAACTTGCTGATCTCGTTGAGCTGCCAGGTCTGGTGGCTTTCGCCGAGGGTCGAGCCATTATCCAGCACGATCTCGACACATTCATCGGGATTGTCGCGGCAGTGGATCCAGCCGCGGAAGCTCGCCTTGAGGAAGGCGACGGCAATATCTTCGTTGCCCTCTTCCGCCAGCCAGTCCGCATTGACGAAGACATGATCCTGCAACATCGCCGTGCCGACATCGTTGAAGTTGATCACGTTCAGGTCTTCCGGCTGATACAACTCGCCAGTATCGGGGTTGACCGCTTCGAGGACCTGAGCGTATTCGTTGTAGGTCATGGCTTGGGCCGCGTCCAACTCGCCATTGAGCAGCAGCGACATATCGAATGGCTGCTGGATAACGGTGACATCATCGGCGTTTTCCGGATCGATATCGACCGCGCGCATGGCGGCGAAGAGCTCGTGCTCATTGCCGAAGCCCCAAGTGCCGATGCGCATGCCGGCGAAGTCCTCGACCGATTCGATGCCCGTATCAACGAATGATACTTCCAGCGTGCCGCTGCGCTGGAAGACCTGCGCGATATTGACCAGATTGGCGCCCCGCTCGTTGGATTCCAGCACCTTCGGCACCCAAGCCAGGCCGAATTCTGCGCCGCCGGAGGCGACGACCTGCTGCGGCACGATCTCGACCGCGCCCTCGAGAATGGTGACGTCCAGCCCTTCGTCCTCATAGAAGCCGAGGTCGACGGCGGCGAAATAGCCGGCAAACTGCGATTGCGCCACCCACTGCAATTGCAGCTTGATCGGCGTCAGATGGCCATCTGCAGTCGTGAGCGCAGCGCCCAACAGCAGAACAAAAACAACAACTAATCCAATTGCCTTACGCATGACTATCCTCCGTTAATCGAATAAATGGCTAAATGCTGTTGCGGACATTATAGCGAATTGCGGAGTGGATGGGCAAAGGGCGGATTTTGCCACAGAGGCACGGAGGGCGTGGACGCGAGCAGGTTGTCATGTTCTGTAATCCATATCGGTTTATGTCAACCATTCCATTCCCAGTTCTCGTCGCTTTTCCCCGATAATTCTCATAATTATGTGATGATCTTTGTGAAATTCGTCGGTATATTTTCCCATATCTGTATTATCCGTATACCTCTCTCCGTCGGGGAGAGTCGCTTCCGTAAAGATTGCGTTTTCCAGCTTCGCCCATATCAGGAACGATCCTTCTAGCTTTGCTTTTAGCAAGGTCGCTCCTTGCAAATCAATCCCACTACAATCCGTTCCTCGCAGATTTGCCCCCGTTAAAATTGATCCTTGCAAATTCGCTTCAATCAATTTAGCGCCTTGCAAATTCGCATTACTTAAGTCTACCTCTTTAAGCAACCCATCTTCACCTGTCAACCATTCTTTATCACGTAACTCATCGACAGCCGATAGCGCAATATCATTTGAGCGGCTTCCTGCCTCTCGTATCAAACGGCGTCGCAAATCACGTGTTGAGCGTAATTCGTAAAGCCAATCTATGACCAGTACAGTAAATCCTATTCCCATGGCCTCCGTGACAAGATTTGGCTGATAGTCAGCTGGACCGTTCATTAACCCAAACAGAAACGGCCCGATTATGAAGCCAGCCAAGAAAGCTCTCAGGATTGACCATCCGGGAATGGACGAAAGACTATTGCGCATCTTTACCCAACTCCACATTGTTCACATTAATCTTCAACAGAACCTTCACTTCTGAAGTTTGCGTCAGCAGACCCAACAATATCGTCTCACTTACGGGGATTCCATAATACCCTCTCTGCACTCTCTCCACCTCTGTGGTGAAATCAACCCGTCCGCGCCAAGTTCAATTCCAGCAACCGCCGCAAGATCTCTTCCTCATCATCCAGCACACCATACTCCCAGCCATAGGCATCACAAACCGCCTCGTCCAGCGCGCGATGCAACTCGTCGAGACGCGGCGCGAAGTCACCAGCGGCAGGCTTGACCTTGATGCTATCCAGACCGCGGTAGACTTGCAGGGCATTGTACAGGTTGGTCAGGGTACGGTCTTTGAGGTCTTTGCCGGTGAGATCGGGCGGATTCAGCCAGGCGTCGCGTTCTTCGTGCAGCTGCGTAGCGGCGCGGCTGATGCGAGCGTGGGCGAGGTGGGATTCGTCTTCGCTCCCGGGCGGCCAGGGGAAGGGGAAGGTCTCGAAGGTGGTGGTGGGCGTGTAGCGGGGACGATCTTCCAGCGATGTGCCCATGCGCAGGGACCAGACTTCGTGCAGTTTGGAGTGGAGCACGCCGAAGAAGTAGTCGTCGTCGCGGGCGATGGCGACGGTGGCGGAGTCGGGCAAGACTTCAACATCCAGCCAAACAAACAGGCGGTGCTTGGCGACGCGGGGTGTGCAGATGAAACGTTCGACTTTACTCAAAGCGTCTCGCATTCCTGGGCGGGACTCGGCGTGAATCCACCAGTACACTCTATGGTTCTTGCGTCTAAGGTCTTTCCTAGCCGGATAAACGTTTTCTTCAACATGCTTGAATGGACTGCTGTACTTTCGAGCATCTTCCAACGACATATAGGGACCGAAATCAATTATCCACATATCGCGCGATCGCCTAACAATGTCAGCTCCATTCACCCAAGGTCTCACGACATCCTTATTATCACACTCTGAATCCTTTAAGTCTTTCAACATCCTTTTCGCATCGTCCGCACTTATGTCAAAGCCCCCGCCCTTTTGACTGCCTATAAACGCCAACTCTTCGTTAGCACACAAGGACTCAGAAGCGGTAATGTCGACTGTGGAGGTCAGATCTGCATTAATGTTAGTGACAGGCATTCCATCGAGTATTCGTAAGTTTTCATGCCCCGCGTCAAACCCAATCATTGAGACCCGAACAGCCGCGCCGTCTAAAATCCATTCGCGATCCGACCATGCCATAAAAATGTCGCCAGTTTCTTTTATCCGTTTAATGACTTCTCGATTTGCTCCCCCTCGTATGGAATTGGTCGCCAGCAAGCCTACTCGCTTCGCTTGACCGTTTTCTATGTGTTCTCGCGCATTTTCAAACCAGTACGTCACCAAGTCCGCTCCGCCCGGTACTCGACCTTCGTAGTAGGTTCGCAGCCGATCAACGTACTCGCCTTGAAGTTCGCTACGCATCAGCTTGTCGCCGAGAAAAGGCGGATTGCCGACGATGACGTCGACTTGGGGCCATTCAGGTTCTATCGGATTCCCGCCCCCGTCAAATGCCAAAATCGCATCCTTGCAGACGATGTTGCCCTCCAGTTCCTCCAGAATCGGCTCGCTGAAATGGCTATGATAGCCGTTGGCGCTGCGCCACTGGATGTAGCCGATCCAGACGACGATGCTGGCGAGGGCATGGGCGATCGGGTTGACCTCGATGCCGAACATCTGGCGCGGATGCACCTCCGGCATTGGCTCCGTGAGTCCGCTCCACAAGTCGTGCTTGATGACCTGTTTTTCCAGATCCATCAAGGATTGCAGGGCGACGTAGAGGAAGTTGCCGCTGCCGCAGGCGGGGTCGAGCACTTTGGTATTGCGGATGCGCTCCAGCATGCCTTCGCGCAATGCCAGCAGTCGATTCCGCGCGTTCGTTTGGGCGCGACCTGTAGCCGCTTTATCGAAACGCTCGCGGATGGGCCCGGCATTCAGTTGAACAGTATCCCACTCATAGCGCAGCGGCTGCATCAACACGGGTTTGATGATGAGCAGGATGTCCTCGCGCGAGGTGTAGTGCGCGCCCAGTTGCGAGCGCTTGGCGGGGTCGAGGCTGCGTTCAAAGAGGGTGCCGAAGATGGACGGTTCAATCGCTTCCCAATCCAACTCCGCCGCCTCTTCCAAGTGTTCAAGCTCTTCAGCGTAAAGCGCTTCAACAGCAAGATCTTCAAAGAGCGCGCCGTTGAAGTATGGGATATCGCGTGAATACATGCGCAAGCCGTCCGCCATCGCTTGGAACAGTTGCCCTACATCAGCCTGGAAGTTATCGGCGTCTCGATTGCAGTTCTCAACGATGTAGGTAAATAATCCCTTGCCGCCCGGCATGGAGGGCAGCAGACCGACATCTTCGGCGAAGAGGCAAAAGACCAGCTTGGTGACGAAATGGGCGATGCGTTCCGGCTCCGCGCCGTATTGACGCATGTTGTCAGCGATCAGTCTGAACGCTTCCGCCGCTTCCTCTGTCACTTTCTCTCGGTTGCGGTCCGGATGCAATCGCTCCGGCGCGAAGAACATGTCCATCAGAACAGGTTTGTATTTGAATATTTCTTCATGTGTGAAACGGTAGATTTGTTTCGCCGTATTGGTGAAGTTGGTGTGGATTTCCCAGTTGTTGATATCAGTGACGGCCAAGAGGGGCGGATTGCTCAGGCTTTCCTTATATTGCAGCAGTTGATCATAGGCATCTTTGAGGTCTTTGTATTTGCCAGGCGTCTTGTACTCAATGGCGAAATGCCCGCCATAATAGACATCAGCATAGCCTTGTGCGCCGCTGGTTTTCTTCAATGACCATTGGAACTGAAATGGCTCGCCATTTTCCGCGATGCCGCTGCTGTCCGGCTCCGGGTGTCCTAGCATTTTGCAGAGATCGCGGAAATGCAGTTGATAACCTTGCTCCTCTCCCAGTGGCGTGCCGCGCCACTTTGTGATGAATTGCTCCGGCGTCATCGTTTACTCAACATTCCGCTTTTAACCCGCCTCCCGAAACGAAACATGCCAAGGCATCAGGCGCCTCTCCGCAATCAAGACCACCAGATAAAAGGAAATGCCGATGATCGACGCCATCAGAATGGCGGTCCAGGCTTTGGCGAAATCGAAGGCGCCCGCTTCCTGCGTGATGTAAACGCCCAGGGTCGCGCGCGGCCCGCCGAAGAATTCCGCGACCACGGCGCCGATCAAGCTCAGCGCGCTGGCCACGCGCAAGGCGCTGAAGATAAAGGGCAAGGCGTTGGGGATGCGCAAGCTGAACATGATGCGCGCCGGCGTCGCCGCATAAGAGCGCATCAATTCCAACTGTTCCGCATCGACCAGCGTCAATCCGCGCACGGTATTAATCATGGTCGGGAAAAAGACGATGATCGCCACAATCGCCATCTTCGAAGCCGGATTGGTAATGCCAAACCAGTTGTTCATGATCGGCGCAAAAGCGATGATTGGCACCGAATTGGCGGCGATGGCGAAGGGCATGGTGGCTTCGCTGACGATGGTCCAGCGCGAGGTGATCAGCGCCACCAGAACGCCGCCCCCGCAGCCGATGATGAAACCACCGAACGCTTCCCAAAATGTCGCGCCGCTCGATTCAAAGAGGATAGACCGTTCGTCCGGCGCCAGCCACAAGTCCACCTGCAGCATGAATTCGGCGAATATAGCTGACGGTTTTGGCAAGAGGAATTGTTGAATATTGAAGACGACGACGATGACTTCCCAGAGCAGAATGACGCCGACGGCGATGGCGATGGTGGGGAAGTAGAATGCGAGTCGGCGGCGGATGCTCGCAATCGGCGTCGCAGCCCTCTGAGCTTCAGCAAGCGCCATCAGTCCGCCCCTTGCGGTGACACATATTGGCCTGAAGCTGGATCCGCCGACAAGGACCCGACTGCGTCGCGCAGCAGATCGCGCACTTTGGCGACGAGATCGTGATAAGCCGGGTCGTTGCGGGTGTTGAAGTCGCGCGGATAAGGCAGCGTGTTGCCCACGATCTCAGTGATGCGCCCGGGACGCGGGGACATCACCACGATGCGATTCGACAGAAAGACGGCCTCGGCGATGCTATGCGTGACAAAAATGATCGTCTTGCGCGTCTGCTGCCAAATCTTCAGCAACTCCAGGTTCATGCGTTCGCGCGTGAATTCATCCAGCGCGCCGAAGGGCTCGTCCATCAGCAGCACCGAGGGATCAAATGCCAGCGCCCGCGCGATCGAGACGCGCTGCTGCATCCCGCCCGAAAGCTGCCAGGGGAAATGGTTGGCGAAGGCGCCAAGCTCGACCATTTCCAGCATGGCTTGGGCGCGCTTCTGTCGTTCCGACTTGGAATAGCCCATGATCTCCAGCGGGAGCTGCACATTCTTCGTCACGCTGCGCCACTCGTAAAGCGTCGCCGCTTGAAAGACCATGCCATAATCACGATCCAGGCGCGCGCGATCGGGCTTTTTGCCGTTCACCAGCAGTTCGCCTTCCGTCGGCTGAATCAGATCGCCGACCAGACGCATCAGGGTGGATTTGCCACAACCCGATGGTCCGATTAAGGAGATGAATTCGCTCGCTGCGATTTCCAGGTTGATATCTTGCAAGGCGATCACTTCTTCTTCCGTGCCCGGATTGAAGACCTTGTTGATGCCCTTTGCCGAGATGGCGATGTCTGTGGCTGCTACAGCCATGCGTCTAGCTTACCCCACGCCAATCTTCCTACATTTTCTGCGCTCCGACGGGCGACTCACAGAATCGCCCCTGTTTACATTGCGAGCAGCAAACCCCACCCCCCGGCCCCCTCCCCGAAGCATCAGGGGGGGGGGCTAGCCGCAGCGGGGCACAAAGTATTTTGCGTGGGCGGCGGCATCGTCGCGCGGGAGTCTACATTTATTGAAGTGCGGCGGGCGACCCCCCGTTGGGCGCCCCTGCAATTGTTGCGGTACAGATTCATCGGCGCTCATTCACTCCTGTTGGCGAACGTAACGGCGGAGCGCAAGTCGTTCGGCCAGATTGACCGAGACGAAGAAAAGAATGCCCACTGTCGCCGCCATCGTGATGGAGGCCCAAAGCTTCGGCGTCGAGACCAGACTGTAATCCGAACTGAAGTCGAGAATCGCCCGCCCCAGCCCATCGCCGATGCCGGAGGGCAGCTCGCCAATGATTGCGCCGACGACGCTTGCGGTCGCCGATACTTTGAGCGCAGTGAATATATAAGGCAGCGCCGCTGGCAAACGCAGCTTCCACATGATCGTCCAGCGGCTCGAGGCGTAGGAACGCATCAATTCGACCTGTTCCGCCGCCGGCGATTGCAAGCCGCGCAGGGTATTGATGGTCACCGGGAAGAAGGTCAGATAAGCGGCGATGACCGCCACTGACAGTTGACCGGCGCCGAGCCAGATGACCACCATCGGCGCGATCGCCAGGATCGGCACTGTCTGCGAAGCCACCACATAGGGCAACAGTCCCCGTTCCATCAAAGGCGAATGAGCGAAGACCGTACCCAATATGAAACCGAGAACCGCGCCAAAGACGAAACCGAAGATCGCCTCGCTGAAGGTATAAAGGCCTGCATCGGTCAGGATGCGCAAGAGCAGCAATTCGCCGTTGCGGCGCGCCGGCTGCAGGAAGGCTTCCGCGATCATCTGCAAGTGCGGCAGATTCAAGTCGTTGAGGATCTTCAAATCGAGAAGAACCAAATTGCGCGGCTGGTTGAGGAAGCGCGCTTCGGCGAAATCGCCGGCGATCGTCGCCATCTTGCCGCCGAAAATATCGCGGACGGACGCTTGCTGCGGGGCGTCATCAACCCGTACGGCGGCGCTCAAGCGTCCGGGAAAAGCCGGCGCAATCGGCAGCACGGCGACGCCTTCGCGCCGGTCCAGATTCGCCAGGTAGCGCAGTTCGGTATAAGGCAGCGCCTCATCTATATCGCCCTTGGGCGGGTGCGGCGGCATCAAGTCATCGAGATCCTTGCGGTCGGCAAGGACGTAGTCTACCTCGCCAGCCAGCAGCGCCGCGAGAGCCCCATCCATCGTCGCTTCGGTCCGATATGTCCAAGACTGTTGCGGCAGCAGAATCTTGTAAGACAGCGAATCGGCGATCGCTTTGCTCGCTTCCCAGCCGACCAGCAGGAAAGAAAGCGCCAGAAAAAAGCCGACCACCCGGCTCAATTTGCCCGGCGATAGTACAAGCGCCGCCAGCACCGCCAAAATCGCAAAGATGAGCGGCATCAGCGATTCGCCGCCCTCGAGCGACGGGATCAAGAACAGCAGCCCGTCAAGCAATATGAGAATGACGAAGAACAGCAAGGGCGCGCGCCCGGGACGAATGACAATTGCCATCAAGGTATAAACCAGCAAGAGCACAATCAAACCGTAATAGGCGATGCGCATGTTGCGCATGCTGGTATACAGGATTTCCGGATCCAGTTCCTCCGCGCCCAGTTCATTAGCCCAATTATCGGCGTATGCAGCCAGCGGAGAGAGGATCTCTTCGGGGTCGTTTTCGGTTTGATCGGCCATCCAGGTCGCCAACCGGCCCAAGGTGGATTCTCGCAAAGCGTCATCGTCCAACGTCAAGCCCCCAAAGCTGCTCCAGAGGTTGAGGACCAGCGCCAATGCCAACAGCGTCAAGGCGACCTGACCTGGCTTCCGCAAGTTCCGCATGCGGGAATCTGAGGCTGTCGGCTCTGCAGTGATATCGCTCATAAAAGATCGATTCATATTTGACAGAATGCAATTATTTGAAAACGGGCGACCTTGCAGGTAGCGCAGACACTAACCGTCGGTCGCCCCTACAGCGATTCCGTCTGGATTATGACACCTCGGCCAGCGCGCCCGCGACGATATCCATGGCGATGTCCATATCCTCCGCTGATACATTCAGATGCGGGGCGATGCGCACAACATTGCCGTAGAGCCCGCCCTTGCCCAGCAGCAAACCTTTCTCCTTGCAGGCATCGACGAAGGCAGCCGTCCGCCCGGCATCGGGCTCCATGCCGCCGGGCTGGACGATTTCGATCGCCTGCATCAGCCCCATGCCCCGCACCTCGCCGACAACAGGAAACTCAGCGGCGAACTCGGCCAGCTTGCCAGCCATTCTTTCGCCCTGCGCCGCGCAATTGGTCGGCGTGTCATGCGCTTCCATATATTCGATGGTCGCCAGCGTTGTCGCCATCGTCACCGGATTGCCGCCGAAGGTAGAAAAGGTTAGCCCGGCCAGCGCATCGGCGATTTCCGGCGTCGCGATGGTGCAGCCGATGGGACTGCCATTGCCCATACCCTTGGCGAAGGTCATGATATCCGGCTCGACGCCCCAATGCTCAATGCCAAACCATTTCCCGCCGGTGCGCCCCCAACCCGTCTGCACTTCGTCCGCGATGAAGACGCCGCCCGCCTCCTTGACAATCGGCAGGATGCGGCGGAAGTAATCTTCGGGCGGCACGATGAAGCCGCCTGCACCTTGAATCGGCTCAGCCATGAAGGCGGCGATGCGGCCTTCGGTCCCCGTGGCTATCGTCTCTTCCAGGTCTTGCACGCAGAGGTCGACCACTTGCTCGGGGGTCAAACCGGCCGGCGCGCGAAAGGTGTAGGGATTGCGCACGTGTTTCACATAGGGATCGACCACGCCGCCCAAACGCCAGGGCCGCTGCGCCGATAAGCTCATCGCTAGCATGGAGCGCCCGGAATAAGCATGGCGCAGGGTGATGACGATGGGATTGCCAGTATACATGCGCGCCGCCAGCACGGCCGTCTCATTGGCTTCGGTGCCGCTGTTGGTGAAGTAACACTTTTGCAGCCTGCCAGGCGTCAGTTCAGCCACCTTTTCCGCCAGCCGCACCATGCTCTCGTTGACATAAATGGTCGACGTATGCTGCAGCTTCCGCAGTTGCGCCATGGTTCGCTCGCTGATCTCATCATTGCAGTGACCGACTGAAACGGTCAGAATGCCGCCAAAAAAATCCAGGTACCGCTTACCTTCCACATCCCAGATATACTGATCCTTGGCGCGGTCGGCGATCAACGGATTGTCGCCGTGGTAGGGAACGGCAGCCGGAAACATGACTTGCCGATAGCGCTCCATGATTTCAGCTGACGTTGTCATTCAAGCTCTCCTGTATCCCCTACGTCCATTCTATTGGCACGAGATTTCGACTCTGCTCTTGCATTTCCGCGCGTTCATGTCGTATAGTCTAACATATTCCAACATAGTGTCCAACCTAGAGCTACAAATTGCTACACTATGTACGATGAACCACGGAAAGTTGGCCAGCCTTGCTCTCAACGCGACGCCTAATCCAGGCGCACTTCACATTCAACGCATCCTTTCCCGCCGTAACGCGGCGCCGAAGTCAGACATAGTACCACGTTGAGCGCGCCGATGTTGTACAATGTGTCTCCATGAGAATTGTACAATGGCGGCACAGGGTATCCAAAAACTGCTGACCTTTCGAGTATGATACACGGGCGCCACGAGCGCAATTTAGTAATAGGGACGACTGACGGTCAGTATCTTCGCGACCCGATGAGTCGCCTGGAGGAGAGAATGATGAGCCGAACAGTAAAGAATTACATTGATGGCGAATGGGTCGAATCAGGAGCGGCCGACTTCTTCGCGGTACATGACCCGGCGACCTGCGAGTTGCTGGCGAACTGCCCGGATTCGACGCAGGAGGATGTGGATGCGGCGGTGAGATCTGCAAAAGCCGCCTTTGATGAATGGCGCAGCACGCCGGTATTGGTGCGCGCTCAGTATATGCACCATTTCAAGGTCATGGTGGAAGACAATTTCGAAAAGGTCTCGCAGATCGTGGTGCGCGAGCATGGCAAAACCATGGACGAAGCTCGTGGCGAGGCGCGCCGCGGCATCGAAAGCATCGACTTCGCCATGAGCGTGCCGGTGCTCATGCGCAGCGACGGGCTGGAAGATATCAGCTCCGGCATTGACGAGACGACGGTGCGGCAGCCAGCCGGCGTCTTCGCGGCGATCACCCCATTCAATTTTCCTTTCATGGTGCCGCTCTGGTTCTTGCCGACCGCCATCACATGCGGCAATACCTTCATCTTGAAGCCTTCGCCCCAGACGCCGCTCGCCACCGAATACCTCTTCGAGATGCTTGATGAGCTGGATTTGCCGGAAGGCGTGGTTAATCTGGTCAACGGCGGCGTGCCCTCGGCGACCGCATTGATGGAACATCCGGATGTCACCGGCGTGTCATTCGTCGGCTCGAGCCCGGTGGCGAAGATCATCTACGAGACCTGTACGCGCAACGGCAAGCGGGTTCAAGCGCAAGGCGGCGCCAAGAACTACATCGCCGTCATGCCCGATGCCGATATCGAAGCCAGCGTGAAGAATATCTTGGGCGCGGCTTATGGCTGCGCCGGGCAGCGCTGCCTGGCGGCGGCGGTCGCGGTCGGCGTCGGCGATGCCTACGATCAGCTCAAGGACGAATTGGCAAAGCAGGTCGCGGCGCTCAAGGTCGGCTATGGCTTGGACGAGACAACGCAGATGGGCACCGTCATCAGCGAGGCGGCGGTGAATCGCATCGAATCTATGATCGGGCAGAGCGAAGGCGAAGGCGCCGATGTCGTCGTTGACGGGCGCGATTTCCGCGTGGACGGCTACGAAAACGGCTCGTGGGTCGGTCCCACCTTGATCGCCGATGTGCAGCGGAATACGGTCATGGCGAACGAAGAAGTCTTTGGTCCCGTACTGTCTTTGATGCAAGCCGACGATTTCGAGGACGCGGTCGATATCATCAATCAGAGCCGCTATGGCAATGCCGCCAGCATCTTCACCAGCAATGGCAAATATGCGCGCGAGTTCAAATACAGCGTCAACGCCGGCAATATCGGCGTCAACATCGGCGTGGCGGCGCCCTCAGCCTCCTTCCCATTCGGCGGACAGAAAGACTCGTTCTTCGGCGATCTGCACGGTCAGGGGATGGACTCGATCGAATTCTACACCGAGCGCAAAATCGTGATCGAACGGTGGGTCTAGGGATATGGCATCACTGAATACCTTCGGCGCGGTCTTTACATTCGCTATCGAGCTGGAAACGCGCTTGAGCGCCTACTACAGCGACATCGGCGCTGCGGCAATGGCGAGCGCGGCCGACAAGCGGCGGAAAAAGCTGGAGCGCGTCCGGCGCGAGAATGTGGTCGAAATCACGCTGGAGCCGATAACGGGCTTGGACGCGGACGACTACGCGCTTGACCTGAGCGACAGCTCGGCCACTGGTCAAGCGGACGTGGCGCGGATCGCGCGTCAGTTCTACCGCGACGCGGCGCCGAAGATCAACGTGCGCGCGGCGCAGCGGGCGCTGGAACGCTGTGGCCGAGAGCATATGAGATAGCTGTTGTAGGGGCGACCTACTAGGTCGCCCGCTGAGGAAGAGTGTCATGAAGACGATAGAGAGCATCAACTTAATCTGGCGCAGGCCCGGCTGCCGCGGCGGCCGAGCCACGTTGATTGGCAGGGGACTCCATGTCAAATTCATCGTAGCGGACTATCTCGATGAAGATCACTACCCTAGCCCCGAAACTATCGCCCAACGATATGCCGCCACGCTGCCTCAGGTCTATGCGGCGCTCGCCTACTATTATGAGAACCAATCCGAAATCGATGACGAAATCGCAGCTGATCACCGTTTCAGCGAACTATTGTACTCGCAGGGACCTGACGCCGCCGTCGCGTCCTTGCCGCCGCCAGTCGAGTTGGACGAGCCGATTATTGAAAGCCTGCATCTAATCAGCCGCGACACCGCCCGGCACTATGGCAGCCCCTGCGTCGACGGTACGTCCGTTCGCGTCGCCGACGTGGTCGTGTCCTGGCGCTATAGAGAAAAACACCCGAATAGCATCGCCGAGAAATACGACCTGTCCCTTGGCCAGGTATTCGGCGCATTGGCTTTCTATCACGAACGCCCTACCGAGATTGACGCTGAAATTGAATACGAACGCTACCTGAAAGAGCAGCGGGAGGCCGGGCTTGTCCCCGAATAAGCTCCGCTTCTACTTGGACGAAAATATGGATCCGGAAATAGCAGAACAATTGCGGCAGCGCGGACTGGATGTCTTGGCGGCGCGCGACGTGAGCCTGCTTAGTGTGTCAGATGGAGTACAGTTGCGTTACGCCGCGGCTCAGGGGCGTTTGCTCTGTACCAAAGACGCGGGCTTTGCCGATCCAGCCAATTGGGAAATTGACCACTTTGGCATCGCCTATTTTCCCAATGCCAATCTGGGCATCGGCTACGCTGTCAATGCGCTACTGGAACTATATCGCTACGAAACCGCCGAGAGCATGAAGAATAGTCTCCGATACTTGTAACCCGTAAGAGAGAGGCACACGAACATGACCGATAGCCGCATCGTGCGCGCCGCCCTGCTGCAAGCGAGCTGGACCGGCGACAAGGAATCCATGATCGAGAAGCACATCGACTATACGCGCCGAGCCGCCGATCAGGGCGCGCAGATCATGTGTTATCAAGAACTATTCTATGGTCCCTATTTTTGCCAGGTGCAGGATCCGCAGTTCTTCGCCTTCACCGAAGAGATCCCCGCCGGGCCGACCACGCAGCGCTTCTGCCAACTGGCGGCGGAACTCAATATGGTCTTGATTGTGCCAATTTACGAAGTCGATGGCGTCGGCGTCTATTACAATACTGCCGCCGTCATTGATGCCGATGGCAGCTACCTGGGCAAGTATCGCAAAACGCATATCCCGCACCTGCCCGGCTTTTGGGAGAAGTTTTATTTCCGCCCGGGCAATCTCGGCTATCCCGTCTTTGATACCGCCGTTGGCAAGGTCGGCGTCTATATCTGCCACGACCGGCACTTCCCGGAAGGGGCGCGCGCGCTGGGCTTGAACGGCGCCGAGATGGTCTTCATCCCCTCGGCCACATCGCGTGGTTTGAGCCAGCATCTTTGGCGCATTGAACAGACGTCGCACGCCATCTTCAATACCTATTACGTCGGCACGATCAATCGCGTTGGCATTGAGGAACATGGCGATGATGACTTCTACGGCGAAAGCTATTTCTGTGATCCCAAAGGGCAATTCATCGGCGACCTGGGCAGCGCCTATGATGAAGAGCTCATCGTGCGCGATCTCGATCTGAGCTTGATTCAAGACGTGCGCGATACCTGGCACTTCTATTTCAACCGGCGCCCCGATCAATATGGCGAGTTGGTGCAGGATACGGTCTCGACAAGTTAACTGCTATTACCCTGTGAGTGGGTTAGCCGCCGGCTAACCCGTACAGAAATCCTTGGTGGTTGCAGGGGCGGCTAGGCGGGACGCCCACCGCCGAGGACTTTCTGTAGGGGCGACTGACCTGCTGTGTCGGCGGTCAGTGTCTACGCGACCTACGCGCGGCTGTGAGTCGCCCGCCGAAATAGCGAAAACACGTGTAGGGGCGACTCGGTGAGTCGCCCGCGCCGAAAGTTAGCACAGCCGGTAAGGAGCAAGATCATGGACTTTGGCATCACATTCAAAGGCGATATTTCTCCGAAGCGCACGGTGGCGCTCTGCAAGCAGGCGGAAGTTGCCGGCTTCAAATATGGCTGGTTCTTTGATTCGCATGTTTTGTGGCGCGAATGTTATCTGACGATGGCCCTTTGTATGGCGCATACCGACAGCATGATCTTTGGTCCGCTGGTGACCAACCCGGGCGTGCGCGAGTGGTCGGTGGCCGGCAGCATGTACGCCACGCTGGCGGCTCAAAGCGGCAATCGCATCGAAGTTGGCATTGGCCGGGGCGATAGTTCGCGGCGGATGTTGGGCAAGAAACCGATGACGGTGGCCAATATGGAGCGCTTCGCCGATGCGCTGCGCGGGTTGGTCCGCGGGGACGAGGTCGCCTACGACGATACATCGGCGCAGTTCCCTTGGGCAAACGGTTATGAGATGCCGATCTGGATCGCCGCTTATGGACCAAAAGCCCTGGCTGGCGCTGGACGCAGCGGTGATGGATTGGTGATTCAACTGGCGGATCCTGGGCTGGTCAAATGGTTCAGCGAGCAGGCCCTCAGCGGGGGCGAGGCCGCCGGCAAAGATATGTCGAATTACCAGATCATGGCGGCGGCGCCCGTTTGGGTCGGTGACTTGGAGGTCGCTCGCGAGCAAACGCGCTGGTTCCCGGCGATGGTGGGCAACCACGTCGCCGATATCGTCGAGCGCTATGGCATGGACAGCCCCGATATCCCCGCCAGCCTGACAGCATATATTGAAGGGCGCAAGGGCTACGATTACAAAGAACACGCCGACAAAGACGCCGACCATCTCGAATTCATCAGCGAGGATATCATCGACGCCTTCGGCATTCTTGGGGGCGTCGATGACCATATCGCCAAGCTCAAAGAACTGGAAGCGGCCGGCGTCACGCAATTCAATATCTACCTGATGTGCGGCGAGGAAGAGCGCATCGTGGCTGAATACGGCGAGAAGATCATCCCGGCTTTTGCTTAAGCCGCGCCGCCCGTTCTGGCGCCAAGGCATTGGCATGACGCGAAAATGATATACTATCGTTAGTAGCAAGCGCGAGGAAAGACCATGGCAATCGACAGCATCCGCCAAATGACAGTTGAAGAATACTTCGCTTTCGATGAAGCCAGCGAATACAAGAATGAATACATTGACGGCGAGGTCTACCCGATGACAGGCGGGACAGCTTATCACGCAGAACTTATGTACAACGTTGGCTTCGCGCTTGGCCTGCGACTGCGAGGCGGCGACTTTCACTTTTACAGCAGCGCCATGCGAGTCCGCGTCAGCCCCGCGCGCTATCTCTATCCAGACTTGAGCGTCGTCCGCGGCGAACCGGAGCTTGATGAGGGCGCCATCAACCTCTTCAATCCCACGCTGGTTGCGGAAGTGGTCTCGCCCGCAACCGCCACTAGAGACCGCGGCTTCAAGCGCGACTTGTACCAAAGCATCCCCTCGCTTCAGGTCTACCTCGTCATCGACCAATTCAAAGCGCATGTCGAGGTGGACTCGCGTCAAGACGACCGCTGGCGGTCACAAGAATACGCCGGCTTGGATGCCGTGATTCCGCTGACGCTGCTGAATTGCGATTTGCCGCTGGCGGAAATCTACGCCGGCATCCAGATTTGACCAGGCAGATTCAGCGTCCGCCGCTGAATAAACATTGCGCGGTATTGACGAAGCTGTGAAAGTTGCCGGGGCGGCTCGCTGAACCGCCCCCGCTCTTTTATCACGAACGATAGCCGCGGCTGTCTGGGCTGCTGGCGTGGCATGATCTCTATCCTTCGCTTGGCTGGCACTGCGACTAGTGTAGCAGGAATGTTGGAAATCGAGGATGCGGGCTGCACATATCGCCTCAAAAAATCTGGGGGGAAAATCGGTTAGCTGTTAGGGACTGGTGTCGGGGTGAAAGTGGCTATACAAGGCTCCCCTTGGCATAAGCAGACGCCAGGCAAATTGAATTTCGCGCCGTCCTCACCGAGGCAAAGGAACCAGGGCGCATAAGTAGCTCTTGGCGTCGGTGTCGGATCAGCGCTTCCACCGCGCAGCTGCTGTTCTCGCGGCGTCGTGATTCTGCCGTAGACGCGCTCGCCCTTGCCAACACTATTTTTGCCGCGCACAAAGACTCTGTATTCGACGCCGCTTTTCAGTTTCTTGAAGGTGACGCTGGTCTTGCCCGCTTTGGGCCGCTTGGTGTCGCCCTTGCCGCCATTCTGCGGACTGATATGCACAATGTAATTGTCGACCGCGCCGCCGCTGTTCGGAGCGTTCCAGCTGACCGTAATGCGCTTGGCTTTGGCTGACAGGCTGAGATTGCTTATCGGGCCTGGCACTGCGTCTTCCTGCTGCGGCTGAACGGCGGCCGGCAACACCAACAAGACCAGCGCCAGCAGGACGATGGCGATGCGGCAAAATCGGTTGAATGAGGGGAGGGCTAAATCAGGCGTGCTGCGGGGGGGGGGGGGGCTGAGAACGTTAGAGCTAGAAGAGCGGTGGATAAGATCAAACGGTTTCATTTTGTTTACCTCCCTTTGGTAGAAAAGCTTCCAGGAATCTACACCGAAAGTCGAATTCTGTCAAGAAAGCGACAGGCGCGGCAGTTCGACGGGCGATTCTGCGAGTCAGTCCTGGCGGTTTCGATTGCAGGCGAGGAGGGATACAATACCTGGGAAGACAGTGCCGGCGCGCTGGTCGAGGCGAGACCGTTCTGCTTGACAGCGCGAGTGCGGCAATATAGTATCAACTATGCGATAAACGCATGGTTTCATATTCGCTTATGCGGGCATCAAAGGAGTTCCTATGGCAGCGGAAGCGAACTTAAGCAGTCTGGAGAAAGTATCTGAACTTGAGAACCAAGTCGCCCGCATGGAAGGCGCTTACGAGCATCTGGCGACGAAAGCCGACTTGGAAAAGCTGCGCGCCGACTTGACCTGGCGGCTGTTTCTCGGCATGAGCGCCTGGATGGTCTTGTTAATCGCTTATATGGAATGGCGGGTCGTTCCATGAGAGAGGTCTGCAAATGGGCACACTATTCGTAAACGGCACAATCATCACCGCCAGCGATATGGTGGGGGCAGACGTCCTGGTCGAAGGCGAGGTCGTCACGCTGATCGGCCAGAACCTCGACGCGGGGGTTCACCATGTCGTAGACTGCGCTGGCAAGTACCTAATGCCCGGCGGCATTGATGTGCATACCCACCTGGACCTGCCCTTCGGCGGCACTATCAGCAACGACGACTTTGACGTGGGGCATATGGCGGCGGCTTTCGGCGGCACGACCACCCATATCGATTTCGTCGTGCAGCCGATCGGCGGCAGCTTGCACGACGGCCTGGAGACCTGGTGGGCGAAGTCCCGCGATATCGCCCAGATCGACTATGCCTTCCACATGGCGGTCACCGATCTCAATGACGATGTCATGAAGGAAATCCCGACCATGATTGATGAGGGCATCACCAGCCTGAAGCTCTTCATGGCTTACAAGAACGTCTTCATGATCGATGACGCCACGCTCTTTAACACGATGCGCGTGGCGGCCGACAACGGCATGATCGTGATGGTGCACGCGGAAAACGGCGATGTCGAAGCGGCGCTGACGCCAGCTTTGCTCGCGGCCGGCAAGACCGACCCGGTTTGGCACGCTTCATCACGCCCGCCGGAGATCGAAGGCGAAGCGACCAATCGCGCTGTCGTCATGTCCGGCTTGACCGGCTGCCCGCTTTATGTCGTACACGTAACCTGCGAACAAGCGGTGGAGGCGATTAGGCGGGGTCGGGCTTTGGGCTATCCGGTCATGGGCGAGACCTGTGTGCAATATTTTTTCCTGACCGTTGACGACCATCTCGGCGCGCCCGGCTTTGAGGGCAGCAAATATGTCTGCTCGCCGCCCATCCGCAGCGCTCACGACCACAAGGTGCTTTGGCAAGCAGTGCGCGACGGCTCGCTGCAAATCGTCAGCACCGACCATTGCGACTTCTGGTACGATGGCGGGCACGGTCCCTGGCAGGAGTGGAACGAGCGGACTGGCGGCGCCGATTGGGTCGGCTATGAAAAGCAAGATCCGTCGTATCGCCGTCCGGGCAAGGAGCTGGGAATCGGCAACTTCGCCAAGATCCCCAATGGCATGCCGGGCTTGGAAGACCGCATGATGGTCATGTGGGACTCGGGCGTAAACAGCGGGGTGCTCTCGCCCACGCGCTTCGTAGAACTCTGCTGCACGAATCCCGCCAAGATCTTCGGCATGTACCCGCGCAAGGGCACCATCGCCGTCGGGTCGGATGCCGATATCCTGGTGTGGGATCCGCAGAAGGAACACACGATCAGCGCCGAAACGCATCACATGCGCGTCGATTACAACTGCTACGAGGGCATGACGGTCAAGGGTGTGCCGGTCCAGGTTTATCAGCGCGGGGTAAAGCTGGTCGATGGCGATCAATGGCTGGGCCGCAACGGCTCGGGTCAATTCATCCCGCGGGCGGCGGGCGCGCCGGTGCTGTAGGTGGGATATGCCAGGAACAGCGCAAATGGTGTTATGCTAAAGTCAAGGCAAGCAAAATTGCGAGGGCAATATGCGAGTCAATGCGCGCGTTTACGACGTTGACAGCTTTTGGGAGTTTGTCCATCAGCCGGAAAACGCCGATAAACGCCTTGAACTGATAGACGGAGAAATCATCGAGATGCCAGCACCGGGCGAAGAGCACGGCTTTCTTGCCGGCTTGTTCTATCACCATTTTCTACTTTTTGACCCGGAACTCAAAATGGGGGTGCCGACGGTAGAATCTGGCTACTACACGCTGGACGACCGCTATACTGTGCTCGCGCCCGATGCCGCATTCAGGCTAAGAGAGCGCGCGGATGCGCCGCTCAACAAAAGGTGGGTGTCCGCGATGCCGGACATCGCCGTCGAAATCAAATCTCCTCACGACAGCATGGCGCAGATGCGCCGCAAAGCCGCGATTTACCTGCGGCATGGCGTGCAGCTGGTCTGGATCGTCATTCCCGACCGCCGGGGAGTCGAAGTCTGCCGGCTTGACGCAATAGGCGACATCGAACGAGAATTCGTCGGCGATGACGGCGCCCTCTCTGGCGCGTCCGTATTGCCCGGTTTTACACTGGAGATTGCTCGCCTGTTCGTCTGATTTGCGCAGGCGCCGGCGCCGCCTGTAAAGTGCATGCATTAATGAAACTACAACTCAGCTGGTCAAAGCCGACGGCGCCGCGATGTCGGCATAATTTCCCCGCAACTTAGCGTAACTCACAATTCCTTTCAAAGATTTACAAACGCTTTACAGCGACCAAACGTCTTTCTAACCGCTGCCTTTCATGCTACAGTGAAATTGTGCATCGAAAGGAGATCAAACCTATGAAGCGTTGCATGCTGTTACTCTTGGTTCTGCTGCTGGCCAGCGGGCTCGGTTTCGCCGATGAGGAACAATCGCTTGACCTCGAGCATTACTGGTTGGACAACGGGCTGGAAGTGATCCTCGCGCGCGATACCACGGCGCCGACCGTCGCGGTAGATATCTGGTTTAGGGTCGGCAGCGCCAATGACCCCGAAGGCAAGAGTGGCTTCGCCCATCTCTTCGAGCATATGATGTTCGAAGGTTCGCCACATATACCCGGCGGCACGATGGATGAGTTGCTGGAGCCCGTTGGCGGTTCGTCCAATGCCTACGTCGGCACAGACTACACCGCCTACTACGATACGGTGCCGTCGCATCAACTGCCATTGGCGCTCTGGATTGAAGCGGATCGCCTCGGCGGGTTGGCCGTGACGCAGGAAAATCTTGACAATCAGCGCGCCATCGTCATTGAAGAGCTGCAACGGAGTTATGACAACCGACCCTATGGTTCAGCGGTGAAAGCGCTCATCACCGTGCCCTACTCCTACGAACCATACAAGCGACCCGCCATCGGCAATATTGATGATGTCAATGCCGCGCGGATTGAGGATGTCGTCGAGTTTCACCGAACGTATTACGTCCCCAACAACGCCACGCTTGTCGTCGCTGGCGACATCGACTTCGACACGACGCGGTCCCTGATTGAAGACCTGTTCGGTCCCATCCCGCGCGGCGACGACCCACCTGCGCTGCCGGAGTTCGTACCGGTTGATCAAGAGGAAGCCGAATACATCACCATCGAAGATCCCTTCATCAACCTGCCGGCGCTGCTGGTCGCCTATGAGATCCCGCCACTGGTACACGAAGACTTCCCGGCGCTAAACGTTCTCTCTCGCGTGTTGAGCGTTGGTGATTCGAGCCGCCTGGCGAAACGACTGGTCGATACCGGCAAGGCGCTGCAAGCGGACGCCTGGATTTTCGACAATCGCGGTCCGGGGATGTTCTCTTTCATTCTCGTCGCCAATGTCGGCGTCGACCTGACCGAACTCGAGGAAGCTTCGTACGAAGAGCTCCAGAAAATCATCGACGAAGGGGTGCCGCAGGAGGAACTTGACAAGGTGATCGCCGGCATTCGGAGCCGCAACATTCTCGGCTTGGAAACAGCGTTGGGCTTGGCGGAAAGCATTCAAAGCGTCAATTACTTTACTGGCGACCCGCAGGCTCTGTTCACCGGCATCAATCGCTACGAAAAGGTGACCAGCGAAGATATCCGGCGGGTGGCGCTTGAGTATCTGGAAGAGAGCGATCGTCACGTATTCAATGTGGTGGAAACCGATGCGGAAGCGCCGCCCCCGGTGGAACCATACGCCGCCGAAGACACCGTTGAGAGCGAGCCGGACTACCGCTACGTCATCGAACAGGACGAGCCGCCGCCGCCATTGGACTCGAACGAATTCAACTTCCCGACCATCAGCGAAAACGTCTTGGACAACGGTCTTGAAGTTGTCGTTATCGAGCAGCCTAACATGCCCATTATCTCGTTGGATGTCTACTTCGCCGGAGGCTCAACCGCCGCGCCACAAGACTTGCCCGGCCTAGCGAGTATGACAGGCGACTTGATCACACGCGGCACGACAACACGCAGCGCCCAGGATATCGCGGGCGCGATTGAGCAAGTTGGCGGCGCCGTCGGCAGTGGCGCCGGGAGCGACAGCATGTCCGTCGGCGTCTTCGCCTTGATTGAAGACGCTGAGCTGGCCTTCGAACTGCTTGCCGATATGACGCTGAACGCCAATTTCCCGGAAAACGAAGTCGAACGAGAGCGCGCGGAACGTATCAGCGCCCTGGAAGCTAACCTGGCCGAACCGGGCTATGTCGCCGGTCGTACTTTCGGGCGGATTCTCTACGAGGGCCACCCCTATGGCAACCCCGTGACTTTCGAGTCGCTGGAGGCGATAACGCGTGATGATATGATCGCCTTTTACGAATCGCGCCGGCAGCCTGACAACGCCCTGCTCATCATCGCTGGCGCCATCACCACCGAAGAAGGGCTCGCCTATGCCACAGAGCACTTTGCCGATTGGGAAGGCAGCGCCGAGTCCGTCAGCTACCCGGCCCTGCCGGATAACAGCGGCCAGCAAATACTGCTGGTGGACCGCCCCGGCAGCACGCAAGCCAACTTTCTGATGGGCAATATCGGCATTCAGGGCGCCAGCCTCGATTACTTCCCGGCGCGCGTGATGAACCACGTCCTGGGCGGCACCTTTACCTCGCGCCTGGTGCAAAACATCCGTGAGGAAAAGGGCTATACCTACAGCATCGGTTCCGGCTTCAGCTACCCAGCCGATACCGGGCGCTTCGTCGTCAGCGCCGCTGTCCGCAACGATGTCATAGTCCCCGCGCTCGAGGAAGTCTTCAAGGAGATCGAGCGCATCCAGACCGAGCCACTCACCGACGAAGAGATCAACGACGCTCGCGATGGCATCGTCGGCGAATGGGTGTTTGGACTAGAGACCTACCAGGACTTCGTCGAAGTGGTAGCCTCATACAAGATTCGCGGCGTCGAGCTGGATCGCCTCAACAAGTGGCTGGGTCACATCAAAGACGTTACCAAAGAGGATGTGCTCGATATCGCGAACAGCTACATCCATCCGGAGGACTTCATCATCGTCGTGGTTGGCGACGCCAGCGCAATCCGGGAACAGTTGGAGACGCTGGGCGAGGTCACCCTGCTGGAAGCGGAATAGCGCTCTCGAATGCCGTTCCCGCCGGCGCCAGGCGGGCGGCTAAGCCTTTTCAAACTCGATTCGCTGGTAAATATCACGCAGGGGCAGGTGGCAATCCAGCGCTTCGAGCGCCACTTCGTCGCTTAGATCGGAGAAGCACTGTATGTTCCAGCCGGTCTCGCTGCGTGTGTACAACTCAACGAGCACACGGTGTTGATCGACGACGAGATAGGCTTGAATCGAGGGCAGATCGGCATAGAAATCGCGTTTCACGACCCGGTCACGGTCGATCGAAGACGGCGAGGTGACTTCCACGACGAGAATGGGATTGAGCAGAATGCGGGTATCGGCTTCCAACTCCGGCTCGCCACAGACGACGTTGACATCGGGCGCCACCAGACTCGCTTCTCCAACTCTAACAAGCATGCCGCTGCCTAAAACCTCGCAACCGGAGCCGGAAAGCCGGGTCTCCAAAAGCACCTGCAGTCGGTTGATAATGCGAAAATGATTCAGTTTCCCACCAGGCATCTTGATCGGCTCGCCATCAATGTATTCATGCCACTCCTCGCTACTCTCGGCAAAGTCCAAGAATTCTTCGACGCTCATTTTCTGGACGCGCTCGATGACCATGGTTCTTCCTCGCGCAACTCAATCTGAAACTAATATACTGGCGCCGGTCTAACCGTCGGGCAACAGGCTCGCAGGGGAGTGGCAAACTTCGCAGACATAGGTTGCCTGCTAGATTCCCCGCCCTGATGCTAGGCCGGGGATGGGTTGAGAAGGGTTCGAAACCCCCAACTTAGGCACTGCCTTCCGCTTCACTCGCGCCTGTTGAATCTCCAGAGTCAAATTCGACATTGCGATAGATTTCACGCAACGACAGGCTGCAATTCAGCGCATCGAGCGGGACTTCGTCATCAACATTGGAGTACGTATCAATCCGCCAACTGTTGCCGTCCCGGGTATGCAACTCCACAAACAACCGGTGTTGATCTACAACGAGATAGACTTCTATTGAAGGCACATTGAAGTAAAAGTCACGCTTGGCGCCACGGTCGATATTGATACTCGTCGGCGATGTGACCTCGCCAACTAGGACAGGGTTTAGCAAGATTCGGGTGTCTGTTTCCAGCAGTGGTTCTTCACAGACAACGCAAACATCTGGTATGAGGAATCTTGCTTCACCGGCTCGTACCCCTTGTCCCATGCCAAGCGCCTCACAATTCTTTCCAGCCAGCAGAGACCTAAGACCGAACGCGATATTGTTGCAGATGACGTTATGCCTAAATGTAGGAGTGGTCATAGGATACAGTTCGCCGTCAATGTATTCATGCCACTCCTCGCTGCTCTCGGCAAAGTCCAAGAATTCTTCGACGCTCATTTTCTGCACGCGTTCGATAACCATGATTCTTCCTCGCGCTACATCCTGCGTGGATATTATAGCATTTCGGGCATCACAACGATAAAGGCGGTTACAGCGCCACCCAGCGCCGTTCGCGGCTGCTCTGGCGCAGCGCGTCCATCGCGATTTGGCATTGATGGCCATCGTCAAAGGTCGCGCCCCAAGCCAGTTGACGCCCCTCGCGGATCGCCCCGGTCAGCTCTTCCATTAGAGCGACAAAGGAGACATTCCAGATCCCCGTTCCGATGCCCGGCAAGCTAGCGTTGGGATCGCGCAAACTCGTATCTTGAAAGTCCTCGCCAGCCAGCGCCACCAGCAGCTTCTCGTCGCTATCCGCCAGCATAATTGTGCCTTCGGAGCCGAATATCCGCGTCTGATTGCCGGTCCCATGGCGGCCCACGCCACTGATAAATACCGAGCAAAGCGCGCCAATGCGCATCTCGGTGCTGAAGCTGAACTGATCGTCCGCCGTCGCCAGCCAGCGCGTTCCGCTTTCCCGGTCGACTCGTTCCGGCAACATGGTCGCCACCTGCCCGCTTATCGCGCCGATATCGCCGAGCCAGAAGCGCAACAAGTCGATCATATGCGAGCCGCTGGCGCCCAGCCGGCCACCGCCCATGTCTTCGCGCGACCACCAGTCGCCGGCGGGCCGCGAAGCCGGGTCGCCCCAACTGGCGGTCACATTTTCGATATTCACATGCCGCACATCGCCGATGGCGCCGCCCTCAATCAGCGACTTGATCTTGCGCCGGTTGGGATTGAAGCGCAGCTCGTGGCCGATGATATGGAGTTTGCCCAGCGCGTCAGCGGTTTCCAGCATCGCGGCCGATTCGTCCCGATGCATCGCCATCGGCTTTTCGCAGAGCACGTGCGCGCCAGCGTTCAGCGCCGCCAGCGTCATCGGCGCGTGGAAGATTGTCGGCGTCGCGATGCAGACCAGCTCGAATTCGTGCTCGCCGAGCATTCGCCGCCAGTCGTCGTAGACATGCGGGATAGAAAATTGATCAGCGGCCGACTTAGCGCTGATTAGCCGAGCGCTCGCGATCGCCACCAACTCCACGTCGTCAATCGTCCGCAGCGCCGGCAGGTAAGCCTCGCGCGCGAAACTAGCGCCAATTATGCCCACTCGTATCGTCATCGTCGCCTCCTATATCAATCCGCGTTCGCGCAGGGCATCGCCCACAGCCGCCAGATTGCGCAATTCCGCTTCCGAATAATTGCGCGAGATCATGACGCCGCTCGCGCCGCCGTCAAAGCCCGCATGAACGCCAGCGCGGATTTCCGCCGGCGTGATTGCCTTACTCTCACCGTGATGCCCAACGCCGACGCCGATCCCGGGGTAGACCGGCTTTCCCGTCTCCTCAATCAGGCGCGCGGTCCATTCCTTGACGTAGGCCGGCTTGAAGCCCGCCATCGGTCCATCAGTCCGCGGCGCGACGAATTCTTCCAGGCCCAGCACAGTCGCCAGCGCGTTGTAGGCGCCATCGGGCGAGGCATCGGCAAGCACGCCCGCGCCCCAGGAGGCGGCGAATTCAGCGAAGCGCGCCCCGGCCGGCGTGTGATAGAGCACCGGCTTGAACCAATCGGCATAGGGCGCGTACTCCGATTGATCGTATTGCGCTCGCAGGTAAGGGTTGTAGGTGTTGATCACCTGCCAGATGCCGATGCCGAATTCGCAGCTCGGGTCGTAGAATTTCACTAGACCGCACAACTCGCGGTAGAATGCCTGATGGGAATTCAGCCACATCTTCTCCCAAAGCAGGACTTCGGGATAACGCAGCAGTTGCCGCAGCAGCAGGACAAAGACTCCCTCTTTTGGCCGGTCGCCGCCGCGAACCCGCCCCAGCAAGTCGTCAATTGCGCAGTAGCCGCTGATCGCCCGCTCAATGTCGATATTGCGCGCCCGCGCCTCAGCCACATAGTATTCATCGAAGCCGGTCGAGCTGTCGCCGCGGAAGATGTCCATCAGCGGGCTCTGCCTTTCGATCCCCCACATGATGCCGCGCAGGTCATGGTTGTTCAGCCAATCGGCAAATACGGAATGCCAGAAGTCCTTGTAATCCGGATTCAGCAGCGAGGGACGCGTCGCCATCCGGCCGCGATGATCGCGATCGAGAAAATGCTGAAAGCCCGGCTGCCAAATGGAGCGGATGGCCGAGCTCGACGTCTCACAATAGTAGGTGTATACATCCATGCCGCGCCGGCGCGCCGCCGGTATGACATCGGCCAGCGTATCGAAGCCCTCATAGAGCTCGTCGGGCGCGGCAAATTGCTTCATGAAAGTCTTGCGGTAATAACGCGGATCGGGCGCGAAGAAGGCGCCGCCACGCAAATTGTCCCCTTCCTGCGCGCCATGATCGGGGAAGCCGAAAGCGGCGCGCCCGGCATTGCCGATGCTCCAGCTCAAGGCGGAAATCAACAGCGCGTTGACGCCCGCTTTCTCTTGCAGGATGTCGAGAACTTCTTCGACGCCTTCGTCAATAAAGCTGATCGCGCCGATCTGAATGCCAACAAATGTTTCGCTCATGTTTGGTCCTTCGCCGATTTGCAGCGCACACGCGCAATCTTGCGTCTCTCGCTGTCGCGCGATTCGCTGATTCGATCCTAATAATTCCCTGTGCCGGGGAGGACATCGCGCATATGGACGCCAGTGCCGGTTGCGCTCGATTGGATGCAAGCTTCCAGCATCGCCAGCGACATCAAGTGATCGCGCCCGCTGCACTGAAGCGCGGCGCCGTCGAGGACATGATCGACAAAGGCGGCGAACAGGGCGCTCGTCTCGCTGATCCAGCGTTCATGCGGCGGCAGCGGCACGGACCTTAACGCCGCCTCATCACGGCGGGCAAAATGCAGCGCGCCGAATTCGTCCCGCTGCGTGATGATACCGTCCGCGCAATCGGTACGCCATTCAAAGCCGGGCGCCGCCCAACTGCCCTGCCAGGTGCCTTGGTAATTCACGCGCAGGCCCCCATCAAACTCGATCAGCGCCGATACATTGCTGTCGCCAGCATACATGCTCCAGGACGGATTCCAGGTCTGGCACTGCACTAGAACTGGCTCCCGCCCGTAGACGAAGCGCATCAAATCGAAATGGTGTATGGATTGTTCCCAGAGCATCGGATCCGCCATGACCAGGGGATAATCGTTCAAGTCAGGGCGCCGCCCGTCGCGCCAGCGCTCGTAGGTGAAGCGCGCGAATGCGGGCCGCCCGACCGCGTTCTCCGCCAGCAAACGCATCATCGCCTTGGTCACGGCAAGATAACGGAAATTCAGCCCGACCATCAGCGGTACCGGGACCGACTCGGCGATCCGCACCAGCGTCGCCGCTTCCGCGAGGTTCAAAGCCAGCGGCTTTTCGATCAGCATCGGCAGGCGTCGCGCGCAAGCCAAACGTACGATGTGCTCGCGATCCATTGGCGGGTTCGCCAGTACCAGCGCCTGAACATCGTCGAGCGAATCCAGCGCCGCAGCGGCACTGGAAAATGCGGGGCGCTCGCCGAACTCGGAGACTGCGCGGGCTAGCGCCGCGGGCGACGAATCGGCAAATGCGACCAGCTCGGCGCGTTGCGACCGCGTGATCACTTCCGCCCAATGCCGCCCGCGAACGCCGAGACCAGCGAGAAGGACTTTAAGCATCGGCAATGCTCGGCGAGATGCTGTCCAGCGTCGGTCTCAGCGTCAACTCGCTCATCTTCGTCCAATCGCTGAAGCCGACATCCTGCGCCAGGCGGCTGGTGTCCAAAACACGCGATCGGCTCGGCGGCGGCGCCTGTCCCGCCTCCTGCGCAGCAATCCGCGCGATCACGCCATCCACCAGGCTCGCGATCTTTTGAGCGAGTTCAAGATTCGATATTTGCTCGCCACTCGCGACTTGATACAGAGCGTAATTCAGCGAGTCCGCTTTGAGGAGCGCGACCAGCGCCCGCCCAATATCCGGCGCGTAGGTCCATTCGCGGCGCTCGTCGGGTTGATCGACTACAATCTCACCCCTCGTCAAAGCCGATATCATCATCAGCGCGACTTCGCTCAGTCTGGGGCGGGTCGACCGGCGGTACTCGTAGGGACCGTAAATGCTTCCCGGGCGTACACATAGGCAATCACGCTCGTGGACTATTCGCATGGTTTCGACCAATTGCTCCATCAGCGTTTTGGCGACGCCATAGACTCCAAGCGGTCGCTGCGGGAGCGATTCGCCGATCTCTGATTGGGGCGTAAATTCATGGACCGCTGCCGAGCTAATGTAAATCTCTCGACCGATGCCATGCCGCCGCGCATACTCCATGACCGCAAGCAGCGGCTCGATATTGGCGCGCAAATTCGCTTCCGGAGTTTCGTCCCGGTCTTCAGGCGTCGCGGTTATGAAGGCCGCATGAATCAAGGCGTCGGCGGCGATAGCGGGCATATCGACGCAGTTCGATTCGATTAACTGCAGATTGTCGCTGCCAAACTGGGCATAAGCTCGATTGTCGAACTTCAGATCGATAGCGGCGACGTCAAAGCCCGCATCCAGACAAGCGCCGACGATATTGGCGCCGAGGAAGCCGTTGGCGCCGGTGACGATGATCCGCTCCATCGTGTCTCCACTCAATCCAAAGCAACCAGACCGCCGGCCCTGACGACGCGTCCGGGCGGGCGCGTGCTCGCCTGCGTCCGTGCCGGCTTCGGATTGCTTGACATTGGCATCGGCGCTTCTTATAATCTGTCCACTTGTAGATTGTAGACAATCCCGCTGGTGGCAGAGATGATAACGTAGGCGATTTGGACTGTCAAACTGGCTGCATCGCTTGCCCTTGGCGGAGAGAAAAGCCCGATTGATGAGCGAAAACTGGGTGCTGAAAGAGGACGAGGCGGTTGAGCTGCTGGCGCTTCTGATCAGCTCGGCGCGGATACAAATGGACGAGCCGGCGCATTACGGTCCCCTGCGCCTGCTGACGGCAACCGAACGCCTAAGCGGCATAATCCTCGAACGGGCTTCGGAGAAATCGCGCGCCTTCCTGCAAGAAAATGTCGAGCGCATCCCCGAGATGCACATGGCCATGTCCGATGTCGAGAGCTACAGCGCTGCCCTCGACGAACGCTGCCGCGCGGTCGCTGCCTGTCTGCTGCGGCACAGCGCGCTGGCGGAGGGCGAATGATGAGCGAGGCGGTGCTGAACAATATCAAGACGAGGCGGGTCGTGCGGGAGATGACCGACGAGCCGGTTCAGCGTGAGCAGATCGAAGCCATCCTTGAGGCGGCGCGCTGGGCGCCCAGCGGCGGCAACCTGCGGCCCAACCGCTACATCGTCATCCAAGACGCCGAGACGCGCCGTTTGATCCGCCTGGTCTCGCCGGGCATGTTCCAGTGGGCGCCCGTCCTGATCCTCATCTGCACCAATTGGGAGGTCGCCATCGAGCACAATCTGCCGGTGACCGACCGCGCGCTGCTGATAGACATAGGCACGGCCGCGCAAACGATGATGCTGGCGGCGCATGCCCTGGGTCTAGCCTCGGGTCCCGTCACCTCATATAGCAAGGAAGCGGTGAAAATAATCCTCAATCTGCCGGCAAGTTATTCGCCGGAGATGTTCATCTGCATCGGTCACCGGGCGGAAACCGCCAGGGCGGGCATGCGCGCCTGGAAGAAAATCACCTGGCGCGACTTGACGCATTGGGAGCGCTTCAAATCGGAATGACTGCACTTGACCGAATTCCTAATCCAGCGAATATTTGTAGGGGCGACCTACCAGGTCGCCCGCAAACGTAAAACAATAGACATTTGGGAGACAAAAATGCACGAAAGATATATCAAACACATGGCATTTGCCGTCAACGACGCGCGGGAATCGCTGCGGCAATATCAGGAGTTCCTCGGCGTCGGCCATGATGCCGAGATTCATGACTATGAGAAATCACGCAATGTCACCGCGATCTTCAATGTCGGCGATGTCGAGTATCAGCTCTGCCAATCGATGGACGAAGGCGGGCGCTACGACGCCTGGATCAAAGAACGCGGTTACGAAGGCTTGCACCATATTTGCTACGCCGTGCCCAATATCGATGACGCGCTGGAAGAAGCGCAGGCAAAAGGAGCCACCCTGAAAGAATGCGCCGCCTGCAAGGTCACGGGCAGCCACGTCCATCCCGAGGGCTGGGTCGCCTTTCTCGAGCAGGAAGCCGGCGGCGTCGAGCTCGAGCTGATGCAGGTCTACACAGCGGAAGAGCTGGAAGAGTACAAAAACGTCAAGGGCATTTAGATGGATAGCGTCGAGCTCTTGCGGCGGCTGGTGCAGATCCCCTCGCCCAACCCGCCGGGCGATACCCGCGCCATCGCCGATTTTGTGGCCGAGCAGATGCGCGGCATCGGCTGTGAGCTGCGGCAACTGGCGCCGGCTGCCAAGCCCGAGGCGCTCAACACCATTGCTACGCTGGGCGCGGGCGAGCCGCGAATCATGCTGCACGCCCACATCGACACCGTGCCCATCGCCGCGACCGAAGCTGAGAAATGGAGCGTCGATCCTTACGCCGGCGCCATCCTTGAGGGCGCACTTTACGGCAAGGGCAGTATTGACGACAAAGCGCCGCTGGCCTCCATGATGCTGGCGATGATGGATGCGGCGCGGCAGGACAGCTTACAGGGCTCGCTCATACTTGTTGCCGCGGCCGAAGAAGAGGTCGGCGGACAACTTGGCACGAAATGGCTGGCGGATGCGGGCCATCTGCCCAGCTGCGATTTCATCATCGTCGGCGAGCAGACTGGCAATAAAGTCGCCACCGCGCATAAGGGCGTCATGCGCGCCACCGTCCGCACGACCGGCGTATCCGTCCATGCCACCAACCCCGACCGCGGTGTCAACGCCATCGTGGCTATGTCCAAAGTCATCGGCGCGTTGGACCGGTATCATCGGGAACTCTCTGAGCGCGTTCACCCGGTGGTCGGCTCTCCCACCTGCAATATCGGCCTGATCGAGGGCGGCAGCACCGCCAACGCCGTGCCCGATTCCTGCGCGATATATTTGGACCGCCGCATGATCCCGCGCGAAGATCCAGACGCGGTCCAAGCGGAACTGCGCGCGGCTGTCGAATCGGTCAATCTGGCGCCGGCGACGGTCGATATCGGCAATTTCGTCTATTCGCGCTGGTTCGATTCCGCGCTGGTTTCCGACTACGCCAATGCATTTCTGGCCTGCGCGCGCGAGGTGATCAATGACGATCCCGGTCCTGTCGGTTACCTGCCCGGCAGCGACGCCAAGCATCTGATGGATGTGGCGCGCGGCGATATGATCATCTTCGGGCCCGGCAGCTACGAAGTCGCGCATGCGGCGGACGAGCACGTCACGCTGGCCGATTTTCAAGCGACTACGGACATTCTGCTCAAGTTCCTGCGGCGGACGCTGTATCCCGCTCCAGGTTAATGCTTTATCACCGAGAGAATGAGGCAACACAGGGGCTGTAGGGGCTACCCATTGGGTCGCCCGCTAAACGAGAATTATCAATCCAAGGGAAAAACTGGTGCAGCTAGACACCCTCATCAAGAACGCGAATGTGGCGCTGGAAACGGATATCGCCGCGCTGAATGTCGGCATTCGCGACGGACGCATCGTCGCTCTGGTCGCTGATTCGGCCGGCATCAGCGCCGACCAAACGATTGACGCTGCTGGCAAACTCCTGCTGCCGGGCGCGATCGATATTCATTTTCACTGCCGCGCCCCCGCCTATCCGCAGCGTGGCGACTTCGCTACCGAGACGCGCGCAGCCGCCGCCGGCGGTGTCACCACGGTCTTTGAGATGCCGATTTCGAAGCCCTGCTGCGCGACCGGCGAGGTCTTCCGCCTGCGCAAGGCGCTGGGCGAGCGCGATGCCTATGTCAACTTTGGCTTGTATGGCGCGCCCGGCTTGCTGGACCCGGGCGAAATCGCGAATATGGTCGACGAAGGCGCCATCGGCTTCAAGATTTTTATGACGGCGGCGCCTAAAGGACGGGACGACGAGTTCGAAGGCTTGTGCCTGCCCTACGTGCCTGAGCTTTATCAGGCGCTGAATCTGGTCGCTGAAACGGGCTTGGTCTGCGCGGTTCACGCCGAGAACAACCAACTGCTGGAATGGCATACGGCGCAACTGATCGAGGCCGGGCGCAACGATGTGCCGGCCCATGGCGAATCGCGCCCGCCGCACGTCGAAGCGCTGGCGATCGCCACCTTGCTGGCGCTGAACGAGAGCATCGGCGCCAATCTGCATATCGCTCACGTGAGCGGAGCCGAAGCGCTGGCGGTTATCCGCCGCTTCCAAGCGACTGGCTCCACAGTTAGCGCCGAAACCTGCCCGCATTATCTCTTGTTCACCGAAGCCGACCTGGCGCGCTGCGGACCCTACGCCAAGATCAATCCGCCGCTGCGCACGGAAGCCGACCAAGTCGCCCTCTGGGAGGGACTGCTCGATGGCGCGCTGCTGGCGATCACAACCGATCACTCGCCCTTCCTGGTGGAGGAAAAGGAGCGCGCGCGCGAGGACCTGTGGGCCGCCCCACCCGGCGCGCCGGGCGTCGAAGAACTGCTGCTCGGCGTTATGCACGAAGCGCTGAACGGGCGCATCAGCATCAACAAGGCGGTTGACCTGGTGGCGACCAATGGGGCGAAACGCTTCGGCGTCTATCCCGAGCGCGGGCACATCGGCATCGGCGCCGCCGCCGACCTAGTCGTCTTTGACCCCAACGCAGAGACGACCATCCACCGCGACATGCTTTTCACCCAAGCGCGCGACTGCGACAAGCTCTACGATGGCATGACCTTCAAAGGGGTGGTCGAGCGGACTATCGTCAACGGAGTGACGGTTTTCCAAGACGGGAATATCGTCGGCGCGGCGGGCGATGGCCAGTTTGTACGCCCCGACCCGGCGCGCGTCACGCAAGTCTTCTAAAGCGCGAGCAACCGAGAAGGAGACGGCGCATGCCCGAAGCACCCGCCTGGCGTTTCGAGAAAATTATCAAGCCGATGTTCGATATGCCGATCCCCCATCGCATTCTGACCAACGCGCGACTTCTCACCTGCCGCGGCGATGAGATCATCGACAGTGGCTACGTCGAAATCAAAGACGGCTTGATTGCCGCGGTCGGTCCCATGAGCGCGCTGGACGATAGCGACGCCGAGATCATCGACTGCCGCGACTTGACGATCATGCCCGGCTTGATCAACTCGCACGCCCATCTGGCTTGGGATGGCGTGCATGATCTGGCGCGCCAATCGCTGGACGACCCGCCCGAGATCAGCGCCTATAAATGCGCCGGCAATATGCTTAAAAGCCTGCGCGCCGGCATCACCCTGGTGCGCGATCTGGGCATGAACCAGAGCAACTTCTTCGCCAAGCGCGCGGTGGAACAAGGCATCTTCCCCGGTCCGCGTTTGCTCATCGTCGGCGAAGCCATCATCCAGACCGGCGGGCATACTTTTTGGTGCTGCCGCGAAGCCAGCGGGCCCGATGAAATGCGGCGGGCCGTGCGCGATCAGGTCAAGGGCGGCGCCGATCTCATCAAGATCATGGGCAGCCACGACACCATCGAATTCACCGACGACGAACTTCGCGCCGTCATTGATGAAACCCATCGCATGGGTTTAAGCATCACCGCCCACGCCACCTTCGACGGGGTCATCCGCCGCGTCGCCGAATTCGGCGTCGATGTCATCGAGCACGGCGGCGCCATGAGCGATGAGACGATTCAACTGCTGCTGGACAAGGACATTCCCATCGTGACGACATTCGCGCCGCTAGTGATGCAAGCGCAGGCCGATATCGCCCGCCAATACGATATCCCCGAATGGAAGATCGCCGAACGTCAGGCCGCTGTCCAGAGCCGCGAACGCTTTGACGGCTTGGTCAAGGCAGCGCAGGCAGGTGTGACCATCGCCTTCGGCACCGATGCCGGCAGCCCGGTTGTCGGGCATGATGTGGTCGCGCCCGAGCTCAAATTCATGGTCGAGCTGGGCGTCAAGCGCGACAACTACGACGCCTTGCGCAGCGCCACCATCGTCGCCGCCCGGGTCAACAATCTTGACCACATGCTGGGCAGCCTGGAAGCGGGCAAAGCGGCCGATGTCATCGTGATTGATGGCGACCCGCTGGCTGATCTCGCGGCCTTGGAGAAGGTCAAGGCGGTTTACGTCGCCGGCAAACAAATGATAGGAGCATGAACCGTGGGCAAGATAAGCGGCATCTTCAACATCCTGGCGACGCCCTTCAGCGCCGATTACGCCGTCGACTACCAGAGCTTGCGTCGGCTCGCGCGCTTCCAGATGGACGTGGGCGCCCAAGGTTTGACCATCCTCGGCGTCATGGGCGAGGCGGCCAAGCTCAGCGTCGACGAGCGTCAGGCGGTCATGGACACGGTGGTCGAGACTGTCGCCGGCGCCATTCCCATTGTCGTGGGCACGAGCCACAGCGAGCTGTCCACTTGCATCGCTCTTAGTGAAGCGGCTTTTGAATCCGGCGCCGATGGCGTGATGATCGCGCCGCCGCCGCTGGAGGACAAATCCGACCCCGCCATCCTCGCTCTCTACTGTGAGATCGCCGAGACGATCAGCGGGCCGATCGTGGTGCAGGATTTTCCGCCAGTGAACGATGTGATCATGTCGCCGCGAGTCCTGGCGCAGATCGCCGAGGCGATACCCAACGCGCGCTATCTCAAGCTGGAAGATCCGCCGCTGATGCAGAAGATCGACGCCATTCGAGCTTGCACAGACCAGTTCGAGATTTTCGGCGGGCTGGGCGGCATGTTCCTGCTGGAAGAGCTGGGGCGCGGCGCTTCCGGCACGATGACCGGCTTCGCCTTCACCGAGATTCTGGTAGCGGTTTACGAGGCATTCAAGGCGAGCCGCAAG
The DNA here is from genome assembly GCA_965205125.1 of Phototrophicaceae bacterium. GTDB lineage: Bacteria > Chloroflexota > Anaerolineae > Aggregatilineales > Phototrophicaceae > UBA6055. The sequence continues at coordinate 227,522 of CBDBFY010000001.1, forward strand.
CGCGAGGCTGAAGCCATCTTTGACAAATATCTGCCCTTGATACGCTATGAGAATCAGCCCGTGAATAATTTGACTATACGAAAAGCGCTCCTCCAGCGCCGCGGCGCCATCCAGAACGCGACGCCACGCCCGCCCTTCAACCCCATTGACGCCGGCACGCTAGCCGAGATCGACTGGCTGCTCAAGCGCGTCGGCATCGACGATCCGACGCAGAGAATTTGCCTTTAAGTACGCGGGCGATTTACAAAATCGCCTATTCCGTAGAACATGTAGGGGCGACCCATTGGGTCGCCCGCTGAAGCGCGCAAACACAGCGGTTCGGTCGCCCGTTGCCGCGCTACGACATCGTGTCGCAAAGGTAGGCAATTCCATACTGAACAAATGACGGGCGAGCGATATAATCGCCTAGGTGCTAGATTCCGAAGCGCAAGGGAAATTCCATGCTCGGCAGACTTATCGGCAACGCCGGCGCGGTGAGCAGCGAGGGCATTCAGCGAGACTTCGGCCGGCTCCTCGCTGACGATGAACAGGTATATGCCGGCTTCAAAGTCATACGCGACACCTGGATATTCACGGACCGTCGCCTGATTCTGGTAGACGTCCAAGGCATGACCGGGCGGAAGAAAGAATACCTGTCGATTCCCTACAGCAAGATCACGATGTACAGCGTGGAAACGACCGGCGCCTTCGACCTGGACGCCGAGCTCAAGCTTTGGATCGGCAGCAATCCGCAGCCGATTGAAAAGAAGTTCAACAAGAGTGTTGATGTCTACGCTGTTCAAGGATTACTAACGCAATTGGTTAAGTGACGGGAGAGTAAGCAACATGGATTTAGGACTCAAAGACAAAGTCGCGTTGGTCGCAGCTTCGAGCAAGGGATTGGGCTATGGCATCGCCAAAGCGCTGGCCGCGGACGGCGCGAAAGTATCGCTCTGCAGCCGCAGCGCTGATGAAGTCGCCGCCGCCGCGGATACGATCGCAAAGGACTGCGGCGTTGAGACGCTCGCGACCGCTTGCGATGTGCGCCAAGCCGCCGATATTCAAGCCTGGGTGGACAAGACAGTGAAGGCCTGGGGCGCGATCGATTGCCTGGTCGTCAACGCCGGTGGTCCGCCAGCCAAGACCATCATGGAAGTCAGCGAAGACGATTTTCAAGCCGCCTTCGAATTAACCCTGTTCAGCAGCTTCCGCATGATCCGCATGACGATCCCGCATATGACCAATGGCGGCTCGATTCTCACTGTTACTTCGGGGTCGATCAAGGAGCCGATCTCGCGCCTGGGTTTGTCCACGATCATGCGCGCCGGCGTCGCCGGCATGGTCAAGACCCTGGCTGATGAGCTGGCGGGCGATGGCATCCGCCTCAATAATCTCATTCCCGGACGGATTGACACCGACCGCGTGGCGCAGTTGGACGCCATCACCTCGGCGAAAACGGGACTGAGCATGGACGAAGTGAAACAGCGCTCGATTGCCAGTATCCCGCTGGGGCGCTATGGCACGATCGATGACTTCGGCGCGGCCGGCGCTTTCCTGCTCTCGCCCGCCGCCAGTTATATCACCGGCGCAACCCTGCGCGTCGATGGCGGGTCGATGAGGTCGATTTAGCAGACGTTCACCGAAGTGGAAACTGTAGGGGCGAGAGACGGGCCGTGTCTACGCGCCCCTTGTCTCGCCCTACCGCACCCGACGACATTAGGGCAACCCAAAGGTCGCCCCTACAGTCCTTTGAAGGGAAATGGGACGAGCGCATGACCGCCTACCAGAACCTGAGCGCGCATATTGCCGAGTACCACGATCTGCTCTGCACTCTCAACACGCTGAAGTGGGATATGCGCACGATGATGCCCGCCGGCGGCGCGGCGAGCCGAGGCCGGCAGTTGGCGACCCTGACCAAGCTGGCCAAGTCGATCTTCGTCAGCGATGCAACCGCGCGCTTGCTGGACGCGGCTGAGAAGGAACTCGCCGACGCCGATACCGATTCTTATCAAGCGCGCGCCCTGAGGCAGACACGCGACGCCTACGAGATCCAGCGGCGAATACCAGCCGACCTGGTCGGGCGCATGGCCGCACTCGGCGCCGAATCGGAAGCGGCTTGGGCGAAAGCGAAAGACGAAGACGATTTCGCGAGCTTCAAGCCCTACCTGGAGCAGATGCTCGCGCTCAATATCGAGCTGGCGGAGGCCATCGGCTATGACGACCATCCCTTCGATGCGCTGATCATGCAGTTTGAAAGGGGCATGACGGCCGCCCGCCTTGGGCAGATCTTCGCCGAATTGAAGGCGCGGATTAGCCCGCTGTTGGCGCGCATCATCGCCGTTGATGAGCCGCTGCCCGTCGACTTGTGGGGCGCGGACTATGACATCGGCGCCCAGAAGAGACTGTGCCGGGAGTTGGCCGCTCGGATCGGCTTCGACTTCGAGCGCGGTCGGCTGGACATTGCGCCGCATCCATTCGAGATTTCATTCACCCGCGATGACGTGCGCATCACCACGCGCTATGACGCCAACTACCTGCCGATGTCGCTTTTCGCCGCCTTGCACGAAGCGGGCCACGGTCTCTACGAGCAGAATATCGCGCCTGAATTAACGCGAACGGCGCTCACCGCCGATTTCCTGGGCCAGTACGCGGTCGGCGGCGCCAGCTATGGCGCGCATGAATTCTCGTCGCGGCTGTGGGAGAACCAGATTGGGCGCAGCCGCGGATTCTGGCGCCTGCACTTCAGTCTCTTGCAGGAGCTCTTTCCTGAGCAACTCGCGGGGACCGACGCCGAATTCTTCTACCGCGCGGTCAATCGCGTGCGTCCCAGCTTGATTCGCGTGGAAGCGGACGAAGTAACCTACAACTTGCATATTATGCTGCGTACCGAGATCGAGATGGCGCTCCTCAAAGGCGCTGCGAAGGTGGACGAACTGCCCGAAATCTGGAATGCCAAGATGGAGGAATATCTCGGGCTGGCCCCGCCCGATGACCGCCGCGGCGTCTTGCAAGATGTGCATTGGTCTTTTGGCGGCTTCGGCAACTTCCCCACCTATACCATCGGCAATATCATGGCGGCTCAGGTGCTGGCGGCTGCTCACGCGCATATGCCTGATCTGACGGCGAAGCTGGCGAAGGGTGATTACCAGGCGCTGCTGCATTGGCTGAGCGAGAATATCTATCGCCACGGACGCGCCTACAGCCCCGACGAGCTGCTGAAGCGCGTCTCGGGCGAGGGACTGAATACGGCTCCCTTGCTCGATTATCTCGAAGAAAAATACGCCGATCTATATGGACTTAGCTGAGGCCCCAAGGACAATCTCAATGCCCGACTCACTGCCCTACCAAGATCCGGCTCGCTCCATCGACGAGCGCGTGGAAGACCTGCTTTCGCGTATGACCGTCCCCGAAAAAGCGGGCATGATGTTCCAGCCTATGACCTTCATCTCGCCCGATGGCGCTTTTGACGCCGACATGCGCCTCTTTGGCCGCTCCTCTATTGGCGAGCTGGCGGGCAAAGGCATCAATCATTTCGGAGTGGTTGGCGCGAGCGGCGCGCGAGAGACCGCCGCCTGGGTCAACCAGTTGCAGACGCTGGCCGCTTCGAGCCGGCTGGGCATCCCCGTCACCCTGTCCAGCGACCCGCGTCACGGCTTCTCCAGCAATCCGGGCGCCTTCACCGCCACGCCCGCCTTCTCTCAATGGCCTGAGCCACCGGGCTTGGCCGCCATTGGCGACCCGGCGCTGGTGGAAGAATTCGCCGATATCGCGCGGCAAGAGTACCTCGCGCTCGGCATTCGCGCGGCTCTGCACCCGATGGCGGACTTGGCGACCGAGCCGCGTTGGGCGCGGGTTAACGGCGCCTTCGGCGAAGACGCGCGCTTGGCTGCCCGGCTGACGGCCGCCTACATCCGCGGCTTTCAGGGCGAAGCGATCAGCGCCCAGAGCGTAGCTTGCATGACCAAGCATTTCCCCGGCGGCGGACCACAGAAAGACGGCGAAGATTCGCACTTCGCATACGGACGCGAACAGGTCTACCCAGGCGACAATTTCGATTATCATCTGCTGCCTTTTGAAGCGGCATTCCAAGCGGGCACAGCCATGATCATGCCCTATTACAGCATGCCCGTCGGCGCCGCCTACGAAGAGGTTGGCTTCGCTTACAACAAAGGCATCATCACCGGATTGCTGCGCGAGAAATACGGTTTCGATGGCATCGTCTGTACCGATTGGGGCACCTTGACCGATATGGAAATGATGGGCAAACCGTTCCCGGCGCGCGCCTGGGGCGTCGAAGACCTTTCCCTCGCCGATCGCATCGTCAAGTCTTTGGAGGCGGGCATTGATCAATTTGGCGGCGAAGATTGCGCCGAAGCGCTCGTCGACCTCGTCGATTCAGGACGAATCCGCGAAGAGCGCCTCGACCTCAGCGTCGGCCGCCTGCTGCGCGATAAGTTCCGCCTCGGGCTTTTCGAGAATCGCACTGTCGACGAAACTGCCGCCGCGAATATCGCCGGCAACCCCGCCTTCCGCGCCGCCGGAGATCTGGCGCAGCGCAAGTCCATCGTCCTGCTGAAGAACGACGGGCTGCTGCCACTGCGCGGGCGACCGAAGATCTATGTGGAGAATATCGACGCCGATATCGCCGCCAAATACGGCGATGTGGTCGCCGAAGCGAGCGCCGCTGATTGCGCCATCCTGCGCCTGGCTACCCCGTTCGAGCCGCGCGACAGCATCTTCCTGGAGAGCTTCTTTCACGCGGGCGACCTCGACTTCAAAGAACCGGAGAAGAGCCGATTGCTGTCCATCATGGAGCAGACGCCGACGATCGTCGACATCTACCTCGAACGCCCGGCGGTCATCCCCGAGATCGCGTCGGCTTGCGCTGGCTTGATCGCCAACTTCGGCGCGAGCGACGCCGCCGCGCTCGATATCATCTTTGGGCGCTTCCAGCCGAGCGCGACATTGCCCTTCGAGCTGCCCTCATCAATGGATGCCGTTCGCGCGCAAAAGCCGGATCTACCGCATGACTCGGAAGAGCCGCTGTTTCCCCACGGCTTCGGGCTGCGGTACTAGAAGGCCGGCGGGCGACTTGATCGCTCGTCCCTAAATTGACTGGCCGTCGTGTGTAGGGGCGACTCTGTGAGTCGCCCGATCCAATTGAATCTTCGCGGCGATGCAATAGGAGTATGAATTATGAAAATCACCGATGTCAAAGTTTACCTAGCCAAGGAATGGCGCACCTTCTGCTTCGTCGTGGTCGAGACCGATGAAGGCATCAGCGGGCTGGGCGAAGCGGGCATCACCGGGCGTGAGCTGGCCGTGCAAGGCGCGATCGAGCATTTCAAGCCGCTGCTCATCGGGCAAGATCCTTTCCGCAGCGAGCATCTCTGGCAGGTGCTCTTTCGCGGCGGATTCTTCCCGGCGCAGCGCATCTTGACCGCCGCTATCGCCGCCATCGACATCGCCCTCTGGGATATCAAAGGCAAGGCGCTGGGCGTGCCAATTTACGAATTGTTGGGCGGCCGCGCCCGAGACCGCGTGCTCACTTACAATCACAATGTCGGCGACACAGTCGACGAACTGGTGGAATGCTGCCAGCGCTCGCTTGACGAAGGCTGGAAGGTGCTGCGCTGGGGGCTGGAGCATCAAGCTGATGGTATGCTCGAACCGGGGATCGCCGTCCGCCGCGCCATCAGAGAGATCGAAGCGCTGCGCCTGGCTCTGGGCGATGAGGTCAAACTGGCGATCGATGTGCATACGCGGCTTGATCCGCAAGACGCAATCTGGCTCTGCCAGGAGTTTGAGCCGCACCGTCCCTATTTCATTGAAGATCCTCTGCGCGTCGAGAATGCGCAATCTTATCGCCATTTGCGAAACCGCACTACCGTCCCGCTGGCGGCCGGCGAACAATACAATTCCAAGTGGGAATTCCGCCAGGTGGTCGAAGAAGACTTGATCGATTACGCCCGCGTCGACCTCTGCATTTGTGGCGGGCTGACCGAAGCCAAGAAGATCGCCGCCGCCTGCGAGACGCACTATATTGACCTCGCCGTGCATAACCCGATTGGACCCGTGGCCACCTCCGCCTTCTTGCATCTATGCCTTTCCGTGCCCAATTTCGCCGTGCAAGAATTGCCGCGGCGCCCCGGTGAAAGCATGCCCGAAGTTATCCTCAACCAACCGGAGTGGGAAGACGGCTACCTGCTGCCGCCGACGGCGCCCGGCTTGGGCATCGAATTTAATGCCGAAGCGCTTCGCAAGTACCCGTTTGAAATGGGCGAGCTTCGTCATCTGCGCCGACCTGACGGCTCGGTTACGAATTGGTAGAATAACAGGGGCATCAAACTGCCAGCGATGTAGGGGCGACCTATCAGGTCGCCCGAGCTGGTTCATAAGCCTGACACGCTGTGCATGTATGTGTCGGAGCGCGACTTAAGTGCGGGCTTTGCCATATACTCAACAATTGTAAACGCCTCCATATTATTGTTCTATTGGCTTGGTGACTCTTGGTTGTAGAACTGAAAGGAAAGACAATGAGCGACGTAAAACTGGAATGGGAGATTCGCGCGGTGCTCGGCGAGGGACCCGTCTGGGTGGAAGCGGAGAACGCGGTTTACTGGGTAGATATAATGAGCAGCAAGGTCCATCGCTACGCCCTGGCTGATGGCGCCAAAACGACCTGGACCTTCGATTTTGCCGTCACCAGCCTGAACCCGCGGCGGGACGGCGGCTTCATCGGCACGATTGAGGACGGCTTCGCATATATCGACTTTGACGTGCTTTCCGCCCAGCCAGTGCAATTGCCGGAAGCGGACCGACCGGGCAACCGCTTCAACGATGGCAAGGTCGATAACAGCGGGCGCTATTGGGCGGGCACGATGGATATCGAGCAAACGGGCGAGACCGGCTCGCTCTATCGCCTCGACCCCGATCTGAGTGTGCGGCAGGTCGATACCGACTACATCATCTGCAACGGTCCCACATTCAACGTCGACAATACAATCATCTACCACACCGACAGCATCAAGCGGATCATCTACGCGCTGGATATCGGCGCCGATGGCTCGCTGAGCAACAAACGCGTCTTCACCCAATTCACGCGGGATGAGGAAGGCGTGCCCGATGGCATGACGGTCGATAGCGAAGACTGCATTTGGGTGGCGCACTTTGGCGGCGCGCGCCTCACGCGCTATTCGCCGGCCGGCGAGATTCTGGAAGTCCTGCCGCTGCCCGCGCTAAACATCACCAGCTGCGCCTTTGCCGGCGCCGAGTTGGACACGCTCTATATCACCTCAGCCAGCACCGCCATGACGGACGAGCAATTGGCGGAATATCCGCTTGCCGGGGGGCTCTTCAGCTACCAGCCGGGGGTGAAGGGGACGCCGACGCCGCTCTTCGCCGGTTGAGCAAGTGGGCGACGCCGTAAGCCGCCATCACCGCCAGCAGGGGCGTGATCATCACGCGGGCGCGGGTGTCTATGCCGCTCGTCTGTACGAGAAGGGTCCCCAGCAAAAAATAGAGGCAGGGCAGGCAGAGGAAGGCGCCGGTCGACCAATCGCGCTGACGCCGCAGGTGATTCAGCCCGATGCTTGCCGCCAGCAGCAATGCGATATTCCAGACGTACCCGGGCCATAAGAGGATTCCCGAGACCCGCAAAAGCATCCGATAGAGGCCGACAGGAATGGTCAGCACATAGTGTAGCGGATGCTCAAGAAATACATCCATTGCGACTTTTGTCATCGCGCTCTGCAATGGCGGGCTGCCGGCATAGTGAAAATGTCGCCGCTTCGCCGTTATATTCGCGGTGTCATTGCCAAGCTCCGCTTCGACCCGCCGCGCCAACTCGGCATAGACTGTATCAATCTCCTGCCCGGTCGCCTGATGCAGCACGGATGCCGCGCGATAATAGAGCAAATTGTATGTGCCTATGGTGGTAAAGCTGCCGTTGTTTAGGTGATCGGCATTGTGTTGCATCCAAAACCCGACACCGAGCATGGCCGGCAAAATAATTACGGAGGCGGCAAGAAGCTGCCCCCCCCCCCCGCTACTGTACGACGTACAAAACACGCCCAAAGCGCCATCGGAAGCCAAAGCAGATAGGCGGCTGGGCGAATTAATGCCGATACTACAATAAAACCCCCGGACATAAAGCCCCAGGACATCGTCGCGAGCAGCCTGTCGGCCCCTCGAAGTTTTAGCAAGGTTAGAAACGACAAAGCGAGGAATAGATTCGCCAGCGGTTCCGGCAGCAAGACGCCGGAATATTTGACGCTTGTGGGATCAAGCGCGACGATTAGCGCAGACAATAGCGACAGTTTTTCTGAAAGACCCAATTCATTTGCCAGCAGATACGTGACTGGGATAACACATGCCGCCAGCAGGATATTCACCGAGATGATCAGCAAGGGCTCCAAGTTCAATGCCGCTGCCAACAGTGGGAAGAACGGCGGACGCAAAAGATAACCGCTATTTTGGAAAGTGAGATCCCCGCGCAATATCTCTTCCGCCAATATGCGGTAGAGTTCATAGTCGCCGCGGTGATAGGAAAGCAGGGTCGGCTCGTAAATCGCAATCGCATAGGCGAAGCGGATCAGCAATCCAGCAATGACTATTGTCAGCAAGCCGCGATATACCACGCGAGTACCATCCACTGATAAGGTGGCGCACGCGGAGCTTACATCATATTGCGCAAGCTGTACATTGCTAATTATCGATTTCTTGGCAGCCTGTTCAGCTACCAGCCGGGGGTGAAGGGGACGCCGACGCCGCTCTTCGCCGGTTGAGCAAGTGGGCGACGCCGTAAGCCGCCATCACCGCCAGCAGAGGCGTGATCATCACGCGGGCGCGGGTGTCCATGCAGGTGGTGCAGACGAGCAAGGTGCCGGCTAAGAAATAGGCGCAGGGAAGAGATAGGAAGAGCGCGTCCATCCAGCGCCGCCGCCGCAAAAGCGACCATAGTCCGATGGCAGAAGCCATTAGAAGCGCGATATTCCAGAGCGCGCCCACCTGCGAAAGCGCGCCCCAAACTTCGATCAGCGATTGATAAGCGCTCGCCAGCGTTGCCAGCGCGAAGGCGGCCGGGTGATTGAGGATCACCTCCAGCGCGATTTCACGCATGGCCGCGTCACCCCGCGATGTATTGGCGCGATGTTGCTGGCGCCACTCGTCCGCGCTCGCCTCGCCCTCATTGCCAAGCCGCTCTTCCACTCGGCGCGCCAGGCTCCGTTTCAGCGCCGTTATATCCTGCCGGCCCTGCGCCAAATGCAGGGTGGCGGCCGCGCGATAATAGAGCAAGTTGAAGGTCCCGACGCTGGTGAAGCTGCCGTTGCCGAACACCACAGCGTTATGCCCCTGCCACACAAGCATGCCGACCAAGGCCGGCAGCGCTATCGCCACCGCCGCTAAGCCGCGCAGACCGAAACGCCAGCGCGCCCCCAGGGCCCAGGCGGCCAGCGGTATCCAGAGCAGGTAAGCCGCCGGCCGCGTCAATGCCGATAGCGCGATCAGCGCGCCGGCAGCCAAGCCCCATGCGATTGCCGCCGACCGGGATCCCGCCCGTTTCAGCGCCAACAGCGAGACGAATGCCGCCGCAAGAAGCAGATTCGCCAGCGGTTCCGCCAGCAGGATGCCCGAGTATTTGATGCTGGTAGGATCGAGCGCGACGATGAGCGCCGCCAGCAGCGCCGGTCTGACCGGCAGGCTCAATTGCCGCGACAATGTATAGGTAAGGGGAATGATCATGACCGCCAGCAACTGATTGAGCATGATCAGCAGCGGCCGGTTCACGTCCAGGGCGGCAACCACCAACGGGTAAAGCGGTGGGCGCACGAGAAATATTCGATGGGTGAAACCGATATCGCCCGCCAGTATTTGCTGCGCGGCGATGTGATAATCCCAATAGTCGCCTGGGTAATCCAGATTGAGGAAGGGACCGTAGACTGAAGACGTATAGGCGATGCGCAGCGCCAAGCCCAGCAGTACTATCGCCGGAACACCATATCGCGCCACGTTGTCCCTTTCGGCTCTATGCTTCGGAACCTCAGCATTTTAGCACGGATGCCCGGAAGAAGTTGTCATTCTGCTTTTGGAAGAGACGATATGCAGCAGCCAAGTCTATCGACCCGACAATCACGTGATGCGCCAGCGCTTGCACGGTGCATCCGTCGCCAGCCGTAAAGGCAACAAGCCGGCGCCTCGCTCAAAGACTGGCGCCAGCTTGTCGACTGAGAGCTGCTTCACAGTTAATCTGAGAGATTCAGACCGGGAACTACCCCTTGCGAACCACAGGCGTCTCACAGTGTTCGAAGGGAATTATCAACTCTTGACCCACCGATAATTGGTCGTCGCGCAGCAGATTGTTGAAGCTGGAAATCTCGCGCACTGTCATATTATAGAGAATGGCGATGCGGAACAGATTCTCGCCTTCGCTGACGATATGGATGCAATCGGGCGGCAATGTTGGAGTCGGCGGGACAAGAGTCGGCATTGGCGTTGCAACTGGCGGCGGGGGCTCCGGCGTGTCCTCTGGCGGGTCCGGTGGATCCGGCGCGTCCGGTGGATCTGGCGGGTCGGGCGGATCTGGCGACTCTGGCGCCGGTGGCGGTTTCGGATACTCATAAGCGCCGACGTCGCAATTGCCATATTGCGGGCGTGCGGTGAAGGGTTGATCGTCAAGCAAACAGTACAACGGATCTGCGGTGTCAATCGCCGGGCTTCCCCGCTGCAGCGGGTGATGCGGCGGGTTGCCCGTCAGTCCGCTAATCATGACATCGGCGCCTGTGGTCGATTGCGCCTCGGCGACTATAACCTGGTCATCCTCGGCGACTGACTGCGCCTGGAATTCAGTGCTTTCGGACGCCACTGCTTGACTCTCGGCTGATAGAGGCGTGCACGATCCATCCTGGATGATGTTGCCGGTGAACTCGATAATGATGTCCGGATTGGGTCCACTGTGGCAATCGCCGCCGCTTGTGCTGTCAGTGATCAAGGTATTGCGTATCTTGAAGTTGCCCGTCCAGCCAATGATGGCAATGCCGCCACCCTGTTCTTCCGCCGAATTGTAAGCCCAAGTCGTGTGCGTGAGCGTCACGAAAGAGCTAAACGAGCTCAAGCCGCCGCCTTCCCGGGCGCTGTTATTGCTGAAGGTGCTGTTCGTGATGTCGAAAGTGGTTTCGCTGCTTTCGATAGCGCCGCCTTCGTCGGCTGTATTTTCGACAAAGGTGCTTTTGTTGATGGTCGCGATGCCGCCCGCGGTTTTCAAAGCGCCGCCGTCTTCGGTAGTTGCGTTTTTCTTAAAGGTGGCGCCCTCAATGTCCAGCGTATGCAAGCCGGTAGAACTGATGAAGTAGAAGCCGCCGCCGTGGGACTTTACGGTCGAATTCCCGCTGATCTCGGTGTTGCTTATGTCCACATTGCTGTCGATAGCGTAGACGCCACCGCCGATATCAGCGGCTTGACTATCCTTTATCGCGCTGTCGCTGACGCTCAATGAACCGCTGTTCACATAGATGCCGCCGCCAACGGTCGAAGCCACGCCTTTGGTGATGGTCAAGTTATTGACGCTCAGATGACCGCCAACTGCCATGATGACGCGATATTTGCCATCGCCGGAGATAGTGCGGCCGTTGCCCTCGAGCTGAACTCGGCTCGTCAAGGAAGGCAGCGGCGCCGCCAAAGTGACATTCTTCTTCAGCAGGATGATGTCATCGCCCGTGTCGGGCGGAGTAGCGGTATCATCCGGATCGGCGCCCGTCTCGCAATCGTCGTTGCCATCGCTGTCGCCGCTTTCTTCGACCTGGGCGTTGCCGTTGGCTGAGCGGACCGCGTTTGCCAGGCTGCAGTTGTCATCCACGATGATGAGGCACGGGAGCGAGAAGGTCGTCGAAACTGTCGACAAAGTCGTCTCGCCAGCTGATGGAATGACCTCCATGCTAGTAGTTTGGCCGCAATTCTCAGCGCTGACGACCCAAGTCGCTTCCGTAGCGTCGTCGCCCTCTGTCGTCTGAGCGCCATCGGCATCGTATGCGGGCGTCCATTGAGCCGATGTAACGGTCTGATCACCGCCACTCAAGGAGCAACTCAGCACGTGCTCGCTATTTTCAATCACGTTTTCACAGCTTACGGAAAGTTCGTCGGTTGGCGCTGGCGAGCACTCAAGCGTAATCGTGGTTTCGACCGTCGGAAACACGGTAGCGCCGGACTGCGCTTCCACCGTGACTGTGGTGCTCTCGCTGCAATATTCATCAGCGATAACCCATGTCGCTGTCGGTCTGGATGTCGTCTGCGCGTATTGCGCCTCGAAACTGGGGGTCCATAGCGCGGACGTGATCGCGACTTCGCCGGCATTCGCCGTGCACTGCAGGATGTCGTGGTTGTCGCCGGTCACGATCTCACAGCCGGCCGATATAAAGTCGACCGTGACAGAGTCCGACCCAGTGCTCCGATCATCGCCACGAATGGTCTTGACCTGATAAATGTATTGTTCACCAGGCGTGGTGGCGGTGGTGTCGGTGTAGCTGGTTTCGCTGTCGCCGGTGTTATCCACCAGGGTCGTTAGATCAGTTTCGTCTTGCAAGGGACGGCGGCGCAAGATTTCATAACCATCTACCTGCCCATCCGGCACCGTCCAAGTAATTGTAATGCCCTCGGCGCTAACGCTTGCCGACAAGTCAGTCGGAGCCGATAGCGAGGGCGGGTCCTGCGCCACGACCGGGCTCAGCGCCATAACGAAAAAACAGATCATTAGACAAAGAGTGCGTAACATCAGGAAAGCTCCTACTGTTAACAAGTGTCATCACACGCCCCCCGCGTGACAGGGGGACATTGCGAAGTCATATTAGCATGGTTGCAAAAGCGCCGCTTGAATATTGCCAGGCAATGCAATAAATGAGATAAGCCAGCCGTCAACACAAATTGCAAATTACTGAATCACCGGCGCGTTGCACATGCTTCCCCGCGCGGGATGTCGAAAGAGGCGCGGACCTGCCGATAAGGCAGGAATGGATGGGCGGTCAAGCGAACTTCGCTGATGAATCCAACCGCAGATCCCCATTCCATCCGCCAATCCTGCCGCTGACATTCAAGCGACACCTGCATCCCCGGCAAGGACCCCGACGAAAGCGCCAGCAAGGTCAAGGGCGCGATTCGCAGACTCGCTCTGAGTTGAGCGAGCGGCAAAGGGGCGGGATGATCGAAAACCACCAGCCCAGGCCGTCCCTGCTGCGCCAGGCTGTGGATTAGATGCAGCGCCTGCTTTAGCGAAGATCCGCTCGGCAATAACAAGCGCCCTATATCAACCCCGGCCGAGGCTGCCTTGGGCGCGTCAAGCAACCGCGCCATATCCAGGTAGAGGACCGGGATGCCTTGCGCCTGCGCGCTCGCAACCGCTCGATACAGCAAGTTGGCGGCGCCTGATGTCGGCTCGCCGCTGATACAATGGGTCCCGCCGGCCAGCAAGCCGCCATCGAGCAACTCATCGACCGCTCTCATACCGGTCGGCAGGTTCTCGCGGACCGGCGCCAACCCGGCGGCAGGGGAATCGGCCTGATAACCGAAACGCTGGCAGGTCTCGGCAGCGTAGAATTCAAGGGACATCTCGCCTTCACCTTTCGCCATGTCGATACAGTGTATACATAGGATAGCACAGATGTTCTAGTTTGTCAAGCCCCCACCGCATAAAACATGAATTATGCCGGGGCGAGCCTCCGGGTCTCCTACCAGAACCCTGAAAACCTTGGGACGAGCGGCGCGCTAATACAGTCGCCCCTTGTTCCCGATTCCAGGCTACTCTGATCGCATACGCGCCTTAACAACTCAATTGCACCGCATCCCCAATTACATTGGCAGCTATTTGCAGAAAAAAACTTCGGTCTGCAATTGCCAATCCCTCGCTAAAACCCGCCCAATCCCCTGCCATCACTAGCCCGCAGCCTTTGCAGAATCTCCAAAATCATTTGCAGGAACCGCAATCGCGGCCAAAGCGCCAACCTTCCGCCATCGCGTGCCGCCTCCTGACAGTCAAAGAACCGCCACCGCTCGGAACACGCCCCACACCCTTCCCACCCCACTACTCGCAGGCTTATCATAATCGCCAATAGCAGCCGCAGCCAAAGAGACAGCCAGATGCTTGCCATGGAAGCAAATGTCCGCCCGCCATTCTCGCCGGCAGAAGCAAGCGCTATCGCAAGCGCGTACTACGACATTAAGCCCGTTGACATCCGGACGCTGCCCTCCGAGCTCGACCGCAACTATCACCTGCGCGCCCCAAATGGCGAGGGATTCGTGCTCAAGTTCGCCCACAGCAGCGTCTCCGATGGCGTGCTTGACCTGCAGAACAAGACATTGCAGCACCTGCAATCGACAATGCGTATCATCCCGCAACTCGTATCAACGACGCATGGCGAAGAGACGCTTCGCGTCAGCGCTGGCAATGGCGACATCTACCGCGCCCGCCTGCTGCGCTATATCGAGGGCGTCCCGCTCAGCGAGTTTCGCCCGCATTCGGAGGCGCTGCTCACAGACATCGGGACGCAGTTGGGGCTGCTCAGCGCGGCGATGGAGAGCTTCCGCCACGCTGAAAAACGGCTGCATTATCGATGGAACATCCGCAACCTCGGCGACATCGCGCGCTTCGCAGACGACCTGCCACCTAGGAAGAAGTCTCTTCTCGAGCGCTTCCTGCGCCAGTTCATGGACGAGGTCCTGCCCGCCCTGCCCCGCCTCCGCCACAGCTTCACCTACAACGATCCCAACGACAGCAACATCCTCATCGCCGCGCGCGATCGCGAGCCTACAGGCGTCGCCGGCATGATTGACTTTGGCGATATGGTCTACGGTCCAACCGTGATCGATCTCGCAGTCGCCCTCGCGTATATCATGATGGAAAGCGATCGACCGCTGGAAAAAGCGGCGCCCGTCATTCGCGCTTATCATCGAGAATTCCCGCTGCGCGAAGAGGAAATCGGCCTGCTCTTCCCCTTGATCGCCGCGCGCCTTTGCCTGAGCGTCTGCATCTCCTGGCATCAACAGAATCAAGAACCAGACAATCGGCATTTGAGCATCAGCGAAGCCGGCGCCTGGGCGCTGCTGGCAAAGCTGCGCGAGATCCACCCGCGGTCTGCCCACTATCATTTTCGCGCCGCTTGTGGCTTGCCCGCCTGCCCGCAATCCGCCGCCGTGATTGAATGGCTGGACGCGCAAGCATTCGCGCCCATCCTCGGCGAGCCCTTGACCGACGAAAACAGCAAGACCGTCGATTTCGGCCTGACCAGCCGCGTGCTGGCGTCTGTCACTGACCTGGCCGATCCCGCCGCCTACGCCGAGCCGCTGCGCCGTCATCTGGGAGAAAGCAAGATCGGCATCGGCTTCTACAACGAAGTTCGCCCCATTTACCTGGCGGATATGTTCGCAATCGACCATCATCAGCGGCGGACCGCGCACCTCGGCGTCGATATATTCGCGCCCGCGGAAACTGCAATCTACGCGCCATTAGCAGGCAAGATTCACAGCTTGGCAAATTACCCAGAAGCGCAAGACTATGGTCCCGTACTGATCCTCAAGCACGAACCCAAGGACAATCTGTGCTTTTACACACTTTATGGCCATCTCTCACCTGAAACCCTGGAGCGCTGGACTATCGGCGAGCGTGTCGATGCCGGCGCGCTGCTCGCCACCATCGGCGACTACCCGCAAAATGGCAATTGGACGCCGCATCTGCACTTTCAGATCGTCGTCGATCTCCTTGATTTCGGCGACAACTGCCCCGGCGTTTGCGCGCCGCATCTTCGCGACGTCTGGACTTCGCTCTCGCCCGACCCCAACCACGTCTTGCGCCTGCCCTATTCGACACAGCCCGCAAAGCAACCCAGCCGTAAGGATCTGCTCCGGCGGCGGCAGGCAGCCTTGAACCCGGCGCTGAGCCTTTCCTATCAGCAGCCGCTGAAGATCGAGCGCGGTTTCATGCGCCATCTGTACGATGAAGAGGGGCAGCCCTATCTCGATTGCGTCAACAACGTCTCCCACGTCGGACACAGCCATCCGCGCGTCATTCGCGCCGCGCAAGCGCAGATGGCGCTGCTGAACACCAACACGCGTTATCTGCACGATACGATTCTGGAATACGCCGAGGCGCTGAGGGAAACGCTGCCCGAGCCGCTCTCCGTGTGTTTCTTCGTCAATAGCGGCAGCGAAGCTAACGAACTGGCGCTGCGGCTGGCGACCGCATACACCGGCGGCGCCGACTTCGTCGTCATCGACCATGCCTATCACGGTCATACGTCGGCGCTGATCGACATCAGTCCCTATAAATTCAACGGTCCTGGCGGCAGCGGCAAGCCAGCCCATGTCGAGATCGCCGCGATGCCCGATGGCTTTTGTGGTCCCGGCCGCGGCTTCGGTTCTCGCGCGGGCGAATTCTACGCGCGCTCGGTAGCGGAGAAGCTAGAGACAATTCAGGCGAGGGACGGGCAAGTGGCCGCCTTTTTCGCCGAGGGGATTATGAGCTGCGGCGGTCAAATGCCACTGCCCGCTGACTATCTCAAACGCGTCTACAAACTGGTGCGCGATGCTGGCGGTCTCTGCGTGGCCGATGAAGTGCAAACGGGCTTCGGACGCGTCGGCAGTCACTTTTGGTCATTCGAGCTCAGTGGCGTCGTTCCCGATATCGTCGCTATGGGCAAGCCGATCGCCAACGGTCATCCGCTCGGCGCCGTCGTCACCAGGCCCGAAATCGCCGCCGCTTTCGACACGGGCATGGAATACTTCAACACCTTTGGCGGCAACCCGGTCTCATGCGCCATCGGCCTGGAAGTGCTGTCGATCATCCAAGACGAAGACTTGCAGCAAAACGCCCTGAATACCGGCCGCTACTGGATCAAGCGCCTTCGTGAACTCAGCACGCGCTTTCCCATCATTGGGCAGGTGCGCGGATCGGGGCTGTTCCTTGGCATTGAGCTGGTCCGCAACGGCGAATCGCTTGAGCCGGCTGACTGGGAGGCGAGCTATATCGCCGAGCGCATGAAAGACCGCGGCATCCTCGTCAGTACCGAGGGACCGCATCACAATGTGCTCAAGCTCAAGCCGCCGATCATTTTCGGGCGGGAGGATGTGGACCTGTTTGTCGAGGTGCTGGCCGAGGTGCTGGCGGATACAGTATTGCGCGTCGACTGAGGGAGAGTGGTTGCAAATATTTCACTTATTGCGTTTATTGCGTTTGTGTGGCAAGCTGGCGATACCTAGAATTGGAGCGACAGAAATGGTCAACAACTATATTCCACTGAAAGCGCAAGAACTTGAAGCAGCGCGAGCCGCAGCTGACAGATTGGCGGACGCTGCCAATGGCGACGAAGCGCATAAGTGTTTCGTGTACGATACGCAGAACGAAGAGCCGTCAGAGTTGCCGGCGGGGGCGGTAGCTGTTCTTCGCGATTTACTCGTCTTTATGTCGCGTGGCCATGGCATAACCATGTTTCCACGCCTTGCGGAGCTAACAACTATGCAGGCCGCGGATATGCTAAACGTGTCACGTCCATATCTTATCAAATTACTCGAGTCCGGCGATATTCCATATCGCTACGTGGGCCGTCATCGTCGCGTTCGGTTAGAAGACGTAATAGGCTACAAAGAAGCCATTGACCGAAGACGGGAAGCAGTCCTCGACGAACTGGTTGCGGAGTCCCAAGAGCTGGGACTGTATGACTAACTCAAGTCAAGTCAGAGCTTTGCTGGATGCAGATATCCTTATATCGCGCCCCGATAAGGGATATTCTGCTCCAGTTGGCAAAAGCCGATCGCTTTGAGGGAAAGTGGACATCCAAGATTCATGACGAATGGATGGCGGCGCTCAAGCGAAATAGGCCTGACATTGACGACTCGCGAATCGAAGGGCTGCGAGACAAGATGGATGCCGAGACACGCGACCCATACATCACAGGATATGAAAGTATTATTGAGGGTCTGTATTTGCTGGAAGATCCGAACGACCGCCATGTCCTGGCTGCTGCTATAGCTGGGCAATGTCCCACAATTGTCACGATGAACGTACGTCATTTCCCAGCGGCGAGACTGAAGCCATTCGGAATCACAGCACGGCACCCGGACATATTCTTGCTGTCGCTTTTCGCCGCTGACCCTGAAGAATTTTGCGGTGCTGTCCGCACTGTTCGAATACGGCTGAAGAATCCCTCCTACGATGTAGAAGCGTATCTTGGGAATCTTGCAAAAGCCGGACTCGTTGACACGGTTGATGAGTTACGGAAGTACGCAGAACCGCTCGAATAACGACGGAGCTCTGGTTACCTTACGCGAAAGTGCATTGAATACACCAGTTCTGTATATGCCTCTCGACTTACATGTCTGCTTCTACGTTTCCGCCTCAATCACCACCGTAGCTCCACGGGCTCACCGCTCGCCACCGACTCGTTCACCGCCAGCGCCAAAGCCAGCGCCTTCAGGCCGGCGTCGGCATTACTTTCGGGCTGCTTGCCGCTCCGTACGCCGTTCACGAATTCTTCAATCGCGTAGCGCACGATCAGCGTCCGCAGCGGCGGATTGGGCCAGTGCTCGCGTGTCGGTTCATCCTCGTCGACCCTTCCCCAGGTGAGCGTATCAAACATGTGGTCGATCCCAGTCACCAGCGCCTGACCATTTTCGGCATAAACATCCAGCCAAGTTGGAGTGCGCAGCGCATTCGCCCCTAGGGAACCGCCAGTGACCGAGGCGACGGCGCCACTTTCAAAGCGGATATTGGCGACGGCGCCATCGGGCAGCGCGGGCGCAGCGCCGTGATAGCTGGCGCCAAAGGCGTGCACTGAGACCGGGTCCCCCAGCAGATAGCAAACGGTATCGAAAACATGGCAGGTGTTCTCATTGATAGCGCCGTTGCCGTTCTCGGGATCCCACATCCAGTGTGCGGGCATTTTCGCCGGCCCCTCGCCCATGACGATCTCCGCATTGACAACGAAGGGCCGACCCAGCGATCCCCCATCCAGCAATTTCTTCAACTCGATTATCGGCGGAAAGTATCGCAGAGGGAACTCGACCATGTGCAACAAGTTTGACCGTCTGATGATGTCGGCGATGGTTTGACCATGCGCCATATCAGTGCCCCAGGGCTTCTCCAGCAGAACCGGCAACCCGCGCGCGGCCGCCGCTTCCACCAGTGGGATGCGCCATTTCGGCGATACGCATAGATCCACCGCGTCAATATCCGCGTTCTCGATCATCTCGACGCCGTCGGTATAGGCGGCGGCGCCCAGGCTATCTGCCCATTCCTGCAAACTGATATTGGGACCAGGCAATTTGCCCGGCACATTATCAGCCACAGCGACGATGGAGACGCCGTCCATCTCAGCGATGGCGCCGGCGTGCCACAGCCCGAGCCGCATCCCCACGATTCCCAATCGAATTTCAGAGTCGCTTGCCATATGGGAGTTCCTTTTCCGCATCAATTAAGCGAATTGCTGTTGCTGGTGATAGTACGAATTGTCGAGCGATGGAAACGGAGCTAACGCGCACTCACTACACAATCGCCACACCGGCTTGAGCCGCGCAATCTTTGATGTAAGTCATGGCGGCGGGCAGCTTGTTCAGCGGCGTGTGTTCGACGATCAGGTAAGTATCGGCCGGCAAATGCGCATCGACAAGACCGATGATATAGGCGTAATTCAGGCAGCCTTCCCCCGCCGGGCACTCGTCCATATGTAGATGCAAGGCGTCATGCATCACCACATCTTTGGCGTGGCAGGTCTGTATCATCGCGCCCAAGCTCTCGATGCCCGCGCGAATGTAATCGCTGCTGCTCCAGTAGTCTTGGTAGCGGATCATGTTCGCCGCGTCCAGATTGATCTTGACCGCTGGCGAAGCGATCTCCTCGATCAGTTTACGGCAGGCGTCCCAGTCGCAAAGCACGGTCGCGAAGTGGATCTCCAGCGTCACCAGAACACCGCCCGCTTCCGCTTCCCGCGCCAATGGTTTCAGCGCTGCCGCCGCTTCGCTGATGGCGCCATCGGTGAAATTGTCGGGATGGCCGCAGAAGCTGTGATTGGCGTTCTTGGTGCCGCCGCCCATGATAATGCACGGGGCGCCCAAGTCGACGGCCGCCGCCAGCGCGTCGCGGGCGATCGCTTCGGTCTCCGGCGTCGGTCGCAGCGGGTTAAATGCCCAGCCGCCAACTTGCACAACTTCCAACTCCTTGTCAGCCAGCATTCGACGCCAGTCGGCAATGGTCTGCTTGCGAACCTCGCTGACGTCCAGCAAGAGGCCCGTCACGCCATGTGTCTTAGCCTGCTCAATCAGCCCGCGCGCATCGAGCCCTTGCCCGCCAAGTCCGAGTCCCAATCGCATAGGTTCAGCCTTTCAATGCGCCGCCCGTCAAGCCGGTCGCGATATATTTCTGTACGAAGAAGGTAAAGATGATGATCGGAAGCAGAATTAAGCCGGCGGCGGCAAACAGCCGGCCGAAGAGAATGGCGTAGTCGGTAACGTAGGTCAGAATCTCCACCGTCACAGTCTTGATCTGATTGTTGCCCAATATGATAGCAAAAAAGAACTCATTCCAGGCGCCGATAAAGTTGAAGACGGCGGTCGCGGCCAAGCCCGGCGCCGCCAGTGGCAGGGTGACGCGGAAGAAGGCGCCCAGGCGCGAACTGCCATCCACCATCGCCGCTTCTTCCAGGTCAGCCGGGATATCCAGCAGGTAGCCGCGCATCATCCAGATGGAGAAAGGCAGGCCGAATGACAAATAGGCGAGGGCAAGTCCATGGTAGGTGCCGAGCAAACCAAGCTGCCGCCAAATGAGGAAGATCGGCAAAATGAGCATGATAGGCGGCACCATGCGCGTGAAGAGCATGCCAACGAGCACTAGCTCTTTCCCGCGAAATCGCAATCGCACCAGAGCGTAAGCCGCCAACATGCCCGCGGTGATATTGATGAGGGTCGTGCTGCCGCTGATAAACACGCTGTTCAAGATATACTCGCGGAAGCGGCTCAGTGGCGGCTTGACGCCTTCCATCGATAATTCCGCTTCCGTGCCGTATTTCATGCCCAGGACCACTTCATAATTGTGCAGGGTCGGTGTGAATATCCATTTCGGCGGTATTTTGAATACATCGGGCGGCTCTTTGATTGAGCTGAAGTAGATCCAAAAGACCGGCGAAAGGGCAAATAGCACCCAGCCGCCGACAATGACGGACGCCACCACGACGCCAAGCCGACGCCGCTCTTGCCGCCCGACGCCGGAGGCGAGCTTGCCGCGCCTCAAAAGACGCGCTACCCGCGAGATTGCTATACCCAGATATTCAGCCAGAAGGTCGATTAAACCGACAGCGATGCGCAGCGGCAAGTCAATGACATAGCTGATGCTCTTTCTTACGATTCGTATCGGTGATCGCTGCAGAATCGAGCCCGAACCCGTTGAAGCGGCCAACTCCTGGTCGCCGCGCTCCAATTGCGTGAATAGGAAGACGACTATCGCCAAGGTGATGAAGAAAAGGACATAAGCAATGGCGGCGCTGATGCCGATTTGGCCCGCCTCGAACATGCGGGCGTAGATATGATAGGTTAGGGTTTCTGTGGCCCGCGCCGGTCCGCCCTTCGTCAGGGTAAACACCACATCAAATTCGCGCAGGAGTTGATAAGAACGGAAGATCACCACGACCATGATCACGGGACGCAGCATCGGAATGATCAGGTAGCGCAGGGTTTGCCAGGACGAGGCGCCGTCGATCTGCGCTGATTCAAATGGCTCGCGCGGCAGCGCCGCCAAGCCGGCTGAAAGCACCAGCATCACGAAGGGCACGCCGCCCCAGGCGCTAATGGCGATCAAAGCCGGCAGCGCCAAATCGGGATTGTAAATCCAATCGATAGGCTGCAAGCCCAATAGACGCATGAAGTAATTGACAATCCCGAAATCATAGTTGAGCATCGCCCGCCAGATGACGCCGACGACAACCGGCGTCAACATAAGCGGAATGACAATGAGGGTGCGCAGTATGCCGCGTATCACGCCGATGTAATCGATCAACAGCGCCAAAGCAAAGCCAACGAGGAACTGCAGAACCATCGCGCCGGCCGCATAGGTGAGGGTGATGCGGACACTGTGCCAGACGCGATGATCATTGAGAACGCGGATGAAATTTCGCAGTCCGACAAAGTCAACGTTGGGGCGCATCAGGTGGGCGTTGGTAAAGCTGAGAACAAAACTGTACACCAGCGGGTAGACGAAGACAAAAGCCATGATCAAGAGGGGGACGCCCAGGCAGAAATACAAGGGCAGGAGATCCTTCTTAACCAGGCGAAATCTTGATCGCCTTTTCGATTGGGGATCAGTCACGCTGTGTATTGCGGACATGCCAAGTGTCTTCGCTCAACGAGCGGGCGATCCAAGGACCGCCCCTACAATGGATTCATGGTTACAGGCGGGCGACCAGATTGGCCGCCCCGACAAGCTTTTGCGCGAACGGGCAACGCTTACATGATGCCTTCGTCTTGCAGGAATTGCACCGCATCAGCCTGGGCCGCGTCCATCGCCGCCTGCGCGGACTCTTCGGCGCCTGTCAAGTAGGCTTGCAGGTTGGGCACCAGCATGTTGTTGCCAATGTAGCCGAGCTGCGCCAAGGTCGGCAATACAGCCGCAGCGCCGAAGTTGGCGATCATGGTGTCGTATTGCCGATGCGCGGCCAGAATCTCCGGATCGGTCAGCAGCGACGCGCGCCCGGAGTGCCCGCCGCCATAGCGTACGTAGTCGTAGGCGATCTCCTTCGACGTATACCAAGCGGCGTACGAGAGAGCCGCTTCCTGATTCTTGCTGAATTTCGATATGAAATTCGACCAGACGCCGGTCCAGACCCGTGGCGCATTGTGTCCGATATTGGAATCCCAGGGATGTACGGTGAAGTCAAGGGTCTCGGCGGTAGTCGGCGACGCGCCCGGATCGGTGAGCTCCACAGCGGCCGTATCCCATTGCAGGCAGATGACCGTCTGCTCTTGCCGCAGCGTTTCGATGCCCTCGGGATAGTTGTAACCCAGCGCCCCGGGCGAGACTAGCCCTTCGTCCATCCAGCTTTTGATCAACTCAAGCGATGCCACAACTTCCGGCGTGTTGTATTGAGGCAGGCTGTCCGCGTCATACAGCGGCGATCCCATAGAGGCGGCAAAATTGTAGACGACAATCGGCGCGTTCGCCAACAGAAGGACCAGGGGCCAGGTTTGATCCATGCCATCATTGGCCAAAGCGGTCTTCAGCTGCCGGCAGGCCGCTTCCAATTGATCGAAGCTCCAGCCGGCGAGCGGGTCGGGCGCTTCGACATCGTATTTCTCGAACATGTCGGCGCGATAAAACATCATCTGCCCGGAGACGTGCTGCGGCAGCGCCAGCAGTTCGTCGTCCCAGGTCACCAATCCAAGCGAGCGATCGGGGAAATCACCGATGTCATAGATTTCCGGATTGATTAACTCGGGATTGTCGAAGAGGTTGCTCATGGGCACCCACCAGCCGGCGCCGGCGCCAGTCCAGAATGTGCCCAGATGAATGGCGAGCACATCCCAGGCATCGGACTCCGCCCGCATATTGGTCAAGCTCGTTTCGTTCCAAACGTCGCGACCAATAATGTCGTAGCGCACCTGAACTTTGCCCTGAGTGTATGCCGTAAACCGTTCCCCATTACGGACGTGGGCATTGATATCGGGACCAGCCATACTGGCGACGACCAGCTCCGTTTCCTCGAGACCGCCGCTGCTGGCTTTGGGCAGCAACTCTGGCGGCGGCTCACGCAGAATCCGCTGGTCCTGGGCGAAAACCGATGCGCCCGGCAAATATCCGGATAGCATCGCCGAACCGAGACCCGCGCCGCTCAGCCGCAGAAAGTCCCGGCGGCTCAAGCCCATTCTTAAGTTTCTCTTTTGCCTTGGAGTCATTTCAAAATCCTCCTTAAACTGACATACTTCTCTAACAATTGATTGAAGCGCTAGGCGTGGGCCCGCCCTAAGAGCATCTCCGCGCACTTCATCGGTACTATATCATACTGGTTTGGGTAAGTCAATCGATTATCGATAATTAGTACTGGCGAAGCTCCGGGTGGTTTCCCCTATAGTGAACACCGTAAATTGTCGCCACCGAAGACAGCGAGCAAACACAGAGCATCGCGTGGATACAGACCGTCAGCACAGAGTCTTCCTCTCGCTATGATATACTCGCGTCTAGTCGGAGATAAGCGCTTTTGCATGAGAATGCGGATATGGATCGACATAAGGCATATAAGATTATCGACGCGGAAGCCGTGTGCTCCCTGTTGCCTCCTTTCTCAGGTGGTGTATCTGTTCGTCGTTGTCGACGAATAGCCGTACACAACAGATTCGCAATTTCCAACGGGCGACCAACTTGACGAAGTCGGCGTGTTCCGCTAAACTCGATTATCGATTATCTGCGCCTTCTTACTGGAGCGGACAAGTATAGGACCCGCATCATGAACAGGATCCATGTATGACGTCAACCCAGGAATCCATCTATCAGGGACGGATCGCCGATAGCTTCAAGCTCAACGGGCAGGTTGCCTTGGTGGCCGGCGGCTACGGCGGCATCGGCGCAGCTTTATGTCTTGGTTTGGCGCAGCAAGGCGCCAGCGTCGCCATCGCCGGGCGCTCGGCGGAGAAGAGCGCTGCCTTGGCGCAAGAGCTCGCCGTGGGCGGTTATTCGGCGCTGGGCTTGAGCTTCGACATCAAGGATGCCGATGAGAACAGCCACCTGGTTGAGCGGACTGTCAGACGATTCGGGCGCCTCGACATCCTGGTCAATTGTGTCGGCACGCACATCGAAAAGCCGGCCGAAGAGCTGTCCGCTGAAGACTGGGATGAGGTGCATGATACCAATTTGCGCGGCGCTTTTTTGCTGTCGCAGGCGGCGGGCCGCCAGATGATTCAACAGAAGCGCGGCAAGCAAATCCATATTTCTTCCGTTCGCAGCCTGCTGGGCATTCGGCGCGGATTCGCCGCCTATACCAGCAGCAAAGCAGGGATGAACTTGCTAGTCAAGCAACTGGCGACCGAATGGGCGCAGTACGGCATCAATGTCAATGGTATCGCGCCCACCTTCATACGCACGGAACTGGTCCGCCATTACCTGGAAGATGAAGACTTCTACAATGCGCTCGTCGGGCGGATACCGCTATCCCGTGTAGGCGAGCCTTTCGATATCGTTGGCGCCACCGTATTCTTCGCGTCGCCGGCGGCCGATTTCGTCACCGGGCAAATCTTGTTCATCGATGGCGGCGTGACCGCCACCCAATAAAGGCTCCGCCGCATGCCGCGATACCGGGTGAATCCAGTGTTCCGCATCTCCGATTCATGTACCACAGGTGGTAGAATCTGGCGCAATCCGTCAGGGGCGAAAAAGGGTGCGATGAATGGCAGTCAATAGCAGCCGGCGTCGGCGAAGCGCAACGCGCTATGTGCTGCGCGAAGATATCAAGGAACATCTCATTGACGCCATCCTGCGCGGGCGCTACAAGCCGGGCGATCGCCTGGCCGAGGCGAAGCTGGCGCGGGAATTCTCGGTCAGCCAGTCGCCAATACGGGAGGCGCTGCGCGACCTGGAAATGATGGGCTTCGTCGAATCGGTGCCCTTTTCCGGGTCCTTCGTGCGCGAGCTATCCCTGAAAGATATGCTGGACATTTATGCGGTGCGCGCCTGGATGGAAGCGATGGCGGGCCGCTTGGCCACGCCAAACCTGACGGAGGACGTATTCGCGCGCTTGGAAACGCTGCTGGACCGTATGATGCGGCACGCGCAGAGCAACGACTCGCACGAATTTGCCAAAGCTGATTTTGCCTTTCATCAGACGATCGTCGCCGCCGCCGGCAATAGTACGCTGATCCGACTCTACGATATGCTTCAATTCGCCTATTGGACCTACGCGTCAACGATTCTCACTGGTTACAACCTGACCTTTCAGGCGCGGAGGCATTACAAGATCCTCGACGCGCTGAACACAGGCGACCCGGACCTGATCGCCCAGACGCTGCAAGACCACATTGAAGAACTTATCGACCGTATTACCGCGCACTATTCGGAAAGGCAAGAGGGCGCTGAAGTCGGGTCGGTTGCGGAGGCTTGAGCTTGTTGATTTCGCTGCTCCGCGCCGGCTCGTTGCTGCGGACTCAACGCGCGTTACATCTGATTGGACGCGCGACAATCCGCCAGGCGCGCAACTGGCGAATTGGACTTGCGCGATTACTGGAGTTGACCAACTCTCTACGTTCGCGCAGACATCTGGCAATCGAATAAAGAGGTGAATGAGCCATGGCCCGACAGATCATAGATTTGAGCATGCCCGTTCACGGAGATATGGTGGTTTTCCCGCGCGTGGTGCGTCCGGCGCTGCTGATGTACGAAGATTGGGAGCAATTCGCCGAAGGCATCGGCGCCGCCGAGCATGGCGTGACCTCGCTGGCGGCCAGCTCAATGACGGTCCTGGGCGATCATGTTGGCACGCACATTGATGCTTTGAAGCACTTCCGCAAGGGGGGCGCGGGACCGGAAGGCATTCCCGTCGAATACTGCTATGGCGACGGCGTCGTATTGGACTTTCGGCACATGGAAAATGGCGCCGCCATCTCGGTCGACGATCTGCATGAGGCGCTGGCCAAGATCGACTATCAGATCAAGCCGCTGGACATCGTGCTGATCATGACCGGAGCCGGCAGCTACAATCATGAAGAGCGCTACTTGAGTGAACACTGCGGCATGTCTAAAGAAGCGACCAATTGGCTCATCGATCAAGGCGTCAAAGTAACGGGCATCGACGCCATCACCTGGGATCCGCCGGTTTGGGCGATGTTCGAGCGCAAGCAATTCTGGGAATCTCACCGCGTCATGATCGACCGCGAATATTATCATCTGGAAAATCTGTGCAACCTGGAAGCGATCCCGAAGGCGCACGGCTTTACCTTGTCTGTCGCGCCAATCCTTTGGGTCGGCACGACGGCGGCGCCCGTGCGCGCGATCGCCATCATCGAAGATTGACGCTGGATTCAGGCTCGGCGAGCGCGCGAGTGCATTGCGCCCGAAATTCTAGCCGAGAGTCAAATTCCCGAAGCAAGGGCTGGAGGACGAACATGGCACGACTGGACGGAAAGGTCGCCATCATCACCGGCGCCGGCAGCGGCATCGGGAGAGCCAGCGCCTTGCTCTTTGCCGAAGAAGGCGCGAAAGTCGTCGTTGCCGACCTGAGCGAAGCGGCGGGCCGGGAAACGGTCGCGCGCGTGGCGGCTGCTGGCGGGGAGGCGCAGTTCGTCGCGACAGACATCCGGCGCGCGGCGCAAGTCGAGTCCATGGTGAGAGAAGCTGCCGCTGCCTATGGCAAGGTCGACATCCTTTACAACAATGCCGCGATCGAAATTCGCGGCAGCGCCACCCAGCTGAGCGAAGAACAATGGGACGCGACCATGGGCACCAACGTCAAGGGCTGCTGGCTCTGTTGCAAGTACGCGATACCGGAGATGCAGAAGGCCGGCGGTGGCGTCATCATCAACTCGGCCTCCACCCTTTCCTATCGCGTGGCCGATGAACGGGCCGCCTACGTGACATCCAAGGGCGCTATCTTGCAATTGACCCGCAGCCTGGCGATGGATTACTCAAAAGACAATATCCGCGCCAACTGCCTCGTCATTGGTCCGATAGACACGCCGCTGCTGGCGCAATCGATGGCCGATTCCGGCGACGCCCAAGGGGTCATGGACTGGCTGCTTGACGCCTCGCTACTGGGGCGCCTGGGTGATCCGGCCGAGGTCGCCAAGGTCGCGCTCTTCCTTTGCACGCCGGAAGCGTCATTCATGGTCGGCGGACCCATCGTGGTCGATGGCGGGATGCTGGTGCATTAAGCGCGGGCCACGGCGCAAATAAGACCTTTTACCCGAAGGGAGACTACTGTGTATCAAGCAAAGATTGGCTATACCACTGTGACCTGGGCTGTCGCCGGCAGTTCGGATTGGATGGAAGAAGGGATGAGAGATATTTCGGCGCTCGGTTTTCGCGCCTTCGAGACTTTTTCCCATACGGCGATGGAGTATGACGATCCGCCTGGTCGGTTTCGCGGGCTGCTGGAAGAGCTAAACCTACACGTGGCCTGCCTGGACAAGACCCGCTCCGTATATCAGGATCCCACCCAGACTGCCGAAA
The DNA here is from genome assembly GCA_965205125.1 of Phototrophicaceae bacterium. Lineage (GTDB taxonomy): Bacteria > Chloroflexota > Anaerolineae > Aggregatilineales > Phototrophicaceae > UBA6055. The sequence continues at coordinate 255,672 of CBDBFY010000001.1, forward strand.
TCATCGCCGATCACGAAGAATCCACGCGCTTCCTTCTCGATCATGGCGGCGAGATCCTGATGACCGTGCCTATTGGCGCGCCCGATGATGCGCCCCGCTGGACGCTGGAAGAATTCAAGATTGTGGCCTCGACGCTGAACGAGATTGGCAAGCGGACGCTCGATATGGGGGCGACAATGGCGCTGCATCCGCATTGGGGAACCTACGTGCAGAGTCCGGAAGAGATCGATCTCATCATGGAGTTGACGGACCCGCGCTATGTATTCTTTGCGCCCGATAGTGGACAGATTGCCAAAGGCGATGGCGATCCGGTCGCTATCGCGCGGAAATACGCCGACCGCATCGCCCACGTTCATTTGAAAGATGTGGCTACGGATTGGCCCCAGCTTCGTGATATGGGCGCCGCTCTGGCAATGCCCGCCGGTTACGCTCCGCTCGGCGCCGGAACCGTGGACCTGAAAGGCTTCATCGGCGTATTGGCTGACATCAACTACGGTGGCTGGATCCTGGGCGAGCTGGACCAACATGATGATCCCAAAGGGAGCGCGGAAGTCGGCAGACAGTTCCTGACCGACGAAATGGGATTCTCGCTCAATCCGGATCGCGGGCAATAGCGCTTGCGCTTTGGACCAAGGCGCTCATGGGAGCGCTTCGCCTTGTACTCGGATCCAGAAGAATACACTAGCCTAAGCGCAAAATAACGATTCGTTCGAATATGTGATGCGAAGTGCAGAGGAAGCTCTGTCGAATTCGTGAACTTGCTTGATTCCGCCCGCGGAAGCGCTGTCGCAGCGGCCGAGGCAGGTGATCATGTTTTGTTGGACGAATTAGCGCGGCATTTGCAAAGGCGACAGGATCGCCTTGCATCGGCAATACAAGCGATGGAGTGTTAGCCCTAAATGTCCGTCAATGGCGCCTGCTTCTGCTCATATTCCTCGGCCATCTGAACCAGGGCGGACGCTCGCATTTCCAGCCCTTCCGCTAGCGACCTGACGACCTGTAATGTCGGGGATTTTAGCCCTCTCTCAATCTCACTGATGTACGGCCTGTGGTGCCCCGTCTTGAAACCAAGCGCTTCCTGAAACAGCCCCAATTGTAACCGGCGCTTCCTAACAGCAATCCCAAACCATTTATTCAACTCTCGCATACCGCGCCCGCTCATTAAGGTAAGCGGATTGTCAGCGTTGCGAGCGGATTCACCACAGGCTATTGCCTACAAGCGTGGTATGAAATATAGTCTGTAATGTAGGCTATTGACTGCTCTACAAGGCACGTGAGATTTGTCTGTCTTCCAATGACTGGTGAGGATTCTTCGTATCCTAGCAAGCATTGGGTTGGTTCAAGCTAATTTGCAAGTTCGGTTGATGAAACCGCACAGAAAATCATCGTTAACCTCCACCACTGCCCTTAGCGCCTCTCAACAGTTTGCGCGATACTTGTTGCATCTTTGTATACAATGGTGCATTTTTCCTCTTCTGGCTCCTTTATGAACGCGCAATCATGATCCAGCCGCTAAAGCTCACTGTATTTGCCGGACACGAAACCACGCTGCGATCTTGGGACGAAGCGGGTCTGCTTGAGCGCGAGTTGAAACTCTATCGTCGTCTCCAGTCCAGAGACGTCAAAGTCAGCTTGGTGACCTATGGCGGGCGCGAAGAACTCCAGTACGCAAATAGGATGCCGGGCATCGAGATTCTCTCAAATCGTTTTGGCTTGCCCAATAAGACCTACCTCCGCCGCGTTCATCAGGCGCATGGGCTAGCGCTGCTCAGGAGTCATGTACTGAAAGCGCACTCGACGACCGCGCTCATCTCGTCGCTCCGAGCGCACTGGGCTTGGCAGGCGCCGTTAATTGCCCGCCTGAGCTTCAATTGGTCTGAATCCGCGCGAGTTAAGCAGCCTGGCAATACGATTCTGGCGCAGCGAGTGGATGACATTGAGCGAATGACAGCGGCTCGAGCCAGCCATATCATCGCCGCAACACAAGAGATTGCTGATGCGCTGACCGCCAAAGAGCCGGCCGCGGCATCAAAACTGACATTGATTCCAAATTATGTGGACGAAGAGCTGTTTCGCAACATACAAGGGGAAAAACACTATGACCTTGTATTCGTCGGACGCTTGAACAGGCACAAGAATCTGGTAGCGCTTTTGCAGTCCGTTGAACGACTAGGGCTTTCCATTGCGATGATTGGCGGCGTTTCGACCCATGTTCGGGAATTCCAGGACGACAAAAGCTACTTTGCCGAAATCAAGGCGCGATTCGGCAATCTCAACGGGCGTATCCATTGGCTCGGACGCATCAAGAATGAAGAACTGCCGGTCTACATCAATCAGGCGCGCGCCTTTGTTCTGTGTTCGCTCATCGAAGGGCATCCACGCGCCTTGGTTGAGGCGATGGCATGTGGCATGCCAATTATCGCTACCAATGTTTCCGGGATAAGCAATGTGATTGAACATGAAGACACTGGCTATCTCTGCGAAACGGACGCCGCCAGTATCGCCAGCGCCATTGAGAGCGTCTTGTCGGCGCCAGCGCTTATGGAAAGGATGGGCGCCAGAGCCAGACGATTCGCGCTTGAGCATTACTCGTTGGGTCAAGTGGTCCAGCGCGAATACGATCTGCTAATCCAGGTTGCGAAACAGCATCCAGTTGACAGCGTACCGCGGCGATTCGCGCAGTACATCATGCGGCGCAACCCGCGCATGTGAAACCAAGGCCAGCGGGCGGACTGTAAGCAGCGCGCACTTAAGGCGGCGCAGTTCCAGTACATTAGGAAGCGACCTGCACCTTGAAATGAGGGACAGTCGGGCGACGCCATTCGTCAACTGGCTTTACGCTTCAATCGTGGCGATTTCCAATTCCCGCTCAAATCGCAGCCCCGTATCGCTCACAGTTCCGCTCTGGCTGACTCGGCTCTCAAAGTCATAGACAATCAGCTGGACCGAATAGGCGCCCGGCGGAAGCGGCGCAATATCGAGCTCATGGACGGAAAGCAGATGGCGCCTAATCACATAGTCGTGCTGCAGCGCCTTGTTGCCGTCTTCGTCAAAGAACTGCAGCGAGAACGCGTATCTATTTGCCGTATCGTTGGTCCATGCCAAGAAGAATCGCATCGTTTCCCCGCTGATCTCATACGAAGCGTTGTGCAGCCGCAGGCCGCTGTCATAGCGGACGTCGATCGCGCTGCTGTCATCCATGGCGGCGCAAAGAATATCCGCCCGCAAATAGAGGTCGATGGCTGTTCGCTCGTCTTCAGCGAATCGCGCGCAGAATTGGAATCGCTCGCTGAACCATTCTTGGTAAGCCTGGGTCTGCTCGGCGTCAAAATCATGCGTATCATTGAGCAGCCAAAGCGCATTGTATTGCTCGAGATCAAGAGCTGAATCAACCGCCTGCACGCCGGAACTTTGGATGTTGATGTTGGCATGCTCATCCATGCCAAGTGTCACGACGGTTTTATCAATTTCCGCGAAATAGCGCAGAAACCGTAGAAAATGGTCATTCACCCGGGCGGTTGGCGGAAAGACAAGCACAAGGCCGTGCCGCTTGGCCAGCAGGGATGACGTTTGCAGCGCGTCGGCGTATAACCGCGTAAAGCGATGACGGGTACTCAATTCAGCCGGACAGCTATCGCGCAGGTCGCTCAGTCGGTAAGTCGATGTGAAGCTATTGTGAAAGGCTGGCTCGATGTCGCGGAAACTTTCATCGATCGCTTCCCAATCTTTGATGATGTCATGGTGGTGAAAAACAATATGGCTGAATCCATCCGCTTCAAGCTGCGCCAATCCTGACCGGTAGGCTTCCTGCTCTACCATCTCGCAGTGGACAGGGCGCTGACCATGCCAGGCATTGAGTAGGGTGTTGCCTCTCATATAATCGAAAGCGCTATCGGGCGTACGACTGACGGCTCCCTCCGCGTGAGGATAGCCGCTTAAAGATTGATAGAGATTGTAGACTTTCGAATTGAGCCGCCCTATCGGCAGGTTGATTAAGCGAATCTCCTGGCTGTGTTCTTCCTCGGCGAGCCAATCGAGAAAGGCAAACTGCCCTTTGGAGAATATCCAGTCCCTCACCGGGATGTAGTATTCAGACGCGACAACCGCAATCAACAGAAAGATGAACCCGGCCCGCCCTGCAATCGGTCGCCACGCTTTGAGCGCAACCAGCCCGTAACAAGTCAACACAGCCAGCGGCAAGAGCGCGCCGATCTGAAAATTGTCGGCTTCGAAAAAGGGACGAAATACGGAAGGCAGAACTTCGGTCAGGTAGTGTTTAGGCAGCCTAATATCAGTATACGCGATTCCGTTCACACGCGGAAAGGACCCCAGCCGCAGTACCAAGAACAGAAGGCAGAGCGCCAACCAGGGCAACATACGGCGACGCGTTTTTCGTAGAATCAATCCGACCGCAATTAAAATGAGCGGCAGATAACCCAGAAAGCTGGTGCCGCTCAGCCAGTAGCCAGCAGGCTGCAGCGTTTCGCTCACTACAGAGCCGGCGAAGGGATTACCGTGGTTGACAAAATATGAAACCAAATCAGTTCTGATTTCGCCGCCGCCACGCCATCCCAAGGCGGCATCGAGCGACTGTGAACTGGCCATCATGGGATAGATTCGCCAAAGGCTCGAGATTACGATGGCCGCGATGAGAAATGAGACGAGTTGCCAGAATCGCTTGCTGCGCCAGCGTGACGCAGCGAATGCGCAAGTCATCAGCCCTAGCGAGAGCACCGCGCAAACATAAGCGTAGATGTTGATAACACTCGTCGCGCCGGTGAGCAGACCGGCAACAATGATCAATTTCCCGCGGTCCTCGCGAATCCCACGGTGGAAGCCATAAATCAGCAATGGCAGAGTCGCGACCAGAGCGTTATTTGGGTGATTCGGATGCCCGAGCACATGAGGACTGAATCCGAATACAATCGCGCCGAGCAAGGCGACCCATTTGTCCACGATCAGCCAGCGCAAATACACGTAGGCGGCGAGAGTTGACGTGAAGATGATAAGCATGTAGGCCAAACTGAAGGCGTTGGAGACTGGCATTATCGCCTGCAAGACGTTGACAACGATAATGTAGGGCAAATTCAATGGATGATAGACGAGCGATACGCCATCAGGATAGAAAATTTTGTCCGTGAAGAATCGATCCGCTTGTCCGCTAAGAAACAGCTTTCCGTACCAGGTATCCCAGATCTCGGTGAGGGCGTCACCGTCTTGCCAGACGGGAAGCCAGAACACGTCCGTCCGAAAAACGTAGAGAATCGTGGGGAAAGTCATCACCAAGGTCAGCAGAGTGACGATGACCAGGACGTAGCGATGTTCGCGCATTCGACTGACCAAGCGCGCTCTTGACAATCTCATCGACAGAATATGAATCTCCAACCCAGCTGGCGGCAAAAGCTAACCAGTTGAACAGCTTTAGCCAGCCCGCCGCCGTCCACAGACAGCCTTGCGCGCCTATCGAATCGACGCCGCTTGGCAGGCGCAACTGCACGATAAGTATAATCCAGCGAATGCAATAGAGTATCCTCGAATCACGGAGCGAACACTCGCATATATCGCGGCGCAGGGCAGCGCGCTTAGATGAGAGGAGATCGGCGCGACAGGCGGAATCTGACCGGCGGGCTTGACGCGCTTCGCTTGGCCCGAGAGCGATGCCAAGGCTCAGCCTGTCGCAGAATCCAGTTTTGACCTATATTCATGGGACTCGCGGAAACAACAAGTGAGGAAATAGGGACCATGTCACTCAGAATCAATACCCCAGGCGTCGAAATCAACGGCGATATCAATCCCGGCTATGAATCCATTCTGACAGCCGAAGCGGTCGATTTCCTCGCGAGCCTGGCGCGGAACTTCAGCGCCCGTCGCGATGAGCTGCTGAAGGAGAGGGAGGCGCGTCAAGCCGCCATCGACAACGGCAAATTGCCCGACTTCCTGCCGGAAACCGCCGCCATCCGCGATGATCCCGCCTGGCGCGTCGCCCCGGTCCCGCCCGATATGCAAGACCGCCGCGTCGAGATCACCGGACCCACCGACCGCAAGATGGTCATCAACGCGCTCAACTGCGGCGCCAAAGTCTTCATGGCCGACTTTGAAGACGCCAACGCCCCCAGCTGGGAGAACATGGTCAGCGGTCAGATCAACCTGCGCGACGCCGTCAACCGCAGTATCACCTTCACCAATCCCGATGGCCGCTTCTACCAACTCAATGAGCAAACGGCCACGCTGCTGGTGCGTCCGCGCGGCTGGCATCTGGATGAAAGCCACTTCCTGGTCGATGGCGCGCCGATTCCGGGCGGGCTTTTCGATTTCGGACTTTATTTCTTTCACAATGCGCATGCCGCTCTAGATCGGGGCAGCGGTCCCTACTTTTATCTGCCGAAGCTGGAGAGCCATCTGGAAGCGCGCTTGTGGAATGATGTATTCATACACGCGCAGGACGCGCTGGACCTCCCGGGTGGCACGATCAAAGCGACTGTGCTGATCGAAACCATCACCGCTGCCTTTGAGGCGGAAGAGATCCTCTACGAACTGCGGGAGCATTCGGCCGGGCTCAATTGCGGACGCTGGGATTATATCTTCAGCTACATCAAGAAGCTGCGCAAGCATCGCGATTACCTGCTGCCGGATCGCGCGCAGGTCACCATGACCGTGCCCTTTATGCGCAATTACACGCTGCACGTAATCAAGGTCTGCCACCGGCGCGGCGCCCATGCCATGGGTGGTATGGCGGCGCAGATCCCCATCCGCAACGATCCCGAGCGCAATCAAGCGGCGCTGGACAAGGTCCATGCCGATAAACTGCGCGAGGCGAAAGAGGGACACGATGGCACTTGGGTGGCGCACCCGGGCTTGGTGCAGATCGCGACAGAAGTCTTCGACGAATACATGCCGGCGGCGAATCAAATAGAGCGGCAGCGCGAAGACGTAAATATGTCGGCGGCGGATCTATTGACGCCCAGCGCCGGTGACATCACCGAAGAAGGCTTACGCCTGAATCTCAAGGTCGGCATCCAATATCTGGAAGCCTGGCTCGGCGGCAATGGCTGCGTCCCGCTCTATAACTTGATGGAAGACGCCGCTACCGCAGAAATCAGCCGGGCGCAGGTCTGGCAGTGGCTGCACCACAAGGCGACGCTCGCCGATGGCCGCCCGCTCACGCTCGCGCTCTATGGTCGGCTGCTGGAGGAAGAGATGGACGCGATCCGCGTCGAAGTCGGCGATGCGCGCTTTGAGAGCGGGCATTTCCAACGGGCGATGCGGCTATTCGATGAGATGATCCGCGCCGACGATTTCAGCGAGTTTCTCACGCTGCCGGCATATCAGTATCTCTAAAGCCTTCAGCCCCGGAGGCGCGATCAGTTTGGGGCTGCATCCAGGCAAGTGGTCCAAATCCACGTCTATCGACACTCCCCATCCCCTCCATTCGGCCCCTTGACGCGCCGCTTTTCAAGCCTCAGCAACAAGACAAGATATTGCGAAATCATGCCCACTGTTTGCCCGATTCGCTTGACAATGAACTAAAGCTCTACTAATATGATGGAAGTGAATTTCATGCTGCCGTCATGATTTCGTCTGATTGCCCGAACATGCTATTCTGAGGAGACTCAACATGAAGACGTTCTTGCAGACAATCCTAAAATTAGCGGGGAAATCGACCCTCCTGTCCTCCGCGTCTAGCACATCCGTTCTCAGCCCCCCCCCCCCCCCCCCCTATCTCTCGCTAAATCCCGACCTTCGCCGGAGTTCGACATGAACTCCGGAACATTCACCAAACTCATCATCGCCGCGATCATTCTCCTGCTTCTGCCGGCTTCGCAAGCCTCCGCCGCCGATATCACCACCAGCGCGACTTGCACCCTTGAAAACGCCTGGGCTTCCGCCAAAGCCAACAGCAATACGGGCGGATGCGTCGCCAGTGGCGCTTACGGCGACGACACCATCATTCTGCACGACAACGCTGTAATCGCCGCCGCCGCCGATCTGACGCTTACGAACGGCAGCACAATCACCGTCAATGGCAACGGCTACACCATCGACGCCAAAAACAACGACCAACACTTCGCCACGGCCGCAGGCGCAACGATTACACTGAATAACGTCAAGCTCACTGGCGGTCGCAATCATCAACCAAGCTCGATCACTGTTGCCGATAGTGGCGCCGCTTCCGCCATCAACATCAACAACAGCGTCATCTGCGGCAATGAAAGCACCGACACCGACGCGACGGCGACTGGCGCCATCCACGTAAGTCTCAGCCAGAGCCTTTTTATCAGGAACAGCATCATCTGCAACAATACCGGCGCAGGCTGGGGCGGCGGGTTGAAAAATCTCGGCAACGCGACCGTCATCAACAGCGTCTTCTACGGCAACACCGCCAGCGCAGACGGCGGCGCGATAAATACCCAAGCAGGGGGAGGGTCGGCGACAATACTCCGACACGTGACTATTACGAAGAACCGCGCCCCCAACGGCTCGGGGATTTTCATCCGGGCCGGCAACCTCGAAATACGCAACAGCATCATCCACGGCAATACCGATTCGCACGATTGTAGGATCCATAGCAACCACAGCGGGACCGTCACTGCCAGCGGCGTCCTCGTCGGTACTTCCACTTGCGGCAACAAGCTCACACCGGTCAGCACCGCCGACCCGCGCTTGATTGACCGCACCAGCGCCGCCTACCGCCCGCCGCGTTCTGCGCCGCATTATGCCCTGAGCGCGGACAGCCCGGCGAGAGCCGCCAGAGCCGCCGCCCCCTGTCTCACAGGCGATGCCGCCGTCCCGACCGACTTGCTCGGCAGATCGCGCCCAACCAGCGGCAACTGCGATCTCGGAGCGGTTGTATATGTCCCGCCTCCAGCCCAGCAGCCAGCCAGCAACGGCGGCGGAGGCGGAGACAGCGCGGCCATGGCGCAGCCAGTCGTCAGAGTGTCGCCAACCGAGACCTGCGCCGCCCTATCGCCCGGCATCATGGTCAGCAATGCCAGCCCCGGCACCGCTTGCAACCGCGTTGACGGCTCGAGTATCGGCCATCACGCCGTGGCCGCGAGCGGCTTCCGCTACGCCGTCGACCTCTGGGGCTGGGTCACGCCGGATACCAAGGTCTGCTTCCGTGCTTCCAGCGGCAGCATCCGCTTCATCGATACCACTGTGTCGCCGCGGACGGTCGCGACTTTGCCCGCTTTCAGCAGCGATGGCATGCTCTGCGGCATGATCGACCGCGCGGGCCAGGTCGACCTCGTGCCGGGTCCGCCCGCTCCGCCGGCAGCATCCGACGCCGCCTCCGAGGAAGCCGCGCAAGTTATAGGGAAAAGCCTGAGCGACTGCATGGTGCGCGCGAAGTACAGCCTCAACTTCCGCGATGCCCCCGCTGGCGCGAAGATTGGCGGCGTGCCTCATAACGCGGTGCTGACCGCCCTCGCGCGCACGCCCGGCTGGTTCAAGGTGGATTATCATGGGGCCAAGGGCTGGATCGCGGCGATGTACGTCGAGCCGATGGGGCTTTGCGGTTAGCGGCGCTGCGACCGCGCGACAAACGAGTATGCGATAACCGACAGGACTACCATCGCCACAACCACCAGCAGCCCGCCATCGTAGCTTCCGCTCTCATCGCGCAGCCGCCCCACCAGCCAGGGTCCAAGCGCCGCGCCCAGGCCACCCAAGCCGCCGACCAAGCCATTGATCAAGCCCAAGCCCTGACGCTGGAAGACATCGCTCGCCAGCGCCGTCGTCTGGCTGCTGCGCGCGCCCTCCCCCATGGCGAAGAATAGCGCGTACAGAATTAAAGCGAGGGGCGCGTCAACCGCGCGGATCACCACCAGCATGCCCACGGCGCCGAAGAGCCCAGCCGCGCCGATGGCGTAAGCGGTGGCGCGCCCGAAACGATCCGACACCCAGCCCAGCCCGACGAAGAATCCGCTGGTCAAGAGACCGGCCAAGCCGACCACGTTGGCAGCCGCTGCTCTCTCGACGCCAGCCGACTCCATATAGGCGATCTGATGCACGGTCAAGCTGCGCACCGGACCCATGGTCATCACCGCCGCCATCATCAACGTCCAGAAGACTGGACTCCGCAGCAGCGCCCGCCAATTCAGCCGCGCACGGCGACTCTGATTCTGCCGCGACAGCGCCGCCGGTGGCCTGCGCAAGCCGAACACCATCAACGGCAACAAGATGACTAGGCAGACCAGCGACAGCGCCAAATAGGCGTCGCGCCAGCCGAAATTTTCGATCAGCAAATTCGCCAGCGGCACGAAGAGCAGCGAGCCCAAGCCAGTGCCGGCAAAGGCGATGCCCAGCGCCCGGCCGCGTCGCGCCGGCGTCGTCCAGCCCGCCACCACCGACGCGACCGGTCCCAAGCCGGTGATGCCCAAGCCGATGCCTTCAACGACGCCGTAAGACAGCAGCAGGTCGCTCAACGAGTTTGCGCGGCTGCTGAGCCACAAGCCGGCAGTCATCAGACAGACGCCGAGGGCAAAGACGGGGCGCGGTCCCCAGCGGTCGAGCGCGATGCCGGCCAGGGGCGCGGTCGCGGCGAAGACTAGCATATTGAGGCTGAAGACGGCGGCGGCGGCTTCGTTGCTCCAGCCCTCGACCAGGACGAACTCGGCGAAGAATACAGAGAAGGACAGGCGTATGCCGAAGATGATGAAGACGGACAGGAAACTGACGATGACAATGCGCGCGGCGCTGGGGAGTGGATCGTCAGTTTGCGCGGGCATCAATTCAGGCGGCGAGTTCGGGAAGCGCCTCGTGTCGGGAAGACCAAAGAACAGGATTCATGGCGAGATTTCGCAACGCATCCATCTCGGTCTCAATGCTCTCGCGCTGCGCATCATTCAAGATAGGATAGAGTCGCGCACCACTGGGCCTGCTATCGCGGATGTCCCACCACCGCCAAGCCACTTGCTCGACCGCGCCGCGGCCAGGATTGTTTATGCCGATGAGCACTCGATGTGGCTTATTGCCTGAAGGCGGGATGACATACTTGTAATCCACATTGTAGCCGCTTTTCCCATTAAATCTCTTGGCGTCAAACCGAATATTGGACGCGTCCAGCCAAGTTCCAATGCCCGCGTCAAATCGATGTTTGTCTTTGGAAAGGGGCGCAATATAGTGGAGATCATCGACAGCAATCATCGCTTGCAGGAGATTATGCAACTTCAATGCAAAGTCTTTGGCTGTTGCACGCGTCACAAGGTCATTGCCTTCCCGCTTCACTCCAAATCCATTTAGGTTTAACTGCATCAAATTCCTGCAACGTTTACTTTCCACAGTCAAGCCGCAGAACTCTAGGTCTTCAATCGTGTAGCCGTCGTCGGTCAGAACAATCTCGTCGCCAGAAAGCTCTGCGTAGACTTGCATCATGTCATTGTGTCGATCCAAGAATGGGGTAGTGATTTCTACACCATTCTCGATCGTTCGCAGCGTTGTGCTCTCGTTCATCCAATTGTGATACTTTTCGGTCAGCTGTCTGATATGATCAATCATCAGATTAAGCCTTTCTGTACCCGAATATATGGCGGCCGAACGATATTGCAGAAACGCATGAAATCGTCCAAGGTCACGTGCAAATCGTCAAGATCAGAAAACTCCTCAGAGGGCGGCGTGATCGCCCACCTATCGTGAAAACCCTCCCGATACAGATGGAGATGGGGCGGTTGAACTAGTGTGCCGTCATCGTTGCGATGGGGTCTACCTCCCAAGTCCAGCCTCACAAGTCGTATCTCAGTCCGCGCTCGTGTTTGCAGCTTTACCCGAAGCTCTTTGCGACGCCCTCGTGATAAATCCAGCAGAAAGTTCTCCCGCAAATCGAGTGATTGAAGATGCAACACTATCTGCTTTCCATGCAATGGAAAGGGATTCACTGCATCGTCTACTCGGCGTTTTTCCATAGTCAACAAGTAATCTGCCTCTTCCTGGGTCATCAAAATGTCAGACAATAGGCGTTCCTCCATCAATCTTTGAAGCACGTCATAATCAACAGATTTCCGCACCCAAATCCTAGCATCATCAGCATCCTACTGCAATAACACCGCCATCGTCGCATTCGCCGCCGGCATCACTCCAATCCGCGCGTCGTTCGGCAGCTTCTCCAGCGCCCGGTCGATCGCCGTCTGCAAATCCGGTTGGGGATGAAGGAGGAGCGCCCGCACGAATTCATCATCCAGTTCGGATACGAGCATGGTATGCACCCGCGCCGCGTCGCGGGAGACCTGGAAAGCTTTGTGCCGCCCTACCTGGAAACCTTCGCGTTCAAAGCGCTCCAAGACAGCCTCGTGGTTGCGCATTGGCGGGTTCATCATCCATGATTCGTAGTCGATACTGCCACTGCCTTCCGGGCAAGCGGCGCAGAGGATCAAGATGCCGCCGGATTTGGTCACGGCGGCGGCATGCGCCAAGCCCTTCTGCGCCTGGTAGATGTTTATGTCTTTGGGATGCCCGCCGGGCGCGGCGATCATCAGATCCAAAGGCGCGTCAACCGATGCCTGATAGAGCGCCCGCGCTTCGGGAATGCCCGCGCGCATCACCGCGAAGGGTTCGCCGGCGACGGCGCGTATGATCCGCTTCTCGCCATTGAGCAGCGCGTTGACGGCGAAGTCGATGCCGATCTTGCGGCCGATCTCTTCGACATCCTGCCGCGCCGGATTCGCTGCATATTCGCCCAGCCGCGCGTTTGCATCGCGCATCATGGCGTGGTTGTGATTGATCGTATCGGCGCCCGCCAAGCCGATCGCGGCGCTCTTGACCCCGCCCGAAAAACCCTGAAACTGATGCGGCTCGATATTGCCAATCACAATGCGATAATCGGCGGCCAGGTAGTCGCAGTTGATATGCACCGGCGTCCCGCGCGCCGTGCTGCCCAGAATGGTCAGATTCGCTTCGTCATAGGCATCGTGGCAAATTACGCGATACGCTTCAAGAATCGCATTTGGCAGGATGGATTCGTATTCATCCGTTTCCATGCGCGGGTGCGTTCCGGTAGCGATGATGAACAATACATCTTCGTCGCGCACGCCGGCCTGGCGCATGCCCTGCATCACCGGCGGCAGCAGATACTCATGCGGCACCGGCCGCGTCTTATCGTTGATGGCGATGGCGACCTTCTGCCCGGCGCGCGGCGGTTTTACGTCGCCAAGCGGATTGTAGACGGCGCGGCGGACGAGAGCGGCCGGGTCCTCCGCCGGCGTCTGCGTCTGCGGCCTGACATGCTCGACATCGTATCCCGCCGGCAAATTGGCCCTCAGACAGCCTGTTCCGTACGGGACTTTGATTTTCACTGGCTTGTGACTCCTATGTCCTTAGCAAGCGGGCGAGCCAAGGCTCGCCCCTACAATTTAGTGGTTGGCGGACGGACCTAGGCTCTCCCCTACAATTTCGCGGGTGGCGGGCCGTCCGAGGGTCACCCCTACGATTTCGCGGGTGGCGGGCGACTCACAGCCGCGCGTAGACACAGCGGGTCAGTCGCCCCTACACCTTGCGATATTTGTGCGAAGGGAGATAGGTGGCTATATGCTCGGACCAACGCGATGAATGGCGAAACTATTGTTGTCGCGCAAAGCCTCGGACTTGGTCAGGTAGCCGTTGCAGACGCGCTCAACCTCGTCGTAAACGATCTGCCCGGCTTCGGCCAGCGTAATCTCGCCATAGAAGACGCCGCTGACGTCCACGTCAACCGTGTCGCGCATCAGCTCAAATGACTGCCGATTGCCAGTGACCTTTATGGTCGGCATGATAGGATGATTCGAGGTGTGCCCGCCGCCGGTGCAGAAGGTCAAGACCTGACAGCCGGCTGCCGCCATGCTGCTGATGCTTTCCGCGCCCATGCCCGGTCCGTACATGACATAGTTGCCCGCTTCTGTTTTGCTCGGCGCTGCGGCGATTTCGAGGTATTCAATGATCGGGCTATCGCCGATCTTCTTGACCGCGCCCATGGACTTTTCTTCGATGGTCGTCAGCCCGCCAGCCATATTGTCGCCGGTCGGCTGGGAGCCGCGGATGTCTTCGCCGCTGGCCAAGGCGCGCGCTTCCATGTGCTGGACGCCAGCCAAGATCGCCTCGGCAACCGCCGGGCTGGCCGCCTTGTCCGTCAGCCAATTCTCGCAGCCCATCCACTCGGTGCATTCAGCCATCAGCATGCGCCCGCCCTGGGCGATCAAGAGTTCGCCGGCGATTCCATTGGCCGGGTTGCTCGCCAAGCCGGAGGTGGTATCGGAGGTGCCGCATTCGGTGCCGAATAGGATCTTGCTCATTGGCGCCGCTTCTTTCGCCTGGAGGCTGATCTGGCGCGCGAAGTCTTGCGCATAGCGGGTCGCCTTGTCGACGGCGCTGATGAAGCCGCCATCGCCGCGGATGTTGACCGTGGCGATCGGTTTGCCAGTGGGCGCGATATCTTCGGCGAGGTCTTCCGCGGTCATGCCCTCTTCCTTGAAGTGGTCAATGATGACGACGGCGCCCACATTCGGGTTCATCGCCGTGCCAGCCAGGAACTGCCGCGTCACGCGCAGATCCGGCGCCACTTGACAGCGGCCATTGGCATGGGTGATCGGGACTGCGCCATGAATCGTATCAGCGACGCGCTCGCAAACGCCATTGGCATAAACCGTGCCTGACAAAATCAGCAGATGATTGCGGATGCCAACATCGCCGTTGGGGCGTAGATAACCCATGAACTCTGACATGGTGTTGTTCTCCTTGTGATGGTTGCGGGCGACCTCATCGCTCGCCCATACAGCAAACTTTTTTGGGCGCTTCACCGCCGCGCGTGTACACAGCGGTTCAGCCGCCCTTGCATGATCCTCATTCAGCCACGCTGCGCTCGGCGAGGTCGCCACGTCCGCGATTGCTCTCGACATTATGCGCGTGCACGTGCTCGCCTTCTTTGATATCGCGACTGGCCGAGCCGATGCTGAGCCCGTATTTGAGCACGGTGTCCCCTTCGGCGATATCCATCAGCGCGATCTTGTGCCCGTAGGCGATTTCGTCCAGCGCGATGACTTCGAGGTCGCTGCGCTCGCCATTGCAGCCGACATGGTCGCCGGTTTGGATGCTTTCGAGCACGGCGGTGCCGACATTGTCGGTGGCGTAGACGACGAATACTTTTTTCATGGGGGGGACCTTTCTGGGACTTCAAATGGCTACATTGTCCAATGCAGGCGCTGGCTTTACAAGGCGTAGCTCAGTACGAAGAATTTGCCCCAAAGGGGATGGTCGATTGAGAACTCCTCACCCTGTTCCTGTTCGGACGATGCAAGTACCCGCCGCAAAGAGGACTTACGATAGGCATTTGTCTCGGCCGGGAAAAGTGGGATTACGAAGTTGAGCGAATTGTCTCTAATTTCCGGATAGTAAAAGGAACTCAGTATGTTTGCTCCGATATTTTCATGGGTCTGGACCCCCAGCTGAAAATTGACGGTGCCGATACTGACCTGATGCGATTTCTCAGAAAAGACCTCCCGCTCCAATACGCGCCAGAGCGTATCAAACTGGTCGCGGCTTAGCGGTTGCTTTTCCATACAGTCTGCCAGGGCTTCCTCAAGGGCCTGACGAAGCACATACTCTCGCTTTACTGTTGTCTCAAAGAATCTTCCATGTACCAAGCAGACCTTAGTGTTCCCGTTATTTCTGCCTCGAATCAGATAATACACCTCTCGTTCGTGTATCCAGCCCGGCACTTCGCCAGCAGCTTGCATTGAATTGAATATTTTCGCTACTTTATCATGCCCCAGCATGTCGAAAGACATCGCGCCAGTTGGGATATGCGATTCAAAGGACGGCACATTATAGGAGTTGCTATCTACTATCCCAACAAACTCGCCACTAGGCGAGGAATAGCCTTTGTGCATGCGTATAACCAAAGCGGGAAAACCGGCATTGTCGCGGTAAGCCAAAGGCACCACATTAAAGTGAAAATCCTGCAATTTTCTGACACTTGATAGTTCGGAGCGCACGTTAATCAGAAACGCGAAAAAGTGGTAAATGTTATACATATTGATTCCTCCGCTTTGTTGCCGCAGCCAACATGGCCACAGCTTCAGCGGAATATCAATAGTTCTTGATAAACAGTTCTCGCCCTTTTTCCGCTTTCCCCTGCATATAGTTGTTCATGCCATATTGCAGCGTCCATTCGCTGATATTCGCAAAGCTGAATAGGTCGCGGATGACGGGCGAATCGTCGTAAGTTATCAGCCACTTGTGCGGACAGCGGCGCATGTTCTTGGCGAAGCGCTCGTGATCAAAACTGGTGTGTAGCTCCCCGTTGACGCCATACAGTCTCGATTGCGTTGCCTTCCAGTACGGCGGGTCAAGGAAGATGAAAACGTTTTCACCCTTCTGATGCAACAGCGGCTCGTAGTCGCCGTGGCATATATCCACTTCCCGAAGCAGTGGTTCGAGCCGCCAAAGCCGCCCGATCGACGATTTTGTAAAGCGGCGTTCAAAAGCGTATTGTGAATATCCGCCCGAATCTACGACGCCGGAAAAGGTAATGCGATTGAGAACAAAGTAACGTACCGCCCGTTCAATCTCCGTACACATCGTGCCGGGCGTGTGCAGAAAGCGCCATAGCTCTCTGCCGTCTTGGTAGCCGTCCTTGAACACCTGTACACAATGGGCAAGTTCTTCAATGTTGTCTTGTGCCGCGCGCCAAAAATGAATCAGATCATCGTTCAAGTCGTTAATCACATAGCGTTGGATCCGCCGACCAAAGAGGCATTTTATGGCCAGGAAGACCGATCCGCCGCCGAGAAATGGCTCGCGGTATTCCTCTATGTGGGCGGGAACGTGCTGGAGGATCTGCTTTATGGCGCGAGATTTGCCGCCGGGGTAGCGCAAGGGACTCTTGACCAGTTTCATCTTTTAGGCGCTATCTCTACAGTAACGCGTTTGTTAGCAATCGCCTCTTCATTCAGCAGTCTTAACCACAGCCGTTGATTCAAACGTTGATCCGAGCGTAATTTGTTTTCGTCAGCAAAACTCTCAATTGAACGCCAATCGTTGGTAGGAAACTCAATAGTTCCTACGACCTTGCCCGTCAGCTTGAGCCGCGTCGTAAAGTCGACGCGAACACCGTCCAAGTAGAGTTCGTCGATATTGCTGCACAGAATATTTCTAAACAGCCCATCCTGAATGTCGGCGAGACTAGGTAGCTTACCGTCTTTTGACGTCTTTGACTCCTGAATCACGACCTTTCCACGCTCCCAAAATGCGCCGTCAGCCGCCAAAAAGTACTTGCCGCCTATTAGGTTATCTAATTCAAAATACGCTTTCTGCTTGTTGTCCAGGTCTTCAAGTTCGTGGATCGTCACTGCCTCACTTCTTGCAGAAGATGATGACTTACGAGATGAATGCCTATCAAATGCGTCCAATTCGAATTTCCCGTCGACAAGGTATTTATCTAGCGCCCTCAGGTGGTTTCTTACGGGGTGGAGTTCTACGTCGTAGCGGTTTGCAATGTCTAGATTGCACCGTATTGCTTGACGGAAAACGCGCTCAAAATGGCGATCAAAGTGAGATACATTCCAATGAAGAGCAGATTTCTTGTAATTCTTGATGTCAAGAATTCTGTCCGCAACCCACTTTGAGTTGAATCGAAAGTCTGTGATTTTGTCTTTAGAATCTCCTTTCGGAACAGCGGACTCATACCACGCCAATACAATATAAATATTCATTAAATTCATTCTCGACAGAACCATGAAGTTGATGCGATCGTTGTTCTGCGTTCCATTGCCTTCGTCCTTGATAATGGGAATTACGGTAACAATTTTCGGAAGGTCGTAAGTCTTGTACATCCGGGCACCGGGATGAGTTCGGTGTAGCTTAGGTGTACCCCATTGGGAAAAGCCAAGAGAAGTGCTGTCAGCAAATTGCAGGATACCCGACTTAGGCGCGCGGTTTATGTCAAATCGGTCAAACTCTACTATGTCAAGATCTTCCGTCAATACTCTTGTGCAGTAGCTCAAGTCCCTAATGACGCCGTAAAATTCAAGATACTTCTTCATCCCATTCCTTTCTACGATTAAGGAAATCTACCGCAGATACTTTACATCCGCGCCCGACAAATCGTCAATCATCACTCGCCCGCCTCGCCCAGCCGCGCTTGCAAGCCCGCCAGCGCCTCGTCAAGCGTCAACTCGCCGGAGAAGTAAGCGCGCAAGTTCGTGTTCGACGCCTCGTAATAGACCGCCGCCAGCGGATGCAAATCCAGCGCAATCGCCTGTTCCTGCAACTTGGGCGCCTCGCGCGCGAAGGCATTCAGCGCGGCGTCGATGGCGGCGTCATCCGTGTCATAGTCAATGGTCGAAGCGGCGACCTCGAGCTGCGCCGGGATCGTCAGCGTACGCGCCGAGAACTCGGCGACCACGGCCGGCTGCGACAGATAGTCGAAGACCTTCGCCACTGCTGCCGGTTGCTTCGTATCCGCGAAAGCCGCCAGCGCGGTCCACTTCGCGACGCCGGTACCGCCCATCGGTCCGGCTGGGTTCGGGACGACTGCCCATTCGAAGTCATCGCCGACCTGGGCGGCCACTTCTTCGACCTTCCAACTGCCGCAGATGTACATCACCGTTTCGCCGCGGACGAAATAGTCTTGCGACTTGCCCGTTCCCAGCAGGGTATCGGCCGGCGTTCTATCAAGCTCCATCAACTGATTGAGAATCTGCAGAAACGCGCGCAAGCCAACGTCTGCGGCCAATGTAAGCGCTCCGTCTTCGTCGAAATAGCGTGCGCCCAAGCTCATCGCGGGACCCACCAGGCGATGATCTTTGTTATCCACGGCGAGCAAATAGCGAACTCCAGTCTTCGCCTTGACTTCCTCAAGCGCCGACAGCCACTGTAGTGGTCCCGAAAAACTGGACACCTAGTTGAGAGAGTATACTAGTGTTTCAGCAAGAGGGGAAACCACCATGGGAAGGGCGCGTAAGTTTAGTCCGGAGTTCAAAGCGCAGGTTGTATTGGAGATCGTGTCAGGCCGGAAGAGTTTGGCACAGGCGAGTCGCGAATATCAGATCAAGGACACGGTATTGTCTCGTTGGAAGGCGCAGTTTCTGGATGGCGCGCCGGGGATATTCGAAGCGGGACGTCCGGCGGAGGAGAAGCGGCTGCGTGAGCGCATCGCGGATTTGGAGCGATTGGCGGGGAAACAAGCCCTGCACCTGGAAATTGCAAAAAAAGCCAGTCGCTACTTGAAGTCTCTACCGCCCGAAAGCGAGAACTAGTGCAAGAGTTGAGCCAGGAGTATACAGTGACAGATTGTTGCGCAGTCGTGGATTTGGCTCGCAGCAGCTATTATCATCGCGGCAATCAGCCGGACAGCGCTGCGCTTCGGGACGCGATAGCGGATATCGCCAGGCGGCATCCTACCTACGGCAGCCGGAAGATCAAGAAGCAGTTGGAGCGCGCGCCCTATCGGATGGAGGTGGGTCGACATCTGGTCCGCCGGTTGATGCGCGAGATGAATCTTCTGGTGAATCCCAAGCGACGCCAGGTCATAACAACGGACAGCCGGCACGGTCTTCGCCGCTTTCCTAATCTGGTACGGGGCGTCAAGGCGAGCCGGCCGGATCAGATCTGGGTAGCCGACATCACCTATATTCGCTTGCGTACGGACGAGATCTACCTGGCCATCCTCATGGATCGTTCAGCCGGGCGAAATGAGTTCGTCCTTGGGTCAGGAATTAGCGCTCATACCCTTGCGGTAGCGTCACTACCCGGCGCCGGAAATCCATCACTCCGACCACACAATAGGCAAAAGCCTATGTCCAGCAACTGCAGGATGTTGGTACGCAGATCAGCATGGCGGCCGTTGGCAAGCCGAGCGAGAATGGCTATGCCGAGCGGGTGATTCGCACCATCAAGGAGGAGGAAGTGTACCTGAGCGACTACAACAAGCAGACGCTCGCCAGCAAATCGGACACTTCATTGATGTGGTCTATCGGCACAAGCGCATCCACAGTGCCTTGGACTACCTGACGCCGGCGGAATTCGAGGCAGGGTGGCGGCATAACCCTCCCTCAACATCCTGATTTTCGTGTCCAATAATTTAGGACCACTACACACCGAACCCAGTCGATGCCAGCCGACGGGAGGGCGACTCCCGCTGCTTCAAACAGCGATACGTTGATAAAAGGCGCGACCACCGCCGCCGCATCAGGATAGCCGTAGAGTCCGACATCCTGAAGACCGCCGCTCATGCTGCGAAAGACTGCATCGGGAAAACTGGCTCGGAGTGAAGCGGGATCCTCCAGCAGCGACCGCAAATCGAGATAGCGCCCGGCAAAGGCATCGAGGTCGGCGATTCGCGCCATATCAGGCGGCGCGCCTGCTTCCACCTGCTCGCTCAGTTGCGCTTCGAGCTCCGTTCTGTCCAGCGCTTCTACCGCAACCGTGATGCCGGGATTCGCCTGCGAAAAGCGCGCGAGCAAATCGGCATAGACTTCGCATTCGTTTCCTTCGCTGAAACAGAGAAAGCGCAGCTCAACCGTCTCTTGCGCCGAAATAGCCAAACCGCTCCAGAAGGCAAGACCACAAAGCAGAATTACGCGAAACCCGTATTTCATATCACGCTCCATCCCTGTGGGGGAAAACCCTCACCATCTGGTGCTTTCACTAAACGAATCATATCACAATCGCAAAACGGGCAAGCCCAGCATGCTCGCCAGCGAAACCAGCGCGTCTTGATGATCGCCGTACGCGAGGGAGATATGATGCTCCAAGCCCTCGCGCATGATGGCGTCCATTACCGCCGCGGCGCCCGAATCGAAGCGAACTGTGCCGCATGTGCCAGTGAACGCGGGGGGCGCCTTAAGCATCTCGCCGCCGCCGATGACCAGCCGGAACTCGCCGGTGGCTTCGCTGAGACGCGCGAAGGTCACGCGCCCCGGTTTCAGCGGAAACTGCATGAGCAGCGGCTTCCGCCGGTTGGAGTGGATGGTCGCCTGGGGCGTCGCATCAGGATCGGCCATCGAAAGAGGCGCCAAGCCGCAGTGCCAAAGCACGGCTTCGTCCGCTTCGACATCAAATGACACCAGGTCGCTGCCGAAGGCCGGCTCGCCACTGATCCACTGTAGAATGAGCTGCGTGATCGTGCCGTTGACATCCGCTTCGCAGCTGCTCGGCGTCATCGCATCGCTGAGCAGCGACATCGCGCCACAAGCCGAACAACCCAGATCGGTGAAGAATTCGGGCCAGCAGCGCACCGCCATCCCGCTGAGCCGCTCCTCGCGCGCCAGCCCATCCAAGGCCACATAAGCGCCCAACGTGCCATTCGTCGCTTCCGGCTCCATCTCAGCGAAGCCCTCGAGTCGCTGGTTCAGGTCGGCGGCTATCGCGTTAACGCGCGACGGCTCGGCGTGACGGGCGCGGGCGAAAAACTCGTCCAGTTCATATTGCGCCACTTCGACCCCGAGCTGCGCCTTCAGCGCCTGATGATTCACGCGGCAGGTGTCGAAGCCAGCGGGATGCTCGCCCAGCCGACCAATGCGCGTTCCCGCCAGGCGCTTCTTGACACGCGCGGCGACGGCGAAACTCTGTAGCTTCTTGTACGCCTGCTCCTCGTCCGCGCCGGCGTAGATGTAGTCGTAGCGCAAGCCGGCCCGCCGCAAGCCGTGAGCAGCCAGATTGATGCCGCAGAAAGAATTGATGCGCAGCCGCCCGCCGACCCGCTCCTCCGGCAGCGCCCACATCAGCAGCGGCGCGTCGATCGACTGGGCCAGCTGCAGGATCATGGTGCTATCGGCAAACGATGATTGCAGCAGCAAGATCATGTCGATGTCGGCGGCGGAAAGCTCCGCGATGCGGGCGTCGATGGCGGCGCCGTCCATGATTAATTCAGGCGAGCCAACCAGGTCGTACCTTTGCGATATCCCGGCGTGGACCTGCGCGGTCAACTCGTTTGCCAGGTCGAGGTCGAAGGTCGGGCGGGCGATAGGCGCGAAGCCGATGCGGATGTCGCTGCGGTTCATGCGTCGCTTATGCCTTGTTCTATGCCCATTCGATGATACTGAGCCACATATGGAACGGCTGTAGGGGCGAGCCATTGGGTCGCCCGCGCGCCATAAAGTTTTCTGTCGGGCGACCGAATCGGTAGCCCTTACAAATCCTCTGTAGCGAAATCAATCCAAATTCAGCGTCATCAAGCGCAGCTCGGTCATATCTTCAATCGCGTATTTGATGCCCTCGCGCCCATAGCCGGAGGCTTTGACGCCGCCGTAAGGCATGTGGTCCACGCGGAAAGTCGAGACGCTGTTGATATGCAGCCCGCCGACGTCGACGCGATCCCAGGCATCCATGACACGCTTGATATCGCTAGTGAAGACGCCCGCCTGCAAGCCATAGGGGCTGTCGTTGATCAGCGCCACCGCGTCGTCCCAGCTGTCATAAGGGCTGACCGTGACCACGGGGGCGAAGACTTCTTCGCAATTCACCCGCATTTCGGGCACCGTTTCCGTCATCACCGTGGGCGGAAACATGGCGCCATCCCGTTCACTGCCAACCAGCACGGTCGCGCCCGTTCTCTGCGCCTCATGCACCCAGGCTTCCGCCCGCTCGGCATCGCGCAGGCTGATCATGGGTCCAATATCGACATCGGGGTCGCGCGGGTCGCCCATCTTGAGCGCCTCCACCTGCTCAACGAATAGGTCGGTGAAATCCTCAAACACATCGCGCTGAATCAGCAGGCGCTGCACCGAGATGCAATTCTGCCCGGCATTGGCGAAGGCGCCGGCCGCCGCCTGACCGGCCGCGTCTTCAAGGTCGGCGTCGTTATGCACGATGACTCCTGCATTGCCGCCCAATTCCAGCGTCACCTTCTTTTGACCGGCTTTGCTCTTCAGCATCCAGCCGACGGCGCCGCTGCCGGTGAAGCTGATCATGGCCACGCGCGGATCGGTCACCATCATTTCGCTATCCGGTCCCCAGGCGTTCAACATGCTGAAGGCTTGAGGCGGGAAGCCAGCTTCCAGCACTATCTCCGCCAGGATAATAGTCGAGAGCGGCGTCTTCTCGGCCGGCTTGATGATGATGGGGTTGCCGGCGGCTATTGCCGGACCGATCTTGTGGCAAGCCAGATTGACCGGATAGTTAAAGGGCGTGATGCCGAGCACCGTGCCCACCGCTTGGCGGCGCGTGAAGCCCTGCCGATTCTCGCCGGCCGCCGTCCAGTCGATGCTGAAGACTTCGCCGCCGATCCGCCGCGCCTCCTCCGCCGAGATCTTGAGCGTCTCCAGGGCGCGCGTCGTTTCGCCGACAGCGGTCTTGCGGTTCTTGCCGCCCTCGAGGATCATCGCCTCAACCACTTCGTCAAAGCGCTCGCGCAACAGGCGCGCCATATTCGCCAAGATTTCCGAGCGCCGGTGGCTGGGCAGCTGGCGTGTGATTTCGAAGCCCGCTACAGCCGCCGCCATCGCCGCGTCCATGTCGGCCGCGCTGGCCATCGACACGCTGTCCACCAGGGTCCCATCGTAGGGAAAACGCACTTCCATGACATCGTCGCTGCCGCGCCATTCGCCGCCAATCAGATTCATTTTGCTCATCGAAATTCCTTTCCCGCAGTGGTCTTCTCCCGCCTCTACGATTGGTAGACCGGCAGATAATCCCCGTGCGCTTCGATCAACTCGTCGACCATCGACCAGATCTCATCCAGCGTCAGCTCGGAACCCGTGTGCGGGTCGAGCATGGCCGCGTGGTAGATATGCTCTCGTTTGCCGGTCAGCGCCGCCTCGACCGTGAGCGACTGCACATTGATATTGGTCCCCATCAGCGCGGCGAGATGAGGCGGGATCGCCCCCACGCGCGTCGGCTGAATGCCGTTGCCATCCACCAAGCAGGGTACCTCCACGCAGCAGTCCGCGGGCAAGTTGTCGATAATGCCGTCATTGGCGACATTGCCGTAAATCGTTCGCGGCTCGCCCGTCTCCATGCTCTGGATGATCTGTGAGCCGTATTCGACGCTGCGCACGACCTCGTTCAAACTGGTGATGCTGCGTACGGTCCACTCTACCCCGTCGGTTTTGACATCGCGCAGGGCGTGAAGGATCTCCTCCCGCGTCGGAATGCGCCCATCGGCTTCCGCCTTTTCCAGTAGCTGCCAGCTAATGATGCCGGCTTTGCAGCGCTCGATGTACTCGTCCAGCGGGATATTGAACTCTTCAACCAACTGCGGCGCGCTCCCCTTGATGAACCAGGGCACGTACTCGCTGAAGTGCTCGCTGGATTCGGTGACGAAATAACCGAGCCGCCTGAGCATCTCGTAGCGCACGCGGTTGTGCGGCGGGAAGCGGCTCTCTTCATATACTTGATGCAGCAGCGGATACAGGTCTTCGCCGGTATCGCGCCGTTCGAACTTGAGATAGAAAGCCATGTGGTTTATGCCGGCGACCAGATAGTTGATGTCGTCATAAGGCAAGCCAATGTCCCGCGCCAACTCATGCGCCGTGCCCGGCACGCTGTGGCAGAGCCCGACGGTGGCGATGTCGGTCGCGCGGTTCAATGCCCACTGGTTCATGCACATCGGATTGGCGTAGTTGATCAGCAGCGCATTCGGGCAAATCGCTTCCATGTCGCGCGCGATGTCGATGAGGACGGGGATCGTCCGCAAGCCGCGCATGATGCCGCCGATGCCTAAGGTGTCCGCAATTGTCTGCCGCAAGCCGTACTTCTTAGGAATCTCAAAATCGATGACCGTGGCCGGCTCGTATCCGCCGACCTGAATCATGCAAATGACATAATCGGCGCCCTGCAGCGCCTCGCGCCGATCGGTGGTGACCTCCACTTTCGGGCTGTTGCCCAGCGCTTTGATGATATGACCCGCCACGCCCTCCGATTGCTTCAAACGCTTGACGTCGATGTCCATCAGGCAGATGGTCGCGTCCGCCAGTTCGGGGTAGCTCCAGATATCGCCCATCAGGTTCTTGGCGAAGACGGTGCTGCCAGCGCCTATAAAGGTTACTTTGGTCATTGCGCAATCCTTTTGCGAGCTTGCCGTCAAAGCGCCTCGATTTAACCACAGAGCGACCCTGTCCGATAAGGGCGAGCTGTAGACCGGCATCGCCGGCGCGGGGTATACTTGCGCCATGCTCACATCTCCCGAAATCACCGTCATCGGCATTATTGTCCTCTTGCTCGCCCTGATTGCCTTCACGCGGCTGCGCATCGATATCATCGCCTTGCTCGTCCTGCTCATGGTCGCGCTGGCTCAACTCGTGCCGGCCGACGCCGCCCTCTCCGGCT
Organism: Phototrophicaceae bacterium; assembly: GCA_965205125.1. Classification (GTDB taxonomy): domain Bacteria; phylum Chloroflexota; class Anaerolineae; order Aggregatilineales; family Phototrophicaceae; genus UBA6055. The sequence continues at coordinate 280,902 of CBDBFY010000001.1, forward strand.
TCAGCAGTTCAGTGGTCATCACCATTATCGGCTTGCTGGTGATCACCCGAGGTTTACAGCAGACGGGCGCCATGCAGTGGGTGGCGCGGCAGCTGCAAGCTTATGGGCGCGGCTCCGAAGCCAAGCTGATTGCCCTGGTTATGTCGGCGGGGGCGGCTGTTTCCTTGCTGATGAACAATGTGGCGGCGGGGGCAGTCCTGCTGCCGGCTGTCCTGCAGGTATCGCGCGATGGCGGCGTCGCCGCATCCAAGCTGATGATCCCGCTCGCATTCGGCGTCACGGTCGGCGGCATGGCGACTTATTTCACCACGGCAAATATCTTGATGAGCGAGCTGCTGATCGCGCAAGGCATCGCCGGCTTGGGAATGCTGGACTTCATGCCAGTGGGCGGCCTGATTGTGGCGGCCGGTCTGCTTTACATGCTGTTGTTCGGCCGGCGATTGCTGCCCGATCGCGCTTCGCTGACGCAATCCTTCCATCAAGTCGATCTGCACGATACCTATGAGTTGGCTGATTCTTTGTGGCTGGTGCGCGTAATGCCGGGTTCCCGCCTCGCGCACCAGACGGTGCAGGAAAGCGATATCAATGCCGAGTTGGGCTTGACGGTGGCGGCCGTCTGGCGCGGGCGAGAGACGATCACCATTCCCAAATCAAATCAAATGATTTACCCCGCCGATGAGCTATTGATCGTCGGGCGAGAAGACCGCCTTCAGCAGCTGTTGGCTTGGGGGATCGAGTTAATAGAGGGCGGCGCGCAGGCGGTCGCGGACGAGTTGCCGATTGAACCCATTGAGATCATGATCGCGCCCCGTTCCATAGCCATCGGCAAGACGCTCTCGGAAATGAAACTCAACCGCGACGCCGGCTTGCTGGCGATGGCGCTCTGGCGCGACGGACGGAGTTTCCACACCGATGTGCGCAAGGTGCCGCTGCAAGTCGGCGACGCGATTCTGGTCGTTGGCCAATCCTCAGACATTCAAAATCTGGCGAATAACAGCAATTTCATCTTGCCGGCCGGCGAATATTCGGCGCAATCCATTGATAGCCGCAAAGCGCCATACGCCGTCGGCATCACCGCTATCGTCTTGACGCTCGCCTTCTTGAATATATTGCCCACCCCCATTGCCATGCTGGCCGGGGCGGCTGCTATCGTGCTCACACGGTGCCTGCGGATGGAGCAGTTCTACGCGGCGGTGGACTGGCGCACGATTTTTTTGGTCGCCGGCATGCTGCCCCTCAGCCTCGCTATCACCGAATCAGGCTTGGCGGACCGCGTCGGCGTCTACTTGGAATCGAGCCTGATGAACGCCAGCCCGCTGCTGCTGTTCGCGGTCATCGCGCTGCTGACGATGCTGGTCGTCCAAGTCATCGGCGGGCAAGTGACGCCGCTGCTGGTCGGTCCAATCGCCATCAAAGCTGCGCTGCAAATGGGCATCGACCCGCGCGCGATGGCAGTGGCAGTCGCCATGGCTTGCTCGCTGGCCTTCATCACGCCCATTTCCCATCCGGTGAATATTCTGATGATGGGACCCGGCGGCTACAAGTTCAGCGACTTTTCCAGAGTGGGCATCGGCATGACCGCGGTGACGCTACTGACGATGCTGTTTGGCTTGGCGCTGCTCTGGGGGATCTAGGCGGGGGGTGGGGGCAGGGATTCCAGTTTGGCGAGCCAGGCGTCGAAGAGCGGGCATTCGGCTCGGATTCTATCAAGACCTATTGCCTTCGCAGCTATTCCGCCCATCAACGGTTTCTCGTACCCAGGAGAAAGTTTAAGAATTCGTTTAGACGGCGCAGAAACTTGACTGTCGTCAATATGTTCTGGAGTCTCAAAGTTTCCCCGAACAGTAGCCAACGCGTTGCGCAACTCAGGTCTTCCAATTGCCTCGGCTAAGGCTTCTGGATCGCTGAACAGGAGCGCCTCAAATTCGTGCATTTGCACATAAGGAATGAATCGCAGCAAGGGTTCGCTTTCTATCGTCTGGCTTAACGCCGCCACCATGGCTTCAACTACCGCTTCTGCTTTTGCGCGAATACCTAACTTTGTGGCCGCCACATCAAGACCTGGGAATTCAGAATCAAGACCATAGAAATCGACAAGAGTTGAGCAATAGGACCGCCGATTATCGTAAAGCTGGCGTCGTACATTCATGTAGAGTCGGTCAAAAGTGACATTTCCGCCCTTTGTACGCATACTACCGATTGTGATTGGATGCAGAAAAAGCTGTCGATTACCTAGATTTGGCGCAAGAACGTTCTTGACGAAGCGAACCTCGGTAGGACCCTCGCAAATAATGTACACATCGGGCACTACGGAATACCTCCACCCAATACATTCTTGGACCAGAGTTCCCCAACCGAAAAGTCCTTTAGCCACTCCTCATACTTCTCTTCCTTAAGGCGTTTGAAGACCGATACGCCATCTTCCAATTCGACGACAATCAAGTCCTCGACATCAAATTCGTCAAGCAACAGCGTGGATTGCGTCGCGACTATGACTTGCATTCGCTTCGATGCCGACCGCAAAAGCGCTCCAAGCAGATGGATGGCGTAGGGATGCAATCCAAGTTCGGGTTCATCAATGATGATGGTGGATGGCGGATCGGGTTGCATGAGCGCCGTCACCAAGCAAATGAAACGTAGCGAACCATCGGAAAGCTGACTGGCCAAGAATGGGTAGTCGCCATCGTTGTGCCGCCACATCAGTTGGATTGTGGACTCGTCTGCGCTTATCTGGTTAGGCTCCAGTTCAAAATCGTCGAGAAATGGAACTGCAAGTCTCACCGTATTCAGAACCTGATTGTATGTGTTGACGTGAAAGTGCTTAAGCCAATAGAGATATGCTGCAAGATTGCTGCCGTCACGCCTCAAGTAACGGTGAACGTGCAGGCTGCCAGTAAACTTCGCTGGGGCCGTTTCGCCGGTGTCATGAAAATGGTATACCCTCCAATCAGAAATAGAGTCACAAATTATCTGGGCAAGAGGAATTGAAGCGCTAGACTGCAAGTTTGCATGGATGTTTGCTTCCGCACTTGGTGTTGCCAGAGAGTGTCCATAGCGACGCTTCGCTGAGACACAGTGATGCAGATACTCTCTGCTAAAGGTGAACTGATCCGCATCTGTTGGCTCCAAGTGGATCTCATAGAAGACATCGTCGAAACCTATCCTAGAACACAATTTACGGGTGTGACCTATTCCAAACGTAAGTAGCCTCTTGGCACCCCCTCGCTTAGCCACCCAAAGCTGCAGCCGCCCGTCAATCATCTCTCGCAGCATCTGAAAATACGAAACCAGATTACTCTTCCCCGCCCCATTCGGACCAATCAGCACATTGAGCCTGCCCAATTCAAGTTCCACGTCTTGCAAAGACTTGAATCCCTTTATCACGAGCTTGTCGATGGGACGCTTCTCAACCACAGCGATTCGCCTGACACTTCAGCAATTGCAACTCGCCGACAATCATACCATAATGCGCCAGGCGACGATTCAGCGCTTGCATTCTGCCAGGCGCCGACTCAAATTGGCGCGACTTTTCTTGATTTGAAAGCCCGACTTAACATATACTTCCATTAAGCTGGAAACGGACAGTCCACCCAAACCGGACGACGGAGCGTTGCAAAATGACAGCGACAGCATCAGCCGCTAATCAGCCGCAAGCGTCCGCGTTGGGCGCCAATCGCAGCTTCATCTTGCGCGGCATCTTGCTAGCGGTCGTCGTGGCCGCTTTCATGTCGCTCGGCAACGTCAATATCGGCGCGATTGGGCAAGGGCTGGGCTACGCGCTGGCGGGCGTCACCGTCTTTATGACCTTCCGTGTATTGGGATTCGTCGATCTTACGGTGGACGGCGCTTTTCCCATCGGCGGCGCCGCCTGCGCCATCCTCATCGTCAATGGACACAGCCCCGAGTACGCCATGCTGATGGGCTTCCTCGCCGGTGCGCTTACCGGATTGGCTACTGCCCTGATCGACATCATATTTAAAATCGAAGGCTTGCTCGCCAGCATCATCGTCATCACCGCCGCCTATACCGTGACCTTGCACGTGATGGAAGGCAAGAGCAACATTCCACTGCTCGGGCAGGAAACGTTGATTAGCCGCCATTCCAAAGCCTTTCGCACCTGGCTAGTCGAGCAATTCGGCGATCAAATGCGCCGGCAATCGACCAACCTGCTCGAGATCATTCTCTTCGGCTTTATCGTCCTCCTTGTGCTTGTCATACTCTACTGGTTTCTGCGCAGCGAAATCGGCTTGGCGATCCGCGCCACCGGCAAGAACGCGCAAATGGTGCGCGCGACCGGCTTGAATCACAATCTGATGATCATCCTTGGCTTGATGGCGGCCAATGGCTTGGCTGGTGTAGCCGGCTCGCTGGTCGTGCAGCAATTCGGTTTCGCCGATGTCAGCCTCGGCTTCGGGCTGATCGTGCGCGGGCTGGCGGCGGTGATCATCGGCGAGGTGCTGCTGCGCCCGCGAAGCGTCGGTCAACTGCTGATCGCCGCCGTCACCGGCATGTTGATCTTTGATATCTCCCGCGCCTGGATCTTCAGCGCGCTGGACCTGCCGACGACTGATATCCAGTTTGTGAGCGCGCTGGTTGTGCTGGCGGCGCTGGGCGCGCCAAGATTGTACGACCGCTGGAAGACTTATAAACAGAGACTTGGCGGATAGGCTTTTACGATGCTTTCACTCGATCAGGTTTCCGTAACCTTCAACGCCGGCACCGTCAACGAGGTCCGCGCCCTCCAGGACATCTCGCTTTCTGTGGAAGAAGGCGAATTCGTCACCGTCATCGGCTCGAATGGCGCTGGCAAGAGCACACTGTTCAACGTGATATCGGGCGCGGCGCAGCCTGATAGCGGCCATATCAGCCTCGATGGAGAGGATATCACCTACTGGGCCGAATACCGCCGCTCCCACGACATCGGCCGTGTCTTCCAAGACCCGCGACTGGGCACCTGCCCCGGCTTGACAATCCGCGAGAACTTGTCTCTGGCCGCTATCCATGGCCGCAGCGCGGGCCTCCGCCGCGATATAAAGAAAGCGGAAGAGGCTTGGTTCTTCGAGCAATTGGAACGCCAGCATCTGGGATTGGAACATCGACTGGACGCCGATGTCGCCCTGCTCAGTGGCGGGCAGCGGCAGGCAATCACCCTGGTCATGGCGACCTTGACCAAGCCCAAGCTGCTGCTTCTCGATGAACATACCGCCGCCCTGGATCCAAACGCCGCTGAGCAAGTCATCGCGTTGACGCAGCAGTTGGCGGAAGCGAACGATCTTTGTGTCGTCATGATTACCCATAGCATGCAGCAAGCCTGTGATCTGGGCGACCGCGTCATCATGATGAATCGGGGGAGAATCGAATTCGAAATCGCCGGCGAAGAACGTAGAAATCTGAAGCCCGCCGACCTGATCGATCGCTTCCATTCGCTGCAAGACGGAACCGAACTCTCCGACGCGCAGTTGCTTAGCTAGGCTTCGGACTGTTGTGAGAGATTTGTGCGCGAACGTTATGCTAGCTTGTCGCGCGCTCGCCGAATGAAATTCCAGGGGGACCTGTCAGACGCCAATGTCCAGTCCCGCGCCGAAGACAAGATTCAATAATGATTGATTCGCGCCGCTGGAGGATCTACATGAGAAAGACTGCTGCGCTCTTGCTCGCCTTGGCTTTGCTGATGTTTACGCCGCCCGCAATGGCGCAGGACGATGACAAGCCGACGATCGCCTGGCTGAAGTGGGGCGATTCAAGGAACGTCGCCTTAGCGGAAAAAGCCATCCTGGATATGCTGGAAGTCTATGGCTTCATCAACGAAGAAGAACGCGCGCTTCTGGATGACGAACGCTCAATTGAGGGAGAACACATAAACGTCATCTACGGCGATTCGCTTTTCGACCGAATGGAGGCAAATACCATCATAGACGAAGCGCTCGACAAGGACGCCGATGTCTTCGTCACCTTCACCACCCAGATGACTCAAATCGTTTATTACGCCATCCGCGAATTTATCGACCCGCCCAAGCTGATATTCACCGTGACTTCGGGACCGTACATTACCGGGGTCGCCCAATCTTCCTGCGTCAAACCCGACTTCGTCATTGGCACGGTGCCCGTGACGAATTATGAAGACATTGTTCCCCTGTTGCTGATGCAAGACCCGAACATGAAAGTGGTCGGCGCCATCTACTCGCCACAGCAGCGAGCCAGCGAAGTCGGCGTCGCGCGGATTACGGAGATCGGCCAGTCGCTTGGCTTGACGGTCGTCGCCGAGTCGATCATTGTGACCCCCGATCTGTATCAGGCGGTCGAAAACCTGGCGGACCAAGGCGCCGAGGCGATCATCATCCCCATCTTCACCTTTCAAGGGTTTAGCCTGCTGCTGTCGCTGACTTACGATTACGGGCTGCCGGTGGTCTTTTCGGCACCGCAGAACGCCTACCGCGGCGGGACGATCGGCGGTGGATTCTTCGGTCTTTACAAGCAAGGCGTCATCGCCGGCAACATGCTGATCGGGCACCTGAACGGGGACATTGACATCGCCGCCACCAGTATCTATGAAAGCGACGAGTTTGCATTCGCCGTCAATCTCGACGCGGCCGACCTGCAAGATGTCGAGATTTCGCAAACGCTATTGGACGGGGCGGCATACATCGTCGAAAATGGAGAGACGGCGCAGGGCGTCACGCTGCAATGGCCGGAAGCCGAGATCACCCTGCCCGACATGTCGCTTGAAGAGCGCCGGTCAGCCGACCTGGAATTCCTCGCCGGGCTGCAATGCACGCCGGAGATGATCGCCGAGCAGCAGGCGGAACTGGCGCAGGCGAACGAGTAGCGCAGGCGCAGCGATGCATCAAGGCATGTCTCATCCGATGAGAAGGTACAGAGCGAACATCCGATGTCCATAAGACTCTTGATTGGAATTCTGTCCTTGGCGCTCTTGTTCGCGCCCGCGGCGCTGGCGCAAGATGATGGCAAGCCGACAATCGCTATCCTGCGTTACGGCGGCACGACCCTTACCGCTTTGGCCGAAAAAGGCATTCTAGACATGTTTGAAGCCTATGGCCTGGTTAGCTCAGAAGAACGCGCCATTCTGGATGAGGCGGAAGATTTGGAAGGCGAGCGCATCAATGTCATCTATAGCGACGCGGACTTCGATATTCCGACGGCGAACATCATGGTGGAGGATGCGCTGGACCAGAGAGCCGATGCGCTCTTGACGCTTTCAACACCCGTATCACAAATCGCCGCCAACATCACGCGCCAAATGGACGAGCCGCCGGCAATCATTTTCGCCATCGTCACCGCTCCCTATTTCGCCGGCATAGCCGATGCCCCCTGTATCAAAGACAGCCACATTGCTGGCACGCAGACCGACGTGCCCTACGATGAATTCGCGCCGCTGCTGAAAGTGCAAGACCCGGATATGGAGGCGATAGGCATCATCGTGAATCTGGCTGAACCGAATAGCGTATTCGGCACCGAGCGAATCACCACACTTGCCGAGCAACTTGGGATGCGGGTCGAAGTGGCGCCGGTCGTCGCCATTGCGGATCTGTCACTGGCAACCGCCAGCCTGATTAGCAAAGGCGTCGAGGCGATCGCCCTGCCCGCCGGCTATACCACGTCTGTCGGTTTGTCCGCAATAGTTGATGCCGCCAGCGAACACGGCGGGATACCGGTCTTTTCCATCGTGGCGGAACATGTCTATCGCGGCGCGACTGTGGGCGCCGACTTTTACAGCCTCTATCGCGAAGGCGTCATAGCCGCCCGCATGATGATCAGTCATCTCAACGGCGACATCGATATATCACGTCTGAGCGTCAACCTGAAGCCCGGCTTCACTATCGCGATCAATCTCGATGCGGCGGCGGAGGCGGGCGTGGAAATCTCGGACGAACTGCTGGCAATGGCCGACTGGACGATTAAAGATGGAGCAAGCACAGAAGGCGTCACGCCCGACTTGCCCGAAGTCGGAACTGAGCTGGAGGCAATGACGCTGGACGAACGGCGCGAGGCGGACCTCGCCTTCCTGGCCGAGCTATACTGCACGGATGAGATGATCGCCGAACAGCAAGCCGCGCTCGATGCCGCCGCAGAATAGCGCGGGCATCCCGCAAAAGCCCAAGGACGGTCCGCAGTCGTCCTTCAGTAATTGTCGTCAGACAGTCCGACAGCAGTATTTGAATTTCGGCCGACTTTTACTGTACACTGATCTTAGCGTATCATATCTTTTCCTTGTCTAAAGTTACAGGAGACGAAGCAATGTGCAAAAGAGCGCTTTTTGGAATCTTGATAGTGTTGCTGCTAATCCCGCCGTCGCTGGCGCAAGACGACGACAAGCCAACAATCGCCTTCCTGCGATATAGAGCCGCAGGTACAGAAGATATCACCAAACCCGGCATTTGGGATGTCTTACAGGCTCATGAGTTGATATCGCCATCCGAGCGCGAATTGCTGGATGAGAACCTGGATATAGACGGCGAGCACATCAACGTCTATTGGCTGGACGCGGCGAGCGACGTCACCAACATCAACGCCATGGTCGAGAAGACGCTCGATCGCGGCGCTGACATTCTGCTGACATTTTCAACGCCGGTCACCCAGATTACCGCAAACATCACAAAGGAAATGGACGACCCGCCGGTGCTGCTCTTCGCCATCGTCAGCGCGCCCTATTCCGCCGGCATCGCCGATTCGCCTTGCATCAAGATGCCTCATGTCACTGGCACGCACATGTCGATTCCCTACGAACAATATGTGGCGCTGGCCAAAGTCCAACAGCCCGATATTCAGACCATCGGCACCATAGTCGATCCGGCGCAAACGCAAAGTGTCTACGGCGTGAGTCGGATCACTGAGTTCGGAGAAGCGCTCGGCTTGACCGTTGAAGTCGCCTCCATCGCATCGGCGGCCGATCTGCCGCAGGCGACAGCAAGCTTGGCCGACAAAGGCGTGGAGATGGTGATGATTGGCGCAGGCTATACTGAGTCGCGGGGTATACCAGCGGTCCTTGGCGCGGCGGCAGATTATGGTATGCCCGTCTTCGGCGTATCCCCTCGCTTCATTTATCATGGCGCGGTGGTCGGCGCCGGCTTCGATGATTTCTACGGCGAAGGCGTGACCGTCGGGCGGATGATCGCCGCGTATATTGATGGCAGGCTCGATACCAGCACGACCGCAATCAGCTCCCGGGTCAACCTCGGCGTAGCGGTCAATCTCGATACCGCTGAAGAATTCGGCATTACCGTTGCCGATGCCATACTGGATTCAGCCGTCATGGTGATCGAGGGCGGAGAGCTCGAAGTATTAAGCGAGCCGCCCAGCTTGCCGGAGATGACGCTGGAAGAGCGCAAGGCGGATGACGCCGCCTTCCTGGCTGAGCTCGAGTGCACACCGGAGCGCATCGCCGAAGAACAAGCGACGCTGGGAACGGCTCGGGATTAGCCGTCGCAGACAGTAACCTCAGGAAGCAGCAGAGGGCGGCCCTAAGGGATCGCCCTCTTTTCTTTACACCTTCGGCGAATTTCGAGTATGATTTAAGATATGAGACCAATTAGCAGAGTTTATATAGCTTTCGCGAGGTGAATGATGGTTCAAAGATTCCTGCTTCTAATTGCGGTATTGGCATTTAGCGTGACCCCGGCGCTCGGGGCGCAAGAAGATAGCAAGCCCACGATCGCCATTCTGTCTTTAGGGTATCATTCCAACGTCAACCTGTCGGTTAAGGGTACGCTCGATATGCTGCAAGCCTATGGCTATATCGATCAGGAGGAGCGGGCTGTATTAGACCAGCGGCAAGACCTCGAGGGCGAAGGCATCAACATCTTCTTTGGCGATGCCGCTTACGACATCGGCTTCGCGAGGCTCATGGTGCGCGACGCCCTGGATAGAGACCCCGATGCTTTGATAACAATTACCACGCCGGTGACGCAAATGGCTGTCGGCGCCACCCTGGATTTGGAAGACCCGCCAGTTGTGATCTTCAACGTCGTGTCCAACCCTTATGCCGCCGGCATCGCCGACGCGCCCTGCATCAAACCCGCGCACATCTCCGGTTCTCAGTTTCTGGCGCCTTACGATCGCATTGTCCCCCTGATGCTTCTGCAAAACCCCGATATGCAAGTGGTGGGCACGATCTTCACCTCCAATGAACCCAGTGGCGTCTTTGGTGCGAATCAAGTCACCACCGTCGGCGAGTCGCTGGGCTTAACAGTCGAAAACGCCTCGATCGTATCGGCGGCGGATTTGACTGTCGCGGCCGAAGGACTGGTCAGCAAGGGAATAGAAGCCTTTATTCTCCCCACAGAAGCCACGGTCGCCTCTGGCCTGCCAACCATCATACAAGTCGCGAACGAACATGGCCTTCCCGTCATGTATACCGCGGGGAGTTCCATCTACCGCGGCGCGACGATCGGCGCCGGCGTCTACAGCTACTTCAAGGAAGGCGTCATCGCAGCGCGGATGCTGATCGCGCATTGGGAGGGCGCAATCGACATTGCCACCGCCGGCATCAATTTGCAAAACGACTTGAGCGTGGGCATCAATCTGGATGCGGCGGCGGCTCAGGAAACTGAGATTTCGCAAGAATTGTTGGCGGCGGCGGACTTCGTGGTAGAAGATGGGCAGAGCAGCCAAGGCGTGACACCCGGTCTGCCCGAGGTGAATCCCTACCTGGAAGATATGACGCTGGATGAGCGCCGCTCCGCTGACTTGGCCTTCCTGGCAGAGCTTCATTGCACGGACGAGATCATTGCCGAGCAGCAGGCAGCGCTGGACGCTGCCGAGGCATAAGCAGCGCAATCCACCGAGTCTATAAGAATCTCACAAGGGGGCGGTCTGTTGGGATCGCCCTCTTTTTGTTTTCGCCCGCCAGTGATAGATTGGTGCGCACAACACACTCTGAGGATAACGATAGATGCAAGTCGCCCGCCTCCATGGCCCTAAGGACATTCGCATCGCCGATGAGCCGGCGCCGCCGTCACCCGGACCCGGCGAAGTCACGCTCAACATCAAGACGGTCGGCCTCTGCGGCAGCGATCTGCACATGTACGAGACGGGGCGCATCGGCTACACCGTCGCCAGCCAGCCCTTCGTCCTCGGTCACGAATTTATGGGGGAAGTCGCTGCCGTCGGCGCCGATGCGCTTGATGGGACGCATCAGCCCCTGCGGCTCGGGCAGCGCGTCGCGGTTGAGCCAGCTGTGCCCTGCTGGCGCTGCGAACTCTGCGAGAAGGGCCACCCCAATCTCTGCCCCAATCATTTTTTCTACGGGCTATTCCCTGAAGACGGCGCCCTTCGCGAACAAATGAACGTCAGCGCCCGCAACTGCTTCCCCCTGCCCGATTCACTCAGCGACGAGGTCGGCCCCCTGCTCGAGACGCTCGGCGTCGCCATCCACGCGGTCGACCTGAGCAAGATCCGCATCGGGGGGACGGCAGCGGTCATCGGCGCCGGTCCCGTTGGTTTATTGATTACCAGATTGGCTGCCCTGGCCGGCGCGTCGCAAGTTTTCGCCTTCGACAAGCTGGATTGGCGGCTGCGAATAGCGAAGGCTTGGGGCGCGACCGAGGCAATCAACGTCGACGAATGCGATCCGGTGAACGCGGTCATGGATCTGACCGGCGGACGCGGCGTCGATGTCGCGATTGAGGCGGCTTGGGCTGACCAGTCGGTGCAGCAGGCGGCTGAAATGGCGCGCTACGGCGGGCGGCTGGCGCTGGTCGGCATTCCGCCGGATGACAAGCTGCAACTCCAGCATTCGGTGGCGCGGCGCAAGGGGCTGACCATCATCATGTCGCGGCGCATGAAACACAGCTATCCGCGCGCGATTGAGCTGGCGACTTCGGGAAAGGTCAAGTTGGAGGAGTTGGTGTCGCATCGCTACAACCTGAAGGAGACGGCGCAAGCCTACGCCAGCAACGCGGCCTATGAGCCGGGCATCAACAAAGTGATATTGCGGGTGGGCTGAGGGCGGATCAGGGGGTTGGGAAGATATCGCGGACGGGGACTTCAAAGCCAGGCAAGACATCGCCGCCGCTGAGGGTGTCATCCTCTTCTAGCGTGGTTGCGCCAGAACGCGTGTGAACCTCGACTGTGCGTGTTTCCGGGTGAACTATCCAAACCAAAGCGGTGCCTGCGGCCAGCAGTTGCCGAATTTTGCGGTGCATATCCGCTACTTTGTTGCTGGGGGAGATGACTTCTACGGCGAGATCCGGCGCAAGATCCAACAGTTGGTCAGGAAGTACAATAGGAGCTCTTGCACCGCTAATGTATGCGACATCCAAACCTCTAACGGTGTCTCGTCCATCGGGATTACGTTCCAAGATGAAGCCCGTTTCAGCCGCAGTGACGATGCCCAGTGTGTTGTCTGTAACATAGTTGAAAATCTTTGCGCCTACGAGCATAGTAATCTGCCCATGCAATCCTGATGGCTTCGACATCTCGATGATTTCTCCTTCCACGAGCTCCACGATGCGGTCGCCGTATTCCGGGCTCTCAATGATTTCGAGGAATCTTTCCACGCTGACAAGCTGCCGTTCCATGACCATGGCGATTCGCGCCTTTCATCCTTCGCTTGGCTGACTCGATTGTAACAAATTGCCCGGTGGAAACAAAATGCCAGCCGCGGCTGGCATGCGAAAAGAAGGGCGACTCGCCGAGACGCCGCCTGCTGTACGTCGCCAGCCGCAGGTGGTACAATATGAGCGGAAAGTTGCTGAGGCGCGACACGTGTCCACGGCGCTGCAACAAGGAGAGCGATAAATGGACAGGACGATGACCGAATCAACTGACATCGCGCAGCGCGTGAACACACTCGAAACCCTGATCGCGGAAATCCGCACCGAGCTGCGTTGGCTCCGCTGGCTGCTATTCGCTCTGATCGCGCTTAGCCTCCCGAATATCACCGCTTATATCCCCGCATCCTGAGAAACGCGAAACGGGCGACTCTGTAAGCCGCCCGAAACAAACATCTAGGGAAAGGGACCCCCGCTTACTGCGTCGTCACCCGATGGTGGGTTCGCTCGCCTTTTTGGATATCATTCAGGGCGCGCACCCAAACCTTGTACTCAACGCCCGATTTCAGATTCTTGAAGGTAACGCTGGTCTTGTCCGCGTTCGGGCGTTTCGTTTTGCCTTTGTCGCCGTTCTGTGGGGTGATGTGCGCGATATATTTCGTCACCGTTCCCTCGCTCGGCGGATCCCAACTGACGGTGATTGTGTCGGCGGTGGCGGAGACGCTCAAATTGCGAATTGTCCCTAGCTGCGCCTGCTGCTGCTGTGGCTCGCGCTGCTGTGGCGGCGGCTGTTGCGGCGGGTTTGGCTCAGGCGGCTCTGGCGGCGGCTGCTGCACCTGTGGCTCAGGCTCTGGCGGCTGCGCTGGCGGCGGCGGCTCTGGCTGCTGCGTCTGCTGTTGCTGCTGCTGCTGCGGAGGATGGTTTTGGCCCATCGTCGTCCCTTCATTGTCGATCAGCTTGACAGAAAAGATGGGAGCGAACCGTTGTCCGTGACCGGCGCCGCAGCTCGGGCAGCCTGTCCGCCCCCTCGAATAACGTGCATCATCGCTGGTCGTCAGGGGACGGAACCACATCGTGCTGTTGCCATCGTTGAAGGAGTCTTCGGCGAAGGTGACTGTGAAGCCCTGCCACTTGTGCCAGTTGCCGGCCCAATAATCAGACCCTATTGTGAAAGTGTGCGATGCAGGCGAGATGGTGACGTTTTCGCGATTGCCGCCGCTCTTTTCCCAGTCGATGCGAACATTAGCCGTCGGTCGATTGCAAAGGACTATCGAGATGGTTACGGACGAACCCTCTGGCAGCTGAAATCTGCCACCGGTGCCGGGTTGAATGCAGCCGAAATGATGATCGGCCGCGACCGGCGCGGCAAAGGTAAAGAGCAAGGCCGCCAGCAGGAGAAAGGGCGTTAAAGAGCGGAGGGTTAAATCAGATGGGGGGGGGGGGGGGGGGGGGGGGGGGGGGGGGGGCAGAGAACATTTGCGCTAGACGCGCGGAAGCGGAGATTTGCTTCGTCGAGCGGCGGATAAGATCAAGCGGTTTCATTGTTTACCTCCTTCGGCCAATAAAGATTGCGCGAATTTACACGGAATGACTTGTTTTGTCAAGATAGCGACAGGCGCGGGAGTGGCTGCTATAGTGGCTTAGACAACTCAACCCCCTTCCCCCAGAACGAGGGAAGGGGAGTTTCGCAGTGATTGAAGCCCCTCCCTCATCATGCGCCGCGCAGGTCGCGTAGACACTGACCGGCGACACTGGCGATCGGGGAGGGGTTTGGGGCGGGGGCGCGTCCATCGATTTAGACGCTCCCCAGGCCTTACTCAGTCCCTCGCGCCGGGCAGGGGTCGTATTGGATGTCCTGCTCAATCAAGGCGCGCATCTGTTCGTCCATCACTTCCTTGACTCTGGCGCGGTGCTTTTCGCCGATGCGCTTGAGAACCCAGCATTCGCCATCATCATCATATCGCGACGATGTATCTGCGGGGGTTTGCTCAACATGAAAGACCGCGGTTCCTTGGCGGTAGTCGCCCGTAACGTATCCGCGCGGGTGGTAGATTGGAGATGGGTCAGGCTGGTCATCGGCAAGGGCTGGGCTGGCGGCCGGCAACACGAACAGGACCAGCGCCAGCAGGACGATGGCGATGCGGCAAAATCGGTTGAATGGCGGGCGGGCAGAGAACGTTTGCGCTGGACTGGCAAAAGGCTTTTGCTTCGTCGAGCGGCGGATCAGATCGAGCGGTTTCATTGTTCACCTCCTTCGGTGAATAACGCTTGCGATAGCTCACAGTGAATGTCGAATTTGGTCAGGAAAGCGCCGGCGCGCCAGAGCAATCGCCGTTGCGGAAGCGGGCGACTCGCAGAGCCGCCCCCGCATTGCCTTTGCGAAATGCCAAAGGTCAATCGACGGTTTTAGCCGTCGTCGTCGACCACTTTGACGACGAGCGGCCAAGGCGTGGTCTTTCCTTTTCCTACGCCGTCCCTGCTCTCGCCGGAGTAGTTGCTGTCCGTCTCATTGAGGCCCGTGTCTACGGGATCACACCAGACATACCAGGTCCTGTCGCCGTCAACCTGATCGTTCTGCGGGATGCTCACAGTGACCGTTTGCCCTTGCGACCAGGTGTCGGGCGTGAAGGTCAGGCTGGCCGGCGAAAAGCTGAGAACATCGTAGGAAAACGGGCTGCCCACTGGCCAGGCGTATCCGACCACGACTTCCACGGTCGCCGTCGGCCGGGTGCGCAGGCTCACGGAGAAGGTAGCGGAGCCGCCTTCCGTGATGGTCAGCTGCCAGGGCGAAAAGTCTACGCCGTGGATGGGCTGCGCCCGCGCCGCGGCCGGCGACAGAAAGAAAGCCGCCAGCGCAACCAGGGCGATGGTCAGCAGCGGAAATGGCGCTGTAAGGCGAGGGGACAGTTCAACTGTCCAAAATCGGGGGCTGAGAACTTGCGTTTCGCTTCGCATGGATTCCTCCTCGTTAATCGCTCAAAGCGTTTACAAGATTCGTAAAATCGGAGGAATTCATCTATTATTATCATAGTCGAAAACGCGGCGGGAGGTCAAGCAATGCGCATTGAAGGCAGCTACGAATTCGCGTCCGAGCGCGAGCTGGTCTGGGACCTGCTGATGGACATTGACGTCCTCGGCGGCATCATCCCCGGCTCGAAGGGTCTGGAAGAAATCGGCGAGAACAAATATCAGGTCAAACTGGCGGTCAAGGTCGGTCCCGTCAATGGCAGGTTCGAGACGAATATCGAACTGGCCGATGTCAACCAGCCGGAGAGCTATCGAATGCTCGTCAGCGGCAAGGGTCCCGCCGGGCATTTTACCGGCGAGGGAACGATCAGCCTGGATGGCGCCGACGGCAAAACGGTGATGCGCTACGCCGGCGACGCGCGCATCGGCGGCAAGATCGCCGCGGTCGGGCAACGCCTGCTTGATGTGGCGGCTAAACAGATCGCCAAACAGTCGCTGAAGAAGCTGTCCAAGCAGGTCGAGACGCGGCTGGAGACGGCGGGTTAACGAATGAACCGCGCCTTTATTGAAGCGCTCGAATTGATCTACCCCGCCGATCGCCTGCTGACGCGCGATGTCGAATTGCTGCCCTACGAATCCGATGCTTTGACCGCCTTCAGCGCTGTACCGGGCGCGGTGGTCTTGCCTATCAACGAAGCGGAGATCATCGACACCGTGCGGCTCTGCCACCAGATGGGCGTTCCCTTCGTCGCGCGCGGCAGCGGCACCAGCTTGTCCGGCGGCTCGCTGCCGATCCCCGACGGCTTGACCATCGGCTTGAATCGCCTGAATCGCATCAAGAAAATCGATCCGGAGCAGCGCATCGCCGTGGTTGAGCCGGGCGTGATCAACCTGCATATTACCGAGGCGGTACAGGCTTACGGCTTGTACTACGCGCCCGATCCATCAAGCCAGTCGATCTGCACCATCGGCGGCAACATCGCCTTCAACAGCGGCGGCGCCCATTGCCTGAAATACGGCATGACCAGCAATCACGTGCTGGGCATGAAAGTGGTGCTGGCTGATGGCGCGGTGACGCAATTCGGGAGCGAAAGCGTCGAAGGCGTCGGCGTCGGACCTGACCTGGTCGGGCTATTCGTCGGCTCCGAAGGCTTGTTCGGCATCGCGTTGGAAATCACGGTACGTCTGATGCCGCAGCCCGAGCTTTACCGCACCGTGCTCGCCGCCTACGACGATTTGGGACGCGCGGGCGATGCTGTGTCGATGGTAGTCGCTTCCGGCTTGCTGCCGGGCGCGATGGAGATCATGGACCGGCTGGCGATCAAAGCGGCTGAAGCCTCGGTCCAAGCCGGCTACCCCGATGCGGAGGCATTGCTCATCGTCGAGCTTGAAGGCGAGGCGCTGCAGGTCAATGCCGAGTTCGACCAATTGATGGGCATCATCGACGAATCGGGCGCCTTTGAAACGCGCGTCGCCAAAGACGAAGAAGAACGGACGCGCATCTGGAAGGGACGCAAGGGCGCCTTCTCGGCGGTCGGCCGGCTCAGCCCCGATTACATCGTGCAGGACGGCGTCGTGCCCCGCAGCCGCCTGGGCGAAGCGCTCGTTGAGATTAACGCGCTGAAACAGAAATACGGACTGGATGTGGCGAACGTCTTCCACGCTGGCGATGGCAATCTGCATCCGCTGATTCTGTACGACGGGCGCGAGACTGGCGCCTTGGAGAAGGCCGAGGCGCTGGCGGGCGAGATCCTGGCCCTCTGCGTCAATCTCGGCGGGTCGATCACCGGCGAGCACGGCATCGGCATGGAGAAGCGCGATTATCTGCCGGCGATGTTCAGCGAAGAAGAAATCGATATCATGCAGGCGCTGCGGCTGGCGATCGACCCGAGGGAAATCGCCAATCGCGGTAAGATGTTCCCCGGTAGCGAGGCGCCCGCGCTATCGCAGCAGGGCATGCACCCCTTGGAGCGAGCGGGAGTGATCTCACGCGAATGACCCTGAACGCGCCCGCAACCGTCAACGAACTTCAGACCCTGGTCCGAGATTGCGAGCGAATCCACGCTATCGGCAACGGCAGCAAAACGGCATTGCACGGCAATGTCAATGGCGCCACCCTCGCTGATCTCTCCAACTTAAGCGGCATCCTCGAATATCAGCCCTCGGAATACACCGTGACCGTCCGCGCGGGCACGCCGGTGCGAGACCTGGCGGCGGCATTGCGCGAGCAAGGGCAGTACCTCCCGTGCGACCCCCTGCTGCCGGAGTTTGCTACGATTGGCGGAACTGTCGCGGGCAACTTGTCCGGTTCCCGCCGTTATCGCTATGGCGGCGTGCGCGATTTCATCCTGGGCGCGGAAGTGGTCGATGGCTTGGGGCGGGCTTTTCGCGTCGGCGGCAAAGTAGTCAAGAACTCCGCCGGCTTTGATCTGAGCAAGTTCCTCGTCGGCAGCCTGGGGCAATACGCCATCATGACCGAGCTGACCTTCAAGGTCTTCCCCGATGTGCCGCGCTTCCGCAGCCTGGCTTTCGACTACCACTGCTTGCAAGACGCGCTGGCCGCGATCTATTTCATCAATCAAAACGTCTTCGAACTCGATGCCCTTGACCTCATGCCGCTCGCGGACCGCTGGCGGCTGCTGACGCGCCTGGCCGGCTTTGACGAGACTCTGCCCCAGCGCGTCGAGCGCTTCTCAGCCGCGCTGACTCGCCACACACCGCTGCTCAAAATCGCCGAGCTGGACGATAGCGCGGCGCTCTGGGATCCGCTGGCGGACCTGACGGGAGCGTACCTGGTCAAAGTGGCGCTTTCGCCAAAGCAGGTTCCCGCCTTCGACCGCGGGATAGACGGAGCGCAAAGACGTTATGGCGTCGGCGGCAACATCGCCTGGCTGGCGGCTGAGGATATAAGCCAAATCGGTGATGCTCTGAAAGCCTGCGGCCTGACCGGACTCTGCCTGCGTGGCGCCGTCGAATCGGTGGTCATCGGCGCGCCCGTTGAAAATGTGCTGGCCGCTCGTGTGAAGCAAGTGCTTGACCCGCATGGCAAGCTGGTATAAGGGCGACCCGCGTGTTGCCCTTTCGGTGTCTCAGCATAAACAAGACAGTATTGGACATGACCGCCCTTTGCATACAATTTTCAAAATAGTCAAATTTGTGTACGGGCGAGCTGGCGGCTCGCCCCCCTGATGCCTAAGAGTTCTATTCGGCTCTTGCATGACTAACTTAATCTACTTTTGTGACTTGGCGACGGACGACAAAAGATGCGACACGAGATTCAAAGCGATGACCTGAGAGCGCCGGAGATGGCGACCGCCATCGAAAAATGCGTGCACTGCGGCTTCTGCCTGGCGGCTTGCCCCACCTACAGCCTGCTCGGCGAAGAGATGGATTCGCCGCGGGGCCGCATTTACCTGATGAAAAACGTTCTCGAAGAACGGCTCGACGCTCAAGACGCGCAGCCCTATATCGACCGCTGCCTCGGCTGCATGGCTTGCGTGCCCGCCTGCCCCTCCGGCGTCGAATACGGCGACCTGCTGGTGAGCTATCGCGGGCTGCAGGAAGAATCGCGGCGACGCCCGCCACTGGATGCGCTGGCGCGGAAACTGATGATCGAAACACTGCCCTACCCCAATCGCTTTCGGCTGGCGGCGCGTACCGGAAAAATTGGGCGGTCAATCCGCGACGCATTGCCCCCCTCGTTCGCTTCCATGCTCAACCTGCTGCCGGATAAACTGCCGCCACGATTGCCCCTACCCCCGGTCCTGCCGGCGCAGGGCGAGCAACGGGGAGCGGTCGCGCTGCTGCCCGGCTGCGTGCAGCAGGTGCTGGCGCCGGAGATCAACTACGCCGCGGCTCACGTGCTGGCAGCCAACGGCATCAAAGTGCACAGCCCGCCAGACGCCGGCTGCTGCGGCTCTATCCTGCTGCATATCGGCGCGGAGAAAGAGGCGCAGACGGTCGCCCGGCGGAATTTCACGCAGTTTCCAGCCGATGTCGACGCGATTATCACAACGGCGGCCGGTTGCGGCTCCGGCATAAACGACTACGAATTGCTATTCAAAGGCGAGCAAGATGCCGAGCGCGCGGCCGCTTTTTCGCGCCGGGTGATGGACTTCAGCGCTTACCTGGCTGAACTTGGGCTGCATGCGCCGGCCGGTTTTCAAAGCGAGCGCCGCGTTGCCTATCAGGATGCCTGCCATCTGCTACAAGCTCAAGGCATTCAGAGCCAGCCCAGAGCCCTGCTGCAGCAGATCCCCAATCTGCGCCTTTTGAGCATCGCCGACGCCGGCATGTGCTGCGGCTCGGCCGGCACCTATAACATCGACCAGCCGGCCATCGCAGCGGAACTCGGGCAGCGCAAGGTCGAGTCGATCCTGGCTGCCGAGCCCGACCTGGTCGCCTCCGGCAATATCGGCTGCATCACGCAACTGCGCCAGCAGCTTGCCCTACTCGGGAATCCGCTGCCGGTTATGCATACGGCGGAACTGTTGTGGCAGGCTTGCCAAAGCGACGTTTAGGCGCGCGTTCCGGTTAGCCCGACTCGTCAGCGGTCCCTCATCGACGCATCATGCTCATTGGCAGTTGCCAATGTTGGCAACGTACTTGCCACCGATCCAGCCGGTCCGCCCCTGAAAGTTGATCTGGTACCAGCCCCAGATACGCGAGATCGAGCCAACGGTGGACCCGCGCAGGACAACGCCAAGCTTCTCAGCCTCCAAAGACGGCGCGGCGCGGAAATTGATATGACCCGTCGTTCGGATTGGGCAGCCATCAACCATCGGCTCGCTGACCACCACCTCTGCTTCCGGCGCTGGCTCGGAAACAACGGCTGGCTGCGCCGGCGTCATAGGCTGGCCCTGCACCAGTACAACCATTCCAGCGCGATTCACCGATGCGCAGGTCGATCCACCGACTCCGTAAGATGCCAGCGAGCTTGCGACGCGTGGCGCGGCTGCCGCGTCCAGGAACATGAGCGCGCCGATCTGGGGGAAGCAAATCTCCACGCCGGGGCCCAAGTCGCCCCATATATCGACCGCGGCTATGAAGCCGGCGTCATAGACAGTCTGATTGCCAACGCCAGCCGCGGTAACATCGCGACACTGAACGCCGCTTTCCAAGCCCTGAGACGCCGTGACCACTGCGCCGGTCAACTCTGTGCAGGTTGGCGGCCGCGGCGGTTCATAATCGAACCATTCCCAGATGACTTCTCGTGAGTGACCGCAAACGCCGAATTGCCCCAGCAGCTGGATCGTGCTTTCTCCTTCCACTTCCATGCCACCCGTGCAATCATGGAAATAGGCGTTCGCCAGCGTCAAGGCGCCATCGTCAATGAACAGCACGTCTTCACTTCGCGTCGTCTCGAAACGAATCTTGATATTTTGCAGGGTCAGCTTGCCTTCGTTCACAACAAAGGGGATGCGATCCTTAAAGGTCAAGGTGCGGCCCCGGCCTTCCAGCGTGATGCTCGTCGTGATTTCGGGGAGCGTCCTCCGCTTCGTCATGTTTTCATACAAGATGATGATATCGCCGGGTCCCGCGCCAGCGACGCAGCCGCCGATAGCTGTATTGTAAGTGGCAGCTCTGATAGCATCGCGCAGGTCGCAATCGCCTTTTACGTGGATATCCTTGGCCAGCGCCGTCTGCCCAGCAAAGAGAAAGAGCCCAGCCACAACTGCAAAGATTGCGCGCCTAAAAGAGCCCATCGTCATATTCTGCATCTCTCATGCTCCTGTCTGTTTTCCGAACAGTCCGGTAACTATATGATAGTCAGCGCTGCCCTCTAATTCAAGTTATCGCGAATCGGGCAAGCCCTCAACACCCGACCGCGCCTGTGTAAACGCGCCTCTCACCAGGCATAAGCCTTGGGCGCTTCCCCGCCAGGACCGGGAAAGATCTTGTCCAGCCGCTCCAGCGTCTCGCCATCCAGGCTGATTTCGGTTGCGCGGGCGGCGCTTTCCAACTGTTCCATCGTACGTGGACCAATAATCGGCGCGCTGACGGCCGGATTGTGCAGCAGCCAAGCCAGCGCGACCTCGCCCGGCGGATGTCCAATTTCGCGGCAGAGTTCTTCATAAGCCTCAAGCTGGCGCCGTTTCGCTTCGACGCGCGCGACCATACTGGGATTGCTGCGCCGCCCCGTCTCCACTTTTTCCAGCGCGCCGCCCAGCAATCCACCAGCCAGCGGGCTCCAGGGGATCAGCCCCAAGCCATAATGCCGGCAAGCGGGGATAACCTCCAACTCAATGGCGCGATTGCCCAGGTGATAGATGCTCTGCTCGCTGACCAAGCCCAGCATATGCAGCCAGGCGGCTTCGTGGCAGGCGGTCGCGATATCCCAGCCAGCGAAATTGCTCGAGCCGACATAAACCACCTTGCCCTGCCCGATGAGGCTGCCGAAAGCGGTCCAGGTCTCTTCCCAGGGGCAGTCGCGATCAACGTGATGCATCTGATAGATGTCGATGCGGTCGGTCCGCAGTCGCTCCAGGCTGCCATCGCAATGTTTGGCGATCTTGTAGGCGGACAGGCTGCGGATATCCCGGTTGGGCTCGGGCAAGAATTCTTTGCGGCTCACTGGATTGAATACTTTGGTCGCCAGCACGACGGCGTCGCGGCGCCCGCCGCCTTGGGCGAACCATTCGCCGATGATCTCTTCCGTCAACCCGTATTCGACCTGGCGGCCGTAGACATCGGCGGTATCGAAGAAGTTGATGCCCAGCTCCAGCGCCCGATCCATGATGGCAAAGGCATCTTCCTTTGCCGTCTGCCAGCCGAAGTTCATCGTGCCTAAGCAAAGGTTGCTGACCAACAGGCCGTGTTTTCCCAAGCGTCTGTGTTCGATTGCCATCCGTTTGCCGACTCCTTATCCAATGCTGTCAACGCTAGCCACTATCCTAACAACTGCGCCGCGCTAATGCTACAAGTGCCTGCCCCCAGGGCAATCGCATCAAATTGATCGAAGCAGCTGAAGCAAGAAATCGTTATCCATCGCTGCGCGGAAGCGTTTTTGCCGTAAGCTGCTTTTGCCTGTGTCACGCTTGAGCAGATTCAAAGCTATAGCGCGCAAGGTTGCCATATTTTCGGAGCTTTCGCCGTCTCGGATGCGAGAATAATCTTCGCCGAAAGTGACATCCAAGACCCAATGGCAACTGTTTTCGATTGCCCAGTGACGCCGGGTTGCCTGCAAGATAACGGCGGCAGACGCCTGAAGGCTACTGATGTAATAGGCTGTCTGGTGGCTAATCTGCCCGTTATGACGGCGCTCTCGCTGGACACGGATAAGGCTACGCAGGTCAGCCCATCCCTGATAGTGGCGAATATACTCAAAAGCTTTGGGATCACTGAGCACCCAGCATTTCCGTATTTCAATCCGTCCCCTTGACTTGTTAGTCGTTTTGTCGAAGGCACAGTCCATGCCTTCAAATCCATGTTTGTCACCATAGCTGAACCAATCGGCCATGTCCTGCTTTAGATTCTCTTGGTTGCCTTTGACCTGTAGAATGTAATCCGCTTTCTCGTCCCGAATCGCTTGCGCAATCTTGGTTTGACATCCCAAAGCGTCTATTGTCACAATGCAACCGGAAATATCCAGCAGACGCAGCAACTCAGGAATGGCCGTCATTTCATTGGATTTATCAGCCACTTTGCGCTGTCCTAATACCAAGCCATTTTCACTTGCCCAAGCACTGACCAAATGGATAGCCGCTTTGCCGCGCATCTTGTCGTGGCTGCCGCGCAAGGTTTTGCCATCAAGCGCAAGCACTTGTCGCTTATTGACTGCAAACACCGACTCCACCCAGCGCATAAAGCAACGCTGGAACGCCTCATGATTGATCCTGGCAAATACATAGCCGAAGGTATCATGCGATGGAATGCCATGCTCTAACTTCAGAAACTGGCGAAACCAAGCCTCTTTCGCTTTGCCTACGGTTTCGATGCCAACCCAACTATCCGCGCCACAGAGCACCGCGCAAATGGCGATGATAATGATATCGAGCAATTTATGGTCACAGCGTCCCTCTATTCGCGGATCGGGCAGATCAGCAAAACATTCCTCTAAATTCAATCCTCTACCTTTTGACATGAGGCAACTCCTCTTTTTGCCTCAGTGTCTCCCCAAAATGATTTTGATGCGATTGCCCTGTGCCTGCCCCGCCCCGCGCGATAAACCTCAAGACATTTCCCACGTTTTCGACTATAGTTCTTATTCACCATACAGATCTAATCCGGGAGCGCAAGATGGCAGCCACATCAACAGTCGAAAACTTGGAGGAGCGCTGGGCCAAGACCGACCCCTCGCCGCAAGACAATGGCAAAGTGGAATTGATCGTTCGCCGCCCGGCGCCAGACCAGCGCGAGCCCTTGCAGCGCGCTACCTTCACCGCTGAAGCCGGTCTGCTGGGCGACGACTGGCTCCGGCGGCACGGCGACGCGATTGAAGCGCAAATCACGCTGATGAACGCGCGCGTCGCCCAATTGCTCGCCGGCGATAAGGCGCGCTGGGCCGAAGCCGGCGACCAACTCTTCGTCGATCTCGACATCTCGCAAGACAACCTGCCGCCGGGCACGCGCATTCAACTCGGCGAGGTCGTCATGCAAATCTCAACGCTGCCGCATACCGGCTGCACCAAGTTCGCCCGCCGCTTTGGGGGGCATGCGCGCAAGTGGACCGCCACCGAAGAAGGCGCGCGCCAACGACGCCGCGGCGTCTATGCCCACGTCGTACAAGACGGCGAGATCAAAGTCGGCGACCGAATCACCAAGCTGTAAGGGCGACCGTTGGTCAGTGTCGGCGGTCAGTATTTACGCGACCAACGCGCCCTTTGGGTCGCCCGCCAAGTCCCAAATGTAGGGGCGAGCCATTGGGTCGCCCGAAAACCACATCCTGAAATCTTAATGAAAGACCACAACAGATGATCGACGCCAAACTGATCCACCCGCAGATATTGAGCGCCCTCGGCTCAGCCGGGCATGGCAGCACCATCCTGATCCCCGATGGCAACTATCCCTTCGAGACCGGCGCTAACCCGCTGGCGGAGCGCGTTTACCTCAATCTGGCGCCGGGCTTGGTGAGCGTCACCGATGTGCTGGAAGCCGTCCTCAGCGTCACGCCGATTGAAGCGGCGCGGGTGATGGCGCGCTACGATGGCGCCGAGCCTAGCATCTATGCCGAATTCCGCAAGCTGCTGCCCGATGATGTCGAACTGACGCCACTGGATCGCTTCGCCTTTTACGACGAAGCGAAGAAAGAGGATTGCTGCCTGGTGATCGCCACCGGCGAGCAGCGCGTCTACGCCAATATCCTGCTCACCATCGGCGTCGTCGATCCTCCGTCCGATCAAGCGGTTTAACCGCCGAATCCTAGACATGTAGGGGCGACCTAGTAGGTCGCCCGTCTTCGTAGAGGAGAATCTATCGGGCGACTTGATAAGTCGCCCCTACAGTACACAATATGGATGGCCAAGGACATGTATCATGCCGATAGAAGCAATCGTCTACGATATGGACGGCGTCCTGGTCGATAGCGAAGTCTACTGGGACAAGTCGCGCGTCGAGTTTGCTCGTGACCGTGGGCTGGTCTGGACCGATGAGTTTCAGCGGCTGGCGATGGGGCGCAGCACCATCGGCTGGGCAACGGTGATGCAAGAGAAACTGGCGCTGGACGAGCCGACTGACGCGATCATCAAGGAGATGAAAGCGCGTGTGATCGCTCATTATGAAAAACGCATGCCGGCGCGGCCCGGCGCGCTCGAATCGGTCGCCCATATGAAGCGGCATTTTCGCGTCGGTCTGGCATCCGGCTCGCCCACCGAGATCATCAAAGCGGTCCTGCGCATCACTGGCCTCGATCAGATCTTCGAAGTGATGATCTACGGCGATGAGGTGCCGCGCGGCAAGCCAGCGCCCGATATCTACCTGGAAGCGCTGCAGCAATTGGGCGTCTCGCCGGCAGTCAGCCTCGGCATTGAGGATTCGGCCAACGGTTTGCGCTCGCTAAAGGCGGCCGGCATGGTCGCGGTGGCGGCGCCCAGCCCCGATTATCCCCTGCCCGACGATGTCCTGGCGCTGGCCGATGCCCACATCGCCACGCTGGAAGACTTCAACGTCGACCTCGTCAGACGGATCGAGTCGGAGCGAAGCTCGTAACCCCCGCCTCAGCCCGCCCACCACATGACAAAAGGCGCCAATCCGTCTATAATTGCGATTATTCTTTTGCCAGCGCAAACAATTTGAAGCGGCTGATTCATCAAGTATGAATTCCGAATCACGATGTCATAACATAAGCCAGTCTTCGACTCGAGTCCCTAACCAGACAGCGAGTCGAAACTGGAGCGGCTCATGAGCGCAAAACACGTCATCGCCATCGACCTGGGCGCGACATCGGGCCGCGTAATGGACGCTGCCTTTGATGGCTCGCAACTGCGCCTCAGCGAAATCCACCGCTTTCCCAATATCCCGGTGCAGACGCCGAATGCTCTGTATTGGGATGTGCTGCGCCTTTGGCATGAAATCACCATCGGCATCAGCGCGGCAGAAAATGCCGCTTCAATCGGTCTTGATTGCTGGGGCGTCGATTACGCCCTGCTCGATAGCGCCGGCGAATTGCTGGCCAACCCTTATCATTACCGCGATCCGCGGACGAATGGCGCGATGGAATGGGTCTTCGAGCGCATGCCGCGCCGCGAAGTCTTCGCGCGAACCGGCATCCAGTTCATGCCGCTCAACGCCCTCTATCAACTGGCGGCGAGCATCCGCGATGGCAGCCCCCTGCTTGATCAGGCCGCATCCATGCTGACGATCGCCGATCTCTTCAACTATTGGCTGACCGGCTCCGCCACCTGCGAATTCACCGAAGCCACCACCATGCAGCTTTACAACCCGGCGCTCGCCGATTGGGATCGCGAGATCATGGACGCGGTCGGTATCCCAACTGGTATCCTGACGCCGATCGCTCAACCCGGCACGAATATCGGAACTTACCAAGGCATAGATGTGATCCTGCCCGCCTGCCACGATACCGGCAGCGCCGTCGTCGCCATGCCCAGCACGAGCGCAAACGCCGCTTACCTGAGCAGCGGCACCTGGAGTCTGCTCGGGCTGGAGTTGAACGAGCCGATCATCAGCGACGCCGCCTACGAAGCCAATGTCACCAATGAAGGCGGCTACGATGGCGCCTGGCGCTTGCTGAAAAACATCATGGGGCTTTGGGTGGTCGATCAGTGCCGGGCGACTTGGAAAGCGGCGGGGAATGATTACAGCTTCGCTCAATTGACGGCGATGGTGCAGGAAGCCGCGCCCTTCAAAGCTTTCATCGAGCCCGACGACCCTTCATTCCTGCCCCCCGGCGATATGCCAGCGCGCGTCATCAACTACTGCCAGCGAACGGGGCAGCCAGCGCCGGAAAACGATGCCGAGGTAATGGCGACCGTCTACCGCAGCCTGGCGTACAAATACCGCTACGTGCTGGAGCAGCTCATAGCGGTATCCGGGCGCGAAGTGGACGTACTGCATATCATCGGCGGCGGCTCGCAGAACGTCCTGCTCAACCAGATGACTGCCAATGCCATCGGCCGCCCGGTCATCGCGGGACCGGCGGAAGCGACCGCGGCCGGCAACGCCATCGCGCAGTTGATCGCCATTGGCGAATTGGGCAGCGTCACCGAAGCCCGCGCGATGCTCAGCCGCGCGCGCGATCTCGTCCGCTTCGAGCCGCAGGATAGCGCCGACTGGGATGCGCACTATCCGCGTTTCCTGGCCTTGCTGGATTAGGTCAATCGATTTGGCGAAATCCCAAACAGTCTACCGGACGCGCGAATGACAGACGCCCTGCTGGAACTGCGAGACATTGACAAACACTTTCCCGGCGTGCGCGCGCTGAAGGATGCGCAATTTGACGTCCGCCGCGGCGAAGTCCACGCCTTAATCGGCGAGAATGGCGCTGGCAAATCGACGCTCATCAAAATCATCGCCGGCGTCTATCAACCGGATAAGGGCGAGATCTGGCTCGACGGCGAACGCGTCGAATTCAGCAATCCGCGCGAATCACACAGCGCCGGCATCGCCACCATTTATCAAGAACTGGGCTTGTATCCGGAGCTTTCAGTCGCCGAGAACATATTTATGGGGCACGCGCCGAAGACGAAGCGCTTCGGATTCGAGACGATAGACTGGGAGGCGATGGAACGGAGCGCGGCGGCGCTGCTGGCTGAGCTTAATATCGACAATCTCGATGTCGGCGCCAAAGTCGGGGCGCTCAATGTCGGTAACCGGCAGCGGGTCGAAATCGCCAAAGCGCTTTCGCTCGACGCCCAGATCCTAATCATGGACGAGCCGACGGCGGCGCTGACTGAGAGCGATGTCGAGCAGCTTTTCAGCATCGTGCGGCTGCTGCGCGAGCGCGGCGTCAGCATCATTTACATCAGCCATCGCCTCAACGAGGTCTTCGAATTGGCAGACCGCGTCACCGTCCTGCGCGATGGTGAATACATCGGCACAAATGCCGTCGCCGAAACCAGCGAAGCCGAGCTCATCAGCATGATGGTCGGGCGCAGGATTGAGAACCTCTTCCCCAAGCAAGCGGCTGCGATCGGCGATGTGGTACTGGAAGCGCGCAACCTCCACCGCCCGCCGCTGACCCGCGATATCTCCTTCAGCGTGCGCGCTGGCGAAATCGTCGGCCTGGCCGGTTTGGTCGGCTCCGGGCGCAGCGAGACCGCGCAGGTGATCTTCGGTGTGCTGCCGGCGGAATCGGGCGAGATCCGGCTCAACGGGAAAGCGGTCAAGATCACCCGCCCCTCGGAAGCGGTCGAATACGGTATCGGCTACGTGCCGGAAGATCGCGGGCATCAAGGCTTGATCCGCGAGATGACCATCCGCGAAAACACCTCGATGGCGGTGCTCGAAGCCGTCTCCAATCGCAGTTTCATCAGCCGCGCCAAAGAACGGGCGCTGGCTAATGACGCGATTCGCCAACTCAGCATCCGCGCCACCGGTCCCGACCAGGTCACCAACAAGCTCTCCGGCGGCAACCAGCAGAAGGTGGTCGTCAGCAAGTGGCTGGCGAGCAAGCCAAGTGTGCTCATTATGGACGAGCCAACGCGCGGTATTGATGTGGGCGCCAAAGCCGAGATCCACCGCCTGATGAGTCGGCTGGCGGCTGAAGACGGCTTGGCGATCCTGATGATCTCCAGCGAGCTGCCCGAGATCCTGGCGATGAGCGACCGCATCCTGGTGATGCGCGAGGGGCGCCTGGTCGGTGAGTTCACGCGCGAGGAAGCGACCCAGGAAATGATCGCGCATGCGATGATGAGCGCGTCCGCCGCTACGACGCTTGAAACGGCAGAGGTTTGATACGGCAAGAAATGAAAGCTGCACACATGTCGAAAGCTGTAGGGGCTACTTATCAAGTCGCCCGCCGCCGAGCCGCCTCATGAGCAAGGCGAAGAGCGCGCCCATCCCGCGCCGACCGCTGCATTTTATCGGCATTGTACTGGCGCTGGTCATCATCGGCGCCTATTTCCTGCTGCCCTTTGTCATCCAGCCGGAGCGCGGTCCCTCGACCGTGGCTGTCCTGACCGAGAGCAAGAAAGCCAACGAGCTGGGTTTATTCAAGACCGGCGTCGAGGTCATCCCGCTGGCGTCGCTGGGCATTCTCCTGCTGGGCATCTGGAACGTGATTGCGCCAGCCGCGAGCCGCGCGATCTCGCTGCTGATGAGCGTCGCCGGCTTGCTCGTCATCGTTTACTATATCAACTTCTTCCGTGATTATGCCGCCGATGAAGCGACCTTCATCAGCAGCATGGACATTGCCTTTTGGATCATGCTGGTCGCTGGCTTGCTTTGCGTCTTGCAGATCCTGATCCCGCGCCCCGTAACCGAAGATCGCTACCGTATTACCAAGCTCTTCGGCAATCAGGAGAGCGTGATTCTTTTTGGCTTGCTGCTGCTGATTTTCGTCATAGGCATCGCCAACCCGCGTTTTCTGCAGGAGCGCAATATCTCCGATATTTTGCAGGGCAACGCCTATATCGCCGTCGCGGCGCTGGGCATGACCATGGTGATCGTCACCGGCAATATCGATATCTCGGTCGGCTCGCTCGTTGGTTTGCTGGCGGTCATCAGTGGGCGGCTGGTGGTCGCCGGCGTTCCCTCGCCGCTCGCCTGGCTGATACCGCTCTTCGTCGGGGCCGGCATTGGCGCCTTCATTGGTTTCCTGGTCGCCTACCTGCGCGTCCCGTCGATCGTGGTCACACTGGGCATGCTGAGCATCATCAAGGGCATCCTCATCATCTGGACGGCCGGCGAACGCGTTACCGATATGCCGGCTGATTATCACCTCTCGCAGATGCGTCCCTTAGGCATTCCTATGCCCATCATCATTATGGTCGTCTTAACCATTGTCGTCGTACTGTGGATGCGCTATAGCGCGACCGGGCGCGCCTTCTATGCCTTGGGCGGCAATGCGGAAGCGGCGCGGCTCTCGGGCCTGTCGCAGCGGCGGCTGCTTATGACGGTCTTCACGCTCAATGGCGTATTCGTGGGCGTCGCCAGCGTGATGTATTCGACGCAATTTCAGATCATTCAAGTGACGCCGCCGCCCGCCCTGGAGCTCTCCATCATCACAGCGTCGGTTGTCGGTGGCGTCAGCATCTTGGGCGGCACGGGCACCGCTATCGGCTCGACGCTGGCCACGCTGCTGCTCAACTTCATCCGCTCGGCGATGATCTTCATCAACGTCTCGCCCTTCTGGTTGAAGACAGTGCAGGGCCTGCTAATCCTGGTGACGGTGCTGGCCGATCTGATACGCCGCCGGCGACAGCGGCTATAGGAGGTCGCCCGCTTTGCAAGTAGAGAAGACTAAACCACGCAATCCAACCGTCAGCGAAAAGCTGCGTCACCTGCTCATCAGTCAGGAAGGCGTGCTCTTCATCATCATGCTGGTCTCGGTGCTCTTCCTGGCGACGCGTACGGACAAATTCCTCACCGTCGACAACCTCCTGCAGCAAGGGCGCTTCATGGCTGAGGTCGGCTTAATCGCCATCCCGATGACCTACATCATCATCACTGGCGGCATCGATCTCTCGGTCGGCTCAATTCTGGGCTTGACCGCCATAGTGCTTGGTTGGACCTGGCAGGAGCTCGGCTTCCCGCTGGAGCTGGCGATCATCACCGGCATCGTCAGTGGCACGGTCGCCGGCTTCATCAACGGGCTATTCATCGTGCGCGTGGGCGTGCCGCCGCTGATCATGACACTGGCGACGCTGGCGCTCTATCGCGGATTGGCCGAGGGCATCAGCGAGGCGCGTTCCGCCCGCGGTTATCCCGAGTGGTTCTTCCAGCTGGGGCAAGGAGAGCTGCTCGGCATCCCGACTCAGCTTTGGCTCTTGATCATCGCGGTGATCATCTTCGCCATCGTGCTGGCGCGGACGCGGCTGGGGCGCGCCCTCTACGCCATCGGCAACAACGAGACCGGCGCCCGCTTCAGCGGACTGACGGTCAACCGCCATCTGCTCTTCATCTATACTTTCTCCGGCTTCATGTCAGCAGTGGCTGGTTATATCTTCGTATCGCGCGTCAGCACCACCCGCTCGGATATGGGCACCGGCATCGAGCTGGATGTCATCGCCGCCGTCGTGCTGGGCGGGACGAGCATATTCGGCGGCACCGGCTCCATACCGGGCACTATCATCGGCGTCGTGCTGATTCAGTTGCTGAAGAACGGCTTGGTTCTGACCGGCGTCACCAGCGATGCGACAATCGTGGTCATCGGCAGCGTGCTTATATTTGCTATACTGGTGAACAACTTCATCCAAAGCAGGCGAGATGAGAGTTGAGCAAATCAACCGCAACCTCGTCTAAGTCTCCCCCTCTCCAATGCATTGCGGAGGGGGCCGGGGGAGGGGTTGAAGTCTGACTGAAAGGAGGCCCATCGACACAATCAGGCAGCACTGTTCACAGCATCATTTAACCACTTGTCAATTTGGAGTCGCAAATCATGAAAAAGACACTCGCAATCACGCTCATTCTGGCGCTTTTCCTTGCGCTGGTCAGCATGCCGCTCAGCGCGCAGGATCGCTGGGATGGCTCCGACGAGCTCGACGTCAATCCCCTCGCCTGCGGCATGGGCGACGAAATGATGGACGAAGACGGGGACATGGACGAAGACATGGAGATGATGGAATACGACGGCGGCATGGTGGCCATGGGCGATATGGACATGGCTGGCATGGACATCGTTGTCGTTGACGTGCCCAAGCTGATCGGCATCGGCTACTTCGGCGCCACCACCCTCGGGCAGCAGCAAGCCGCGGAAGAGCTGGGCAACGTCTCCGTCTCCACCGACGGACCCACCGACGCCAATATCGACGACCAGATTCAGGTTATCGACAGCTACATCACGCAAGGCGTTGACGGCATCCTCTTCGCCGCCAACGACCCGGTCGCCATCGCGCCCGTATTGCGCAAGGCGCTGGAAGCCGGCATCTATGTGGTTGGCTATGACGCCAATTCCGAGCCGGACGCCCGCCAGTGGTTCGTCAACCAAGCTGAGTTCAACGGCATCGGCAAAGCGCTGATCGACAGCCTGGTCGACCAGAAGGGCGAGGACGCCTCCTTCGGCATCGTCACCTCGACATTCACTACGCCGAATCAAGCGCGTTGGGTCTCCGAAATGTGGGCTTACGCCACTGAGTGCTTCCCCGATCTGGATTGGCTGGAAACCCTTGAAGCGCAAGAAGACGCCGGTCTGAGCTTCCAGCAAGCGCAGACCCTGATCAACAAATACGGCGAGGACCTGGACGGCATCATCGGCTTGACTTCGGTCGCCACGCCCGCCAGCGCCGACGCCGTCAACCAGGCTGATGTCTGTGAGGATGTCGCGGTGGTAGGCTTGGCGCTGCCCAACGCGATGAAACCCTACGTCAGCACCGGCTGCGTCCGCGATGTCATCCTCTGGAATCCGGTCGATCTCGGTTACGCCGCGCTCTACGTCTTGCGCGCCGTTGTCGATGGCGAATTCAACCCGGGCGATAGCTCGGTCATGGCGGGCAAGCTCGGCGAATTGATGGTCGTCAATGGCAGCGAAGTCTTGCTCGGCCCGCCCTTCGTCTACAACATGGACAACATCGACGACTTCGACTTCTAATCCGCCTCCCAAAAAAGGGACAATTGTAGGGGCGACCTATCAGGTCGCCCGCTGATGCAAGCGTCAAAAGCGGGTCAGCCGCCGGCTGACCCCTACATGTTCGCTATAGCGAGCAAACCAAGATTTCAATGACCCACAATCTCACCGACCTCGTCAACATGACCCGCGCCCTGGGTGAGCCAGCGAAGGACTACGTCATCATCGGCGAGGGCAATACCTCCATGCGCATTGATGACGAGAGCTTCTATGTCAAAGCCAGCGGGCATCAAATGCATAATATCAGCGAGAGCGGCTTTGTCGCCGTGCGCTTCCAGCCCATGCTGGCCACGCTCGACGATCCGCCGCGAACGCTCAGCGAGCAGAAAGCAATCACGAATTCTGCCATAATCGATGCGGATTCTGCCTTCCCCTCCAACGCTTTGGGGGGGACCGAGGGTGGGTTAGCATTAAGCCCATCCATTGAAGTCAGCTTCCACGCCATGCTGCTGCACGATTGCGGCGTCAAGTTCATTGGGCATACCCACCCCACCATCATCAATCAAATCATGTGCAGCGAATACGCCGCCGATTTCGCCTTGAAGCGCCGCTTCCCGGATGAGGTCGTGCTCTGCGGTCCGCAGTCGGCGCTAGTGCCTTATGCCGACCCGGGCTTGCCGCTGGCGATCCTCATGCGGCAGCGACTACGCAAATTCATGGCGGCCCACGGCGAGGCGCCCAAGCTAATCTTGCTCGAGAACCACGGCATGATCGCCCTCGGCGACAGTCCGGCGGAAATCCTGAATATCACGGCGATGGCCGTCAAAGCGGCGCGCATCCACCTCGGCGCCTTGCTAACCGGTAAACCTACGTACCTGCCCGAAGCAGAAGTCTGGCATCTCTACCGCCGCCCCGACGAAATTTACCGCCGCAATCTGTTTGTCGAAGACGATACCAACAGCTAGAATACGGGTCGATATCAAATCCAGACAGCGGGAGCAATCCTTATGCCCACGAACGGCGCTTTGACCTGGCTGATCCCCGACGCTTACCTGGCGGCGCCAGCCGATGACGACCCGGTCAATAAGAATCACGAATCCATCTGCATCCTCAACGTCACGCCCGACGATGCCAATGTCATTTTCGATTTCTATTTCGAAGATCGGGAAGCGGTCGAGGGAGTCGTGATTACCGTGCCAGCCAAGCGCTGCCCGCACGTCCGCCTGGACAAGCCCGAGCAGCTCGGCGGCTTCCAGATTCCCTTTGATGTGCCCTACGGCGTCCGCGTGCGCAGCGATGTGCCGATTTCGGTGCAATACTCGCGCATGTACGCCAGCGGCGGGGTAATCGAGAGCTTGATTACAACGATTGCTTATCCGGTGGAATAGGCGCCAGCTTCATCTGCGACGCTTGACGCGACTACTCCGCCCCAACGAACACCAACTCAATCGGGCAGGCGATTCCATGTCCGCCGCCTTCGATGATCGTCTCCGTCCCGCGGAAGCCGCCGTCGTCTGAAGCGCGCAGCACATAGCGAATCTCATAGGGGATGTCGCGCCCGTCCACGGGCATTGCCGCATAGAATATAGCGCTGCCCCGGTATTCGCCCGCCTCATTCCGCAACAGCTTAAACTCGTCGAAGACGATCGCGCTTTCATCTAACTGCGTGATCAGCAGGGTTTCCGTTTCCTGCCCACTGCAGTCGCCGCTGAATCGCAGCGACCACAAACCGGCTCTTGGCGCTTCCGGCACCAGTACGGGCATAGGCGCCATCGTGCCGCAGGCGGTCGCTAGCAGTAAGGCAATTAGCAGCGAAACCAAAGCTGACGCTCGCATAGTGGCAGTTCATCCGCGCAAATTGTGAGAAAATTGGGTCCAGATGTAGGGGCGAGCCGGTGGCTCGCCTTTTTCATACTTGAGTCGATTGCGGGCGACCTGATAGGTCGCCCCTACATTGTCTACTTGGGAGGGTTTAGAGCATCACCTCGCCACCGGTCTTCTGGCTCTCGTAGATCGCGTTCAAGATCTTCATCACCTGCAGCGACTGCTCGGCCGGCACCGGCGACGGCGCGCCATCGACAATCGCCTGGGCAAATTCGACGCACTCCTGCGCGTGCGGCTCGGAGATATTCTGCGTCAATTTCAGCTTGCGGTTGTAGAGCTGCATGCTCTCGTAATTGGTGTCGTAAATCTCGCACTTGGGCCAATGCGAGCCGCCCCCGTTGCCATAAAGCCACATCTGCATATCTTCGCCTTCAATATCGTGATGCAGCAGCCAGGAGATTTCGAAGACCAGCGTCGCGCCTGTTTCAAAGCGGACGAAAGCCATCGCCATTTCCTCGACATCCATGCCCTCGGGGATGCGCCCATGCCGGGGCCAGCGACCAAAAGCCAGCGGGTTGCTGGCGATCTCTCGGCGAGCCACGCCCGTGACCGAGACCGGTTCCGGATTGCCCATCATCCAGAGCGTCAAATCGAGGATGTGCACGCCGATGTCGATGCAGGCGCCGCCGCCGGCATGCTGCCGGGACAGGAAGGCGAGGCTTGTGGGAATGCCGGAGCGCCGCAGCATCCAACTGCGGGCGTGATAGATGTCACCGAGCGCGCCGCCCGCGATCTCCGCCTTCAGCGCCTTGGACGTGCCAGCGAAGCGAAAATGCTGCGCGGTCATCAACAGCTTGCCCGCCTTGTCGCGCGCTTCGATCATGCGCTGCACATCGGCCGGGGTCGGCGCCAGCGGCTTCTCGCAGATGACGTGCTTGCCCGCCTCCAGCGCGGCGATGGACAAGGGAGCGTGATACATATTGGGCGTGCAAACATCAATGATATCGATATCGGGGTCGTTGATGACGGCAGCGCTATCGGTCTCCAGCTTGCTCACATTCCATTGCGCGCCCCAGTTTTCCAGCGCTTCCGGCACAAGGTCCGCGCCAGCCACCACTTCGGCATGGGGCGAGGCTTCCCAGCCCGGCATATGCGTGCGGGCGATCCCGCCAACACCGATGACACCTACCTTTAGACTGCTCATATTTGCCGCTCCTTCTTAGGCTGTTTGGGGTTGAACCCAGGAATTGGTAGCCGCAGCTTGGTAAAAGGCTTCCATCACGGCGCTGCGGTCGGCCGCTTCTTTCGCTGAAATCAATGGTACATCTTCCCCGTTTATCGCATCGAGGAAAAGGTCGAATGCATGCGGCAGCGCATCCGGCAGATTCGTCCAGACGCCGCCGTCAGTCCCCGGCAGCTTTTCCGATTGTACATAGAGCGCCCCATCGTCGACATAGGCGACGCCAGCTGTGCCGCTGACCAAAACGGACTGGGGCCGCAAGACATCGACCCAACCGGCCGCCAGCGTGCCAATCGCTCCGTTATCGAAACGCAGCATGCCCTCGCCGTATTCATCGCAGTCGTATCTGCCCAACAGTCGATCGACCTGCGCCGTTACGCTGACCACATCGCCCATCAGCCACATCAGGATGTCGAGGGAATGCGCGCCCAAATCTCCGAATCCGCCGCAGCCGGATAGCGCCGGGTCTGTCATCCAGAGCCAGCCGTCAGGATAGGGTCCGCGCCCGGGATCAAAGATGGCGGCGATGGCGCCCTGATGCACATTGGAATGCCGAATCCGCGTGATCGTGCCCAGCGCCCCCGCCTCAATCCAGGCTTTCAGCTGACGATAAACCGGCATGCTGCGCATGAAGTGCCCGGTCTGGAAAGTGACGCCGGCGTCGTCAATGGCGCGCTGCATGGCATAAGCATCGCTCGCGCCCATGCCCAGCGGCTTTTCGACGAAGACAGCCTTTCCTGCCGCCGCTGTCGCTTCCACCAGATCGAGATGCAGCGATGTTTCCGAACAGATGATGACGGCGTCAATCGCGCGGTCGTTCAAGATTTCGCGGTAATCGTCAACCGCCCGGCATGCAAGCTGCTCCGCTGCGATCTTCGCCCGAGCGTACTGGCTATCCCAGACCGCTTTCACCTTGAACTGGTCCCCGCGTTCGTTGACGCGCTTGATGAAGCCGGGCGTATGCACATGCG
Source organism: Phototrophicaceae bacterium (assembly GCA_965205125.1). Classification (GTDB taxonomy): domain Bacteria; phylum Chloroflexota; class Anaerolineae; order Aggregatilineales; family Phototrophicaceae; genus UBA6055. Next base: position 317,532 of record CBDBFY010000001.1, read on the forward strand.
CCACGCCGAGGAATCCGATTGTTTTCATGCTTTCTCCTCACTCCCTCTGCTGATAAGTCCTACTAAAAGTATGAAGCGAACAATATAGAACTTTGTAGGGGCGACCAACCTGGTCGCCCGCTGTCGTAAGTTCGCGTAACGGGCGACTTGATAAGTCGCCCCTACAGATTTCGCGTCATTCATGCTTGCTCAAGCGCCTGCGCAAAGCGCGCCGTGATCGTTCGCGGACGGGTGATTGCCGAGCCGACCACCACCGCCCACGCGCCCATGTCCAGCGCCCGCCGCGCTTGCTCGGGTGTATGAATACGCCCCTCCGCGATCACGGGTATGGGCAGCGCCTCGATCATTTGCGCCAGCAAATCAAAATCGGGGCCGTCTTGCGTCGGGCTATTCGCCGTGTAGCCGGAGAGGGTCGGCGCCACCATCGCCACGCCCATGTCAGCAGCGGCTATTGCCTCGTTCAGGGTAGATACATCAGCAAAAGTCGGCAGCCTTAGCTCACGGTGGATGCGTTCCAACAATTCGCCTATGCGCGCGCCATCCGGTCGCGGACGATCAGTACAATCCAGCGCGATGACGTCAGCGCCCGCGTCCACGATTTCGGCGGCCGCGTCAAATGTCGGCGTGATGTAGACGCCGCTATCGCCCTGCTTATACAAGCCGATCACCGGCAAATCAACCGCTCGCTTAATCGCCCTGATATCAGCCGGTCCATTGGCGCGTATCGCGGCGGCGCCGCCAAACTTCGCCGCGACCGCCATCTTCGCCATCACCGAAGCGCCATGCAGCGGCTCGTCCGCCAGCGCTTGACAAGAGACGATCAGCTTGCCTTTGACGGCGGCCAGAAAGGCATCGGCTTTCATGCGTCAACCATATTCCAAGCCAACATCGCCGCGCCGAGCATGACCGAGTTGGCGCCTAGCGTTGCCGGCAAAAGCGGCGTCGCGGCGACGGGCGGCGGCAGATTCTCGCGAAAAGCCGCTTCAAAGGCGTCCCACCAGAGCGCGCCGATCTCTGGCACCCCGCCACCGACCACCAAAGCTGCCGGATTGAGCGAGGTGGCGCAGCCAGCCAAAATAGCGCCCAGTTGTCGCGCTTTCATCCTAATCGCTTGCGTCGCCGTCGCATCGCCGCCCTCCGCCAACTGAGCGACTGTCTTGAGTGGCGGGCGCAGGTCCAGCCCCGCCGCGGCCTGATAAGCGCGCTCAATCGCCGGTCCTGATGCGTACTGATCGAGGATCACCGGCTTCTCGCCCACCCAATCCACGACCAGATAACCGATCTCGCCGGCGCTGTAATCTGCGCCATGCCACACCTCGCCATCTATGATCAGCCCGCCGCCGATGCCCGTGCCGACGGTGACACAGAGCAGCGAATCATAATCGGCGCCCGCGCCCAACATAGCCTCGCCATAAGCCAGCGCCCGTACATCGTTCGAAGCCGCGATCGGCAGGCTTTTGCCGATCTCCAGGTCGGTCAGACGCGTGCCAGTCCAGCCGGGCAGGTTTTCGTTCGCGAAGATGACGCGCCCTTTCTTCGTGTCAATGATGCCAGCGCTGCCGATACCGATGCCCAGCACGGGCGAAGCGGCCGACTCAATCAAAGATTCGCATAGCAACCGCGCGTCAGACAGAATCGCCGGCGGCGAGGGCGCTGTCGCCACTTGCATCGTTTTGCCGACCTCGCCAGCGCGCGTCACCAAGCCTGCCAGGGTCTTGCTCCCGCCAATATCCAGACCGATGACTAGCGCTTCTTCCTTGGGCAAGGGGCTTAGCTCGCGCTAGGTCTGTTTGAGCAGTTCTTCATCGCCGCGCCGCTCGCGATAGCCGTACACGATCAAACCAGGGCGACCATTGCTCTGCCCCGCCAACTGATCGTTATGCGGATCGCGGAAGCCCATGCGCACCATGCGGCGCGGCTCTTTCGTCTGGTTGATGTAGGAACCGTGTATGCAATAGATGTGGAAGACCACGACATCGCCGCGTTTCGCCGGTACTGGTACCGTGTCTTCCAGCTGATAGTCGTCGGTATTCAGATGCGGCGAGCACTTGGTGCCATCGGGAAACTCCAGGATATGCGGCAGTTTGCCCATCTTGTGCGAACCCGCCAGAAAGCGGATCTCGCCGTTTTCATGGAAGGTGTCATCCAGATGCACCAGCGTATCGATGAAGCGCCCGTCGCTATGTTCGTAAAAGGGCGAGTCCTGATGCATGGGGAAGGGATGCCCAGTCTGCGGCGGCTTGATGTGCATGGTCGTGTGATGCAGCTCAACACTCGAATCCAGCAGCTGCGACAGGCATTTGCCCAGCTTCGGGTGCGTGACCGCGCGCATCCAGGCATCGGAGTACAGATGCAGGTCGTGCATCGCCGTCAGCTTCACCTGCTTCTCCACTTCCTCGTCCAAATAGACATCGCGCCAAGGTCCCGACCAGCCCGGGCTGGTGATCGACCAGTCCTCGATCAGCCGGTCAAGGCTATCCGACAAGGCGGCGATCTCCTCCTCGTCGAAGACCTGCGGAATGCGCAGAAAGCCATTTTCATGAAAAAAATTGATTTGCTCTTGACTTAGCATTTCACCTCTCCCCTTCAGTCCACTCAATTCAAACGATGCGACTGCCATACCACTTCCATAAAATCACCCCTCCGCGATTCTACGGGAGGGGCAGTCAATGCAGATAGTATGTTTTGCGTATCAACTCATCGGCGAGCGCTAGCCTTCCACGCTTTCCACCGTCAGTTGATAAGGCGCGTCGCCCACCAGACCATAGCGATCCACCTGCGCCGATCCGATGATGATGGTGTATAAGCCGGCCTTCAGGGTCAACGAAGCGTTGTAGCTGCGCCGCGGTCGAACCGCTGTATCGCCGAGCGCCGCCACGAATGCGCCATCGGGTCCGTAAATCGTGCCATAGGGCGAATTGAGGTTGCCGCCGCTCAAGCCACTGCCGCCAGTGCGAATCTTCACCGACACCTTCTGGCCCGCACTCGCTTCAAAGCGATAGCTGTGCACGTCATCCTCAGCAGCGATCTCGTCCAAGATCACCTCATCCATCGTCAGCGCGCCCTTGTCCGTCGCGCCTTCAGGCGACAGAATGAAATCCGGCTGCGGCAGCGGGGTCGGGTCCACCTGCGGCAACGGCGTCAGCTCGGGCGCTGGTTCATCTCCCTCAATCTCCACCTGATAAGGCGCGTCGCCCACCAGACCGTAACGATCTACTTCCGCCGGACCGACGATGATCGTGTAGATCCCCGCCTTCAAGGTCAGAGGCGCGTTGTAGCTGCGCCGTGGGCGCACCGCCGTATCGCCAAGGGGCGCCACAAATTCGCCTTCGGGACCGTAAATCGTGCCGTAAGGCGAATTGAGGTTGCCGCCGCTCAAGCCGCCGCCGCCCGTCCGAATCTTGACCGTGACTTCTTGACCAGCAGCGCCTTCAAAGGTGTAACGGTGTATGTCGCCCTCGCCGGCAATTTCGTCCACCGTCACCTCATTCAGCGTGAGCGCGCCCTTGTCGGCGGCGCCCTCCGGCGACAGCTTGAATTCCTGATCCGGAATCGGCGTTGGTTCGGCTGTCGGCTCCATTGCCGGCTCATCGCCTTCGACTTCGATCTGATAAGGCGCGTCGCCCACCAAACCGTAGCGGTCCACTTCCGCCGGACCGACGATGATCGTGTACGTCCCCGCCTTCAGGTTGAGAGGCGCGTTATAGCTGCGCCGCGGACGCACGGCAGTATCGCCAAGCGCCGCCACGAACTCGCCTTCGGGACCGTAAATCGTGCCGTAAGGCGAATTGAGGTTGCCGCCACTCAAGCCGCCGCCGCCCGTCCGAATCTTGACCGTGACTTCTTGACCAGCAGCGCCTTCAAAGGTGTACCGGTGCACATCGCCCTCGCCAGCAATTTCATCCACCGTCACTGCATTCAGCGCCAGCGCGCCTTTGTCGCTCGCGCCATCGGGGGACAGCTTGAATTCCTGCTCCGGTATCGCCGTCGCTTCAGGCGCTTCCGCTTCGGCGACGACATCGGCAGTTGGTTCTTCTTGCGCCGGCGCTGCTTGTACCGGCATAGGCGTCGCCGTGACCACGACCGTCTCAACTTCGACAACGGTCTCCGGCTCGCGGTTCAGCGCGATCACAAAGCCAATGGCAAAGGCGACGATCGCCAACACGACGGCCGCGGCCGCCCCCTGCCAGCGAGTGCCGCGCTTGCGCTTCTCCGCTTCCGCGATCGGCCGGTTGACCAGAACCGGCGGCTCAATCGGCGCCATCTCGCGTTCTTCATAGAGATAACAGGCCGCTTCATGCTTCGGCTTGTCCATCTTGAAAAGCGGCGGCTGTTCTTCCAGGCATCGATCCATGCGATGGGGGCAGCGCGGATAATAACGGCAGCCGACCGAAGCCGCTGTACGCATCTCCTCCTCGCTGGGCAGGCTGATATTGACATCCCATTTGTCTGTCGGGTCGGGCACCGGCACCGAGTCAATCAGCAGTTGCACATAGGGGTGCTGTGGCGCGTCGATGACATCCATAGCGGCGCCGCGCTCAGCCGTCGTGCCCTGATAGAGCATATAGATTTGATCGCCGATTTGGTAAGCCGTGCTCAAATCGTGCGTGATATACAAAAATGAAATGTTATGGTCATCGCGCAGACGCAGCATCGCATCGAGAATCGAAGCGCGCAGCGACGCATCCACCATCGACACTGGCTCATCAGCCACGATCAGCCGCGGCTTGATCATATAGGCCCGCGCCATCATGATGCGCTGCCGCTGGCCCCCGCTCAACTGATGCGGATACTTGCGCAGCACATCCTCGCCATACAAGCCGACTACATTCAAGCCCGCTTCGACCATGTCGCGGTATTCGCTCTGATTGTCCGACAAGCTGAAGTGTTTGTTGACCAAATCAAAAACGTGGTCAATGCGATAGAAGGGATTGTAAACGCCAAAGGGATCTTGAAAGACAGCCTGCACATTGCGGCGGTAGACTTTGAGCTGGCTATCGGTCATGTCGGTGATGTCTTCGCCGTCAAAAATGATATGACCCGATGTCAGCTTGATGAAACCGAGCACGAGGTTCGCCAGCGTCGTCTTGCCGCTGCCGCTTTCCCCGGCGATCGTCGTGATCGTCGCCGGCGATTCATCTATCGTCATGTTGAAATTATCTAGGGCGACAACAGTCTTTTTTCCACTGCCGAGGAAACCGCCGGTCGAATAAATCTTGGTGGCCTCACGGATTTGCAAGAGTGGCGAGGGCATTCGTCCTCCTCTCTTCAAATTGCTCGTCATACAAATGACAAGCAACCTCGTGTTTGTCTTCTACGATGAAGGGAGGCGGCTCAAGCTCGGCGCAATGCTCCCAGGCGAATGGGCAGCGCAGGCGGAAGATGCAGCCGGAGGGCGGATTGCGCGGATCATGCGTGATGCCCTCGGTGATCTTCAGCGGCTTGCGCTCTTTGATTGACGGAATCGAGTCGATCAGCAGCTGCGTATAGGGGTGCAGCGGATTGGCGTAAACGTTCTCCACCGGCGCGATCTCGACCATTTTGCCGGCGTACATCACCGCGATCCTATCGACGATCTGCGCCAGCAAACCCATATCATGGCCGATGACGATCAGCGAAACGCCGATCTCGTCTTTGACCTTCACCAGCGTCTGCGCCACGATGCGCTGCACAACAACATCAAGCGCGCTCGTCGCTTCGTCGGCGATCACGACAGTCGGGTGCAGCGCCACGCCCATCGCAATGCAGACCCGCTGTTTCATGCCGCCGCTGAGCTCGTGCGGGTACATATTGTAGATGCGGTTGGGCAGGCCCACATTTTGGAACAATTCAAAGATGCGTTCGCGCAAGGCTTCCCGGTCGTTCTGCTTGCCCTCATGCGATTCAATGACATCGATAATCTGGTCTTTGACGCGCATCGTCGGGTTCAGCGAATTCATCGCCCCTTGCGGGATCAGCGACAGACCGGTCCAGCGGAACTTGCGCAATTCCTCTTCTTCAAGATGCAGCACTTCGGTGCCGTCAACCTGTATGCTGCCGTGGACGATATAACCGGGCGGCTGCACCAATTGCAAGATGCCGTAAGCGGTCGTCGATTTGCCACAGCCGGACTCGCCCACCAATCCAAGCGTCTCGCCTTCATACAGCTCAAAGCTGATATCGCTGACGGCGATGACATCGCCCTGCGGCGTCGCGTAATGGATGCGCAGATTATCGACGCTGAGGACGACGCGGTCGCTTTCGTGAGTCTTCTGCTCAGACATGTCCCTTCGCTCCCGCCCCCGCTAATTCGCTTTGCGCAGGCGTGGATTGGCGATCTCGTCCAAGCCCAGGTTAATCAGCAGCAGCGCGATGAAGACGACCGCCAGAATCACCGTCGGGATGCCCCACCACCACCACATATTGCGCAGCAAGGCGGCCGCTTCGATTGACCAGAAGATAGTGACGCCCAGCGACGGAATCCGCTGCGGGCCGAATCCAAGCAATTCCAGACCGACCGCCGATAGAATCGCGCCGGTCATATTCCCGATATAACTCGCCGCCAAATAAGGCAGCAAGTTGGGCATGATCTCGCGGTACATGATATCGCGCACCGGTACGCCGGAAAGGCGCGCCATCTGCACATAGCCGCTCTCGCGCATGCTTAATACCTGCGCGCGGATATAACGCGTCGGCGTCGCCCAGGCGAACATCGAAATCAACAGCGCCATCGTCACCAGGTCAATGCGCGGCAGGACCGCTTGAATCACGATTAGCACCAGCAGCGACGGAATGGTGATGGTAACGTCGGTCGCTAATCGGATGACATCATCCACCCAGCCGCCGACGAATCCCGCCAGAAAACCTAAAATGATGCCGACGCCCATGCCGACCGACGCGGCAATCGCGCCAACGCCAATCGTGCGCGGCGTGCCCACAATCAGCAACGCCAGCATATCGCGCCCGCTGTTCTCGGTGCCCAGCGGATGCTCGGGGATGCCCTCTTGATCGCGCCAGTTGGTAAAGCCGACCGGCGGCATATTCAATGGCGAGGCGCCGGCCAGCGCCAGCTCCGTATCCCAAAACTGATTGCCCAGGAATATCAGGAAAAATATCAAGCCGATGATGCCCGCGCCCGTGAGGAACTTCCAGTTCATCCAGGGATTGTCAAAGCGATTGAGTACGCCCGCCTTCTTGGTGCCGCCGGCGACGGGAGTGTCTGCCGTGTTTTCAGCCATGTCTACCTCCCCTCCAGGCTAATCCGCGGATCAATCAGCGGGTATGTCAGATCAATGATCAACACCGCCAGCGCGCTTGAAACAATCAAGATGAAAGATGTCCCTTGTATCAGCCCGAAGTCTTGATTGGCGATGCCGGAATAAATCAGCGAGCCCATGCCATTGTAGACAAACATGATTTCCACCAGCACCGAGCCGTTGATCAGCGTGCCAATCGAGACCGCCAGCGCCGTCATCTGCGGCAGGATCGCGTTTCGGATCATATAGCGATACAAGACGTAGAAGGGCTTCAAGCCCTTGGCTTGCGCCAGGATCATATAATCCTCGCCCTCGATCGTGACCATCATGCCGCGCATGCCCAGCGCCCAAAAGCCGAATGTCACCAAGACGATGGACATCGCCGGCAGGAAACCGTGATAAAGGACGCTGCTGAAGAACTCCAGCGTGAACTCCGGCGTCGTGCCTCGCGCGTAGGCGCCCACTTGGGGAAATAGCGGTTTGTCATTAATTTTTATCAGGAAACCAAAAATATAAACCAGCAGCAAACTGAAGAGCGCCGGCGGCACCGATGTGAAAGTCATCGACATTGGTATCAGCACTTTGAGCCACTTTGGCGTCCGATACCAAGCCAGCAAGGCGCCGCAGAGATTGCCCACCGTGAAGAAGATGAACGTGGCGATGCCGACCAAGCCGATCGTCCAGGGCAGCGCCCGACCCACCAGTTCGTAAACGGTCGCCGGGAAATTCGCCATCGAATAACCGAGGTCAAGACGAAGGGTATTCCCCAGGAATCGGAAGTACTGCACGTAGATCGGGTCGTCGAGACCAAAGCGCTTGCGCCAGGCTTCAATGATCAAATCGGCATTCTCAACATAGCCCTCGAACTGCGTCATGCGCGCGATCATCGCCTGAATAGGATCGCCCGGCGCCAGACGCGGAATGATGAAGATCAAAGTCGCCGCCACCCAGACAGTCAAAAAAAATACCAGCAGCCGGCGCAGCAAGTAATTGAGTGAAAAACTTCCCATATCAGCGCCCTTCTCTACGAAGTCTTCTTCGCTGTGTCTTTGGCGTAAAACAAAAATATAACCTTGCGATTACAAATAACCTGATACTTTCGTCTTGGCGCTAGAATGAGCGACGCCGCTGAATTGCGTTCTGCACTGAGGCGGGCCCCCCACCGGCAACTGCCAGTGAAGGACCCAAACGGAATCAAATCCTTACATGCCAGCCTTGCGCAGCTCGGAGATGATCTGATGCGTCGAATGCCACCAGGTGGCCGGATGGTTGAAGTTGTTCTCGGACGTGGGCCAGCCTTCCCAGTAAGTGCTGTTGAAGGGAATCAGCTTGGTCGCCTGGTTCAAGGGCAGGATCGGCAGATCTTCATAAAAGTACTCATAAGCTTCGAGCACCATCGGAATAACCTGCGGATCGCCCAGCGGGAGCGTACCGATCTGCGCGACGATTTCGCTGTAGGCCTCGTTGTTCATGCCGGACCAACGTACGTGGTTGCTGCCGGACGAACGCTCGCCAATTGGAACGTAGTGGCGCGCCGTGTAGCGATCCATCGAAGCCCAGGGCTCGTTTACCGAACCGCAGGCGTCCCAGTCGGTCGTGGCTTCGTAGTTGCCGAAGCGCTTGTTGTCGCCCCAGGTCGGTCCAGCGATGACGGCGGCGCTGGCGTTAACGCCAAAGGCGCGCAGTTGCTCAACCAGAACCGAGGTGATACGACGCTTCTCGATGAAGCCTTCGTGAACCTGAATCGCCAGGCTCAATACTTGGCCGTCGGCGTTCTGCCACAGGCCGTCGCCACCACGCGAGTAGCCATTGGCGGTCAGCAATTCTTCGGCGGCCATGAGGTCTGATGTCGAGCTGAGACCCATGCCAGCGTCTTCAATCGCGTCGATGAAGGGGAACATCGCGCCATACTCAACGAACATCGTGCGCGAAGGAATCGTAACGCCTTCGTAAGCGACCTCAATGATGTTGTCGCGATCGACGATGTGGTTGATCGCCCAGCGCATGTCCGCGTTATCCCAAGGCTCGACATCCGTCTGGAAGGAAAGCTGCCGCGGGCAGGGATCCAGCCATACGAAAGGCATGCCATCGACCCAGGCGAAGATATTGTCGTTCTGCGCCTGCATCGCCTCGAAGGCGCCCAGGGTGACGTCCATGATGCTGTCAACTTCATTGTTGACGGCCAGCGTGGTGCGGATCTGGTCGTTGCCGGTGATGATCCAGATCAGACGCAGCGGCTCAGGCATCTTCAAAGCGCCAGTCGCAGCGCCCCACCAATCGTCGTTGCGGTCGTAGATCCAGTTGGTCTCGTCGGCGTGGGTCAGCGTGTAGGGACCGGAACCAACAGGCGGGAAGTTCTTGAATGTGAAAGGATCTTGGTCGGCCCAGACGTGCTCAGGCATGACCAGCGTGTTGCCGCCGATCTTGACGGTCAGGAAGTCCAGCTGGAAGCGCGGGTTGGGCGCCGTCAGGTTGAACTGAACGGTGGTGGCGTCAACCGCTTCGACGCTCTCGATCCAGGTCTGGACGTTGCCGGCGCGCGAGAGACCCGCGTTTTCCTCTTTGCCCAGCAGCTCAAAGGTGAAGACAACATCGTCAGCATCCAGGGCTTCGCCATCCGACCATTGCGAACCTTCGCGCAGGTTCAAAGTCCAGACATCAAGCGAATCGTTGCTGGAAGCGCCAGCGGCCAACCAGGGCATGACCTCGCCGGTCTCGTAGTTCAGGATGAAGAGCGGCTCAAATACGGCTTGACCCAAACCGCCGTTGCTAAGGTTGTTCGGCACGAAGGGGTTGTAGTTGTCAAAGGCGGGTTGGGGACCGACTCGACCGTCGCGGTCGAAGATCGCGGTGTCTTCACGCGCGACATCTTGCGCCATAGCGGTGAAGCTAAAGGACGCTACCATGACGGCGAGAAGAACGAAAAGTACGGTTCTAGCTTTCATGCGTTGTACTCCTACAACTATTGAATAGGGTTTGCGTTCGCCGGCTCCGATATTGGTTTGTCAATCAGGGCGGCGTAGACACTCGCCTTCCCGAATGACGGGCGCGTCGGCGGCGCCCAGGATTTCCCAGGCTTGAATCGTTTATTGCCCTTCGATAACGCCTCCTCTCCCTAAGTCTCGACCGCCGTATCGACGCCAATGAACGGCGCCGCTGTTGATGATCGGATGCGCAGCTGGGTCGGCACAGCTAAGCTTCGCGGCGCCATATTGCCGCCGTCCAGCCGCTCCAGCAGCATCTGGGAAGCGACCTTGCCCAACTCATAAGCGTCTTGCGACGCGGTTGTCAGCGGCACGCCAATATGCGAGGCCATGCTGATATCGTCAAAGCCGACTACCGACACATCGGCTGGCACGCCATATCCCATGTTGCGCAAAGCGTTTATCGCAATGATGGCGAGAATGTCATTGATGCAGGCAAGCGCGGACGGCATGGGTCCCTCGGCATCGGCAAATCGTTCAACCTGCCCGATGACGTGTCGGCTCTGGTCGCCGACCAGGCTGTAAATGTCCGTCTCGTGAAATTCGTGACGCTCCGGCGCGCTGATTCGCCAGGGCTCATAGGCATGGATGCCATGTTCATGAAGCGCTGCCATGTATCCGCGCAACCGTTCGTTGACCGGATGCAGGTTGTCAATGTTTGGCATGAGGGGCACAATGTGACGATGCCCCAGCTCAATCAGGTGACGCGCGAGCTGATAGGCGCCGCCAAAATTGTCGCTTGAAACATAGTCAGCGCTGATCGCCTCTATTGGACGGTCCATGAAGACAATGGGAATCGCTCTGCGCTCATACTCGTCGAGTATCGCCATCGTTTCATCGGTCGGCACGGCGTTCACCCAGAGCATCAGCCCGGCAACTTCATCATCTAGCAACTGCCGCAGTATCCGCGCCTCGTCATCGCGATCGCGGGAATTGCTGAATATCACCTGGTAACCGGCCGAACGCAACTCGGTCTGGGCGCTGTTGAGAATGTTGGTGTGGATTTCGTTGTGAAAGCTGCAAGTGAGGTATCCAATGGTGCGATTGACGCTGTGGTTCTGCGGCTGATACATGACGAATGTGCCGCGGCCGGCAGTTCGTTTGATCAAGCCTTCAACTTCAAGCCGCTGCGTGGCGACGCGCACAGTCGTCCGGCTAATATCGAGATGGCGCGCTAGCTGCATTTCAGTGGGGATGCGCTCGCCGAATTGCCATCGTCCCGAGACGATTAACCCGCGCAACTGGTTATGCAATTGCACATGAAGCGAAATGTAGCTGTTATGGTCGAGACGGATCTTATCGAGTTTCTCAGGCATAAAATCTGGCGCTGGCTAAAGAAGACTTTTGATATGTACATAAATGTATGTACAATGCGCCAATATAACACGGCTGTTTCCCGTATGCAATGGACAAGTTCTCTGGACTTTTCTCCGTCAATTGCCGACTGTGAAATGTCGCGCGCCAAATCCAGCGTGCTTTGTGATAACATTGGCTCGGCGCCGTCGCGAGCGTCTTCTGCAGTGCCTGGCGAGCGGACGCTCTAAATCGTCATCATATTGGTAAGGAAGTGAAACGTCACCGTGGAAGCCAACCGCAACCAAACGGGCTGCCTCAAGACAACGCTCATCCTGGTCGGCGTCTCGGTGTTCTTTATCGCCCTGATTATCTTGATCGCCGATATCAAATGCGGCTACGATATCGAGAACTGGTGGGCGCCGCTCTACCCCAATGGCAAGACAGTCAAGGTCGAATATGATCTTTTCCGCGCCCGCGCCCTGGGCGAGACCTTTTGGTTCATGGAATCAACCGATGATGTCGAAACGGTCAAGCAATTCTACCGCGACACGCGCATCGCCACGCTCAAAGCGGGGAAATCCCGCGGCATTGCCAATGCGGAGTCGAGCGTACGTCCGCTGGAAAATGGCGAGGGCAGCCAAATCATCTTGTACAGCACCTGCGGCACCTGATCGACTCCCGAGACCATAAACATGAAAATCGCCGCTTTTCCCAAATGCTACCTCGAAGACATCGCGGGCGAACGCACGATGTCCGTCTTCGACTGGATTGACATGGCGCGGACCCTCGACGCCGATGGCTTGGAAATGTATGAAGGTTTCTTCACCAGCCTGGATGACAAATACCTTTGCAGCGTGCGTGACGCCATTGCTGACGCCGGCTTCGAGATGCCCATGCTCTGCTGCTCGCCCAACTTCACCCACCCCGACCCGGATGAACGGAAACGCGCGGTCGAGCACGAGGCGACGATGATCCGCGCCACCAAACTCCTGGGCGGCGCTGGCGCTGTCTGCCGCGTCCTGAGCGGCCAGCGCTATCCCGATGTCAGCCGCGAGCAGGGCATTGAGTGGGTCGTCGAATGCATTGAGCAGGTCCTGCCGGTCGCGCGCGAACAAGACATTATCCTGGGCCTCGAGAACCATTATAAAGACGGCTTCTGGCGCTATCCCGAATTCGCCCAGAAAATGGATGTCTTCCTCGAATTGCTGGAGGCCATTCCCGAACGCGAATGTTTCGGCGTGCAATACGACCCCTCCAACGCCATTGTCGCCGGCGATGATCCGCTTGATTTGCTGCGGGCGGTGGCCGATCGCGTCGTCAGCATGCATGCCAGCGACCGCTACCTGGCCCCCGGCGCCACCTTGGACGAACTGCGCGAAAGCGACGGCGCCGTCGGCTATGCCGATGCGCTGCGGCATGGCGTTACCGGCCGCGGACTGAACGACTACGATGCGATATTCCAGATCCTGAGTGATGTCGGTTATGACGGCTGGGTCAGTATCGAAGATGGCATGAATGGCATGGAGGAAATGCAAGCCTCGCTCGAATTCCTGCATCTCATGCGCCGCAAATATTTCGCCCCCCCAACCTGAGAATTGTAGGGGCGACCTATCAGGTCGCCCGCGTACAGCCGTAATATCGTGTACGGGCGATCCGGCGGGTCGCCCTCCAACCAGCAAGGACCAGCGAAATGGACGCACTCATCAAATACGGACGCGAAGACAAAAATGTCGAACTGCGCGATATCCCCCAGCCGCCCGATCCCAAAAGGGGCGATGTCATCGTGGAAGTCCGCGCCGCCGGCGTTTGCGGCAGCGACATCCACATGTGGCGGGATCATCAAAGCTGGGCGATCACGTTGCCGCTGGTCCTGGGCCATGAATTCTGCGGGACCATCGCCGCCGTCGGCGCGGGCGTCGACAACTTCAAGGTCGGCGATCGCGTGGCTGTGGAGACGGCGGCACAAGTCTGCGGCAGATGCTCTTATTGCCATGCCGGCGATTACAATCAGTGCCCGCATCGGCTCGGTTATGGCGCGCTCATCGATGGCGCGTTCACTCAGTTTGTCACCGCGCGGGGGGCGATCCTGCATCACATCCCGGATAATGTGTCCTTCGAGCAAGCCTCGCTGACCGAACCGATCTGTGTCGCCTACAACGCCCTGGTGGAGAAGACGCCAGTCGTCCGCCCCGGAGATACCGTCGTCATCCAAGGTCCCGGTCCCATCGGCATGATGGCGCTATTCATGGCCAAGCTGCGCGGCGCGGGCGAGATCATCATGCTCGGCACCAAAGTCGACAGGCAGCGCCTTTCGGTAGCTGCCGCAATCGGCGCGACCAAGACGCTCAACATCGACGAAGACGACCCGCTGGAGCTGGTCCGCTCACTCGGCGATGGCTATGGCGCTGACCTAATCGTCGACTGCAGCGGCGCCAGCATCGCCCTGAAATCAGCCATGGAAATGGTGCGCCCCAACGGCATCATCACCAAAATCGGCTGGGGACCCCAGCCCATGGACTTCAACCTTGACCCGCTCGTGCAAAAGGCGGTCACGCTGCAAGGCTGCTTCAGCCATCTGTACTCGACCTGGGAGCGCGCGCTGAACTTGCTCTCAACCGGCCAGATCGACCTGACACCCATCATCGGCGGCGTCTACAAGCTCGGCGCATGGGAAGAAGCCTTCGAAGAAATGGAAGCTGGCGTCAACGTCAAGTCGGTTCTCGTACCAGCGTCATAAACGAAGACGTGTAGGGGCGAGCTATCAGGTCGCCCGCAAATGCACAATAAGGGAGACCATACCATAGACGCCAAAATCCAAATCTCAATTGATGTCATCGACCTGGGTGAAGCGCTCGACCTGGCCCGCGCCTCGGTCAAGGCCGGCGTCGACTGGCTCGAAGTCGGCACGCCGCTGCTGCTTGCCGAAGGCCTGCATGCCGTGCGCGCCTTCCGAAGGGACTTCCCCGATACGCCTATCGTGGTCGACCTCAAGACGATGGACGGCGCCGGGCTGGAAGCCGAGATGATGTTCAAAGCCGGCGGCGATATGGTCGTCGTCATGGGCCAGGCGCACGATGCCAGCATCATTGAACAGGTCAAGATGGCGCGGCGCTATGACAAGCAAGTGATGTGCGATGTCATGCTCTGCCCCGATAAACCCGGCCGCGCCCGCCAGGCGCAGGACATGGGCGTCGATTACATCATCGTGCACACCGGCTTCGACGAGCGCAATATGATCCCGGGGCTCAGCCCGCTCGATGACCTCGAAGACGTGCTAGCCGCCGTCGATATCCCTGTGCAAGCAGTCGGCGGCTTGAGCGTGCCGCAAGCGATTGAGACGCTGGCTTTGGGCGCGGAGATTGTCGTCTTCGGCGCGCCCCTGGTCATCAGCGGCGAAGAGTTCAAAGCGGCCGATCCAAACTTCGACCGGCAGCTGCGCGAGATCGTCAAGCAAGTGCGCGACGCCTGAGCCGGATCGTAGCTTTCGTCCGCCGACGGTGTTTCAATAGTTGCATTTTGTGAAATACGACGAATTTTCGCCCAGCAAGGGGAGTGGTGAATATGTTAATATGATAAACTGAATATATGAAAAGATGCCCCCACTGCGAAGATACAGAACAACAAGTAAAGGCAGGTCGCACTGGTTACGGAAGTCAAATGTACAAGTGCAAGCCCTGCGACCGCCGTTATGTTGCACAATCTCGTCGATATAGCAAGGAAATGCGGCAATTAGCCGTTGAATACTATGCGGATGGCTTGAGTTACCGAAAGATCGCCCGTCATTTTAAGGTTCATCATGTGACGATAATGAATTGGGTGAAAGCTTGCGCCGATCAACTGCCACCGGCGCCGATACCGCGAAAGAAGCCACTGCATATCCTTGAGATGGATGAGTTGCATACTTTTGTCGGGCGAAAAAAAACAGATGGTACATAATCACTTTGGTCGAGCGAGCTAGCAGTTGCATTGTCGGCTCACTGGTGAGCCAAAAGCGTGATGAAGCGACTTTGCAAAACCTGGTAGATCAAAGCCCGAGAGGGCGCTGGTACTACAGCGATCTGATGGCCTCGTACAAGAAACTGGTCTATTATCCGGGCAAGCATATACCGATGCCGAATAAGAGCGAGACTTATCGGGTAGAAGGCGTGAATGCGGAACTTCGTCATTATCTATCTCGTTTGCAACGGCGTTCCCGCTGTTTTTCCCGCTGTGCCGATGCGCTCCGGCGGGCAGTGAAGCTCTTTACTTATGCTTGGAATCAGCGGCAGTTGTATCGTCAACAGTATCCCAATTACGATGCTCATCTATTTGAATTCGTATATCAATGATTCACCACTCCCCAGCAAGCGCCCTATTGAGCGTCGGCGGCTGTTGGCGTATACTACGCTGTTTGAGTTGCGCGCTGACAAAGTGGACTGGCAAGCATGTACATAAACGACCCGCAATTCGGCGACATCGTCGACTTCGACCAACTGCGTCAGTCGATCCTGCATCTCTATAACGCGCTCCTGCCCGATTTCGATATGCACAAATCGCTGCAAGTCGGGACTGAGCTCTACGGCGACGAACCCGATGTCATGATCGCGGCCGGCGCCAGCATGCTCGCCTGGATGACCATCATCGCCGCTGGCGAAGACGAGATCGCCGAAGACCTCAAAAACAGCCTCTTCACCCTCGGCTGGACCGAAGAAGAAATCGGCTCCGATCTATTGAGCGCAGCTACCGTCGCTACGCCAATGGGCGACGATCCCGCTTGCGTCGACTACTATCTTAAGGGGCGCAAGTGGCTGATCAACAATTCCTATCACGCTGATTACCACACCATCGTCGCCAAGACCGATCCCGATTCCAGCGGTCCGCGCTCGCTCTCAATCTTCCTCGTGCCCCAAAGCAGCTGCACAAACTGGCAGCGGCTGGAGACCCACGTTCTGCGGCGCATGGTGCTCACCAGTTTTGACATTGACGGACCGGGACGTCTGCTGGGCAAGGTCGGGCACGGCTTGCAAATCCTGCAGCGCATGGCCATGCCCAGCAAATACCAGTGCGCTTATGTCGGCATCAACCTGCTCAACGAAGCGATCCCGGCCAGCATCGAGCATCTCGCGAAGAAACGCATCTTCAACGAGAATCCGATCAATTTCAGCAATGTGCTGCGGCAGATGTACAACATCGTCATGGGCGCCGCGGTCTTGAATTTCATCTATTATCGCGCGTTGGCTCTGAGCGCGAGCAACTTCTTGCAATTCCACGGCGTCATGCTCAAGTCCTGGCTGCTGCTGCGCGCCAATGAACTGCTCGGTCAAAATCTGCTGGTGGTCGGCTCGAAGGGCTTCCTCGCCGAATCCGTCATCGGGCGCAACGCTATCGATTCCTTCGTGCTGCCCGTTTTTGATGGACATTACACCATCAACACCTTGATGACCGCCAAGCACGCCAAGCGCTACCTGGGCGCGACGCGGCGCGCTGACGTGGAGGAGCGCATGTCGGCCCTGCGCTACGGTCTCGCCAGCTCAGCCGGCGCCGATCAAATCCGCGCCCACTCGCGCAAACTGCGCAATCCCGATTTCTTCGACTACGCCCAATACATCGAAGACCTCGAGCTGCCAATTGACTTGGACGCCCGCCGCCTCGTCACGCAGATGCAGTCGCTGACCGACGAGCTAAACGCGCGCGACCTGACAACCGACCCCGAGCACCGCTACAAACTTGGCACCATGCTGCACTGGATGGAGGCGCTGCTGGCCGCCTGCGAAATGTGGAAAGCCACCGATGAAGACGAATATCTCAACGCCGTGACCATGCAGCACAATGCCTTCGTCAATCAGTTCAATCAGATCATCAGCGAGAGCGCTCTGGAGACGGCTTTCCTCCCGCTCATGCGGCAGCGGTCCTTGCGCCGCTTCGAAGCCCCGCGCGACTTCCTGCTCCGCCTTTACCGCCTGGCGCAGCAGTTTTCGTCTCCACGCGAGGCGCTGGCGAAGTAGGGAAAGATCTTCACCACAGAGGACACAGAGGGCACAGAGAAAGACTTGTAGGGGCGAGCCATTGGGTCGCCCGCCAAGCGAGACAACACATGGCAAAAAACCAAAATCTGCACAAAGCCAAGTCGAACAAGAAAGACGAGTTCTACACCCAGCTTGTTGACATAGAGAACGAACTCCGCCATTACACCGACCACTTTCGCGGCAAGGTCGTCTATTGCAACTGCGATGATCCGCGCGTGAGCAACTTCTTTCATTACTTCGCCTACAATTTCCGCGTGCTCGGATTGAAGAAACTGATTACGACCTGCTACAAGAATCAGCAAATGGATATGTTCAGCCAGCACGATGCGGAAAAGGCAATCTGGCTGGAATACGATGGGACGCAGAACGAGACCGGCGTTCCCTCAGTCGAAGACATCGGCATACACTACCTCGCAGGCGATGGCGATTTCCGAAGCGCGGAATGTATCGAGCTGCTAAAGGGCGCCGACATCGTGGTTACAAACCCGCCCTTTTCGCTTTTCCGCGAATATGTGGCGCAGTTGATTGAGTATGACAAGAAGTTTCTGATCATCGGTCATCAGAACGCGATCACTTATAAAGAGATTTTCCCCTTGATTAAGGATAATAAATTGTGGCTTGGGATCACGCCGCGCGGCAAGGACATGCTATTTGATGTTCCTAAAGACTATGCAAAAGAATTACTGGCAACGAAGAAAGAGGGCAGCGCCTACCGGATCGTAGATGGCGTCGTCTACGGCCGGCTGGGAAGCGCTTGTTGGTATACCAATCTTGACTACCGGCAAAGGCACGAGGAACTTATTTTGTTCAAACGCTACTCGCCAGAGGAGTACCCGAAGTACGACAACTATGATGCGATTGAAGTGTCAAAGACTGCCGAGATTCCGATAGATTATGACGGCGCAATGGGTGTGCCAATTACATTCTTGAACAAACACAATCCAGGGCAGTTCGAGATATTAAGGTTCAGAAAAGGAGATGATGGAAAAGATCTGCGTGTAAATGGAAAAGAGCCTTACTTCCGCATTGTTATTCGGCGCAGGTGAGGGACGTGATCGGATGAGCGTTAGAATGGATAAGAAAACCGAATTGAAGGGGATGTGGTGGATAAAGGGAAACGAGGAAAGTAAGTTTGCTGGCGTATTGACCTATGGTGATGATTATGCCCCAACCCTCGAGATTTTTCCGAAGGAATACGATTGGGACAGACAATACGTTCCCAACAATTCTACAATCTATGGAGATGTGTTTTGGGATTCTCCGAAAATCAAGGCGGTTACACTATTAGAATGCAAATCTCAAAAGAGCTTCGGGTTTTTGGATGTAGGAGCTTTCGTCTATAAGCATGAAATTGTATTTGCTGAGTGTGTAGCTATAGGTATGTTGCTTGATGATGATGAAATAGCGCAAGTAAAGTCGCCTCAGAACATATATGTGACTTGTCCAGGCCTTAATGAATATAGTACGGCTTATACGATAGATTATGTCTGGAAGGACAACATTCCGAAGGGCAGAGCCTACCGCATCAATGATCTTGACAAAATCGTGTATACCCAGCCTGACCCCATCTCAATTGAAATTGATATTGGAACTATCACAATATCGCTGGGACAGTCAAGCTCAGCGAGGGACATATCATCGCGGTATTCGATTCAAATCAGACTCTTGTATCCTACACCACAAGCTGAGGTCACCTCGCTAATATATTCACAGTGGATATCTTTTCTTTCGATAATCACAGGACGGAGAGAACATATTGAATCCCATACAGTTGCTATAGACTCGAATCAAACAAGATCTGGTTCACTGGACATAGAACTCAAATACGGGCATATTGCTCACTCGACGCAAGACACAGAGTATCACATATTTCAAGCGCTCTTGCTTGGCAGAGAAGAGAATATGAATAAGTTCGCAACGCTTTTTCCGAAGTGGCGCGAGAATTTCGCATCCATTGAAGATTTAGCTTTTCACTATATGCGGATGGCTGATGAACCGCACGAACCTAACTTGCTACAGGCTTACCCTCTCATTGAAAATTATGTGCTGGAAAGAGTATTGAAGAAGCCCAAGAAGGGAATGCCGGGCATCTTGAGCGAAGTCATCCATTGCATCGCTGATCATTTTTCATGCAGTAGCGTCTATAGTAAACATTTTCCGGCGGATCAGAGAGAACATATAGTCCGCCAGCTTGCGAACTTTCGCCACAATCGCATTCATCCAAAAAGCAACAAGGAATGTGTTTTTTCATTCAATAAAGTATACGCATACATTGAAGTGATCTTGCGCTCTATCTTCCTAAAAGAAATGGAATACTCGTATGACGATATTGACAATGAAATAAATTACTGGAACTTGTGGCGTTACATTGACGGGGAATAAACAATGAAAATCCAACTCCACGAAATCAGTGCGCGCGATCTCGTCGCCGGTAATCACGACAGCGACGGCGGCGGCAACCGCCAAATGCCCTGCCGATGCGCGCCGCTGCCTTCCCCCCATTGCTATGGGGGGACCGAGGGGGGTTAACCCTGGTGGACACCATTAAAGACCCGCAGTTCGGCGACATTCTCGATTACCAGCGCCTGCGCGCCGGCATGATGGATGTGCTCGATAACGTCTACCCCAAATTCAATTTGATGGGCTCCATGCTGGTCGCCACCAAGCACTTCAACAACAACCCCAGCTACATGACCGCCTGCGCCGCCAGCGGGCTGGCTTATATGATGCTGGTCGCCGCCGAAGAATACGACCTGGCGGCGAAACTCAAAGGCAAGATCTTCACCCTGAGCTGGACCGAAGAACATACCGGCACCGATTTGCTCAGCGTCCGCACCTGCGCGGCGCCTGCGAGCGAAGATCCGGGCGAGAAGAACTATCACATCAGCGGGCAGAAGTGGCTGATCAACAATTCTTACCATGCCGATTACCACTCCGTCATCGCCAAGGTCGACCCGTCTGCCAATGGCCCGCGCTCCCTCTCCCTCTTCGCTGTGCCCCATAGCAGCACCAAGAACTGGAAGCGCCTGGAAACGCACGTGCTGCGCAGCATGGTCCTGACCAAATTCGACATCGATGGACCCGGCATCTTGGTTGGCCAGGTCGGGCGCGGGCTGGAGATCTTGCAGCGGATGGCGCTGCCTTCAAAATACCACTGCGCCTACATGGGCGTGAAAATGGTGGACGACTCGCTGCCCGCCGCCATCGAGCATCTGTCGAGCAAGAACATCTTCGGCGAAAACCCGATCCGCTTCAGCAATGTCTTCCGCCAACTCTACAATCTGGCCCTGGGGGCGGCGCACATCAATTTCACCTTCTTCCGCGCCCTCGCCTTCAGCGATAGCCCCTTCCTGCAATTCCATGGCATCATGCTGAAGTCCTGGCTGCTGCTCAAATGCAACGACATCCTCTCGCAGAATCTGCTGGTCACCGGCTCCAAGGGCTTCCTCAAAGAATCCAATATCGGCGGCAACGCCATCGACTCCTTCGTCTACCCCGTCTTTGATGGTCATTACACCCTGAACACCCTGCTCACCTACAAGCACACGCGGCGCTACCTCGGCGCCAAGAAGCAAGGCGATATTGAGGCGCGGATGCGGGCGCTGCGCGAGAACGCCTATGTCCCGCTGGAAGGCAAGCAGATTCTCAACAGCAGCCGCGTGAACCGCCACCCGCCCTTCTTCGATTACGCCGATTACATCGCCCGCTGCCGCTTGCCCATCGCGCTCGACGCGGCGCCGCTGATCCAGGCGAGCCAGGGTATCATGGACGCGATTCAAGCCCGCGGCGTCACCCACGAACCCGAGTATCGCTACAAGGTCGGCATGCTGGTGCATAATCTCGAGGCGCTGCTCTCGGCGGTCGAGCTCTGGAAAGCGACCGAAAACGATCATTACCTCAACGCCATCATCATGCAGTACAACGATGTCGGCAAGCTGATCAACCGCATCATCAGCGAGGGCGATCTGGCGGTCGACTTCATCGAGCCGCTGCGCCAGCTGCCCCTGCCCAAACCCGATGACCCGCATGGCTTTCTGCTAGGGCTCCTCGATGTGAAGGGGCAGATACGCCGGGCTTGATAAGAACGTCCCCGTCTCACGCTTGCCCAAGTTGCTTAAACGCGCGACCAAATAGTCGCCCTTTCCGCCGCGGACGCCGTTACCCTCCCTGTTATGGACATCTACGCCTTCTCACACGACAAGCGCCTCCGCGGCAATAAAAGGCGCTATATTGCCGAAAAAATATGTTGCCCGGCAATAAAACGGCAACAAAATCGCCTCTTCGTCCGACTCTCCCCATTCCCTTTCCAACTCGCGACAGTGCTATGGGGCGAAACTTGGGGAGCTGTCGGGGGCTTGCTGGGCACCTGTTAGGCTTATGTTGGGCGTCTGTGGGCAGCCTATTGGAGGATTGCGCCGGATTCGTTGGGGAGCTATCGGGCGCTTGTGGCGCGACTGATGGGGAGCTTGAGGGTGGCTGGTGGCGAAGTCAGGTTGATTTGCCGCCCACCGCGCCGCTGCGCTAACATTTGACTCTGCCATCTTGCCCGAGCCAAACCAAGGAATAGCCATGACCGGACTCGCCAACCTCCTATCCGATATCGTCTCCATCAACTCGGTCAATCCCGACCTGGTGCATGGCGGCGCCCAAGCGCTCCAACGTCATCCTCATCGCCCGCGGGAGCGGCGGCGACTAACTTCGATTGAACGCGCGTTTCAAAGCCAGCGGCTCATCGGTGAACACACCGGCAATCGGCGCGCCCTGCAGCAGGTCAACAACATTCTGATCCAACGCTTCGTTGATGACTGAAGACAACAACTGATATCCAAGATCAAGAATATGCTCAATATGTTCCGCATGAAGCTCGGACGGCTTAGCGAGCACAAAATGTTTGCCGCGTCTCACGAGCGGTCTGCGCTGCAGCCACTCCGGAGAAGCAATCGGCGGATCGCCGAAGTCCAAGGTCATGATGTCTGGGCTCAGCGAGTTGATGCGCCTGATCGCCTCTCTACTGCGGGACATCACGATAACGTCCTCCCTTCGACCGGCGGCCGCCAGCGTACGAGCGAGCAAGCACTCAATGTCCGGGTAACGATCTGAACCGTGCTTCAATTCAAGCACGAGTCCCGCCCTACCAGCTGTCAGTTCGAGCGCTTCATTGAGCGTCGGGATTCTTTCACCACGATACTGCGGACCCATCCAACTGCCGGCATCCAGCGCGCGAAGCTCACTGAACAATAAATCCCCAACCTGTCCCCGCCCATTGGTCGTGCGGTCAACGCTGTCGTCGTGGATGACAACAAGCTGTCCATCCGCTGATAAATGGAGGTCGATCTCGTTCAGATCGGCGCCCTGCCTGATGGCCAATTCGAGGCTGCTGAGGGTATTTTCCGGCGCTTCGAGCGGGGCGCCGCGGTGTCCGATGATCCATGGGCGCTGAGAACTGAGTGGCATTGTCGCTTGCCTTCTATCGATCGATCGTGACATCGGTGACGTCCCGCAGCCAGTCACCGAGTGTGCCGACAGCCATCGTCAGCAGCATCAGGAAAACGCTGGGCGTCAGCGCAATCCAGGCGGCATTGTTCAAGTTGCCTCTGCCCTCATCGATCATGTTTCCCCAAGACGGAATCGTCGGTGGCACGCCAATGCCGAGAAAGCTCAAGCCGCTTTCCAAGAGAATGATGCGCGCCAGGCTGAGCGTCGCAATGACCAGGACCGGTGAAAGGACATTGGGCAGAAGGTGTACACCGATGATGTGAATGGGAGATGCTCCCAGCGCTTGGGCGGCGATGGTGAACTCGCGCCGCCGGAGCGACAAGACGCTGCCCCGCACGACCCGCGCGTAAAACGGCCAGGCTGATAAGGCGGCGATCCCGATCAGGACGACGAGGGAGTTGCCCAGGACCAGCGCCAGCGCGATCGCCAGCAAGACAAATGGCAGCGACAGTTGCACGTCAATGAGATACATGATGAGTTGATCAAAGGCGCCGCGCACGTACCCGCTGATGAGACCGAAGGTGGTGCCGACCATGAGACCGGCAAGAGAAGCCAGAACGCCAATCACTAGTGAAACGCGTCCACCATGCAAGGTCCGGCTCAAAACATCGCGCCCGATGCGGTCGGTTCCCAGCGGATTCCCCCAGCTGTCCGCGGCGCCGTCCACCCAAGCCGGCGGCCTCAGTCGGCTGCGAAGATCGATAGCATGAGGATCCTTTGGCGACAGCACAGGGGCAAAGACGCTCAGTAAGACGATCGCGCCAAAGACAAGCACGCTAAGATTTACCGCAAGGTTGCTCTTATGCTTCCACCAGCGGGCGAAGTGACCCAGGGTGGACCGAGGGTCAGCTTTCAGTTTCTCTTCTGCCGGCGGGGCGTGCATAGTATTCATATCGCCGCTATAGGGTCACTCGCGGATGCGCGGATCCAGCACGACATAGAGCGCGTCAACCGCCAGATTAATGGTCGAAAAGGCAAATGCGGAAAGCAGCACGATCCCCTGAATGATCGGATAATCGCGGCTGCCGATAGACAGCACCGCCAGCCAGCCGATGCCGGGCCAAGAAAATACGGTTTCAACGATGGCGGAACCGCTGATGATGCCGGCGATCTGCAAGCCAACAATCGTCACGACCGGGATAAGCGCGTTTCGCAGCGCATGGACGGCGATCACCCGCCTTGGCGCGAGCCCCTTTGCCCTCGCCGTCTGGATGTACGTTTCGTTCAACACCTCCAGCATTGACGAACGCGTAAGACGAATGAGAATCGTCATAGGGTAAACGGTAAGCGCCATGGTCGGCAGCACAAGATTGGCGAGACCGCCGCGCCCGAAAGCCGGTAGCAGACGCCAGTTCACGCTGAACATGAAAATCAGCAGAATGCCGATGATGAAAACCGGCAGCGCATGCCCGATGAGGCTCGCCGTCATAATTACGCGGTCGGCGATCTGATTGCGCCTAAGAGCCGCCACGATGCCCAAGGGCAGGGAAAGAAACAGCGACAAAAGAAAAGCGGGGATGCCCAATTCAAGGGTCGCCGGAATGCGTTCCATGATGACTTCAGCCACGGGCCGTCCCGACCCGATGGAATTGCCGAGATCTCCCCGCAGTATATTGCCCAGATAGGTCGCGTATTGGATAGGAAGCGGCTGATCCAACCCCAGCGCGACTCGCATGTTTTCAAAGTCTTCCGCCGGCGCCGTCAAAGGAAGCAGCAGTTTGACCGGATCGCCCTGCAATCTGCCGAGCACGAAGGTCAGCGTAAGCACGCCCCACAAGGTCAACAGCGTACGCGCTAGCCGAAATATCAAGCCTCTTATAGTGATGAATCCCAGACGCTTGCCGCGGCATACTTAGGATACCGCAGCAAGCCTCAGGTCAAAGGAACCAGAGTCGAGGATTAGTCAGCGAAGTTCAGGTTATCGGGTCGTAGATTCATGATGAATCCGGGACCTGGCCGCCATTCAAGCGAATCGCGGTAAGCGTAAATGTCAATGTTGCGATAGATGGGCGCGATTGGCACATCCGCATCGACGAGCGCTTTCATAGACTGAATGCCGGCATAGCGTTCTTCCTCATCAACCGACTGCGCGACGGACGTGAAGAGTTCATCGTATTCCGACACTGGCTGATAGTAATTGGGTCGCCAAATATTCTCGACCGCCCAGGTTTGGAAGAATTGCTGCCCGTCGCCAGCGCCGTTGAACTGCTGGAGATTGGTCATGATGTCGCCCGCAAAGTAAAGATCGAGGAAAGCCGACCCCTCCAAGGGCTCATAGTTGATATTCAGTCCGATGTCCTGCCACATTTGCGCCATCACCGGCATGATGACATCGGTATTGGCATAGTAGCCGGCCGTCGCCTGAAAGTTGATCGGCGTACCATCGTACTCGCTGTTCGCCACTAATTCTCGCGCCGTCTCGGGATCATAAGAGAAACCCGGATATTCCGGATCGTGGCCGAAGGCGCCGGGAAACATGTAGTCGGGCGGAACGGTGCTCAAGCCCTGCCATAGCTCTTGAACGATCAGGTCGCGGTCAATGGCAAGGGACATCGCGCGCCGGATATTGACGTCCGCGGTTGGTCCCTTGACCGTGTTGAAATTCACCGCCATGTGATTATTCGTTTCGGCGCTGGACACAATCAATCCGCCCGCGGCTCGCAGGGCGTCAATTTGGTCAACCGGAACCTGGGCGATCAGGTCGACATCGCCCGATCGCAGAGCCGCGATGCGCGTTGCGTCCTCGGTGATGAAGCGCAGAACGATCTCGCTCGCCGGCGGCGCGCCGCCCCAGTATTCTTCGTGGGCTTCCAGCACCATGCGATCACCCGAGACGAACTCGACGATCTTGTACGGTCCCGCGCCCAGCGGCGTTGACGCGCGCGTCCCCTCGTCCATGGCGTCGGTCGCTTCCGCCGGCACGATACTTGCCCAATAACTCGAGACGCGCAGCGGAAGCAGCGGATCCAGATTGTGGGTCCTGATGGTCACTTCCATCGCGTCGGTCGCTTCTATGCCGCTGACGAAGCGCTGCAAATCCTGCCCGAAGTTGGATGCTTCATTGGCTGGATCCAGCAGGCGGCCAAAGCTGTAAACCACATCGTCCGCGGTCATTGTCGTCCCGTCGTGGAAGACCACCCCGTCGCGCAATCGAAAGCGCCAGGCAAGGCCGTCATTTTCGTACGATGTGGCCAACATTGGCTCGAGTTCACCAGAATGACCTGTTTGAAGCAGGGTGTCGTGAAAGAGACCGTAAATGCGCGTACCGATCACGTTTGGACCGATGGCGGTGTGAACATCCATCGACTCCAGTAGCGAATTTAAGCCGACTGTGATACTGCGCTCGGACTGCGCCGATAGCGGCGAGAGCCAAAGAGCGGACAGCAGGCTTAGCACCAGCAATACACTTATGGACCTAAGGAACTGCGCTCGACCTTTTGCGGTTTGCAGGCTGTTCATTTCCTTTTCCTCCGTCATGTTCTACTAGCTAAGTAGAATAGAACTGTATAACATTGAGAGACGGCAGGCTTCGGCTGGGTCCGTTCCAGTTTGATGCTTGCGTCTTTCAATGACAATGACTATTGTAACGTGAGCAAACGTTTTCCGCAAACGTTTTTTCAGGAGAAGTCATTCACGCATCGTTTAAGTTGCTGCGCGGCTGGCGGCCTGCCTGCTGCGCCGGCTGAAGGACCAACGTTTTGACTCGCAGATCGGCAGTGGGCATTCGCAATATCGCGGAAGAGGCTGGCGTATCGATCGGTACCGTATCCAAGATTCTGAACAACAAGACGGATGGCGTTCGCATCGGCGCTGAAACGCGCCAACGTGTCACCGAGATCGCCCTACGGTTGGGTTATCAGCCCAATCCTCTCGCCTCCGCCTTGCGCTCAAATCGCACCGGCATCATCGGCGCGGTAAATCTTAATCCCGCTGGCGGCTTTATGGGGCGGCTGGGCATGCAGGTGCAACTCGCTGCCCAGCATAGGGACATCGAGCTTTTTGTCGCTACCGTAAAGAGCCGGTCCGACAGTGTCGCCGCTCAATTAACCATTCTCCAGGGTCAGCTTTTCGATGGCTTTGTCTTGCTCGGCGATATGCCCAACTACCGGGATGTGGCTCGAAAACTGAAAAACCTGGACAAACCCTTTGTGTCTGTCGCCGCCGGAACCGATATTGAGACGCCGATGGTGCACACTGATGAAGAACTCGGGATAAAAATGATCCTCGATTACCTGACTGGGCTAGGACACCGCAAAATCGCGTTTTTGGGGAGCCTGGCTTGGCCGATGGTACCCAGGCGGCTGCAAGCCTTTCGCGAGTATTTGTCCGCCAAAGGCATTCCCGCGCCTGAGAATTACGTCTCGACCGTCGATAACTATCCCTACCAGCCGGGCGACATCGCCGCCCTGGAACACTTGCATCGTGTGTCGATTCTGCATAGCAAGACCTTGCTGCAACAACCGAATCCGCCGACCGCCCTCTTCTGCGCTGCCGATGCCTTCGCCTTGGGCGCGCTAAAAGGCGTTACAGAATTGGGTCTGGCTGTTCCGCATGATGTGTCCGTCACCAGTTTCGACGGCACCGACGGAACATTTACCTGTCAGCCCGAACTGACCACCTTGCGACGCCCCATCGAAAAAATCGCTGTCGAAGCGATCGATCTGCTGCTCGCCCTCCTTGACTCGCCCGCGGATCCGGCTCTCCAGAAGCGTATCCTTGTCGAGCCGGAGCTTATCGTGCGCAATTCCTGCGCGCCGGTCTAAGGAGCGCTTTTGCCCCTGATTGACGCATACCGCTGGCAAATGCGCATGGCGCCGTCGCCAGGTACATGCGATGACGAGATCCCTTCGTCATTATATTCGGAGACACCCAGTTTCATGACCGAACTCACCAACCTCTTGTCCGAGCTCGTCGCCATCAATTCGGTCAATCCCGACCTGGTGCAAGGCGGCGCCGGCGAAGGCGAAATCGCCGACTTCATCGCCGCCTGGGGACGCGCTAGAAACCTCGAAGTCCACGTCCAGGCCGCAGCGCCCAAGCGCCCCAATGTCATTCTGATCGCCCGTGGGAGATCTGCAGTGTCTACGCGCAGCGGCGGCGGAAAATCGCTTATGCTGAACGCCCATACCGACACCGTCGGCGTCAGCGATATGGAAGCGCCCTTCCAGCCCCTCATCCGTGATGGTCGCCTTTACGGGCGCGGCGCTTATGATATGAAGAGCGGGCTGGCCGCCTGTATGCTGGCGCTCAAGCAGGCGCAGGCGATGAATCTTCGCGGCGATGTCATGCTCAGCGCCGTCGTCGATGAAGAATACGGCAGCATCGGCACCGAAGCGCTGCTGGCGGAATGGGAGCGCTGGCAAGGTGACGCCGTGCTGATTGCCGAGCCGACCGAACTGGATATCAGCATCGCTCACCGCGGCTTCGTCTGGGTCGATATCGAGACCTTCGGTGTCGCCGCTCACGGCTCGCGGCCCCACCTGGGCGTCGATGCCATCGCCAAAATGGGCAAAGTCCTGGTCGCGCTGGACGCGCACGACCGAGCGATGCGCGCTGGCCCAACTCATGAGCTTCTGGGGAGCGGCTCGCTGCACGCCTCGCTGATCGGCGGCGGCGAAGAGATCTCGATGTACCCAGCGCATTGCCAACTGCAAGTCGAGCGGCGCACCATCCCCGGCGAGACGCGAGCCAGCGTCGAGGCCGAAGCAACCGACATCCTCGCCGAAATCGCCGCCGCCGATCCCGACTTCAAGGCGCAGGCAAAAGCGACATTCGCCCGCAGCCCCTATGGCATCGACGCGAGCCACCCGCTCGTGCAGCAGCTCAAAGGCATTGCCGAAGCCAAATTGGGGGGCGACGTCAAGTTAATCGGCAGCAGTTGGTGGATGGATTCGGCGCTCTTCGGCGAGGTCGGCATTCCGACAGTCGTTCTGGGTCCCGCCGGCGCCGGCGCCCATGCCATCGAAGAGTGGGTCGATTTGGCGTCGGTGGCGCGCTGCCGCGACATCTATACAAGCCTGATCGCCGACTTCTGCCACTGAGCCACTTAGACGTTGAAGCGAAACAAGATCACATCGCCGTCTTGCACCACATAATCGCGTCCTTCGACTTGCAGCAGACCCGCCGCCTTAATCAAGTTGCGGTCTTGATGCTGCTCGAAGACTGTGAAGGGAATCACCTCGGCGCGGATGAAGCCACGCTCCATATCGCTATGCACGACGCCGGCCGCTTGTGGCGCTGTCCAGCCGCGGCCGATCGTCCAGGCGCGCGTTTCGTTCTCGTTGAAAGTGAAGTAGCTGATCAAGCCAAGCAGCCGATAACATTCGCTGATCAGTCTTTCCAGACTGCTGCCGGTCAAGCCGTAGACGCTGAGGTACTCGGCCCGTTCCTCATCGCTTAAGCTCGCCAGCTCCTGCTCCAGCCCGGCGCAAACCGTGATCAAGAGCGCGCCTTCCGCCGCCGCAATCTCCCTGGCGGACTCCAGGTCGCTGTTGCCATTCTGCAGCCCTTCTTCGTCCACGTTGGCGACATAGATGACCGGCTTTGAAGTGAGGAAACGCATTTCGAAATCGAGGGCGACGAAGTCCGGATGATCCCGGCCTTCAAAGTCGCGCAGAGGATTGCCCTCGCCGACAAAGGCTTCGATCTGCCGCGCCATACCCAATTGACCCTCCAGCTCGCGGTCGCCCTTCACCTCGCGCTCCAGCTTCTCCAAGCGACGCTCCAACTGCTGCAAGTCCGCCAGCGCCAGCTCGGTATTGATCACGGCGATATCATCGGCCGGGTGCGGCTTCTCGTTAACATGCGCGACATTGTCGTCATCAAAGCAGCGCACGACGTGGGCGAGGGCGTCCACATGACGGATATGCCCCAGAAAGCGGTTGCCCAAGCCTTCCCCCTTGTGCGCGCCTTGGACCAGGCCAGCGACATCGACGAAGTCGACGCGCGCCGGAATCGCATTTTCGACGCCGACCCAGGACTGCAAGCGCGTCAGGCGCTCATCGGGCAGCGGCACGACGGCGTGGTTGGATTCGATGGTGCTGAAGGGATAATTGGCGGCGACGGCGTTCTGCGCCCGGGTTAAAGCGTTGAATAGCGTGCTCTTGCCAACATTGGGCAAGCCGACGATGCCGATGCTTAAGCTCATGGGTCCACCTCAAACCTTGGATTCGCCCATCATGTTACGACAGAATCGGCAAGCCTGTGAAGGTCACGCTAAGGGCTGCGCCAGACCTATTGGGGCGATATCCAACATACATGCCACACCTGTATTCCAAGCATCATCGTAGGAGACGGAGACGGGTGGTATAATCGCTAGCAGCTTACCGGATACGCGAGAGCGGCAAGATCAACATGGCTGAAATGGCGCAATTCGAACGCATCGAGGCGGCGACGCTGGACGCGCTGCGCGAGATCGGCGCGGCCACCATCGCCGGCGCGCTGTCGAAAGAGGCGGGCATCCGCAATCCGCACTTGGTCGGCTTGCGCTCCTTCAACCCGGGCGCCACCGCCTGCGGCCAGGCTGTTACGCTTCAATTCATGCCCAAGCGCGAAGACGTCCATTGGGGCGATGAATACGCCGCCGCGCCCGAGCGCGAACTACACCGCCGCGCGATCATGGCTTGCCAGCCCGGCGACATCATCGTAGTCGATGCGAGGGGCAGCATGAGCAGCGGCGTCTTCGGCGAAATGATGCTAACGTCATTTCAGGCGCAGGGTGGTAAGGGCGTCGTCATTGATGGCTGCATCCGCGATTATCCCGAAGTGAAACAGCTTGACCTCGGTCTTTGGCTGCGTGGCGTCACGCCGAATTTCCATACGCAGACCGACATTTTCCCCCACGCGGTGAACGTCCCGATCGCCTGCGCCGGCTGCTTCATCGTGCCCGGCGATATCATAGTCGCCGATGACGATGGCGCCGTTGTCGTGCCTATTGCGCTGGCGGACAAGATCGCGGAAGTCGCCAACGAAAAAACGGAATGGGAAGTCTTCTCCCGCATGAAACTGGAGGAAGGCGGTCGCCTCGACAAGTATTATCCCCTGGACGACGAGGCGCAGAAGGAATACGAGGCTTGGCTGCGCGAGCAGTCTTAAACCCATGTCAGAAGCGGCGCTGGCGCTCAGCCTGTTTTTGCACATCGCCGCCACGGTAATCTGGATCGGCGGCATCCTTCTCATCACTTTCCTCGTTGTGCCGGAGATACATCGCGCCTTGGCCGAGCAGCCCGCCCTCTTTCAACTGCTGACCCGTCTGCGCAAACGGTTCACGATACTGGGCAACCTGGCTCTGGCCGTGCTGATCGTCACAGGCTTGCTGCAGATGTCGACCGACCCGAATTACGAGGGGCTGCTGCGCTTCAACAATCGCTGGAGCCAGGCGCTGCTGATCAAGCATGTGCTGATCATCATCATGGCGCTATGCGGCTTGTTGCTGCAATTCGCTGTGGCGCCAGCGCTGGAGCGCGCCAGCCTGCTGCGAGAACGCGGTCTGGGCGAGCGGGAAGAGTGGGCGCGTTTGCAGCGGCGCGAGCGCCTTCTTACCATTGTGATCGCGCTGCTCGCCCTGGCAATCCTGGCGGCCAGCGCCTGGCTGACAGCGATTTAAGCGCCAGCGCTAGGGGCAATCTGTAGGGGCGAGCCATTGGGTCGCCCACATTTGTGAGAATGCGCCGTCGGGCGGCTTAGTAAATCGCCCAAACAGACGTTTTCCCGATAGGGTTTATCAAAAAATAGAAAGGGCATCCGTAGCCAGCCTGCGAACAATTATGCCAATCCCGGCGTAATCTGTTATAAAAGGGAATTGATGCAGTAGCGAAAATGTGAGGCGGAAAACATGAGCAACACAAAACGATTTGGCAATATCTCGGTAAGACAACGAACAGCTCGCGGAGATGATGAATACTCGGAAAGTGTGGGAAAGGCTAGCGATTTCCCTGCTACCGATATGCACAAAGGTAGAATCTCGGGGTCCAACAGCGAAAATAGAAAGACGTCGGTTGCGATTCCGTCTGGTGTGCACATCAAGCATCACATTGGTTTCGCAACTGCATTCCAATTCGGTCTGGCATTCGGCATGGGAATGGCGCTTGCTGTGCCCGTACTGATTTTTCTAGCAGTTATTGTATTAGGAATACTTGGCATCGCGATCACATAATAACGAGAAATCACGAGATTGAAGCTACGCGCATCCGTAGCGGCGGTCAGGACATCCATGCTAGAGAAACAAGCTACGCCCGAAACGCAGACTTCATCGCCCGAACTGGCGGATTTCACCCTTGAAGATCGCTATACCGCCGCCGGCGGCACCGTGATCATGAGCGGGATTCAAGCGCTGGCGCGGCTGCCGATGGATCAGCATCGTGCGGACAAATTGCGCGGATTAAACACAGCCAGCTTGATCACCGGTTATCGCGGCTCCCCTCTGGGCGCGCTGGACTTCGTGCTAGAGCGAATCCCCGGATTGCTGGATGAACATCAGATCCGCTTCGTGCCAGCGGTGAACGAAGAGCTGGCCGCCACCGCCATCATGGGCAGCCAGACGGTCAACCTGCTGCCCGCTCCCAAATACGATGGCGTTTGCGGCATTTGGTATGGCAAGGGACCCGGCGTAGACCGCAGCGGCGATGCCTTCAAACATGCCAACCTGGCTGGCGTCGGTCAACATGGCGGCGTACTGGCGCTGGCCGGCGACGACCCCTCCTGCAAGTCCTCCACCATCCCCTCGCACTCCGAAGTCGCGCTCTACGATGCGCTGATGCCGATCCTCTACCCGGGCAGCGCGCAGGAGATTCTTGACCTCGGCCTTCTTGGCTTCGCTTTGTCGCGCTTCAGCGGGCTTTGGGTCGGTTTCAAAATCGTCACCGATGTCGCCGACGAATACAGCAGCGTCGATGTCGGCCTCGACCGCGTCGATATCGTCGAACCGGAATTCAAACTGAACGGTCATCGCTGGCGTCCTCGACAGAATCCGGACCTGCTGGCGCCCTACAGCTTGCAGCAAGAGCAGGAGATCCACGACGCGCGGCTGGACGCGGCGCTGGCTTTCGCGCGGGCGAATCGCATCAACGAGATCGCCGTGCCAACCGCCGATGCCTGGCTGGGCATCATCGCCGCCGGCAAGACTTGGTACGACCTGCGCGGCGCCTTGCTCGAGATTGGCTTGGATGACGCGGCGCTGGAACGAGCGGGCATTCGCCTGCTCAAGCTGGGCATGATCTTCCCGCTGGAGCCGGACATCCTGCGCGAATTCGCCGCAGGCTTGGAAGAGATCCTGGTCATCGAAGAGAAGCGCGCCTTCATCGAAATGTTCTGCAAGGAAGCGCTCTATGACAGCGACCACAAGCCGCGCATCGTCGGCAAGAAAGACGAGGCGGGAGGCAAACTGGTCAAAGCGGATAATGAACTGGATGCCGACGATATCGTGAGGATTCTGGCGCGGCGTTTGAAGGGACGCGTCGACGCCCCGCTTCTGGAGCGGCGGCTGCGCGAGATCAACCAAGCGCCCGACTTGGGCACAATTCCGATCGCCGCGCGCTCGCCTTATTTCTGCTCGGGCTGCCCGCATAATCGCTCGACCAAGGTGCCGGAAGGCTCAATGGCGGCGGCCGGCATCGGCTGCCATACCCTGGCCATCTTGATGGATCGGAATACGGGCGGCGTCACGCAAATGGGCGGCGAAGGCGCGAATTGGGTCGGCGCCGAGACCTTCACTGATATCGATCACATCTTCCAGAATATCGGCGATGGCACCTTCGCCCACAGTGGATCCCTGTCGATCAGACAAGCGACCGCGGCCGGCACTACGATGACTTACAAGATTCTCTACAACTCGGCGGTGGCGATGACCGGCGGGCAAGCAGCCGACGGCTTAATGCCCGTGCCAGAACTGACGCATTTGCTCTACGCTGAAGGCGTATCGAAGACCATAGTCGTCTCAGCTGATCCGGAGAAGTTTCCGCCAGAAGCCTCCTGGGCGCCAGGGGCGGAAGTTTGGGAGCGCGACCGTCTGGATGAAGCGCAGCGGCTGCTTCGCGACACGCCCGGCGTCACGGCTCTGGTCTACGATCAGGAATGCGCGGCCAATCTGCGGCGCAAACGCCGGCGCGGTTTCGAGCCCGACCCTACCCTGCGCATCGTCATCAATGAGGCGGTCTGCGAAGGCTGCGGCGACTGTGGCTCGGTATCAAATTGCCTGAGCGTACAGCCGATCGAAACCGAATTCGGCCGTAAGACGCAGATTCATCAGTCCTCCTGCAACAAAGATTACACCTGCCTCGAAGGCAACTGCCCCGCCTTCATGAGTGTGATTCCCGCAGAATCGCCCGCCCTGGAAACGAAACCGAACTTTCGCGTCGAGCGGGAAATCGCTGAGCCGAATCGCCGCGTCAACGGGAAGGCCAATATTCTCTTCACCGGCATCGGCGGCACCGGCGTCGTCACCTCGAATCAAGTGCTGGGCACGGCGGCGGCGCTGGATGGCTTTCACGTGCGCTCGCTGGACCAAACCGGCTTGAGTCAAAAGGGCGGTCCGGTGGTCTCAAACTTGAAGATCACCAGGGAGCCAATCGATATCGCGCCCAAGATCGGCGCGGCCGCTGCTGACGCCTACCTCGTCTTTGACGTCTTGACGGCGACCGAAACAAAGAACCTGATCCGCGCCCACCCGCTGCGCAGCGTCGCCATCGTCAGCACCAGCAAAGTGCCAACCGGCGCCATGGTGCGCGATACGACGGTCGAATACCCGGAAGCGGATCACCTGTTGGAGTTGATCAACCGTCAGACGCTGGCGGGCGACAATGTCTTCTTCGACGCCATCGGCTTGGCGGAGGCGCTGTTTGATGATCATATGATGGCGAACATGATCGTCATCGGCGCCGCATATCAAGCCGGGACCCTGCCGATGTCGGCGGCTGCCATCGAGCGCGCCATTGAATTGAACGGCGTCAAGGTCGACGACAATCAGCAGGCTTTCCGCGCGGGACGCCTCGCCGTCGCTGAGCCGGCCTGGCTGGCGAACATTGAAATCGAGCGAGCTGGCGCGGTCGAGACGGTGGCGGAGCCTTCAGCGGCGGCGCGGCAATTGATTGACACCGTCGGCGCAAGCGGCGAATTGAAACGGCTGCTTGATATTCGCGTGCCGGAATTGATCGCCTACCAGAATGAAGCCTACGCCCGGCGCTACATCGCCGATGTACGGCGGGTTTGCGCGGCCGAACAAGCTGTCTGCCCGGAGACGACGGATCTGAGCGAAGCCTTCGCCCGCTACCTCTTCAAGCTGATGGCTTACAAAGACGAATACGAAGTGGCGCGCCTGAGCCTGAAGCCGGAGCTGCGCGCGGCGATGCAAGAACAGTTTGGCGCGCGCGCGAAATTCCACTATCACTTGCAGCCGCCCATTCTGAAAGCGCTGGGCTTGAAGCGCAAAATCAAGGTCGGGCGCTCTTTTGACCTCGTTTATCGCGGGCTGCATAAGCTGCGTTTCCTGCGCGGAACCCGCTTCGACTTCTTCGGCTACGACCGTGTGCGGCGGACCGAGCGGGACCTGATCGTTCAATATCGGCGGCTCGTCTTCCACGCGCTGGAGACGCTGACTGAGGACAACTACTCGCAGGTCACGAAACTGGCGCAACTGCCTGATATGATTCGCGGCTACGATGAAGTCAAGCTGGCGAACGCGGAGCGCTTCTGGCGGGCGGTGCGGGGGTTGGGATACGAGTAGCCGTTTTCGAGTTTACAAAGAAAAGCTTGGCGGAGTGCTAACCGTCCTTAATCATATTCTGGCACTCCTCGCTCTCAAAATTGTCCCGCATCCAGTCCGCTCTCTCGCGCGCAGCTTCTCGCGCCATTTGTGCCAAGCCTTCGTCCTTTATCCATTTTGCTTTCTTGTTCTCACGCAGCAAGCCGCGCAGTGTCAGATACTGCCCTTTTCTGCCGTTGCAAGGTCGGCAAAGCAAGATGCGGTTGCGTATGTGATTCTCGCCGCCGTCTGAGCGAGGCGTAATATGATCCAGTTCCATGAACTCGCGTTCCAGTTCGCGTCCACATCCGGCGCAAATGACGTTGCCATTGCTTCGCTGCGCGACTTCCAGAACACTCACGATTTGCCGATGCGTCAACTTCTCCCAGGGCTCCATTGCACGCGGTATCTTCAGTATCAGCCCCGGCGCGGCTAATTCGTTGTCGTCTGTGCATCGTGGCGGCTCGTCGCTGTAATGCACTTGCGGCAAAGTCACATGGCTCTTATCGTCAAAGCGTAGAATTGTGTCTCGCTCCATGCGCTCCATAACTTGGGTATACGCCCCGTCCCAGATGTCCATGCCCACCCATTGTCGTTTTAATCGTTCAGCGGCGATGGGCGTCGTGGCGCAGCCGCAGAATGGGTCGAGCACAATGTCGCCTTCATTGCTGCTCGCTTTGATAATTCGTTCATACAAAGCGAGCGGCTTTTGCGTTGGGTAGCCGGTGCGCTCGCGCTGATTGGTCAGGATTGGAATGTCCGCCCACCAATCTTCCGGTACTTTTCCACCACCAAATTCGCTTTCAACCTCGGTTGCGCTTCTGCGGTCGCTTGTCTTCACCGAAGCTGATATGATGCTGCGTTCCCCTTCAATACGCCCGCGCCTGGCAAGGGTTTCCTGATGATAAGGAACACGAACTTCTTCCCTGTTGAAGGTTTGATTGCTGCTTTTGGTATAAAAGAGAATGGTGTCGTGCTTGCGCGGAAACCATCGTTTCGTATTGGAAGGACCTGTGTAGCACCAGGCAATTTCATTGCGGAAGTTTGTGGGTCCGAAGATGCCGTCCATCAGACATTTGGTATAGGCGTGCGCGGTGTGATCGCAATGCAGATAAATACTGCCATCCCGTCGCAAGACCCGCCGCATCTCCATCAGGCGAACTCCAAGCCAGCACAGAAACGCAGCCATATCATCGCCGTAGCTCGCCCGCGCCGCGTCAATCACTTCGTATACACCGCGCCAGTCATCCTTTATCGCTTCCCACCATTCCTCTTGCACATCATCGTCCCAGCGCCAGCGGTCTTTGAAGCGAGCGCCGGCCGCCAGGCTGTCGGGCGTGGCGTGAAAGTCGCGGTTCTTATTGAACGGAGGGTCGGTGGCGATGAGATGCACGGTCTCGCTGTTCATGCCGCGCAAGAATTCGAGGTTGTCGCCGTGATAAAGCGTTCGGTTACTGAAGTTGGGTTCTGCCATGCTGGTTTGCCTCAAGCGCCACCTGCCCAGAGTTAAACGCAAATCAAGCGAATTGGCAAGCCGCTGCTGCTGCTCGCAAGGGTTAGACTTTCAAAAGCGACAGATGATCCCTGGTTTCAATTCGACTTCCATCTGCTAGTATAAACTTAAGGAAGTGAATGCTAATAGATACTGAGTTTCCCCATGTCCATGTTTGATGACAGCCAGTTCGAGACTGACGGTAGCGGTCTGCCTGGAGAGCGTCAGATTCGTGCCTTGTTGGCTCGTACAACAGAGCCTGTCGCGGAACTCTTGCGACGCCGTCACGATTCTAATCTGCCAAAACGACCTACCAAAGACAGGTTGCGTACTGAGATCCTCAAGCTTCTAAGGAGCGGAATTCTTGGTCCGGCCGACTTGGCCGACATTCTGCATGCCTTGCGCGGCTGGGGACATCAGCAAGTGTACTTGTTGCAGTTTAGAGGTAGGGACCGAGACAAGGACGATTGGTCGGCGCAATGGACCGACGAAGAGTGGGTGCGAGCGCGCTTCGGCATGGCGAATTTGTCAGACATCTTCAAGAAAGAGCGCAATGTAAAACACGGTGAATTGCCAGAACTGTTCAAGGCGGAGTATTGTGGCGACGGCAGACTTCGGTTTCTATGGACAGAGAGAATCATTTCGCTGGTAAGAGAGGAATCCGAAGATGCTACACCACCACCATTTGAACCTAGTAACGATGGATCCGGTATGGAACGCATTGTGCATCTTGCATTCCGTGAAACAGAGGAGCAGGAAGTTTCCTCGCTCGAATTGGATATCAAGAATGGAACCGCCACAATACTGATTCGGAAAGTCAGCGACAGGAATTACCGAGAAACTCGCGGCATAATGATCGCGCATCTTAAAGAATTGCTTGACATTGATAAGCTCTTTGCGCCTGTTCCACTGAGAACATTGATGCAGAACCTATACCTCGTCAGGGATATTAACCACCGCCGAAAGACGTTTCGCTCTTCAGACACTGGGGGGCGGATTGCTATTACAAGCGGTACGCAGGAGGATCTCTTTGATGACAGCGTATTACAGCAAGTAGCCAACAGCTTGGATGATTCAGCAGATCCAACTGACACGTCACTTGCTTGGCCCATACCAGAACGCGATCCTCTGGGACTTTATGTTTACGCGCGATATGAAAGTGATCAGCGAATTGGAATCGCAGCGCAGGCAGTTGAATCGGATATACGACATGTACTTCAAGAAATCCGAAAATATAGCGCGTAACGCCCTAGAAAAATATACGCCATTGACGATGTGCAGAAGCTTGACAAGTACCTCGCTCATCCCAATCGCAAACGCTTTGACGCTTTCAGTGCAAGGACTCATACCGGCCTTGGAAACAAGCTAGAACCGCTTCTTAAAGAGTATGTACGCCTCGGCGTAGTCTCAGGCCCACATGTCGAGTACATTTGCCCCCAGCATGATACAAGACTGAAATGCGATACCAAGCTTACTGGTATATGTATTGACTGCGGAACCATCTATGCTTTGGAGAACTGTAAACAAGAACATGAATACGTACTCTTGGAGTCACCCGAGCGCACACCGAGCTCTCAAAATACTACACATGCATCAAGGGAAATCATTGTTCCAAAAAAAACTCTAAAGCAACGATCAATTTCCTTTCTTGCAGAAAAGGCTGTTGCAATCGGACAAGGGGTCATCATTCTTGTTTTAGGTGGCGTAATTATGCTCGTGATAAACCAGCACTTGACTAAGGATGCTGCTCGCACTGCAATTCCAAGTGAGACTCCGCCGCCCTCGACACAAGAACTCTTGACAGCTACAAAAGAGCCTCATGCCACAAATGCAACTGAGGATGCCACCACACCTCCCGCATGACTTCTTCGCTGGATTCTGCCTTTACAAATAAGTGGCCACCCCCAGCTTGTCCCTCCGCGCCCATTCGCGCTACCATAGACCGCGTAAGCCAACCAACAGAAGAAGGACTAAACGTCATGAGCGAAAAGATCGGATTCATCGGCTTGGGCATCATGGGCCGCGGCATGGTCGACAACTTGATGAAAGCCGGCTTTGAGGTCACGGTCTGGAACCGCACCACGAGCCGCATGGAGCCCTTCCTGGCGCGCGGAGCAGCCGGCGCCGATTCGCCGCGCGCGGCCGCCGAAGCCAGCGACATCACCATCATTTGCGTCAGCGACACGCCCGATGTCGAGGCGGTCGTG
This sequence comes from Phototrophicaceae bacterium, assembly GCA_965205125.1. Lineage (GTDB taxonomy): Bacteria > Chloroflexota > Anaerolineae > Aggregatilineales > Phototrophicaceae > UBA6055. The sequence goes on from CBDBFY010000001.1 coordinate 356,983, forward strand.
CTGGGCGAGAACGGCGTGATACACGGCGCAAGCGCTGGCGACCTGGTGATCGATATGAGCACCATCAATCCGGTCAACACGGTCGAGATCGGCGAGCAGTTGAAGGCGAAGGGCGTTGCCATGCTGGACGCGCCCATCAGCGGCGGCAGCGAGGGCGCGGCCAATGGCACGCTCAGCATCATGATCGGCGGGAGTGATGAAGACGTGGCGCGCGCCATGCCTTGCTTCGAGGCGATGGGCACGACCATCACCCACGTGGGCGACGCTGGCGCCGGGCAGACGGTCAAGCTCTCGAACCAGATTCTTTGCGTCGTCAATATGCTGGCGGCAAGCGAGGCGCTGCTCTTCGCGCAGGCGGGTGGCGTCGACCTGGACAAGATGCTGCAAGCGGTGACCGGCGGCGCGGCCGGCAGTTGGATGCTGGCGAACCGCGGTCCCCAAGTCATCAACGATTATTGGGAGCCCGGCTTCTCGATTGATTTGCAGCAGAAAGACCTGCGGCTGGTGCTGGGCGCGGCTGATGAGATGGGCATACCGGTGATCGCGACGGCGCTCTGCTTCAACCTGTATCGGACGCTGCAAGCGCAAGGCATGGGCGCCGAAGGCAACCACGGCATCATCAAGGCGCTGGAAGCGATGGCGGGGATAAAGGCGCGGCTTTAGCAGGGCAATCGCATCAAAATCATTTTGGGGAGACACTGAGGCAAAAAGAGGAGTTGCCTCATGTCAAAAGGTAGAGGATTGAATTTAGAGGAATGTTTTGCTGATCTGCCCGATCCGCGAATAGAGGGACGCTGTGACCATAAATTGCTCGATATCATTATCATCGCCATTTGCGCGGTGCTCTGTGGCGCGGATAGTTGGGTTGGCATCGAAACCGTAGGCAAAGCGAAAGAGGCTTGGTTTCGCCAGTTTCTGAAGTTAGAGCATGGCATTCCATCGCATGATACCTTCGGCTATGTATTTGCCAGGATCAATCATGAGGCGTTCCAGCGTTGCTTTATGCGCTGGGTGGAGTCGGTGTTTGCAGTCAATAAGCGACAAGTGCTTGCGCTTGATGGCAAAACCTTGCGCGGCAGCCACGACAAGATGCGCGGCAAAGCGGCTATCCATTTGGTCAGTGCTTGGGCAAGTGAAAATGGCTTGGTATTAGGACAGCGCAAAGTGGCTGATAAATCCAATGAAATGACGGCCATTCCTGAGTTGCTGCGTCTGCTGGATATTTCCGGTTGCATTGTGACAATAGACGCTTTGGGATGTCAAACCAAGATTGCGCAAGCGATTCGGGACGAGAAAGCGGATTACATTCTACAGGTCAAAGGCAACCAAGAGAATCTAAAGCAGGACATGGCCGATTGGTTCAGCTATGGTGACAAACATGGATTTGAAGGCATGGACTGTGCCTTCGACAAAACGACTAACAAGTCAAGGGGACGGATTGAAATACGGAAATGCTGGGTGCTCAGTGATCCCAAAGCTTTTGAGTATATTCGCCACTATCAGGGATGGGCTGACCTGCGTAGCCTTATCCGTGTCCAGCGAGAGCGCCGTCATAACGGGCAGATTAGCCACCAGACAGCCTATTACATCAGTAGCCTTCAGGCGTCTGCCGCCGTTATCTTGCAGGCAACCCGGCGTCACTGGGCAATCGAAAACAGTTGCCATTGGGTCTTGGATGTCACTTTCGGCGAAGATTATTCTCGCATCCGAGACGGCGAAAGCTCCGAAAATATGGCAACCTTGCGCGCTATAGCTTTGAATCTGCTCAAGCGTGACACAGGCAAAAGCAGCTTACGGCAAAAACGCTTCCGCGCAGCGATGGATAACGATTTCTTGCTTCAGCTGCTTCGATCAATTTGATGCGATTGCCCTGGCGGCTTTAGAGCTTTGCATGAACCTGCTGCGCTGATGTGTTATGCTTACTGTGTACAGTCTTAGCAGTTGGAGCGAATGATGGCGACGGAAATAGCGGAACGCCTGATGAGCGCGGAAGAGTACCTAAAATGGGAAAACGCGCAACCCTACAGAAATGAGCTCATAGACAACAGGATTTACCCCATGCCAGGTGGCAGCCGATCACACGAAATTGTCATTGCCGCACTTGTCAGCTGGTTTTACTTTACGCTCATGGACAGAATCGGCGACGTGTATGCCGGGATGCAAGTAATGGTCGACTCCATCGCGACATATACTTACCCTGATGTCACAGTAGTATGCGGCGAACCCAGATTCCACCGCGGCGCAAAGTCGGGTCCGTTAGAGAATCCCACCCTGCTGTTTGAAGTCTCATCGCCGTCTACAGAAAAGCTCGACCGTACGCGCAAGCTTGAGCAATACCTGCAAATCCCTTCTTTGCAGGGGTACTTTCTGGTATCACAGGACGAGCCCCTGATCGAAGCTTATACGCGTTTGGACGACGGGTGGACTTATAGCAAATACAACGGGCTAGAATCCAAACTGGTCATACCTACGCTTGACTCTGAGATTCCACTCGAATTCATTTACCGCAAAGTGCAGTTCGAACCGGATTCGACGGCTTAGGTCAAGGTCGGGCGGGCGATCTGAACCGACAAATCCACGATCGCACGAAGCCACGTACAAGCGATCAGCAGAATTCAATTGTAAATCGACGCCGTAGCGGGCATAATCTCCCCCGTTCGAATAGATTCTCTGTTGACGAGGAATACGATGAATCCACTGCGAGTAACCGTTTGGCATGAATACCGGCATGAGAAGCTCGACAAGCAGATCGCCGAAGTCTATCCCGAGGGCATCCACGGGGCGCTGGCGAAGGGCCTCGCGCCTTTTGGATTTGACATCCACACCGCCACGCTCGATGAGCCGGAGCATGGGCTGACGCAAGACGCGCTCGACAATACCGATGTGCTGACCTGGTGGGGGCATATGGCGCATGGCGAGGTCTGCGATGAGATTGTCGACCGCGTGCAAGAGCGCGTGCTGAATGGCATGGGCTTGATCGTGCTGCACTCCGGGCATCTGTCAAAGATATTCCGCCGCTTGATGGGCACCGGCTGCATGCTGCGCTGGCGCGAAGCTGACGAGAAGGAGCGGATCTGGACGGTTGATCCCTCCCATCCGATCTGCGATGGCTTGCCGGAATATATTGAACTCGACGAAGCGGAGATGTACGGCGAACATTTCGACATTCCGCCGCCCGATACGCTGGTCTTCATCAGTTGGTTCGAAGGCGGAGAGGTCTTCCGCAGCGGCTGCTGCTATCAGCGCGGGCAGGGCAAGATCTTCTACTTCCGCCCTGGGCATGAGACCTATCCGATCTTCCACCTGCCGATCGTGCACAAGGTGATCGCCAACGCCATCAACTGGGCGAAGCCGGTCAGCAATAAGGCGCCCGTTCGGGGCAACATCCCCGAATTCATGTCGTGAATTGGTCGCCGCCCTTGCCACCGACGGTCGCCGGGTCATGCGGTTGTGTCCCGTTTGTGTCCGTTGTGACCGCCGGGTCGTGGGGTTGTGTCCCGCTTGTGTCCGTTGTGACCGCCGAGCCGGGCGTATGTGACCGAAAATCGGGCGATACGTCCGCGTTGTGTCCGAAATGGGGTGCTTGTGACCGGTTTGTGTCCGCCGCGGAATTTATAATCTCTTCGTAGCGGGCTCGATTGGCGTTGAACCGCTCCTGCCAGCGGCTGATCAAACGCTCAAGTCTGGCGGCCGCTGCGAGAATGACTTCGGCTTGACGATGCGGAGGGAGATCGACGAAGGCATTTAGCTCAGCTTGTATGTCGTATTTTTTCTTCAAGTGTTCTCCTTGCTGAAGCTCGTTGACGTATCCGATGGTAGCACAAGTGTTCTGATTATGCAAGTTTGCGCTGCAATCAAGAGGCGCCGATGGCAGATGTGCCACTGACAAGAGACGTCCAGGCATGCCAGCGGGTCTTCCAAACTGTGATTTAATGAATAGAAGGGGCAAGGGACTGTGGAAACTCTAAACGTTGGCATCATCGGCACCGGCAACATCGCGCCGGCTTATATCCAGGGCTGCGCGCCCTTTGATGTGATTAAGCTGACCGCTTGCGCCGACATTCTGGAAGACAGGGCGCAAGCTTTCGCCGCCGAGCACGGGCTGACCGCCTACAGCGTCGATGACCTGCTGGCGCGCGATGATATCGATATTGTTATCAACTTGACCTTGCCGGCCGCTCACGCCGAAGTCTCGCTGCAGATCATCGAGGCGGGCAAACACGCCTATTGCGAAAAACCGCTGGCGATCAACCGCGCCGATGGCGAAGCTGTGGTCAAGGCCGCTAAATCGGCGGGCCTGCGCATGGGCTGCGCGCCCGATACCTTCCTCGGCGGCGGCGGGCAGACTGCGCGCAAAGCGATCGACGATGGCTTGATCGGCGCGCCGGTGGCGGCGACGGCGACCTGGCTCTCGCGCGGACACGAGCGCTGGCATCCCAACGCCGGCTTCTATTACCTCGAGGGCGGCGGACCGATTCTCGATATGGGTCCCTATTATGTGACCGCCTTGCTCAATCTCATGGGACCGGTCGCGCGGGTATCCGGCTCGGCGCGGATGACCTTTGCCGAGCGCGTCGCCACCAGCGAAGCGCTGATGGGGCAGCGGCTGCCGGTCGAGGTCAATACGCACGTGGCCGGCACCCTCGAATTCGAAAACGGCGCCATCGCGACGATCATTATGAGCTTTGATGTCTGGGGAAACAACCTGCCCATGATCGAGATTCACGGCAGCGAGGGTTCGCTCAGCGTGCCGGACCCGAACCGCTTTGACGGCGAGGTATCGGTCTTTAAGGGCGGGACGATGGACTGGGTTGATATCCCGCTGACGCATAGCACCAACATTGGCCGCGGCGCCGGCGTTGCCGATATGGCTTACGCCATCCAGTCGGGTCGCCCGCATCGCGCCAGTGGCGATCTCGCTTTCCACGCCCTGGAGATCATGCTGGCATTGGAAGAATCGTCAGAACAGGGACGGCACATCGAAATCAAGAGCACGCTGGAGCAGCCTCTTGCCCTGCCGGCCGGTTTGACTGATGGGGTGTGTTAGATATGTGATGCCCCCATCCCCTGTCCCCAAAATGAGGGAAGGGGAACATCCACGAACTCAAATGAGGAGACGCCGTGCAAACATTAAACGTTGGCCTCATCGGCACCGGCAATATCGCGCCGGCCTATATGGAAGGCTGCGCGCCATTCGATGTCATCAAGATCACCGCCTGCGCCGATATTCTCGCTGAGCGGGCGGAGGCTTTCGCCGCCGAGCACGGACTGACCGCCTGCAGCGTCGATGACCTGCTGGCGCGCGACGACATTGATATCGTCGTCAACTTGACCATCCCGGCCGCGCATGCCGAGGTCTCGCTGCAGATCATCAAGGCTGGAAAGCATGCCTACAGCGAGAAGGCGCTGGCGGTTTCCCGCGATGAGGGCAAGAAGATTGTCAAGGCGGCGAAAGCAGCGGGCCTGCGCCTGGGCTGCGCGCCCGATACCTTCCTCGGCGGCGGCTTGCAGACCGCGCGCAAAGCCATCGACGATGGCTTCATCGGGGCGCCAGTTGCCGCAACAGCCGTCTTCATGGCGCATGGACCGGAAAGCTGGCATCCCAACCCCGGCATCTTCTATCAAAAGGGCGCTGGACCGCTCTTCGATATGGGTCCCTACTATCTGACGGCGCTCGTCCATTTGATGGGACCGGTGGCGCGGGTATCGGCTTCGGCGCGCATGAGCTTCCCCGAACGGATCGCCACCAGCGAAGCGCTAATGGGCACGCGGCTGCCGGTCGAAGTGAACACGCATATCGCCGGCACGCTGGAATTCGCCAGCGGCGCTATCGCCAGCGTCATCACCAGCTTTGATGTTTGGGGGCACCACTTGCCGAATATGGAGATTCACGGCGCAGAGGCTTCGATGAGCGTGGGCGATCCCAATCATTTTCACGGAAAGAATCAGATTCTCAAAGGCGGGACGCGCGACTGGGTCGAAATCCCGCATACGCATACCACCAATATCGGGCGCGGCGCCGGCGTCGCGGACATGGCTTACGCGATTCAGTCGGGGCGTCCGCATCGGGTCAGTGGCGACCTGGCTTTCCACGTGCTCGATATCATGTGCGCGCTGGAGGAGTCGGCGGCGCAGGGGCGGCGGATCGCGCTCCAGAGCACGGTCGAGCAGCCGATGGCGCTGCCGGTTGGCTTGGCGGATGGGGAGTTGGATGCGTAGCCCCCACCCTAAATCACTTCCCGCCATCTCTATGGCGGGCATCCCAAAATGAGGGAGGGACTTTAACTGCTCCTGATTATTGCGGTAATTCGTAAGCGCCAATGTCGCAGCTATCGCCCTAGGGCATTACGGTAGTCAAAACTTCGGCTGCCAGACCGGACCGGCCGGATCCCTCCCGCGCAGAAAATCAAAATCGCAGCCCAGCGGCGCCTGGTTGACACTGCGCATCGCAGCGCCCGATCGACCACAAGATTCAAATTGCGTTATACTCCTATCTGAAAGTGAACATTTTCGAGGCAACCATGGCGATACAGGAGCGGCTGTACACGGTTGACGATGTCTGGCGGCTTTCGCAGCTACCGGAAAACGAATACAAGCAGTTTTATCTCATTGATGGGGAGCTGTTCTGGGATATGGCACCAGGATATAGGCATGGCAGACTTGCCGGACACATTTTTCGCTACTTGTTGAACTACGCCGAAGCGCATGATCTCGGTGACGGCAGTGTCGAATCCGGCTATTACCCCGCCGATGACCGCCGTACCTTGCTTGGCCCCGATGTCGCATTCATTCGCAAGGAAAATGTCCCGCCAGCCGGCCATAAGAAATTCGTATCCCGAATGCCCGATTTGGCGGTCGAGATCGCGTCCCCCAGCAATACGCTTGCTGAACTGCGCCGCAAGGCTGCGGTGTATCTGGCGAATGGCACAGAACTGGTATGGCTCGTGCTGCCCGAGCAGGCCGGCGTCGAAGTCTGGCGCTCAGGATCGGACGGCGAGCCAGTGACTGAATTTGTTCCGCGAGAAGGCAGCTTGACCGGCGAGCCCGTCTTGCCAGGTTTCTCGCTGAATTTGCAGCGGCTTTTCCCCGACTAAAACTTCGGCTGCCAGACCGGACCGGCCGGATCCCGCCCGCGCAGAAAATCGAAATCGCAGCCCAGCGGCGCTTGATTGACGCTGCGCAGGTAGAGCTGCCCGTAACCGCGCTCGTAAGCCGGCGGCGGCGCTGACCATTGTTCGCGGCGCTCCGCCAGCTCGGCGTCGGAGACGTGCAGCTGCAAGCGGCGCTCGGCAACATTCAACTCGATTTCATCGCCATCGCGCACCAGGGCGAGCGGTCCGCCGATGGCCGCTTCCGGCGCGACATGCAGCACGATGGCGCCATAAGACGTGCCGCTCATGCGGGCGTCGGAGATGCGCACCATATCGCGCACACCCTGTTTGAGCAGCTTCTGCGGGATGGGCAGATTGCCGATCTCGGGCATGCCCGGTCCGCCGATGGGTCCGGCGTTTTGCAGCACCAGCACATGATTTGGCGTTACTTCAAGCGCGGGATCGTGAATGCGCGCTTTGACATCGTCGGCGTCTTTGAACACAAGCGCCGGTCCACGATGCTGGCAGAGCGCGGGCGTCGCGGCGGCGTGCTTGATGACCGCCCCGTCCGGCGCCAGGTTGCCGCGCAGGATGCTCAAGCCGCCTTCGGGCGCGAGCGGATCATCAAGCGACCGGATGATGTCCGGATTGCTGACCTCGGCGGCGGCGACATTCTCCGCCAAGGCGCGCCCGGTCACGGTGAGCGCGTCGCCATGCAGCAGGGGCAGGAGTTGTTTCAGCACGGCGGGGATGCCGCCAGCGTAGAACAAGTCCTCCATCTGATACTCGCCGGCGGGGCGCATATTGGCGATGAGCGGTGTGCGGCGGCTGATCTCATCGAAGCGCGCGAGCGGCAGATCGACGCCGGCGCGCCCGGCTATCGCTGGCAGATGCACGATGGCGTTGGTGCTGCCGCCGACGGCATTGAGCAAGGTGATGGCATTGTCGAAGGCGTCGGCGGTCAGGATCTGCGAGGGGCGTAAATCGCGCTCGACCAGATCGACGATCTGCCGTCCCGCGGCCTGCGCCAGTTGCAGACGGCGCGAGTCGCTTGCAGGAATCGCGCCATTGCCCGGCAGCGCCATGCCCAGCGCTTCCATCAGCGAGTTCATCGTCGACGCCGTGCCCATAACCATGCAATGACCAGCGCTGCGCACCAGGTTGTGCTCGACGCCCTTGTAGGTCTCGGCGCTGATTGTGCCGGCTTCGTATTCGGCCGAGTAGCGACGGCAATCGGTGCAGGCGCCGAGGATCTCGCCCTGGTAATGCCCGTTGAGCATAGGACCGCCGCTGACCATGATGGTCGGCAGGTCGGCGCTGGCGGCGCCCATCAGCGCGGCTGGCGTGGTCTTGTCGCAATTGGTCAGCAGCACCACGCCACTGAGCGGATTGCCGCGGATCATTTCTTCGGTGTCCATCGCCGCCAGGTTGCGGCAGAGCATCGAGGTCGGGCTGAGATAGATCTCGCCCAGCGAGATGGTGGGGAACTCGAGCGGGAAGCCGCCCGCTTGCAGCACGCCGCGTTTGACCGCCTCGCTGATGGCGCGCAGGTGGCTGTTGCAGTGGTTGAGCTCGCTGTAGGTGTTGCAGATGCCGATGAGCGGGCGGGACATGTCGGCCGGTTCATAGCCCGAGGCGGCGGTGAAGGCGCGGCGGATGAGCCCGCTGACGCCCTCGGCGCTGAAGAAGTCTTGGGAGCGGGAAGCAGGTTTGGTCATGGGTGATTCGCCCTTTCTTTTTTTCACCACAGAGGGAACAGAGGCAACACAGAGGGTCGCGTAGACACTGACCGCCGTCACAGAGCTTTTTGACAGTAGCGCATAGCGCCATTATACTGAATGCGAACACAAGGAGGCAGCATGGCGACAACGGACATTCGCTTGAAGCGGATTGAAAAGGAATATCAGAGCGTGCGCGACGGACAGGACGACATCCTGGACCGGATCGATACGTACGAAGCGGCGCTCTTGGGCTTGACGGAAGCGGTCGCGGCGAATCATGACTTGATTATGGCGAACTATGAATTGATTATGGCCAACCGTGAATTGATTATGGCCAACCATGACCAATACCAACGACAATTCGACGAGGTCAATGGAAAGTTGGACAGGCTCATGGCGCACCTGGACGTGCCGCCCAAGCCGCCGGCCGGTTTCGTCAAGGAATGAGGCGGGGCTGACTCATGCCTGTCAAGACCAGAAAACCGCCTAAGGAAGGCCTCGCCCGGCCTGACTTCATAGCCAAGCCGGAAAGTTTTGAAGAGGGCGTCGACAACATATTGCGCATCTTGGAAGAAAACCGCAAAATGCTGCTTGAATGCAACGCGATGCTGGACGCTCTCATCAAGCACCTGGAAGTGCCCTACAAGCCGCAAGCGGGCTTCCTCAGGGAATGAGTCCCAAATCGGGCAAGTCGCGGGACAGCCTGCTCGACGCGACAGACGCTTGCCATGCGGCTCTGCTAGAACTGAATGAAACAATCATGGCGAACCATGAGTGGTCTATGCGACAATTCGCCGAAATCAATGAAAAGTTGGACAGGATCATGGCGCATCTGGACGTGCCGCCCAAGCCGCCTGCCGGTTTCGTCAAGGAATGAGGCGAGGGCGCAAAATTCACCACCGAGATCACTGATGACACCGAGTTGTTTTGACGGCATCGCACAAGACCATTATACTGAATGCGAACGCGAGGAGGCGGCATGGCGACAACGGATATTCGTTTCAAGCGCGTACAGGGTGAATATCGAACCTTGCAAGACGCGCAGGATGAGTTGTTTGACAAGGTGGATGGCTACGAAGCGGCGCTCTTGGGATTGACCGAGATGGTCGCGGAGAATCGGGAGCGGCTGGAGAGCGTGGAAGGAATCGCCACCGAAAATCGTACACTGATCCTGGAGAATCAGCGTCAGATCGCGGCACTGCATGAGAAGATGGACCGGCTCATGGCGCATCTGGACGTGCCGCCCAAGCCGCCGGCGGGTTTCCTCAAGGAGTGAGGCGGGGGGCGCAGGATTCACCACCGCGTACACCGAGTTTTTTCACCGCAAAGACAGGAAGGGAATTATTCAGCCGCAGGAATGCGCTGGGTCGCGCGTGGTGTGTGGGGCTGGGGGAGGGACTAGGCTCATGCATCTTCTGGCGGCCAAAGTCCTGACTCTTCGAGTATCCGCAGTATCGTATCTGCAGGCCAAGCGTCTAGATCGCGACGACGATCAATAAACAGCAGAATATACTCTTCTTCGCCTTCAAAATATAGCACACGAAAACCACTGCTTTTGCCCGTACCGGTTGTGCTATCCTTAAGACGCGCGCCAAATACTGGCGCCGAATTCACATCGCGAGCACGTTTCCGCGCGATCTCACCAACAGACAGCTTTTGCCTGAAACTCTTGAGATCAGAAGGAAGTTTAGGATACTTCTTTGGTTTTGACAGCGCTTTAACTTGATTGTCAAACTCAGGCGTGGATTCTACCGGTTTGCACTCCACCGAAAATTCAATCCTGTGCCGGTATTTCTGCTATCAGCTCATCGACAGACCGCGTTCGACCCGCTGCCATATCGCGGAAACTGCGCGTGAGGCTTTCCTCTTGCGCCAGGTCTTCTGAGTATGGAAGGACGCTGTTCTCGCGTTGCTCAGGATAAAGGAAATAGATCGCTCGCACGAGTTCATAAAAGGATGACATTCCGGAAATCCAGTCGACAACACGCTTCACACCAGATTCCAAGTCGTCTGAAAGATTCTGTCGCCAAGATGCGGCGTCGTGGCCCAAGCGGTACAATTGGCGGCCATCGTTGCTGGTAAAGGTCTCAATCATCGGCCCGTCGCTCAATCTCTCTACATCCGCATAGATCTCCTGCGCAAAGGGCCCATACATATACGGCTGAAACCGATAATATTCCTTCAATCTACCCTCGAACTCCTCGCCCACCAAGAAAGCTGACTTCTGCAGTTGCACTCGATCCAGACCATCGTCACCTGCCGCTGCGATGATGGCGATCAATACGCTTTCTTTGTTTGCCGCCTCAGCAATCATGCCACACCTCCACTCGTGGAGTGATTTCCTACCCTATTATCGGTGAATTGTCAAGGATTTGTCAAAGCTTACGTTGTTCAGGCGCACTGGCGTCAGGGTAGCGAGGGTTGGCGGGGCTGGGGGATTTTGGCGCGGAGGCGGGAAGAACTACTAAAGATAGTCTGCTAGGAAATTCTTCACGCCCTTAACCATATCCTCGACGTCGCTGCGCTTGAACTCCGAAAACTCACCGTGCGCCGCATGATTGCGAATCTTTGCCCAAGAACGTAGCTGATCAGCCTTCAACGCGTTGAATACATTCTCCTTCTTCAAATCCGCAATCAGGGCGTTAAGTCGTTTCGGCTGGCCATTCTCTTTGATGGTCATTATGGGCTTTGACTGCCTGTCGCACAAGCGGCGTAGCGCATCTTCCAAAACTATGCCACAGGAAACCGCGGCCAGTGCGGGACCGTACTGATTAGGTTGTCCTTCATTGAGTAAGCCTTCAACTTGTGCCAAATAGTCAGCGGAGATGTTGGCGACAATTCGCTCTTCCAAATTATCTAAGAAGCCGTTTTCGTAGTCGTCTTTAAGACCTTGTAAAATCCCGTTGATGAATTCAAGGGCTGCCGATTCAATCCATTGATCTAAATGGTGATTTATGCGCTTTTCAATCTTGAGTCCTCTTTCCGAGCCGCCAAACACTGTGTTTGTAAGACTCAGAGACTTAGTGAAAAAAGCTTCATAATCAGAAGACGATCCATGCCCCCGAATAAGATGGTTTCCCTCGTCGATGAGTTCATCAAATCGATTGCGGATTTTCTGATCCAATTCTGGTGGCAATGGCAAAGTGCGCTCCCTTTCCTATTCGCGATTTAGCCCATCGCAATTGCTCAACCGAACAATCAATACAATCTGCGAAAAGTGCGCTCCGGCTTGTCGACATCAGGCTCATCCATCCTGTACACGCCAGATTCAAGCATCTCCAAGGCGTCATGCAGCCCCAGCCCTTCGTCCATCGTCCATTCAGTTGCGGCAGGCAGCTTCTGTTCAACTTTGACATGTATGTAACTTCGGCGATCCTGACCCAAATACGTGCCAGGAGTCGAAATCCTCAATTGCGCGGGCAGATGATCTTCAATCTCGACAGCTTCCGCTTCGAGAGCCAGCAACCGATAGTATTGATAGGGTGCATGGTCCTCTGCCGGCCGCGGAAAGTTTCGGTACTTCCCTTCCGCGACCCATTGTATCAGTAATAGTATCTCATCAAACGGCTGCCACTCTTCAGCGTCGTCATGCTTACTGTGTGCGAAACATTTGCTGTAGAATCTGACGTCATGGACACCGAAATCCCACCAACCATCACCGACCTTACCTGAATCAAGAAATCTCAATTCATCAGGATATTGCGTAAGATCCACATCTTGAGTTTGCTTCACTACCTCCTGAAGCAAGTCAATTACAGATTTTGGGTTGACCGGAACCACAAGCACCTCTCTTCTGTCGCTTCCGCCTTTTTCGTAACTCGTCTACAATCGTACCGCAAAATTCATAAAGTGTACATATGTTCGCATAATGTTAATGAAATTCTTATGCTTCGGCAGTGGGCTTAGCCCTCCACAATCTTAATCTCGCTGTCCGTCAACCCATACAGCCGATACACCAGCGCGTCAATCTTCTTATCAGTCGCCTCAATCTGCATCTCTAGCACTTCGCGGTGAATCAAGACGCTGCCTTGCAACTGCCGGTGCAAGTCCAGCATTTCATCGACCAGCTTGACCATCTCATCGTGCATCGATACATCATCGGGATTGTCAAAGTCGATTGTGCGGACTGGGAAGCCAGAAAGATATTGCCCGAAGAATCTCAAATAGGTATCACCCGTGCCTTCAAGCCCAGCGCAGACTTGCTCAAAATAGAATTGAGCTAACTGAGAGTTCAAGACACCAAGAAGGTATTTGTCGGTCACAGGCAGGAAATATGTCGTGTTTGTTCCATAGTAGCCAGTCGAATCAAGCGCAAACCTGGTTGTTGTACCGATATCAGGAAAGATGATTTTTGGTCTGTCCATGTACTCGGCAAATCGAAATTGCGGCTGTTGCAGCTCGTACCATTCTTGCTTAGTAGCGCGCTTTTCTAGCCGTTCTCGAAAGTTGCTTAGATGCTGCGTGATTGCTGGATATTGCTCAATTTCTACGCCGTGATAGGTATAGATTAGATGTTTGTTGCTGTAGTTGATCTGGTACTTGCGAATATCGCGGCCGTTCAGCAAGGGCTTAAGAATCTCTTCGGCTTCGGGATTTTCAGCGATAATGCTCCTTCGTGTTGTGTCATCTATAACGAAAGCGTCTGTAAGACCTGACTTGACGCCCATGCATACAGGTAATGGCGAGATATAGTCTACAAGCGTCTGATTTGATTCCTGTAGCATCTTCAAGAGTTTGTAGACTTCGGGCAGGGCGAAACTCCAATTGTCACCTGCGATTTGCTCATGCGTGAGACGATAATGACTTCTGTCACGAACAGCGGACATTTTAATTGACGAATCACTTATCGCCTGAAAGTCCTCAACTGGCATTACCGGCACATATCTGACGCTGCCTCGATCTGCGCCTTTTGTGGACAAGACGATTACAGTTCTTACCGTTGCGCCTGAGAATACCGGTAGACCTGCTAAGTCAAATATCTCAATAAGATTTGCGTTCTTAGCAATGTAACTCCTAAGCCCTTTGCCATATCTTGCCTTGATGAACTTGTTGCTTACAATCATTCCAAACAAGCCACCGTCTCGCAAAAGCTCATGTTCTCGCTCAATGAAGTATCCATAGAGATCCATACGGTCTGCGTGAACGGTGTACTTTGATCGCAGGTAAGACTTAATGTCCTTGAACTCTTCCATCCGCACATAAGGCGGATTGCCAATCACCGCGTCGAAGCCGCCGGCCGCCATGATCTCGCCGAAGCCGGACGCGCCGGCCCAATCGAAGGGCTTGACGCGATACAGTTCCTCATCGTCCGTCGCCGCCAATTCTGCCGGGCTGTAGAAGTCGCTGCCGATGAGGGAGTTGCCCCATTTGATGTTGCCGCTCAGGTCGGGCAGCAGCGGCTCTTCGATTTCAGCCGTGTCATGCTCGTTTTCCAGCATCTTCAGCAGCAGGGAGAGCTTGCTGACTTCGACGGCGTTCTGGTCGAGGTCGACGCCGAAGATGTTGCTTAGGAGGATGCGGCGCTTCTCCTCAATGCGCAGGATGATGCCGTCGGCGGTATGGCGGATGCGGTTTTTGTAGCGCGCGGGATTCTCGCGGTATTGCGCCAGGTGCCAATTCAGCAGGTAGTTATAGGCGCCGGTGAGGAAGGAGCCGCTGCCGCAGGCGGGATCGAGCACGCGCAGCTTCATCGCTTCGTCAGGGCTTTTGCCGTCGAGCAGGGCGCCGACCGTGTTCTCGACGATGTAGTCGACGATATAGCTGGGCGTGTAGTAGACGCCGCCGGCTTTGCGCACTTCGGGTTTTTCTTCGACGGCCACGCTGGTCGTTTCGCCATCGCTGCGCACTTCGATGACTTTGCCGAGGAAGCGCTCGTAGACCTGGCCCAGGATATCGGCGCTGATGACGGAGAATTGGTAGCGGCTCTTGGGCGGGTAGAGATCGCGGATGATGCGCTGCAGGACGTTGTCGACGATGTAGATCTCCATCGAGAGGGTGTCGGCGTCCGGGCGGCTTTTGTCGGCGGGGTCGAAGTGGAAGAGCCCCGAGTTGTAGCGCTGGTCGGCGGCGCGGTAGAGCGTCTTGATGTGGTTGTAGACGCCGCGGCGGACTTCGGCGGCGCGCTCCAGGCGGCCATAGCTTTCGAGGTTGCGGTCTTCGGCGATGCGCAGGAAGACGATGCGGTCGATGGTGCGCTGGACCAGGTGGTTGAGCTCGCGCTGGTTGAGGCGGCGGTCGATGAAGCGGGCTTGCTTGTGCAGGTGCTCGGCCAGGTCGGCGCGCCAGCTTTCCATATCGCGCAGGAAGGCTTCGTCCACGCGCAGCACGCCTTTGGCGGTCGTCTCGAGCAGGTCGCGGTGCGCCCCCTGGCGGACGGCTTCGGGCGAGAGCGTCTCGCGCAGCTCTTCCCAGGCATCGAGGTATTGGGAATGGGTCAGGTAGAGGACCCGGGCTTCGGCGGCGGAATCGCCCTGGCGCGGTTCGATGCGGCAATCGTAGACGGCGAATTCGGCGAAGTTGGTCAGGATGCCCAGCGCGGTATCGCCCGACCAGCCGTAGGCGCGCAACTGCTCGGCCGGCTCGATTGACTTGCCGATGTCGATTGAAGGTTTCTTGGTCTCGACATAGAACGCGCGGCGGGCGCCGGCCAGGAAGGTGTAATCGGGATGCTTGATCGTGCCGCCGCTGCGCAAGCCCGCTTCATGCAAGACTTCTTCGCCGAGGTCCCAGCCCAAGGCGCGAAAGAAGGGATTGACGAACTGCTCTCGCAGCTGCGCCTCGTTGTAATCAGGCTGCTGGAAGCGGCTCTGGTCCCGCTCGAACTTGTCGACTAAGCCGGCGATGCTGTCGGGCGCGGTCATGGATTATCCTCCCACCGCCAACAGGATTCTGTAGGGGCGGCAAACCTTGCCGCCCGCTTCCACACGTTGGTTTTCGGGCGACATAATATGTCGCCCCTACGTTTTTGCGCTTTGGCGGGCGACCTGATAGGTAGCCCCTACATTTTTGCGCTTTGGCGGGCGACCTGATAGGTAGCCCCTACATCAATCTCGCTAGTTCAGCGCCTCAAACGCTTTTTGCCGATCCTGCGCCGCCGCCAGTTGCTGGGCTTGGAGCCTGCGCGTCAGATCGGCCAAGTCACTGGCCATTGGCATCAGGTCGATGCGATTGGCGCTGTTGATCGTATCCACCCATTCGGGGCGCAGGGCGTCGATGCCGTGCAGCGCGCCGGCGATCGCCCCGCCCATGCCGGCGATGGAGTCGTTGTCGCGCCCGTAATTGGCGCCGCCGAAGATGGTCCCTTCGTAGTCGCCGCCGGTCACCACCAGGAAACCGAGGGCGATGGGCACTTCTTCGATGGCGTGTTCGCGGCTGGGACTATAGTTATTCCCCCCGTTGCCGCGCGCGCCTTTGAAGTCGTCGGGCGCGGTGTCGTATTCACGCATGACCTCGCGCAGGGGGGCGATGGCTTCGCGCCAATCGGTCAGCGTGCTGGCGCGCTCGGCGATGGCGGCGATACATTCAGCGGTGCCGTCCTTCGCGACTGACAGCGCCGCGTCGATGATGGAACTGACCGACGCGTCCGGCTTGAAGGCTTCAGCGACGCAGGTCGCCATGACCGCCGCCGCTTCCAACCCGAAGCTGACTTGATGGGCGCTGAAGACATCGACCGCTTCGCTGTAGGCGCGGGCGGGATCACAGGCATTGACGATGCCCACCGGAGCGGCGTACATGGCGGCGCCGCAGTTGACCATGTTGCCGACGCCGGCGTAACGCGGATCGGCATTGGCCAGCCAGCGCATATAGAGCCACTTCTCGGGATAGAAGAGACGCTCGACTAGGAGCATCTCCTGACCGCGCTCCGGCACCCAGCGGAGTTCCCGCGCCATCATGGGCACGATGCGGCGCATAAACTCGTGGGCGTCCAGATGGTCGCCATGCTCGATATAGCAGCGGCTGAGCAGCTGCACCATGTGCGTGTCGTCAGTGTAGCGGCCATCGCCTTTGCCGAGATCTGAGGGACCGTCCCAGCCTTCGACCAAGTCGGTGATGTAGCCGTAGCGCGCGCGAATTTCTTCCGGCATGCGCCCCTCGGCGGGCGCGCCCAGGGCGTCTCCGATAGCGCCGCCATAGAGGCAGCCCAGCGTTTTCGATAGCAGGAGATCCGGTGAATCGGTCATTCGATGTTCCTCATTTCCTAAGCTTTCAGCAGTCACTTCACAGAATAATGCGCCAATCAAGGGGAAAGTTGTAGGGGCGAGGCGCCGCTGCGCCCGTACGAATCCGTTGTTCAGCAGAAATTGTAGGGGCGACTCTGTGAGTCGCCCATCGATTTACGATTGCAGCATCGGGCGATTCGCAGAGTCGCCCCTACACGCTTGGTGAATTACCCGCTCAGCGCCTCAAAGTCCGCTTGGCGAGCCCGCGCCGCCGCCAGCTGCTCGGCTTGCAGTTTGCGCGTGAGAGCGGCTAGATCGTCCGCCAGCGGCATCAGGTCAATGCGATTGGCTGTGTTGATCGTCTCGACCCACTCAGGGCGCAGCGCGTCGATGCCATGCAGGGCGCCTGCGATCGCCCCGCCCATGCCGGCGATCGAGTCGTTGTCGCGGCCGTAATTGGTCGCGCCGAAGATGGTTTCCTCGTAGTCGCCGCCGGTGACCACCAGGAAGCCGAGCGCGATCGGGACTTCTTCGATGCTGTGCGAGCGGCTTGGCGTCCAGTCATCAGTACCGTTGCCGCGCTCGCTTTTGGCGTCATCGGCTGAGGTGTCATATTCGCGCATGACATCGCGCAGGGGTCCGATGGCTTCGCGCCAGTCGGTCAGCCGGCTGGCTTCGTCGGCGATGGCGGCGATGCAATCGGCGGTGCCCTCTTTGGCCACGCTGAGCGCCGCGTCAATGATGGAGCTGACGGAGGCATCGGGCTTGAAGGCTTCGGCGACGCAGGCGGCTTGGACGGCGGCCGCTTCCAGCCCGAAGCTGACCTGGTGCGGGCTGAGCACATCGACCGCTTCCTGATAGGCGCGGGGCGGATCGCAGGCGTTGACGATGCCGATGGGCGCGGCATACATGGCGGCGCCGCAATTGACCATATTGCCGACGCCGGCATAACGCGGATCGGCATTGGCCAGCCAGCGGATGAAGAGCCATTTCTCGGGATAAAAGAGGCGCTCTGCCAGCGGCATTTCGCGGCCGCGGTCGGGGATCCAGCGCTGCTCATAGCCGATCATGGGTCCAATCCGGCGGAAGTATTCATGGGCGTCGAGGTGGTCGCCATGTTCAATGTAGCAGCGGCTGAGCAGCTGCACCATGTGGCTGTCGTCGGTATAGCGGCCATCACCCCGGCCGCTCTTGTCGTTAGGCGCGTCCCAGGCTTCGACCAGATCGGTGATATAGCCGTAGCGCGCGCGAATCTCAGCGGGCATGCGCCACTCGGCGACCCCGCCCATGGCATCGCCTATCGCGCCGCCGTAGAGGCAGCCCTGGATTTTCTTCAATAGACGATCGGGTGTTTCTGTCATCAGATTTTGCTCCGTTTCCTGCGCTGTCGTTAGTCGATTCACATACTATACCGATAAACGTAGGGGCGACCTATTAGGTCGCCCGCCAAACGTGTCGTATCTCGCAAACGGGCGACCCGGTGGGTAGCCCCTACAGTTTTCGCTATGGCGTCTCGCTTACATGAAGCGCACGGAGTAGACCACCGCCAGGTTATTTGTCAGGCAGCGCCAATTGTCGCCGCGATCATCGGAGACGTAGAAGTTGCCCGCCGTCGTGCCGAATGCCAGGGTGTCGCCGGTTTTATCCAGCGCGTGGCGGAAGACCAGGTCGTAGCAGTTAAGTTGCGGCAGGCCGCTGCGCAGATCTTGCCAGGTCTCGCCGCCGTCTTCGCTGCGGCAGATCACCAGCTTGCGATCGACCGGCACGCGATACTCGGCGCTGACCGCCGGCGCCACCCAGGCGACGCGTTCATCTTGGTCATCGACCGCCAGCGCGAAGCCGAAACCGGCCGGTCCGCCATTCTTGTCCGAGATATCGCGCCATTGCTCGCCGGCATTTTCGCTGCGGAAGATGCCGCAATGGTTCTGCTGCCAAAGCACATCGGGATTCGAGGGGCTAGCGAGGATGATATGCGGGTCATGCCCGTGCTCGTGCCGGGGATCGGGCAAGTAGTCGGCGTAGAGACCGCGGTTGCGCGCTTCCCAGCTTTCGCCGCCATCCCGGCTGACATAGACGCCGCCGACGCTGATGCCGATGGTCAAGTGGCGGCTGTCGCGCGGGTCGACCTGAATGGCAACTGTACCCGGATGATCGCGCCCGGCGCCGAACCAGTGCGTATTGCTGGGATGATGCCAGAGCGTGTCCACCAGTTGGAAGGAATCGCCGCCGTCATCGCTGAGGAAGAGACCGCCAGGGTCGGTGCCGACATAGAGCCGATTCGGTTCATCAAGCCCGCCCGGCTCAATCAACCAAATGTAGTTGGTCTTGGCCGGCACGCTGAAATCGGGCGGGACGGTATCGCCTTCGGGGTACTTTGGCGCTTCGACCTCTTCCCAAGTCGCGCCCAAATCGCGCGAGCGGTGCAGCTTGCCGCCCCAATGCCCATGATCGAGGCTGACCCAGATGATATCGGTCCGCGGGTCGCGGAAGGCGTAGACCACCGGAATCGCTTCAAAATGCGCTGACTCGACCTCCCAGTCCGCGCCATTGCGATTCATAATCAGCAAGCCCTTGCGCGTCCCAACGAGGAGTTTGTTGTGCATCTAACCCCTCCCCCAAACTGCAAACGCTTTTCCCCCTCCCACGCTCCCCCAGTGGGGGATGCACCCCTCAGCATCAGGGAGGGGTGACTCTAGGACGTAGACCGTAAAGATTGCTGTCTTCCTCAAGACGCTAACCTCCTGAGAGCGCTTGGACGATGAAAACCTTGCTGTCGGCGGAGACGCGGTCGGAGAGGGTCTGCTTGTCGCGCAGGAGCTCATCGCCGACGAAGATGTTGACGTGTTTGCGCAGGGCGCCCTGCTCGTCAATGATGTAATCGCCCAGCCCGCGCCAGCGTTGGTCGACGGCGGCGACGATCTCGGCGACGTTGGCGGCGTCGATCTCGCATTCGCAGAGGTCGGGGAAGAAGCGTTTGAGGTTGGGCGTGAATTTGACTTGTGCCATGCTGCAGATTAGAACGGATATGGGGCGGGGTTGTCAAGATTTGGGATTTGCCACAGAGCAACGGAGACTCGGAGGATTTTTCTTTACCACCGAGCACACCGAGTTAAGTGAGGGCACCGAGGGTTTGGTTTTGGACCACAAAGACACAAAGGACACAAAAAAGTGTAGGGGTGGCCCCAGGGTCGTCCGCCGTCTATGGCAACAGTTCCAGAAAATCACAGTGGCGCGGCTGGAATATGCTGAAATCGCGCCGGTCGAAGGTCGCGATGCGAGTGATGTTCAGGCGTTCCGCGATAGCCATGATGCAGCAGTCTACAATGTCGAATCGGGCGTCCGCATAGGCGCTTACAATATCGCGAACACTTGCCAAGTCTTCCATGCCAACTGCTTCAAGCTGAACATCTAACTGCATAAAGTGCTCAAGGAAAGTTTGTATCCCGCTGTGGCCTATGTCGCGCGCAATGAGATAACTGACTTCTGGCAGGACCACAGTGGGCACCAACATTACTTCCGTGTTTTGAGACAGCAAACTCATCCCGTCTTGATGATGGACATCATTGGCGTTGTAGAGCGCATAGACAAAGTTGCTGTCCGCGATGAAGGTCATCGGTTGGCGCGGCGTTTCAAGTAGTCTGCGAATTCTGTGTTAAGAATCTCGCGGCTGCGCGCTGAAGTATCCACCGGCTTGGGCGATGCCAGCCCTGCGGCTTTGGCGTTTCTGGCAAAGTCCGCGCCTGTCGCCCGGCGCTTATCTTTGGCGTCGCGCTCGTATTCATAACGCTCGAGCAAGTCGCGCAGCAGGTCGGCGACTTCGGCGTCGTTGCGTTTTGCCATTTCTTCCAATCGCAGCGCGACGTCTTCCGGGATGTCGATGGTCATGGGTGTGTCCTCCGCTTGGGGCGATTATACCATCGAATGATGGAGACAGAACGGGGTGGGAGGTTTTATCACCGAGCGCGCCGAGCAAGGGAGTTCGCCGACGGTATTGTGGAGCGCAGAGACAGAAAGGCAGATTTTCTAGAAATGTACAGAAACGAGCCGATGCGCTTCAGCAAATTCGACGTATAAGACTATCTCCTGGAAATTCACCGCGGCCCCCGCCATCATGTGTTGCAACCAAACGCTTGATTTTCTCCCATTAATTGATTACAATCTTTCCGCAAGGGGGCTTCCGCAAGGGGGCTTCCGCAAGGGGGCTTCCGCAAGGGGGCTTCCGCAAGGGGGCTTCCGCAAGGGGGCTTCCGCAAGGGGGCTTCCGCAAGGGGGCTTCCGCAAGGGGGCTTCCGCAAGGGGGCTTCCGCAAGGGGGCTTCCGCAAGGGGGCTTCCGCAAGGGGGCTTCCGCAAGGGGGCTTCCGCAAGGGGGCTTCCGCAAGGGGGCTTCCGCAAGGGGGCTTCCGCAAGGGGGCTTCCGCAAGGGGGCTTCCGCAAGGGGGCTTCCGCAAGGGGGCTTCCGCAAGGGAAAGGGGAGTTTCCATGAAAGCGAACATTATCCTGATATTTTCTTGCTTATTCGTTCTATTCCTGGCGACCGCGGCGCAAGCATCCGGGTTCACTGGAAACACCTGCTATGAAGAAGGCGCGAACTGCCAAAGCGAAGCCGAGTGGAAAGCCGGCTGGTGCGAAGCGGCTGTCGCGGCCGGCGTCTTCGAAGGCACGGCTGAGCAGTGCGTTCAGCCTGGGGGCGGCGGCGGCCGGCTAGTCGAATCGCCGCAAAACCAGAACAGCGACAAAGACGCTAACAGTTCGGGACAAAGCGGCAGCGACGCGCAAAATCAAGGCAGTAGCGGTTCACAGAGGCAAAGCAGCGGCGATGCGCAGGGACAAGCAAGCAGCGCCGACGCCGAGGATGCCTTGAACAGCGCCCCTTCCAGTGAGCGGCGATGCTGGGCGTATAAGGTGCATAGATCTGACCCGACTAAAGAAATCTGCGTCACGCGCAATGACCTTAGGCAGTAAGCGCCAGGGCGCGCTGGCGTCAAATGCAAAGAGCGCCTCCGCCCGCGAGTCCGCGAATTCGGGCGCAGACTGACGGCATTCCGGAAATATATCGCGCATGTGCGATTCCAGTCTATTGACAGATTTCACGGCCACAAAACATACATAATACGTACACTGTTAGCGATATCGCTTGCGGACGACTCACAGAGTCGCCCCTACATTTTGCGCCCGGCGTGAGGTTCGCGCTCAGGACAGTGAGCGAGAAGGACGCCAGCGTCCCGACAGATTTCCCCTTCGTGAACTTCGTGCTTTTGTGGTGAAAAAACTCTGTCCTCTCTGCGCCCCTGTAGTCAAATCCAAGCCCCCGCGCTAGAATAGCCTACCACCCTGACCAAGCACAACGAGGACTCCGCCATGACCGATTCCAAATTCGCCGGGCTGACCGAGTTCCGCTGCATCGGACCCTTCCGCGGCGGGCGCGTCGTCGCTGTCGCCGGCGACCCGCGCGATATGAACACCTTCTACTTCGGCGGCGTCTGCGGCGGCGTCTGGAAAACGACTGACGCCGGGCAATATTGGGAGAATATCAGCGACGGCTATTTCACATCATCTTCCGTTGGCGCGCTGGAAGTGGCGCCGGCCGACCCCAACGTCATCTACGCCGGCACGGGCGAAACGACCATCCGCATTGATGTCTCCATCGGCGATGGCATCTACAAATCGACTGACGCCGGTCGCAGTTGGAAGCACCTGGGCTTAAAAGAAACGCGCCAGATCGCCAAGATCCGCAGTCATCCGGAGAATGCCGATCTAGTCTATGCGGCCGTTTTCGGGCATGCCTTTGGTCCCAACCCGGAGCGCGGCGTCTATCGCTCGAAGGATGGCGGCGAGACTTGGGAAAACGTTCTGCATGTCAGCGAGAAAGCGGGCGCCATCGACTTGACCATCGACAAGAACAACCCGCGCGTCATCTACGCCGCGTTCTGGGAAGCGTATCGCAACTTCTGGAATATCTCCTCCGGCGGCGAGGACAGCGGCATTTGGCGCAGCATGGACGGTGGCGACAGCTGGGAGAATATCAGCGCGAACAAAGGACTGCCCAGCGGGCGATCCAATGAATCGCCCCTACTTGGCAAGATCGGACTCGCGGCTTCGCCCGCGCAGCCGGGGCGCGTTTGGGCGATCATCGAGAACCAGCCCGACGGCGGCATCTACCGCAGCGATGATTATGGCGAGACCTGGGTGGTCGGCAGCAAGGACAACCGCTTCATCTCGCGCGCCTGGTATTATATGCATCTTACCGCCGACCCGCTGGACGGGGAGACGATTTACATCAACAACCTCAACTTCTGGAAATCGACCGATGGCGGGCACAACTTCACTGAGATCACCACGCCCCACGGCGATGACCACGACCTCTGGATTCATCCCAGCAACAACAAAGTCATGATCCACGGCAACGACGGCGGCGCTTGCGTCTCGCTGAATGGCGGGCTGTCCTGGTCGAGCATTTACAACCAGCCGACGGCGCAGTTCTATCATCTCGATGTCGATAGCAACGAGCCCTACTACGTCTATGGCACGCAACAGGACAACTCGAGCTTGCGCGTGCCCAGCCGCAGCCGCTATTCGTCGATCACCTGGGAAGATTGCGACATCATCGGCTCGGGCGAGAGCGGTTATATCGCCGTGGATCCCGCTGATTCGAACATCGTCTATGTCGGCGCGATCGGCAGCTCGCCCGGCGGCGGCAACAGCCTGCAGCGCTACGACCATCGCATTCAGCAGATTCGCCTGATCGCAACCTGGCCCCGCAGTTCGACCGGCTTGGGCGCGGGGGCTGACAAATACCGCTTCGCCTGGACCTACCCCATCGTCTTTTCGCCGCACGATAAGAATGCGATCTACATCGGCGGCAATCAGATTCTCAAAACGACCGACGAAGGGCAGAGCTGGGAGGAAATCAGCCCCGATTTGACCAAAGCCGATCCGGAGACGCTGAAGCCGTCGGGCGGTCCCATCAATCGGGACGCAGTCGGGGCGGAGCATTACGCCACCGTCTATACACTGGCGGAATCGCCCCATGAGCCCGGCGTCATCTGGGCGGGGTCAGACGATGGCTTGCTGCATATCACGCGCGATGGTGGCAAAAACTGGACGGACATTACGCCGCCAGACATGGATGACTGGAGCATGTTCACGATGATCGAGCCGTCGCCGCATGACCCCGCCACTGCCTACGTCACCGCGACGCGCTACAAGAATGACGACTACGCGCCCTACGTCTACAAGACGATTGACTATGGCGAAAGCTGGACGCTGATCGTCGATGGCATTGCCGACGATCATTTCTGCCGCGTAGTTCGCGAAGACCCGGCGCGCGAGGGGCTGCTCTATCTAGGCGCCGAGTTCGGCTTGTATGTGTCGTTTGATGGTGGCGAGGCCTGGCAGCCTTTTCAGTTGAATCTGCCGATCTCGCCGATTTACGATCTGAAGATCAAGGGTCGCGTAGACACTGACCCGTCGGATACGAATCTGATTGTGGCGACGCACGGCCGCTCGTTCTGGATTTTGGATGATGTGACTGTGTTGCATCAATTGGCGGGCGACCCAATGGCTCGCCCCTACAGCACTGAAGAGCAGGTGGAGGCTCGCTTGCTCAAGCCCGGGACGGTCGAGCGCCATCTGCCCAAGGTCTTCGAGGGCTTGTTCGAGAGCGGCGAAGGCAAGCAGTACATGAGCACGCTGGGCATGGTCGCCGCTTATGTCAAAGAGGAGACGCCCGAGCACGGCGTCAAGCACAGCTACCTCGATAGCGGAACCAACCCGCCCAAAGGCGCCGTCATCACCTACTTCCTGCGCGAGAAGCCAGATGCGACCATTTCGCTGCGCATCGACGACGCCGAGGGCAATGAGGTCAAGACCTTCAAGAGCCTCCACGCAGACGAAGATCTAGGGGCGGCACTTGCGTCGCCCGCGCCGGCCAACGCAGCCGACGACAAGCCGAAAGAACTGCGCATCCCCGCGAATGCCGGCTGGAATCGCTTCATCTGGGACCTGCGCTATCCCGATGCGCACAAAGTCGCCCCGCATGATGATAATCAGCAGGGCTTCATCAAGGGACCGCATGCCGTGCCTGGCTCCTACCGCGTGACGCTGACGGTTGGCGACCTGGCGCTCAGCGAAGAATTCGAGATCGTGAAGGAAGCCGGCGTCGAAGCGAGCCAGTCAGATCTGCAAGCCCAGTTCGACCTGCTGCTGACGATCCGCGACAAGGTCTCGGCGACGCACAAGTCGATCAATCAGATGCGCGATCTGCGGGCGCAGCTAAAAGGCTGGCGCGAGCGGCTGGCCGGGCTGGAGGCGGCGGCAGGCATCATCGACGCGGCCAAAGCGCTGGAAGAGCAAGTGCTGGAAGTCGAGAAGGCGCTCATGATACCGGAAACGCGCGCTGGCTGGCCCGATGCGATGAACCACGGCGACCGCCTGGCGACGCAGCTGAGCAACTTGAGCTTCAACGTCAATTTGGGCGATTACAAACCGACCGACTACGAGCGCGAGGCTTTCGCCGAAATCGCGGCCGATATCGATGGCGTCGTCGACAAGTTCAATGACATCGTCGATGGAGACATGGTTGAATTCAATACCATGCTGGGCAACGCTGGCTTCGGCAAAGTGGTCTTGAAGGTGGAGTAACGGGATCCCGGTTCAGACTCGTTCTTCCCACAAATCCAACTGACGGCCGGAGCCAATCGGCTTTCCGTGTAAATGACGAATATCACAGACGGCGCCGAAAGGAAGGAAATACCTTTCAAATCTTCTGTACATAGGACCCCAATACACCATCGCACATGCCATTGGTGCGCCTTTTCCACCTGATTCTCCGTCTACTAAGAACTTTAGACGTGTATCATACAGGAATGCGACAGCCGTGGCGGATCCAAAGACATAGCGTTTCCAGTGCTTTGTATTTGGTGCAACTGGTACTAGCGCCAACACCTCTGACCCATGATAACGATTTGCATAGGCTGCCATTTTCAGCCAATCGAGAATCGATGTTCCCCTTTTGCGGTCTCTTCCGTACGGTGGGTTTATGTAGACTGTCGGATAATCCCAGGAAGCGTTTAATCCATCCACGTTAGGCAGAGCATACTCTACTTCTGCGTTCACTATTGAATAACAGTTGGAGCAAGGGTCTAAAGCGATATTACCACCAAAGAATCCCCTTACGGTATCTACATACTTTGGAGGAGTGCACCAGTGTTGGCTTAGAGATTCAGCGTTGTTTCTTCCTGCAGTCACGTCACAGCTTCCTTCAAAGCGATTTGGACGTCAGCGAACGCAAGTCCCGTTTCAATGCAGCTATAGAGGCGCTATTAGGAGCGATGACATTGAACCATGTTTCGATTTCGGAACGGTGGCGTTGAAAAAAGTTTCGAAGAGATTCATCCGCGGAAACGTCCATACTAACTTTAGTAAATCTAGTTTTTCCTGACTTACTGGAATAGCTGTCCAAAAATGCCTTTCTGGCCGGTTGTAGATCTGGACCCGGGTTAATCAATATGTTTTCGATAAACTGGTGCAATCCGTGGTCAGTTAAGAAAAGTAGCCAATCATATGACTGCGCCAGTACCAGAAGCTCTTTGTTGTAATTGTCCGAAGTAAACCAGTTTCCGTGATTGCTCACGACTCCAACGGTGAGCATGAAACCAGGATACTCGGAAAACGAAGCTGCATTTATAACTTCACGTAGCATACTATGATAGGGAGCCATCCGAAAGTTGCCGTCCCTCTCCTCAATGATACCTTGAATCTGACCATTTCGACTTCTTACCTTCTGAAGCGATGATACTGACTTCGCGACGTATGCACCCTGCTTGGCCTTCTCGATCGTCTGAGGTCCCTTCCTCATTCCTTCTTCTACCCCAACCCGTTTACACTCGAAAATCGCGAACGGTTCAAGGTACAGTTCAGCGACTGAGAGAGCGCAAGCAGACTCAGTTAGCTGATCTACATGAGCGACAAACAGGCCATCTCGCGTCTCGAGAAGTACGGCAGCATTTCGCTTTATGCCACTGGTAGAGAGAATTTGATTTGACTTCAATTGATGATCTTTGAGTAAAACCAATTGCTTTCGAATCTTTGCAGGTGTTATCGGACGCGAATATGGTTCTAGGCCAATTTCGTGCAACGACCGAATCGGGTGAAGGGAAAACTCAACGTTGTGGACGATCTGTGAGTTGGCGAACTCGGGAAGTCTGCGCTCAATTACAGTGTGATTTCTCAGATCCCACGAACATAGCAAGTAATACGTCACCACTTCTACAAGAGTGCCTAACGCTCGTCCGGCTGCCTTCTTGCGGTCTTGCCGATTATGGAACACTTGATTAGCAAGATCGTTTTGAAGTGCGTCTATCGACTTATAGCCCACGAGGTTTCTCCAAGTATAGATTTGAGACGCTGCATCTAATGGGATATTATCGGGATACTCATGTGAAGCATACTTGTCCTACTATCATTCTGCAAACAGACACATGTATTGTACATTTCTTGGCGACCTGACAGTTCGCCCCTGCAGAAATCCCTTGCGGCAAACCTAACTCAATGAAACGCTCTAAGCCTTTCCTCTTATTGATGCTGGCGGACTTCGTGGCGCGCTCCGCTTATCAGATGGGCAAGACGCCGCTGCTGCCCATATTCGCCGCGGCGCTGGGCGCGTCCGGCGCTTTCCTCGGGCTGATCGTCTCGGTCTCGACCGTGACCGGGCTCTTCCTCAAGCCGCTCTTCGGCATCTTGTCAGATCGCTGGGGGCGGCGCGTCTGGCTCTTGACCGGCGCCGGATTCTTCGCTGTCATGCCCTTCCTTTACCGCTTCATTCAAACGCCCGAACAGCTGTTGGCGATTCGGCTGGCGCATGGCTTGGCCACCGCCATCTACGGTCCGGTGACGCTGGCCTACATCGCCGAGCTTTCGCGCAACAAAAAGACCGCCGAAGACATCGGCTGGTTTCAGATGGCGCGCAGCGGCGGATATATCGTCGGTCCGGCGCTGGCCGGCTGGCTGCTGCTCTCGCTGGATGCGGTGGCGGTCTTCACCCTCATCGGCATCATCAGTTGCGCTGTCTTCCTTCCGATCCTGCATTTGCCAGAGTCGCGCACGTCAGAGGGTCGCGTAGACACTGACCCGGCGAAGCGCAAACGCAATGGAGGGTCGGTGTTGGCGCATCCGCCGATACTCCAGCATATCAAGAACGCGCTACGCGACGGGGGACGGTCACCGGCGGTCTGGCTGACGGGCGGGCTGGAAGCGGTTACCTTCATCGCGCTATACACGCTGAAGGCATTCCTGCCGATTTATGCGCTGGAAGCCGGCGTGAGCGTCGTGCTGGTCGGCTTGTATTTCAGCCTGAATGAAGCGGTCCATGTCTTGGGGAAGCCCTTTTGCGGCCGCCTGGGCGATCGCTGGGGCTATCTGCCGGCGATCAGCCTGGGCATGTTGATCCTGGCGGCGGCATTGCCCCTGGTTCGCGCGCTGGATCAGGGTCTGCTCTTCCTCCTGCCGGCGGCGCTGATGGGGCTGGCGCAGGCGCTGATCTTCCCGGCGGCGATCGCCTTGGTCTCCGACCGCATCAGCCCGGAGCACCTGGGCGCTGGCATGGGCTTGATCGGCATGATGCAGAATTTCGGCAAAGTGGCCGGTCCCGTACTGGGCGGGCTGGCGATCTCGGCGCTCGGCTACGAGGCCACGCTGGTCAGCTTGAGCGTGATGCTGGCGCTCGGCGCGGCGAGTATTTGGAGTTTTTTCGCGCCGCGTAAACTGATCAACACGTCACCGTAGCTGATCTACACCGACGGCGCAGTGTCGACGGGTCTGTGTCTACGCGACCCTACGCGCGCCCAGCAGCCGTTGACCACGTCGCCGCAATGAAACCAGATTGCGAATGTGTTAAACTGTGAAATGAAGCAGCAACAGGAATCGTAATAGAGGTGGCGTCAAGCGATTTGGCGAAGAGAAGATAAGGCAATGGATACGAACCGCAAGCTTGTCCGAGCCCCGGATATGAGTGGCGCGGGCTTGCAGGGCGTTTCGCTGCAGCGCGCGAATCTGGCAGGGGCCATATTAAACAGCGCAAACTTGGCCGGCAGCGACTTGAAAGGCGCGAACTTGAGAAAAGCCTGTCTTTACGAGGCAGACTTGAAAGGCGCAGACCTTGGCGGCTCAAATCTAGGCATGGCAGACTTGCGCTTGGCTCGCATGGAAAACGCAAACCTGCGTCTGGTCAACCTGTGTCGGGCGAACTTGACGGGCGCAAGGCTGGCCGGCGCCTGCCTAGAGCAAGCAGACCTGGCCGGCGCAATTATGCCCGATGGAACACTGTTCTCAGATGAGATGAGCCTCGCCAAATTCACTGATCAGGCGAATCCAGAATTCTTATCCACACTTGCTATTGTGAAAGAAATAGATGCGAGCGACGATGATGGATACTTGCGGGAGAGTGAATCCGCGGCCTATCGACGCCTGCCTTGGAAGCAATTCGTGGAACAGACCTATGGCAGCCTCGCTGATGACCCAATTGAATGGCATCCGCCCGTACCCATTGACAGCGAAGACCGGCGTGAATGAGATATCTGCTCGATACCAATGTCTGTATTCGTTACATCAATGGGCGATCGCCGGCAATCCGTAAACAAGTCGACAGCAAAGCGTACACGGATATCGTCTTAAGTTCGATAACGAAGGGCGAGATGTATTTTGGCTCACGCAAGAGTCAGAATCCGAAACGGTCACGCGCCAAGCAAGACGACTTTCTGAGGCAATTCGACAGCTTGCCTTTTGACGACGATGCCGCAGAAGAGTACGCTGATATTCGCGCATACTTGGAAACTCAGGGCACACCCATCGGCACAAGGGATATGCTGATTGCCGCTATTGCGCGCGCCAACGGATTAGTCGTAGTTACGCATAACGCAAAGGAATTCAGCCGCGTTCCAGGTCTGAATATCGAAGACTGGGAAGCGGAATGATGCTTGCCGACGTGTTCGACCAAAGCACTTAGACCCAGCAGCCGTTGACTACTTCGCCGAGGATATTGGCGACGCGCCGCTTCCCCGATCCATCCGTATTCATGACAAAAAGCTGATTCTGCCCTGCGAAGGTCGACGGACTGACATAACTGATCCGCGCGCCATCGGGCGACCAGCGGGGAACGTCCGCGCCGCCGAGGTGATCGGTCAGCTGGGTGAGTGCTGCGCCGCCGAATGGGTGCATCCGGTATATCTGCCGATCTACCACCAGCGCCAGCCACTCCCCCGTCGGCGACCAGGCAACATCGCTTATCTGCCGGCGCGTCTCATAGGTTACGCTCTCCTTCCGCCCGGCTGAATTGGCGATGATCAAGCGCGAGGTCCAGCCGGAATCGTTATGATGCCGCCTGATGACGTAGGCAAGCTGGCGCCCGGTGGGCGAAAAGTCCGGCGAGATATACGAGCGTTCCGCAGTCGGCGCTCTGAAAATGTCGAAGTGGCGGGCGAACAAATCACCGCGAACCAAACCGAAACGCGGCTCCGCGAATTCTTCGAATTGGCGCGAGACGATGATATTAACGCCGTCCGACGCCAGCGCGATCTGCCGCGTCCCCGCAAGCAAATCGCCCTCGGCCGGTTGATCCAAATGCAAGCCCGAGCCGTCAAGCATGGCATGGTGGAAGCCGTTGAGATCTTGGCGATGGCTGGCGATCACAAGCTGCTGCGAGCCTGGCTCGCAGTCGATATCGGTGATGCGCAGATAGCCTTCCCCGTGCGGGATGGAGCCGACGAGTCGCTTTGAGCCACGGCCATCCAGCCCGATGCGGTAAACCGAGTTGGACTGCCGGCCAGCGTCGATTGAATCGGCATTGGAGATGAAGATCAATTGGTCTTTCACCGGCTCTGACGCCGGCGCCGTCAGCCGGTCCATCGCCAGAATCGAGGCGACGAGAATCAAGTAGAATGTGAGTACAAGCCGGCGGCGCTGTTCGCTGGCCAACCCCACCCCCCAGCCCCTTCCCACCATCTCTATGGCGGGCATCCGAAACATCAGGGAGGGGGAGCGCCCCCGACAACGGCGCAGACTCATAGCGCCGCCTCCAGAATCGCCTTTAGTTCGTCCGCAGTCAGTTCAATCGGGTTGCCTTTCATGCTGCTGGATGCGCTGGACTTCTCGACGATCTCGGGGAAGTCATCCTCGCGCACACCGTATGCTCCCAAGCCCGGAATACCGAAGAGTCGGCTGGTTTCGCTGATCCAGTCCATTGCGTCTTGAGAGCTCGCGCTACGGTCGAATACGAGGAACTGCGCGGCGTATTCGTAGCGCTTCAAGGCGGGATTCTCGGGCTCGCGCCCCTGCAAAGCTTTGATATTCGCCTCCATCACGGGTGGTAGCAGCGCGGCGCAGATGGCGCCATGTGGCGCGTCGTACATCCCGCCCAGCACACCGGCGAATCCGTGCACGGCGCCCAGTTTGGCATTGGCCAGCGCCAAGCCGCCAAGCAGGCTTGTCAGCGCCATATCTTCGCGGGCAGCGGCATTATCCATTTCGGCGTAGACCGTCCGCAGCGAACGCCCCGCCCGGCGCAAGCCTTCGGCGCACATGCCATCAGTGAGCGGATTGGCGAGATGGGAGACGAATGGCTCGAGCACTTGCGTCAACGCGTCCATGCCAGTGCTGGCGGTGACCGACGGCGGTACGCTGTGCGTCAATTCTGGATCAACCAGGGCAATATCAGCCAACATGCGGTTGTCGCGCAAACTGACCTTGACCCGATGCGCCTTCGAGCCGATCACCGCATTCTTGCTGACTTCGGCGCCGGTGCCAGCGGTCGTCGGCAGCGCGATGAAGGGCAATGGCGTGGCGGACAGCTTTTTCCCAGCGCCGATGACCTCCAGATAATCGAGCACATCGCCCGCATTGGGGATCAGCGCGGCGCTGGCCTTGCCCGCGTCGATGACGCTGCCGCCGCCGATGCTGATCACCAAATCGCAGCCGGCCGATGCAGCGACATGCTTCGCCTTGTCGATGACTTCTACAGTAGGCTCGCCACTGACGGGAAAATGCGTCAGTCTCAGGCTCGCGCTCCGCAGCGCGTCAATCAACCGCGATACCGCGTCCGGCTGAAAGCTGTCGGTGACGAGCAGGGCGTGGCTGCCCTTTTCCCGCGCGAGTTGGGGAAGCTGCTCCGCGCTGCCATCGCCGAAGATGATGCGCGCCGCGCTGGCAAATTCAAATTGCATGCTGGTCCTTTCTCCGCGTCTCAGTAGTCCCAAGTTAATCTAGCGAAAAACAACCTCGCTAAGATAACTCCCCTTCCGCTGGTCGGTGTCTACGCGACCCTAGCTCGCTGCTGAAAACAGGAAAGTTCTTTGTGAGCAATATATCGCCGAATACATTTTACTTTTCGGGACACTTTCGGGCGAGCCGCTAGGCCGCCCCTACAGTTTTCGACAGAATTGATGCTTGTGATTGTAACGGCGCTACCAGTCGCTATAATGGCATTATGTCGAAAAAGGGGGAGAATTGCGAATGCTTCAAATGGAAGCAGTGCTGACAGACGAGGTGGTTGCCGGGCGGGCGCTGGTCGCGCGCATCGGGCGCTTTTTGTTCGACCGCCACCTGACCGACGCCGGCGGCGGCAACATCAGCCTGCGGGTCGGTAATGTCTTCTGCATGTCCCCCACCCTCGCCGGGCAGAACAAGCAGTGGCAGCTGACGCCCGAGGAGGTGCTGGTGGTCAGCGACGAGGGCGAGATCCTTTGCGGAGACGGCGGCTTGACCCGCGAGAGCGCCGTGCACTTTGGCTTGCATGGGAACTTCGCCGACTACGGGAGCGCCGTCATCCATGCTCACCCGCGCAATCTTCTAGTCTTCGCCTGCGCCAACATGGAAATGCCGCCGGCGATGGAAGCCACGCGCAAATTCGGCGTCACGCCGGTCATCGAATACGCCCCCGCTCACAGCCCCAAGCTGGGCGAGCGCATCGTCGCCACCATGCGAGGCCGCGAGTCGATGATCGCCAAGCACGCCGCTGGCACGCTCGCCCCCTGGCACGGCCTCTTTCTGATGGGGAAGAATCTGCCAGCGGCGCTGGACGCCGTCGAGCGCCTCGATACCAACGCTTACATGATCATGATGTCGCGCCATTTGGGCGCCAGCCCGCTGCTCCACGACGAGCGCGCCACAATGGAAGCGGCGATCGCGAACTTCGGCGACGACTAAACGCCATGATAGTCTCGCTCACGCCGAACACCACGCTTGACCTGACCGTCTTCGTCCCGGAATTGCGGACCAACACCACGATTCGCGCCACCCGCGTCTATCACAGCATGGGCGGCAAGCCGACCGATGCCGCCTGGATCCTGGGGCGCATGGGCCTAGGCAGTTTGGCGCTCGGTTTGGCGGCCGGCGCAGTCGGCGAAAAGGTGAAGCGCATGCTGGAAGAACTCGGCGTGACGACCGACTTTATCGAGGTCGGCGGCGAGACGCGCATCAACACGGTGATCATGGACGAAGCCAGCGGCGAGCACACCACAATCACAACCGCATCCATGATCGTCGAGCCCG
This sequence comes from Phototrophicaceae bacterium, assembly GCA_965205125.1. Lineage (GTDB taxonomy): Bacteria > Chloroflexota > Anaerolineae > Aggregatilineales > Phototrophicaceae > UBA6055. Next base: position 390,494 of record CBDBFY010000001.1, read on the forward strand.
CGCATCTCGCGGCTTTACGCAAACGCTACGAAGCGGCGCTGCCATCGGCGTCGGTCGTCATCACCGGCGGTTCGCTGCCGCCGGGCATGTCGCCGGCATTTTACGCCGACGCGATTGAATTGGCGCGCGCCCACGATGTGCCGGTGATCTTCGATGCCGCCGAGCCAAATCTGAGCGCCGGCTTGGCCGCTTGCCCCAGCTTCATCAAACCGAATGAGCACGAACTCTCGGCGCTGGTCGGGCGCAAGCTGCGGACGGATCGGGAGTTGTATGAAGCGGGCCGCGAGATACGAGCGCGGTACGGCACGCAGGTGGTCATCACCAGGGGCAAAGACGGGGCGTTGGCGTTGCTCAATAATCGCAGCTATCGCATCCCGCCAATCGCAGTTGAGGTCAGCAGCCCGGCCGGCGCCGGCGACGCGGTGCTCGCGGGCTTGGCGCACACGCTGCATCATGATCGTCCGCTGGAAGAGGGCTTGCGCCTCGGCATTGCGGCCGCGACGGCGGTTTGCTTGCAGCCGGGGACGGCCGCTTACGATGTAGCCGACATGGAGCGTTTCCTGCCGCAGGTGGAGTTGGTTCCGTATTCTTGAATGGGTCGCTAAGGGCAAATTCGTGACTTATGTGTCTTGCCGCTGTTCAACAAGCAGCGCTTGATTGTCCTTGTGCGCGATACCGTATAGTCGCTTAATACGCCCCGTCAGCACGTCGTAAGCTAGCGTAGACACGATCGTCAGCGTACAAAGAAACATAATGAAGAGACCGATTAACATCAATGTTTCCATTATGTTGTACTCCTGTTCTCTTTGTTTTCGGCGACAAAGAGAATCGCCTGAAGCGACCTCCACTTTCATGCGATGCCGCTACCGCTCACACAAACAGCGGCGCCATCTCCCATTCAGCGGCCATCGCCTCCATGTCCGCGTCCGGCGTCCGCTCTTCAAAGCGCGCCGCCGCATCCAGCACCTTGGGCAGAAGATGAATATCGCCGACGGTGTTGAGGAAGACATCTTCATTGCCCAGCACCCAATGCACCGCCTTATCGATGCTCGGCTGGTCCGTCAACGGCTCATACCAGGTGGCATGGCTGCGCTGGTCGCTGACATAAGGACGGCGGGTGATGCCCTTTATCGTCTGCACCGCGGCGTTCCGCGCCTTGCAGGTTCTTAAGACAGCCTCAAAGCCGGCGCGGTAGGTTTCATTCCGCATCATCAGATAGTTGTAAGGCAGCAGAACCGAATCAAAGTCGAAGCGCTCCAGGCTGCGCTGATGCATGCCGGCAATGGCGACGAAGTGGCCCGTCACGCCGATATACTTCACCAAGCCCTGTTCGCGCGCTTCCAGCAGGTATTCCAACGCGCCGCCGGGTCCCATGGCGACTTGCCATTCGTCTTCACCCACTAGATTGTGCAGCTGGATGAGATCAACCTGGCTGACGCGGAGGCGCTGCAGCGATCGCTCCAACTCCGCCTTGGCGCCATCGTAGCTGCGCTCGCCCGTTTTGGTGGCGAGGAAGAAGCGCTCGCGATGACTCTCCATCCAGGGGCCGATTAGCAGTTCCGAGTCGCCATAACCGGCGGCGGTGTCGATATGGTTGACGCCGCGCTCGATGAGAAGCTCCATCGTGCGGTCGGCTTCGTCCTGGGTCACGCTGCTGAAGGCGGCCGCGCCGAAAAGGGTGCGTGTGCTCAAGTGGCCCGTGCGTCCGAATGCTTTTGTTGGGATTGGCATAGTAGCTCCTTGTCATTTGCTGCTTCATAGACAGGCTCTGCCAATCTTACCTTACCGCAGCGGCTAGCCAAACATCGCCTTCAGCGCGCCGACCGATGCGCGGAAGCCATCCTCGAAGCTGCCGCCCAGGGGACGATAGACTGATTCCAACGAGATTGCGCCGGCGTAGCCATCGTTTTTCAACGCGGTCGCCATGTCATCGAGATAGGGCGCCATCTGTCCCGTTCCCAACTGACGGCAGCTGATCGTCGCCTGGGAGATTTCCACGACCACGTCCTTGATGTGAATATGCCCGAGGGCGCCGCGCAAGGCTTGATAGCCATCGGGGTAGGCTCGCTCAGTGGAATAGAGGGCGTTCGCCGGATCCCACATAACCTTCAGGCGCGCCGATCCGATCTCATCCACCATGCGGCGCGCCAGGAAAGCCGAGTTGGTTATCGCGTTGTTGCCCGTTTCGACGGCGAGCGTAATGTCGCGATCTTCAGCGATTTGCACCGCCCCGCCGATCAATTCGCGCGCTGTTTCCCAGGCGCCCCGCGCCACATTCCATTCCTCAGCGCCGTGGCTGCCGAAGAGGATCATCTCCTTCTTGAAGCTCATAATGCGCACCAGCGGGCAATCAAGCGCCTTCGCCATATCGATGCAGCGGTTCAGGTCCGCGAGATGCCCCTGATAGGCGGGCGCGGTCGTTGACAGATCGCCCAGCGCCAAGCCGCCGAAGACATGCCGCGATATGCAAGAGACCTCAACCTCGTGCGCCGACACCAAACGCTGGACGCGATCCAACTGCGCGTCGGAGAGGTCGCCGACTTCGACATCCCAGAGATACTGCAATTCAGCCTGCGTCAAGCCGAATTCGTTCATGACGGCGAGCGCGCGCTCGAAGTCGCGGCTGATGCCGTCGGTGATGACGCCTAGTTTTGTCATTTTAAGTCCATCCCCATTACACGGCGGGCGACAGGACAGCTTTTGGTTGGACGAATTCTTGAGCCTAAAGCTGTACATTTTCGCAAGCTTTTGGGCGACTCACAGAGTCGCCCCTACAAGTTTTGTCTATTTTGCGGCTTAAAATTGCCGCCCTGTCGCTTTCACATCCTATCTGATGAAACCTGTCGTGTCCTCAGCATTACACGGCGGGCGACCCAGTGGGTAGCCCCTACAGCATTTGCGGTCCTGCGGGCAACTTGATAGCGCGTCCCTAGACCGGTGGATTGGCGGACGACATGCTTGGTCGCCCGTACATTATTCGCGGTTGGGCGGGCGACCCAATGGCTCGCCCCTACAAGCCGGTCTTGGTCGAGGGCGAGACAAGTCTCGCCCCTACCGCAGTGTTTACCATTTCACTTCCGTCCCGGAAAACTCTTCCAGCAGCTTGACGATCGCCCAGTTGTCGCCTTCGGGAAAGCGCGAGATGCCCGCCTGGAAGAGCTCGTATGCGGCGCTAGTGGCAAATAGCGGCATGCCCTTCTCGCGCGCCAAGGCCATGCTGATGCCAATGTCCTTGACCATCGTGCCGATATGGCTGCCGGTATCTTCAAACTCGCGCTCCATGATTCGTTCAGCGCAGTTCTTGAAAAAGGGCGTATTGGCGACGTGGGTGCTGCTGAAGACTTTGAAGAGCGTCTCGCCTTTGACGCCGGCGGCCGCGCCCAGCGCCAGCGATTCGAAGATGCCGACAAAGCTGACGCCAATCAGCGCCTGCAAAGCGGCTTTGACGGTCTGCCCCATGCCGATTTCTTCGCCGACGTGGAAGATCTGATCGCCGACAGCGCGCAAAACATCCTGATTCGCGTTAAATACCGCCCGCTCCGCCGCGACCATCATCGTCAACGTTCCCGCCTCGGCGCCGAATTGCCCGCCGCTGACCGGAGAGTCGATGAGATTCAGTCTACTGCCGCCAATCGCTTCCTCGACGGCGCGAATCTCGGCCGGCTGAATGGTGGCGGAGACGATGATTGTCGCGCCGGCGCCAAGAACGCTCGACAGCCCGCCCGCGCCCGCGACCACATCCATCACCTGCGCGCCGCTCATCACCATGACAAATACGACATCGGCATCGGCCAAGTCCGCAATTGATCCGGCAACCGTCCCGCCCTGCTCCGCCAGCATTTCACCGCGCTCGGGCCGCAGGTCGAATCCGATGACGGGGAATCCCGCGATCAGCAGATTCTTCGCCATGCCCATGCCCATGTTGCCGAGACCGACTACGGCTACGTTCTTCATTTTTCGTCATACCTTTTGCAAGTCGGGCGACCCAATGGCTCGCCCCTACAGATTTGTTGGCTTGAAGTTGAACGACTAAGAGCCGGCCAGGAATTTCACACCCTGCAGCACGCCCAGCTTTTGATCGTATTCCGTATCGTCGTAGTAGTGGTCTTCCAGCTCGATGCTGACGCAGCCGTTGTAGCCATTGCCCTGCAAAATGCTGAGGATGATCTTCCAATCGGAGACGCCATGGCCGGGGATGGTGTAGCGCCAGTTCATGCCGCCGTACTTGAAGGGCGCGCCGAATGTCGCTTCCTGCAGGTTGCCGTACTGATAGAGATTCTCATCGATGATCATGCAGTCCTTGCCGTGCACGTGGAAGACATGCCCGACGAACTCCTTGAGAAAGCGAATCGGATCGATGCCCATGCGCAGCAAATGCGACGGGTCGTAGTTGACGCCCATATTGGCCGAGCCGACCTGCTCAATGAAGGCGCGATAAGTCTCCGGCGTACAGACGAGCGAACCGGGACCGGGCCAGCCTTCGATGGCGAGACTGGCGCCGCATTCTGCAAAGGTCGCGGCCAGCTCGCCGTAGCTATCGACCATGTAGCCGAAGTTCTCGGCGCGGGAGCGGGCCGGATCTTCGGGGAGCATGACGATGAAGAAGGTCACCGCGCCGGCGGCCGCGCAGTCACGCACATACTCGGCGTTCCGCGAAACGGCTTCACGGCGCGCGCCAGCATCGGGCGATATCATCTCGACCCAAAGAGCCAGGTCAGCGGATCCAATGCGCAGCCCGGCGTCCACAACCGTCTTGGCGTCGCGATCGGCGTCCCGGCCCAGGTCAATGACTTCCAGGTCGTTTTCCAGCGCCCAGGCGATCATACCGTCGAGGTCTTGCTCCCAAGCATAGTTGCGGCGCCGCCAGCCCAGCGGAAAGTTTCCAGTTGCAGTTTTCATGCGTTTCTCCTGTCAGTGAGCGAATAAGATTCGTGTATCCACATTATTGATTTTCGGTTCAGGCGGGTGGGCGCACGGGCTGGCCATCCTTGCTCGCCGACTCAACAATGGCGTCCCAGAGTTTGGCCATGCGCAAGCCCACTTCCGGCGGGCAGGGATTTTCGATCTCGCCGGCGCGCACCTGCGTGAATTGCTCCCAAGCGCCGCGCATCTTCGGCAGATTCTTTACTTCGAGATAGTCGATGTCGCCTTCCCGCCGGATGAAAAGCCGCTCGCCATACATGCCGGTGCGGATGACGCCGCCGGTCAGATTCACATAGACCTCGTTATACAATCCGGGGATGCAATCGCCGCAGCCGTTGATGGTGACCAGCGCGCCCGATTCCAGCCGGCCCATGACCACCCCGTCAATATCAACGGCGGCGCCGCGGTTATCGAGCAAAGCCGCGACTGTCGCAAAGTCTTCGCCCACCAGCGTACAGACCGTGTTCAGCATGTGCGCGCCGGAATCGAAGAGAAAGCCGCCACCAGCGACTTCCGGAATTTGCCGCCACTTGCCGACCGTACTCTCTTTCCAGCCCTGCCAGACCATGCCGGTCACCGTGCGCAATTCGCCGAACTCGCCCGATGCGATCAAGGCGGCGGCGTGGCGAATCTGTGGCGAAAGCCCGCCTTGAAAAGCCACCACCAGGCGCCTGCCCGTGCGGTCGCGCGTTTCCATCAAGCTGATTGCTTCCGCCGCGTTCATCACCATCGGTTTTTCCAGCAAGACGTCCAAACCCGCCTCCAGGCATGCTTTGGCGTGATCATGGTGCTGGTTGTGCGGCGTGATAATGAATGCGGCATCCAGCTTGGGGGCGTGATTCGCTAGCAGGTCGGCGAGAACGGGTTCGTTGGGCGGCGGCGGCGCGCCCAGCCCAGCGAGCTTGCCCAGCGTCAGCTCATAATTGTCCGACGAAGGCTCGCAGATGACGCGGATATCAGCGCCCGCCTCAACCATCAAGGGCAGGTGGTGGCGCGCCATGTTGCCGGCGCCGATCAAGGCGGTTCTTGTCGTCATCTACGGTTGTTCACGAGCAAAAAACGTGCAATTCGAGGGATTGTATCCTAGAGAACCGCAAAAGGCTAATTCAGTTTGGAATGCAATTTAACCCAGAGTGCGGGAGGCCCGCGGGCGACAGCCGGAAACGGCAATCTCCGCGCGACTTGAAGCGCTTAAGCGCGTCGGCGGGAGCGATGCTCTATCCGCGTTTCGACGCCCTCGAGGACGGCGACCGGCTCGCCATCGCGATCGACCCAGACGCCGCAGGGTCCGCCACGCTCGCTGACGCCGAAGTCTACTTCTGTGCCATCCATGCGCAAAATCGGGTGATAATGCTCGGCGACGGCTCGAGCCTCGCCGACGATGTAATGGCCGATCATGGCGCAGCGGAAGCGATCAGCGCTGGTATTGGGATAGCTGCCATGCACCAGTTGGCCGTTGAAGAAGAGCACATCGCCCGGCGCCATGATCAGGGGAATCGGGTCAAAACCGGGCGGCAATTGCACCGTATCGTTGACGAAGCTGGCGTCGGTATCGGCATCGACTGTGCAGAGCACCGGAATGTCCTGCGTGCCCGGCACAATCAAGAGACAGCCGTTTTCCTCATCGCAGCGGTCGACCGCCATCCAAGCGGCGACGCAGGTGCCCGGCTGAACGCGCAGATAGAACTGATCCTGGTGCAGCGCCTGCCCGCGCGCGCCCGGCGGTTTGAAATAATACATGGATTGCGCGGCAAAAGGCTCTCGACCGAGCAGGTCCGTCAGCCAGGCTTTGAGGCGCGGATCAATCAGCCAATACAAACTCGTTTCGTCCCAGCGGTGCATCTGCCCCACGCGCGGGTATTTTGCCAGCGGATCGCTTTCTTCGGTGATGTTGTCCGCTACGCGCTGATGATGCTCGTTGATCCAGAAGAAGTGCCGCCGCAATTCCTCGACCTCTGCCAAGCTGAACAAGCCGCGCGCCAGGGTGTGGCCCTGTGCGGCAAACTCGCTGATGTTTGAAGCGGGTACTGGCATACCGGCAACTCGCTCCCGTTGAGATTCGGCAGCGCGCGTCAAAGGTCGTCCGCGCCAGCCGCTCAGCTGGTATAGCGCGTCTCAATGCCTTCAAGGACGGCGACAGGCTCGCCATCGCGATCGACCCAGACGCCGCAGGGTCCGCCGTGCTCGCTGACGCCGAAATCGACTTCCGTGCCATCCATGCGCAGCACCGGATGATACCATTTGCCAACGGCCTCGGCTTCACCGACGATATAGTGGCCGATCAAGGCGCAGCGGAAGCGATCGGCCGTGCTGTTGGGGTAGCTGCCGTGCACCAACTGGCCGTTGAAGAACAGCACATCACCCGGCGCCATGATGAGCGGCACGGGATCAAATCCTGGGGGCAGTTCGACCGTCACATCGGTGAAACTGACATCGGTATCGGCATCAACCGTGCACAAGACGGGCGTGTCGTGCGTGCCCGGCACGATGCGCAGGCAGCCGTTTTCCTCGTCGCAGCGGTCAACCGCCATCCAAGCGGCGACGCAGGTGCCCGGGTCGACGCGGAGATAAAACTGATCCTGATGCAGCGCTTGACCGCGAGCGCCCGGCGGCTTGAAATAGAACATAGTCTGCACCGCGAAAGGTTCGCGCCCGAGAATGCTCGTCATCCATTCGTTGAGTCGGGAATCGATCATCCATTGCAGGCTGGTTTCATCAAAGCGATGCGGCTGCATGACGCGCGGGTATCGCGCCAAGGGATCGCCCGCATCAACGGTGTCGTCCGATTTCGCATCACGTTCGCGTATCGCCTGCTGTTCCGCATTGATCCGGAAGAAGTGCTGACGCAATGCCTGAACCTCGTCAAGATCAAAGAGATCGCGCGCGATCGTATAACCTTGCGCGGCGAATTCGCTCACATTCGTCCCAGATACTGGCATCGCTCTATTCCTGAATGTCTATACTTGCTTGCATTGTAACGATGATTGCCTGACTTGTCACGTACGATGCCCGTCGCTTCGGCGTCGCGATCGCGAATCTTGCAATCGACGGCTGTCTGCGGCAATATGTATCTACATTGTAGACACGCAAGGAGGCGTCGATGCTGACGAAGATACAGAAATGGGGCAACAGCCTGGCGGTGCTCATTCCTCAAGCTATCGCCGAGGAAGCAGGGCTCGAGTTCGGGCATGCTGTGGAAATGCGCATAGTCGATGGCGAGATTCGGATCAAGAGCGCTCGACAAAGAAAACGATATGACTTGGATGAGATGCTTGCGAGCGTGCCGGATGACTTTGACGAAGGAGAATGGGACATAGGTCCTCCGGTAGGCAATGAGATTTGGTGGTGAGCGACGCTGACGATCGCCAGCAGCGTTTCTGCGCACGGCAGACTGGGAATAGGCTTGTAACACTGCTCTTGACATTTGAGCTTGATATTGTATACGTTGTATCTACATTGGATATACAGGAGGCAGATGATGTTGGCTAGAGTCTACAAGTGGGGGAATAGTCGCGCGTTGCGAATTCCAAAGCAGTTGGCTTTAGAGTCGGGTCTCGACTTTGGCAGCAAGGTCGAGCTAATCCTTGAGGACGGGCAGCTGCGCATTGTCCCAGTCAAAGAGCCGCGCTATACGCTTGAGGAATTGGTAGCTCAAATTACTCCTGAGAATCGCCACGGCGAAATCGACATAGGTCCTGCCGTTGGCAAAGAGGTCTGGTGGTGACATATATCCCAGATCGTGGCGACATTATCTGGATCAACTTCGATCCGCAAGTAGGGCATGAGCAAGCCGGGCACCGCCCCGCACTAGTAGTATCGCGGCGGAACTTCAACCGCGCGTCCGAGTTGTTGATCTGCTTTCCTATTCGAAGTCGCCGAAAGGGATATGGATTTGAAGTACCGCTACCCCGGAACTTTGAAGTTAAGGGCGTGGTGCTGGCCGATCAGATTAAGAGCATGGACTGGCGCCTCCGCAAGGCGCGATACTTCGCCAAAGCGCCGGACTCCGTCCTCGTCAATACTCTAGCTAAACTTGAAACGCTTCTCGGCTAATTCGCTTTGGCTCCTTCATTTGCTTAGCTCCGCGCTTTAATGTATTCTCCCCCACAATGAACGGACGCTGATGATCTGGCTCGCAGCCGCAGCCAGCCTATCACATATCAACCTGACGGAGCATCTCATGTTCGACTGGACATACGAAGAACTACCCCAACCGACCACCGACCTCGATACGCTCAAAGCCAACATCGACGAATTTGGCTATTGCCTGGTGGCGGACTCCATCGCGCCCGACCAGCTGGCGGTCGCCAAGCGGCGCTTGCTGGAACAGGCGCAAGCCGAGTTGGAAAGCGGCCAGGCCTTTGAAGACGGCGGCGCCAGGCAACAATGGGGCGCCTTCACCGACAAGGACGGCAATATTCGGCGCGACGCCTTTTCGGCGAAAGCGGGCGGCGTCAACCAGCGCGTCTGGATGCTGATCAACAAGGGTCGGGTCTGGCGAGAGCTGCTGGCGCAGCCGACCGTGCGGGCGGTCGTCGGGCATGTGCTGGGGGCGGATTATCTGCTCTCCAGTTACGGCGCCAATATCGCCAAACCGGGCGGCGTCGCCATGAACCTGCACACCGACCAATGGTGGATGCCGGAGCCGATCCATCGCGCGCCCAATCCGGTGCCGGCCGGCTCCCTCACGCGCGAACTTTCCAACCGCGTCGATGAACATCCCGCCATGATCGCGCCGCCGGTCGTCGTTAATGTGATGTGGATGCTCAACGACTTCAGCGAAGCAATCGGCGCCACCCGCATCGTGCCGCGCAGCCACCTTTACGGACGGCGTCCCGATGCCGAGCGCGACAAGGACGTCGTCAGCATCCCGGCGGAAGCCCCGGCCGGCAGCGCCATGCTCTTCGACGGACGCATCTGGCATGGCACCGGCGCCAACGTCAGCGATGAGCATCGTCTCGGCGTCCTGACCACCTTCGTCGCGCCGCAATTCCGCACCCAGGTGAACTTCACGATGGCGACCGCGCCCGAGGTGGTAGCGGAAGCGGACGAGGATCTGCTGGCGCTGCTCGGCTTCAAGATTTGGAATGCCTATGGGCGGATTGAAAGCCCGGTGGCGGGATACATTCAACAGGGCGAGCGGTCGCTGGGCGAGATGAAGCCGATGTAACGCTTTAGCCATTTATACGACAACGCTCGCTGAAGCCTCTAATTTGACACAGGAAACTATAATTTAGTATGATATCTATGCACCATGTGACATAGTATGTTTTTGTTGCTCTCTGGAAAATGTGAAAGGAGATGAGACGAAGCAGGACTTGCAGGGAGCCATGCTATTAACGGGGTGGCAAACTTAAGTGTCATTTCTGCAGGAGGATAAAATGAACAAGACCAGATTGCTGGTATTTCTGCTCATTGTGTTTGTATTTGCCGGTTTGCTTCTGCCAGCCGCCGCTCAAGACATGGAGCCGACCTATCGTTTTGTCATGGTGTCGCATATCGGCGCGGCTGACCCGAACTTCCTCTGGCTGGATTACGCTTCCGCGGAATTCGAGCAGCGCTTCCCCGAAGTCGATACGGAATATGTCGCCACCGATGTGTTCAGTGTGGAAAATCTGGTGACGCTCTTCCGCCAGACAATCGCCACCGCCCCAGATGGCATCGCCGTGCCGATTATATCGGCGGAGGCGCTGGGTCCCGTCATTGACGAAGCGAACGCGGCCGGTATTCCGGTTGTCGCTTTTAACACCGTCCCCAGCGGCGAGAAGACCACAGATTACCTGACCTATGTTGGCGGCGATGATTTCATCACCGGCGAGGTATTGGCGCAGGCGATCCTGGACGCCGCGGCGGCAGGGACGATCCCGGCGGTAACGCAGGCGGTTTGCATGAATCCGGATATTGGTCATGGCGGCCTGCTGGCTCGCTGCAACGGTTTCAATGGCGTGATGGAAGCCGCTGGCATCGCTTCCGAAATGCTTGATATCACCTCTGATCCGGCGCGCGAGACCAGCATCATCCAGTCCTATATGGTGGGCAATCCGGATGTGAACGCCATCTTCTCGACCACAGCCCGCACCGGTCCGGTCATCTTCGCCGCGGCTGAGGAAATGGGACTGTCGCCCGCCGTCGATATGGAAGGCGTCGTGATCGTCAGCACCGATGAAAGCCCGGTATCGCTGGAAGGCGTGGCCGGCGGCTACATCCTGGCGACGCACAGTCAAGGCTTCTACCTGCAAGGCTTCACGCCCTTTGAGGTGCTGTACTGGAATCTGGAACTGGGCTGGACGCCGACCAGCAATATCCTCTCGGGTCCGATTCTGGTGGATGCCAGCAATGTTGACGCCTGGGTGCCCCTGACGCGCAACGCCTTTGAAGACGATTACGATACCTTGTCCCAAGGCGCTTGGGATTAGGCAAACCGCGGCAATTGCCCCGGTCGCGTTTGCGCGCTCGGGGTGATTCGCGCGTCAAGCAGTGAATATGGATGGGGCTGGCTTCTTCCCGCGGGGATAAGCGAGCCCCGTTTTTGTTATGGAGACATTGCGTATGATAGACGCGAAACGCTTTATGAAGCGCAGCGAATCCATGATCCTGCTCAGCGTCTTGCTGATGATCGTCGTTTTCCTCATCATCGATTCGCGCGGCTTCACCCACTTCTTCACCGTCCGCAACATCACCCGCTACACCGCGATTCTAGGCTTCGTGGCAATCGGGCAAACTTTTCTCATCCTGGTCAAAGAGATTGACCTGTCGGTCGGCTCGGTTTATGGCATTGTCGGGATCGCCTTCGTCAGCTTCGAGCCGGCCCTGGGCGTGGTCGGCTCTTTTGCGGCCGCCCTCCTGATCGGCATGTTCATCGGCTGGCTGAATTCCTTGCTCGTGCTTAAGGCGGGCTTGCCCTCGATGATTGTGACCTTGGGCGGCTTGTTCTTCTATCGCGGCGTCATCCTGGTGACGACTGGCGGGACGGTTCGCTCTTTGTCGAACGAATCGGAAGCGCACCCGCTGGTGCAATTTTTTGGCGCGAATTGGATCGGCGGCTTGGAAAACGGTTTTTGGCTCTTCCTCATCGCAGTCGCGGCGGTGAGCTATATCTTGTTTAAGACCAATTATGGCAATCAATTGCTGGCGACCGGCGGGCATCTGCTCAGCGCGGCCTCGCGCGGCGTATCGACCTACCGCGTGAAGACCATCGCCTTCATCGCCTGTTCCACTATGGCGGGCATCGCCGGGTTGCTGACCCTGGCCGATAACCCGCGCACCAATGTGAACATCGGGCTGGATGTGGAGATGGAGTCGATCGCGGCGGCGGTAGTCGGCGGCGTGCTGCTTTCGGGCGGGCGCGGCTCATTCGTCGGCGCGGCATTAGGGACTTTCTTCCTGATCGCCATCCGCTCCGAATTGATCACGCTGGGCGCGCCACCCAGCACCTATCGGTCTTTCATCGGCTTTATCTTGATTGCCGCAGCGGTTGTCAATGTCGTCGTCCAACGGCGAATTACCGGGATTCGGAGTTTATGATGAGCACAGCAACAAACGGGGAAAATGGACATCCCCTTATCGAGATGAAAAATATCACGCTGGATTATGGATCGGTGAAGGCGCTCAGCGATGTCAGCGTCGACTTTGATTCCGGCGAGCTGGTGGGGCTGGTCGGCGATAACGGCGCCGGCAAAACCACTCTCATCAACATCCTCTCCGGCATGCACGCGCCGACCGCCGGCGAGGTCTATTTCAATGGCGAGCGCATCCTGCGCTTCCATCCCAAATTGGCGATTGACCTCGGCATCGAAACGATCCAGCAAACAGTCGGCTTGTGCTACAACCTGTCGGTGGCGCGCAACTATTATCTGGGACGCGAACCCACAAAGAAACTGTTCGGCTTTCTGCCCATGCTGGATTTCGACAAAATGCGGGAATCGAGCAATCGGATTATCCGGAGCTTTGGCCTGCGCGACAGTGTCAACGTGGACGATGAGATTGCGCTTTTGTCGGGTGGCGAGGCGCAGTCTTTCAAGATAGGCCGCGCGGTGGATTTCCGCAATCGCGTCATCATCATGGACGAGCCGACCAATCATCTGTCGGTGCGCGAGCGCGCTCACGTGAACGAATTGGCATTGCAGCTGCGCGACCAGGGCTTGCTGGTCATCTATATTACGCATGACGTCTTTCAAGTGCACCGGCTGGCGGACCGCATCGTGATTCTGGAAAACGGCCGCAAAGTCGCGGACACGCCGAAAGACGCGATGTCGGCGGAAGAACTGGAGCAAATCATCCGCGATGGCGGAAGGGACGTAGCATGAAGCCGCGCGACTTCTTCCTCTTATTGAGCAAACGGGGCGAAGTCATCGCCCTGCTAATCACCTTGCTGATGGTCATCGGCTTCACCGCGACCACAGACGGCGTTTGGCTGTCCATGACCAATATGCGCGAGGTGCTGCGCGTCACCGCCATTCTCGCGATCATCGCCATCGGGCAGGCCATGGTGATGACGGTGGGGGAGATCGATATTTCGGTGGGCTCGGTCTTCGGCGTCTCCGGCATCATCTATCTGGCTTTGGTTCCGGAATACGGCGTGCTCGGCGCCGTTCAGATAGTGATCGTGACCGGCACGATCATCGGGGCGATAAACGGCTTTATCGTGGCCAACTTCGGCATCCCCTCGCTGATTGTGAGCCTGGGCGGCCTCTTCCTTTATCGCGGCTTGGCGCATGCTTTGGTCTCGCAAGGCGCTTTTTCGGTAGACAAGGAAACGCGGGCCACCGCCCCGCTTTACCAGATCTTCGGCGACGCCCCCCTCCTTGAGGTGAACAATGCCTGGGTTTGGGCATTGCTCGTACTCTTCGTCTCGATGTACGTCATTCGCTTGACGCCGGTGGGCAATCGGCTGCTGGGCATGGGCGGCAATGCCCCCAGCGCCCATTCGCGGGGCGTCGATATCTTCCGCATCAAATGGGGCGTCTTTATCGCGTGCAGCGCCCTGGCCGCCCTGGCCGCCGTCCTGGAATCATCGAACTTAGCTTATGTGGACGGCAGCTTCGGCCGGCAGCGGGAATTATCCGCCATCGCGGCAGCGGTGCTGGGCGGGACAGCGTTGACCGGCGGGCGCATTTCACTGGTCGGCGCCGTCCTGGGCGCTTTCATCCTGTCGGGCATCCAAAGCTACCTCGTTATACAAGCGATCTCGCCACAGTGGTTCGCCCTGCTGCTCGGCTTCATCATCGTGGTCGTCAGCCTGGCCGACCGCGGCCTGAACGCGACTTTAGGAAAATTAGCGCAGCGCTGAGCGGGCGGTCCCGGGCTGTCAATCGCCGCCCGATCAGACAATCGCTTGCCAAGCGGTCGAATACATGGTACATTATTGATCTGTTTGCCAGCAATGAGACATGTGATGAATCGCATTCTTGATTTTGCCCGCCTCGATTCAGTGAACATACGAGGAAAGTTGCTAAGCTCCTTGTCACAAGGTTTCTACCCCCCCCTGTAATATCCCCTAATAATAATCAGCATCCTCCCCGAGGTTGCCCTCAGCGCCATGGACGGCGCGTCTTTTTCTTTTTTCACTCCTCCGCCAAGGTATGCCCCCCTCGAAAACATCGCTGTATCTATACCGCGTCTATATCCCTCGGTGGATTAAAGGAGGTTTTTGCGGGGAAATCACATTTCTATCGAATCGTTCCAAAATCGCATATAACCAAAGGAGGTTGTCATGAAAGTCAAATTGTTCGCGATCGTCACCCTCGCGCTGCTGCTCGCGGGGGGCGCGATAACCGCCGCCCAAAGCGACAGGTCGCCAAAAGACGTGCCTTACATTATCGCCTTCTATGAGACTTGCAAGGACCCAAGCTGCGTATTGAAAACGATTTGGGTTATGTGGGATGCCCCGGAGAAAGCGCCAGACAGTTACCGCGTCAGTTGGACGACAACCGGAAAGTGGCGCAGCATCAAGAAACCCAACAGCAAAAAGGCCGGCAACGCGATTGCGACAGAACTCGGTTACTGGATTCGACGTGTGAAACTGCCTTATGGCGAAACACTGCGAGTCCGCGTCCGCGCCCACTACGATGGCGAGAAGCATGGCGGCTGGAACTGTTGCCTTGAATTTAAGTACGGCAAAGAATTCCAAAAGGCAGGTCTTGTTATTCGCCAAGGCGAGGACATGCACTTGATAGGTCAGATCGGCAACTGGCCGTGAACGATGAATTGCCGATTCGGCGAAGCGCCCGTTTTGGAGAATGATTCTTCGCCAAAGAGCGCGGTCCAGCGCAGATTGAATCGCCCCAAAATCGCTTATTAAGCAAAGGAGATTGTCATGAAAGTCAAATTGTTCGCGATCGTCACCCTCGCGCTGCTGCTCGCGGGGGGCGCGATAACCGCCGCCCAAAGCGACAGGTCGCCAAAAGACGTGCCTTTCATTTATGCCATGTATGAGACCTGCGAAGACCCGAACTGCGTATTGAAATCGATTTGGGTTATGTGGAACGCCCCGGAGAAAGCGCCAGACAGCTACCGCGTCAGTTGGACGACGACCGGAAAATGGCGCAGCAAGAAGAAACCCAACAGCAAGAAGGCCGGCAACGCGACTGCGACAGGCCTCGGTTACTGCATTCGAGGCTTGAATCTGCGTTACGGCGAAACACTGCGCGTCCGCGTCCGCGCTCGCTACGATGGCAAGAAAAATGGCGACTGGAACTGTTGCCTTGAAGTTGAGTATGGCAAAGCATACCAAACGATTGAATTAGGCGGAGGCGGCTAAGCAAGCAACACAGCGGCGCCGTTCGCTCGCAGCGCATTTGATGTTGAGATTTGTCCGCCCTGTTCTTCCTCTTGTGGATGGACGGGGCGGACGCGTTTCACCGCAGCGCTGAGCGGGCGGTCCCGGGCGAGCTGACGGGCTGTCAATCGCCACCCGCGCGCGATTAGATTTTTGCAAACCTGCCGCGAATATTGTAGACTAGCGGCAAGCGAAGGAGAGGGAATCCAATGACCTTGGACACATCGCTGTCGCTGGATGTTGTCATTACGATTCTGGTGATCTTTGGTGCTGTGTGGCGTTTGGACGGAAAAATCGCCGAATTGCGCGGCAAGCTCGTAGGCGATATTGTTGACTTGCGCCGTGAACTCAAAGACGACATCGCTGACCTCAGGCGTGAACTCAAAGGCGACATTCAGCGGCTGGAGACAAAAATCGAAAATGTCGAGACAAAAGTCGATGACGGCAACCAGCACCTGGCGCGGCTCGAAGGCAGATTCGAAGGCCGCGAGGATCGGGCAGCGTCCGAGAGCGAAGCCGAGCCCGCCGCCTAGAAGCGGCCCGCCGGGGGCAATCCCTTGCCAGGCAGTCGAATACATGGTACATTATTGATCTGTTTGCCAGCAATGAGACATGCAATGAATCGCATTCTTGATTTTACCCGCTTTGATTCAGTGAAAACGCGAGGAAAGCCGCTAAGCGCCTTGTCACAGGGCTTCTACCCCCCCCTCGCAATATTCCTTAATAATGTATCGACAACCCCCATCCTCAACGAAGTTGCACTCAGCGCCATGGACGGCGCGTGTTTTTCTTTTTTCGCTCCCCCGCCAAGGCATGCCCCCTCGAAAACATCGCTGTATCCATACCGTGTCTATATTCCTCGATGGATTAAAGAGGATCTTGCGGGGAAATCACATGCTATCGAATCGCCCCAAAATCGCATATTAAGCAAAGGAGAGCGTCATGTACCGAAAACTTTTAGCAGCCATGCTGGTATTCTTGCTCGCCACCGGACTTGCCGCCGCGCAAGAAGACGACCGCGCCGACAAAAGGATTCCTTGGGGGGGCGGTATGGTGTGGAATCACCGAGAGGAGGGCGAACCTTTAAAATGGGTTAGAGTGACTTGGATGGAGCCGGAAAAAACGCCGGACAGCTACCGCCTGAGCTGGGCGATTGAGGGAGCGGGCTGGCGCAGCATCAATAAGAAGAACACCAAAAGGCGCGGCAATATGATCGTTCCCCACCCGCCGCCGACCAACATGTTCGGGGACCCGATGGTCACAATCACAGGCCTCGAGATTCCCTGGGGCAACAGAGGGCTTCGCATCCGCGTGCGCGCCCGCTACAATGGCGAACGCAACGGGCCCTGGAGAGTACAACATAGTTCACTTGGCAGAATTGATTAGTAGAATTGATGAGGGAGATAATCCAGGAGAATAGTTCAACTCAATAGTCAGGGCAAGGAAGTGGCGGGGCGCTTCCCGGGGCGGCCCGCCTGATTCGACGCGCCGGGCGCCGGCGTCGTAGAGGCGGACATATTGCTCAATGACGCGGAGGGGATAGCCCCTCCGTCGTTTTTTTATTCACTACTCTCCACCTTCAACAGATTAGCAAAGCGCCGGGCAAGCGTGTTATATTATGCGGGGCGAGCGGACGCTGGGGGAGATGCGGCCGGGGTAAGAAATGAATGAGCCCCAAACCATCTTTCAAATCGGAGGATACGTTTCATCTGATTGCCA
Source organism: Phototrophicaceae bacterium (assembly GCA_965205125.1). GTDB lineage: Bacteria > Chloroflexota > Anaerolineae > Aggregatilineales > Phototrophicaceae > UBA6055. The sequence continues at coordinate 407,913 of CBDBFY010000001.1, forward strand.
GAATCTAACGGTTAGCTCAATTGTGCGCCATTCCGTGGCCAAATAACCGAGTGCTTGTGCAACTTGAGCGACAACAGTTCATACAATACCGCGTCAGCGAGACAGCCGCGAACAGGCTACAATCAGCGACAGACAGCCGAGAGGAGATTTCATGGCGCGACCAGATCGCCCCACATTACCGAAAGACCTAGCAATGCGCATCCGCCCTGCCGCCCGCCAAAGACTGGACGAACGCCTTGACGAATACATTGATCTAAGTAGCTCTCATCGTGCTTACTACCGCGAAGACATCCTCGATGATACAAGCCCGGCTTTGAGGGAAGATATGGAACAATATCTTGCCCAACTCGAAGCTTGGGTTATCCAGCTCTCACCCGGAGACGAGGACGACGATGACTAACCAAGTCAAAGAAGATAGGACAAATCATGTCTAGACTTTCACGGATTGCTGTAATCGGGCTGCTGGCAATGCTCAGCGCCATCGTAGCGGCGGAGACGCCCGACGAATGCGCCGCCCGCCTTGACCAAAGCATTGCCATCAGAACTTACGACGAAGCTGCCGACTGGTGGGCGCGCGTAGAACGCGAATGCGCGCCACAACCGGAAATAGCAAGCACACCTGAACCGACAGAGATACCAGGCTACCAGGGCATTTACGGCTGGGAAGGCGACTTGGTTTTCTGCGTCATGTCTCCAGCGCTAAATGTCCGAAGTTCGGCTGGCGGACCCGTTGTCGGACGCTTTGACAAGGGAACGCTTTTCACAGTTGATCTCGCCAGTCAAGAATTGGTTGATGGTTTCGTATGGGGAAAACACGACAAGGGCTGGTCAGCGCTATTTCGGTATCCCGGCACTGACGGAATAGATGAATTCACCTATCCGCAAGCTTGTCCAGTGCCGACCGCTACTCCCAGTCCTATTCCACGGCGAAGAGCGACACCTACCCCAGCACGACTCACTACTTCTACACAACGCACTACTTCTCCTCGCGGCGCAGCCGGACAACGGTATGACCGCGATTCCACCTATCGCGCCAGCATGGATCGCCTAATCAAAGGATACTCTGAAACCTACGCTAGAAGCTTGTGCGGAGTCATTGACGGCAATCGAAATTGTAGTGATTTCCCGGGCTATGCTGCCGTGACGAATTGCATCCTGCGCACTGCTTTCTTTGAGAGCGACGACTTTGAAGAGGCTGCTGCGAAAGCGGAGAACTTCATCGGACGCTCGATCCCTAAAATGCTACAAGTCGCCGCCTTTGTATACAGCGGCGGCCTGGACAAAAACTATGCTAATCTGTCGCGTGCCGAAAAGAATCTCGTTGACAATCTCTCCCTCATGGAGCAATGCTTCTATCAGATCGAAGCTTGAGCAGTAGAAAGGCAACAATAACAACCAAACACTCAAACATCGAAGCCCGCGTGGAAAGCGACGGTGCCTTCTTGGTGGATTTGGAATGCACACCGGAGCGCATCGCCGAACAGCAGGCCGAACTGGACGCGATGGAAGGCTAAGCGAAATCCGCAATATTGTGGAGGAATTTGTAGAGGCGACTCTGTGAGTCGTGCGCGATGGCAATCAAACCGAGGAGCCTGAGTCGCAACCCAAGCTCCTCGAATTCTGTGGTCACACTTGCCTGATCTGGGATCAACCAAAGATATATATGTTAACTGAGAAAGAAATGTCTATTAAAAGTTCAATCAAGTCTACATTTATTGTTAATAATCTTATACTTATTGTTACACTGCATAGGACCTGCAACAGCATCTTACGGTTCATCGGCACTGCCTTCCTGTTTACGGTGAATCGAGGCTAATCACAGGCAGGCGACCACAGGTTCAGGCTACCACACCCACTCCTTAAGTCAAGACCGAGGCGGACAAAAAATGGCTCAAACAATCGACAAACTCGACCAAATCCACATCGGCAAAAAGGGCGCCGCGCCTATCGCCGCGCCCGGCTGGGCGGGCAATGCGGCCGACCGCGTCAAGCTGGTCGATTGCGATGTCCACCACAGCTTCCACGATCCGCATCAGTTGCTGCCCTATCTGCCAAAGTTCTATCAGGAGCACTTGCTCGATCAGGGGCTGCATCTGCCCGGCGCCGGTTACGCCAACACGCCCTTCCGCCGCACCCGCCCCGATATCAAAGACCCGGCGCTGCAAGAGCGGGACTTCAACTTCTCGCTCGAATTCACGCAGAATGAGCTGCTCGACCGCTGGAATATCGACATTGCCCTGCTGACCGGTTCCGCAAGCTTCTACGGTTATGCCGGCTTGCCCGATCCCGATTGGGCGGCGGCGCTGTGCACGGCGTACAATGATTGGACGATCGAGCACTGGCTGGAGAAAGACCCGCGCGTAGTCAATGCCATCTTGATCGCGCCCGGCGATCCGGCTTTGGCGGTCAAGGAGATTCATCGCCTGGCGCATCGCAAAGACACGGCCGCGGTGATGATGCCGATGCAGAGTCCCGAGCTATTCGGCAAGCGTTTGTACCATCCCATCTGGGAAGCTTGCGCCGAGCATGACCTGCCGGTCGTCTCCCATATCGGCGGCGGCAGCCCCGGCTCAACGCCGACGCCGTCCGGCTTCCCCAGCTACTACATGGAATCGCGCATGACCCGCCCCAGCGTCGCCAGCGCGCAAGCGGCGTCGCTGATCGTGGAAGGCGTCTTCGAGAAATTCCCCAATTTCAAAGTCGCGCTGATAGAAGCGCAGCAGATGTGGGCGGTTCCGCTGATGTGGCACATGGACACCGATTGGAAAGCCATCGGCGATCAGACGCCCTGGCTCAAGCGCAAACCCAGCGAATACTTCCGCGAGCATATCCGCGTCGGCACACAGCCAATGCACGAACCGCCGAAAAGCGAGCAAGTTTATCAGATGCTGGAGATGCTGCACGCTGACGAGACGCTGGTTTTCTGCACCGATTTTCCACACTGGGACTGGAATGATCCGGTCACCGTCTTGCCCAAGCTAGACGATCACACGCATCGGCGCATCTTCGCCGAAAACGCGCTTGACCTGCTGCGCATCACCGACGATATGATCGAGGCGGTCGTGGACTGAGGCGCATCGTCGTCGGCCAGGCGGCTGCTCCCGGCGTGAATCCGCATATCTGGATGATTTAAGCAGAGTGGGACGCTAATTCATCGCAAATAAGCTAAAGTGCCTTTGAGAAATAGGCCTTACGGAAGTGATGTATGCAAGCGCCTGACAAACTAGAGCAAATCTACATCGGCAAGAAAGGCTCCGCGCCCATCGCCGCGCCGGGCTGGACCGCTAAGCCGGCCGACCGCGTCAAGCTGGTCGACTGCGACGTCCACCACAATTTCCGCGATCCGGAAGAGCTGCTGCCCTACTTGCCCAAGTTCTATCAAGAGCATCTGCTTGATCAAGGCTTGCACTTGCCCGACCCCGGCTATGCCAATATGCCCTACCGTCGGTATCGATCCGACCTGAAGGATCCCGAGCTCAAGGCGCGAGAATTCAACTACTCGCTGGAGTTTACGCAGAAGGAATTGCTCGACCGCTGGAATATCGACTTTGCGCTGCTAACGGGACCGCCGCCCCTTTACGCTTGTGCTGGCTTGCCCGATTCCGACTGGGCGGCCGCGCTTTGCACGGCGTTTAACGACTGGACGATCGAGCACTGGCTGGACAAGGATCCGCGCCTGGTCAATGCGATTCTGGTCGCGCCGAACGATCCAGCGCTGGCGGTCAAGGAGATTCATCGCCTGGCGCCGCGCAAGGACACGGTCGCCGTTTTGATGCCGATGTTGACGCCACAGCTCTACGGCAAGCGCGTCTATCATCCGATATGGGAAGCCTGTGCCGAGCATGACCTGCCGGTGGTCTCGCATATTATTGGGGACAGCCCAGGATCTACGCCAACCCCGGCCGGATTCCCCAGCTATTACACAGAATACCGAATGATCCGCCCCAGCCTGGCCAGCGCGCAAGCGGCCTCGCTGATCGCGGAGGGCGTCTTTGAGCTGTATCCAAGCCTCAAATTTGCCTTTATCGAAGCGCAGCAGATGTGGGCGGCGCCGCTGATGTGGCATATGGATGCGGACTGGAAAGCTCTCGGCGATCAGACGCCCTGGCTCAAGCGCCCCCCCAGCGAGTATTTTCGCGAGCATATCCGCGTCGGCACACAGCCGATGCACGAGCCGCCGAAAAGCGAGCAGATTTATCAGATGCTGGAGATGCTGCACGCTGATGAGACGCTGGTTTACTGCACCGATTTTCCACACTGGGACTGGAATGACCCGGTCACCGTCTTGCCCAAGCTAGACGATCACACGCATCGGCGCATCTTCGCCGAAAACGCGCTTGACCTGTTGCGCATCACCGACGATATGATCGAGGCGGTCCTGGCGTGAGGCGCATCGTCGTCGGCAAGGTCGCCGAAATCCCGGTCGGCGGGCGCAAGATCATCGTGCCCTTTCGCGGGCGCGCCGGCATCGGCATCTTCAATGTGAATGGCGCTTTCTACGCTCTGCGCAATATCTGCCCGCATAAACGCGGTCCGCTCTGCACCGGCGAAGTCGCCGGGCGCAGTACCACATCCGCCCCACCCTCTTTAACAGACGGATTCGTCGACTATGAACGCGACGGCGAGATCATTCGCTGCCCCTGGCACGCCTGGCAATTCGATATCGCCAGCGGTCAATGCCTGGTCGACCCGCAGGTGCGCGTCAAGACCTACCCCATCATCGTCGACGGCGACGAGCTCATCGTCGATGTGGATGTAAAAGACTTCGTAAAGGAAGGATAGACCTATGCCCGATTCCATTCGCCTCGGCGTCATCAGCTTCGCCCATGGTCACGTTATCCGCTATTGCCAGGTCATCGCCGATTACGACGATGCCGATGTGGTCGCCGCCTGGGATGACGACCATGAACGCGGCCAAATGCAAGCCGCCGAGTTCGGCTTGGACTGGATGCCCGATCTCGAGCAGATGCTGGCGCGCGCTGACATCGACGCCGTCTTCGTCACCAGCCCAACCAACAAACACGCCGAGCACGTCATCGACGCCGCCGAAGCGGGAAAGCACGTCCTGCTGCAGAAGCCGATGGCGCTGACGCTCGAGGACTGCGACGCTATCATCGACGTCATTGAGCGAACCGGCGTCAAATTCAGCATGTGCTATCAGATGCGCGGCGATCCCATCAACCAGAAGATGAAGGCGTTGATTGACGAGGGCGCTGTCGGAAACATTGCCGTCATCCGCCGCCGCCACGCCATCCCCGCCCTGCTCATGCCAAGCTTCGCCGAATCCGGCAACTGGCACATGGATCCGGTGCAGAATATGGGAATGTTCATGGACGACGCCTCGCACGCCGCCGACTGGTTCTATTGGATGCTCGGGCGCCCGGTCAGCGTCATGGCTGAAATCGACAATATCGTCACTGATGTCGCGCCCGATGACAACGGCGTCGCCATCTACCGCTTCAGCAAGGGCGAAATGGGCATCCTCTTCAACAGCTCGACGCAGCTTGCCGCCGAAGCCACCACCGAGATCTACGGCGATGCCGGCACGATTCACCAGAATTACGGCGACGCGCCATCAACCATACCGCCGGCAGAAGGAACGCCGCTGAAGCTATTCCGCGCCCGCGCTGAGGATTGGGAGCGCTTCGACTTCCCCTTTGTGCCGCATGGCTCGCGGATTCACGGGGTCGCTCGCCCGGTGGTCGACTTCATCAAGGGCGACGGTCCGCCCCTGGCCACGGCCGCCGACGGCAAGGTCTGCATCGAGATGATCCTGGCCGCCTACGAGTCGGCGAAGACTGGACGGCGGATAAATCTCTTGTAGGGGCGTTTCGGCATAAGGCCCCTACAATTTGACAGCGCGATCATTTGACAACTTTCGCTCGCTTGGTTACGCTTGTCCGCAAGCGTGAGGTATGCGCTCGCAGATATTACTGATCGTTACAAGGAGGCTATAATGTATAGACGAAATTCCGGCGGGTTAAGTCGGCGGGACTTTTTGAAGTCAGCCGGCGCAATGGCGGGCGGGCTGGCGGCATCAAGCGCCCTGCCCCTGGCGTCGCTGGCGCAAAGCGACATGTCGGGCGCGCTCCAGTGGAACACCAATCACAACACTTTGAGCGTCAATGACTTCAAAATCGTCATCGAGAATTTCAATGAAGAGTATCCTAACATCGATATCAATCTCATCAATACCGGCGACTCTACGCTGTATTACCCGCAGATCAATACAGCCGGCGTGGGCGGGACCTTGCCCGATCTGTTTTACGTCCGCTCCTTTGACGCCGCGCCCTTCGGCGCGCGCGGCTGGATTCATCCACTGAACGAGCTGATGGAACGCGATGGCATGGATCTGTCGGACTTCTGGCCCGCGCAGGTCGCGCAGAATTCCTACAATGGTCAGTTGATGACCCTGCCCTACGACTTCTCCAACGTCGCCATCTATTACAACAAGACCATGTTTGATGAAGTGGGCGTGCCCTACCCCACCAACGACATGACCTGGGACGACTGCTTTGAGATTGCGGCCGCCTTCAAAGACGGCGAGCCGGGCGATCAGACCCGCTGGGGCTTGGAAGTGTGGACCTGGGCTTGGATGATGATGGGCTTGCTGCATGCCGGCGGCGGCGCCACCTTCAGCGAAGACAACCGCAGCTGCATCGTCAACAATCCCGAGAATGTCGCTACACTGCAGCGGATCCAGGATGAGATAGCGGCCGGCAATGCGGTGCATCGCGGCATGACGCCCGCAGGCTTGGACCCATTCCTGACCGGTAACATCGCGATGGAGGTGCAGGGTTCCTGGTCGGCGTTCTATATGCTCGATGGCATCGGCGATTCCTTCGAATGGGATATCGTCAAGCTGCCGCGCGGCTCCAGCGGCTTGACCAGTGTCTCGGCCGCTGGCGGCGCCTGGGGCATCGGCACCAACACCGAAGACCTCGATGTGGCATGGGAATTCTGCAAGTACATCACCAACACAGAATCGACCAACATCCTCATCTCGAATAACCTGCGCAGTGTGCCGGGGCGGCTTTCCTCCGTGCCGCGCTGGGAAGAAGTGGCGGGGACGGATATCTGGAAGGGCAGATACGTGCATGTCTTCCCCGAACAGATGCTCAATGACGCCATCAATTGGTCCTATCCCGTCTTCATGGGCGAGTATGACGCGGCTTGGAACGCCCGCATCATCGGTGTCTTTGAAGGAAACGATCCGGCGGAAGCGCTGGCCCAGATTGAAGAAGAAGCCAATGCCGCGGCCGCGCGCTACCTGGAAGACGAGTAAAGTCGCCGGCGCGAAGGCAAGTTTCCCCCACCCCAAACCCCTCCCCCATAAAGAGGGAGGGGCTTAACATACTCGCATAGAGGGCAAAAACTCCCCTTCCCTCGTTCTGGAGGAAGGGGCTGGGGAATGGGGGGTTAGCAGGCGCGCCCATCATTCACTTACGAAGAGTTCATTCGAGCGATGATCTAAGCTCATGTTCCGCAGCGAATTGCTCCGCCGCGAGGCGGTACAAGGTTATCTCTTCATATTGCCCTGGTTCATCGGTTTCCTGGTTTTCACCGCCGGACCCTTGACCGCCGCGCTCGGTTTCAGCTTCACCGACTGGAACGGCGTCTCGCCCATGGAGTTCATTGGCTTCGAGAATTACATCCAGCTCAGCCAAGATTCGCGCTTCTGGCAGTCGCTGAAGGTCACACTGATATTCACTTTCTTCTACCTAATTCTGAATCTCATCCTCGGCTTCGCGCTTGCGCTGGTCATGAACCAGCCGGTGCGCGGGATGCGGCTCTTCCGCACGATCTATTACCTGCCGGCAGTGCTGTCGGGCGTAGCGGTGGCTGTCCTCTGGGCTATCCTCTTTCATCGCGAATTCGGCGCATTGAATTGGCTTTTGGGCTTGTTTGGCATCAAGCGAATCGGCTGGCTCGTCTCCGAGAGTTGGGCGCTACCTTCCATCATCATCATGGAGCTCTGGCGCGTCGGCAGCACCATCATCATCTTCCTGGCCGGCTTGCAGGGCATCCCGCCCGAGCTCTACGAAGCGGCTGAGGTCGATGGCGCCAACCGCCCCTGGCGCCTTTGGAGCATCACCATCCCGCTGATGTCGCCAACGATCTTCTTTGTGCTCATCGTCGGCTTTATCAATTCGATGCAGGTCTTCACCCAAGCTTATATCATGACACGCGGCGGACCCAATTACGCCACCTTCTTTTATTCCATCAATCTCTATCAGACGACCTTCCGCGAGTTGCGCCTGGGCTACGCCTCGGCCCAGGCCGGCGTGCTCTTTGTCATCATCTTCATCATCACGCTCTGCATCCTGTGGGTCTCGCGTTATCGCGTGAATTACGAGTTGGTCTAGCATGGCTACTGCGACAGCATCAGCGACGAGCAAAGGAAAAGGCGGCTTCTGGTCACGCCAACGAAAGCTGCACATGCAGAATCACCTCCTGACCTATTTAGTATTGGTGCCGGGCGCCTTGCTTTTTCTCTATCCGCTGCTCTGGATGATATCCACCAGCTTGAAACCCAAGCACCAAATCTTCACCTACCCCATCGAATGGATCCCCGATACCTGGATGTGGTCCAATTATGGCGAGGTCTTCAACCAGGTCCCCTTCCTGACCTATACGATCAATACCGCCATCATCACCGTGATCGGCGTCATGGGCACTTTGGTCGGCAGTTCGCTGGCTGCTTACGGTTTCGCCCGCTTTCGCTTTCCGGGCAAAGACGCGCTCTTCGTCCTGATGCTGTCGACGATGATGGTGCCGATTTGGGTGACGTTGATCCCCTCGTTCTTGATGTTCCGCTGGTTCGGCTGGCTGAATTCCTATCTGCCCATTCTGGTGCCAGCCTTTTTCGCCCAGCCCTTCTACACTTTTCTATTGCGGCAATTCTTCATGACCGTGCCGATCGACCTGGAGGACGCGGCGCGCATCGACGGCGCCAATCGCCTGCAGATCTTCCTGAATATCATGCTGCCGCTTTCGCGCCCGGCGCTGGCGACCGTGGCTATCTTCGCCTTTTTCTTCTACTGGAACGAGTTCTTGCTGCCCCTAATCTACATTCAAGATCAGAGCAAGTTCCCCATTTCCGTCGGCATTTCGGCTTTCGTCTCTGAATACCGCTCCGATTTCGCGCTGATGATGGCGGCTTCGGGCATGGCGCTGGCGCCGCCGATGATTGTCTTCTTCCTGGCGCAGCGCTATTTCATCCAGGGCTTTGTCCTGAGCGGGGTCAAGGGATGAGCGGCGGGTCATCCGCCGAAGCACAGGTAACTGTAGGGGCGACTCTGTGAGTCGCCCACAAGCGCCGAATGTAACGGGCGGGCGATTTACAAAATCGCCCCTACACGGTCGTGGTGGGAGCCAGCCGTAACAAGGCAACGCCATGAAACTTCTAGAAATGACAGGGAACGCAGCCTCGCGCCTCATCGACGCCGACCCGCCGCTGCCAGCGCCCGGCGAAGTCATCATCGAAACCGCCCGCTCCGCCATCTGCGGCAGCGAGATGAAAACCTACCGCGGTTCGGGCATGGCCGGCGGCAATACGGGCCATGAGGCGGTGGGCGCGGTCATTGAGCTGGGCGAAGGCGTAACGAGCCTGCAAATTGGACAGCGCGTCGGCGTCAGCGCGGTGGTCGGCTGCGGCGATTGCGCCCAATGCGCCCGCGGGCAATATACCTGGTGCAAAGCCGCCCGGTCGCGCTCGCGCATGCACGCCGAGCAATTTGCCATCCACGCGCGCTGCTGCAGTCCGCTGCCCGATGACCTGCCTTGGGACGAGGCCGCCCTGCTCACTGGCGATGGCATGGGCGTGCCCTGGCACACCGCCAAGAAGATCGACCGCGCCGATATCAATACAATCGTCGTCATGGGCTTGGGACCGATCGGCTTGGGCAACGTGCTCATGCAAGCCCACTTGGGCCGCCGCGTCATCGGCGTCGACATCATCGATTATCGGGTGCGTTTTGCCAGGCGGCTCGGCGCCGATGTCTCCCTCAAAGCCGATGACTCGCTGATCGAGCGAATCATGGATCTCACCAATGGCGAGGGCGCTGATGTCGTCATCGACTGCGCCGGGCAGCGGGCCAGCGTGGCCAACAGTTTTTTGTCTGTGCGCCGCGGCGGCATTGTCGTCTTCAACGGCGAATCCATGGAAGAGTTGCTGGCGCCCAGCCGCGATTTCAACCGGCGCGAAATCTGGGCGGTCGGCTGCTGGTACTACTTCATGCACGAAGTGCCGGAGATGTTCGCGCTCTGGCGCGCTGGCTTGGATGTCGCGCGCATGATCACGCACCAGTTTCCGTTGGCGGAAGCGCCCGATGCCTTCGAGCTGTTCAACCGCGGGCAGACCGGCAAGGTGCTGCTGCGTCCGTGAACTGGCTTGCGCTGTCCTTGCGCGCAATGTCAGCTGATCGCCGCACAATCAACGCGCGCATCACAGACACGATCTCCATCCATTGGGAATCTAGCCGTCGGGCGACCTGGTAGATCGCCCCTACATTGCGTTGGCACGGGGATGGGATAATCGGTTGCGATGTCCTCACTTTCAGCGCGCCGCCCATTCCCCCAGATTGCGACATCGCTGGCATTTCGTTATAATCGTTGCGCTACAAATCTCACGTTCTGAGTCTTATGAAGGAGCATTAAAATGAACCGCTTAAAGACTGTCCTCGCGCTGCTAACGCTGATGGCGCTGCTGCTTGGCGCTTTCACCGGCTTGGCGCAGGATGAAAAAGTGCTGGTGATCGGCTGGTCGGAAAACACCGACGCCTATGACCCGGCAAACGGCTTCACCCATTCAACGCATATCGTTAATCATGTGACCTATAGCCAGTTGGTCACCTTCCCCGATGAAGACGCCAGCCGGATCGTGCCATCGCTCGCCGAAAGCTGGGAGATATCCGACGACGGAACGGTCTACACCTTCTCGCTGCGGCAGGATGCGAGTTTTGCCGATGGCGATGATGTCACCGCAGACGATGTCGTCTTTTCCATCCAGCGGCTGCAGAATTTCAACGGCAACCCTTCTTTCCTGGCTGACGGCATAGATTCGGTAGAAGCGATCGACGACGACACCGTTGCCTTCACGCTGCCGGCGCCGCGTCCCTCGTTCCTGTCTGAAATCACCAGCGCCGTATTCAGCGTCACCAACGCCGATGTCGTGATGGCGAATGGTGGCACCGACGCCGAAGACGCCGCCGAGACCGACACCGCCGGCGCCTATCTGGACAGCACCTCGGCCGGCTCCGGCTCTTATGGCTTGATCTCTGGGAACCGCAGAATCGCACCGAGCTCGTCCGCAACGAGAATTACTGGGGCGACGCGCCTTACTTCGACCGCGTGATCTTCATCCACATGCCGGAAAGCGCCACGCAGAAGGTCGCGCTGGAAGCCGGCGATATTGATCTGGCTTTCGATCTGCAACCGGATCAAATCGCCGCTTTGGAAGGCAATATGGATGTCGAAATCTATCGCGGCATCGGCACCTTGACCCACTTCGTCATCATGAACACCGACGAGGAAAAGAGCGGACCCTTCGCCAACCCCACCGTGCAGCTGGCGGTGCGTTACGCGCTGGATTACGAGGGCTACAAGACGCTTTGGGGCGGCGTTAAGCCGGCTACCAACATGACCGCCGGCTTCTTCGGCAACCTGGGTGAAGAGGCGGCTTTCTCCCGAGATCTGGACAAGGCGCGCGAATTGCTCGCGGAAGCCGGCTATGGCGATGGGCTGGACATGACGCTGGAATATCCCGACATGGTTTATAGTGGCGTCAGCTTCAACACCAACGCGCAGAAGATCCAGGCTGACCTGGCCGAAGTTGGCATCAACGTGACGCTGCAGCCGGGCGAAATCCAGGTCGCGCTTGAGAAGTACCGCAGTGGCGAGCACGGCGTCGGCTATTGGCTCTGGGGTCCTGATATTCTCGACCCGCTCGATTTCCTCAGCTTCATGCCGCCCGGCAAAGTCGCGACCGAGCGCAATAACTGGCAATTGGAGAGTTTGCCGCAGGAGATCCAGGACATGATCGCGCGCACCAAGGTCGCCAGCGACCCGGACGAGCGCATGGAACTGTTCACCGCGCTGCAAGAATACACCATGCAGCATGGTCCCTTCGCGCCCTTCAACGTGCCCGAAGTCGCGACCGCTTACCGCGCCGACCTATTGGGCTATATCTGGCACCCGCACTGGCTGCTGGATGTCTCCATCCTGAGCCGCGCGATGTAGGTTCACTGCGCGAACTCAATACTGCAAGTGTATAGGGGCGGGCCGGTGGCTCGCCCTTTTACGTCTATAAAGCCAAATGTGTTAAACTAGGCTTCGTTCCGTCAGCATCATCGGGCTTCCCATGAGTTTCTTTCGCTATTTCGTCCGCCGCGCCCTTCTGGTGATACCGATTCTGCTGGGCATCACCGTGGTCGCCTTCATCATCGCCAATGCCATCCCTGCCGATCCCATCAATGCCAACCTGCCCCCGAACGCGCTAAACGACGAAGACACCATCGCCGCCTTCCGCAAGAAATGGGGCTTGGACAAACCACTTCATGAACAATACCTGACCTACCTCGGCAATTTGCTGCAGGGCGATATGGGCGTCTCGATCAAGACGCGCAAGCCCGTAGCCGAAGATATCAGCAGTCGCCTGCCCGCAACCATTGAATTGGCAACCTTGGGCCTCATCTATGGCACCGTCCTGGGCGTCAGCATGGGGTTAATTTCAGCCGTATGGAAAAATAGCCTGGCGGATTATGCCGCCCGCGTCATCGCCCTTATTGGCATCAGTTTCCCGGTCTTTCTCATCGCCTTGATTTTCTTGAATGTGTTTTATGCTCAATTGGGCATCGCCGCTGGACCGGGCCGGCTGCATCCGATCATGCGCTCCCCGCCTACCGTTACCGGCATGTTCACCATAGACGCGCTGCTAAACGGCGATTGGAAGACCTTCGGCAATGCCCTCTCGCATCTGATCTTGCCAGCTTTGACGCTGGCGCTTTACATCAGCGCCATCATATCGCGCATCACGCGTTCTTCCCTGCTGGAAGTGCTGAACCAAGATTATATGCGCACCGCCCGCGCCAAGGGCTTGCGCGAGCGAACCGTCATCGGCTTTCATGGCATGCGCAATTCCATGATACCGATCGTGACCGTCATCGGCTTGTCTTATGGCAACCTGCTGGTCGGGTCGATTTTGATCGAGCGAATCTTTGCCTATCCCGGCATCGGCTTTTATATGTTCCGCGCCAGCACCTCGCAGGACTTCCCGGCGATCATGGGCGTCAGCCTGCTCTTCGCTTTCATTTATGTCGGAGTCAATTTTGTCGTCGATATCCTCTATTTCTTCCTCGACCCCCGTATCCGCATCGCGTAGCCGCCGGCAAGTGGCGCTGTATCATTTGCGGCGCAATCCGCTGGTCACGCTTGGGCTAATTGCCGTAGCGCTATGGATCCTTATCGCCTTTACCGCCCCTCTCATCGCCCCCTTTCCACCTTTGGAGCAGGATCTGGCCAAACGCCTGCAAGCGCCAAACGCACATTTTTTCGCCGGGTCAGACGAATTAGGCCGCGATATCTTCAGCCGCGTTCTCTGGGGCTCGCGGATTACCATCCCGGCCGGCTTGGCCGTCATCGTCATGGGCAGCTCACTTGGCATCCTGATCGGCGCTGTCGCCGGATACGCCGGCGGCTTGGTCGACGAGTTTCTCATGCGCCTCACCGAGCTATTCATGGCTTTTCCCTTCATCATCCTGGCGATGGCGGTCACCGCTGCCCTCGGTCCTGATATCCGCAACGCGGTTTTGGCGCTGAGCGCGGTTTGGTGGCCCCGCTATGCCCGTATCCTGCGCGGGCTGGTGCTCGAGGTCAAATCGCAAGAATTTGTCGAAGCCGCTCATAGCGCCGGCGCCAGTGGAACCTACATCCTCTTTCGCACCATCCTGCCCAACTGCATCGCCCCAGCCGTCATCCTCGCCACCCTCGATATCGGCACCGCTATCCTTAGCTTCGCCGCGCTCAGCTTCATCGGCTTGGGTCCGGAGCCGTCCTCGCCCGAATGGGGGCGCATGGTCAGCATCGGCATTCACTTCTTTGATCAATGGTGGATGTGGCTCTTCCCGGGCTTGGCAATCGCCAGCCTGGTGATGGCTTTCAACTTCATCGGCGATGGCTTGCGCGATATCCTCGACCCGCGCCTGCGGGGGGAATAAGTGGCACTGCCTCTGACGTCGTCGGCGGAATATCGACTACAATATGATTATTCAGCGACTCTTGAGCAACAGGACTTTGATTGAGGAATATGGCGATCGAAGCAGTCGGCTCCCTAGACGAACTTCGCCAGCAGCGTGAGCAGATCATAGCGTTGGCGCAGAAACACCGCGCCAGGCATATAGCCGTGTTCGGATCGGTGCTGCGCGGCCATTTGGGATTAGATAGCGATATTGATTTTCTGGTTGATTTTGAGCCGGACTATAGTTTGCGCGATCACATACGCCTCACGCAGGGCTTGCAGCAGTTGCTGGGTCGCCGAGTCGAGGTGGTTGATCGTCGATCTCTCAGACCCGAACTGCGAGATTCGATCACGAAGGATGCGCAGCCCTTGTGAGCAGAGATCAACAGATCTATTGCCGCGATGTCCTGATTCACCAATACGACAAGATTCGGATTGATCTGGTTTGGAGATTCACGCGTGAAGACCTGCCTACACTTAAGCAGGCTGTTGCGGCGCTACTAAACGACCTTGACGATTCAGCGAACTCCTGCAGCGCAATGCCCGATGGCTGAGCGGCAAATCGAGCATTCATCAGTTGCAGCGCGTCTGCTACACGCTCGTCCAATCAAACACAACGCCGACATATTCTTCCTTGGCGCTCTTTAAGCCTTCGTAGGCGCGGGGCGCCTCGGCCGGCGGCAAGGTATGCGTATGCAAGGGTCCGACCTTCAGCGCGCCAGAAGCGATCAGGCCCATCGCGATTTCGGAATTGCGCTCCATTGAATGTTTGACGTAGGGATCGCGCGCCACCGGATAACGCCACTCATGCGCGCCTTTGAAGGTGATATTGCCGTGGCCGTGAAGATGAATATAGTCGAGTACGCTGCTGGTCAAGTCGGTCTCGTAGACGCCGCGCGGCGTACCCAGCAGGATCACTTCGCCGTAGCGCCCGACCAGCGGCAGCGCGGGGGGCAGGGCCGCCGGCACCCCGGTCGCTTCAATCAGCGTCGACACACCGTCCCCGCCCGTTATGCCTTGCACTTCCGCCGCCACCGATGCGCCGTCACCCAACAACGCGTACGGAATACCGCAAGCGCGCGCTCGCTCTATCCGCCCGTCGTTCAAGTCCAGACCGATCACGCGCCCGCCCTGCAAGCCCGCCAACTGGGCAGCGAAATTACCGACCGTGCCCAGCCCGACCACGCCGACGTAATCCCCCACTTCAATGTTGGAGATGCGCAGCGATGTCATCGCGATAATGGCCATGCGCGTGAAGGGCGCCCATTCCAGCGGCAGCCCAGCGGGAACCTTGAGGCACATCGACATTGAACGCGCCCTATCGATCAGATTGAACTGCTTGTGCCCGCCCCAGAAATGCACCATGTCGCCCGGCGAGACGTCGGATATCTCATCGCCCACTTCCAGGACTTCGCCGACGGCGGCATATCCGGGCGTCCCGGGAAAGGGAAACCAGCGCTGGCTCCCCGATAAACAGGCGAGCTCAGTGGCGGCGCTGATCACCGAATAATGCGTTTTGACGAGCACATCACGCGCGCGCAGCTGCCCGATGTCATCGTCAATCCGCTGCGTTTCGACGCGGTTAGCTTCGGTGAAAAGAATGCTTAGATTTTCCATGTCTGCGGGAAGTCCTCTGCCTGCCGCTGGCTGGCGGCGATTACGATGGGCGCCTATTTGCTGCCCGATGAAATGACGACGCCTTGAATATAATAGCGCTGCAAGAGGATGAAGACCAAGATGCTGGGCAGGGTCATCACCATGGACGCCGCCATCAGCAGATGCTCGGTCGCTTGCCCGCCGGCAGAAACGACCCGTTGGAAATTCGCCAAGCCCAGCGACAGCGTGTATTTCTCCGGCGTATTCAGATAAATCAGCGGACCAAAGAAGTCATTCCAGCTTTCCAGGAAACCGATGACGACCATGGTGATGACCACCGGCTTCGACAGCGGCAAGATGATGCGGATGAAAATCCAGAGCGTATTCGCCCCGTCAATTTTGGCCGCTTCGTCCAGGTCTTTGGGGATCGTCAAAAAGAATTGCCGGAACAAGAATATCGCAAAAGCGCCGCCGCCAAACCAATTCGGAATAATCAGCGGATTATAAGTATCCAGCCAGCCGAAGGCTTTGAACAGTAAAAATGTCGGAATAATCGTGACCTGGTATGGCAGCATCAGCGTGCTCAGCAGCAGAAGGAAGAGGAAATTGCGGAAGGGAAAACGAAAACGCGCGAAGCCGTACGCGACCAATGCCGCCGACAGTATCCGACCCGAAACCGAAAATACCGTCACGAATACGGTGTTGACGAAAAAGCGCGCCAGCGGCGCCACATGCCAGATCTCAATATAGTTTTCAAATCGCCAGGTCTTGGGAATCAATTGCGGCGGCCAAAGAAACAACTCGTTGACCGGCTTCAAGGACGACGAGACCGCCCACAAGAATGGCAGCGCGAATATGATCGTCAGCCCGTAAGCGACGGCATACAGCAATACGTAGCGGATGATTCGCTTCACTCGCCAAGCCGGCAGCATCTCACTCAACACGCTCTGCCCTTTCATTGCCGCCATCTAATCCTCCCCTTCGTAATAGACCCAACGGCGCGACGTCCACAATTGGAAGCCGGTGATGGCTAGCACGATGAGGAAAAAGACCCAAGCCAGCGCCGAGGCATAACCCATCTCCCAGAAGTCAAAGGCGCTGTTATATAAGTGCAAGACGTAGAACAAGGTCGAATTCAGGGGACCGCCGGGCGAGAATTGCTGCTGCCGACCGCTGCTCGCGACATAAGCCAGCGTGAACATCTGCAGCGCCCCGATGACGCCCAGCACGGTGTTGAAGAGGATGACCGGCGATATGCTCGGCACAGTAATATAGCGGAACTTCCCGACGCCGCCAGCACCGTCGATATCGGCCGATTCATAGAGCTCCTTGGGAATGCCCTGCAGCGCCGCCAGGAAGATCAGCATGGTGTTGCCGCCCAGCGCGCCCCACAAGCTGATGATGATCAGCGCTGGCTTGGATGAACCGGGATGCCCCAGCCAAAGCGGACCATTGCCCAAGCCCAGCGCCGAGATGATGCTGTTCATCAGCCCGATCTGCGGCTGGAAGATCCATAACCAGAGGAAAGCGGCCGCCACCACCGGCGTGACTGAGGGCAGAAAATACAGCGTACGCAAAGCGACTCTTCCCGCGATCTGTTGATTGAGCAGCATAGCCAAAGCCAGCGAACCGGCAATGGCGATAGGCACAAAGATGATGGTGTAATAGAGCGTATTCTCGATGGATTTCCAGAAGAGTTTGTCGCCGAACATGTACTCATAATTGTTCAAACCAGCCCAGCGCGGCGGCGTGACGATGTTGTAATCCGTCAAGCTCAGATAAGCCGACGCGATCATCGGCCCCACCGTGAATACCACGAAGCCGATAATCCAGGGAGAGATGTAAATGAAGCCTTGCAGCGCTTCCCTTTGACTCAAGGTCAAGGGCGTACTCAAGCCAAGGCGCTGCTTGATTGGGGCAATCATCCAGTTACTCACGCAGGTCTCAGATGTAGGGGCGATATAGTATATCGCCCGAAAGGTTGAACTTCTGAAGCGGGCGACATGGTAGTGCGCGTAGACACTGCACGTCTGTCGCCCCTATAGCGATCACGGTGTAGTGTGAACGGTGAGAAGGCCCACGCGAGCCTCCCCACCAGTAAAGATGATTTATCCGAGCGCCGGTTTGTCCAGGATCGCCTGCGCGCCCGAGTTCAGATCTTCGATGATATCGTCGACGGTCGCCAAGCCCAGCCATAGCGCTTGAATCTGGTCGCCGATGAACTTGAAGTGCTCGGTCTCGCGGAAGTTCGCCGGCAGCACCAAGGGCAGGGCATCAGCCATGACACCCGAGAAGACCCGCAAGGTATCGCTCTCCTGTACTACCTCATCCGCCATCACCGCCGGGCGGCTGGCTGTGACGTTGTGCAGCTTGGTGACGCGCAGCTGCGCATCAAAGCCGGTATTGTAGTCCACCCACTTGAAGGATTCCTCCGGGTTCTCGGTGAAGGAAGTCACGCAGAGAGGATCAAACTCGAACATGCTGCCTCGCTGGCCCGATGGACCAATCGGCATCGGCGCGACGCCGACGATGCTCGGATCTTCGACGAACTGGGCAACGCCGCTGCCCCAGAAGCCCGACTGGAACATGGCCAGTTGGTTGGCGGCGAAGAGCTGGTAAGGCCCCTGCAGCGCGGTGCCGGGCACAGGCGCGACCTTGTGCACATTGTAGAGATCGCTCTGGAATTGCAGCGCCGCTTTGGCCTCATCGGAAGTCAGCAGCGACTCGGTGCCGTCGGCGTTGAGCGTATCGCCGCCAAAGGCGCGGATGAAAACGATCGAGGTAAAGTAGGAGCCTTCCGGATCGACGAAGCCCCAAATGCGTCGGTCGGGGTCGGTCACCTCAATGGCGGCGGCCAGGAAATCGTCCATGGTCCAGGTCTCGTCCGGGTAGTCGACGCCGGCATCGTCAAAGATCGTCTTGTTGAAGAACAAGCCAACGCGCCCCGGATGCGCCAGAATAGGAATGCCGTACAGTTGTCCATTCAAGCGCGCTGCCGATGTAGTCGCCGGGTAATGCTCGTCTAGGTCATAGCCCAGGCTTTCAATCACATCGTCTATCGGCTGGAGCACACCGGTGGCCGCCAACCGGAAGTAGCCCTCAATCGACGAGATCCAGATCACATCGCCCATCGTGCCGCCGGCCGCCAAGGTATTGATCTTCTGGAAATACTCGGAGCCGGGGAAGTCTTCGATGACGACATTGGCTTCGCCCGCCATGTCCTCGTTGAAAATGTCCGCCCAATGTCTTTGCGCGTCCGCCTGCCGACCGCTGCGCGTGTGCGAACGGATGGTGACGCCGTCCTGGGCGAAAGCGGGCAAACCGGATGCCAGCAATCCGCCGGCAGCCAATCCGCCCGATGCTTTCAGAAAGTCGCGTCTGCTTAGATGCCTTCTCATGATCTATTCTCCTTGGCATTAACTTGCTTTCGAAAACTGCTTCTAGCGCGTGAGATATTTTGCTTCCGCCCCTCCTTGAAAATGCTCTAGTCAGATGACGTCATTCTACCCCCCCCGTGATGCGACAATAGCGACTGTAGATAACTTCTTAGAAGCATATCGCGGAATTGTGAATTCGCAAAAAAGTCGAATCCGCCGCGGGATTTCATCCTGAGTCGCCTCGAAAGCTGCTGGGGCGCGGATGAGTGAGCGCGCCTTTTGGGTATGGCGCAGCCCCCCAACGCGCCTATAATCCTTGCATTGTCATGTTTCTGAAATCAATCCTCACGGAGGTCATCACATGTCACTCGACGACAAAGTCAAAGCGATGGGCATCGATATCGAAGACTTCACCCCCTCGGCCACGCTCGCCCCGGCCACCCGCATCGGCAACACCGTTCTCGTCTCGGGCCACGTCTCCACCGGCTACGTCGGCAAGCTGGGCCGCGACCTTGATGTCGAAGAAGGCAAGAAAGCGGCGCGCGTCTGCGCCATTGACTTGCTCAAAGCCGCTTACACCATCACCGGCTCGGTCGACAAGCTGCGCCTGCGCAAGCTGCTGGGCGCCGTCAATTCCATGCCCGAATTCACCGACCAACACCTGGTCATCAATGGCGCGTCAGAGCTGTTCTGGGAGCTCTATGATGGCGAACTGCACGCCCGCAGCGCCCTCGGTTTCGCTTCCCTGCCCAATGGCTTCGCGGTAGAAATCGAAGCCATGTTCGAAATCGTCGAGTAAGCAAGGGACTTGCGTCTCGAAACTGCCGAGTAGCGGGCGACTCAATCAGTCGCCCCTACATCTTCTACGTTGAGGAGCAGATTCACCGGTGCTCGGACGTATCCTCAGTCCCATTCGCGCATTTAACTCGCAGGCGCGCCTTTTCTTCGCCCTCATTGTCGGTTTGACCATCGTCGCCGACGGTCTTTATTCCGTGCTGCTCAATCTCTACCTGCTGCGCCTGGGCTACGGCACCGAATTCATCGGGCTGGTGAACGCGGTCGGCTTGCTGACCTTCGGCGTGGCCAGCCTGCCGGCCGGCATCCTCGGCTCGCGCATGTCCACCACCGCGCTAATGAAGTTCGGCGCCTTTACCTGCCTGGCCGGCGGGATCATGTTGCCGATGGCGGAATGGCTGCCGCCCGGCTGGCGCGAGTTGGGTCTGGTCGTCCCACCGGCTTTGATGTTTGGCGGTTTCGCTTTCTTCTTCGTCAACGGCGCGCCATTCTTGCTCAATGTGGTCGACAAGGCCTACAAGAATCACGCCTTCGCCCTGAAAGCGGCGCATTGGTCCTTGGCTGGTTTCGCCGGCAGCCTCATCGCCGGCTTCCTGCCCGGCGCCATCGCCGGCATGAATAGCTGGACGCTGGCCGACCCCGCCCCTTATCGCGTCACCTTTGCCCTGGCGACGGTCGTGCTGGCGCTTGCCGCCGCCCTTTCGCTGCGCCTCCGTCCATTGCCGCCCAAGGTCAAGCAAAGCCTACCTGAGCATTCAGGGCATCGAGATGGCGCCCCCAATGGCTGGGCGGAGTCCGTCCTGATGCTGATCGTCATCATGACCGTGATTCGCTTGTTTCAAGTCGCGGGCTCGGCGACGGCGATGGTCTACTTCAACGTGTACATGGACCAGCAGCTGGCGGTATCAACGGCGCTGATCGGCACGATGGCCGCCATCGGGCGTTTGACCGGCGTGCCGACGGCGCTGCTGACGCCCGCCCTCGTGAAGCGCTGGGGCAATATCCGCGTCGTCATCGGCGCATCCTTCGTCGCGACGCTCTGCCTAATTCCGATGGCGCTGGTGGAGCACTGGCTGGCCGCCTCTTTTGGCTACATTGGCGCGATCAGCATGATGTCGGTGCGTTTCACCGCCTTCATCGTCTATATCCTCGATCTGGTGCCGCCGAAGCAACAGGCGCTGATGGCGGGCACGGGCGAAGCGGCCGCCGGTATGAGCTTCGCCATGATGGCGCTCGGCGGCGGCTTTATTCTGTCGGCATTTGCCTTCCGCGACCTATTCCTGCTGGGCGCGCTGTTCTCCTTCATCGGCACCCTGCTCTTCTGGCTCTACGTCTTCGTAAGCAAACCAAAGCGCAAGCTCAAGCCAGCGCTCTAAAGCCAATACAAAGAGCGCTACGCTTTCTCGAAGGGACCTCTCGCCTGACCCGCCGTGGCGGTCGGAGTCTGAGCTATTCAATTGGCTGCTGCGGCTGTCTCTAGGGGGCAACTGTTTTGCCGGCCGCTTCCAGCAAGGCGATTACATCCGCGCGGTCGGTCTCGTCTTCAAATGGCGAGCGCGCCAGCTCCAGCGGACTGCGATTCTGGGCAGACTCGCGCGCGCTCAAGTCCGCGCCTCGCTCAATCAAGAAACGTGGCACATCGGTCAGTTGGCGGTAAACGCCGACATCCTGCCCCGCCTCAGTCAAGCCCGGCAGCGGCTCGATAAATTGCCTGGGACCAAAACAAATGGCGAAGTGCAGTGGCGTATAGCCATTGGCAGCGCCTGCGTTCACATCGGCGCCCCCACCCAGCAGCAACTCCATGCCTTCAACGTGACCGCCCTGAGCCGCCAGATGCAGGGGGCTCAAGCCGCCGCCCAAGACATGATCGCCAGCGGTGGCGGCATGCGCCAGCCCGCTGTCCTCAGCAAGCAATTCACCCATGCGTTCCAAATCGCCCATGATGCTCGCCCAAGCGATATCGACCTCCCAGCCCAGATGCCGCAGCAGATGCCGCGTCGCCTCGTAATTGCGGCGATAGGCGATATCGCGCAGCGGCGTCGTCCGCCCGTATTTCCCCGCGCGCTCATATACTCGCAGGGGATCGGCACCATAATTCAGATAGAACTGAATCGTCTCCACATCGCGGCAGAAGGAGAGCAGCGTGCTGGGACCGGGACCGATCTCATTCACCAACGCCGGATTCTCATCCAGCCGCTCTCTGACCCCCGCCATATCACCCAGCCAGGCGCATGCCCATACATCGAGCTCGGCGCCCCGTTCCAGCAGAAAATCGACCATGCCGAGCGCGGCGTATTCCGGCATGAAATCGGCTAAGTCGATCGCGTGAATCAAGGCGTTGAAGCGGTATTTGTCATCGCGCGCGTTGATGTCCGCGCCATGCGCCAGCAGCAGATCAACGATGTCTTTGCGACCGTGCATCACCGCCACGTGCAGCGCCAGCGCGTCCGAGCCCCAAAGCGATGTGCGAACGGCGCCGCTGGCATTGGCCAAGCCGCTGTCCTCGACCAGCAGGCGCTTCACTGTGGCGCTGTCGCCAGTCTTGGCGGCGTCAAACAGCCGCATGACTTTCTCGATAAACTGACCGTCCCGCGAGGGGCGCTGTGTTGATAATTCGCTCAAAACGGACATCCTTTCCTTCATCGATTGTCGCGCGTGATACAAGCGCGATTTGACCGTGCCAAGCGGGATCTCCAAGAAGGCCGCGATTTCATGTTGCCGGAAGTCATTCAGGTAATGCAACAAGATGACGGTACGCTGCGCCTCGGGCAAGGTTTCCAAGGCGTCTGCCAGCGCGTCTGCCGCCGGAGAAAGCTCCATCCCGCTTCCCCTATCGCGGACGGCTATCTCGCCGACCTGCTCCAGCGAGACCAGCGGGGGCTCCTTCACCCGCAAACGCCGATGCGCCTGCGTCCGTACGATCCGTCGGAACCAGCCGGGAAAAGCGGCGACATCACGCAAATTGACCAAGCCAAACCAAGCCGCGATGAAAGCTTCCTGCGCCGCGTCCTCCGCTTCCTGCCAATCGCCCAAGGTCGCGTAGGCATAACCCACCGCCATATCTTGAAAGCGCCGCAGCACTTCTTCAAAGGCATCGCTGTCTCCCTGGCGCGCTGCCGATACCAACCTGCTCAATTCTCCCATAGGCGCTCCTGTCTCTATGCTTACACTAGAAAGAGCCATTGCGGCGCCGGAAGGTTCAAATCAATTAGCCTCGCCCCGGAATCCCGGCGAAACCGGCCCCGCTCCACTCCACGCTATCGTGATAGGCGCTCAACTGATGATAGAGGCTGATGGCGATATCGTCATCGCGCCAGTCATAATCGGCCAGCGCGGCGAAGGGACTCTTCCCCGTGCGCGCCCCGCCGCTGCCATCGCCAACGGCGAAGCTGTCGATGACGATGCGCTGCGCCCCCGTCTCCAGCAGACGCTCGGCAAAGGCATCTGAATACGGCAGGCAGGGCGATACTGCAATCTGCACCGAGACGCCGCACGCAACCGCCCGCTTTACCGCGTCCAGCCGCCGCTCCACCTGCGACTTCGTCGGTCCGTACGGGCTGTCATGCCGGTCGGTCTCGATGGTCATGCCCAGCCAGGCATAGGGTATCGCCGATATCAACGCCAGGTCATCGACAACGCTTGGTCCGCGCGTCTGAATCAGCAGCAAATCGAGATCGTCGTAGCGGGCGAAGACCTCCAGGCAGCGCCGCGTCAGCCGCAGCTTGCGCTCAATCGGCTGATAGGGATCGGTCACCGGGCTCATGAAGACGCGCATCTCCCGCCGATGCCGCGCGCGAGCGAGCTGCGCCTCCAGCAATGCCGCCGCGTTCTCCTTGATGATCAGCGCCGCGCCCCAAGCCTCGCCTTCGCGCCGCCCAAAATGCCAGTTGGGCAGCATCTGCGCGTAACAGAAGGCGCCGCAATAGAGCTTTCCATAGCCGCAGCCGGTCGCCCAGGAGAGGCTGTGGGTGTAGGGTCGCTCGCCCGCCGTGAGGAAACCGCGCTTCTGCGGCGTCAGGATAGACTTGGCTTGGATGTAGCGGATGTTCATGCCTGTAATGATAGCAAATCCTGCTGGGGCGGCGGGCAAGCAATGTCTCTCGCTGCTGCGCCCAAAGCCATGCTATGATAGACGAGACAGTCGCCAGCAAGGGCTGGGAACGGAGCGCGAGATCATGAACCCCGATGTGTATAATTTCGATATTCGCATTAACGCCGAATACCTGGTGTTTACCTGGATCAGGTTGCAGCAGGTCTCCGACGTGGATGCTCGGTCGCGCTATCCCGAGCTCACGATGCGGGTCAAGTACCGTGACATCTGTACCGATACTGTTCGCGCCATTCTTCGAGATCTGGAAGTTCCTAAGCAGTTGTCTCAAGCCATACTAACGCGGATTACCGCGCAAGCCGCCTGAAACGGAAATCTGCGACCGGCGGTCTGTGTCTACGCGACCTACGCGACCATATAGTCGCCCCTGCCCCGCCCTGCCCTGCTACACTCGCCTCATGACCGCCTGCGCCCGCGCCCCAAAAATGCGCCGTGACGAACATCCCGCCTATCTTTTGCGGAAAACACTTTCGGCCCGCAATCGCAAAAGCCGCCGCATTTCACCCCCAATCCCGCGCCACCATTCGCTTTCCGCTTTGCAGAATCCCCAAATTCATTTGCGCAAATCGCGCAAATCCGTTCACGCTTCCGCCAATCGAACGCGCCCTCGACATCCGCCAGGCATCGTGTATAATCCGTCGCCCATATCGATAACGGGAGCTAGACCATGCCCGGCAAACGCAAAATCACCGGTACCAAGCCGCTCTTCGGCCACTCGCGCAGCAAAGCCTTCAATACCGTCAAGCGCCAGTTCAAGCCGAACCTGCAGAACAAACGCATCTACGTGCCCGAGCTCGACCGCTGGGTGCGCGTCAAAATCACGGCGAAAGAGATTAAGACGATTGACAAGATCGGCTTCATGGAATTCCTCAAGCGGCGCAACATCCCGCTCAAGCAACTGCTTTAGCCCGCGCTATGCTGATTGTAGGGGCGATTCTGTGAGTCGCCCGTGTTTCTATCCCCCGCTCTTAACCTGTGAACCCCCACCATCAAGCCATTCTGCGCGAAATCCAAGCCGCCATCCCCGGCCGCGGTCCCGTCAAGCAACGCCCCGAACACCTCGGCACAACCCGCTTATGGTACGGGCTATCGAACGCGCAGAGCCGCGCCATCCTGCTCGATTTCATCGCCGCCCACAAAGACCTCAGCTACGAAGCCTGGCTAGCGCTGATCGACGCGCTCTACCACGGCGATTCTTATGAGGAGCGCTGCGCCCCGCGGACGCTCTTCCGCAAGTTCCCGCGCTACCGCCGGGGGCTGCCGCTCGCTCAACTGGATGAATGGCTCGGCTGCCTAAACGGCTGGGCGGAGGTCGATAGCACCTGCCAGACCGTCTTCAGCGACAAAGATCTGCTGGCGGATTGGGACGGCTGGACCACGCTGCTCCAATCGCTCGCCTGCGACGACAATGTCAACAAGCGCCGCGCCGCCCTGGTCTTGCTGACGGCGCCCATCTCGCAGTCGTCGGACACGCGCCTTCTGGACCTGTCGCTTCAGTTGATCGAGCAGCTCAAAGGGGAAAAGGACGGGCGCATCACCAAGGCGATTTCATGGCTCCTGCGCAAGGGCATCAAGCAGCATCGCGAATCAATCGCCGCCTACATCGAAGCCAAAGCCCCGACCCTGCCCGCTATCGCCGTTCGCGAGACGCGCCGCAAGCTGGCCACCGGCAAGAAATAGTTCAATCGCGCACCATATCGGCGTAGAAATCCTTGACCAGATAATGCGTATCCCGCGGCGGTCGCGACATGTATTCTTCCTGCGGCGGCACATCCGGCAGCTTCATAGCGCCCGGAATCACATTCTCGTAAGGGATGGCTTGCAGCATATCGCGAATGACGTTCAGGCGCAGGCGCCGCTTGTCATTGGAGTTGACCTGGCGCCAGCGGCATTCGGGAATATCAGTATGTTCGATCATGGCGTCTTTCGCCCGCGAGTATTCCACCCAGCGATTGCGTCCCTCGATATCGATCGGGCTGAGCTTCCAGCGGCGCGCCGGGTTGGCCGCTCTCTCCTGGAAACGGCGCTCCTGCTCGTCGTCATCCACCGACAGCCAGTACTTCAGCAGGATGATACCGTCGTGAATCAGCAGACGCTCGAAGTTCGGGGCATCGCGCAAGAAGTCCCAGTATTCCCGATCACTGCAAAAGCCCATCACCCGCTCGACCGTGGCGCGGTTATACCAACTGCGATCAAAGAGCACGATTTCGCCGGCGGCCGGCAGATGCGTGACGTAGCGCTGGAAATACCATTGGGTCTGTTCGCGGTCCGATGGCTTGCCCAGCGCCACCAGGCGAATATCGCGCGGCTGCAGCGGCGCCATGATGCGCTTGATCGTGCCACCCTTCCCGGCGGCATCACGTCCGTCGAAGGTGATCATGACCCGCATATCGTGGTGATTGATCCAGTATTGCCATTTCACCAATTCGAATTGCAATCTAATCAATTCCCGTTCGTAGAATTTCTTTTTGAGCCGCGGCGGCCGGTCCAATTTGGAAGTCTTCTTCTTTGACATGGGACGCTCCCGATACTCGCCCTGCACTGTTCTCTCATAGCTTAACAGATGTAGAGGCTCCTTGTCAGAAATTCGGGGCAGGCGCCCGCTGACGGCGGCGGACGAGCGTTCAGACCACCGGCAGGCTATCGCCCGGCATGTTCTGTACTATAATCCACTGGTATCAACTCGGGGGACATTGCAACTGCCTATGGCGCTTCCACTAAGCGCGTTCTACGCCAGCGCCCTTAAGGGGCGAGCCAAGCCGAATTTCTTCATCGTAGGCGCGCCAAAATGCGGCACGACCTCGTTGCATGAGTACCTGCAGCGCCATCCCGATGTCTTCATGCCCTTTTTTAAGGAGCCCCATTTTTTTGGCTCCGATCTGGAGGGCTCCCGCTTCCGGCAATTCCGCGGCAAGCCCGACCGTTATCTGAAGCTCTTTCGCGATGCGCGCGGCGAAAAACGCATCGGCGAGTCATCGCCCTGGTATCTGGCCAGCAAACGCGCCGCCCAAGAGATTCACGCTTACGATCCGGCGGCGAAGATCATCATCATGCTGCGCAACCCAATCGATATGATGTATTCGATGTGGTCGCAGTTTCGCTACAGCGGCAATGAGCAGATCGAAAGTTTCGAGGAAGCTTTGGCCGCCGAGGCCGATCGGCGGGCGGGCCGGCGGATTCGACGCGCCGCCCACTGCATCACCGGCCTGTACTATCGAGAAATGGCGCGCTTCGCCAAGCAAGTGCCGCGCTATTTCGAGCGCTTTGGCCGCGAGAACGTCCTGGTCATTATCTTTGATGATTTCCGCTCGGATACACCAGCTGCATTCCGCGGCGTTCTCGACTTTCTCGAGCTGGACACGAGCTACAGCATGACCTTTGACATTCGCAATCCCAACAAGGAAGTGCGCCTGGAATGGCTGCAGAAGCTCATTGTAGACAGCGGCTTTTCGCTTATGCTGCTGAAAGATCGGCTCACGTACCTGGCGACGACGCATTCCCTGGTCCCGCAAAGTTTTCGGACGCGGGCGGTAAAGGGCATGATCGCCGTCTACACCAAATACGAAAGTCGCTCGCCCTTGACCGCAGACTTTCGCAGATGCCTGGCGCGCGAGCTGGAAGGCGAAATTGATGCCTTGAGCGCGCTGCTGGACCGTGATCTATCGCATTGGTACCGCGTAGATTGAGCGCCCCATGACTGACCCAGCCAAGACAAGCAATCAATCATCGGGCGCCAACCGTTCGCGCCGTCAGCTGCTGGCGCGCGCGGCCAGCATCGCCATCACGGTCGTCCTGCTGGCGGATCTGATCGGGCGCGTCAACTGGGCGGAATTCGACCAAATGCTCGGGCGCATCGCCGTGCCGAGCTGGGTTGGCGCGCTGCTGGCGTATCTGGCGCTTAACCTGTTCCGGGCGCTGCGCTTCCGCATATTGCTTGACAAGCGTGATTCGCCCTGGCACCTACTCATACCCATCACGCTCTATCACAATTTCCTGGTCCGCGCGCTGCCATTTAAGCTCGGGGAGCTGTCTTACATAGTCTTGCTGCGCTCCCGTTTGAATTACACGATGGAAGAAGGCTTGAGCAGCCTGTTCGGCGCGCGCATCTTGGAGCTGTTGATCATTGTCATGGTCTTCGCCTCCAGCATACCGGCGAGCGCCGAGCAGCTGGCGGCACAGCGCGATGAACTCACCCTCGCAATCGCCGTCACCTTTGCCATCAGCGTCATCGGGCTGTATTTCGGCGGCAGCCTGATTAGAACCTTTCAACGATACGCGCAGCCGCTATTAACTGTCGCCGACGGGCGGCGCCCGGGAGTCGTCACTGGCGTCAACAATCGCCTGTCGCATCTGGGCGAGGAGATGGACCGCATCCGGCAGCCCCGCCTCTTCCTTACCGCGCTATTCACCACTTTTTTCACCTACACGTCATCGTTCCTTACCAACTATATCTTGCTGCGCGCCTTGGGCGTCGATGTGCATTTGCCGGTGTTCATCGCTATAATCAGCCTCGGCATGTTCGCCTCTGCATTCCCATTCACAGTCAGCGGATTCGGCGTTGTGGAAGCAGCCTGGAGCGTTGGCTTGGTGCAATTTGCCAGCATGCCCGATGCCGATGCCGCAGCCGCCGGCTTTGTCTTGCACGGCTTTCAGATCGTTGCCGCCGCCCTTTATGGCTTGCTCGGCTATCTCCTTATCCATATCAGCGCGCCGCTGCCGCCGAAAGGCGCCGCCAGCAAAGAAGACTGACGTATCAATCTCTTCAAGGATTTTGCCATGCCCTATCCACTTGATCCCAACAAGATGTACCGCATGCCGACGCACTTTGGTCCACGAACCGGCCCCAGGCAGGGACCCGATGGGCGTAAGTTCGAATGCATCGACAATCCATTAGGCACCGCCTATAGCGTCAGCTTCCTCAGCAATGCGCGGCAATTGGAAGCCTTCCTGCCGCCCGGTTTCTCGCTCGACGGCGAACCCGTCGTCACCGTCTCCAGCAACCACATGACGGAAGTCGAATGGCTGGCGGGCCGCGGATACAATGTCTTGGGCGTCAGTTTTCCCGTACAGTTCACCGGCGAGCAGGACCAAGTACGAGGCAGCTTTCTAACGGTGCTTTGGGAGAATTTGACCGATCCGATTCTCACGGGGCGCGAAGAAGTCGGCTTCTCCAAGATTTATTGCGAGCTGCCCCCGCCGACTCGTTTGCGCGGCGAAGTTCATCTGATCGCCAGTTGGCTTGGCTTTAAATTCCTCGACATGCATTTGTACGACCTGCAAGAGCTATCGCTCGAGGAAATCCAAACGCGGGGGGCGAGCGCGACCAGCGACGGCACCTTGCACTACAAATACATGCCGCGCACCGGCGAGTGGGGCAGCGCTGATGTCGCTTACCCAGTATTAACGCCGGCGGCGAACTCCAACCAACGCATTCTCGAGCAGCATGTAGGCTCGGGCCGCATCGAGTTTCATCCAGCGCGCTGGGAAGATCTGCCAACGCAATACAATATCGTCAACGCCTTCGCCGACCTGGAAATACTGGAATATCGGGGCGCCAGCCTGACAAAGACAATTGGCGGCAAAGACATCAGCGATCAACGGATTCTGCGCTAAACGATTAGGGAGCGGGATATGTACGACTTGCAAGGCAAGGTTGCGCTGGTGACGGGCGCCGCAGGTACGAATGGCATCGGGCGAGCGGTCGCGCTACGCCTGGCCGAAGAAGGCGCGGATCTCGTCGTCAATGACTTGAGCGAAGAGGCCACACCGCGGCAGGGACTGCCAAATGCCGTCGAGGAGATTGAAGCGCTGGGACGTCGGGCGCTGCCGGTCTTCGCCGATGTCACCCAGGCCGATCAAGTCGAGCGGATGGTGGAGGGCGCGCTGGAGCGCTTTGGCAGAATCGACATCCTTGTCAACAACGCTGGCGCCCCTGCCGGACGGGACCGCGTGCCGGTGGTGGAGCTCGAAGAAGAGGCTTTCGATTTCGTGCAGCGCGTCAACGTAAAAGGCACCTTTCTCTGCTGTCGAGCGGTGGCGCGGCATATGCTCCAGCGGGGCGGCGGCGGCACGATTATCAACATCTCGTCAACCTCGGGCAAGCGCGGAGTGGCTCGATTTGCCGCTTACTGCGCCTCGAAATTCGCCGTTCGCGGCTTCACCCAAGCACTGGCGCAAGAGTTGGGACCCCACCGTATCACCGTGTACGCGATATGCCCAGGCTTGATCGCGAGCGAGCGGATTGACGATATGGCGGCGGTCCTCGCTCCCGCAGGCATACAAGCAGCCGACCACCGCGAACACATGATCGCCACTGCAATTCAAAACTCCGCTTTAGGACGAATGACTGAGCAGCGTGATATCGCGAACGTAGCGGCCTTCCTCGCGTCCGACCAGTCGGATTTTATGACCGGCGCGTCCCTGACCGTAGATGGCGGTATTCACATGGATTAGCAACGCCGGCTCTACATTCGAAAGAGGTTTCCAAATGGAAAAGGCTCGCTTGCTAGACAAGATCGCTCTCATTGTCGGCGCCGGCTCACGCGGCGAGCCAGCAGGCACCGGTTACGCGGCGGCAAAGCTGTTCGCCCAGCAGGGCGCCTCCGTTGTTTTGGCCGATATTAGCCGTAAGCGCGCCAGCGTAACAGAGCGAGAAATCCTCAAAGACGGCGGAGTCGCCTCTGTCATCGAAGTTGATGTCGCCAGCGAAGACGACTGCGAGGCGATGGTGGCCGCTTGCCATCAGCGTCACGGCGGCTTAGACATCCTGTTTAACAACGTCGCCGCCCCTGGCTCGGGCAAGGTGACCGACGTGAGCAGCAACAAGCTGGATGAAGTTTTCGCCATCAACCTGCGCAGCATGATGCTGGCCTGCAAATACGCGATACCACTAATGAAAGCCAGCGGCGGCGGCTCAATCATCAACATCTCCTCAATCGACGGCTTGCGCGCAGGCATGCATCCCAACGTGCCTTATGCCGTCACCAAAGCTGGGGCAGCTCACCTGGCTCGCGTTGTCGCCGTGCATCACGGTCGCGATAACATCCGCGCCAATTGCATCGCTCCCGGGCATATCTACGCGCCCTTCGTCCAACATATAGGCGAAGAAAAACGCCGCTTACGCCAGAATGTAGCGCCCCTGGGCAGCGAAGGAAATGCCTGGGACATCGCAAGAGCCGCCCTGTTTCTCGCGAGCGATGAGGCGCGTTGGATCTCCGGCGTCGTCTTGCCCGTCGATGGGGGCTTGCTGGCGGCCACGCCTCTCGCTGTCTACGACAATCTCACTTAGGCGCCCTCGCTCATTCGCGTTGCCTGGCCCCGCGGATATCATACCCCGCCTCCAAGTGTAGCACATACGTTCCACGTGTCGTTGCCGCTCCTTCTTCCTCGAACAGATTCACAGATCGCGCGCGACATTCTTGCCCTCTGCGGCAGAAGCGTGTATACTGTATAAATATATCAAGCGCAACAAAAAACGAGCTAGAAGCTCGCTTTGGATCGATTTCCCTGCGCCAGTAGGGAAGTCAAGATCGTTTAAATCTTGCCATCATTCTAGCATAGATTTACCGGACTGTCACGCGAAATTCACCAGCAATATTTGTGAATTTGTCACGCAAAATCGTCAGTTGTTAAGCAGGCTTTCCCCGGCAGCCGGAAGCGATTTTGAAGTGGCCAGCCGCCTCTTCTCCAATCCTAGGATACGCGCGTTGCGCTCATAAAGATGGATCGGCCGGTGTAAGCGCAGCAGCCGATCCATCTCAAGTCAGCATCTGCCCACATCGTGGAGCAGTCTGCTTGTCATTTATCGTAGCCGTTCTGCCAAAACATGGCAAGCGACGAAAGAAATTAGCGGAAGAAATCGATGAAAACGAAAGAACATTCTCTACAAAAGCAGTTGGTCAAGCGCGCGAAGCAATTGGCGCGGGCGGGTTACTCGCCGATTCCGGTCCATGGCAATAATGCGCCGACGGAACCAAAGCGACCCTCGATCAGCTGGCGGATTTTTCAGCGTCGGATCGCAAGCGAGGCGGAGATTGAGCGCAGCTTCAATGACAAGGTGACTGCTCTCGGGATTATCTGCGGCCGCGTGTCAAAGCTCCTGGTGATTGACTTCGACGATGCGCTACGTTACCAACGCTTCTGCCGTCATCTTCCACAGTATACCGATACGTATACGGTGAAAACGAAGCGCGGCTTTCATCTGTATTATCGCACCGAGGAGAAGGTGCCAAGCCATCAGTTTGATGGAGGCGATATCAAGGGAGAGCGATCCTATGTCGTGGCGCCGCCGTCGCAGATTGGGACCCATGTATATCGTTGTGTCAGAGATATCACTGAGCGCGAGTTGGAGAAAGCAGACATCGATCAAGTTCTAAACTACTTTCATATAAATGGCCCTTCTGTGAGTGGAGCGAGCCGCGGGATAAGCGATATGAAGACAATAGACCTAACAAGACTCTACCGGCGTCTTGCGCCTCGGATTGGTAGGAACAATGCCCTATATCGTGTTTCCTCGGTGGCGAAGGAATCTGACAAGCCGATCGCCAGTGTTGAGGATATATTGCTCGGTATGCATTGCGAGGCTCCCAGCCGACCGGGACACAAGTATGAGACATGGGAGGAGCGCTGGCACGAAGGAAAGCGGACGATCGACAGCGCTTACAGGAACAGTCGAGGAAAAGACGGTAGTCATGTTGGCGTGCCCAATTCGGTGCGCGAAAGATTATTGAAGGCGCAGGGATCGACGGTGGTAGCACGACTCTTGGATATATTGACGCTGGCCGGCTGGGAGCAGGAGAGCTTTTTCACAATGGGTGAAGCGGTAAAGCTGGGGCGCGATTTCGGCTTAAACAGAAAGAGCGTAT
This sequence comes from Phototrophicaceae bacterium, assembly GCA_965205125.1. Taxonomy (GTDB): domain Bacteria; phylum Chloroflexota; class Anaerolineae; order Aggregatilineales; family Phototrophicaceae; genus UBA6055. The sequence continues at coordinate 440,889 of CBDBFY010000001.1, forward strand.
TGCAGGCGCTGACGGGCGATTACAGCACCTTCGATGGCCGACATATAATCAGTAGAAGATATGTAGAATACGTGGACATTAGGGGACTTAATGCGCGGAAGCGGGGCAGACCGCTCGAGCTGGTCTTTCAGGCGCCGTCAGTGGCGAGGTTGCTAAAGGTGATGAATGTGATGAGATCACCGAGCGATCCGATTGGAATTGAGGATGTCAGAACAGCAAAAGCGTATCGAATGGCGGTGCACAGAGAGTACATTCAGCGCGTGTCGCCGAGGTCTTCGTTGAGTGTCTTGGCCGGACGCTTGGGCGTGAATGAGCGGACGATACGCCGGTACAACCGGGCGCTGGAGGTGAAGCTGACGGCCTGCGTGGGTCGTCTAAAGTTGACTGGCGAGTCGTTGAGTCGCTTGCCCAAGCGCGGCTGGAGAGCGCGGAAGAATACGACGAATGGCTTTTGGCTTGAGACTGGCGACGGCGCGTGCTTCCCTGGATGGCGTCATGTTGGCGCAAAGCTCTTAAAGAGGCGTGAAGCCGAGGCGCAGATTTGCATGAGGCAGGGCTCGGTGTTCAGTTTGGGCGATGATCCGAGGCCAGCAGTGCAGTTCGAGAATATGTCGCTGCGCCAGTTTACACGCTTGCTTGTATTGAGGGGTGAGCCGGTCAGAGAGAGCTCAATGATGCTGCGCCTGGGGCAGGCGATGGACGTAGCGCGCTCACGGGCTTCTGCGCTGAGATACGAAAAGATCCAGTTGTTTTTCGACAGTGTGGACGAGCGCGTCGCGGAGGATAAGGTGGCGGAGACGATCAGCGGCTTTTTGTTCGCGCGTGATGAGGACGGCGCGGAAGTTCGGCGTCCGGCGCGGCGGGGCATCGCTTACCGGATGCTGAAGGAGTATGGCAATGGGAACGTGTACCTTGCGCTGCGCAGCTCGTACAAAGACGTGATGTTGGCGATGGCGCGTCAGGCGCTGCAGGCAGGCGCTGCGGATCAGGGCTTGGATCTTTTTGCGCGGTCATTCGCTTAAGTGTGGCGGCCGGTCCCGCGACCGGATGAAAAGGCGGGCGCTACCGTTACTCGTGTAACGGTACAGTGTTAAATGGAGGGGGCGCATCCTGTGATGCGCTTTTTGTTTTTCTTGGATGTTGAGAATGTCGCGCTGGCGATCTAGCTGCTGGATTCGTCGATATCAGCCATCAGGCGGAGGAGCTGTCTGATTTCCGCTTCTATCAGCTTGCGAATCTTTGGCCGGTTGTCCAGATCGACGGAGTCAATCTCTTTGCGGAGCTTGTTGCGCCAGTGGGTGGCATCGGCCGCGAGGCGAGCGATCGCGTCCTTCTTGCGCTTGCCTCGTGCTACCGTTACACGTGTAACGTTATCGAGAGCCGCGCGCATCTTGCGCAGTTCGCCTTCGCTCAAGTCTTCATCGTCGCCCTTGCGCCACAACTCCTCAGGCAAACGCAGGAGCGCCCGGTATTGACGGAGTTGGCTCGCATCGGATAGCCCCATGGCGTTGAGCAGACGTTCGCCCTGACCGCGAGGTATGCGCCAGGTGGAACCGTCAGCGACTTGGGCGTAAAAGGCTTGCTCGTTGTCGCAGGCGTCGAGTTTGCTGAAATTCTGCCAGCCATGCAGGTCCATCAAGAGGAGCGCCAATTGCCGGGCGCGGCTGACGGCGTTGAGGTTGTCCCGCGCGTTGTTTTCGCTCGCCTGGCGCCAGACATCAACCTGCTTGACGATACGGGCGGGAATCCGCGACCAGTTGACGACGCTGCCGTCTGGCCGTTTGTCGCCGTCGCCGAACTTCCAATAAAGGACGTGATAAGCGAGCCAGCGCCGCTCACCGGTTTCGATCTCATAGCGGTCGTCGTGCTGCACCAGGCTGATCGGATTGGACAAGCCGTCGCGACGAATGCTGGCGGCCAAGTCGATCAATTTCATCAGCGCGAGTTCTTTGCCAGAAGCGAGTTGGCTTGCAGGCGGCGCATCCCCGTCTTCGCTCTCGACGCGCTCGCCGCGGTCGGTTGCGCTTCCCAACAGGAAGTTGATGATGTCGTAGTCCGTCTGCCCTTTTTCAAGCTGAATCTCAATGATCCAGCGCTCAAAAATGTCGACGATATTTTTGGGATTGAAGGCGAAGATATCGGTGAGATTGTGAGGGATGCTGTAGCGCGGTTGGATGGTATTCGGATGGATTTCATGAATGCTGACGGCTTCAATGGGCTGAAATTCGCTATCAGCCGCGGCGATCTCCAGTCCTAGTTCTCCCAAGCCAAAGCCGATGGCGTCGGCGGTTTTGGGATCAAGCGTATTGGGGTTGGCGAATAGCAGGTTTTCTTCGTCCTGAATTTTGCGCCGACGCTCACGACTGCTCATACATCCGTTCCTCCAACTGCTCGACCAGGCGCCAGGCATCTTCGGCTGTGCTGCTGCCAGGCGCGAGCGAGAAGACTGTGCGGCGGGCGCTCGCGACTTCGGTCCAGATGGTGCGCACAGGCAGCGGCTTCCAGACCAGGCTGCCGAATGTGTCTTGCAAGCGTCGCAAGTTGTCCTGGTGTTCGAGGGTCCGGCCACGGTACATCGTCGGCACGACCCCGAGGACTTTGATATCGTTCAGATTGTATTGCTGCCGAATGGGACTGAACTGGTCCTTATGCGTGAGGCTTTCGCGCAGTCCATCGAAGCTCCAAGCCTCGCATTTGGTCGGATAGATGATGCCGTCAGTCGCCATATAGATGGAGGAATGCAGCAAGGACGGAGTTGGCGACGTATCAAAGAACACATAATCGATCGCGTTGCGCAATTGATTAAAGCGCTTCAAAACGGTGAAGGCATCGGATATGTTTCCGGCAATGCTGCGCGTCTCAATGTTTGACGGCACTACTAGGAGCTGTCCACTGGTATTATTGGCTTCGTCCGGCACATTGAAACGCTCCGGCGGTACCGGGCGCAGCACCTTCTGGAAGGCCGCATTGCGCACAATGAGATCGTAGAAGCCAGGTTCCTTTGATAAGCCAAAGGCAATGGTGGCATGCCCCTGAGGGTCGGCGTCCACGAGGATGACCCGTTTGCCGCGGATCGCCAAACCGGCGGCAAGATGAGTGGCGAGCGTAGTCTTGCCCACCCCGCCTTTTTCATTCAGGAGTGTAATGATTTTCATGATGGACTGCCTACTCCCGCGCGTAAGCCCGAGCTATCGAATATTTGTAGCCGGTTACGCCGTTATGGAATGTTTTGACTTCGCGCTCGAAAACACCTTCATCCGCCAGGGCATCCATCATGTCGATGAGATGTGGGGTCTTCTTCCGATTGAGCCCGTTGACGATCTCGGTACGCGTAAGCGGACGCTCGCTGCGTGCGACTATGTCGATCATCAACTGCCGGGTTTCGGAACGAGGTCGGTGGTCCTGTGACATAAGCAAGTCGACTCCGCCATTGGACAGTATAGATACAATATAACTATAGCGGGTTTGCTCGGATTGTGCAAGAGTAAAGTGCCAAGATGTTAGAATCTGTTTCAGTTCGCTGGACGATAGCTCTGAGGCGGCGGAGCGCTAGTTTGCTGACGCGAAAAGAATAGTATAGAACATACGTACTATATCATGCGTTGAGAACTCTTTAGTCGAACAGAGAATATCGCAGCCGGCGCCGAGTCGCCATATAATCGTTGGCAGGTTTCTCCTTTTGAGGGATGAGATATTCTGGTCGATAAGGTGTCGAGCCCACTCACTGCGGCGCAGAACGAGCTCGCAAGGGCGCCGCTCGAAGGCAAGATTTGGCTCGAGGGAATCGCCGGCAGCGGCAAGACGAGCGTCGGCGTTGCCCGGGTCTTGTTCCTGCTGGAACGCGGCGTACCGGCGGAATCGGTGCTGATTTTTGTGCCGCAGCGTTCTTTGGCGCAACCTTATATTACGGCATTGCGCGGATGGACGGCGCATCGAGGCGGTCAGATCTCGGTGCAGACAATCGGCAGTTTGTCCTTGCAGATGGTGGAGACTTTCTGGTTCCTTGTCGCCGCCGACGCCGGTTTCAAACATCCGCGGGATTTGCCCAACTTCCTCAGCCTGGAACTGGCGCAGTATTTCATGACGCGCGCGATTGAGCCGCTGGTTGATGAACGGGATTATTTCAACAGCGTCCGGATTGAGCGGCCGCGGCTCTACAGCCAGATAGTCGACAATATGAATAAGGCGGCTCTTGTTGGCTTCCCCATGGGCGAGATCGGCTCTCGCTTGAAATCGGCGCTGGCGAGCGGGGTTGAGCAGGCGCATATCTTTGATGACGCGCAGACCTGCGCCTTGGCATTTCGCAATTACTGTCTCGCGCATAACTTGCTGGATTTCTCGTTGCAGCTCGAGGTCTTCCGCGATCATGTGTGGGCGGCGCCGCCAGCGCGGGCATACCTGCGTGGGCGCTGCAAGCATCTTATCGTCGACGGTGTAGAAGAAGACAATCCCGCATCTCATTTCTTTGTAAAGGAATTGCTGCAAAGCTGCGAATCGGCGCTGATCATATACGACCGCGACGCCGGCTTCCGCCGATTTCTGGGGGCCGATCCAGATAGCGCGCGCCGCTTGCGCGACAACTGCGAGTTGAAAGCGACGCTTGACGAGAGCTTTGTCATGGAGGAGGCGGTGGCGGCGCTGGGCGCTGGGCTGGGGGCGCAGCTAGGTCTGTCGATTAGCGCGGAAGGGCATGCCGATCCGACGCCCGCTTTGATCGCGGAGGCGCACCGCTACCATCCGGCCATGGTGGACTGGGTGGCGCGGCAAGTGGACATACTCGTGCGCGAGCGCGATGCGTCGCCCAATGATATCGTCATCGTGGCGCCATATATGTCCGACGCGCTCCGATTCGGCTTGACGGACGGCTTGACGCAGCGCGGGATCCCACTGCGGTCGCACCGGCCGTCGCGGGCGCTTCGCGACGAACCGGCCGCCCGAACCTTGCTGACGCTGGCGCGGCTGGCTCATCCGCATTGGGGCATGCCGCCGACCGATTTTGACATAGTCTTCGCCTTGATGGCGGCGATCAGTGACCTTGATCTGGTCCGCGCCAAATTGTTGGCGGAGATGCTGTATCGGAAAGGTCGGCTGCTGCCCTTTGCCGAGGTGCGCTCCTCCGCGATGCAAGAGCGCATCACTTTTGATCTGGGCCAGCGTTATGACCGGCTGGCGGCTTGGATTGACCGTTATATCGAGGGCGATCGGGTCGATGCTATTGATATCTTCTTCCGGCGGCTGTATGGCGCTTTGCTGGCGCGTGCTGGCTTCGGTTTCCATGATGATGTCGATGCCGGCAATACCGCCCAGAATCTTGTCGATTCCGCCCGCGGATTCCGCTGGTCCCTCGACTTCATGAGCCGCTACGATGAGCAAATAGACTTGAGCCAGGATTATGTGAAAATGGTGGATCGCGGCGTCATCGCCAACTTCTACCTTCGAGATTGGATCGCCGATGCTGAAGAGGGCTTGTTGATCGCGCCGGCCTACACGTTTTTGCTGAATAACCGCGCGGTAGATTATCAGTTCTGGCTTAACATCGGCAGCGACGGTTGGTCACGGCGACTGTATCAGCCCTTGACCCACCCATATGTTTTGAGCCGGGGCTGGCCGCCCGGCATGTTGTGGACTGAGGAGGACGAGAGCAGTCTGAGTCGCGAGGCGCTGGGACGGCTGCTGCTGGCTTTGACGCGCCGCTGCCGCAAAGCAATCTACCTGGGCTACAGCGAACTCAGCGAAAGCGGTTATGAACAGCGCGGGCTGCTGCTGGAGACGATCCAGAGTTTGCTGCGGCGCCTTGCGCGGGATGAGCCCTATGTTTAAGCCGCGGCCCAAACAGGCGGAAGTGCTGGCCTATCGCCGCGGGTTTATGGGGGTGGCGGCCGTGCCCGGCAGCGGCAAGACCGCGACCCTCTCGTACCTGGCGGCGCAATTGCTGGCCGATACGGAACTGGCGGAGGGACAAGAAATCCTGATTGTCACCTTGGTGAATGCGGCGGCCACGAACTTCGCGCGGCAAGTCAATGCCTACGTCAAGGGCGATGGGCTTCTGCCCGGCTATGGCTATCGCGTGCGCACTTTGCACGGTTTGGCGAACGATATCGTCCGTGGCAAGCCGAGCGCCGCGGGCCTTGATGATCAGTTCGCGATTGTCGACGAGCGCGAGAGCAACGCGATCCTCGCCGATGCCGTCGAAGCCTGGGCTCGCCGCTATCCGGAGGCGCCCGATGCCTACCTGATGCCCGAATATGTCGACAAGGGATACTATCGAACGCAGAAGTGGGCGGAGATCTTGACCGAGACGGCGCGCAACTTCATCAAGCAAGCGAAGGACAATCTGCTGGCGCCGCCGGCTGTTGGCAAAATGCTGGAGACTTACCCGGGCGAGCTGCTGCTGGCGGAGATCTGCACCGAAATCTATAGTGATTATGATCGCGCGCTGGCTTATCGCGGCGCGGTCGATTTTCAGGACTTGATCCGGCTGGCGCTGAGACTGCTGCGCGACGAGCCGGCCTATCTGGCTTCACTGCGGTCCAAGTGGGTCGTCATCCTGGAGGACGAAGCCCAAGACAGCTCGCGGCTGCAGGAAGACATCCTGCGTACCCTGGCGGGGGAGGGCGGCAACTGGGTGCGGGTGGGCGACCCCAATCAAGCGATCTATGAGAGCTTCACCACCGCCAATCCCAAGTATCTGCGCGAGTTTATCGCTTCGGAAGGGGTCGACGGGCGCGAATTGCCCAACTCCGGGCGCAGCACGCGCAGCATTCAGAAGCTGGCGAATCACTTGATCGATTGGTCGCGGGCGCACCCGCATCAGGCAATCCGCGAGCGCGCGCCGCTCAGCAAACCCTATATACTGCCGACGCCGCCGGGCGACCCCCAGCCCAATCCGGCCGATGATCCAGCCGCGGTCGTCTTGTTCGCGGAGGCTTACAGCGCAACCAAGGAAGCCCTTGCGGTGACTGAATCTTGCCGGCGCTGGCTGGCGGCGAACCCCGATGGGACAGCGGCGATTCTGGTAGCGCGCAATTCGCGTGGCTCGGAGATTGTCAAATTCCTGCGTCAGGCGGGCGTCCCTTACGTTGAGAATCTCAACAGCACCTCGACGACGCGCGCGGTGGTCGGCGCCCTGTCGCGGGTGCTTGGCTATTTGGCCGATCCCAAAAGCGCGGGAAAGCTGGCTGAGGTCTATCGCGTTTGGCGGCGGGATGAGCGCGACGAACCGGCGGCGGTCGCCGAGATCAAGGCAATAACGGACGCTTTGAAGCGAATCAAGAAAGTGGAAGACCTGGTCGCGCCGCGCCTGAGTGACTGGCTCGAAGACATGCTCGCCGAAGACGACGGCCAGCAATACGGAGATCTGCGCGAATTCCGCGAGCGGGTTGGCGCCTGGCTGCGCGCGGCTGAGATGCCCATCGATCAGTTGATCCTGACGGTCGCCGGCGATATATTTCGCGATGTGGGCGAGATCGCGACGGCGCACATGGCCGCGCTCTACTTGGCGCGCTTGGCGCAGACCCACCCCTTGATGCGCCTCCCCGAATTCGCCGCCGAGCTTTTCGATATCGCCGGCAATCGACGCCGCTTCGCCGGCTTGGGCGATGACGAAGGGCAGTTTGACCCCGACGCGCACAAAGGCAAAGTGACGGTGACCACGCTGCACAAGGCCAAGGGGCTGGAATGGGATCGCGTTTATTTGATCTCGGTCAACAATTACGATTTTCCCTCGGCTGACGCCAACGACAGTTTCATCGGCGAGAAATGGTTCATCCGCGATGACCTCAATCTGTCGGCGGAAGCGCTGGCGCAGTTGGCGGCGCTGCAAACGGGTAGCGCCTATCGCGAAGGACGCCCCAGCTTGAACGCGCGCATCGATTACGCCGCCGAACGACTGCGTCTGCTCTACGTCGGCATCACAAGGGCGCGCAAAGCGCTGACCATCACCTGGAACACGGGCAGAGGCGCAGCGACCGAAGCCACGCCCTTGATCGCCCTGCGCACCTTCTGGGAACACGAGCGCGAGAAAGTGAGGGCGCGTGAGCCTCAGACCTGATTTCGCCTTCACGCAGGGCAGCCTGCAGGACTACGCCGATTGCGCCCGCCGCTTTGAGCTGCGCTTCATCAAACGCATGCGCTACCCGGCGCTGGAAACGCAGGCGCCGCTGCAATTCGAGCAGCGGATGAGACAGGGCGCGCGCTTCCACAAACTGGTGCAGCAGCATCTGCTCGGCGTGCCGGCTGAGGCGCTGACGGCCTCCTTGACCGATGATGATGAGCTGGCGGGCTGGTGGCGGAATTATCTGGCGTGGGGCTTGAGCGGACTGCCGGCGCAGCGTTTCAGCGAGATCACTTTGCAGACGCAGCTGGCTGGTCGACGGCTGGTGGCGAAATACGATTTGCTGGCGCTGGCAGCGGGCGGATCGGCGATCATCGTCGACTGGAAGACGGGAACGCGCGTTCCATCGGAATCTTACTTGCGCGGCCGGATGCAGACTATCGTCTATCGCTATGTCCTGGCGCAAGCGGGCGCCCACCTCTACGCCGGCGAAAGCATACCGCCGGAGCGCATTTGCATGCATTATGTCTATGTCGCGCAGGGCGCCGAGCGCTTGAGCCTTGACTACTCGGCGGCGCAGATGGGCGAGGATGAGGCGCTGCTCTCGCAGATGATCGAAGCGATTGATCGCGCCGTAGCTTTTCCGCTGACCGATGACGAGAGACGCTGCCGCTTCTGCAGTTACCGCTCGCTCTGTGACCGGGGTGGGGCGGGGCGGCTGGAAGATTTTGACCTGGACGAATACGAGGACGAAATCGAAGAAGAGGCACTCATGCTGGACTTTGACCAGATCGCCGAGATTGAGTTTTAGAAGAAGAGGAGCTAAAGATGAAAATTGACCGCGTCCGCAGCCTGCATGTCAGCGCCGAGTGGGATTACCACGAGCCGCTCGGCGAAGCCCATCTGTCCCGACCGGAGTCCATCTACCTGGAATTGGCTGATGACCCGAGCTGGCCCGTGAAAGATGTAGCCAGCGGACCGCCCTACGCCGTTGACGCCCACTTTCTGCTCATCGATACCGACCAAGGCGCCACCGGCATCTGCGGGCCCGTCGGCGACGAAGACATCGCCATCATCAAGCGCACTTTCGTCGACATCCTCATTGGCGAGGATCCGCAGGCGATTGAACGCATCTGGGACAAGATGTACCGCCACTCGATCCATGGCCGCAAAGGCAGTCCGATGATGGCGCAGAGCAAGGTTGATCTGGCGCTGTGGGATCTGAAGGGCAAGCTCTTAAACGCGCCCGTCCATCAATTGCTCGGCGGACCCAGCCGGCAAAGAATCCGCGCTTATGCCTCGATGTTGGGTTACTCGGTCGAGCCGAACAAGGTGGTCGAACGGACGCGGCACTTCCTGGCGCAGGGCTTCACCGCCTTCAAGTGGTTCCTGCCTTGCGCGCCCAAGGATGGCGAACCCGGCATCCGTAAAAATCTGGCGGTCATCCGGGCAGCGCGGGAGGCGGCCGGCCCCGACTGCGATCTCATGTTCGATGCTTGGAGCAGCTGGAATGTGCCCTATACCTTGCGCATGGTCGAGCTAGCGCGCGAATACCGCCCCTATTGGTTCGAGGAGCCGGTCCTGGCCGATCTGATTCCGCAATATGCCGAGCTGCGGAAGGAAGCTCGCGGCGTCTTCATCAGCGGCGGCGAGCACGAATATACGCGCTGGGGCGTCAAGGCGCTGCTGGACGCGCGCGCGGTCGACGTGCTGCAAGCCGATGTCACCTGGGCCGGCGGCATCAGCGAGATGACGAAGATCTGCGCCCTGGCCTCGGCTTTTGACATCCCGGTGATCCCGCATCACGGCGGTTGGCCCTCGACCCATCTGATCGCCTCGCAGAGCTTAACTACTTGCCCCATGCAGGAGTGGCTCATCCAGCATGGGCGCCTGCCCAATGTTTTCTACAAGCATAAGCTCGTGCCAGTGGACGGGCATATTCAGGTGCCGAATGATCCCGGAATGAATATGGACCTGGCGGAAGAGGGCTTGACCGTGCTGGAGGAGAGAACGCTGGCGGGCTGATGGCGGGGCAGAGACTTTCGCGCCGCGAATGGGTGGAACCGGCGCCGGTAGAGGTACCCGGGCCGCTCGCCGATCTCGTCGGCGGTCATAAGCTGATCGCGCAATATCTGGCGCGCAAGGGCATCGCATCGGTGGCGGAGGCGCAGCGCTTTCTTGCGCCCGAGAGCTATCGCCCGGCCTCGGCTGATGAGCTCCCCGATATCGACCGCGCCGTCGATCGGCTGGGGCGCGCCATCCGCGCTCATGAGCGCATCTTGATCTGGGGCGACTTTGATGTCGACGGGCAGACGTCGACCGCGCTGCTCTATTCGGCGCTGAAGCGTCGCGGCGCGCAGGCCCGCTACCATGTGCCCAATCGCTTCAGCGAAGGGCATGGCATTCACTTGCCGACCTTGAAGCGTCACCTCGATGGCGGCATCGACTTGATTTTGACCTGCGACACCGGCGTGACCGCCCACGACCCCATTGAATACGCCGCGAGCCGCGGCATAGATACGATCGTCACCGATCATCATGCCTTGCCAGAAGCGCTGCCAGCCGCCGCCGCTGTAGTCAACCCGCGCCGCTTGACCGAGGCGCATCCGCTGCTAGAGCTGCCGGGGGTGGGCGTGGCTTACAAGCTGATTGAGGCGCTCTATCACGGTGCTGACAGCGACTGTCTGCTGGACCTGGTGGCGCTCGGCATCGTATCCGATGTCATGGTGCAGGTGGACGACACGCGCTTTCTCTTGCAGCGCGGTCTGAAAAAGCTGCGGGAGAATCAGCGGCTGGGCGTGAAAGCGATTCTGGAGCGGGCGCAGATCCCGGCATCCGAGCTCAACGAGGGGCATATCGGCTTTGCGATCGCGCCGCGTTTGAACGCGCTAGGGCGGCTTGCAGACGCCAACCCGGCGGTGGAATTGCTGACGACTGAGGATTGGGCGCGGGCGCGCATCCTGGCGAACACGCTGGAAGGTTTGAATACGCGGCGGAAGTTCCTATCGAATCAAGTTTATGAATCGGCGCTGGCACAGATTAATGCCCAACCTTGGCTGCTGGATTACGCCGCGCTCGTGCTGAGCCATGACGACTGGCATAGCGGCGTGATCGGGATCGTAGCGGGGCGGCTGGTCGAAGAGTTCGGCTTGCCAGTGGTGCTGATCGCGACGCCCGATGAGATCGGACGTGGATCGGCGCGGTCGGTGGCAGGCGTGGATATGACACGCGCCTTGACGGCGGCGTCAGACGCGCTCATAAGTTACGGCGGGCATAGCATGGCGGCCGGTCTCAGCTTGCCCGCCGACAAAATCTTCCAGTTTCGGCGCGCCCTCTCGCGCGTTGTGCGAGCGCAGACCGGCGACGCGCCCATGAAGCCGTCGCTCTCGATTGACGGCTATTTGGACTTGTCGGACATCTCGCTGGAACTGACGGATGATATCGAGCGCCTGGCGCCATTTGGCAATGGCAATCCACCACTGACGCTGGCGACGCGAAACTTGAAATTGGCGAGCCGCAAAGGCTTGGGGCGGCGCGGGGAACATCTGCAAATCGAAGTCGAAGACGAGCAGGGGCGCCGGCAGCGGGTCATCTGGTGGCGGGGCGCGAGCGCTGAATTGCCCAAGGGGCACTTCGACCTCGCCTACACCTTGCGCGCGAGCGTCTACAAGGGCGAGCGTCAAGCGCTGGTCGAGTGGCTGGATTATCGTCCGCTCGGTGCGCAGCCGATTGATGTTGAGGCGGAGGAAACCACCTACGAGCTATTGGATATGCGAAAAAGCAGGTTCACGCTTACTGATTTGGCAAAGGCGCGCGAACGGTATCCGGCGGCTATGGTCTGGTCTGAAGTGGAGCAAGTCGATGGCGCGGTTGATCGGCTAGGGTTGAAGGCGGCCGATACATTCATCGTCTGGACCATTCCGCCATCAGCCGAAATTTGGTCGGCGGCATTGGCGACGGTGAATCCGGAAAGACTCATTCTATTCGGGATGCCGCCGGGGAGGGAGACGATGGGGAACTTCCTGGCGCGCCTGGCGGCTTTGGTAAAATACGCTGTCAATCAGAAGGGTGGGCTTGTGGAAGCGGAAGTCCTCGCGGCGGCGATGGGCGAGCGCGAGCGCAGCCTACAAGTCGGATTGCAAGTGCTGCGCGCAATGGGTAAACTCGATTATCGGGTGGGCGCAGCTGGCGACTACCGGCTGGAACTGGCTGATAAGGCGCCGAGCGATCAGTTAAAGACGCTGCAAAATCGCTTGAACCTGCTCTTGCGGGAGACGCGCGCTTACCGAAACTATTGGCAGACGATGAAGATTCAGGACTGAGGCTATGGCAATCGAACAATCGGTATCTTGGTGGTGCATCGCCCGGGACAACACGGACCTGGTCGATATGCTGCAGACTTGCAAGGCAATCGGTTATACGGCGATGGAACTGGTTCCGGTGGAGCAGTTCGCGCTAGTGCGGGATCAGGGCATGACGATCGCCACGCATCAGCTGCATGGTCCTATACCTGTTGGCATCAACGATCCGGCGAATTGGGACGATATCAAGCGGCAGTCGGAGGCCAGCCTGAAGCTGGCGCAGGAATGGGATATTCCCTTCCTGATCGCCTTCAGCGGCAACCGCGCGCCGGGCTTGAATGACGAGCGCGGCGCCGAAAACTCCATCAAGCAGCTGGAGCGGCTGGCGCGCGATGCTGAATCAGCTGGTGTCGTACTGTTGCTCGAGTTGCTAAACAGCAAGGTGAATCACCCCGATTATATGTGCGACCGCACGGCTTGGGGAGTGGAGGTGGTATCGGCGGTGGATTCGCCCAACGCCCGCCTGTTATACGACATTTATCACATGCAGGTGATGGAGGGCGATGTCATTCAGACGATCCGCGACAATCATCAGTGGTTCGCCCATTATCACACGGCGGGCGTGCCCGGGCGGAATGAAATCGACGAGACGCAAGAATTGTATTATCCGGCTATTTGCCGCGCGATCGCCGATACCGGCTTCAGCGGTTATGTCGGGCAAGAGTTTGTGCCGCTCGGCGATTGGAAGGCGGCGCTGACACAAGCCTACGAGGCTTGCAGCATGGACTAGCGGGTCAGGCCGCTCAGTACGAACCCCGATGCGGGAAGCGGCGCAGCAGGCCGGTGGGTTTGCGATATTGCTGCAGCAAGGCGATGCCTCCGACGATCACGATCATGCCGGCCACCATCGTGCCGGTGATCTCTTCGCCCAGGAGTAATACGCCGCCAATGCCCGCCACAATCGGGATGATGTAAGTGGTCATTACCGCCGGCGTAGCGCCGAAGCGCTTGATATTGTAGAAGGACAGCAGCAAGCCAAGGAAAGTGCCGACGACCGCCGAGTAGATTAGAGCGAGCACTCCGGCTCCGTCAACCGCGCTGACGTCAAAGCCGACTGTCAGGAGCGAGAAGGGCGTCACCGCCAGCGCTGTCGTAAAGATGCGGATGCTGCCGACATCGTAAGCGTCATAGCCGCGCAGGTATTTGCGGGCGTAAATGATCATCACCGCGCTGAAGACCATCGCCACCGTGACCAGAAGGTAGCCGGTCGGCACGGATTCCGTCCCGTCTGGCAAGCCATCCTCGCCGCTTATAGCCAGCAGCAGCGCGCCGCCCAGCGCCAGCGTCACGCCGAAGCCCTTGCGCCGATTGAGCAATTCGTCCGGCAGAATGAAATGCGCCAGACAGACGGTCAGCGCCGGTCCCGTCGCCAACAGCAAGGATGTGACGCCGCTCGATTGATACTGCAGCGCGCTGATCACGCAAACCATCGGCACGGCTGTGCCAAAGACGCCCAGCAAACCGGCGCGCTTCCAAACCTCGGGATCCCGCGGCAGGCGGCGACCGGTGACAATCGCGTAGACCATCAGCGCCATGACGCTGGAAATGATCATGCGGATGCCGATGTATGTCGTGGGGTCGAATTGGCCCAGGCTGAATCGGGAGACCACCATTGACGAGCCGAAGAAGAAGGCGAGCAGAGCAACATAGGGCAGGGCGGCAATATTCAAATGAGGCATCCTCGTAAGCGCGAGCAAACAGGCGAGGAGTTTACAGCAGAAGGTCCGGTAATGTAATGGGGAGAAATCTGCGGGGGCAGATTGCTGTGCAGAATCTTGTGCGGGACGGCGCTTAATTCAGCGAGAACAGCGCGTCAAGCTCCAGCCTGAAGCCGGGCAATACGGGCTCTCCGTCAAGAGTGCCGCCTGGACCAACAGTTTCGCTGGTCGCCTTTTCGTCATCCAGGCGCCAGACCTCGACCGTCTTGTCGTCCGGGTTCACGAGCCAAACCAGCGCCGTGCCCTGCCGCAGATAAACTTCTGCCTTGCGCCGCAGTTCGGGCAATGTGTTGCTCGGCGACAAGACTTCGACAGCTAAATCCGGCATCACGGGCACGGAACGCGAAGGAAAAGGTTGCGGCACCCTTTCGCGATGAACAAAAGCGACGTCCGGTCCAAGCAGCGTTGTTCGGGAATCAGGCGGATGGTAGCCGGTTTCTGTTGTTACTTGCCCCAACTCCTGCTCAAGTACGTATGTCCAAAGAAAATGCGCAATTAACGAGGCAATTAGACCGTGCACACCACCTGGTCGCGACACGAAAAAGAGTTCTCCGTCGATGAGATAAAAGAACTTGTGCTCGTTCTCCGGCGATTGCGACATCAGCCAGACATCGTCAATGGTGTAAACTCGGTCTCGGACGATCATCTTCGCCCTTCCTTTCCGAATCTGTCGCTCCGAATTATAGTCGAAAGCGATTGGAAGTCCAAAGCGAGCATTTCGTTTGCAAGCCTCGCTTAAATGGTTCCAAGCCATAAGATCATAGCCGCCGGCGGGGCGCGGCGTACTCTTCGGGTGTGCCCATCTCGTCCATCCAGCGGACGAACTTGGTGTGCATTGCCGCGCATACTTCGGGCATTTCAGCCGCCAGGTTATGCTGATGCGCCGGGTCCTTGAGGGCGTCGTACAGCTCAATCGGCTCGCCCTCGAGCGCGTAGAGAAAATCCCACTCGCCATCGCGGATGGTGCTCGGCGAAACCTCGACCACCACTCGTTCGCTGTCGTCAACGATGAGCGTGGTGTTGCCGGCGGTATCGATAAGCGATTGCGAGGTCACCACGATTTCATGCAGCCGGTCGGTCTCGCCGCGCGTCAAGGGCAGCAGCGATTGCGCCTGGACGCGTGAGGGGATGTCGATGCCCGCCAGTTCCAGCATGGTCGGCATGATATCGGGGATGCTGACCAGGCTCGCCACGCGCTGATGCTCGTAGCCGGGGATCTTGGCGATCAGCGGCACGTGGGTGATTTCGTTGTGTTTGGGGCTCCGGTACGAGATCGCGCCTTGCTTGAAGCGCGCCATCGCTTCCATCACTGGAATCGTGTTGTCGGGCCAGCGGAAGCGGCTCTTGCCGAAGACGCCGAATTCGCCGAAGTAGAAGCCGTGGTCGGAGACGAAGAAGATTGCCGTGTCCTCATAAACGCCGAGGGATTTCAGCCGGTCGATCAGCAAGCCGAACCAGCGATCGACCATGGTGATTTCGCCCATGTAAGTCGCTTTGGCGATTTCGAGGTCGCGCTCGCTATAGCCGGCGTCTTTCCAGTCCCAATACGCGGGGTAGACCTGCTCGCCGCGGTAATCAGGCAGGTAGGGCTTGACGTAATGGGCGGGCGGGTCCCAGGGTTCATGCGGGTCCCAGGCGTCGATATAGAGGAAGAATTTGTCTTCGTAATGGCGCTCGAGCCAATCCATCGACGCTTTGAAAGTCTGTGGCGCGAAGCGGTCATCTTCTTCTTTCCAAAGGCTGGTGACATCGGGTCGGCCCGAAGCCTCGCGCTGGCCGCGGATCCAGATGAAATCATCGAAGCCGCGGTCGTAGCCATAGCCGTTGCGGATGAGGAAGGGCGTATCGCCGATGCCCATCGTCGTGTAGCCCGCTTTTGTCATCAGTCCGGCCAGGGTGATCTCGTCCTGCGGCAGCGGTCCCCAGGTCAAGTAGGTGAAGGTGAAGCGGCCCGTGGCGATATCGGCGCGCGTCGGCACGGTAGGGAAGGAGGCGGCGTGGCAGTCTTCAAAGACGAGGGCTTCCCGGGAGAATTCTGTCAAGTATGGCGCGATGACCTGCTGGTTGCCGTAAGTTGGCAGGTGGTCCGCCCGCAGCGTGTCGGTGACGACGCAGATGATGTTCATGCTTTCTCCTGTATGATGATTGATCGGGTCGCAATACTCTCGTCAATTCCCCCTGGTAAAGCCCAATAAAACCATAGCAGGTATAGAGACAGTATGGATAGAGCGGCGTTAATCGGGGGCGGGGGTACTCCCCCTTTGCGGCGGCCAACGCGAACTGCCCTGCAAACGCAAGCGCCTGAACGCTCGGAGGTAAAAAAGACAGCGAAGTTAACATAGCGCCCAGCCTAGCATTTTCCTGCCGGACTGGGCGCTGAAATGGTCGCAGTCTGTCGGAGCCGCCTGGTCTTATCCCTTCACCGCGCCGGACGCGAGCCCGCGGATCAAATATTTCTGGAAGAAGATAATCACAATCAGGATCGGGAGGGTGACCGATACGGAGCCGGCCGCCGCCAGTGTGACATGTCCCGGATCTTCGCCGCCGGTGAATTGCGCAATGCCGACCGGCAGCGTCCAGTTAATCTGCGTCAGGATGCGCGCCAGCAAAAAATCGTTGTAAGCCAGCAGCAAGGTGAACAAGCCGGTGGTGATGATGCCGGGCCACATGATCGGCACGATCACCGAGATGAAAGACTTCAGCCGCCCGGCGCCGTCAATCATCGCCGCCTCTTCAATCTCCCGTGGAATCTCCATGAAGAAGCTGCGCAGCATCCAGATGGTGAAGGGCTGATTGACCGCCACCAAACAGAAGATGAGCAGGATATGGGTGTCGTACAAGCCGGAAAGCTGACCGAGATAGTAGAAGGGCAACACCAGCGCCAAGCTCGGCAGCGAGCGGAAAGCCAGCGCTATCACCAGAATGTAAACGGAGACGACATGCCGGAAACGCGCCAGCCCATAGCCGGCCAGCGCGCCGATACTCAGGGAAATGCATAAAGTCCCGACAGTGACGATCACGCTGTTGATCAGGTAGTCGTAGAATTCGGCGGTATTGACGATATCCGGCAGTGCCAGGGCGACGATGACGCCGGCGAAAATGCAGCCAAGGTAAATGACTGAATTGGGTGCCGGGATGCGATTGGCGGAGAGCGCGACAGCGACCAGGATGAAGAATATCAGGATCAGCGCCAAGCCATAGGGCGCGAATTCTTCCGGCTCCATATTCAGCCATAGCGCCGAATAATTCTCGCCCGTGGGTGAGAAGACGAAGCGCGGAATCCTGGCGTTGGCGTCCTTCGGCAGCTTGACGGAGTTCATGATTGTCCAGGCGAAGGGCAGGACGTTATACACCGTGAACAGCGCCAGCGCGATATAGATGAAGAATCTCGCGATCGGGTTGTTTGTCCGGGTCATCAGTCTTCCTCCGTCTGTTCGCGATAGGTCATGACGAGGAATGGGATCAGGACGACGAAGATGCCGAGCACCGTGAGCACGCTCATGGCGTTGGCTTTGCCTAATCGCCCGAAGCTAAGCGCGACTTGAAAGTTGTAATACATAATCGTCTCCGCATCGTATATCGGGTTCTGCTGCGTCAACACGAAGACGCTGTCGAAGACGCGATAGGAATCCATGATCGAAATCAGCCCGATGAAGATGAAGAGCGAGCGCAGATGGGGAATGGCGACATGCCAGAGCTGTCGCAGCCAGGTCGCTCCATCGACTTTTGCCGCTTCCAGCGATTCTTGCGGGAGCGTCTGCAAGCCAGCGAAGAGCACAATCATGGCGAAGGGCGTCGCCGTCCAGATGCTATGGAAGATGATTAGCAGAGGCACCGACGTGCTGTTCATAAACAGACGGTAGTCAAAGAGCTGCTGCATCCAATACCAGTATGGTCCTCCGCGATCGAACATGTCGCGAAAAATCAGCGTGCCGACGACCGGGGTCATGACAAAAGGCACAAGCGCCGCAGCGATGAAAATCCCGCGATAACGCGTGATCTGATCTAGCAATAGGGCGAAGAGCAGACCGAGCACAATGCGCGCGGGCACCGCGATGGCAATGAAAATCAGCGTGAACTCCAGCGAATCCCAGAACTCGGGGTCGCCCAGCACATCCGTGTAATTCTGAAAGCCAATCCATTGCGGCGCGTCCAGATTGCGGAAGGTGATGAAATGCATGCCAAGCACGATCGATGCCAGCAAGGGCAAGGTCATCAGCGCCAGCATGATGAAGACGCTCGGACCCACGAAAAAACTGAAAGTCTGTCTATCCATAAGCTAATCTCCTATTTCTTATGCGTGGCGACCGTGTCAATCATGTCAAGCGCGGCGGCGATCTGGTCTGACGACCTCTTTAGACAAATGACCCCTCCTCTCGCAGGGAGAGAAGGGGCCAAAACATGTAGAAGCGACTAACCCTCGATGAATCCCTGAGCCGTTGCCTCGACGGTGTATGCGTCGGCGGCGGCGTTCAGCAATTCCTCGGCGCTCATCTCACCTTTCGCAATCTGCGGCAGCCATTGATCCCAAACCGGGTTCAATACCGCGCCAATAGCGGGCACCGGCGTGCCTTCGACGCCGCCAGAAATGGTGGCGAAGACCGCTGGCAGGTAGCGGGCTTCAGCCTTGGCGGCCACAGCCTGGCGCGTGATTACGCCGTAGTTGGAGCCGCGCAGCATGGTTTCTTCGTCCATCGCTTCGAGGATGACCTGGAAGACCAAATCCGGATCGTCGTCAATGTTTGCCGGGATGCCCAAGCCTGCGCCGGTGCCGCCCGTTGCGCCGTAGAGTCCATCTGCGGTCGCCTTGGGCGCGGGCGCAAATTCGATGCCGCCGACGAAATCCGAGAAGTCCGGATCGTCCATGGCGGCGGCGCGGCTGGCCCAGGTGAATGCCATCGCCAGTTCACCGGTTGCGATGCCGATTTGGCTGTCATCGATGCTGTAGGTCAAACCCTCTTCGCCCATGCAGGCATCGACGATCTCGACCAGCTTCTCCAGCGCCATTACGCCTTCGTCGCTGTTAAAGGCTGGCGTCATGTCATCATTGAGCGGCTCGCCGCCGAATGCCAGCAGCATATCGCCAAATTCGATGCGCCAAGCCCAGCCGGCATGCAACTGCGTCGTGAAGGGGATGACGATGCTATCTTCGGCCGCCAATACACCGCAGGCCGCGATCACATCGTCCCAGGTTTCCGGGACCTCAATGCCGTGCTTCTCCAGCAGGTCGGGACGATAGAACAGGTGACGCGTATTCTGCTCCATCGGCAAGCCGTAGATATTGCCATCGACCGTCATGTCGGCGATGCCCAGGATGTCTGAGATCTGGTATTCGTCTTCGTATTTGTCGATCAGATCGTTGAGCGGCATCATCCAGCCTTCAGCGACGTAGGATTCGATATCGCCTTGGGTCACCATGATGATGTCGTAGGGCGAGGTTCCGCCGGCGCCCAATGCCAGGCGGAGCTGGTCATGCGCCGAGCCAGAATCGAGCAGCTGCGTATTCACATCGATGTTGTCGACAGCATTGCATGCTTCAAGCTCATCGGCGTAGAAGTCAATGATGGGGTAAGTCCAACCGATCATGTTGACCTGAACGGCTGACTCCGGCGGTTCGATCATGCAGCCGCCCATATCTTGCGCGGCGACCGGCAACGCGAGCGCCAGCAGCGCCAACAATAGAAATGCCTTCTTCATGGAATATCTCCTTTGTAAACGTTTACGGATGGTAGGTGACAAAGCGCGATTGCTGGGGAAGCATGACGCGCCAGTATAGGAACTGTATCACATCGCAGGTGGCAATCCAAATCGCTTGGTCTTCAGCACAGTGCAATCTCCGGCAGCATTTGAGCGCGAGAGTGATTCATGTGAAAGTCGCGATTCAGCGCCCGCGCCGAAGCGCCAGTTCGCCAAAGCGCGGCGAGACGCCTATAATCGGGGCAAACGGCGGGGTCGTAACTGGAAACGACGACTGACGGACAGAAGGGTGCGCCAGGCCAGGACGGGAGAGCGAATTATGGAACAGGTTGGAATTCAGCACGATGTGAGCGCTATCGTCGCCGAGATCAGCGAGCGCGGCTATTGCTTTGTGCCGTCCGTGATCTCGCCGGAGAAAGCGGATGAAGCGCGCGTCGCATTGGAGCGGCTGCTGGCGGAGGAGGCGACCGATGAGATTCGCGCAGCCAAGACGCAGCGCGTCGGCGGCATCGCCTACAAGCATCGGATCTTCGCCGAGCTGCTGGCGCATCCGCTCATCGTATCGATCTGGCAGAGCTATCTGGCTGATGATGACGTGATCTGCTCAACCTGGTCGGCGAACACCGCCTATCCCGATTACGATCAATACGGCTGGCATCCCGATTATCCCTACTGGTGGATTAACCAGCCCTGGCCGCTGGAGAAGGTCTGCGGGCAGACCATTTGGCTGCTGGATGACTTCACTGAGGAGAACGGCGGGACCGGCTTTATGCCCGGCAGCCATCTGAACGGGCATCCGCCGCCGAAGGAGTGGAACGAAGTGTGGCCCGCTGGCGCGCAGATCCTGACCGGGCTCCGCGGTGGCGCGCTAGTGTTTCATGGCGCGTTGTGGCATTCGGCGCGTCCCAACCGAAGCGACAAAAACCGCAGCGCCTTGCTGGGGATGTATACGCGCCCCTTCTTTCTGACGCAGGAAGACATGCTGGCGCAGTTGGCTAAAGTGGAGAATCCTTCAGAGATTCTGCGGCAATTGATGGGCGCCAAGCGGCATCAGCCGGGCATCATCGGCGGTTGATGCGTCCAAGAGGCTAGAGGCGGCGATACTCTCGATACCATTCCCAGGTCTTGCGCAGTCCTTCGCGGACCGAGACGGACGGCGCAAAACCCAGCAGCTCGCGCGCTTTGCGATTGTCGCAGAAGGTGATCGGCGGGTCGCTCTGCGGCGTTGGTACGCATACTGTATTGATACGAGTATTAGCGTATTCCTCAATGATCTCGACGAAGTCATTGAGCGAAATGGGCGCGCCGCAGCCCAGGTTGATGATCTCATAGCCGAGCCTAAGGTCAAGCGCCGCCAGCACGCCCTGCACCGTGTCGGCGATATAGGTCCAGTCGCGGTGGATATCGCCGCCGTTAAACAGCTTAATTTCTTCCCCGGTCTGCGTCGCTTCCATCAGCCGCCAGGGCATCATATCGGGCCGTCCGGCGGGACCGTATACATTGAAGAAACGCAGCGCTGTCACCGGCATATCAACCAGGTTGTGGTAAGTGTGGGCGAGCAGTTCCGCGGCGCGTTTGCTCGCCGGGTAGGAGGCCAGCGGGCGGTCGGCGCTGTCCTTCTCGACGAAGGGCAGAATCTCCGTCTTGCCGTAGACGGAGGAAGTGGAGGCTAAGACGAACTGTTGTATCTTCGCTGCCTTAGAAGCTTCCAGCAGATTCAGCGTGCCGGTGACGTTGACATCCATATAGAGGCGCGTCTGCTGGACGCTCTCGCGAACGCCCGCCATCGCCGCCAGATGCGCTACATGCGTAACGTCCTGCTCGGCGAAGACGCGATCAAGCAGCGCGGCGTTGCGGATGTCGCCCTCAATGATGAGGCAGTTGTCATAGTTGCGCAGGCGCTCGGCGTTGCGGCGCTTGATGGCCGGGTCGTAATAGTCGTTGAAGTTGTCGATGATGACGGCGCGTTCGCCACGCGCGAGCAGCGCTTCGGCGACATGCCCCCCGATGAAGCCAGCGCCGCCCGTTACCAGATAGGTCATGCCACATCGTCCTTTTCTTTGCCGTCCATCAGTTTGAGCCCGCCTCACCAGAGACTATACACAAGGAATTGACTCATCGCTTACGGCGATATCCAGCAGAATCGACTCCAATTCAGCATAAGATACAATCCGCACCAGCCGGTTGCGTGTGCGCCGCGATCCCGGCTCATCCAGTCGATACTTGCTGATCTGGCCGCGCATTTCCAGCAGGGCGACATGTGCGGGCAAGTGAGTGGTCTCGAGCGTCAGTTTGGCGTGACGCAGCGCGATCAAAGCCCGTTCCGATCGAGACGGTTCGGGGAGGGCGACGCCCGTGTCCAGATAGTGGGCGATGCGCTGGAATAGCCAGGGACGTCCCAGAGCGGCGCGTCCAATCATCACGCCATCGCAGCCGGTGTAGTCGAGCATGCGGCGGGCATCTTCACCGGAATGCACATCGCCGTTGCCGATGATCGGCATCTGGCTTACAGCGCCTTTGACGGCGGCGATCACATCCCAGTCGGCCTCGCCGCCGTGACCCTGTCCGGCGAAGCGTGCGTGAACGGCGACCGCCTTTGCGCCGACCGATTCAGCCGCCTTCGCGAATGGAACTGCCATGACGACGCCATCTTCAAAGCCGCTGCGGACTTTGACCGTCACCGGCACATCGACCGCCTTCACCACCGCTTCGACTACGGCGGTCGCCGCCTTGACATCGCGCAGCAGAGCCGCCCCGCCGCCCTTTTTTGCGATCTTCGGCACCCAGCAGCCCATATTGATATCGACGATGTCGGCGCCGTGATCGACCACAACGCCGGCCGCTTCGGCGACTACACGCGGGTCGACGCCGAAGAGCTGCACAGCGACCGGGCGCTCGTCGGCGCGCCAGTCAAAACGGTGTAGGGCGCGCTCGCGCGAGTGCTTGACGATATTGCTGCTAATGAGTTCAGTACAAACGAGGCCGCAACCGCCGAACTCGCGGCAGAGGCGGCGAAAGGCATAGTTCGTATGCCCGGCCATCGGCGCCAGGAATAGCGGCGGATCGATCGCGATGTCGCCAATGCGCAGGGGCTTGAGCGTGGTCTGCGTCGCCAGCATGGGTCGTCTCGTCAGAGGATCTCTTCCGCCAGGAAGCGCAGGGCGTCGAGCGAAAAGACGGTGGCATTCAGGGTCGAAATCGGTGAATCGCGCCAGAGTTGGAGACGGTCGCGGATCCGCGCTTTCGAGCCGACCAGGGCGACCGCGTCCACCAGCGCATCTGGCACGGCCATGATCGCCTCGCCCTTCCTCCCCTGTAAGTAGAGAGCCTGAATCGTATCGGCAGCGGATTCGAAGCCGTATCGGCAAGCCAGATCGTAATAGAAATTCCTGCCTTTGGCGCCCATGCCACCGATATAGAGCGCCAGAACCGGCTTGATCTGATTGTAGGCCGGCTCCAGGTCATCGTCGATCACCACGGTGACCGATGCCGCGATGTCGAAGTCGCTCCGCTGCTTGCGAGGGACCGCTTTGGCAAAGCCCGCATTGATCGCGGCCGCGTAAGTCTCCTGATAATGCGCCGGCGAGAATAGCATCGGCAGCCAGCCATCGGCGATTTCGGCGGTGAGCGCGACATTCTTTGGGCCGATCGACGCCAGGTAAATGGGCATATCGGCGCGGCCATGGATGATGCTCTTCAGTGGCTTGCCCAAGCCGATCGCGTCGTCTCCGGCGTAGGGAATCTGGTAATGATCGCCCTGATGTACCAGCGGCGCTTCACGTTCAAGGATTTGACGCAAGATCGCCACGTATTCGCGCGTTTTCGCCAGCGGTTTGCCATAGGGCCGCCCATGCCAGCCTTCGACCACTTGGGGACCGGAAAGACCCAGCCCGAGCAAGAAGCGTCCGCCGGAGAGTTGATCCAGAGTCATCGCTGTCATCGCGGTCATCGCCGGGCTGCGCGCTGGCATCTGCATGATGCCGCTGCCCAGCTTGATATTCTTGGTCAGGGCGCCGATCCAAGCCAGCGGGGTGATGCAATCCGAGCCGTAGGCTTCCGAAGTCCAGACGGCGTGATAACCAAGGCGATCGGCTTCGAGGATGAGATCCAGCGGAAGGTCAATGCGCCCGCCCGAGTAGCCGACCATCAGTCCTAATCGCATAGCAATTCTCCATTCCCGAAATTTGCTGCGCTGCCAAAACAGTTTTGCCGAGTATCGGATGCCATCGGCGAAGTCTATTTGCTGCTTTGGCGACGGCGCGCCCATGCCCGGGCACGCGCCACCAACCAGCGCATTCCAATTATCATCGTTGTGGCGATAGAATTGAAGGCGACATCAATGAGATCAAAGACGCGGTTGGGCAGCAGCGATTGAATGCCCTCGTCTAGCCAGCCCAGAAGCAGGGAGATGACCAGCGCGAGCAGGGCGGGGGCCGGAACCCGGCGGCCGTTTTCTCTCCGCTCCAGAAGGGCTTCGTGGACCAGGGCGGCGACCAGAGCGTATTCGAATAAATGAGTACGCTCCTCCCAAGACCCCAGCCGCAGCCAAGCCAGCAAGTAAACAGTGAGGATGCCAGCGCCGACGGCGATCTCCGCGCGCCCCAGCCGCTTGTCGATGAAGAATACCGGAGTCACGACCAGCAGCACAATGATAACGAATACGAGGTTGTTGCCGGCGCTATTGAGAATGCCTTCGCCGAGCGCGGCGACAATCTCCGGCGCCTGACCCAATGTGGAGTAAATCGCCGCCAAGACGATGGCAAGCGCCATCCAGAGCCGGCGCTCTCGTTTGGAAGTGAAAAAAGGCAAAATATTCACCAATTCAATGAATGATACATACTTGCAGAAGATTCTAGTTGAAAATGCAGGTTTGACCAGATTGCTGCGTGACGCGGCGGTTGCGCTGACTGAGGAGTGGCTGATGCAGGCGGCGATTGATTTCGTGGCTTTGACTTATCGGTCCGCAAAAGCTAATATCCTCAACTGACCGACAGCCCCATATCACAAGAGAAAACAGGATGAATGGACAAGAACTGATAAAGGCTTTGCGCGCCGGGCAGCGCGTCTATGGCACAGCGATCTACTCGCCTTCGCCGATCTGGCCGCGCGTGGTGCAGAACCTCGATCTCGATATGGTTTTCATCGACACCGAGCATACGCCGCAAGATCGCAACATGATTTCCTGGATGTGCAACGCCTTTGCCGCGCTCAATCTGGCGCCGGTGGTGCGCATCCCGGAGCCCGATCCTTATCTGGCGCAGATGACGCTGGATGGCGGCGCGCACGGCATTATCGCGCCCTACATCGAGCATCCCAGACAGATCAAGGAATTGGGCGGCGCGGTCAAATTCGGCCCGCTTAAGGGGGACAAGCTGCGGGCGGCGCTGGATGGCGAGGCGGAGCTGGAACCGGAACTGGCCGATTATCTGGCGGCGCGCAATGCCAACAAGGCGCTATTCGTCAATATCGAAAGCGTCCCCGCATTGGAGCGACTGGATGAGATTCTGCTGTCGCCCTGGATCGACTGCGTATTGGTGGGACCGCACGATCTGTCTTGCAGCCTCGGTCTTCCCGAAGAGTATGACCATCCGGTTTTTGATAAGGCGATCCGAACCATCATCAGCAAATCGCGCGCGGCCGGCGTCGGCATCGGCATCCACCACAACTTCACCCATCACGAAATCGAATGGGTGAAGGCGGGCGCCAATCTGGTCATGCACAGTTCCGATATCTCATCATTCAATCGCGCGCTGACCGCCGAATTCAAGCGCATCCGCGAAGAGACGGACGATGTCGGGCAGATCGTCGACGAAAACGTACACTTCTAATCTGAATTATTCGTGAGGGATGGCCCCAATATGTACAAGATATGGTTTGAGAAAACAGTGCCGGATGCATACCGGTACATGTTTGAGGATATCGCCGCTGGCATCTGCCCGGGCGATCAAGTGCAGAACGATCCCTACCACCTGTTGGAGCAGGCGCACGGCGTGGTAGGCGGCGGGGCGGCTTATGATGGACCAGCCCTGGATCGCGCGCCTAACCTGCTGATCATCGCCCGCACTGGGGTCGGCTATGACACGGTCGATGTGCCGGCCTGCACCGCCCGCGATATCGCCGTGGTCAACGCGCCGGACGCGCCCACCATCTCGACCGCGGAACAAGCGGTGACGCTGATGATGACGGTGGCGCGCAACATCAAGGGAATCACGAACGAGCTTCAGCGCATGCTGGATAGCGGAAAGCGGAAAGACATCTGGGGCGCTTATGTGGCGTGGGAGATGCATAATACGCAGCTCGGCATCGTCGGCTTGGGGCGCATCGGCGGGCATGTCAGCGGTATCGCCAAAGCCATCGGCATGAAGGTGGTCGCTTATGACCCCTATATAACCGATGAGCGCTTCGCCACGCTGGGCGTGGAAAAGGCGAATTCGCTGGAAGAGCTGCTAGCCGGCTCGGACTTCGTCTCGCTGCATCTGCCGCTCAATGATGAGACTTACAAGCTAATGAATGCCGAGCGCTTCGCCCAGATGAAGCCTGGCGCGGTCTTCATCAATGTCTCGCGCGGCGGGCACGTTGACGAAGCGGCATTGGCTTCCGCTCTCGATAACGGGCGTCTCTTCGGCGCGGGCTTGGATGTGACCGATAAGGAACCGCCCTTAGCGGGCAATCCATTGCTGGGACGCGACAACGTCGTCATCACGCCGCATGTCGCCAGCGCCACAGTGGCTGGCCGGCCACGCCTGACCATTCATGCGCTGGAGCAGGTGGTTCAGGTGCTGCGCGGGGAGCGTCCGCCGCACTTGCTCAATCCTGAAGTCTGGGAGGCGGTGCGGGCGCGCTGGGAAGCTACCCAAGGCTGAATGTCGATGCCCGCGTTTGAATCCAAAGGCGTCAAGGCCGAATATGATTTGCTGGCGCCGGATGGCTCCGAGATCCGCTTGCTGCACAGCCTCTCTGGCGCGAGCGTCGTGCATTGCGCGCTGCCGGTCGGCCGGGTCTCGATTCCTGTGAGGCATCGCACGGTCGAGGAATTCTGGTACTTTTTGGCTGGGGAAGGTCAGGTCTGGCGGAAGCAGGGCGAGCATGAACTGGTACTGGATGTGCGCTCGGGCGTCAGCTTGACGATTCCGCTGGGCACAGCGTTTCAATTTCGCAATTTGGGCGCTGTCCCGCTGGAGTTCATCATTGCGACGACGCCGCCATGGCCAGGCGAGGATGAGGCGGTGGCGCTGGATGCGGGGCGGTGGGCGCCGATGAACAGTTGAGGACAAGCGTAGATGGATTTCTCAGCTGAGTCGTACGGGCGCATTGCTGCCGCCATCCTGTATATCACGGTTAGCCTGATAGCCTACCCTTGGCTGATCCCACGCTTAGCTCCAGCCGGCAAGGCTGTGGCGAGTCTGATGCTGGCGGCGCAGGCGCTGGCCGCTGGCGCAGCACTCTTCATTGAGTTTTCTTCCGGATTGGAAACCTGGCTCTTTCACCTGAACCACGAAAGGAATATACCAGCCATACTGTCATCGTTTCAGTTGGCATTGGTTGGATTTATCGCACTGCTGATAGCTTGGAAGGTAAGGTGCCAACAGATCTGGCGCCTGCTTTACTACGTCGGCCTCGGCATTCTTTTCCTTTACATGGCCTACGATGAGTATTTTGCGCTGCACGAATACCTGAGCGATTGGAAAATCATCTACGGTTCAGTCGGAGCATTGGCAACCTTGGCGACGTTGTTCGTAGCTTGGCATTCGCCCAGGAATACTTTGAAGTGGCATGCACTCCTGCTGTTCGGTCTGGCGATGAGCGCAACAGGCGCCATGCTTTTGTACCTGCTTCGATCTCCAGGTGTATGCGCCGGATTGGTCTTCTGGACTGGAAATGAATGCATGCTTTTTGACCTGGAAGAATCCCTCGAGCTGCTGGGAATTTGGCTCGTTCTTGTCGCTGTGCTCGGTCAGCTTTTAGCGCTGCCGCCGCCGTTGGTTCGCTTCCATATCTCAGTTTTTGCGTTTTCAGTCTTTTGGCTACTTTTTCTCTACTATGCTGATGCTTTTCCGCCATTTGAAAGCCACCCGGCGCATGCGAACATTGAGGCGGCGCATGTAGAGTTTGAATCGGGCCTGCGGCTGCATGGATATCGTATTGGAAAGCAACAAAATCATATCCATTTCTTTCTGTCGCCGGGGAGCTTTGATTTTAGCGGGCGAGGATTTACCAAGCTGGGATATTCCCTTGACCTGGTTGACCAAGTCAGCGGACTCTCGGTATTGAGCCGCAAGAAATATGTACATCGCCAATTCTATGTCGTGATGGGTTCACATTACCGGCCCATTTATCGGCAATGGATTGACTTGGATCGCCCTTCAACGCTACCGGTCAACCACGCGTACTGGATAGTCTTGACGCTCTGGCGCGAAGACGGCGAATTATATCGTCGCCAGAAGATCGTGGCCAGCGATCACGAATTGCTTAATGAGACGCAGGTTATCTTGGGTGAACTGGTGGCGCCATCGGTTTCCGCCCCGATTTCCTCTGACTTGGATCCACTGGCTGCATTTGACAACGGATTCATACTTGACGCTTTCGAAGCGCCTGAACGCGCCGGCGCGGGCCGAAACCTGTCAATCGTCTTCAGCTGGCGCAGCCAAGCGGCAGGCAGTGAGGACTTCCAGCAGTTTCTACATTTCTTTCACGAAGAGAGCGGCGAATGGTGGGTCCATGATCAACAGCCCCTGGGAGCGCGCCTGCCAACGCGTTTGTGGTACGCGGGTTTGGCCGATAGCGAAACCTGGCAAGTGCCGCTGCCAGCGGACCTTGATCCCGGTCGCTACAGTATATTCACGGGATTGTATCGCTTGCGCGATTTTGAGCGCGTTCCCGCCAAAAGCGCTGAAGGCATTTATTTCGCGGATGCTCGCGTACCGCTAGGCAGCTTGGAGATCGAGTAAGAGCGGGCTTGAATGGTCGCCAACTGGGGTGCCTTCGGCCGAATATTATCGTCGCGAATATGGCAACCTATTCTATCGAGGATGAGCGGTGGCGCTGGATGCGGAGCGATGGACATGGGCTGAACACCAAGGAACCAGCCCCCGCACAAGTTGCAAGCGCGAATGACATTAGGTAAAGATCTGCTTTGGAAAACACCCTTTTCGAAATTTCAGCGGCAGTTGTGAACCGCATCTTCGTCGTCGCGCTGGCTGTGCCAGTATGTCTCTTCGCTTACCGGCGGCTGATTCCCCGTCTGTCGCCAGCCTCCAAAGTCTTGGCAAGCGTCGCGCTTTTGGCGCAGGGACTGGCGGCCGGCATTGCGCTCGGCTTGCTGCCGATTCAGAACAACATGTATTGGCTCTGGGATCTTCAGCGGGAATACAACATCCCCAGCACACTTGCGTCGACACAACTGGCGCTTGTCGGGAGCCTGGCGCTGGCGACAACCTGGCTGCTTCGGGCGCGCTCACCGTTGCAATGTCTGTACTTGGCCGCGGCCGGCATCATATTCCTTTTCATGGCTCTCGATGAATATTTTGCCTTGCACGAGCAAATACCGAATTGGAAAAGATATTATTTGGCGCTCGGCGCGATGCTTGTATTTGCCGCGCTGCTTGTAGCGCAACGCTCCCCGCGGCGCGCATGGATTTGGTATTTCTGCTTTTCTATTGGTCTTGCAATGGCTGGGTCGGGCGCCGTTTTCATCGAGCTCGTTCCCGTTAGTTGCGGCGCCATGGGGATCCTGCATCTGGAAGGATGTATCGACTTCGCCCTTTGGGAGGAGTCGATAGAGTTTCTTGGCATTTGGCTGGCTATGCTCGCCATGTTGGGCAAATTCGGTGACGCGCTGCCGACGCCGAAACCGCGCATCCGACACGTTTCAATTGTGGCGCCTGTCTTCTGGATCCTGGCGCTTGCTCTCAACTCCCATATCCCCGCGCTCGAAAGTCAACTCCTGGCGCAGCCCGCATCGATCGAGTATGAGATCAGCGTTCGATTGCGTGGCTATCACATCGACAGCGCCGCCGGGCAGGTGCGCCTCTACATTGCATCCAAACGCGGGAAGCTCGAGGGGCTGGGTTATACGCTGGAACTGGTGGACCCGGAGAGCGGCGACGCAGTGGCCAGCCAGAGCCGACCGGCGGCGCCTCATAGTCGTTACTGGATGCTGAAACCAGGCGCCTTGCTGCTTTATCCGCAATGGTTGCAGCTGGATGTGCCGCCTCTCCACCCGCCGGGTCGCGCATATTGGATCGTCCTGACCTTGTGGCGCAAGGAGGCGGAAATCCAGGCGCCTCTGCGTGTCCTCTCCAGCGATCATCAGTTGCTCAGCGACACGCAAGTTGTGTTGGCTGAGTACCTTGTGCCGGACCCGGCTTAAGCCGCTTCCCCATCGCCGGCGCTGGATTCGTAGCGGCGGGGAGCCCGCGCGCCGTTCGAGAATCGAGAAGCGCAGGTGTCGAGCCCGCGCTTCTCGCAGCTGAAAGCAGGGGTAGATTTACTCTTCTTCGCTTTCGCCAAGCGCTTCTGTTTGCTGGCTGCCGTCCTCGGGCGCAGGCTGGCTGCTATCATGGGCACCCCAGAAGCTGAAGAACGCGCCGTGACGCGGACGCCATTTCCGCCAGCGCCGCGAGCTATCGCTGAAGTCGGCCGCGAAGGCTTCGATTAGCGCTTCTTCGTAGTTCTCGATGCGGGCAACCGCCGCATCGTTGATGCCCGCCGTCGCCTGCTCCACCAGCGCCGACACCGTGGTGGCGACATCGCCGTCATTGGTTTCGATCAAATCGGCAATCGTCGACCCACTTAACAGCGCTGAGTTCAGTTCGCCTACGGTCAAGCCGGTCGCTTCGGTAATGGTTTCGTGCATGCCCCAGGCGCCAAAGTTTTCGCGCACAGGATTGCGCCGGCGCCACCAGGGGAATCGCTGGCGGTGGCTTGCTTCCATCGTCTCATTGAAGCCCGCTTCAAGGTCCTCAATGGCAGCCGCCGCCCGCGATTGGATAGACTCTTCCGCTTGCGCCAACAATGCCGCGATGACGCCCGCGACATCGCCGTCATTAGCCGCAATCAGTTCGCTGATGCTGCGGCCGTCTTGCAGCGCCGCGCGCAAGTCCTCGCCTTCCAAGCCGGTCGCTTCCTGGACAATGGGGTCGGCCAGCAAGACGCTGGGACCGCTGTGCCAATAACCGGCGACGGCGTAGCCTTTTGGGCTGGGGTCGTCGCCAGCGCTCACGCCGGCGGTCAGCAGCGCGAGCAATGCCAACATAAGGGTAAATCGCTTGAGTGTCATTTTGCGTTCCTCCGAGAGATTTGACTAATGGACACGGTATGTGCCCGCCATTCACCCGAAGTATAGAGAAGCGCGCCGGGGAAAGTTTTGCGCGTCTGCAAACTGTGTGTTAGAAGGCTGTAAAGAGTGTTTGGCGACGGGGATTAACAGAGTTGTTTGCGTCATACAGACGCTGAACTGCCAACGTACATCATCTCGCCGACTCAGCCATTACCCTGCGAGGATGAGGCGATTTTGGGCCCCTGAATTTAGCCCTTTGCAGTCTGAAAGGCGGGCGCCTTCGCTGCCCCCGCCATCTTGATTCTACCGAAGTCGCTATTGACTGGCGCTCTGCGCATCTATCTTATCTGCGCAATCCCAGCGACGGGTAGCCGAAGCACCGTCAATACACTCGTGATACCTGTCGATTTTAGACTGAGCCCTCTCCAGCGCGGCTTCCAGTGGTACATCTTTGACCACGACCTTGTCGAAAGCTTCATTCAGCCAGCGTATGGCCGACCAAACATCCGCTTCCGTGAAGACAATCCTGTCCTCGTCCGCCAATTGCTGGACGAAATCTTGGAAAAATTCTGGTCCGTTTGGCGCGATGGCGCGGGTAACCTCGTCGCTGTTCTGCAGATCGGTTCTCGCTGGCATGCCGCCGAAGAGATCGGGGCGCTTTGATAAGGCGCTGATCCAGTCGTAGCAAGCTTGTGGATAGGCGGTCTTGGCGTTGATATAACCAAGCCCGACAGAATAAGACAGGAGCGCGGTCTCGCCATTGTTGGGAAAACTGACTAGATCGTAGCCCGAGTCCTTCTCAAGGAAGCGGTCGCCTAAGTCATCAATGAACAGGGGATGATCGAGTTGCCTTATGCTCGATGTCATGTAGGGACCGAGATTCGCATAATCGCTGATGCCTTGACGGGCGTAGTCCAAGACTTTGCGCATCGCCTCAATGTTTTCGGCCGATGATAGATCGAAGGATGTCGGTCTGGTGTTGAGATCCACCGGGAAGCCGCCGTTGGCAGCGATCAGCAGCAAGAGATATTCGTTTCCCGAGCTGGGGCGAAGGACCGCCTTTTCGTCTTCGCTGCTGCTCCAGAGCGCGCGCAAAGCCCGATCGAAGTCATCGGCCTGCCAGCCCGTCGACGGCAACGGCAAGCCCTGTTCCAGGAAGGCGGCGCGATCGTAACGCAGCGCCAAAGGATATATGGCGAGCGGATAGCCCCACAACACATCCTGATACTGCGCCTTCTCGAGAGCCGCCGGGACGAAAGCGTCCAGGTCAAACTCCTCGTCCGCTTCTATGAAAGGCTCGAGCCGGATGAGGCTGGAAATCGACATCTGTGCCAGGCCCTCGTCATCGCCGTAAAGGCAGTCGAATTCATCCTCATAAAGATTCCAGGAACCCGCCATTGAGCCGAATTTGACGCGGCCGATATCGTTATGCTCCCGCACGAACGCTTCCGCATATTGCTTCAGCGGTCGTATCAGGGGCGATGGCGTGCTGTCCGTCAAACCAAAGCGGATGATTATGCCGTCTATCGGGGCTAAATCTGACGGCGGCTTCTCAATGGTGATTCGCGCGTCGTAGGCGGCGGCCTCTTCGAGAGCGGCGCGAATGGATTGCTGGGATTCTCGCAGAATTTGCTTGATGCCTTCGTCTTCAATTTGCGCAAGGTCGAAGGGCAGTCTATTGACGTAAAGGCTTTCCATCGGATCGAAGGCGTAAGGCAGCAGCGCTTCATGGACCTGGCGAAAATTGACGAAGTGTTCTTCGTAGCCGAAACTGCCCGCGGCCTGTTCGTAAATATCTTGACGCGCGGGCACACTGCCTCCGTATCCACTGACCAACTCAAATCGCCCTGTCAGGAACTTGGTCAAGGCATAAGACAGTTCCGGATGCCTAGTCGCGCTGCTGACGGCGAAGCCATCAATTTGCAGAATCGTATGCCCGCCCGGCAGCGCCGTATACTCGAACTCGTGGCGCTCGCCCGATGACCAGGAGCCCCAATAGCTGGTCAGCAGCCCGGCGTAGTCTTGATCCCAATGATAGTCATCAGTTTGAGCGAACCAACCGACCTCCCGCGCGGATTTCAATTGCTCATAGGCGGCGCGTAGACTGGCTTGGTCAAGTGAAGGCATTGATTCGCTATCGGCTGAAGAAAGGCCCGCGAGGCTGACCGCCAAAAACGGGGCATGCACATACTGAGATTGCAGCGGCGCAACCCCCGTTTCCCTCATCAAGCTTTCCATAGCCTCGGCGAAAGTCTCCCAGGTCCAGTCCGCCTGCGGATAGGGCAGGCTCGCGCGATCAAATACGTCTGGCTTGTAGCCCAAAAGTCCCAGCCGCCAGCCGGCCGGCATCGCCCAGGCGCCGCCATCCCACTGAAAGGCGTCGCGCACCTTGGGGTAAAAGGTCTCGGCCATAGTAAACTCGGTATCGGCAGCGATGTAGGGTGCCAAATCCAATACAAGCCCGGCGCGCGTACCGATCGGCGAAAGCCCTGAAACAGCGAAAACATCAGCGGCGCCCGCGAAGGACGCCAGATAAACGAAAGGATCGGCGTCTTCTCCCGTGTGCTCATACGGGAATGTCGGCGGATCGACCACGACCACATCGACATTGGGGTATTCTTCTTCGAAGGGACGGAAGAAATTCGTGGTCAATAGATCCGGCATCGGCCAAGTCGGCGCGAAAGCGATAACGATCTTTTCGTCGGCATCCGCTGTCTGTGCCGCTACCCCGGTTGCGCTCAGGGAGAGGAGAATGAGTGCAAGACAAAGGCTGAAGATCCTGTTGTAAGGCTGCTTCTTTTCGCGAGCAATTAACATGAGCTTTGCTCCCATTATTTTAATCTTCATCATAGGCGAGAATACCGAGAAAGCCCAATAAGTTTTGTATACTATGCACATTTTAACTATCATATTATTAGGCATTTTGATGAAAAATGTTCCTCACTGGCGCACTATACAGCCAGGCCGCTTCGGCGTATGCTCCTAAAATGACCGCCGACAACTGCGCCCTTAGCCTCGCCCCTGCCCAACTACATCGATAAACTTGATTGTCGCTTGAATCCCATTATAGAAATTCTGCAAGTAGATATTCTCGTTGGGACCGTGAGCGCGGCCGCTCTTCAGCCCGTAACTCATGATCACGACTTCTTTCGCCACCTTCATGCACTCGAATGTGATCGGGACGCTGCCGCCCGCGCGCTCGAATACTGGCTCGACGCCCCAGGCGTAAGCGTAGGCTTCGGCGGCGGATTTCATTGCCAAGCCGTCGACATCCAGCAAAACGGCCTCGGCGCCCATGCCACCGAACTGGAAGTCGATATTCACAGTTTTTGGCGCGATGCTTTTGATGCGCTCGACGACGCATTCAAGCACCCTCGCCGGATCCTGGCGCGGCACCAGGCGGCAGGTGATCTTGGCGAAGGCGCGCGCTGGCAGCACCGTCTTCATGCCATCGCCGGTATAGCCGCCGTGAATGCCATTGATCTCCAGCGTCGGGCGGGCCCCCAGCCGCTCGGGCAAGATATAGTCCTTTTCGCCCCAAAGCGCCGGCGCGTTCACGACAGCATCCCATTCCGCTTGCAGGTAAGGCTCGACCTGTTGCAGCAGCGCGCGGTCTTGCGCCGTCACCGCCGCTACATCATCGTAAAAGCCCGGCACGTTCACGGCGCCGTTTTCATCGTGCAGTTGCGCCAGAATCTCGCAGAGCGCTTGAATCGGGTTGTGCACGGAGCCGCCCCAATGCCCGCTGTGCAGATCGCTGACGGGTGCTGAGACGTGCAATTCCAGGGCGGTGACCCCGCGCAGCCCATAGGTCAGGCTCGGCTGATCGGGCGCCAGAATCGCGCCGTCGGAAATCATGGCGATATCAGCCGCCAGCCGTTCCGGATGGGCCGCGATGAAGGCGTTGATATTCTCGGAGCCAGATTCCTCCTCGCCTTCCAGCACCACTTTGATGTTGACCTTGGGCTTGTCGGCGCTCGCCAGCCAAGATTCCACCGCCTTCAAGTTGGACATGACGTGCAGCTTGCTGTCGACCGCGCCGCGGCAATAGAGTCGCCCATCAATGATCGTCGGTTCAAATGGCTCAGTGTCCCAGCCGTCGGCGACTTCGGCCGGCTGCACATCATAATGGCAATAGATTAAGATCGTTGGCGCGCCCTCGCCGGCGCCATCCCATTGGCCGAGAACCAGGGGGCAACGTCCCTCCGGCATCAGGATCACTTCGGCGCGATCCATGCCAATGCGCAGCATCATCGCCTTAAGCCACTCGGCGGCGCGCGCTACATCTTTGGCGTGCTGCGGCTGGGTGCTGATCGTGCGAATGCGCAGCAGCTCCTGATATTCTTCGAGGAAGCGCTCTTGATTTGACTTGGCGTATTGGTATGGGTTGCTCATGTCTTGCCCCGTGTATGGTCTCTATTGGCAGCCAATTCCGTGCATGATACATGATGCGCTTGTGGATTCGTATCCAATAATTGAACGACCTAGTAACTTTCGCGATTGTGTTTAACAATAGAGACTCCCCCTTTTGTAAACCATCGAGAAAACACTAAACCCTATGTCATTCCACAACCTAGATTTGAATAGCGCCTTGCTCCGCGTCGTCAAGCGGGCTGGCTATACCGAGCCAACACCGATTCAGGTCCGCAGCATCCCTCATATCCTGAATGGGCGGGATATTGTCGGCTGCGCCCAAACCGGCTCCGGCAAGACGGCCGCCTTCGCCTTGCCCATGGTGCAATTGCTCCGCGAGCATCACGGTAAGCGACGTATCCGCGTGCTGGTGCTCGCGCCGACGCGGGAACTGGCGGCGCAGATTGACGAGGAATTCGGCAAATTCAGCCGAAACAGTTCGCTAAGGCATGTGGCAATCTATGGCGGCGTCAGTCAGCAACCGCAAGTCGCTGCGCTAAAGCGCGGCGTCGATATTTTGACGGCGACACCTGGCCGCTTGCTCGATCTCATGAATCAAGGATTCATCCGGCTGGACCACATCGAATTCTTCGTGCTCGATGAAGCTGACCGCATGCTGGATATGGGCTTCATCAACGATGTCAAGCGCATCATTAAGCGCTTGCCCAAGAAACGCCAGACGATGCTTTTTTCGGCGACAATGCCGCAGGCTATTCAAGACTTGAGCAGGAGCATCCTGATTGATCCGGTCAGGGTGGAGGCGAATCCGCAGTCGACCACCGTCGACAGCATCGCGCAATCGCTCTATTTTGTAGAAGGCGGCGACAAGCGCGCCTTGCTCAAACATATTTTGCGAGACGCCGCGTCGGAAAAAGTATTGGTCTTTACCCGCACAAAGCACCGCGCCAATAACCTCGCCAAGCAATTGAACCGCGCTCGCATCCCCGCTGAAGCAATTCATGGCAACAAATCACAAGGCGCCCGGACCCGCGCGCTGGCCAGGTTTAAGACAGGGCACGCGCCGGTGCTGGTGGCGACGGACATCGCTGCGCGCGGCCTCGACATTGAGGCGGTGACGCATGTCATCAATTTTGACTTGCCCAATATCCCGGAAAGTTATGTGCATCGAATCGGACGGACGGCGCGGGCGGGCGCCTCCGGCTTTGCCTATTCCTTTTGCGATGTCGACGAGCGCAAATATATCAATGGCATTGAAGAACTGATCAGGCAGCCGATCCCGGTCGTCGCTGAGCACCCATATGTGTCAGCGGTCGAAGCGCCACGGCCAGCGCAACCGGCGAAGAAAGCGCAGCGCCCGAACCGCCGCCGGCGCGCCAGGCGCTCTCGAGGAAGCCGTCAATCCCGCAGCGCTTAATCCACGACCCTGAGCTATGATGGAGCCGACGACGCTGTGCCAGGGGCGTCGCGTTAGCGGCTCTCTCGCGCGCATCAGTGAACGCAAGTTCATGGAGGATAAGATGACGGTCGTTCAACAGCCGAAAGTGGTCATCATTGGCGCGGGAAGCCTATTCTTCGGGCGGGAAGCCATTTGGCAGATGGTTCACTCGCCGTATCTCAACGGCGGGACGCTCTCGCTTGTCGACAAAGATCCGCAGCGTATAGAGAAGATGGGGCGGCTGGCGGAAATGGCGGTAGCGGAAGCCGGCGTCAAATTGCGGATAGAGACCGCCTCCGATTGGCGCGATGTCTTGCCCGGCGCTGATTTCGTCGTGCTCAGCTTCGCCGCCGATACCGTGCGTTATCGCGGGCTGGATTGCCAAATCAGCGAAAAATACGGCCTGCGCATGTGCAGCGGCGACACGATAGGACCCGGCGGCATTTTCCGCGCCATGCGTGAATTGCCCCTAATCATGGATTGCATCGCCGATATCGAGCGCCTCTGCCCCCAAGCCTGGGTTATCAACTACATCAATCCCAGCACGGTCCATGGCATGGCGATCGCTCGTTTCGCGCCGGCGGTCAAGAGCTTCGCCCTTTGCGATTCCCTGCACATGCCGCATGTCAAGATTCGATACGCGTGGCACGCCGGTCTTATCAACGATGCATCGGAATGGAATGCCGAACTGGATGCCGACTTCGACCTGCGCATCGCCGGCGTCAATCACTTCACCTGGATGCTGAAAGCGGAATTCCAAGGGCGCGATGTCAGCGCGCGTATCGCCGAGAGCCTGCGCCGCGGCGCCGTGACCAAGACGATGGATGGCGACCTTAGCGCAAAGGCGGTCGACAACGACGTCATCGGCTATCAACTCTATGAGGTTTTCGGATACGTCCCTGTTTGCGTGTCGCATACCAAGGAATATGTGCGCTTCTATCAGGGGCATGGCGTGCTGCCCGATGAGATTCCCCCGCTGCTGATTTGGGAGACGGATACACGCTATGCGCGCCACGCTGCCATGTGGCGCCAGGTCGATGACTTCATCAGCGGCGCGACTCCAATCGGCGAGTTCAAGACGGCGCTCGGTCCCGACCATGCCACCGACATCATCGAGAACATGGTTGGCGGGCTCGGCCGTCCCTTTTACATCAACACCTATAACTGCGGCGCCGTCGAAAACATGGCGGACGACGCCTTTCTGGAATTGCTCTGCGATGTGGATATGGACGGACCGCGTTCGCGCCTGGTCGGCGAGATGCCGCGCGGCTTGCGCGGCCTGCAGGAAGTCGTGCTCGATACGCATGAACTCACGGCGGAAGCCATTGTCAACGCCGATTTCGCCTTGCTGCGGCGCGCGCTAATGACCGATCCGCTGACCAATTCAATCGCCGATGCTGACGCGATTCTGCGCGAATTGCTGGCGGCCGAGCGCGATGCGCTGCCCGATCACTGGTATGCCGGCGCGGCGGCCGCGTTCTAGAAGACCGCAACTAATACAACGACGGTCGCTCTATGGCATGCGTAGTTTGTGGCTGACCCGCCTCCGCCGAACGAATGCAGGCATCGGCGACGACCAGCGACATATAACCGTCCCAGACCGAGGGACCAGTCGCGTCGTTCCTGCGAATCGCGTCGATCCAGGCTTGCACTTCATCGATATAGGCTTGGGCGAAGCGCTGGGGCCAATTTGGCGTTATCGCGCGCGACGCCGTCCCCGCCTGGCGCAATGAGGGGCTCGGGTGGCTCGCTGTCTCTACTCTCCCAGTTTCGCCCGTCACTTCAACCATCACCTCGTAGCCGTAGCCTGAGTCGCCGTTGTATTCCAGGCTGCCGATAGCGCCGCTCTCAAAGATCACCTGTATGTCGGCGAGACGCGCGCTACGCGGGTGGGCAGGGTCGACCGGCGCCCATTGCACGTAGGCGCTGCTGATCTCCTCGCCCATGATCCAGCGCGCCGAGTGAATATCGTGGATCAGCGAATTGGTGATCACCGAATCAATCGTCAATTTGCGGATGAAGCGTGGATTGATATGAACGCTGCGGAATTTCAGCGACCGGCCGATAAGTCCGCGTTGCAGCAGGTCGTAAACGTCCTTGTGCGCCTGGTCATACTCGCGCATGAAGCCGACTTGCGTTAGACG
The DNA here is from genome assembly GCA_965205125.1 of Phototrophicaceae bacterium. Classification (GTDB taxonomy): domain Bacteria; phylum Chloroflexota; class Anaerolineae; order Aggregatilineales; family Phototrophicaceae; genus UBA6055. Next base: position 479,949 of record CBDBFY010000001.1, read on the forward strand.
CTGGCCGGCTCCCAGCTCGGCGTGCAGAACGCGCTCGGCATCGGCCACAGTCGTAGCCAGCGGCTTTTCACAAAGTACAGGTTTGTCCGCTTCGATGCAGGCGATGGCGAAGTCCGCATGGGTGTGGTCGGTCGAGGCGATCAGAACGGCGTCCACCGCCGGGTCAGCGATCAGGGCGCCGGCAGCGGCATAGACGCGCGCGCCATCGCAGGCGGCCGCGACGGCATGCGCCCGCTCCTGATCGATATCCATCACGGCGACGACCTGCGCCCCGATCGTGTGCCGCATCAGGTTTTCGGCGTGCAGGGTGCCGATCGCGCCCGTGCCGATCAGGCCAACATTAATTGTCTCGCGTCCCATGTCGTTTTCCCCCCCTGGATACAGATCATCACGCAACTTCATTCTGTCAGGGGATTGTAACGGCGTGCGAAAAGGTTGCAAATGTGCCCAAGCAGCGCCCTTGCTTGACAGCCACCAGCGCAAGTCTTATGATGATGCCCGATTTCGTACATGAACAACGCAGAGGCGTCAATGTCCATGGCTGCGCCGCCCGCCTTGTTGGCAGTCGATATCGGCGGCACCTTTACCGACCTCGTCGCTCTCGACTTGCCCAACGGGCGTATCATCGTCGAAAAGCTGCTCACGACCTATCCCGATCCGTCGGCGGCGGTGCTGGAAGGCGTCTCGCGCTTGCTGGAGAAGTCCTGCCTCACGCCCCAATCCATCCGCTATGTCGTGCATGGGACGACGCTGATCACCAACACCCTCATAGAACGCACGGGCGCGAAGACCGCTTTGCTGGCGACAGCCGGATTCCGCGACGCCGTCGAAATTGGCAACGAAGGTCGCTACGACATGTACGACCTGGCGCTGAAGAAACCGCCGCCGCTGGCGGAGCGCCGATTGCGCTTCGATGTGCCGGAGCGGATGCTGGCCGACGGCAGGGTTTGGACTCCGCTGGACGAGGCGGGCGCCCGCGAAATATGCGCCGTCCTGCGCGCGGAAGAGATTGAAGCCGTCGCCATCTGCTTCTTGCACTCCTACACTAACCCGGCGCATGAATTGGCGGCGCTGGCGATCGTCAGCGAGGAATTGCCCGAGATCTCGATCTCCGCCTCACATCAGGTCGCGCCCGGTATGCGCGAATACCCCCGCGCTTCCACCACCATCGCGAACGCCTACGTCCAGCCCATCACCGAGCGCTATCTGGAGCGGGTCGAATCGGGCTTGAAAGACTGTGGCATCGACGCCCCGCTGAACATTATGTTGAGCAGCGGCGGCACCACCACTGTCAAAGCGGCGCGCGCCTTCCCCGTCCGGCTGGTGGAGAGCGGACCCGCTGGTGGCGCGCTTGCGGGCTTATATTGGGGGCGGCTGCTGGGAGAGAAGGACGTGCTCGCCTTCGACATGGGTGGCACGACAGCCAAGGCGGCGCTCACCCGTGACGGCGAACTGGCGATTAGCCACCAGTCGGAAGTGGCGCATGTGCACCGCTTCAAGCGGGGCAGCGGCTTGCCCTTGTTGACGCCGATGATCGAAATGATCGAGATCGGCGCCGGCGGCGGCAGCATCGCCCATTTGAATGCGCTGGGCTTGCCCGCGGTCGGCCCGCGAAGCGCCGGTTCCGCGCCTGGTCCGGCTTCTTATGGCATCGGCGGAACGGAACCAACCGTCACCGATGCCGACCTGCTGCTGGGTTATCTCAACCCCGATTACTTCGCTGGCGGGAGCATCAAACTGGATACAGCGGCGGCGCGCCAGTCCTTTGCCGATTTGGCCGCGGCGCTGGATCTCTCGCTCGAACAGACGGCTTGGGGCGTACATCAACTGGTAAATGAGAATATGGCGGCGGCGGCGCGCGTGCATGCGGCTGAACGCGGTCTGGAGATCCGCCGTTATTGCCTGGTCGCTACCGGTGGCGCGGGACCGGCGCATGCCTGCGGCGTGGCAAAGGGCTTGGGCATCAGCCGCATCATCATTCCGCCGCTGGCCGGCGTCGGCTCCGCCTTCGGTTTCCTCACCGCGCCCATCGCCTTCGACTTCACCCGCAGCTATGTCGCCAAGCTGAGCGAGTTGAATTTGACTGAACTCAACGACATCCTGGCTAATTTGGAACGCGAAGGCAGAGGCATCGTCGAGGCGGCTGGCGTACCGTCGTCTGACATCAGCGTAGGTTTGCATATCGATATGCGCTATGTGGGCCAAGGTTACGAAGTGCGGGTGCCCTTCCCGATGGCGACGCTGACAGAGCGGCATATCCGCCAAATGCAAAGCGCCTTCGAAGACGAATACCGCGCCTTTTATGGTCAACTGGCTGACGGCGTCGCCATCGAGGCGGTGAATTGGCGCGTGCTGATTAGTGGTCCAACGCCAGCTATTGAAAGCGTCGCGCCGGCTGCGTCTGCGGTGGTAAATGACGTGCCAGTCGCATTTCGCCCGGTCCGCTTTGAGCCCGAGAAGGCGCCGCAAGAGACCCCGGTTTATCGCCGTGAGCAGCTGGGCGAGGCTTGGACGGCGGCGGGCCCGCTGATCATTGAAGAAGCGGCTTCGACCACTGTGGTTGCGCCCGGCTGGTCGGCGCAGGCGGCTGTGGGCGGCTGCCTGCTCTTGACGCGGGACAAGATATCATGATGACAGCGTTATGGTTTTGCCTTTCACAACCGTCTAGATTTGTAGGGGCGACTCTGTGAGTCGCCCGCCAGAACGCAAAAAATGTAGGGGCGACCTATCAGGTCGCCCGTCTGGACTGACATGATCGATCCCATCACGCTCGAAGTCATCTGGAGCCGGCTAATCTCGGTGGTTGATGAGCAGGCGGCCGCGTTAATCCACTCGTCCTTCACCACCGTTGTGCGCGAGGCGGGCGATCTCTCCGCCGGCGTTTTCGACCGGGGCGGCAATATGATCGCACAATCAGTCACCGGCACGCCGGGTCATATCAACACAATGGCGAATTGCGTGCGCAAGTACGTGGTGCCGAATTATCCCATCGACAGCTTGGAACCGGGCGACACGCTAATCACCAACGACCCCTGGGAAGCGTCTGGTCACCTCTTTGATTTGACCATCGTATCGCCGGTATTTTATCGTGGGCGGGGCGTCGCCTTTTTTGCCAGCACCTGTCACGCGGTCGATATCGGCGGGGCGACTATGGGCGGCGATGCGCGCTCGCTTTACGAAGAGGGGCTGGCGATCCCGCTGATGAAGCTCTTCAAGGCGGGCGAAGCGAATCGCGAGCTCTTCGATATCATCCGCGCCAACGTCCGCGTGCCCGATCAAGTCATCGGCGACATCTACGCGCAGGAGGTCGGCAATCAAGTTGGCGCCCGCAAGCTGATTGAAATGCTGGAAGAATACCGCCTGCCCGATGTCGAGGAGGTCTCGGCGCTGATCCTCGATCGCACGGAAAAGGCGGTTCGCGACGCGGTCCGCGCCCTGCCCGATGGAACATATCGAAACACGATAACGATCGATGGATTTGACGCGCCGCTGACCATCGCCTGCGCCATCGATTTGGCGGGCGACGAGTTGACTGTCGACTACGACGGCTCGTCACCGCAGGTTGATCGCGGCATCAATGTCGTGCTCAATTACACCCACGCCTACACGACTTACACGTTGATGGCGGCGTTGGCGCCGGGCATCCCCAATAATGAAGGCGCTTTCCGTCCCATCCATGTGCGCGCGCCGCTCGGCTCCATTCTCAATTGTACGCGACCGGCGCCGGTCAGCGCCCGTCATCTGATCGGGCATTTCGTCAGCCAGCCGCTGCTGACGGCGCTGGCGGAGATCCTGCCGGAAAGCGTCATCGCAAACGGCTCAGCCGGGCTCTGGAATACGATGATGGATGGCATGGACGGGAAGGGCGACGAATTCGCCTATATCTTCTTCTCAGCCGGTGGCATGGGCGCTGCGCACGACCGCGATGGTCTATCGGCGACCGCTTTTCCCAGCGGCATCATGGGTGTGCCGGTGGAAGCGATTGAGACCGCCGCGCCTCTGTTGATGCACCGGCGGGAATTGCGGCCCGATTCGGGTGGAGCGGGGCGCTTCCGCGGCGGCCTGGGGCAGGTGATGGAGATGGAAATAATCACCGGCGCGCCAGCCAATCACTCTTGCATGTATGATCGCACGGGCAACCCGGCGCTGGGATTGCTAGGCGGGCAGCCCGGCGCGGCCGGCGAAGTGAGGCTCTCCGATGGCGGACGTCCGCATCCCAAGAGCCATTACGTCTTGCAGCCGCGCCAACGTGTCATCCTCGAATTGCCGGGCGGCGGCGGATTCGGTCCGCCGGTTGAGCGGAATCCAGAGCGCGTCCTGGCCGATGTGCGGCAGGGGTATGTCTCGGTCGCGGCGGCGCGGCGCGATTACGGCGTGGCGATCGACCTGGCAACCATGACCATTGACGAGGCGGCCACGGCGGCGCTACGGAAGGAGCGGGAGGCATGACGGCGCAGCACTATGATGTGATCGTGGTTGGGCTGGGGGCGATGGGCTCGGCGGCGCTCTATCAGGCGAGCAAGCGCGGCGCGAAGGCGCTGGGCATCGATCGCTTTGAACCGCCGCATACGCTGGGATCCAGCCATGGCGACACGCGCATTACCCGCTCCGCCATCGGCGAAGGCGAATTCTACCTGCCGTTTGTACGGCGCGCGGACGAGATTTGGCGCGAGCTGGAAGCGATCAGCGGGCGGGCGCTCTTCCATCGCAGCGGGGGCCTCATCATTGCGCCGCCGAGCTCCAGCGCGACATTTCATGGCGAGGGTGACTTTGTCACTGCCTCGGCTCGCGTGGCGGGGCGGCACGGCATCAAGCACGAAGTCATTGACGCGGACGAAATCAGGCGCCGCCATCCGCTGCTGAAGCCGCGAAACATCGACCGCGCCTATTACGAGCCGGGCGCCGGTGTCTTGCGGCCCGAGCGCTGCCTGTCAACGCAGCTTGATCTGGCGCGGCAAGCGGGCGCGACCATCCGCACCGGCGAAAAGGTGACCGGTTATGACGCGGGCGCGCACGGCGTGACCGTGACCAGCGAGAGCGGCAGTTACCACGCTGACAAATTGATCTTGTCGGCCGGCGCCTGGATGGCTGATCTGATGCCCGAAGCCTACCGCCCCGGGCTGCGCGTCTGCCGTCAGGTGATCTACTGGTTCGAGGCGGAAAACATCAGCTCATTTCGGCCGGAAGTCTTCCCCTGGGTGATCTGGATTGGCGATACGCTGGCGGACTTCTGGAGCATCTTTCCCGCGCCGCAAGACGGGGTGGACGGGGTCAAACTTGTGACGGAGCAGTACCATACCTCGACGCATCCCGATGAGGTCAGCCGCGACGTCACAGCGGAAGAGGCCGACGACATGTATTATCGTCTGACACAGCCGCGCATCGACGGCTTGCGCGACAGTCTGATTCGCGCCGAAGCCTGCTTATACACCGTCACGCCCGATGAGCATTTCGTCATCGATTTTCATCCTGATTCCGAACGCGTGGTGATCGCCTCGCCCTGTTCCGGGCACGGCTTCAAGCACTCGGCCGCCGTCGGCGAGACCCTGGCGCAGCTCGCGCTGGATGGAAAGAGCGCGTTTGATATTTCGGCCTTTCGCCTGGATCGTTTGACAGTGATCGTGTAGGGACGGTAGGGGGAGACAATTCTCGCCCCTACCGTCGCCCGCCGCAACGCAGAAAATGTAGGGGCGGCCTATCAGGTCGCCCGCGAAGCCAACGACACAAAGGATATTCACCATGCGACTTTCAGGCAAAACCGCCATCGTCACTGGCGGCGCCAACGGCATCGGCGCGGGCTGCGTGCGGCGTCTGGCCGAAGAAGGCGCCAATGTCGTTATCGCCGATATCGATGACGCAGCAGGGCAGGCGCTGGCCGCGGATTTGGGCGCGCCCGCACTCTATGTGCGTACTGATGTCTCGCGGCGCCCGTCGGTCGAGGCGCTGTTTGATGAGACGGTCAAAGCATTCGGCGCGGTCGACATCCTGGTCAACAATGCCGCTTTCGTGCACAAGCCCGGCGTCATCGCCAATTTCCTCGAATACAGTGAGGAATCCTGGCGGAAGACGCTTGCTGTGAATTTGACCGGCATGTTCCATTGCTCGCAGGTGGCTGCCCGTCTGATGGCGAAGCGGGGGCAGGGCGGCGTCATCATCAATATGAGCAGTGGCGGCGCCTCGCGCGCGCATCGCCATATGTTTGGCTATGACACCAGCAAGGGCGGCATTGAGGCGGCTACGCGGGCGATGGCGCTCGATCTGGCGGGTCTGAATATACGCGTGAATGCCATCGTGCCGGGCAGTACGCGCGTCGACCACGGTACGTCGGTCGGAGATGCGCCGATCCCGCCTTCGGCAGTGATTCCGCTGCCGCGTCAAGGGACGCCGGCTGATATCGCTGGCGCCGTCGCCTTCCTCGCTTCCGATGACGCCGCTTATATCACTGGCACGCGTATTGTCGTCGACGGCGGCATGGACGCGCAGTTGCGCAGTCCGGCGGTGGATTATACCTTTGACTTTGACGAGTATCTGTAGGCGAAGGCTCGGACGCTTAATTTGGGTGGGCTGTCGGCGCGCCTCGGCAGTGTCTTTCGGAGGGCGGTTGATCTGATCGGGACCGCTACTTGCTCACAATTTGGCCAGTCTCATCGCCGCGATAGCCGCTCTGCGCCGCGAGCTCGCGCTTGAAGGCATCGCTGCGCAGTATCTCCAGCAATGCTTGCACCGCTTCCGTCTCCAAGCGACGGCGAGGTATGGCCAGGTCAAAGCGCTCCCAGACCAGCCCGATGAAATCCAAGCCCATCGCCTCAGCCGCCGCCCGCAAGCCCATGCCGCAATCGCCGATGCCATCGGCCACCGCCGCCGCCACCGCCAGATGCGTATATTCCTCGTGTTCGTAACCAGCGATTTCGTCGGCCGATATCTCATGCTGCGCCAGCAAGTGATCGAAGAGCAGACGCGTGCCCGCACCCCGCTGTCGATTGACGGTGCGCGCGCCTCGAAGGTCAGCGACTGAAGTGATGCCTTTCGGGTTGCCAGCCGGCAAGAGCAAGCCCTGCTCGCGTAAAGCGAAGGTCACTAGCGCAACGGGCTCGTTGGGCCCATATCGCTCGAGATAAGGGACGTTGTAGGTGGCGGATTCCGGATGGAAGAGATGGCAGCCGGCAATGTGGGCTTCGCCGCGCCGCAACGCAATCAGGCCACCGAGCGAGCCAACATTGACCGAAACAAGCCGCTGACGGGCGGATAGAGCGCGGAAATGCGTCGCCAGCAAATCCAGCATCGGGTCGTGACTGCCCATAATCAGGGTGGTTTGCTCGATGAGGCTAAGGGGCCGGTACAGCGAAACCTTTAGCGTTCCACCTCGGTCGACGCCTTCGTGGAAGCGCGGGATATGCGCCAATCCATCGGCCTCGACCAGGGAGGTGATGACGCCGGCGCCGCGCTGCAGGGGAGTCGCACGCAGGCCCCCGTCGATCTTCGCCAGCGCCACTCGTAGGAAGTCATCATCGCCAATTGGCGACGCGATCTTTTGCGTGGAAACGGCTTTGACAGTTGAGGCTTCCGGCGGCGCCAATCCCAGCCACTGCCTGATGAGCGGGACGATGAACAACTCGCCGGTGAGCGCGGCGCTGACGGGGTAACCGGGCACGCCGATGACGGGAATGCCAGCGACCATGCCGATGATCACGGGATGACCGGGCCGCACGGCGACGCCGTGGACCAGCAGCTCGCCCAAGGCATCGATGGCTTGTGCGGTGAAATCGCGGCTGCCCGCCGATGAACCTGAGAGGATCAGGATCAGATCAGGCTCTGATGCGATTGCGTCGGTTAATGCGTCGCGCAATTCTTTTTCATCATCGCCGACGATGCCGCTTACGCTCGCTTCCCCGCCGGCTTCGCGGATCTGGCTGCTGAGAATCAAGCTGTTGTATTCGATCAATTGCCCGCGCTTCGGTCGTTCACGCGCCGCCACCAGTTCGCTGCCGGTCGGGATGATCAGGACGCGCGGTTTGCGCCGGGCGGTCACTTGCTGATGGCCGCAGCCGGCCAGCGCGCCCAAATCCACCGGGCGCAGCTGATGGTTGATTTGCAGGATTGATTCGGTCGTCACCATGTCTTCGCCCATCAGCCGCACATGCTGCCAGGGCGCGACGGCGGCATAAATCAGAATGGTCGACTCGTCGCCTTGATTGACGTTTTCGATCATGATGACCGCATTGGTCCCTTCCGGCAGCGGATCGCCCGTGTTGACCGGAAAGGCGTCAAGGCCGAGGCGAAGGGACAGCGCCTGTGTCTCCCGCGCCGAGACAGTCGCGGCGGCCGAAACGGCGTATCCGTCCATCGCGGCGCAGTGAAAATGCGGCGAGGACAGCCGAGCGCGCACCGGTTCCGCTGTCACGCGGCCCAGCGCCTCATCCAGCGGGACGGGCTCACCGGCGGTGGGGGTCGCTTTTCCGGCGCGTTTCAAAGCCGCTTGCAACTTCGCCCGCGCCTCGTCCAGCGGGATGTCTTCGAGAAAAATGCGCCGCTTTGTCATAGGTCCGGAACCGCTCAGAATTGCTCGATGTCGACGATGCTGCCCGCTTCGTAGCCGCCGGTATTCAGCGGCACGCGCAGCAAGCCATCGGCGTCGATCAGCGTGAAAATCAGATTCGATTTGCCGAAGACCGGCTCAGCCAGCGTCTCGCCATCGGCGGCAACCTTTAACTTGACCGGCAGCCAGTCCTCGCGGCCCGTGACCGAAGCGGCGCGCTGCGATAGTCTGGCTTTTTTCTTGGCGGGCGGCTCGTGCCTCCGCCCCAAGTAGCGGGCGATCAAAGGAGGCAGGAGCTGCCGCGCCACGAGCAGCGCCGAGACCGGATTGCCCGGCAGACCGATGACGGGCTTGTTCTGGCAGACGGCGATGATCGTTGGCTTGCCTGGCTTGGTCGCCAGGCCGTGCTGCAAGAGGCCGGGCTCGCCCAGCCCATTGATGACATCGCGGGTAAAATCGCGCGCCGAGACGGAACTGCCGGCGCTCAAAAGCAGAATATCACAAAGGGCAAAGCCCGCTTCCGCCCGCTGCCGATAATCCTCGATGGCATCGGCCGCGATGCCCAGCCGCACTGGCGCGGCGCCATGTTTTTCCGCCAGCGCGCTCAAGGTGTAGGCGTTGATGTCGCGCACCATTCCCGGTTTCAAGCTGGCTTCCGGCGGCGCCAATTCATCGCCACAACTGAGGATGCCCACGCGCGGCCGCGATAACACTTCGACCTCGCTGATGCCGACCGCGAGCAAGCCGCCAATATCCTGCGATCGCAGCCGATGCCGGCGCGGCAGGACCAAGGCGCCCGCGGCGATATCCTCGCCTGCTTGAATCACATTTTCGCCGGGCGCGGCGGCGCGCAGGACTTCGATTTCGCCTTTATTGATGGTCTGCGCGTGTTCCAGCATGACCACGGCGTCTGCGCTCGCCGGCAGCATGCCGCCTGTGTGGATGAGCAGCGCTTCACCAGCGTCGACATCGTCCCGCGGCGCTTCGCCCATGTGCAGCTCGCCACAAAGCCGCAGAAAAGCCGGCAGCGACTGCCCCGCGCCGAAGGTATCGGCTGCGCGCAAGGCATAGCCATCGACAGTGCTCTTGCGGAATGCGGGCACTTGCTCGGGCGAGCACAGGTCTGCCGCGAGGATGCGGTGAAACGCGGCGGCGGTCGCTATGGTCTCCGCCGGGGGCTGCGGCTGCCAGTGCCGGTCAAAGAGCGCCAGCGCATCGGCGACTGGCTTGACCTGGAAAAACTCGGGCGAAGGCATTTCGTCCTGATCGCAAATATGAGCAACGGAAAAATTTTACCACAGAGGCGCAAAGGCACTGAGAATGGAGAAGGGTTCCCAATGGTCGGGAGCAGTTGCCGCCTAATCCAGCCCCAGCCGCCAGCCATGCGTATACACGCGCATGCCGCCGCTGCGTACGTAGCCGGCGACGCAAATCTTCCAAGCCTGCGCCAGCTCAACCGTTACGCTTGTCGGCGCTGTCCGGCTCGCCACCAGGGGGATGCCCATGCGCCGCGCCTTGCCCAGCATCTCCGAGCTGATGCGCCCACTCGTCAGCAGAATCCGGTCGCGACTGTCAATGCCATCCAGCAGCGCGAAGCCCGCTACCTTGTCGACGGCGTTGTGCCGCCCGACGTCCTCGGCGCAGACCAGCAAGCCGCTCGCATCGCCAAGGACGGCGGTATGCACCCCGCGCACCGCATTGTACAAGCGCGCGGCGCCCTGCAACTGCCGCATCAAGCGCAGAACGATCGCGGGTTGCGTGCGGAAAGAGGATTCGAGCGCGGGAAACTCCTTCGAGAGCTCCTGCCCGGTCACGCCGCCGCCGCATCCCGTCGTCAGAATCATGCGCCGCGGCAGATTTACTTCGCCTCGCGTCAGGATTACATCGGCGACGGCATTCGTCTTGTTCATTTGCAGCAGGGCGATCTCGTCGGCGGATTCGATGATGGCTTCGTTGTAGAGGAAGCCGACGGTCAGCGCTTCTAGCTGCAAGGGGCTGCACATCATCGTCGCCAGCGATTCGCCATTGACGTAGATCGAGAGCAGCTGTTCGTCAATCACGCCGCCGTCGACCTGTCTGACCTGGTCGCCCTCGACAACTTGATAGGTGAAGGGCAGCGCTCCGTCGAGCTTTTCCGTCGCTTTACTCGTCATCAGTTTTTTCGGGTTTGCGCTTCCGCCCCCGCCGCGTCTTCCGACGCATCTCGTCGGCGCCCCACCCTTGCTCCATGCCCCATTGCAGTTTCGGCTTGAGCGCGCCGGTCGGACAGACGCCGATGCACTGGCCGCAGAAAACGCAGGGCGATTCAGTCATCGAAATATCGAAAGCGGTGGCGACCGATGTTTCATGCCCGCGGTTTTTCAGCGTCAAAGCGAAGGTAAATTGCGCGTCTTCGGCGCAGACCTGCACGCAACGCCAGCACAAGACACATTGCTCGTAATCGCGCACGTAAAAGGGATTATCATCAATTAACGTATGTTCACGTAAATGCGCGTCGGGAAAGCGGCTGTCGTCGGCGGCGTAATCTTCCATCATCGCCTGGATTTCGGGCGCCTCATCCAGATTGACCGAGGCGTTCAGCATCTCGAGGATAGTCCGGCGGCTGCGCTCGACGCGTTCGTTGCGCGTTTCCACTTTAGAGTCAGCTTGGCATTCGGCAACGCAGGCCGGCTGCAAGACGCGCCCGCCGTCCACGTCAACGACGCAGATGCGGCACAAGCCATTGGGCGAGGTCGCCTCGTGGTAGCAGATGACGGGGATGTCGACGCCGGCTTGACTTGCTGCGTCGAGGAGGGTCGCGCCTTTTGCGATTTCGATTTGCTCGCCGTCGAGCGTCAGCTTGATCGTGTCATTCTTCATAGCTTGCGCCCTTGGCTCGGTTGTGTGTACGGCACAAGACTTTGCCGTTCCAGGTTTCGGTTGGACCACCGTTGATATAAGGAGTAATGTGGTCGGCTTCGAATTCATACCAGGGGACTGACCACTCTTTCTCTGGCTTGTCTTCATCTTTGCACATTTGGCAGATGCCACGGTCGCGCAGGTAAATCCCAATGCGCTGGTCTTCGTTGAAAGCGCGTTGCTTATCTTTTTCGACGAGGACGTCCTGTCCCTTCATTCTGGCAAATTTGAAGAATTCATAGCGAATTATTCGGTCACGTTCGGAAACGGCGGCAGAGTCCTGTTGCCGGCTTTCAACAAATCGGCGAGCGTTATCATCGTCTGGGTTGAACGGGTTAATTCTGTGGAAGAATGCATAAGTGAACTCGCGGAAACACAGTCGAACTTCATCCGAATAGACATAGTGCTTGAGCAGGCGTCGGAGCAGTAGATAGCATGAAAATATGAAGTACCTGGTCTTGGCATAGAAGACTGGGACGCCGCCGTCATTTTCATTATCGAGTGTAGGATCTAGATATGCCTCGTGCAGCTTGTCCAGTGTTTTTAGGACGGCTGCGGCTTCCTTCGTGTCCTTGAATGAATTATTGCCAATTCCTCCATCCCGCATTTCTGTATCTCTGATGAGCGCTTCAATATTCCAGTTTTGAATCGAGGTAGGCCCTCCAGCGCGTTCCAGCAAAAGGAAACGCGCCAGCAATTCCAAATGCTGCATTCTATCGTTAGCGCCCCTATATGAGTGCTTAAGAAACTTATGCCTATTTGGGTTTGGATTGATGTCACGATACGTATGAAAATCGAAATCATAGTCGTTCGCATACCTTACAAGGAAATTGCGCGCCAGACTGGTGAGGCGTGCGTGCGCCTTTTCGATTTTGGTTAGGTCCTCGCCCTGCTGTAAACGCCAGAAGATGTCCGATGCGATTTCCAAATGCCTATGGTTGTCCGGTTCATGAATATTCTTGATTATCTCGGCGCTAAACTGCAGATTGAAATCAACAAATACGCGTATGTCCGCATGAAGTTCCTCATAGAGGTTGCCGGGAAGACGGCTATCAACGTCTCGTAAAGTTTCCGGCAGCCTGAGCTTATTCTCAAAGAATTCCTGCACAGTGCTAATCCGTTGCTGTCCATCAATGACCTCATTGCGGGAGTCATGTTTGCTCAGCCTAACTTCTCGGAGTACTATACTCGGGATGTAGTAGCGGCGGAACAGACTATCCAATAAGTCGTCCTTCGTCTTTGCGTCCCATACTGTTTTTCTTTGGTAGGGCGGACGTACAATGTATTGCTCTCTGAAATCGTGAAAACGCTTTATGTGAATGTTTTCCGTTACGATGATATATTCTTGCTCAGGACTAAACGCCATTACTGTCTCCTACTCATTCGCCTCAAACAACTCTGAAAACTTCTCAATCGCGCTCATGACGGCGATGCCTGCCGTATGACCCAAGCCGCAGATGGAGGCTTCCGTCATCGTCAGGCCGATATCCATCAGGCGCTCGGCATCACCCGCGTGCGGCGCATCCAGCCGCTCAAGAATCTCGACTTGTCGCTGCGTTCCCAATTGACAGGGGAAACATTTGCCGCAGCTCTCGTGCTGGAAGAAGCGCCCCAAACGCTTCAGCACATCGCGCAGATCAACCGTTTGATTGAAGACCATGATCGCGCCGGAACCGAAGGTGCTGCCGACCTCGCGCAGGTCCTCGAAGGTCAGGCGCACGTCAAGTTCTTCCTGTTTCAGAAAGGTGCCGGCCGCGCCGCCCATCAGCACCGTCTGCAATGCGCCGATGACGCCGCCGCAGACATCGTCAAGGAAGGCTCGCAATGTGATGCCTGGTTCGATCTCGTAGACGCCTGGGCGGCCAACATGCCCGCTGACCGAGACCAGCTTGGGTCCAGCGCTGCCTTCGGTGCCGATGCCCTTGAACCAGTCGGCGCCTTTGTCGATGATGCTGGGCACGGCGCAGAGCGTTTCGACATTGTTGACAGCGGTCGGCTGGCCGAAGAGGCCGAATGTCGTGGGGTAGGGCGGTTTCATTCGCGGGAAGCCGCGCTTGCCTTCAATCGCTTCGAAGAGCGCCGTTTCTTCCCCGCAGATATAAGCGCCGGCGCCACGCCGCAACTCAATGTCGAGCGCGAAATCGCCCCCCATGATCGCTTCGCCCAGCAGGTCCGCCGCTTCCGCCTCGCGAATCGATTCCGCCAGTATCGCCGTCGCTTTGGGATACTCGCCGCGGATGAAAATTATAGCTTTGTCCGTGCCCACCGCATAAGCGGCCAAGGCGATGCCCTCGAGCAGCAGGTGCGGCCGATGCTCCATCAGCACACGATCTTTGAAGGTGCCCGGCTCGCTTTCGTCAGCGTTGCAGACGATGAACTTGACATCGCCACCCGCGCCACGGGTGAACTTCCATTTCAGCCCGGTGGGGAAGGCGGCGCCACCGCGTCCGATCAAGCCGGAGGCTTCCACCTCGGCGATCACTTCTTCAGGCGTCATGTCTTCGATGGCTCGCCGCAGGGATTGATAGTCGCCATAATCGGCAAGCGTCTCGGGCGCGTCACTGAGCGTCGCTTTGAGCAGAACCGACGCGGACCCGCCCGCGGGCTTGAAGTACTCGCCGTTCCATTCGCCCAGCAGCCCGCCGACCGATACATTTGGCAGCGCGACGTCGGCCTCGCCGCGCGCGCTCACTAATGCAGCCGGCGCATAATCGCACATGCCCAGGCAAGGCGAGTGCTCGACGGTGTATTCACCGTCCGGGCTTATCTCATCAGGCGAAATACCGAGGCGCGCGCAGACATCGCGCAAGATATCGTCGGCGCCGGCCAGCGCGCAAGTCGGATCCGTGCAAACGCGGATGATGCGGCGTCCAGTTGCTTCGTCGTGAAAGAGCGTATAAAAGCCGATCACGCCAAAGATATCGGCTTCCGGCACGCGCAGCAGGTGCGAGATTCGATGCACATGTTCCGGGCTGATGCTGCCGAAAGCTGTTTGCACATCCCAGAGGACCGGCAGCAAGGCTTCGCGTCCGCGTCCTTCGTACATTGTGAGAAGCGTATCGACGCCGGATTGAGTCGTCATAGCCACATTGTAACAGATTGTGGCGTCTGCATTCGTCGCGGCTAATCTGTCGCGCTGAGCAGGACTTCCGCCTCCGCAAGTTCTTCGGGCCGGTTGAGATTGACGAATGAGCGCCCCTGCGGGTCGAACGCCGCATAGTCGGTCTCGTCGAGATAACGCACCCGCATCTGGTCGTAGAAGCGGATGATCTTCAGCCGATCAGCCGCCAACTGTTTCGCGATGGGCGTGATGCAAGTTTTCTTGTAAATCGCGTGCAAGCCTTGCGGGTAGCCGTCGACGCGCGGCACGACGATGTCAATGTCAGCGCGAATTTGATCCAGCAGGTAGCGCAGCAGGTCCGCGTTGACAAAAGGCATATCGCAAGCCAGCGCCAGCACATCGGGGCTCTGCGACTGAACCAGGGCGGAGTAGATGCCGCCGAGCGCGCCTTTGTCCGGCAAGATATCGCCGTACATCGGCAAGCCCAGATGGGCGTGCTGCGCTGGCTTATTCGTGATCAAGATCGTTTCGGCTTGACCCAAGTCGGCGCTGCGCTCGATGACATGCTCGATGAGCGCTTTGCCGCCGAGGTTGACGAAGGCTTTGTCGCGTCCCATGCGCCGGCTCTGTCCGCCAGCGATGATGGCGAGGGAGAAATGCGGGCCTGGCGAAGTGGCAGGCATCATGTGCTAGTCGTCTGTTCCGAGAATCGCTTCGAGCTGTGAGATAAGTGGTGGCAGATCCTCAACTGCTGTCTTCCAAAGCACGTCGAGGTCAATATCGGTGTAGGCATGCACCAAATGATTGCGCATGTCAATCATGTCTCTCCAGGGGATGAGGGAATGCCGCGCTTGAAACTCTGTTGTAATTCTGTTTGCCGCTTCACCGATATCCTGAATGAACTTGGCCAAGCCAGATTGGAGCACTAAATCGTTCTCGACAACTTGTCGGTCAGTACCTTCAGCAAATGTGTTCGCGACTCGTGCTGCATGTAGCATATCAAGCAGACGCGACCGATCATTCCGTTGGCTCTTGCGCATAAATCAGCCTCGCGCTGGCGTCAACTTCTCGGCGAATATAGTCCTTTAGTCCATTTCGAGTGCACAAATCAACTGGGCGCCCCACGATTTCGCTCAACTCTCGCATATGTCGCGCCATAGCAAAGTAGCCAACGGGCGCGTCCGGCACGTATTCCACCAGCAAGTCAATATCGCTCTCCGGCGTCAACTCATCCCGCAGCGCCGAGCCAAAGAGTGACAAGCGCTCAATCGGCTGAGTCTCACAGTAAGCGCGGATTTCCTGTACTGGCAGCGCAAGGGTCGCTGTCTCATTCATGATCATATACTCATGCCAGAAAACAAAGGCCCGCTTATTCTAGCGCAAGCTAAGCTCAATGCACATAGCGCGTCGGGTCCTTGATCGCGCCTTGCTCCTCAAGCGCAGACGCCGCCCGCTCCACTTTCTCCAGCTTGACCGCCGCCATCTTGAAATCGGGAATCTTCGCGCGCGGGTCGATCTTGTCCAACGTCAGCAGATTGGCGGCCGCCTCGACGAAGTGAAAGGGCAAGAAGAGCGTGCCGACCGGCGAACGGCCGGTGACCATGACCTGACACTCGACGGCGCCGCGGCGCGAGGTGATGCGCAGCCAATCGCCGGAGACGACTTGCAACGCGCCGGCGTCGGCCGGGTGCATTTCCACAATTGGCACGGGGAAAGCCTCTTCCAGCCGGGAGCTGCGCGTCATCGTGCCGCCATGCCAGTGGAAGAGCACGCGCCCGGTCGTAAGATGATAGGGATAATCTTCATCGGGCAGCTCGCTTTCGGTGCCGTATTCCAACTCCCAAAATTTGCCTTTACCGCGCGGGAAGTCGTCCTCGAATAGATAGGGCGTGCCTGGGTGATCGGCGGCCGGGCAGGGCCAATGCACGCCACCTTCTTCATCCAGCCGCGCGTAGGTGATGCCAGCGAAGTCCGGCGTCAGGGCGCGCATCTCTTCCCAGATCGCTTCGGGATCGCGGTAGTCGAAACCGGCGCTCTCCACGACGCCGAGTTCAGCTTCCATGCGCTGCGCCAGCGCGCAGATGATTTGCCAATCAGGCAATGCCTCGCCGACCGCCGGCAATGCCTGCCGCACCCGCTGCACCCGCCGGTCGCTGTTGGTGAAGGTGCCCTCTTTCTCGGCGAAGCTGGCCGAAGGCAGAATCACATCCGCCATTTCGCCGGTTTCGTTCATGAAGATATCAATGCAGACCAGCAGATCCAATTCTTCCAGCGCGTGCTGCGCGTGAGAGAGATTCGGCTCGCTCATCATCGGATTCTCGCCCATGACGATCATCGCCTTGATTTGCCCCATCAGCGCGCCGTCGACCATTTCGGTGACGGTCAATCCAGGCTGCGGGTTCAGCTCGGTGCGCCAGGTTGATTCGAACTTTCGCCGGATCTCGGGATCGGCGACCGGCTGATAAGCGGTGTAGACATTGGGCAAGCCGCCGCTATCGGAGCAGCCTTGCACGTTGTTCTGTCCGCGCAGGGGATTGAGCCCGGTGCCGGGTTTGCCCGCATGGCCGCACATCAGCGCCAGATTCGTCAGCGAAAGCGCATTGTCGGTGCCATGCGTGCTCTGGCTGATGCCCATGCCCCAATAGAATGCGGCGCGCTCGGCGGTGGCGTACATCCGCGCCGCCTGGCGGATATCATCGGCCGGAACGCCGCTGATCGCCTCCGCCCATTCCGGCGTGCAGTGCTCTAAAGATTCGATATAGTCTTCAAAGCCTTCGGTGCGCGCCTCAATGAATTCCGGATTGAACAGATTCTCTGACACGATGACGTTGGCCATCGCCTGAAATACCGCTACGTCGGTACCGGGTTTCTGCCGCAGCCAGAGCGTCGCGAAGTCGGTCAATTCAATCTGGCGCGGATCGATCACGATGAGCTTGGCGCCGTTCTTGCGCACCGCCTTTTTCAGGAACAAACTGATCACCGGATGCGTCTCGGTGGTGTTGCTGCCGGTGACGATGAAGGTATCCAGATGCTCCATCTCGGCGATGCTGTTGCTCATGGCGCTGGAGCCGATCGCCAACTGCAAGCCGGTGACGCTGCCGGCATGGCAGAGGCGCGCGCAGTGGTCGACATTGTTCGTCTTCATCACGGCGCGCACCCATTTCTGAAAGACGTAGTTGTCCTCGTTGGTCGCTTTGGCGCAGGCGTAGGTGGCGACGCTGTCGCCGCCATTTTCGCTGACAATCGCCGAGAGCTTTTGGCTGACAAAGTCGAGCGCTTCGTCCCAGCTTGCCTCGCGGAAAACGCCGCGCTCGCCATCGCGGATTAGCGGTTTCTTCAGGCGGCGCGGATGAGTGGCGAAGTCGAGCCCGAAGCGGCCTTTGACGCAAAGATTGCCGTAATTCGGCGCGGCCTCAAATGGCGCCTCGACGCGGTAAATCCGCTCGTCTTTGATATGCAGGTTCATCTGGCAGCCGACGCCGCAGTAGGGGCAGGTCGTGCGGACGGTGGTATCGGGATGCATCGCGCTCATGGTTGTTTCTCTATAGGCTTGTCCGTAAATTCATTATAGCGACCAGCTATGCCCGTTGGCAACAAGGGCGCAAGCTCCGCTCGGACGAGAAGCGGTGAATATCGAAGAGGCGCGATCTGGCCACGGCAAATGAAAACGGGCGGCTCCGCCCTGGAACCGCCCGCCTGAATTGTAGATCTGCCGCGCCGCTACCCGCAAAGGCCCATCGGCTCGACATACATCGCCGCGATCCAGCCTTGCTGGCCGTGATAATCGACCTTGAACCAGCCGGGCGTGCGCGCCAGCGCCGTCAGCACCGCGTTATGAGGCACGCCGCCAATTTTCGTCCCGGCGGGCGCGTCGCGGAAGTTGAGGCTGTACTTCGCGCGCACCATGCAGTCGCTGAGGCTTTGCCCCGTAACTTGCTCGGCTTCCTCGGGCGCGGCGTCGGCTGGCTCCGGCGGAGCGGGCGGACCCGGCACGAGGGCGACTTGCCCCGCGCGGTCGATCATGCCGCAGATCATGCCCGCCTCACTGAAAGCGGGCAAAGTCGCGACCGTCCGCGGCATGGCGGTCGTGTCGATGAAGCGGATGCCGCCGCTGGAAGCCTGGAAGCAGACTTTGGTATCCGGCGTGACCCAGCCCCAGACATCGACGACGCTGACGGGTTTGGCGGCGATGACCTCGGGATGCCCGATGGCGGCGCCGCTAACGTTTTGACAGGCCGTGCTGGCGCTGGCATTGCTGACCATGATGCCGGGCGAGAGGGCGGCGCAGGTCTGGGCGGGGGAAATCCTGACGGGCTCGGGCTCGGTGCTGGCGCGAGAGCTATCGCCACTGCCGCGTCCACCGCCACCGTTGCCACTGCCGCCATTGCCGCCCGGCTGCTGTGGCGGCGGCGGCACATATTCAAAAGCGCCGATATCGCAGTTGCTGCCTTGCGGCCGACGTGTGCCGAGCTGATCCTGAGTGACGCCTGACAGACAAGAGAAGGCGTTGGGGTCGGGGTCGATGGCCGGGCTGCCGGCCTGCAGGGCGTAATGCGGGGTGGCTGCGCTGGTTCGGTCTACAAGCAGGGGGTTGGCGGTGCTGAATGCAGTGCCGGCGCAGTTGGAGTTGCCGAAGAGATTGCCCATGTTGACAGTGACGTTGCCGCCATTGCGCCGGCAGTCAGGATTGCCTACTGTATTGCCTATATTGCCGTAGGAGATGCTGTTGCGAATCTCTAGAGTACCGCCGCTCATGAAAATGGCGGAACCCTCGTTGGCATTGTTCGCTGTCAAGGTCGCGTGATCGATTTTTGTCGTCCCGCCAGACATAAAGATCGCGCCGCCTTGTCCGTCGCTGTTGTTGGCGCGATTGTTGTAGAAAACGCTGTTGGTGATGGTGGCGTTTCCAGAGACGAGTATCGCTCCGGAAGTGCGCACGGTGTTGCCGTAAAAGACGCTGCTGGCGACGGTTAGCGTGCTGCCGCTTCTGACGTTTATCGCGCCGCCAGTGCGGGCTTCATTGTCGCAGATGACGCTGTTGCGAATGTTGAGTGTAGTTCCGGTTCCGACCCAGAAAGCGCCGCCAGCAGTCGTCCCGGGCGATGTGTTGCTGCAGATTCTGCTGTTGGCGATGTTGACGGTTGCGCCGGAAGTCTGCATATAGATCGAGCCAATGTTCTCGTTGCCGTTGATGACCTGGACATTGTTCAGATTCAGGGTTAAGGCGGTGCGCAGTCGAAAATGCCTGCCGCTTCCGCCAGCATCTATTCTGTTGCCGTTGCCATTGATGGTAATGCTGCCGGTGGCGGCTGTGATTTGTATTTCGCTGGCTAGGCTGACGTTGCCGTTCAGAATGATGGTGTCGTCGCCGCTGCCTGCCGGGCAACCGCCGGTGGCGCTGTCGGCGGCTGCGGAGGCGACGGCGTTGGGCAGCGTGCAGGAACTGCTAACGGTGATGTCGACGGCATGGGCTTGCGAGGCCGGCAGCAGCAGGAGAATGAGGGCGATGATGACAAGTTTTGTGAATGTTCCGGAGTTCATTGCGAACTCCGGCGAAGGTCGGGATTCAGCGAGAGATGCGGGGGGGGGGGGGGGGGGGGGGGGGGGGGGGGGCAGAGAACTGATGTGCTAGGAGAACGACGGAAAAACATGAACTTTGCTGCCTCGCGGGTGACAGTATCGCCGAGTTTCATTGTGAAGCGCTCCTATGCCGCAAACTACTTTGGATACATGTGTCAATAATATACGCTACATACTACTGGAAACTTGATCGGAATGCAAGAAATCGGGCGAGTCTTCTGTTGCTCGCGTCAGATACTCCAAACGAGTGGGCAACTATCCTCGTCATAGGTCACTCCCTCGGGCGCCCCCTTTTTGAATTTGCGCAATGAAGCGCTAGAATTACTGTGGACGCCGACGCGAAAGTGGAAACGAAAGCCTGTATGACCTGCCATGCCAAAGAAGCCTTGCCCAAGACCATGCCCGCCATCGTCTGCCATGGACCGGAAGATTATCGCCTCGAAGAATGGAGCGTGCCGCAGCCGGGTCCGGGCGAAGTGGTCATCCGCGTGCAGTCGGTCGGCATCTGCGCCAGCGACCTCAAATGCTACCAGGGGGCGCCGCTCTTCTGGGGCGATGACGCGCGCGAGGGTTATTGCCAGCCGCCAGTGATACCGGGCCACGAATTCGTCGGCGAAGTGGTCGCGCTGGGCGATGGCGCCGGCGAGCAGTATGGCTTGGGGTTGGGCGATATCGCCGTCTCCGAGCAGATCGTGCCTTGCTGGAATTGCCGCTTCTGCAAGCGCGGGCAGTACTGGATGTGCCAGGACAAGCACGATGTCTACGGCTTCCGTCAAGCCACAATCGGCGCGATGGCGGAGTACATGCTTTTTCCCGTCGGCGCGCTGAATTACAAAGTGCCCGACTCCCTGCCCGCTCATCACGCTGCCTTCATCGAGCCGCTTGGCTGCTCGATTCATGCGGTCGAGCGCGGCGAAATCACGTGGCATGACGTCGTCGTAATCGCCGGCTGCGGTCCCCTGGGTTTGGGTATGGTTGCCGCCGCCCGTTTGAAGAATCCGCAACTGCTGATCGCCATCGACCTCAACGACGAGCGGCTGGAAATCGCCCAACTCTGCGGCGCCGACATGAGCCTGAATCCGAAGAAGATTGATGTTATTGACGAGGTGTTGAAGCTAACCGATGGCTATGGCTGCGATGTCTACATCGAAGCGACTGGTTACCCGGCCGCCGTACTGCAGGGCTTAAATATGATCCGCAAGCTGGGCACTTTCGTCGAATTCAGCGTCATGCGCGAGCCGGTCACCGCCGATTGGACGATCATCGGCGATACCAAGGAATTGAACATCCATGGCTCACACTTGAGTCCCTATACCTATCCCATCGCCATCGATATGCTGAGCAAGGGATTGCTGCCCATGGACCGCATCATGACGCATCAACTGCCCTTGACCGACTTCCACGCCGGCATGGAATTGGTTGCCGCCGGTACTGAATCTGTCAAAGTCACGCTGACGCCGTAGCCCGCCGAAAAGACACTGTAGGGGCGACACTTGGGTCGCCCGCCAACGAGCGAAAATGCAGGGGCGACACTCGCGTCGTCCGCCAATGAGCGAAAATGTAGGGGCGACACTCGCGTCGCCCGCTAACAAGCCAAACTGTAGGGGCGACACTTGTGTCGCCCGCCAACCTGGGGGTAAAACCATGACAATTTCCTTAGCTGGCAAAGTCGTCGTCATCACCGGCGCCAGTTCCGGCATTGGCGAAGCCTCAGCGCGTCTGCTAGCTGAACAAGGCTGCAAACTGACGCTCGCCGCCCGCTCGGTCGACAAGCTGGAAGGGCTCGCCGGGGCGCTGGCGACCGAGACGCTTGCCGTTCGCGCCGATTTGACCGAGCCGGCTGATATTGAGCGCATGATCGAGCGCACGCTGGAGCGCTTCGGCCGTATCGATGTCATGCTGGCCAACGCTGGCGTTTACGTCCCCGGGCAGTTCGCTGAGGGCGATATCGATGCCTATTCGATGATGCTCAAGCTCAACGTCGATGCTGTCTTCCGCTGCGCCCACGCGGTCATTCCGATTATGGCGGCGCAGGGCGGCGGCGATATCGTGGTCACCAGTTCAATTTCGGGCCATATCGATATCGTCGGCGAGCCGGTCTACAGCGCCAGCAAACACGCGGTGCAGACCTTTGTGCATACGCTGCGGCGTCAAGTGGCGGAGGCTGGCATTCGCGTCATGTCCCTGGCGCCCGGTCCGGTAGCCAATCCGATGCAGTGGCTGTATGAAGCGGAGGAACAGAAGCGCGCGGTTGAGGAGGCTGGCTCGCATCTGGCGTCGGAAGATTGCGCCGATGCCATTCTCTTCATGCTGACGCGGCCGCCCCACGTCACCATTCGCGATCTGGTGATTCTGCCGCAGATGAACCGCGTCTAAGGCCAGCCCAATCCTATACTGTTGTAGGGGCGACTGAACCGCGGTGTCTACGCGCAGCGACGGGTCGCCCGCAAGGAGATAACAATTGCCCCAATCACTCGCTGACAAAGTCGTCATCATCACCGGCGCTAGCTCGGGCATCGGCGCGGGCACCGCGCGTATGCTGGCTCAGCAGGGCTGCAAGCTCGTTCTCGCCGCCCGCTCGGTCGACAAGTTGGAAGCGCTGGCGGCGGAGCTCCCCGCGGAATGTCTGGTCGTTCACGCTGATATGACCGTCCCCGCCGATATCGCCAACATGGTCGAGCGTACGCTGGAGCGCTTTGGGCGCATTGATGTGATGTGCGCGAACGCCGGCATCTACGTCCCCGGCGAATTCGCCGATAGTGATATCGAAGCGCTGACGCGTATGCTCAGAATCAATATCGATGCTGTTCTCCGCTGCGCTCGGCTGGTCATTCCGCCGATGCAGGCGGCTGGCGCAGGCGATATCGTCGTGACCAGCTCCATCTCCGGTTTTATCGATGTGCATTGGGAGCCGATCTATAGCGCGAGCAAACACGCGGTGCAGACCTTCGTGCATACGGTGCGGCAGCAACTGGCTGGCACGGGCCTTCGGGTGATGTCTTTGGCGCCGGGGCAGGTGGCGAATCCGCTTTGGGGCTTCCACGAGGCGGCCGATATCGAGCGCGTCTCGGTCGGCGCACGCACACACCTGACCTCTGAAGATTGCGCCGAAGCGCTGGTCTATATGCTGTCGCGGCCGCGCCGTGTTACCATTCGCGACTTGGTGATCCTGCCGCAGAATCAGGTGAATATCTGAGCGAGGATGCTGCTGGATCGGTCGTCGCTATATTCTTTCTTTCTTTAGGTACAGGCGACAGATAGCCAGGGGCGACACACGGAATTTGGTACCGTGATTTCGCAAGCCCACACTTCCGGGCTTGCTTTCACGGCAATCAAAATCAATCGCAATTGCACCTCGCAGCACTTCTTGAATGAAATCAGCGAGATGAAATGTCTCATAGGCTTCGGCGTAGAGAAATCTGACCCGGCGTTTCTCGACTTCGCCTTTTACCAGCATTAGTCGACGCAACTTAGCGCCAGCTGCCGCAATCAGGTCCTCATATGACCAGTAGGGAGCGGGACCGCCACCCTTACGTGGTCGTACAACCAGTCTGCGCAGTTTCTCGTCAGCGATTACTTTGAATCGGTCGGATTCCCCCTCGATAGTGTGGCGAAAGCTCAATCGCCCTTTGCTGTCGAGCCAACCATAATGCTTAACCATCTTACGCATCGCGTGTTCTGGACCTTTTGCTTCCTTGTGAAACAGCGTGATCAATCGTGTCCGATTGCTGAACCACTTTAACTCCCAGCCGGGTCCGTCAGGTATATCCATCGAACCGGCGTTCAAGCCGAGCATGTCTTCAAGGAACATTCCGGCCGCGCCAGAACCCTGATAGCGCGAATCGTCAGGCATGCGAAACTCCCCATGGTCAATGAGGGCGCGTATTCGACTGAAGAGTTGGACTTTGTTGCGTGGCGGTTCACTCGGAATTGCGTTCATAGGAGCATCTTGCTGAAGTCCTTTATGCGCCGCCGGGCGAGTTTGCAGTAGGTCTCGCTGATGTCAATTCCTATCCACTGTCGCTCGGCGATTTCCGCCGCGATGGCGGTTGTGCCAGAACCGATGAATGGATCCAGCACGACGCTCGCATCGGTTGAGCTTATGCACCGTTGCGCAAGTTCCAAGGGGAATGGG
The DNA here is from genome assembly GCA_965205125.1 of Phototrophicaceae bacterium. Classification (GTDB taxonomy): domain Bacteria; phylum Chloroflexota; class Anaerolineae; order Aggregatilineales; family Phototrophicaceae; genus UBA6055. The sequence goes on from CBDBFY010000001.1 coordinate 504,159, forward strand.
GCCGGATGCGGGTTTTTCGTCTCTTGCGGGATGCGCCAGACATCTCCCTGCGCATTTGCCTTTGGCGACAGGCGAAACTTTGGCTTGGCGATCAAATAAATGACTTCGTAGGTAGGCAAGAAATAACCTGGATTAAAGTTAATGCCACCGGTGCGTTGCCAGATAATAATCTGTCTCACCGGAAAACCGCTTACAATGTCGGCTCGGTCTTGCAACAAGCCGCCTTGCACCCGCCATTTGTGATTGTAGAATATCGCGCCGCGCTCACTGATTACGCGCATCATAGACCGCAGGCAACGACGCTGCCAAGCCACATACTCTTCGTGGGGCAGCGAGTCGTCGTAGTCGGCATAACCCTTGATGAGCTCTGCTTGGGGCCACTTGCCGCCACTTCCATTCTTGAGTCCGTTGCCTGTGCTATTCTTGATATTGTATGGTGGGCTGGTAACGACGAGATCGACGGACCCTTCAGGCAATTGATCCATCAGGTTGATGCAATCACCCTGATGAACCTTGCCCAGCCAATCGTTCAAACCTAGATGAGGACTGTGGAAAGTGGTTTCTTCTGAATTCATTGCGAATTCTCCTAAAACCGAGTTTAATACAATCATCGAGACATAGCTAGTTTCTTGATGCTTAGGTAATCGTTCAGTGAGCAACAGTCTTTCCGGCAAAGTTGTCATCATCACCGGCGCCAGCTCGGGCATTGGCGCGGGCGCCGCGCGTATGCTGGCTCAGCAGGGCTGCAAGCTCGTTCTCGCCGCCCGCTCGGTCGACAAGTTGGAAGCGCTGGCGGCGGAGCTCCCCGCGGAGTGCCTTGTCGTCCGCGCCGATATGACCGTGCCGGCGGACATTACTAATATGACTGCGCGCGCGCTCGATCGTTTCGGCCGGATCGATGTGCTTTTCGCCAACGCCGGCATCTTCATCCATGGCGATTTCGCCGCCAACGACATCAATGACATTTCCGACATGATCATGATCAACGTGGACGCGGTGATGCGCTGCGCTCACGCGGTCATCCCGATCATGCACGCGCAGGGTTCCGGCGATATTCTCGTCACCAGCTCGGTGGCAGGCCACGAGAAGCTGCATCGCGGCCCAGCTTATGGCGCGACCAAACATGCGGTTGAGACCTTCGTCAATACGCTGCGCCGGCAGGTTGCGGAAGCTGGCATCCGCGTAATGTCGCTGGCGCCAGCGCGGGTCGCCAATGAGTTATGGAATCTGACCGATCCCGACGAGATTGAAAAAGTGACGGTCGGCGATCAGCATTACTTGAAAGTGGAAGATGTCGCCGAAGCGGCTCTGTATATGCTGACGCGGCCGCGGCATGTTACGATTCGGAATCTGGTCATCATTGCGAAGCAGCAGGATGTTTAGTCACCCGGTGGATGCCAACCCGCCTCTATCCACAGACGTCGCGCATCAACAATATCGCTGCGATTCATCTGTAGACGTACGACCGTAGCGCGACCAATCGCAGTTAAACCGATAACCATTGTCGCGATTGTATTCCAACGAAAGTGCTGATGCCAATCGTGCCTGCGAGGATCAAAAAGTGGCAATTCTTGTCCAGTAACTGGGTCGAAACCGCTGAGGAAGTTTGATTTGAACCTGTTGCAACGCGTGCATGCTAAACACAAATTGCCTGCCGTCGTTCTACCTCCAACTGACTCAGGGACTATGTGGTCAATTTCCAAGTAGCCGACTATTTCCTGTTGTGTGTGGCAATATTCGCAACGCAGTTTAGCTCTGGCTTCAACTTGTTTTCGCAGTTGATTGGGAACATAAGCCATGTCTCATGTTCCGAGCCCCAGGAAAGCATCAATATCATGACCACGTTGCTTCATTAGCAGCAAGGCTTTGGATCTCATCAAAATCCGACGGTCTAGCAGATCCGCCAAATCGTCCAGCTCTTTGCTCTCTTCATCTGTCATGGCTCCTTTTTTGTTCAGCGCCATAAGTTCGCGCCATCGAGAGTCTTGAGCGCCAAGAAGCCCATGATTGATTAGTGTCCAAAGTTGTTCATCGCTGAAGTTTTGCAGCAATTCTATCGAGACCTCGCGATCTGCTGATGGGCCAAATACCATTAGCAAGCCATCTTGTAGGACAGACTCTACGGAACTGTTTCTACGTCGTGCGATGCCCTGGGCTTCCTCAATTATTCGTTCGGGTATCTCAAGTTCTATCGTTGACCGTTTCATCAGCCAGCCGCCTCACTAAACATTTCTACGATTATATCGAAAACGACGCTGACTTGTCATCATCAACGCAAGCCGCCGCTTCCTCGCCCCAACAGCGCCCGCGCATTTGCCAGGCTCCGCGGCACGCCCACCGCCAACGGCTCCTCCGCGCCTTCGTATTCCAGCGACCACCAGCCATCGTAGCCCGCGCCATCCATCACCGCGCGAATCGCCGCGAGGTCGACCAAGCCGTCTCCGATCACGGACCCGGTCAGCAGCTGCCCGTCCGGGTCGGTGAAGACATGGCTGGCTTCGTCGCCCGCCGCCGGCCGCATATCCTTCAGATGCGCCAGAACGACCAGATCAGCCAGGTGCTTTGCCGCCTCGGTCGGATCCTGGCCCACTGGCAAGAAGTTGCCCGTATCGAGGTTGACGCGCAAAGCGGACGAATCGACCGCGTCGATGATGTCGCGCACCTGATCGCTGCGCCCGGCGAATTTGCTGTGATTCTCCAGCGCCAGGGTGACGCCCTTTGACGCAGCGTGGGCGGCGCCGGCGGACAGTCCCTCCAGGATCCACTCCAGGCCTTCCGCCTGCGTGACGCCTTCGCGCGCGCTCCCGCTGAAGACGCGCAGGACGTCTGTGCCCAGTTCCAGCGCGATATCGACGCCGCGTTTCAAATCGGCTAATTCCTGGGCGCGGGCCCTCGCCTCCGGCTGGATGAAATTGTTGCTGATGGAATAAACTGCAATGTCCATGCCGGCAGCGGCCACGCGCGCTTTGACGGCGGGAATCTCACGCGCGGCATCGGTCCAGAAGATATCAAGCAATTCAACGCCGGCGACGCCTTGCGCGGCCGCGTAGTCGACGAATCCCAACAGATCGAGTTGCCCAGCTTGGACCGCTCGCACACAGCTGTACATGCTCAAGCTTAGTTTCACCGCTTTACTCCCGCTGATTCATAGGCAGATTCAATAACACGCATCACCGCCAGTCCGTCCTCGCCGTTGACCAATGGGCTGCTCTTGCCCTCGACGCAATTGAGAAAATGCGCCGCCTGCCGCGCGAAGCGATCGGGCGCGTCAAACTCCGTCTCGGTCCAATCGGCATCGTCCGCCAACTGGTAGCGCAAGCCAGCCGCCGCGTTGTAGTCGATGACGGCTTGCCCTTGGCTGCCGTGAATCCGCACAAAAGAGTCGCCAATGGGCGTCACCCAACTGCAATTCAACGTCCCCAGAACACCGCCACTGCTCCGTACCAGCAGCGAGGCGCTGTCTTCCACTTCAATCGGCAGCGTGGACGACAAGAAGGCATGCGCCGCTTCAATTTCCTGCCCGGTCAACGCGCGAAAGATATCGATGCTGTGCACAAGCGTATCGATCAAAATGCCGCCGCCGGCGATTTCGGCGTCGGTGAACCAGGACACCCCCGCCCGCGCGAAACGAAAGGCGAAGCGATTCTCAATCTGAACGAGTTCGCCCAGCTGACCGCTGCGAATAAGGTCTTGCGCCGCATTTAAGGGCCGGTGAAAGCGATGGCAAAAGGCGAATTGCAGGATGCCCCCGCGCATCGCATCGACGATGGCGCCCGTTTCGGCAAGCGTGCGGGCCGGTGGCTTCTCGCAGAGCACGGCGATACCGTGTTTTGCCGCCGCTTCAACATAAGGAATCCGGTACTTCGGCGGCGTACAGATGCTGACGGCATCGGGCTGAAGCCGCTCAAGCATCATTACGCCGTCAGTGAAGGCTTGGCCGCCGTATTCCTCCGTTCGCGACCGCGCGGCATCTAGGTCAATATCGGCGATGCCGACGATCTGGCAGCGTTGGGCTTCTGCCGCGTAAGCGCGCAAATGCGTCCCGGCGATCCCGCCCGCGCCGATAACGGCAACACGTAATCTTGTCATTCTTTAGCCCTTTAGCCCTTCAGCCCGGTCAGCGCGATGCCGCGCACAAAGGTCTTCTGCGTGAAGAAGAAGAGCACAATCGTCGGCAGCATCGCCAGCGTCGAGGCGGCCATCATCAACTGCCATTGCGCACCGTACATATTCTGGAACAGTTTCAATCCCAGCGATATCGTCCAATCCTGCTGATTCTGCAAATAGATAAGCGGTCCCAGGAAATCGCGATACGTTTGCACAAAGGTGAAGAGCGCCACCACCGCCAGCGCCGGGCGCATCAGCGGGATCATGATATACCACAAGATGCCCAATTCGCTGGCGCCGTCGATCTTGGCGGCATCGCTTAATTCGAGGGGGATGGTGAGCAAAAATTGGCGCAGCAGGAACACGTAGAGCGCGTTGCCGAAGAAATGCGGCACGACCAGGGGCAAGAAGGTGCCCACCCAGCCGAGATCGCGGAAGATTAGATACAGCGGAATCAGCGTCACCTGCGATGGCAGCATGATGGTTGAAAGATAAATGAGGAAAATGATATTGCGCCCGGGCCAGCGAATTCGCGCGAAGCCATAGGCGATGAAGGTGCAAGACAGGACCGTGCCCAGCACCGTCAAGCCGGAGATGACGATCGTATTCCACATATAGCGCCAAAAGGGGATATAGGTGGTGGACTCGCCGAAGTTCTGCCATTGTGGATTGGGCGGGAAGATCGGCGGCGGCTGCTGGAAGATCTCCAGATCGGTCTTCAGCGCTGTCACAATCAGCCAGTAGAGCGGGAAGATATAAGCCACCGCCATGATGATCACGATAGTGTAGGCGATCGTCTTTTTGATGCGATCCTGCACGATGCGGTTTTCCCGCCAGTGGATGCTCGCCGTCATCGCTTAATCTTCCGCATGGTAGTAGACCCAGCCGGCCGTCTTAAACAAGAAGACGGTGGCGATCAATACGATCATGAACAATATCCAGGCTTGGGCGCTGGCATAACCCATCTTGAATTGCTGGAAAGCCGTCTGATAGAGATACATCGAATAGAACATCGCCGAATTGGCGACGCCGCCGGCCGCTCCGTCGCGCGTGGCTGTCATCACCCAGGCTTCGGTGAAATACTGAAAATAGCCGATGACGTTGACGATGATGGTATAGAAGATGACCGGGCTGATCATCGGCAGCGTGATTCTGAAGGTCTTCTGGATCGCGTTGGCCCCATCCAACTCAGCCGATTCAAGCAGGTCGTATGGCACATCCTGCAGGCTCGCCAGGTAGATCAGGATGGTGTTGCCGCCGAACCAGGCGCCCATGAATATCAGCGATGGTTTCACCCATTTGGGGTCGGTCAGCCAGCCGATCGGCGACAAGCCCAGGAACTTCAGGAATTCGTTCAAGATGCCGAATTGCCCGTTGAAGATCCAGAGCCAAACGATGGTGGAAGCGACTACCGGCGTGATCGACGGGATGTAGAAGATGCTGCGATAGAGCGACAATCCTCTGATCTTCGTATTCAGCAGCAGCGCCATCAGCATGTTGAAGACCAGGTGTATCGGCAAGCCGATGAGCACCATGTAGAGTGTGTTGCTGATGCCGATGCGGAAGACGCGGTCGCTCTCGATCAAGAACTTGTAATTGTTCAAGCCGACCCAACGCGGCGGCTGCAAGATGTTGTAGCGCGTGAAACTGTACTGCAGCGACTGAACGATGGGTCCAATGTTGAAGACGAAGAAGCCGATGATCGCCGGCGAAATGAAGAGCAAGCCAACAATCAGCGCCCGCCGCTGCTGCTTGGTCAATCGAATCCTCAGCAATGCGATGTTCATTAGGTAAACATGCCAGCGGACAAACACCGAACGTCAGCCAGTAACTGACCGGCCCTGACGTAGCGCAAGTGACTTGAAACGATGGTGATGTAGGGGCGACCTATTAGGTCGCCCGCAATCCTATATGAATGAAATGTGCGTGATTCTACATCATCGCCATATCGAGCTCGCGTTGGACCTCCTCGGTCACGCGGTCCAGCGCTTCCTGCGCGCTGAGCATGCCGGCTTTGACCGAAGTCTCGGCTTCGCCCAGGCGCGAATTGTAGAAGTCGTTCACTGGAATCTTCGCCGGTCCAAAAGCGTTGGGTCCATTCAGCAGGTCCAGCGCCAACTGGAAGCGATGATCGCTGACGAAGCGCTCGGCCGTCGCCGCGCCCACCTTGGGCGGGATATTCTGGATATTGAAGCAGAATTCGCCCATGTGCTCGTCTTCGCTGAGCCAGCGGATGAATTCCCAAGCCGCGTCCGGGTTGATCACGCCGGTCGGAATGGTGAAGACGCTGCCGCCGAAGGTCGTGCAATTCGGGCGGCCGCCATCGGGATACGGCGCCGCGATCATATCCATCTCGAGATCGGGGGCGAACTTTTTCTGGAACTGGATGAACCATTCGCCGACCTGCTTGAAGCCTTCCTTGCCGACGAAGAATGGATTTTGCGTACTGAGGTAATCGCCGAAGCCGCTGGTGAAAGCCGCCACCTTCTCAGGACCCAGCCGTTCCCAATAGCCAGCCATCCACTCCAGCGCCGCCACATTGGCCGGGTCGTTCGCGGTAATGGTCTGGCTATCCTCGTCATACAATCCCCCGCCGAAGACGTGCGCCCACCAGGTGAGATTGGCCGGCAACAAGCCCACGCGCTCTATATTGCCATCGGCGTCAATGATCTCGAATGCTTGCGAAACCTCGTCCAACTCATCAATGCTGGTCGGCGGTTCGCTGACGCCCAGCTCCGCCAGCGCCGGCGGCGAGAAAGCCAGAACGCGCGCGTTCGAGGTGCACATCAGCCCCCAAAGCTCGCCGTTATACCACCAATTCTCCCAGAGCTGCGGGAAGTATTCCGAGCCATCGATGCCGGCCGCTTCGGCGTAGGCGGTCAATGGCGTGAGCGCGCCCTGCGATGCGATCTGCACCAGTTGATGCAGCCATACCGCCGAGACGACATCGGGCGGATTGCCGCCGGCGATCGCCGTCAGCACCTTCTCGTATTGCCCGAAAACGGTCGTCATGTTGACGTAGCTGTTGTCGTGCTCTTCATTGAACTGGTCGACCAAGCCTTGCAGCACATCAAATTCAAAGCCGCTCCAACCGGTCCAATAATTGAGGAATGCCTGCTCTTGCGCGTAGGTCAAGCCAGCCGGCATCGCGGATATCGCCGCGGCCGTGCCCGCCGCCATACTCGCCCGCAAGAAATCCCGCCTTGATACTTTTCTCTCGCTCATGACCTTCCATCCTCCTTCTAAAACCTCGTAAAACTGCGGATAACCTTGTTTCCGCTGCCATCGCAACGCTGTTATCATCGCCGATTATGGCTTGCATTCCATTCTTTGTCAAAACAGCCTCGCGCATGTGACAATAGAGGCGCCAGCCCCGGACCGCCATCAAGGGGAGAGACAATCATGACATCCACGCAGGAACGCGACATTCGCGACGAATTCATGAATATCACCTTGCTTCTGCTCGGCATCGGCTTGTGGGCGCTGATTGCGGCGGGCGACATCCTGCCCGGCAACCTGCCGGACATCATCATGTTTGATGTCGTTATCATGATCGCCGTCTGCGGCCTCAGCTATTTCATCAAATCGCGCAGCTTCAACTTTGCCTGCTTCTTTCTGTTATTCTGCATCGCCTTGATCGCCGTGCAGATCTCCATCGCCAGCGCCGACGGCGCCGTACTTTACTTGATCCCGACCAGCCTGATCGTCGCTGTCATCTTGCTGACGCCGCCCTGGATCGCGCTCGCGCTAATTGTCGACGGCCTGTTTCTGCTCGCCTTTGCGCCCGCGGCTGAACTCGCTTTTATGCTGATTTTGTCGGCGATCAATCTGGTTAGCGTGGGCTTGCTCAAGCGTTATTTCGTCAATCTGCTGAAGATCAGCCAGGGCTTTCAGGATTACGCGGCCGAGCAGATGAACGAAGCCCGCGAGAGCCGCGCCGAGCTGGTGCTCATGTCCAAACAGCTGCAGGAATATCAGGAACGCCTGCGCGTCATCAACAGAAAGCTGGAGATCGCTTTCGAGCAGGCTGAAGAATCACGCTTGGCGAAGGCGCGTTTCGCCGCCAACGTCAGCCACGAATTGCGCACGCCGATCAATCTGATCGTGGGTTTCAGCGAAGTGATGATCCTGGCGCCGGAGGTTTATGACCAGCCCCTGCCCGCCGGCTACCGCGCCGATATCCATGCGGTTTATCGCAATGCCAGGCACCTGGAGAATCTGATCAATGATGTGCTGGATATCTCCCAGCTGGAGGCGCAGCATCTCGCGATCGTCAAGGAGAAAGCCAACCTGCGCGACTCGGTGCGCGAAGCCAGCGACATGGTAGCCGATTTGATCGCCAAAAAAGGGCTTGCTTTCGAGATTAATATCCCGGCCAACCTGCCCGACATGTGGTTTGATCCGGTGCGCATTCGCCAGATCTTGCTCAACCTGCTCGTGAATGCGGTGCGCTTCACCGGCGAAGGCGGCATCACGATCGAGATCGTCATTGATGAAAAGGAAGCGATCGTCAGCGTCATCGACACCGGCATTGGTTTGAGCGAAGCCGATATCAAGAATGTCTTTGAAGAGTTTTATCAGGTTGCTGGCGATGAGGCCGGTGGCGAACGGGGCACGGGCTTGGGCTTGACGCTCAGCCGCGAGTTGATCCGCTTGCACGGCGGGGCGATGACGGTGAGCAGCGCCGGCTCGCCCGGGCTGGGGAGCTGTTTTTCCTTCTCGCTGCCGACCACGCAAAATCTGGTCGCCCAGATGCCGTCGAGCAATCCGCTGGGTAAAGCGGTCGACGCGGAGAAACGGATTCTGGCCGTCGATGCCGATGAGGCGGTAACTGGCTTCTTCACCCGCTACTTGAAATCTCACAAGGTTCGGGAATGCAACACCGAGGCTGATGCCTTGCGCGCGATTGCCAAGTTTGAGCCGGACGTTCTTCTACTGGCGCGCGACCATCGTTATTCGCAGTTGCTCGATGAAGTGCGGCGCAGCCACGTCGGCTTGCATGTTGTGACGATTCCCACGCCCAGCGGCCGAAGCGCGATCCGCCAGCGCGGCGTCCATGATTACCTGGTCAAGCCGGTCTCGCGCGCCATGCTGAAGAGGGTGCTGTCCCAATTTGGAGACCGCTTGGGATCGATCATGATTATTGATGACAATCGTGATATTGTGCGCCTGTTTTCGCAGACGTTGCGTAGCCTGGACGCGGGCTATTGCGTTCGCGCCGCCTTTAGCGGGCGGGAAGGCATCGCGATGATGCGCGAGCGCCAGCCAGACCTGCTGATGCTAGATGTGCTGATGCCCGAAATGGACGGCTTTGAGGTGATTGCGGCGATGCAGGCGGACGCGGCGCTGCGTGATATTCCCGTCATTTTGGTCTCGGCCAAGGGCGCCAGCGAATCGATCAGCCCCGATATTCACGGCGAAATTACGCTCATGCGCAAGAGCGGTTACTCGCCGATCGAGCTGGTAACCTGCGTGCAAGCCCTCATCGATAGCGTTCGTCAGCCCCCCGATCTCAAGCTGACGACGGCGCGCCGCAGCGCCGAGGCGCCCGCGTGAGACCGGCCATTGAAACGCGCCCAGGAGGGAGCAGCGCATGACAACCGAACTGGGATTGGAAGTCTTCCTTGAGGCGCATTTGGATCGGGTCGCCGGGTCGCGGGTTGGACTGCTGGCCTGCCCCAGCAGCGTGGACCGCCAATTGCGCGGCAGCGTCGAGCGCTTGCACCGGCATCCCGCTGTGAACTTGGTCGCGCTTTTCGGTCCCGAGCACGGCATTCGCGGCGATGCGCAAGCCGGCAGTCCGGTCGCTTCCGCCATTGACCCGCTCACGGGGCTGCCAGTCTACAGCCTCTATGGAGAGAGAAAATCACCGACAGCCGAGATGCTGGCCGACCTTGACATCATCCTCATTGATCTGCAGGATGCCGGCGTCCGCTTTTACACGTTTCTGGCGTCCACGCTCTACGTCATGTGGGCGGCGAAGGCGGCCGGCGTCGCCGTTATCCTGCTGGACCGCCCGGCGCCAATTAGCGGGAGGCATGTCGAAGGTCCCGTTCTGGATCCGGCATATACGTCCTTCGTAGGACCTTATCCACTGCCCATCCGCTACGGCATGACGATTGGCGAGGCCGCGCTGTTTGTGAACGAGCGGGATATCAGCTGCGACCTGACAGTGATTCCGCTGCGCGGATGGTCGCGGGCGATGTGGTTTGATGAGACCGGGCTGCCCTTCATCCCGTCCTCGCCCAACCTGCCGACGCTGGAGTCCATGACGCTCTATCCGGGAACTTGCCTCGTCGAAGGCACGCGTCTTTCCGAAGGCAGAGGCACGACCCGCCCCTTCGAATACATCGGCGCGCCCTGGATCAATGCGGAATCGCTGGCCGATGAGTTGAATGAACGGTCGCTGCCGGGCTTGCTCTTCCGACCGGTCTATTTTGTGCCCACCTTTAGCAAGTATCAGGGCGAGCTATGCGCTGGTGTGCATGTTTACGTGACCGATCGAGACGCATTGCAGCCGGTGAACGCCATGCTGCATATGTTGCAGACCTTGAAGCGGCGCTATCCCGCTGAATTCGCTTGGCGTCAACCCTGGGGCGATGGCGCGCGCCCGCCAATTGACCTGCTCTGGGGCAGCGATAGCTTGCGCCTTCACATTGATTCGGACGAGCCGGTCGATTCGCTCATCGAGAGTTGGCAGTCGGACTTGCACGAATTTGCACGAATGCGCGCGGAGTATCTCCTATACAAGTAGTGCAGAGGCGACTCTTGAATCGCCCAAATCATCAATGAATTCGCCCCGTCAATCCACCACAATCAACTCCTGCCAGCCATTGGTGAGCTTTTCGCCGCCGCCGGGCCTGGCCACCACCACATCCTCAACCCGCGCCGAGTAGCTGTTGATCTGCATAATGCTCGGCTCAATTGTGAACAGCATGCCTTCTTGCAGCGGCGTCTCATCGCCTTTGGTCAGGAAGGGCGGTTCATGCACATCCATGCCGATGCCGTGCCCAAGGCGGTGCCGGAAGGCTTCGCCGTAGCCCGCGTCCTCAATAACCTGGCGCGCCGCGCGGTCCGCGTCAGTGGTGGTGGCTTCGCCCGCCTTCAGCGCCGCCACGCCGGCCGCCTGCGATGCCATCATCACATCGTAAACGCGCTGCGCCTCATCGTCCGGCTCACCGAAAAAGACGGTGCGCCCGAAGTCGTAACACCAGCCCTCATAGATGCCGCCAAAATCAAAGAGGATGGACACCGGCGGATCCAGCGCCCGGTGCCAGCTCTCCATCCGCGCGCCAAAGAGCAGCGGATGATCCGGTCCCGAATTGTAAAGCGAAGTCGTGAAGGATTGGCCCAGCGAGCCATGTTTACGCAACTGATAATTGACTTCTTCGACGATTTCCAGCTCGGTCATGCCCAGGCGCAGCGCTTTGAGCGTATCGGTGAAAGCGGCTTCGGTGATACGCCCCGCTTCTCTCATCTGGTTGATGTCGGCTTCCGTCTTGATGACGCGCATCGGACGCAGCAGCGCCGTCGCCGACATAAACCTTGCGCCGGGCAGCAACGGCTGCAAATGGGAGACCGTCTCGCCAGTGGCGAAGTCGCTAATCGCCACGCGCGGATTCGCCGGCAAGTTGAATCCATCTAGGATAGCCTTGACCATTTCGGTCGGTTCATCCCAATCGCCCAGGACGCGGATGTCGATGCCTTCCAGCCGGCTCAAGCCACCGAACTCAGCGGTCATGCGCGGCAATGGCAGCACCGGCGCCTGCTGTGGACTGATCCAGGCGCCCTCGAGCCAGTCGCCGGGATGAATCGTATTGCCGTAATTGGGAAAATCACGCGGGACGCCGGTCAAATATTGCAGGTCGGACGAGATGGGGAAGAAGGCGAGATCGGCGTGCTCGGCGAGGATACCCTGAAATCGCTGCAGGCGGTCGCTGGACATGGGGCGCTCCTTATAGCTTTCACGCAATGACCTGATAGTAACCTGTTTGCGCTGAAATGACAGCTAAATCGCGGCGTTCGTTCATGCGACTTCCTTCGTTAGAATAGGCAATGACGCCTGATATCAAGAAAGTGTCGCCATGTACATCGCCATCCTTTTCGACCTCGACGATACCTTGTTTAGCCTGAGCGGCTGCGAAGCGGAAGCGCTGCAACGGACGCTGGAAGCCGCTGGACTTGCGCCGGAGCTTAAGGCTGATTACGCGGATACCTACGCGGCGATTAGCGCCCTTTACTGGTCGGCGCATACCGCTGACGGCGAGCGGCAATACAGTCGCGAAGAAGTCATCGAATTCAGCTGGCGGGATTTCCTGTCGGCGCACGACCTGGACGCGAGCCGGTCAGCCGAATTGGCGCAGCGATTCTGGATGGAGTTTTGCCGCTCGCGCGCGCTCAATCCAGGCGCGGAAGCGGTCTTGCAGCGGCTGTCGCATAGGTATCGGCTGGGGATGATCACCAATGGCTACAGCGATTCACAACGCGGGCGGCTGGAAGCGGCGGCTCTGCTGGACTTTTTCGATCCTCTGCTGATTTCAGAAGAAGTTGGCGTGGCGAAACCCGATGTTCGAATCTTCGAAATGGCGCTGACGAAACTGGAGCTAAGTTCGGAAGAGGTCCTGTATGTCGGCGATTCCATCAGCCACGACCGCGAGGGCTGCCTGCGTGCCGGTATCGACTTCTGCCATTATTGCCCGGGTCACGAAGCCTGCGACGAGTTGCCAGACGCGCGCTACAGAATCCCGGAATTGACCGACCTGGTTGCGATTCTTTGCCCCGACCTCACTCCGTGATCGTCACCTTCGACAAGCCCCGCGGTTTGTCCACCTCGTAGCCGCGGGCGAGCGCCTGCTGCATGGCGAAGATTTGACCGGGCATCACTGCCAGGATTGGGCTGAGCCATTCCGGCGTTGATGGTATCGTCATGGCTTGCCTGCCCTGACCGAGCAGGTCGCTATTGTTGCTGATGACCAGGGTTTCGGCGTTCATCTCATTGAGCCGCTGGCACATATCCACCATCGCGGAGAGATTTTTGCCGTGTGGCGACACCAAGATGACCGGATGCCCGCGATCGATAGCGGCGATGGGTCCGTGGCGGAAATTGGCTTCGCTATAACCTTCGCTGGCGATATAACTCAATTCCTTGACCTTGAGCGTGATCTCGCAGGCGGTTGCGTAATTGTACCCCCGCCCCAATGTAACCAGGCGATTGATGTAACGATAGCGCTGTGACCAAGCCGCGATTTCTTCGCCGAGGCGCAGCGCCTGCGCCGTAAGCCTGGGCAGGGCGCTCAGGTCCTTCCGCATCATGTCGCTTTCCGCCAGCGCGCCTGTTAGCATGGCGATCACCGTCAACTGCGCGGTATAGGTCTTGGTGGCAGCCACGCTCAATTCCCGCCCGGCGAGCAACGGCAGATGATATTTCGCGGTCTGCGCCAGTGGTGACTCTTCGAAATTTGTAATCGCCAGCGTGAGGGCGCCTTGCTGATTCGCGTCGTTCAAGACCGTCCGCACATCCTCCGCCTGCCCCGATTGCGAGATGCCGATGACCAGCGCCTTGGACAGGTCTGGCGGCGTCCCGTAGACCGTGTGCAGCGAAGGCGTCGCCAGCATCACCGGTATGCGCAGCATCCCGCCAAACATATATTGGGCATAATGAGCGGCGTTATCCGAGGTGCCGCGCGCGGCGATGCAAGCGAAACCCGGGTTGAAGTCGCGGATGGCGGTGGCCACCGCTTCGGTTAGTGCCTTGCCATCATTTAACAGACGTTCAATGACGGCCGGCTGCTGAGCGATTTCCCTTTGCAGATGCATAGCGCGCCCGTCCTTCAGTCGTCCAATTGGCGATAGTTGACGCCCAGAGAATCCAGGCATGGCAAATGCTCGCGCAGGCGTTTTATCAAGGCATCGTAACTTCGCTCTTCGGGATGATTCCACAGTATGTCGGCGATGGCGATGGCCCGCGGGAACGCCATATATTCCACCTGCTCGCTTGTGGGGATGAATTCGGTCCAGATATTGCCCTGGCCGCCGAGGATATGATGCTTCTTGTCTTTGGCGATCTGCTCCGGAATCACCACATACTGCCAAGCCTGCTTCAATGTCAGCGTACGTCTAAGGGCTGGCGGCTCACGCTCCCAATCTTCGTGCTGATAGTAATCCAGGTAACAGTATGTGTTCGGCGTCATGACGACATCGTGCCCGGCGTTGGCCGCGGCAATGCCCCCTTCACTGCCGCGCCAGCTCATGACAGTGGCGTTCGGCGCGAGACCGCCTTCCAGAATCTCGTCCCAGCCGACTAGACGACGTCCTCTTTCATTGAGCCAGCTTTCGATCTGGCGAATGAACCAGCTTTGCAGTTCATCTTCATCGGCCAGCCCTTCGGCTTTAATGCGGGCCTGACAAGCGGGGCAGGCTTTCCAGAATTTCTTCTCCGCTTCGTCGCCGCCAATATGGATGAATTCGGAGGGAAACAATTCAAGCGCTTCGCTGAAGACATCTTTAAGAAAGGTGAATACGTCGTCCTTGCCAGCGCAGTAGGTATCTTCCGCGATGCCCCATCTGGTACGGACCTCGCGTTCCTCGCCATTACAACTCAATTCCGGATAAGCCGCGAGCGCCGCGCCACAGTGACCGGGCAATTCGATTTCGGGTACGACGGTGATGCCCCGCTCAGCGGCGTAGGCGACGATATCTCGCGCTTCTTCCTGCGTGTAGAAGCCGCCGTGGGGGACGCCGTCGTACTGATCCCGGCTATTAGGGAGGATGGTTTCTCGCCGCCAGGCGCCGACCTCCGTCAGGCGTGGATACTTCTTGATTTCCAGCCGCCAGCCTTGATCCTCCGTGAGATGCCAGTGGAAGGTATTGAATTTGTAGAAAGCCATCGTATCGAGGAACTTCTTGATGAAGTCGACCGAGAACATGTGCCGGCCGACATCGAGGTGCAATCCACGCCAGCCGAATGCCGGCTCGTCGCTGATGATTACGCCGGGAATCGTCCAGTCCACGCCGTTGATTTTCTCTTCGGAGAGGATCTGCGCTGGCATGAGCTGCCGCAATGTCTGCATCGCATGGAGAAAACCGCTGCGTCCGCCAGCCCGCAAGGTGACCCTCTCCGGCGCCACATTGAGCGTGTACGCTTCGGTTTCTCCTTCAGCGGAGGGAAGCAGGGTGATGGCATTGGTTACGTCCGCGAGTATGTCGTCATCAAGCGGGTGTACCGGCAGGCCGAAGCCGGTGGCCGGGCGCAGGTAATAGGCGAGCATTTCGCCAAGCGCGCCCTCAGCCGCGAACAAGCGCGTGTGCGCATTGAGCGTGAAGGCGCCGGGCTGGCGCTCCAGCTGCTGCGGTTGCGGGAAAAGCGTTAATTCTGACATACGGCGTTCATCCTTTGTTTGCGCCGAGCCTCTAAATGTCGTCTAGCTCGATAACGGCGCTGAGATTCTGCGGTCTGTCGGGATCGCAGCCGTTATGAATTGCGCGATGATAAGCCAGCAATTGCAGCACGGGCAAGTGCAAGACCGGTATAGACCAAGGCGGCAGCTCCGCCGGCAGCCTGACGCACTGATGCTTCTCGATGGGAGCCTGTCCAATTGCCAGTACTTTGGTGCCCATCGCAGCCATTTCGTTCAGTACGCGGACTTCTTCCTTGGCGGCTTCGGACGAGACCAAGCCGATGACCAGGCTGTCTTCGCCCACCATCGACATCGGACCGTGACGAAACTCCAGCGTATGATAGGCTTCGCTGTAGGCCAGCGACATTTCCTTCATCTTGAGCATGGCTTCACAGGCGATGCCATAAAGCGCATCGGAGCCCAAGAAGAAGAACTTTTTGATGTCGCTGTTTTCTCCCAGCGATTGAGCCAGACCGCCGTAGCGCTCGAGCAGGTGGCGGCAAACGTCGGGCAGCGGATGGCTGGCGGCGAGGTCGCGGCCTGCGACAAGGGCGGCGAGTTGCTGCGCGACAACCAACATGCTGGTGAAGGAGCGCGTCTGCGCGACACTTTGCTCCTGAGCGGCGTCAACGGCGATAGCGAGGTCGGCGTTCTGTGCGAGCGGGCTGCTGCTGTCGCAAGTGATGGTGATTACTGGACCACGGACGCTGGCTTTGAAGTGTTGCTGGGCGCGCACAGTCTCGCTGGTGGCGCCGGAGCGCGAGACGCTCAACAGCAGATAACGTTGACCGGGCAGACAGACTGAGTTCAGGTGCAGCAGCAGCTCGGAAGCGGGGCAGGCGAGGGCATGACAACCGGCTTGGCGCAAGAGACGGGCGGCGGTCAGCGCCAGGTAGTAGGTCGAGCCGCAGCCGGTCACGATGACGTGGTCGAATGCGTCAGGCGCCAGCCATGCTTGCAGGAGCCCTACCTGAGGATCAAAGGCAGCGAGCGCCTCGACCCAGACATCGGGTTGGCTCATGATTTCCCGCAAAGTGTGCTGCCCGCCGGTCATGACTGTTCCTCTATCGCGCTATACGAGCCACTATTCTAACAGAGAGTAACGCATATCCCATATTGGCAGCAGGAAGCTGCTCAGTGATCCGGCTGCCGAAGCGCTGATAATCAGTGATATACTCGCGGGTGTTGCTCGTATATTGAGATGCTGTCTGGACGATTCCACGTGTCGCGAATCCTAATCGAAAACAGCCAGGTTTGGCAAGAAGACGGATTCGTCTGCGGGCATACGCTCATCTTGCAGGACGGCCTCATCGAAGGCTTGCGGCCGCCAGCGGATCTTGAGCGTCAAAGGGATGATCAGCGAATAGACGGCCGCGGCCGCTATGTGCTGCCGGGTTTCATCGACCTGCATTTGCATGGCGGCAAGGGCTTTGACGTGATGGATGGTTCGTATGCCTCATTAGAAGGTCTGTGCGCTTTCCTCATTCAAGGCGGTGTCACCAGCTTTCTGGCGACCACCATGACCGATTCCGCCGAGCGTATCAATGCAGCGCTAAGGGCGATGTCGAACTTTGCTGATTCAACCGGGGCCCCCTTGCTTGGCGCGCATATTGAAGGACCCTACCTCAATCGCGACTATCGCGGGTCGCAAGCGGAAACGCACCTGCGCGAGCCAAAGCGCGAAGAATACCTGCCCTGGCTGGAGACCGGTCTGATCAAAATGATCACCATGGCGCCGGAAATTGTTGGTGGCGCGGGCTTGATGCGCGAGGCGCTGGCGCAGGGCGCGACAGTCTCAATCGGGCACAGCGGCGCCGATTATGAAGCGGCGACTCGCTATTTCGCCGCGGGCGCGCGACAAGTGACGCATACCTTCAACGGCATGCCCGGCATCCATCACCGGCAGCCCGGTCTCTTCGTCGCCGCGCTCGAGAACCCTGACGTCACCTTCCAAATCATTCCCGACGGCATCCATGTGCATGCGGCTGTGGTCCGCATGCTGGTTCGCCTTGTCGGCATTGAACGGGTTGTTGTCATCACCGACGCGATGCTGGCGACCGGGTTGGGCGATGGTCAATATGCGACGGGCGATGCCCTCGTCACGGTCAAAGATGGTCAGGCGCGGTCGCCGTCCGGCGGTTTGGCTGGCAGCACACTGACCATGGAGGGGGCGCTGCGAAACGTGATGCGCTTCTGCGATTTGTCGCTGGCGCAGGCATTGCCGATGCTGACACGGGTCCCGGCGCGCTCAATTGGCATGTATCCGCAGAAGGGTTCGCTGAAGGCGGGCGCCGATGCCGATATCATCATTTGGGATGAAGACATGGGCGCGCAAGCGACTTTCATCATGGGCGAACACGTTTATCAGGCGAAGAGGCAATGCGCTGCGGCTATTGCGGACGAGTGACTCACCGTTGCGCCTGCGGAGAGCCCGAAAGCGATCTGAAGCGCTTTCTGGCGCGCGGCGGACGGGCATATCTGCCGAAGCGGCGTCAGAGCGCTCCCCAATGGGCGGTGCCGCCTCAAGTCAAGCGGCGCGAACGAGGGAAGCTGCAGCGGCATCATACGGAATGGTATCGACAGCTCGTTGAGGAAGGCGGCGAGCGTTGCGTCAACTGTGGCGCCGGCGACAATCTGGTGCTCGATCATGTGATTCCTGTCGCGAAAGGCGGGCTGTCGCAGTTCGACAATATTCAACTGCTCTGCGCCGAATGCAACCGGCTCAAAGGCAAATTGATGATCGACTGCCGCTCATTCAGGCATCGAGAATGAAGCGCGCCTCCGGGCTGAGGCCTGCCAAGGTGGATTCGCTGACCAGGCCTTGAAAGTTTGTCTGCGGGGGATGGCGGCGTCGGGTGAAGTACGAGTGCAGGGCGTAGCGCGTGGACATTGTGCGATTGACTGTGCCGCCGTGCCACAAGTGCGAATTGAAGACGACGACCGTGCCAGCCTTGCCGGTCAAGAGCACTTCTTCCGGGTGCGCCGCCCGCGGATCGTCGAGCGCCCTTTGAGGGACTTGCCCACTGCGATGAGAAGCCGGAACGATTCGCGTCGCGCCGTTTTCCAGCGTGAAATCGACCAAGAGCCAAATCGAATTGCAGACTTGATAATTGCTGGGATCGACCCCTTCTGACCAATCGGCGTGCAAAGCCTGGTGTCCCTCGCCGGGCAATGAGGCGCGGCCGTTCAGTGATGACAGCTTGAAGTCCCCTTGAAGCACATGATTCATCGCCGCCAGAACTTGCGGTTGGGTGAAGCAGATTTCGAAGAGCGGGTCTTTGTCTACCAGGTTGGCAAGCCGCTCGGTGCCGGCCTCTTGATGCACCTCCAGGCCCGCCTCATCGCCTTCCTCATCAATGAGCTCTTGGAAGCGCGCCCGAAGCGCCTCCGCCTCCGCGGCTGACAAGATGGACGGCAGCGGAAGAAAACCGTTTTTGTCAAGTTGCTGCTTTTCGGCGGGGCTGAGGGTGGTGTCGGTGACGCCAAAGGCAGACAGCGCCATCTGCATATTCATGAGGAATGTCCTTAATCTATTTTTTCATAGATTAGACTACAGTTGCCGCGCAAACGCTAGCGATGCCGCGCTTTCGTCGCTGATGGCGCAGCGCTTCATCGTGCGCGGGCAGACCTTTGGCGCGGTCAAGGGCTAGGTCAAATACTACGTTTTGTAGGGGCGAGCCATTGGGTCGCCCTTTTTGTTTTCACCACCGAGTGCACCGCGGAATCATTCCACAATCGTGTGCGACTGCTCGCGCATGTATTGCTGCAGGTAGTACCAACTGCCCGCCGCTTTGTTGCTGCCGGTGCTGCCTTTCCAGCCGCCGAAGGACTGATAGCCGGGCCAGGCGCCGGTGGTCGCCCCGGTGGCGCGGTTGACGTAGAGCGTGCCCGCTTCGATATTATCCAGGAACCACTCGACCTCGGCTGCGTCTTCGCTGTAGAAGCCGGCGGTCAAACCGAGGGCGACGCCATTCGCCAGGCGCATCGCTTCATCCGGGCTGTAGACGCCGCGCACGGCGACGATGGGCGCGAACATCTCATGCTGCCACAGCCGATGATCATCGGGCAGTTCGCTCACCACGGTTGGCGCGACGAAATAGCCATTGCCCGGTGACAGCGTCTCGCCGCCGGCTAGGACCTTGCCCGCGTCCATCTCGTCGATGTAGCGCTGGTAGGCTTGGTAGGCCTTCTCGCCGATGATCGGTCCCATATAGGTATCGGCATCGGTGGGGTCGCCGACTTTGACCTCGGCTGCCAGGTCTACCAGTTTGTTCACGAATTCGTCTTTCACCGCCGCATCGACGTAGACGCGGGAACAGGCTGAGCACTTCTGCCCGGTTAAGCCAAAAGCCGAGCGCATGACGCCGAGCGCCGCCTTGTCGAGATCGGCTTTGGCGCTGACGATGGTCGGGTTCTTGCCGCCCATTTCGGCGATGACGGGACGGTAGTAACCGGCGGCGGTGGGGAAGCTCTTGATGATGCTCATGCCGACCTCGTAGCTGCCGGTGAAGGTCAAGCCCGCGAGATCGGAATTGGCCGTCAGCGCCATGCCCGGTTCGTCGCCGCCCAGCGCCATGTTGAAAACGCCGGGCGGGAGGCCCGCGTCGACGATGCACTGGGCGATCAGGCAAGCGGTGAGCGAGCCTTCAGCCGCCGGTTTCAGCACGACGGTATTGCCGGCGACCAGGGCGGCGCCGGTGGGCCCGCCGGTGAGGGCGGCGGGGAAGTTGAAGGGACCAATGACGCCCCAGACGCCGTAAGGCTTGAGCACGCTGCGGTTGAAGTGCTGATCGCTTTCGCTGAGCAACTGCCGGTCGAAGCCGGCATTGTCGCGCATGGCATCGACGCAGTAGCGGATGAGGTCGGCGGTTTCTTCGACATCGCCGATGGCTTCCAGACGGTTCTTGCCGATCTCCATGCTGACGGCGGCGGAGATTTCGAAGAGGCGCTCGCTGATCAAATCGGCAACCCGATTGAGCAGAGCGCAGCGTTCCGCCCAGGGGGTATCGCGCCAGGCGGGGAAGGCGGCTTTCGCGGCGGCCACCGCTCGATCGACCTGGTCGGCGGAGGCGCGCGCGAAGACGCCCAGCAGCCAATCGGTATTGATAGGGGAGCGATTCTCGAATGCCCCGTCGCCGTCGACCCATTCGCCATTGATGAGCATCTTGTAACTTTTGCCGAGGTTGTTCTTCAGATCGGCGACATCCTCTTCGAAGTATTCGTGCAGCAGAGGATCCGGGCTGCCCAGGGTGGAGTAGGTGACCTTGATGCGCTTGCGTTCTTTAGACATGACGACCTCTTTTCAAACTCGCGTGAATTTGAACGATCGTCTTTATTGTACTCGAATCGGCGGCGCATCGCCCTCTCGCCCCATCACAGAATCTGTAGGGGCGAGACTTGTCTCGCCCTCACGCCCCTACCCGCAAAGCCCCATCGGCTCGACATACATGGCGGCGATCCAGCCCTTGGCGCCATGATAATCGACCTTGAACCAGCCGGGCGTGCGCGCGAGGGCGGTGAGAACCGCGTTGTGAGGCACGCCGCCAATTTTCGCGCCGGCGGGGGCGTCGCGGAAGTTGAGGCTGTATTTGGCGCGGACCATGCAATCGGACAGTGGCTTGGCGCCGTGTTCGGGCGTCGGGCGGGCGGCTGGTCTTGGTTGGTTGCTGCCGTCCGCGATCAAGGCGACCTGCCCGGCGCGGTCGATCATGCCGCAGATCATGCCATCGCTGCTGAAAGCGGGCAAAGTCGCGACCGTCCGCGGCATGGCGGTCGTGTCGATGAAGCGGATGCTGCCGCTGGAAGCCTGGAAGCAGACCTTGGTATCCGGCGTGACCCGGCCCCAGACATCGACGACGCTGGCGGGATGGGCGGCGAGAAGGTCGGGATGCCCAATGGCGGCGCCGCTAACGCTTTGACAGGCCGTGCCGGGGCTGGCATTGCTGACCATGATGCCGGGCGAGAGGGCGGCGCAGGTCTGGGCGGGAGAGATCCTGACGGGCTCGGGCTCGGTGCTGGCGCGAGAGCTATCGCCACTGCCGCGTCCACCGCCACCGTTGCCACTGCCGCTGCCGCTGCCATTGCCGCTGCCATTGCCGACCGGCTGCTGTGGCGGCGGCGGGATAGATTCAACCGCTCCGATATCGCAGCGAGCGCCGAGCGGACGGTTTCTGCCCAGCAAGTCAGGGGTTACGCCAGTAACACAGTCGACGGCGTCAATCGCGGGGCTGCCCGCTCCCAGGGCGTAGGCGTAATGCGGCGCGTTGGGGTCGGTGGGGACCGGGCCGGGAGGCTGGATCTGGACCAGGCGCGGGTCGGCGTTGTTGCTGACTGTGGGAAAGCCGCAAGTCTGACTGCCGATGATATTGCCGCTGCCGCCGTAAGAGAAGCTCGCGCCGCCTCGCCCGACGCTGGTGTTGTTGCAAATGATGCTGTTGCTTATATTAAGCCTGCGGGCGCCTTGGCCCTGGCCTTCGCGGACAGAGATCGTCCCGCCAAAATTCACTCTCGTGCTGTTATTGCCGCAGATGACGCTATTGGTAATGTTCACTGTTGCGGCGGGGCCCCCGTTGGCCAGGTTGATCGAGCCGGGCGTTTGATTGGTGCCGCCGCCGTTAGTCAGTTTGACATTATTCAGGTTGATCGTTGTGCCGTTGTTCAGGGCGAAATGGCTGTCGTTGCCATTGGCGTCAATGGTGTAGCCCCCGCCTTCGACGGTGATGTTGCCTTGTGAGGGTTGGGTCAGCGTCAGATCTCTGCCGGCGATCACAGCGTTGGCGTGCAGTTCAATGGTGTCGAAGGTGTTGGCGGTGTTGGCGTAAGCGCCGACGGCGACGCATCCGCCCGTGTTGCTGTTGGCTTTGGCGGAAGCCCAAGCGTTTTCAAAGCTGCAAGTCGCGCTGGTGGTGATGGTCGCTGCGGAGAGTTGGGAGATGGGCAGCAGCAGGAGAATGATTGAGATAATGATGAGTTTGGTGAATGTTCCGGAGTTCATTGCGAACTCCGGCGAAGGTCGGGATTTAGCGAGAGATGGGGGGGGGGGGGGGGATGAGAACTGATGTGCTAGACGCGGGGTACGGGAAGGCCGATTTCCCCGCTAATTTTGCGATTGTCTGCGGCAAGGTTTTCATGTTGAGCTTCCTGTAAAATGGCGCGTTTGGACGACTGGACGAATCACGGCGGCAGCATGAAATTCACTTTCATCATATTAGTAGAGCTTTAGTTCATTGTCAAGCGAATCGGGCAAACAGTGCAGGGCAATCGCACCAAATTATTTTCGCCGCAAATACACAAAGGGTCGCGCAGAAACTGACCTCGGACACAAGGTTTGAGTTTGCAATGTCTCTTCTTTTTCTCATATGAGAGCAATATTTGGGTCGATTCTTTCCAAGTAAAGGCTTTTCCTCTGTGTCCTCTGTGGTGAAATTACAGTTTGATGTTCTCGCCACAGCGGACGGCAATTTTGAAGCGATTGCCCTGGCCCTTAGGTCAGCTCGTCGCTGTCCAGCGTGCGTTTATTGACGCGTTCGATGCGCATGATGAGGCGCTCGTCGACATCGGGGCAGGCGGCGACCGTATCGCGGATCATCCAGTCGTTGTCGCTGAGCTCGCGCTGTTTGGCGGCCAGCAGCGGCAGGACGGCGGACAAAGCGTAGATGCAGAAGTGCTTGCCGTCCGGGATGCGCAGTTTAGCGCTTTCGGTCAATTCGAAATAGTCGCCGACCTCAAGCCCGCAGACCGAGCGGCCCTCGATGCGTTCGACGGTGACGCGCAGGTCGTAGAGTTCGAATGGACGGTTCATGGGACCCTCAGCAATGCAAGGCAAGCATCGCGCACGATGTTCTCTTCGCCGGGATTCAGCGTCATCGGATTGAGATAGAAGCTTGCGTCGCTGTCGGGCGCGACGGCGATGGCCGGCTCATGCGCGAGGAAGGCTTCCACAAGATCATCAGCCGATTTGCCGATGATGGCTGAATCGATGGTCACACGGCAGCGGGGCAGCGGCTGGCCCGCTTCGTTGGGGAAGGCGCGTTCGGCGCGGACGCCGGGCAGCGGATTCAGCGCCTCGCAAAACAGCCGCACCGTCTCTTCGCAGTATCGCTCACGGGCGCCGTGATCGAGCGAGAGGTAGCGTTCGACGGCGGCGAGGGCGCCCATCATCTCTTCTTTTCCGACCTTCATTGGTCTTCCCAAGCCGTGATTGGGACTGCTGATGGGGCGGATGGACTCGATCAGGTCGCGGCGGCCCAGCATCAAGCCGGAAGATTGCGGTCCGCGCAGATCTTTCCCGCCGCTGAAGAGGGCGAGGGCGGCGCCCATCTCGGTGAAGCGCCAGAGGTTTTCGACCGGCGGGAGCTGGGCGGCGGCGTCAACGATGAAGAGGACGTCGTGCTCAGCGGCGATGGCGATTGCCTCTTCAAGTGAGATGTCATCGGCGCTGTCAGTACCGCGCGCGAACCAAAAGACGCAGGCGCTTCGCTCACTGAGGGCGGCGCGCAGGGCTCCGCGGTCGCCTTTGATTTCCTTGAGCGTGAAGCCGGTCTGATGTATGGCGTAGTCGTAAGGGTTGCGCTGGCTGCGGAAGAGAATCGCTTCGTCTTTGAAGGCTGCGATTTTGGGGAATTGTTTGAGGGCGTCGGGCTGCTTGTAGAGGACGGCGGCGGCCGATGCCAGCATAATGCCGGCGGCTGCGCCCGAGGTGATGTAGGCGGCTTCGTTGCGCGTGAGCTCGGCGATGCGTTCGCCGGCGCGGCGCTGCAGGTGCTGAAGATCGACGAAAGCCCTTGCCGCTTCGTTCATCGCCGCGAGGACTTCTGGCGGCATCAGGGAACCGCCAAACTTGGTCATAGTGGCGCAGGCGTTAATGAGGGGACGGACGCCGAGAGACTGATAGTCGGTCATGGTTCGATGGCTCCTGAAGGGTAGCGGATCTGCCAGTATTCGGGCGGCGCGTCTTCCCAAAGCGGCGTCGAGCGGCCGTTGAGGTCGTAGACGATTTCGCCGGCGCGGATGGTCATCTCGCAACTCAGTTTGCGGTCGCCATTCATACGGGCGTAGCCGCAATCGACATAACCGAACTCGCCCCTTTCCTGGCGCAAGACGGCGATATCGGCTTCGGCGCCAACGCTCAACGTGCCCAGCTCAGGATGGCCGATCTCCCGCGCCGGCGCGACCGTGGAGCGGCTGATGACGTCGTTCAGGGGCATGCCCATGCAAAGCAGCTTTGACATCGTATTCAGCATATCATGCACGACGCCATTGACGTTGCCGATGTGCAGATCGGTGCTGATGGAATCGGGCCCGAAGCCGCCTTCGTAAGCCGGAATCGCTTGACGGAACCAGAAGCTGCCGGCGCCATGCCCGAGGTCGAAGATGATGCCGCGTTCCCGCGCCTCAAACATGAAGTCGGCTGGCTTGTTTTCGGCATTGAGGATGGGGAATTGCTGGGCGTAGACATGGGTGTGGATGTCGCCGGGCTGCATTTTCTGCAGAAGCTCTTGGTAGGTGCGGCCCTCGCGATGCCAGAAGTCGACCATCAGCGGTTTCTTGCAGATGTCCGAGGCTTCCAGCGCGCGGTCAACCGCGGCCCAGGGCGGATGCGCGTCATCGAAAGGCGGCGAGACCCAGTAGTGCGCGGTCTTGATGCCGACGCAGTCTTCAGGGTAGGCGAGCGCGATCGAAGCGGCGAGCGCGGGATCCATCTCGTTGACATCTTGCTCGAAGGGACCGAGCATGCCCGATTTGACGATGTTGATGAAGGCGAAGATGCGGGTCTTCCAGCGGTCGATGACGCTGCGTTTGAAGTGCAGAAAATGTTTAGCGCCGGCCGTGCCGGTATCGACCACCGTGGTGACGCCGGAACGAAAGGTATGATGATCGGCGATGATGCTCAAGGTCTCTGGCTCGCGCGTATGATAGACGTGGACGTGGATGTCGATCAGCCCGGGGGTGACGTAGAGCCCCGATACGTCAATGGTTTGCGCAGCTTGAGCGGAGGGGATGTCGGGCGCGACCTCGGCGATGCGATCGCCCTTAACCGCCAGATCCATCGGCGCGTCGATGCTGTTGGCCGGGTCGATAACCTGGCCGCCTTTGAGCAGAAAGTCGTATTGGGTCATCGATTCCCCATTTCAGAAGCGCTTGCAGTCTCATTTGTCGGACGAAAGACGGACAGGGTTATTGTAACCAGTAGGCGCTCTTTAGACACTGACGTTCCGCATCGAGTTTTCAGAGGAAAGCTGGTCTTGATGTATGATATGCTGTAGATATCGGGCGGTGGACAGGGAGCGAATCAATGACTCGATTCAATGGCCAAGTGGCGATCATCACGGGCGCGTCCGGCTTGCTCGCTTCGGGCGTGATTCCCGTATTCAGAGCGGGCGGCGCGAAGCTGGCGTTGACCTGCGGCGACGATCGACTTTATGAGCGCATGCCTGAATTGCGCGATGATCCGAATCATCTGTGCTTGCAAAGCACCGATCTCTCGGATCCTGTCGCCGTTGACGCGCTGGCGAGCCGCGTCTTGGGGGCATATGGGCGCATCGACATCCTGGTCAATATCGTTGGCGGCTGGGATGCGGGGAAGCCGGTGCACGAAATGACTGTCGATACCTGGCAGTCGATGATTCGGCTGAACGCGACCGTTACGTTTTTGATGTGCCGGGCGGTGATCCCGGCGATGCTGGAAGGCGGCGGCGGGGCGATAGTGAATATCGGCGCGCGGCCCGGCTTGCGCTCGAGCGGCAATGATGCGGCTTATGCCGCTTCCAAGGCGGCTGTGCTGCGGCTGACGGAGAGCCTATCGGAAGAATACAAACGGCGCGGGATTCGCATTAACGCGGTCTTGCCATCGGCCATCGTGCCGGCTGAGCAATATGCCGAGGATCCGCATTCGGGCGTGACGCCGGCGCAGTTGGGACGCGTGATCGCCTTCCTCTGCTCCAACGACGGCGCAATTGTGCAGGGCGCGCTGATTCCCGCCTATGGGACGAAGTTCTAGGATTTCGGCACTACCGCCCAGCTTTTATTCACCACAGAGGAAATGAGGAAACACAGAGAACACAGAGGGCCAAGGCAAAATCGAAATCTGTAGGGGCGAGCGAAGGTTTGTGTCTACGCTACCCTTGGCACGCCCGTTCTTGCCATGCGCTCCCAAACAGCCACCATCAGCGGCGGATCATGATTTCAGTGAGCGGCTTCTTTTTGATGGCGGGCACTTCGGCGTCTGCGGCCGGGTAGCCGACTGGAATCAGCACGAAGGCGCGTTCGTTGGCGGGGCGGTCCAGGATTTCGCTGAGGAACTTCATCGGGCTTGGTGTGTGGGTTAAGGTGGCCAAGCCCGAGATCTGCAAGGCAGCTAAGAGAAAGCCGACCGCAATGCCAACCGACTCCTCGCTGTAATAGTGGAGCGTGCGCGATTCTTCGCCTGTTTCGGGATCGGTGCGAATGCCGTAAGCCTGGCGGAAGACGACAATGACATGAGGCGCGTCTTCGATATGCGGCTTGCGCCAGTCCGTGCCTAGGGGCGCCAGCGCGTCCAGCCACTCCTGGCTCATGCGCCGTTCGTAGCTCTCTTTCTCTTCCGCTTCGGCGGCGCTGCGAATCTCCCGTTTCAGCGCCGGGTCGCTGATGACGACGAAGGTCCAAGGCTGCTGGTTGGCCCCCGATGGCGCGGAGCCGGCGACGCGGATGGCAGTCTCAATCAAACTCATCGGCACGGGCTCGCGCGAAAAGTGGCGGACGCTGCGGCGTTTGAGCAGGCTGCGGGCGAATTCCTCCGCGCGTCGCGACTGTTCAGCGGCGCTAAGGCGCTCAAAGTTCAGTGGCTCGAAAACGGGATCGCTTGGCATAGATGTCGCCTTTCTTCAGCGCGAGTGACTCACAGAGTCGCCCCTACACGCGTTAACCATTTGGGGAGTCGCCGGATTGACATCATAGCGCTATGTTAAAGACATCGAGGTCATTTGTACTGACAACCGGCCCGTCGTATCCGCTTTGCACTTCGGCGACCAATTCGTCTGGCGTCAGACCCCAGAAGAGCTGGTGATATAGCAGCAGGAGACGAGGCGCGACCTGGCTTGCCACTGCAGCAAGTTCGGCGGTCGAGGTGTGTACGCGGGAGTGATAGCGCTGCCAGGCTTGCGGGCGGTCGCCAAGTTTCGACGACGGATAGACCTCGTGAATCAGCAGATCGCAGCCACGCGCCCAAGCGGCGAACGCGGGGACAGGCTTGGTATCGCCCGAGATGACGACGGTCCCGGCGGGCGTGACGACCTTGTAGCTGAAGGCGGTCAGATCACCGTGATCGGCATGAAGGGCGTGGACCTCCAGGCGGTCGTCGCGGTAGCAGGGACCTTCGCCAATTTCACGCGCGTCGATCTGGTAGCCCTCGTCGCTGCTGGGATGGGCGGCGCGGTGTTCGCGGGTGTTTTCTTCGTAGGCCAGCAGGATATGGCGGGCCATGTGATTGAAGCCGGGTGGACCGCAGGCGACGAGTTTCTCAGCACGTCCGTGAATCCAGGGGGTGAAGAGCAGGTCAGGCAAGCCGACGCTGTGATCGGCGTGCAGGTGTGTGACGAACAGGCGGGTCAGATCGGTGCTGGTCCATTGGATCAAGCCCGCCTCATGCGCCTGAACGACGCGCTGGACGATGCCGTGGCCGCAATCGAAGAGATAGGGCTGCTCATCGACAGCGACAGCGACGCCGGCACTGACGCGATCGGCTTCGGCGTTTGGTGTGCCGCTGCCGAGGATGACGACCTGCGCTCGGCTCATTCCAGCCAAAGCCGGCGCAGATAGCGGATTTTCTGCACTGTATGTTGGAAGCCGCCGCCTTCGTGATTGTTGAAGTGATACTCCACGATCTCTTTCTCGCTGTTCACGTGGTTGTATGACGCGTAGACGGTCGAGGGCGGGCAGATTGTATCCATGATGCCCACGGAATAGAGTGCTCTTGCCCTCATGCGCGCGGCGAAGTTCATGCCATCGCAATAGCTCAGCGTCCGCAGCACGGTCTCAATTTTGTCGCGGTGCACCTGCAGGAAGCGCGCGATTTCCGGATAGGGGTCGCTGGGCGTGATCTCGATGGCGCGGCGGAAATGCTGCAGGAAGGGCACATCCGCCAGGCAGACTTTGACATCGGGCAGCAGACCGGCGACGGCGATGGACATGCCGCCGCCCTGGCTCTGGCCGTTGACGGCGATCCGCGTCGAATCGACCTCGGCGCGGGTGCTGATCGCCTCCACCGCGCGCACGGCATCGGTGATCAGCCGGCGGTAGTAGTAAGTTTGCGGATCGAGGATGCCTTGGGTCATGAAGCCGGGCGCCGACGGGTGGGCGCCGCTGCCGGCATCGGGCGTATCGCCGCGGCTCCAAACGCTGCCTTGGCCGCGCGTGTCCATCACCAAATAAGCGAAGCCGGCCGATGGGAAGGGCAGCCATTCAATCGGGAAGGCGCGGCCGCCGCCATAACCAATGTATTCGACCACAGCCGGCAGCGGACCCTTGTTTCCACGCGGGCGCATGTACCAGCCTTTGATGCGCTCGCCATTGAAGCCGGAGAAGGTCGCATCGTAGACGTCAAGCGTAGCCAAGCCGATGTCGGCGGGCTCGAAAACGGCGTTCAGGTCATGCGCGCGCGCCTCGGTTAAGGTCTGAGACCAGAACGCGTCGAAGTCACTGGGTTCGTCGCGCGCTGGCTTGTATACTCGCATTTCTTCCAGCGGCATGTCAAACAGGGGCATGGCGCAGGTCCTTCCGACTGACTGCTGATGAAAGGATTATAACAGCGGATTCTTTAGCGCGTTTCGGCGACAATCCGCGAGGACAGCGTTGGAAGCAGCGCCCCCAGCGAGTATGATGGATGCCGATCGGGACGACGATGGAAGCACGATGGATAGACGCGACTATTACTTGCGCGAGGTTCGCCCCAGGCTCGACATGCCTTTGGCGCATAAGTACCCGCATGTGAGCCTGGTCGGGGGCGACGGCTTTCGACCGCTCGGCGAGTGTGCGCTGCTGATGCTGGTGGCGCTGACGGGGACGGGCAAATCGACGACGCTGGATCGACTGCGCGCGCGCCTGGGCGGGGCAGGGATGGACGTCATCCCGACGCGGCGCGAGCTGGCGGACTGGATCGCCATCCCGATGGCGCAGGCATTGGCGGACGAGCCGCTCGAAAAGGTGCGGGATCGCAAGCGGCGCTTCGCTTACACCAAGCGCTTCGCCGAGCAGGCGCCGGGCGGTCTGGCGGCTGCCTTCTCTTGGCTGTACCTCGCTGATAGTTGCGATGGGCTCCTGTTCTCCGAGGGCATTCGCGGCGAGCAAGAGATCCGCTATGCGCTGGACAACTTTCCGCGCTGGCGGATTGTCGAGCTGACCCTGCCTCCCTTGACGCGCCTGCGCCGTCTCAGCGGGCGGCGTGAAGACTTCGACCGAGTCGACGGCCCATCCGATGTTTCGTTCTTGCCGCGCCAGCTGCGAAAGGAAGCCGCGGCGCTGGTCAAAGCGGGCGAGATCACGGCGGCGGCGCTGGCGATCGTCGAAGCGGAGGCGGCAAATTACGGCTTCGAACCCTTCGCCGACGGGGTAGCCTATAGCAATTATCATCGAGTCGAGGTTGAGGGGTGCAGCCCGGACGAGGTGGCGGAAGCGATCATTCGCACAATTGCGGGGCAGGCGGAACTTGGCGAAAGAGGGCGAAATGCCAAAAATCGTTCGGATTGACGCGGCGCCGTACAACATCCCGCTCAAGCGGCCTTTGACTTGGGGCGGCGGACATGAACTGCGTCAATTGAATCATGTGCTGATTAGGGTTGAGCTGGCCGACGGCGCGCTGGGTATCGCCGAGGCGACGCCACGCCCGAGCATCTATGGCGAGACGCAGGCGTCGATTCTCCACATCGTCGCCGAGCATCTGGCGCCTCTACTGCTGGGCGCGGAGATCGACGGCTTCGCCTCGGTCGCGGCTTTATCGGCTCGCCTGGCGCTGATCAAAAACAATAATACGGCGAAGGGGGCGCTGGACATGGCGCTGCATCAGGCGCTGTCGTTGAGCCAGGGACGGCGCCTCACATCCTACCTTGGCGCGGCGCGGGAGCGGGTCTTGCTCAGCACGATCGTCAGCACCGGGAGCCCGGATGCGGTCTTGGCTGATGTAAGAGCGGCCTACGGCGCGGGCTTGCGCGTCTTCAAGCTCAAATTCGGGCGGGACATCCCGGCAGAGATCGAAACCTGTCGGCGCTTGATCAGGGAATATCCGGCGGCGCAGTTTTATGCCGATGCCAATGAGACGCTCGATAATGGCAGCGCGGCGGCGCTTTTGAATCAGCTGCATAAGCTAAGCTTGCTGTATTGCGAGGAGGCGCTGCCAGTTCGGCAACTGCGGGAACGGCGGCAGCTGCGGCGCGACTGCCGGATGCCGATCATCGCGGACGACTCGGCTTTCACGATAGCGGACCTGGAGCGGGAAATCGCCTTCGAGACATTTGACATTCTCAATATCAAAACGGCGCGCACCGGTTTCTCCGAGTCGATGCGGATGCTGGACCGCTGCGATGAAGCCCGGCTGGATGTGATGGTGGGGTCGCAGGCGAGTTCGCTGCTGGGCTGCCTGCAGGCGGCTGCCTTCGCCGGGCTCGAGGCGGTGACCTGCGCCAGCGAGTGCAGCTTCTACTTGAAGACGGAAGCGGACTTGAGTTTGGCGCCGCCGATCATCGATGGCTGTTTGCGCTTGTCTGATGTGGAGCGGTCGCTGGCTCGGCTGCAGGAAGCGCTGGAAGATTTCGCATAGTCATGTATAAGCATATGTTACACCAGTGTTCTGTAGGGGCGACCAACCTGGTCGCCCGCCGGAGCGCAATAGAACGTAGGGGCGACCGATCTTGGAAAGGGGAAACGACATGAAGGTTCTGATTATGGCTGACATGGAAGGCGTGAGCGGGATCGTGACTTGGAGCCAGGTGAACGGCGGCGCGCCGATGTACGAAGAAGGGCGCAAGCTCTATACTGAGGAAATCAACGCGGCTGTGCGCGGCGCCAAGCGGGCGGGCGCCGATGAAATCGTCGTGGTCGATTGCCACGGCGCTGGCGGCGATTGGACCTTCAACTCTTTTGTGCCGGAGCTTCTCGATGATGATTGCACTTGGGTCGCCCATCATCCCTGGGCGCGCTATACCGAACTGCTGGAGCAGGGCGCCGATGCCTGCTTGCTGGTGGGCATGCACGCGCGCAACAATACCGATGATGGCGTGCTTTCGCATACGATCTCGACGGTGAAGTGGCACAATCTCTGGTTCAATGAAGACCTGGTGGGCGAATCCGGCGTCAATGCGGCGCTATGCGGCCATTACGGCTGCCCGGTGCTCTTGGTCACGGGCGACGAAGCCGTCTGCCGCGAAGTCACCGAGCTGCTGGGCGCTGGCCTGACGACCGTCGCGGTAAAGCGCGGGCTGACGCGTTACTCGGCGCGTCAAATACCGCCGGGCCGGGCGCGCCGGATGATCGAAGCGGGCGCTTATCAGGCTCTGCAGGATTTGAGGGCGGTGGCGCCTTATGTGCCGTCTTCGCCGGTGACGATCACCATCGAGGTCGATAAAGTGGAGAAGATGGACGACTTCCGCGGTCGAGCAGGCGTCGAGCTGGATCGGGCGGCGCAGCGAGTTTACAGCCGGGCGGAGGACTGGATGACCGCCTGGAATCAGATCTGGCACTGGACCGTTTGATCATTTCTCGTATTGCCGCCGTATATTGGCGATCTGCTTTTCCGTTTGAACGAGCAGGCGGCGCGTCATTTTGAGGCCGGTTTGTTGATCGCTCTCTTCCATCGTCGCGAGTTTCAAGCGAAGTTTTTCCGCCGCGCCTTGCAGTTGCTGCAGTTTCTCGATCGCTTCGGGCGGCAAATCGGTCAAATCGGGCTGGTCTGCCGACGCCCCGTCCGCTTCTGAACGCGATTCCTCCGGGGGCGATCCGGGTTTGCGCTCGCCCTGGGACTTCGCCTTGCGCTTCTGATAATCGAGCATCTTGGTAGAAACGCGCGTCGACAAGACCGCGATGCCTTCGAGCGCCCCATCGTATACGGCGCTGCCTTCAACGACGAGCAGGTCACTTTCGTCTTCCAGCGCCTTCTCTACGCGCTTCCAATGGCGCAGGCTCATGAATACGTAGTATTTGGTGACGCCGTCGATGGTGTCGAAGTGGGGCACGCCTTTGGGGTAGGGTGGCGCCTTGACCTGCCGCTGTTCGATGACGGTCATCACGCTGCTGCCGTCAATATGCAATTTGCCGGGGCGGCCGCTCAAAGTCAGGGTCAGCCCGCTGATTAGACCGACTTGCGCGCTTAGCGCTTTCATCGGCTTGATGCGGTCTCCCCATTCAATGCCGGGCGGGGCGATGCTGCCATCGCCGCCCTTGCCGAAGTTGGGGAAAATCTCCCCGCGCAGACCGGCATCCATCTGCCCTTTCGCCAGGTAGAAGAAGACACCGCCCTTGGAGCGCCGGCGTTTTCGGTCATGGGTGAGCAAGCCGCCGGCCGCTTCAGTCGCTTCCGTCTCCGCCATGATCTTCTCGACGAAATCCAAGCCGCACTTGGCGATCAATTGCGTGATCTGCTCGATGGGCTGGGCGGCGGTCTCGCCGAGGGCGTCGCCGAATTGCTTGGCGAGCTCCGTGGTCTGGTCGGCCGATGGCGTCGCTTTCGCCTGCCGCGCTTGATCATCGGTGCTGTCAGTGCATTCGTCCGAATCCATAAGGAACTCGCAGTCACGTTAGCGTGGCGTTAGCCCGCAATATTACGGGCAAAGGCCGGCGATGACAAGACGGGCAGCTGATCAGCCACTGGGCAAGATGAGAGACAGCGACCAGCCCACGACCGTCAGCAGGCCGATTTGTCCGTGCAGCTTGGCGGTACGCCCTTGGGCTTGATGCAGCAGCGGGATGGTGGCGCTGGTGTTGATTATGCGGATGAGACGGAGCGCCTCGGGCAAGGCGAGCAGCGTCAGTAGCGTCATCGGGGGCATGAAGCCGGCAGCGATCACGAGGCACTGCGAGACATAGGCGCTGACCACGAGAAAGATGAATTCGGCGCGGGCGAAGCGCAGGCCGAAGATGACCGCCAGCGTACGTTTGTTGGCGGCGCGGTCGGCCTCCATATCGCGGATGTTGTTGGCGTGCAATATGGCTGAAACCATAAAGGCGACCGGCAGCGAGATCAGGCAGAGTTCGGCGATGCGCGCGTCGGTCACCGCTGGCGACATCACGTAGTAGGCGCCGACGATGATTGCGGGACCCATGAAGATGGCGACTGCAATCTCGCCCAATCCGTTGTAGGCGAGCGGGAAGGGACCAGCGGTATAGGTGATGGCCACGAGAACGCCGCCGATGCCGATCAACCATAGAAGCGGTCCGCTCTGCGCCAGCAGGTAGAGCCCGATCAGGCAGCCGGCGAGCGTCGCCAGGATGGCGCCGGCGCATACGATCGCCGGTTCGAGGATCTTTTGCTTGATGATCATGCCTTGCCCGGCTTGCTTGAGGCGGTCGGCGCCGCGGCGATAATCGGCGTATTCATTGATCAGGTTGGCGGCGCTTTGCAGAAAGAGTGTCCCAATCAGCGCCAGCAGGAATACAACCGCTTCAAAAACGCCGTCAGCGATGGCGACGATGCCGGCCAAGCCCATTGGCACATAAGTGGCGGTGAAGACCCGCGGTCGCAGCGCTTGATACCAGGCGCTCACTTTGGATTGGGGCGGGCTGGACGCCAAAAGCGAGATCCTCACAATAGACAGATGTAAGTCATGCCAAGAAAGTAATGCAAAAAATAAGGTACGTGTAGGGGCGACTAAGTGAGTCGCCCGCAAGAATGCGAAATCTGTAGGGGCGAGCCTTGGCTCGCCCGCTGGACCGCTTCGGCGAGGGCTTCGATCAGCGACATTTCCCCATGCTCAGGACATGCTTGGAACTGCCTCCACCCGTGTATAATCGCAAGAAAGAGCGAAGTCACAGGCGAGTTTCGTGAAGGTTCTTCACCTATCGATGAGTGATGGCGGCGGCGGCGCGGCAATGGGCGCGTACCGTCTTCACCGTGGCTTGCGACAAGCGGGCATGGAGAGCGAGATGCTGGTGCTGCGCAAAGTCACTGAGGACCCGAGCGTGCATCGGCTGTCGGACGCGCTTAATCGCTGGGAGCGGGCGCAGCGGCGGCTGGCGGAACGGCGCCATCAGCGACGGCTCAGCGGGGTTCCGCGTGCGCCGGGGAGCGGGCACTGGAGCCTGAATCAGTTCAGCTACAGCATTGCCGACGCCATCAACGCTTTTGCGGCGGACATCGTGCAGCTTCACTGGGTGGGCGATAACTTCCTGCCGATCGGGCAGCTGGCGAGGATTAGAGCGCCTATCGTGTGGACGCTGCGCGATATGTGGGCTTTTAGCGGAGGCTGCCATTATGCCGGGGATTGTCTACAGTATCGGGCGCATTGTGGGGATTGCCCGCAGTTGGTCAAGGCTTCGGCGGGTGACATCAGCGCGCGAGTGCAGGCCGAAAAGCGGCGCGCCTGGTCGGGGCTGCCGCTGACGATTGTGACGATCAGCGAGTGGCTGGCCGATTGCGCTCGCGCCAGTTCGCTGCTGGGCGACCGGCGCATCGAAGTCATCGGCAATCCGATTGACTCGCGCGTTTTCAAGCCGCTGGACCGCGCCGCCGCGCGACAGGCTTTCAATTTGCCCTTGGGCAAGCAGTTGATCCTCTTCGGCGCCATCGGCGGAACCAGCGATCCGCGGAAGGGCTTCCCTTATCTGGCGGAGGCGCTGACCATGCTGCCCAACGATGGTCGATCCGAGTTGGTCCTGTTTGGCTCGGCCCGCTATGAGGAGATTGACGTCGGCCGTCCGGTTCACCAAGTGGGACGCCTGCACGACGAAATCAGTTTGAGCGCGCTCTATTCCGCTTGCGATGTCTACGTCCATCCCGCCACCCAGGAGGCGCTGGGCAAGACGCTGATGGAGGCGCTGGCTTGCGGCACGCCTTGCGTCGCCTTCGCGGGAACTGGCCCGGATGATATGGTCGCGCATCGACTCGACGGTTATTTGGCGCGTATGAAAGACAGCGCTGACCTGGCGGCCGGCCTCGAGTGGACGCTGGCGCAATCGTGGTCGCGGGAGGCGCTGCACCGGCGGATCGTGGCGCGTTACGGCGTCGAGCGCATCAGCGAGCAATATGTACGACTTTATGAATCGCTGGCTTCTGACTAGTTGTCGCGCGCATCATTCGAGAATTGACAGATTCCGCCTGCCTGAAAACGACGCTAAGCAAACGAATAAACTCTGTGCCCTCTGTGTTGCCTCCTTTCCTCGGTGGTGAAAAAATGTGTGGTTCTCATCCTAGGGTGATTCCCAACAAATTCATCACTCCCAACCGGTCTATCAGTCGAAAATCCGCCGATTCTGGGTTATGCTAGCCTCCTGCCCGTCAGCCTAGAGAAGAGTTGAACAACATGATCGCAAACGATTACGCGGCGCTGGTCCAGCAGGACGAGCGGCAGTTGCATCCCATGTACCATCCCTCGCGGACGGAGAACGCCGTCATGGTGGAGAGGGGCGACGGCGTCTGGCTCTACACGAGTGACGGCCGCAAGATCCTCGATTCAATGGCCAGCTTGTGGAATGTGAACATCGGCTATGGCAACCGCGAGTTGGCGCAGGTGGCTTATGAGCAGATGCTCGATATCGCCTACAGTTCCGGCTTCGCTGGCATGACCAATCCGCCATCGGCGCAATTGGCGGACAAGCTGGCCGGCTTCTTCCGACCCAATATGAACTTCACCAACTTCACCTCGGGTGGTTCCGAATCCACCGATACGTCGTTTAAGACCGCGCGCTTCTATTGGTATCAGCTGGGCAAGGTGAAGAAGACCAAGATCATATCGCGCTTGATCGGCTACCACGGGATGACGCTGGCGGCCACGAGCGCCACCGGCATGAGCAAGTTTCACACCATGTTCGGCGGCGTTCTGGATGGCTTCATTCATGTGGCGAATCCGAACCCCTATCGCTATGAGGGCGAGCTTCAAACTGGTGAAACCGTGGCGCAGGCAGCGGCGCGCGAATTGGAAGAGGCGATATTGCGCGAGGGACCGGAGACGGTGGCCGCTTTCATCAGCGAGCCGATACAGGGCGCGGGCGGCGTCATGATCGCCGATGACGGTTACTTCGATTTGGTACAGTCCATCTGCAAGAAGTACGAAGTCTTGTTCATCGCCGATGAGGTGATCTGCGGCTTTGGGCGCACCGGCAATTGGTTCGGCTGCGACGCCTTCGGCATCAACCCCGATATCATGCAATTCGCCAAAGGCGTCACTAGTGGGTATATGCCCTTGGGCGGCATTCAAGTGACCGATGAAATCCGCGATGTGATTAATGGCGCGCCGGAAGATCAGAGCTGGATGCACGGCTATACCTATTCCGGCCACGCGACCGCCTGCGCCGTCGGCATTGCCAATATCGAGATCATCGAGCGCGATGGCTTGCTTGAGAACAGCCGGGACATGGGCGAGCGGCTGCTGAATGGCTTGGAGGCGCTGGTCGCTGAATTCCCCAATATCGACAATGCGCGCGGGCTCGGCTTGATGGCCGGGATTGACGTGGTCAAGAGCAAGGAGAGCCGCGCAGGCGATCCGGACACGGCGGAGAAGATCAGCGACGCGGCGCTGGAGCTGGGCTTGCGGGCGCGCCCGATTGGTCCGGCGATTGCCTTTGCGCCGCCGCTCTGCATATCGGCGGAAGAGGTGGATTTCATCGTGAATACGATGGGCGATGCAATCACGCGGGCGAGTGGGTGAGGGGAAACAAAAGGCGAGCCAAAGTATTGTTTATTGCTCGTCCTGTTGCTCGAATTCTTCCAGTCTAGTCTTTGCCAAGTGTTCGAGTCGCCGCGCTTGCGCCCAAAGGGTGCGCCTAATGCCAGGTCTTACGCTACGCTCACTGATAACTCGCGCGAGATTGGCGATTGTCCGCGCTCGTCGCGCCATACGAATATCGGGATGCTCTCGTGATTCTCTCAACTGTATGGGCAAAACGGATACACGAATCGACTTTGGCAGGTCAATGATTTCCGCGGGCTTTATATCTTTCTCATTGAGGACTACACAAAACTTCGACTCTCGCAAGGCCTTCTGATAAACTGTGTATTCGGCGCGATCCAGCGTTTCATCAGCTTGGGTCCACATCATATCCCAAAACGGCCACATCTCAATTTCAGCTACCTCAAAGGGATCAAGCACGCTCATCGCAACAGCGTCGGTTCGCTGATTAGTCAAGTGACGGCGGATTCGGCCCCGCAGTTTCTCCTTTGTTCGGCCGACATAGATCGGTTCGCCGTCATAGTCATAGAAGAGATAAACGCCGTATTGACAATCGCCTACTTTGCGGCCGTCGCCATAATCCGTATTCAGCGCTGCCGCAACACCGTCATACAACGCTTTTACATCTTCGGGCAGTTTCTTCGGCATTAGTGACTCAACAGCGGCATTAGGCAATATTTTGCAAGCCATTCGATGACTGGGACACACACAGCGTCGCCAAGCGCGAACATCGCTTGTGAGGGAGTTACCGAGTCGTAGCGTAAATGCTCAGCGCCTTGCAAGCGAGCATATTCGGTCAAGCTCATCCAGCGCACCGCAATATCGCCGCGCCCAGCGCGAACAATTGCTTGCCTTGCCGAACCACCGCGAGTCGTGCGAAGGGTGCCCGCTCGTTCATCGGCGCGCACTTCCCATACCGGTCGTCCTCCTCTGGTTCTGCGAAATGCGCCGTAATAGCCGGGCCAGAACCGTTGCTGATAGCGGGAAACACGCTTGGATTGTATTGGCGACAAGGTTGTCAGGAACGCGCTCAGGCGGTCGGGGGACCACCAGTCGCCGTCCTCTTCCGCAATTCCAACCAGTCGGAGGTCTTTCCGCAATTCTGGCGGATCTGGCAGTTCGATGGGCCCTTTATGGCCGAACAAAAATACTCTAGCGCGACTTTGCGGGACGAAAGCGCTGGCGTCAACAATAATGTGCGCTGCTTGATAACCTAGTTTCTGGATTCCACAAACAACTGTATCCCAATCACGACCGCCATTCGCCGTCAGAAAACCCATTACATTCTCAATCATTAGCGTTTGTGGCGCGCGGTCACCCATTTCTTCAAGAATCCTCAGGAAATCCAGCACAAGGCTAGATTGGGTACCGTTCAGCCCCTTGTATTTTCCGGCAAGGGACATATCCGTGCATGGAAAGGACGCCGTAACAAGCTCGGCGTTCGGTATATCGTCGCCATGCAGCGCGCGGATGTCACCTACATGCAACTCCTGCGCGCCCCAGTTATCGGTATAGAGCTTTGCCTTGGTGTCGTCTATATCATTGGCAAAGACTGTTCTAATCCCGACGTGCTCTAAACCGGCGCGCATAAGTCCCATGCCAGCAAAAAATTCAATGGCGCGGGTCACGACGCTTTGCCCTTAATTTCGTAATGTGACTTTGATGACAAGAGCCACTCGGATGCCAACGCAATTACCTGATTCAACCCCAGTTTCCATTTGCCCGTCAGCGCGCATTCCCATATCGTCAGCACTCGCCATCCTTCGTCAAGCAGCGACCGGCGGTTTATAGCGTCGCG
Organism: Phototrophicaceae bacterium; assembly: GCA_965205125.1. Lineage (GTDB taxonomy): Bacteria > Chloroflexota > Anaerolineae > Aggregatilineales > Phototrophicaceae > UBA6055. The sequence continues at coordinate 543,308 of CBDBFY010000001.1, forward strand.
TTCCACATTTCTTGCGACTTTACGCCTCCAATATTCAGAGTTTGAACTAGGCATTCTACACCGCGGACAAGAGTGCCCGTGCCAAAAACAGCCATTTATGAATATGACAGACCTATAGCGACGAAATACGAGGTCAGGCTTACCAGGAAGGTCTTTGACATGAAGACGATAGCGGAACCCTTGCGCGTGCAAGCCCTTTCTGATCAGGAGCTCGGGTTTGGTATCCTTGCTCCCGACTAGCGCCATAATCTCGCTGCGTCTTTCAACACTGACGGTGTCGGTCAACGCTGTCGCCACCATTCTACAGGGTAGCATCAGTGCTACACTGTAAGTATTAGAACATTTGTAGGCAATACTGTCAAGTTAAGTTGCTTCAATTCGACCGAATTGCTTTACGCCAGCCTCGAATTATGTTAAAGAAGCGCTGCGCGGGCGAGTGGGTGACACTAAGGTCAACGCCATTACCTTGCCGATTGACTGCGCGCATTCTCTCAGTCAATCATTGTGACTGGAAACAATCGAATTGATATTAGATAATGGCTCGCGCCGAGTTTCATCGGTTTCCGCTCGACGCGGCAAATTGGATGGTGCACGCCAATTGACGCTTAGTGCGCAACCAGTGACCGGCAACCGCATTCTCATATCTCTAAGGAGACTGAACATGAAGAAGCTATTCACCATTGTTCTGCTCATCGCCTTCGCGCTGCTGGCCAACATGAGCTTGGTCACAGCCGACATGCACGGCTGGTGGGCGGATGCGGCCGCGCCGTACGCTGGCACGACCATCCGCGGCGTATCCGAGAGCACGCCGCCCTCGAATTATGTGGCTGATGTCTTGGCGGCTCAATTCACCGAGCTTACCGGCATCAACGACATGGAAGCCGTTGTTGGCGATAGAGATTTTCGTGAATGTAGTGGACTTAATTTTCAAGATACTTGTTGTGCCGGATGTGAAACCTGGCAGGAATCGCTTGAGGCGCAGGCTGCACGTGACGAAGCTCGTGAACAGGCTCGGGCTAGGCAACGAAGGCGACAATGTACAAGTAGCGGTGGACGCTGGAGCAATGGGAGATGTAGTCGACGGTCATGCCGCACTTACGCTCATCAGGGCGTCTTGAGAGTAGATTGCTGGTGGGCGTAGCTCTTAGTCCTAGCAGTTTTAGTGGCTGTAGGTGCCACTTACGGCGAAAGCACCGATATGGATATCTGAGGCGCCGCGGTTAAGGGTTCGACCGGGCGCCCCGCCTCCACCTACGAATTCCTCGAATCAATTAGCCCTTCCTTTGGCTTGTATAACTGGGGCATCAACCTGGATGCTGGCTCGGCGCAAAGCGCTAATGGCGGCGCGCTGGATGGCGACACCGCTGTTGAGGCGCTGAGTTTCTGGCTGAGCATGCTGGAATTCGCCCCGCCGGAAGCCACCTCGAGCACTTGGGACGAAGTCGCCTCCACCTTTGCCGCGGGCCGCGCCGCGCAAGGTTGGGTCTATGGCGAGAACGCCGCCTGGATCGCCACCGATGAGAGCCGCTCGGCGGTCACCGGCAATGTTGGCGTTCGCCTGCCGGTCACGGCGGAAGGCGTCATTGACGCGGCGATGATGGGCGACGGTTACATCGGCTACTACGATGGCGGCGCTTTTGGCGTGCCGCATTCTTCGCGCAACAAGGAAGCGACGCTGCTCTGGCTGCAGTTTATCGGTCAAGAATCAGTGCAAGCGGAATGGGCTGCCGCTGGTGCGCGCATCACCCACACCGCAACCTTTGACGATCCCTTGATCGCCGAGCAGGACACCAAGGTCGATGGTTACTACACGCTTCTGGAAGAGCAGGGTCCGCTCTTTGCTGGCGCGCCGCCCTTCCCCTTCCACGCGCAGGTGCGTGAAGTTATCGATCCCTTTATCCAGCGCGCGATTTTGGGCGAGCTCTCGCCGGCTGATGCTTTGTCGCAGGCGGCGATGGCTGTGGACGAAGAACTCTCTCGTTTGGGTTACGGGATGTAGATTCCAGTCTCAAGCGTTCCGACAGGGTGGCGCTTGCGTCGCCCTGTCAACCCCTCCCCCGGCCCCTCCCCGAAGCTTCGGAGAGGGGTGATTTTGCAGGCGGAAATGAATATATGGCTTTAGCATGGGGTCTATCGGCGGGGTTCTTTCGCAACGAAAGTACACCCGGTTCCGATTCTCATACTGCCAGACGCGACTGGCTTTAGCTAATGCGCGACACCCGAGTCGGCTGGCTCTTGCTCAGCCCCACATTGATCATTTTGATCATCTTCGGCTTCATGCCTTTTCTTTATGTTTTGTTTGTTGGCTTCAACGAATGGAATATCTTCGCGGCCGAGGACGGTCTTCGCTTCAATGGCTTGGACAATTTCCGCCGGCTCGTCTTTGATGATGATTTTCTGCATTCGGTTGGCTTGACCATACGCTTTGCCATCTTTGCCATCTTTGCCATCGCCAGCGAGGTCGTGCTCGGCTTCTTGCTGGCGCAGATGCTGACGCGGAAGTTCCCCGGTAAATCTCTTTTTCGCATCATCCACACTTTTCCATTAATGGTGGCGCCGATTGCCGTTGGCGCGATTTGGCGCTTGCTGGTGATCCCGGGCTTCGGTCCCGTGCCCTTCTTTCTTGATCGCTGGTTTGACATCAAATATCAGATTGGCTCTTTTCCCGAGCAGGCGCTGCTGACATCAATCATCATGGATGTCTGGCATTGGACGCCTTTCGTCACGTTGACGATGCTGGCTGGTTTGTCTGCGATTCCGCGCGAGCCGGTGGAGCAAGCCAAGGTGGATGGCGCCAGTCGACTGCAAGTGTTCTGGTACGTGACCTTGCCCTTCCTGCGGCCCGTCTTGCTGACCACGGTATTCATCCGCATCATGGATGCCATCCGCACGGTCGATGAGGTCTGGATGCTGGCCGGCGGCGGACCGGGCACGCGCTTCACCGGCATCTATATCTGGCGCGTGGTCTTCCCACGCACGGATTACGGCTACGGCTCGTCGATTTCGCTCATCACCTTGTATTTGACTGTCGTGCTCTGCTGGCTGCTGTTCATTGCGATTTCCGGCCGGCGCAAAGGGGAGGTCGAATGAGGCGCTTAGGCAACGCGGGCGACTCACCGAGTCGCCCCTACACCGACTCGCCCCTACCGGTTGGTGAGGCGGGGCGGCGCAAGGGGGGAGCTGCCGTGAGCAGCGGGCTGCGGCGGCGCGGCTTGCGCCATTTCTCGACTTACAGCTTCTGGGTCTTTATGACCTTGCTGACGCTGATTCCGATTTGGTGGATGTTCGTCGTGTCCATGCGCAGCCGCGTCGAGCTCTTCAGCCGGCCCAATTTAGCCATCAGCAGAATCTTCATCGAAAATTACAGCAATGTGCTCACCGACAGCGCATTCCAGCGTTATATGACAAACTCGGTCATCGTCTCGTCCTGCAACGCCCTGCTGGTGATGGCGCTTGCGCTGCTGGCGACCTACGCGCTATCGCGTTATAAGCTGGTCGGGCGTGATAATATCTTCTTCTGGCTGATCACCAATCGCATGGCGCCGCCGGCTGCCTTCTTGCTGCCGCTCTTTATCATGTTCACGCGCAGTTTTCGCATCGGTGATTGGACGCTCTTTGACACTCAGCTCGGCTTGATTTTGGTTTACTGCGTCTTCAACTTGCCCTTCGCCATCTGGCTGCTGAAAGGCGTGGTGGATGGCATCCCGATTGAATTGGACGATGCGGCGATGATCGATGGCGCCGGATTAGGCGGCGTGCTGCGACATGTGGTGATACCCCTGGCGGGGCCCGGGCTGGCGGTGACCGGCATCTTGAGCTGGGTCTTCGCCTGGAACGAATACCTATTCGCGGCTAACCTGACGAGCGTCGAGGCGCGCACGATCACAACCGGGCTGGCCGAATTCGTGACGGTGACCGGCACCAATTGGGGCGAGTTGGCGTCGATGTCCATGATCACATTGATTCCGTCGGCGATTATCGTCATCATCGCTCAGCGCTACATCGTCATGGGCTTGACCTTCGGCGCGGTGAAGGAGTAACGCCAATGTCCGATCGACGCGATAATGTAGGGGCGACTCTTGAGCCGCCCAACGAAGCCAAGCTCAAGACCGAGGAAGTGGCAGTGTCCACGCGTCACAGCGAACGCGCAAGCTTTCTGCCATTTCACACCAACGCCTTCGACCGCGTCTTCATCGGCGTCGTAATCTTGATCGGGATTCACCTCTTGTGGCTGCGCTTCATGGAGCCGGCCCTGCCGATAGAAGTGGCGACCGTGCTCTCGCTGGCAGTCGGGTATCTTGTTGTGCGGCGGGGCTGAGCCTCAGGCCCCCGACACCCGCGGCATCCAGAGCGGCTCCAGCCCCCAGCGACTGAATAGCAGAGCGCAAACCATCGCGGCGCGGTTTTCGCGATGAGCGGGATCGTCCCATAAATTGCGTGTGCGTGAAGGGTCGTCGTCCAGGTCGAAGAGCTCGTAGCGGTTCACACGCGGATCAAAGTTGATTTGCATCCCCCGCAAGTTGCAACTCTTGAGGTACATCCCCGCTGACTTGTTCGGCAAGCGCAGACTCTCGTCCGTGAGCGGCTCCTCTTTCAGCATTTCGGCGCGCAGGAAGGCTTCGGTCAGGACGGCTCGCAGATCTGTATCCGCCCAAAGATTGTTGCGTTCATTTGGGTCCTCCAGCAGGTCGTAAATCTCCCCATGTGGCGCGTGGACACTGCCACCCCAATCGCGATTGTAATAGAGCGTGATCTTGTACCGCTCATCAATATAGGTCTTGAGATGTAGCGTTGTCGGTTGGTGGCGATTCTCGATGATGACGTGCTCGCGGGCTTTGTCGGCGTCGCCACACCAGACCGGCAGTTGGCTGATGCCGGTCATGTCACGCGGGATATCGAGGCCGCAATAATCGAGGAAAGTCGGGGCGTAATCCACCAGCGATTGCAAGCTGTCGCTCACGTTGCCGGCGGGGATGCGGCCGGGCAGGCGCGCGATCATCGGGACGCGGACGCCATCGTCATAATGGAAAGCGCCTTTGGCGATCAAACCGTGCTGACCGAAATAATGGCCGTGATCGCTGGTGAAGACGACGAGCGTGTTCTCCGCCAAGCCGAGATTGTCCAGATGGTCGATGATTTGACCGATGTATTTGTCCATGCAGCTGATCATGCCGTAGTAGCAGGCGATGTCTTTCGCCAATTCGTCGCGGTCGTGGAGATGCGAATGGAAGCCGTGGCAGCCGGCGCCGTTGGCTTCCTGCCAGGCGGAGAAATCGGGATCGGGCTGCTGGGTCAACTGCAAATGCACCGGGCTATCGTCATGCTCGCCGGGCATGACTTCCGGCACGGTGACATCGGCCGGATCGTACATCGTATCCCAGGGCTCGGGCGCGAGGTATTTGGGATGCGGATCGAAAAAGCTCGCCCAGAGAAAGAATGGTTCGCCGGCCTCTTGGTACTGTGAGATCAGCGAATTGCTGCGTTCGGCAATCCAGGCGTTGTAATGAAAGCGCTCCGGAATCAGCCACTTACGGCGCTGTGATACGATCTTGCCGGTCGGCTGCAAGTAATAGTCGCGCCAATTGCTCAGCCCGCGCTCTTCCATCCAGAGGGCGTAATGCTGGCCGACATGGGCTTCGTCGGTGTGGTTGCGCGCCAGTTCGACATGGTCGAAGCCGTAGAAGGGTCCGGCGAAATCTTCCCAGAATTCGAGATCTTGCAGCTTCGGGTAAGCTTCCAGCGACGGGTATTCTTCGGTCGAATGCAGGGGCTGGAAGTGCGCCTTGCCGACCAACGCCGTCCGGTAGCCAGCGTCTTGAAAGCGTTCCCCGACCGTCGGTTCGCTCTCCGGCAGTTTCGTGCCGAGCGAATAGGCGCCGTGCTGCGACGGGTACTTGCCGGTGATCATGCTGCTCCGCGTTGGCGTGCAGGTCGGGTTGGGGCAGTAGGCGCGGCTGAAGGTCGTCCCCTGCGCCGCCAGCTTGTCGAGAGCCGGCGTCTGTATCTCCGGGTTGAATTGTCCCAGCGTGTTCCAATGCTGCTGGTCCGATGTGATAAGCAGAATGTTGAGTTTGGACATGGCCTTGGTCTCGCGTTTGTGGCGAATCAATACGGATCATTGCTCATTGCGATAATAGCGCCTGCCCTGGATCGCCTCGGGCAGCATGCTTTCATCGCTGTAGGCGCGATAACCCTCGCCGTAGCCCAGCTCGCGCATAAGCTGGGTGGGCGCGTTGCGGATCTGCAGCGGAATCGACAGGTTGCCGTGTTCCTTGACATCATCCAGGGCGCGGAAAAAGCCATCGCCGGCGGCGCGGTTTTTGGGCGCGGTCGCCAGGTAAGCGACGCCATGCGCCAGGTTGAATTGGCATTCGGGCAGGCCAATGGTTTCGACGGCGCGGAAGACATCGTTGGCGACGGTCAGCGCGTCCGAATCGGCGACCCCGATGTCTTCGCTGGCGAAGATGACCATGCGGCGGGCGATGAACTTCGGGTCTTCGCCGCTGTCGATCATGCGCGCGCAATAATAGAGCGCGGCGTCTACGTCCCCCGCGCGCATGCTCTTGATGAAGGCGCTGATGGTATTGTAGTGCTCCTCGCCGGTTTTGTCGTAGCGCAGGTGTTTGGACTGCAAAGTGTCGCGCAGGTGATCGACCGTGATGGCGGCGGCGCGATACAGTCGGGCGGCGTTCTCCAGCAGATTGAGGGCGGCGCGCGCATCGCCATTGGCATAGTTGGCGAGGAATGCGATGGCGTCCTCATCGATATCTATCGCCAAGGCGCTGATACCGCGAGCGATGATGAGCTCGATTTCGGCGCTGGTGAGCGGATTCAGCGTGAAGACTTGCATGCGCGAGAGCAGCGCCGAGATGACTTCGAAGCTGGGGTTCTCGGTGGTGGCGCCGATGAGGGTGATGGTGCCGTCCTCGACGTAAGGCAGCAGGAAATCTTGCTGCGCTTTGTTGAAGCGGTGAATCTCGTCGAGGAAGAGGATGACGCCTTCGGCTGGCGCTTCGGCATTTGGCGCGGCGAAGAGGCTCGGCTGGCTGCTCTTGGCTGCGGGCTCTCCCTTGACGGAGCCGACGATGCTGCGAAGTTCCGCCTTGCCGGCCGAGACCGCTGAGAGATTGTAGAATGGCTTGTCGGTGACTTCGGCGATCATGCGGGCGAGGGTAGTCTTGCCGACGCCGGGCGGTCCCCAGAAGATCATGCTGGGCACGGTCTGCTGCTGCAGCGCGCGGCTCAGCGGCTTGCCCTCGCCGACGAGATGCGATTGCCCGATGAAGCCGCTCTGGTCGCGCGGGCGGATGCGTTCGGCCAAGGGAGGGGCTGGGGCGGGCATGGCTGGGCTTTCCGGCTGAGTCGGCTTGGGATGCGGGTATTATAGCAGGTTGGATTATGAAGTTTTACCGCGCCTGCATGGAGACCCCCCATGCGGCGGTGACCCACGCGACATTGATCGAGTGAAGCGCGGTTTAGGCGGTCTGGCGCTGGGGCTCTGATTGAGGATCAGTGCTCGGGGCTGCTATACAGAACCTCGCCACTATCATCGAGATAGTTGACTTTATCAATGTAAAATGGCGCGTTCCGTCGGATGACCAGTCCAACGCTATCGTCGACAGATTCCGCGCTGGCCCGGGTGCCATCACTGAAGACGAATTCGATCGTCTCGTTATCGGGCGTCGTCCCGATATAAGCGAAGTAGTAATAGCGAGGGAATTCCCAAAAGGGTGACTCCCAAGCGTCATAAGCGGCGGAGCCACCGCCACCGCTGCCACCGCTGCCGCTGCTGCAACCGCCCCCGCTGTAACGCAGTTCTTCCCAGCCGCCGAAAATGTCTTGCATTTCGCGCATGAGCAGACTGCCAGCGCAATGCCAATGCAGGTCGACGCGCCAAGTGAAGATCAACTGGACGGCATTCATATCATCTAAGAAGTGGCGCTGTGTAACCTTGAAATCCGATATTTTCTTTGGCTTGGTTTCCCCTTCATACCACATTGCCTCGTGCTGCCGCGACTTTGGATATTTCGCCAAGGCGTCTTCCGGCGCCCGATAACGCCGAGCTACGGAGACGGCGACCGCGCCAATCAGTCCCATAAGCGCGAGCATTAGCACGCCCGCCAGTGTCAGTTTCGCCGCGCTCACTGCGCGAGACCGAAGAGACTTGCTTGGGTTCTTCGCTTTCTCTCTCATCGGCATTCCCTCTCCGTATTCATCGCGGACTTATCTATCGCAAGCCTTGCCACGTTCGGGGGCGCCAATGCTAGTAATGCCATTTGCGTTGGGTGAAAACATCGCCCTTTTCATCAATGAATTTCAGCTTTTCCACCTGGAACGGCGCCTCACGTCGGACCAGCAGCGCATAGGTTTGCTCGACGACATCGACGCGTTCGCTGCTGCCATCGACCAACACCGCCTCAACTTGCGCCGCTCTGGAATTGCGGCCGCTGACATAAAAGTAAAAATAGTGCGGCAATTCGAGCGGCAGCGACTCCCAAAACGCGTGCGGAAATGTCCAGCCCGAGTGATACTCGCCGCAGTGGGAATTGAGATTGCCCACCATTCGCCAGCCACCGAAGATGTCTGCGTATTCTTGCGCCAGCAAGGCGCCTTCGCATTGGTCCGTCTTGCCGCTGCGCGATAGCTCCCAACTGTACTCCAGACGGACCAGCTTCGCCTCGTCGAGCCTATGGCGCTGCGTGATCTCTAGGTCGGAAACCTGCCAGGCAAATTTCGGATTGTGGGACCAATGATGCGATTCCCAGTGATGCAAGAAATCCGCCACCAGGTCTTCTGGGGAGTTGGCTCGCTCTGAGACAGATACAGCGCCCGCAATGATTGATCCAATAAACGCGAGAAACAGCGCGCCAGCCAGAAGCGAAGCCAGGAGGCGGCGCAGAAAATGCCATATGGACCTGCCGTTCTTTGCTTTTCCAGTCATAACCAATCCTTTCACAATATTCTTATCATGCTTTGCGGATGGAATGACGGTATGCTGAAACTATGCTTGTCGCTCTGCCCCTTTTCCTCAGTGTAGCAGAAACATCACCAGCTTTACAAGTGAACACTGTACATGTTGCACAAGTAGAAGCGCATCAGATGTGTGATTAATATCTAATGATCTTCACGATCTGATGCAAGTGATCGAGGTCGTGGTAAGCGCTGAGGACGAGCTGGTCATTCAGCGTGAAACCGCCGCCATCAGCCGGGCGACCGGGACGCTCCCAGAGTTCCTCGTCATCTTCCGGCAAGGATGCCAGAAACGCATGATAGTCGCCGCTGACTTTCAGCCACCGTTGCAGCAGGTCCATCGCGTCTTGCTCGGCGTAGCCGGCGTCTTTGACCCGTTCGTCGACGCTTCGGCCCGAGCCTTGAGGCGGGTCTTCCCCCGCGGCCAGCGCCCGCGCCCGCGCCAGGAAGTAGCTATCGGTATCGCCGAGGTGGCCGAGGACTTCGGAAATGGTCCAGCCATCGCCGCCGTCGCGTTTGGCGAAGATCGCGCTATCGTCAATGGTCGAAACGAGATGCTGGATATTGAGCATTTGCTTTTCCAGCGCCATGATCTGCCAGCGCCGGTATCGGGGCATTGCGGACATTGTTCGCTCCTCAGTTTGGATTCGGCGCGCATTATAGCATAGCGGTCTGCTGCTGTCAGTCCAGCGCTCCGCTGCGAGCATCCTCCAGCAGCTTCAATGCTTTGCGGGCGATGGCGACGGTGGGGTTGGCGCTGGTGCCCGGGGCGCGCTCCATAAGCACCTCGAGGAAGAATTCGTCGATGGCGAATAGCGCGACTGAGCCGTAGAGACCGCGGCCGATGACATGCGGTTTGGGGAACTCTTCAATGGTATTCTCGTCTTCAATGCCTTCGCGGATGCCCTTCAGCCGCTCATAATGCGCGGTAGCATCAGCGGGCGTATCGAACTGGCCGAAGGTCATATTGAAGACGTTGGCGGCCTGGTCGCGATAGAAGACGCGCACGGCATTGCCATTCTTCACGTTGGGCGGCGTTTCGACCCCGTCAAAGCGCGAGTAATCGCGGCGCCACTGCGTATCGGTGAAGATCTCTCGCGGCAGATTGTCGAGGACGATCGGCAAGACGTCTCTTCAACCGCCTTCCAGCGCGTCGGCGGTGGCGGCCGCTTCAAACTCTTCCCGCTTGTTCTCGAAGAAGCGGATTGCGCCGCGCGACAAGGGCGCCAGCGGGCTGCCGCGGGTGAACAGCTCGATATTGACCTCGATGAAATAATTCTCAATCTGGAAGATGGACACCGAGCCGTACAAGCCTGAGCCGAAGATATTGGGCTGGGGGAAGTCTTCATTGGTTTTGCCGTTTTCCAGCACGGAGCGGATGCCGAGGATGCGCTCGTAATTGGCGGCGGCTTCTTCCTCGCTATCGAAGACGACGAAGTAGAAGCTCATCTGGCCGCCTTCTTGTGTGCGGAAATAAATCTGCTGGCCCGCGGCCGTGCCACGAATGCCGAGCACGTCTTCCAAGCCTTCGTCGCCGCGCGTGTAATCCCACTTCCACTCTTCTTCGCCGGCGGCGATGCTCTTTGGCAAAAGCTCAAGCAGGGCATTCAGGATATTCTGGTTGGCGGCGCCGGGGTCAACAAAATCCGCGGGCAAGGGCGTGGGGCTGGGCGTGGCGGTGGGCTCCGGCGTGGGCGTCGGCGAGGGCGTGATGTGAAAATCAACCGGCGGGCGGCAGGCGGAAATAAACAGCAAAGCGAGCAGCGCTGGAATGAAAAGTCGGCGCGGCAATTTCGAGGTCGCATTCATAATCAATCTCCAACTGCAGCTTCTTCATACAGTCGTAAGCGCTCGGGGATCTGCCCGGTGACGATCATATCGGCGACTTCGTTCTCGGTCACTTCGCTCTTGTAGAAATCGCCCAGCTTGTGCCCGCGTTCAATAATGGTGAAGCGGTCGGCCACTTCGTAGACGTGCCGGATGTTATGTGTGATGAAAATGACGCTCATGCCTTTTTCTTTGGCGGCGATGGTGTAATCGAGCACCTTTTGCGTCTCGCCCACCGAAAGCGCCGAAGTTGGCTCGTCGAGGATGAGCAGCTTCTTGCCGAAATATACGGCGCGGCCAATCGCGATTGACTGGCGCTCCCCGCCGGACATGGTGCCGACTGTCTCTTCCGGGTCGCGGATGTGGATGCCCACGTCAGCCAGCGCGTGAATGGATTCGCTGGCCATCAGCTTCTTGTCCATGAAATGGAAGGGACCGACTTTGTAGGTCGGTTCTTGACCCAGCCAGAAATTGCGGGCGATGCTCATTAGCGGCACGAGGGCGAGGTCCTGATGCACTGTCTCAATGCCGAGCTCGCGCGCGTCGTGCGGCGAGGCGATGTCGACCGCGTCGCCATCAAAGAAGATTTGCCCGCGGGTCAGCGTGTGGAAGCCGGTCAGCACTTTGATGAGCGTCGATTTACCAGCGCCGTTATCGCCCAGCAAGCCGACGATCTCTTGTCTATCAACGTGAAAATCAAGGCCGCGCAAGACCTGAACGCTGCCGAAGTATTTGTGAATATCGATCATATCCACCAGGGCATCAGGGTTTTTCTGTTTGTATTCCATGATTGACGATTCCTAACCCATATAACTCTTTTACCCGCTAGCTTGCGCTTCCGCCATATTAGAATATATCTGTCGTCTTCTACGCCATTTAGCCGCCGAGCGCCTAGTTTCGCTGCGCGCCGCGAACGAAGGTGTTGAGCACCACTGCCGCGATGATGATGACGCCGACTGTGCCGCTGAAAAGGCGCGACTCAATGCCGACGAGCACAAGCCCAGTCTGCAGCATGCCGAAGATCAGCGCCCCGAGCAGCGAGCCGACCACGCTGCCGTAACCGCCGGTCAGCAGAGCGCCGCCGATCACTGTCATCGCGATCACTTCCAGCTCCCAGCCTTGCCCTTTCAGGGGATCCACGCCGGGGTTGCGGGCGGTTTCATAGATGGCGGCGATGCCGGTTAAACCGGCGACAATGACGAAGTTCTGCACCTTGACGCGATCAACATTGACGCCTTGCGCGCGGGCTGCGCCTTCATTGCCGCCGGCGGCGAAAATGCTGTTGCCGAAGGATGTGCTGGTGAGGATGATGTGGAAAATCACCACGAAGATGAACCACCAAAGGATCGCCAGGCGGACGTTGGCGTCGCGCGGGATCTCCAGGTGGAAGAAGTCGCCTTCCGAACCGATGAAAGACACGCGCCCGTTGAAGATATCGAAGTAGCCGACCTCAACAAGTCCGCCGCCGATGTGATAGCCAAAGACGGCGACTAGCCAGACGACTATCGCCAGCAGAATGAGCAGGACGACCAGGAAAACGATGAAGCGTAGGATGGCGCCGGATGTTCCGAAATCGCCGTTTTCGCTGCGGATGGACCAAGCGCGGCCCGCCCCTTGAAGCAGCACCGGCAAAACACGATATGCGGTGAATGCAACCAAAGCCAGGCCAATGACCGCGAGCGCGACGAAGACGATATTGCTGATGGCGAAAACGGGGAACTCGGCATGATAATCGCGGTAGCGCAGGATTCGCCCGCCGGCGATCGCGACCAGGGTGATAGCGCGATAGGCCAGCAGGGTGCCCAAGGTGACGATAAAGGACGGGATGCGCGTGGTAATGAGCAGCACGCCGTTCACCGCGCCGAGAACCATTGCCACGAAGATCGCGAGCATGGCCGCGGGAATCGGGTCAAGCACGCCAAGAACAGGCGCGCCTTCGGTCATGAAGAGCATGAATGACAAGGCGGCGACGCCGAGGACCGAGCCGACCGACAGATCGAACTCGCCGGAGATCATCAAGTAAGTCACGCCGATAGCGATCACGCCCTTTGTCGCCACATTGCTGAGGTAGGAGGCGATCGAACTGGGTTCCAGGAAGAGATCGGTCGCCATGGTGAAGGTCATGAAGATGGCGATGAAGCCGATGATGGCGCCGGCGCTGGGGGATTTCGCCAGTTCAGCGCGGATGAACTTGCCCGGCGTCAAGGCGACGGCGCGGCGCAATTCGTCCGATTCTTCGCGCATCTGGCGCACTTGGCCATAACCAAATAGCGCCGGCAGTAAGAAGATCAATCCGGCCAAAATACGATGGTCTTCGGCAACGCGAATCTTGGTTTTGTCCAGATGAAGCGGCACGGCGTAGATGCCGGCGATAAGCACGCAGATGATCCCCAGCGCGAAGACGAGCAGGATGGCTTGTATCAGCCGGCGGGGTGGCGCGACAACCAGGCGAATGCCACCCATCCGGCGCAGCGACTCCAAGGGCGGGATGATAAACACGAACAGCGCCAGCAAGGCAATCAGGACCAGGACAAGCACGCTGATGCTGATCAAGCCTTCGCCAATCGATAGCACGGTGGGCGCCAGCCCGCCCACTTCGTCGGTGAGCTGCGCGCGCAGGTCGATGTTCTGGCCGAGCAAAAGGGCGAACTTGAGCCCCACCGGGATGATGACGCTAAGCAGGATGGCGCCGCCGATGATGACCGAGATGAAGAACATCCATTGGGACCAGCGCAGGCTCGAGCTCTCGCGCCTGGCCAGACCAATCGTCGTGCGGGCGCAGCAAAGCGCGTAAATGACGCTCGCGATGATGACGATGTATTCGTACGCATTGAAGTCGTCGAGCAGGATATTTTCATATTCGCCCAAAGGCATCCACCAGAAGCCAACCATCAAGGCGACGAGGGCGCCAATAATGGTAAAACCGAACATCAGGGCTGTGACCAGCAACCCAATGTTTCGTCCTTCATTTTTGTTTTCCAGGTAGGCTTGCATCATAAGCGATATCCGGGAAGCAACTAAAGAAGAATGAAGAAGTTCATCGCCCGGCGGACGCTAGCGCAGATTTTGCCGCGGGGAATCCGGCGGGCTGCTCGCAAACCCAATCACATTGGTCGCGTTTAGCGCAAAAGCGGGCGACATATCAAGTATGCCGTAGCTGGGGCATTGCTGCCATGCGGCGGGGATGAAAACGGGCGGGAAGCGCCTCCCCACCCGTTGCGAAAACCGATGTCGGTTTAGCGATAGCCGGCTGCGGTCAATTCAATGATCGCTGCGACATTGCTGTTGTCGATGACGCCGGGACCGGTCAGAATGTCGCCACCTGGCGCCAGCTCGAACTGGCTGTTCAGGTAGAGCCACATGATGGTCTCGAAGCCCTGCAGATAAGGCTGCTGATCGATCGCCTGTACCAGATAGCCGCCCTGGATCATCTCATAAATCTCGGCGCTGGTATCGTGCGTGGTGGCGAACAGCTCGCCAGCCATGACGCCCGCTTCCTGGATGTAGAGGTTCAGGGAGCTTGAGGGGTTGGGACCGAGCACGAAGGCGGCGTTGGCGTCTTCGTTGGCGCTGAAGTAATCACCCAGGATGCCGGCGGACGCGGTCACATCGTTGTTGATGGTCAAGCCATCAAGCGGGATGCCCGCTTCTTCAAAGATGCTGCGGACACCTTGACAACGCGCTTCCAGACCACTGTGTCCAACTTCCTGGATCGGGCAGACGCCGCGGGTGATGTCGACGCCGGCGTCGGCTGCGGCGCCCAGGACGGCGCGGGCATTCGAACGTCCGCCGAGATATTCGTTGGCGCCAATGTAGAACAGGGTCGGCAGCGCGTCGGGCGTGCCAGCGTTGGGATCAGCGGTGTTGAAGACGATGACCGGGATGCCAGCTTCAGCCGCGCGGTTGACGCCGTCGCGGATGACTTCCGGATTGGGAACGGTGGTGCCAATGCCATCGTTGTTGCGCGCCAGCGCATCATCCCAATAGCCAGCCATGTCGTCTACGTTATCGACCGGATCAGACAGCCAGGCGCAATCTGCCGAGAGCAGGGCGCAGGCATCTTCCATACCCTTGATGACGACGATCCAGAAGGGATTGCCGACGCCGCCGTGGCTGACCATACTGAAGACCAACTGGTCCTGCGCGCCAACGCCGCCAATTCCGGCGATCATGACACCCAGCGCCAAGAGCAGCACCGGGATTGTGCGAAGCAACTTTTTCATTGCGAAACTCCTTCAAAGTGAATTTGTGTACATTCGTCTCAGGCAAAGCGCCTGCTGAGACCAAATCAAGCGGGGCTGACTTCAGCGATTTCGGCAGATGCCAGCCGAGCGTAAAGTATTCTAACGTAGATTCGAAAGATTTTCAACGCGCGGATATGAAACAGCTGCGGCGCGTGACTTTATCGGATCTCCTCCACCGCCCAGTGGTCGCCCATGGCGCGGCGGCCGCCAGCCAGCCCTTCGCCCTCCGAAACCTCGCGGATGAGGTCAGCGCGCGCCATAGCCGAGTCCAGAAGCTCGACGCCCAAACCGGGACCGGACGGGATATCAAGGTGGCCATCGGCTACAACCGGCGACAGGTCGCTGAGCACGGGGAAAACCTCGCGGTAAAAGGCGCGCACCGACTCGACATAGAAGAGGTTTGGGATATGGGCGCCGAGGTGCATGCAGGCGGCGTGGCAGATGGGACCGGCGACATTGTGCAGCGCGAGCGGGACGCCGAAGGTTTCCGCCAGCGCCGCGATCTTGCGCGTTTCGGCGATGCCGCCATTCCAGACCGGGTCGGTCATGACGATTTGCGAGACGTGCTTCTCCAGCCATTCGCGCAGCTGCCAGCGGGTCATCAATAGCTCGGAGCCGACGATGGGGATGGCCGTGCGCTCGGCCAGCGCCTTGATCTCGTCGGGATAGACGGCCGGCATGACATCTTCGAGAAAGAGAATGTTGTAGGGTTCAAGAGCGCGGGCGATGCGCTCCATCGAGGCGCGATTCCAGCGAAAATGGCATTCGATGCCGATCTCAATCTGGTCGCCGACGGCGTCGCGGATCTGCTGGACCGGGATCAAGCCTTTCTCGATCTCGGCTAAGGTGATGCGCTGGCCGAAGCTGCGCTCGCTGAATTGATCGAAGGGCCAGATTTTCAAGGCGTAGATTTCCTCAGCGAGCAGGCTGCGCGCCAAGGCGCCGGCGTCTTCGTGCCAAGCTTGGTAATCGTGGATTTTCCCGAAGCTGAGGCAGGTGTTGTAAGTGGGGATTTCGTCGCGCGTTTTGCCGCCGAGCAAGTGATAGAGCGGGGCTTGATAATGCCTTCCCATAATGTCCCAAAGAGCGACCTCAAAGGCGGATAGCGCGCGCGTCTCGGCGCCGGCGAAACCGTGGTACATGATGTTGTCCATGACAAAGCGCCAGACGCCCTCGATATCGAACGGGTCTTGCCCGAGGACGAGCGGCGCGATCGTGCCATGCAGCGCGGCTTTGGCGCCGGGCACTTTGTCCACGGTTTCGCCCAAGCCCACCAGCCCGCTATCGGTGTGCGCGCGAACGACGAGCAGGCGCGGGTAGGCTTTCCACTGAAGGGTTTCGATCCGGGTGATTTTCATGGGCTTGCTCCGGCTGTGTCATGTCTCTGAGTAGATTTTAACTACAGAGGACACAGACGGCATAGAATTAAGTGCAATTGAGTAATGCAGCAATCAGAAGAATGATGTAGGGGCGACTGAACCGTAGTGTCTACGCTCGGCGATGAGTCGCCCGCCGGAGCGCAACAGAATGTAGGGGCGAGCTATCAGGTCGCCGCCGTGGCAAAAGGACGTGTTTTCGGCCGACTTGCTAAGTCGCCCCTACATAACTCTACATATTCTCAGTTCTGTGAGCTTCTAATTGATTACACGCATCGCCACCTGCGGCGACAGCCAGAACGGCGGCAGGTAGGCTGGGATGTTGGAAAAGGGCAGCACCTCCGGCTTGAGTTGGATGCCGAGCGCGTTGCGCATGAAGTTGCGGCGATGTTGAATGCGGTCCCAGGCGGCCGGGTACTTGCGCCAGAATGCCAGCCGCAAGTCTCTATCGGCCAGGGCGATGCCGTCTTCGATATTGGTACTGTGATAGGGCGAATGCGTCGCCGGGATGACATCGACCTGAAGCGCCATGCCGGAGCGCAGCGGGATATCGGAGCCGGCGTATATCGGTGAATGCAGCCATTCGTCCAGATGAATCAGATGACCGGGATTCAGCCCGATGCCAAAAAATGGATCGCCAAGATGCGCCTCGATGATGGCATGTAATTCGCCGCCGGTCACGCCGATGCCAATCGCTTCGTACCAGTCGACGATGGCGCGGAAATAAGGCGCGACCAGCTTGTCGACGTAATCCTGCACATCGGCGGGCAAGTCATTGGCGTCGCGCGCCAGCCAGCCGCCGCGAGCATTCAGCGCGCCCCAAATGCCGTATGCCAGAAAGACCGGATCACCCGCCTGCAGGCGGCGCAACGACGGGCTGGCCAAGCCAAGAGCAGCGCGCCCGCCAGCGGAAAACATCAAATGGCAGGATTGCGGCAGTCCGGTCATGCGCATCAAGGCGACCGCCTCAAACTCGCTCATGCCGGCTTCGACGCCGAAGATCAAATTGCGGACGGCTTGTGATGTATAAGTGGCGGCGAATTCAAAATAGGCCAGTTGATCGACATCGTTGATGGCGCGCAGGCCCGCTGACGGACTCATGAAGATGTCGGTGGCGTTGTAGAGCCGGTCGCGCCCGCCGACGATCTCCGCCAGGACTTCGACGATGAAAGCGGGGATCTCCAGCGCGCACTCAGGATCGCTGGCTTCGCGCTCATCAAAGGACTTCCAGCCGGCGATGCCCAGGCGTTGCCCGCTGCGCAATCCAACGGCGCGGAGGATGTCGGCCAACATCGGGCTTTCGCCGCGCGGCTGCCCCAGCAGGCTGAAACTCTGATAGAGCGCGCGCTCAATATCGACGGGCGAGACGCCGCTGTAAGCCATGCCTTCATTGCCGAGCAGGAGGGTGGGTTTCCGCCCGGGCAGGAAGACCAGCAGCGCCTCTTCAAAGCGCGGATCGTATCCAGTCAGGTAAGCCAGGTTGGCGAAGTGTTCGCGGTCGCCATAGACAAGCAGGGCATCGTAGCCGGACTGCGCCGCGCGCGTCCGGGCAGCATCCAGGCGCGCCTCGTAGGTGGCCAAGGGGATGGCCGGCTGGACCGTAGGCAGTCCAAATTCCGGCAGATTGAATTCAGCCAATTCAACGCGACGCGGCATTGGTCTCAGACCTCAATGACGCCGTTCTGCAGGCTGCCGATGCCGTCGATGGTGATGACGACGACATCATCGGGCTGCAGGGTGAATTCGGCTGGCGGCACGATGGCGGTGCCAGTGAGCAGCATGACGCCGGCGGGATAAGTATTGCTGCGCCCCAGATAATCGACCAGTTCGGGAATCGTGCGCTTGATCTGATTGGTGGAGATGGAATCGCTGAAGACTTCGGCGCCCGCGCGGCGGATGACGAGACGAATTGTAGTCTCGAGCCATTCATCCGAAGGCGCGAGCAAGATGCCGGGACCGATGGCGCAGGAAGCGGTGTAGACCTTCGCCTGCGGCAGGTAGAGCGGGTTCTCGCCTTCGATGTCGCGGCTGCTCATGTCGTTGCCGATGGTGAAACCGAGCATCTCCATCGCCGGATTCACGACCAGCGCCAGTTCCGGCTCGGGCACATTCCAGTTGGAGTCGGCGCGGTAGCCGGCCGCGTCCAAATGCCCGACCGTATTCTTGGAAGAGGCTTTGAAGAAGATCTCCGGGCGTTCGGCGGTGTAGACGCGGGCGTAAACATCGCCGCCATCGGCCGATTCTTCCTGGCGCGCTTTGCGGCTGTCGAGGTAGGTGACGCCGGCCGCCCAAACTTCCTGCTCATCCAGCGGCGGCAGCCAGTGCGGGACGTCCTCTGCGGGCGCGTTGTCGAGGTCCGCAGCCGGGAAGCGGCGCGACGACGCATCGGCGGCATCGGCGACCGCGCTGATGGCGCCTTCGACATTCCCGCAAGAATCACGGAAGAATTGAGCCAGCGACGGGAAAGCGTGCCTGACGTCATGCACTGCGTCGCCGCGCAAGACGCCCAAGCGCGGTCCATCCCCCGGCTGAAAGTATCGAATCAGAAATGGCGCGTTTGTCATGTCCCTCTCCGTTTGATCCAGCAGCGTGTCGCAATGATACGCGCTTGCCGAATCCAATTGAATGCTGTTCATCAACTGATACCTTAACGAATGAGGGTTATATTCCGCCACTTTTTGCGATCGGGCATTGCCAACTCCATCTCCATTCATCGCTGAATCTGTAGAGGCGACACTTGTGTCGCCCGCCTCTGTCTCCCCGGTGGTAAAAAAATCCCAATACGCGACAATTTATTCACCCCCGCCGCCCAAATCAATGCTACGCTCGGCTCTATGACCGCCATATCGCTTGCTCTCAATTCCAGTCTGCGCGGCCGCCCGACCGAGGGGGTACACCCCCCACCCGTACCCATACTGTGTCTATACATTTGCCCAATTTACTGGCGAAACTTGGGGTATTTCAGGGGGGCTCCGTGGCGGCGGTTCTGCTTGCGCGCCTGCAAACCAAAATCATACCGGCGATCCCCTGCTTATTGTCCGTTTCGGCCACAAAACCGTGCCTTTTGTCCGAAAAATATATTTTGTTGTCCGAAACGGACAAAACCGGTCAAAGTTCAAACGCATTTCAAACTGTATTTCCGCCGATTCAGCATTGAGGCAACATGGGCTTGTGGCAACCGCGTAATCCGCGGCTGACTTGCAATCATGCGCCGGCTAGGTTATGAATCAGGCCTGGACGACAACTGAGCAAGGAGACGCGCCATGCTCACACCGGAAGCGGCTCGTGACAAGTGGGAAGCGATGCTGCGCGATGGCTATGTGCTGATTGAAAACATCCTGCCGGAAGACTTTCTCGACGAGTTGCGCGCCGAGACCGAGCTGCTGATCGCGGCGCATGAAGAGGCGCCGGAGCACCGCTTTCAGGGCCAGCACATCAAAGTCGGGGCGGAGGACAATGCCCTCATCAAAAGACTGCTGACTTGGGCGCCGGCTTATCAAGCGCTCGATGACATGGGTTTCGGCGATTTTCGACCCGACCGCGACCGGCCCGCGGAAGTCATCATCCTCACCAAGGAGCCCGGCGGTCCGCCGCTCTATTGGCATCAGGACTGGATGTGGTGGAACGATCCGCTGAGCATGTCGCCCTGGCCCGAATTCATGTCGCTCAGCTATTATTTGACCGACACGGCGGTGGAGAACGGCTGCCTTAAAGTCATCCCGGGCAGCCATCGCAGGCGCTTTCCCATTCATGACGCGCTGGTTCCCGCGCATGAACAGGGCGCCCGCTTCGTCGCTGATGACGACCCGGTCATGTTCAGCGATGTGCCGGAGCAGGCTTTTGTAGAGGTGAAAGCCGGCGATCTGGCGCTGATGGACGCGCGCATCTTGCACGCGGCGGGAAAAAACTTCACCGAGCGACGCCGCACGCTGGTCCTCAGTTGGCATCGGCGGCCGAGCGGTACGACGCCCGATTATTGGAATGGCGATATCCCGAAAGAAATCCGGGAGCGTGATCCGCAGGCGGAATACGAGGGCTCGCGCATTCCTGGCGCCTATCTTCAACCTTGAGTAGTTGATGGAATGTCATGCAGCATGTGGAAAAACGAATTTTCACCACAGAGGAAATGAGGAAACACAGAGGTCACAGAGGGCCTTCGGGCATTTTTCAGAAAAGCAATACAAGCCTTGTAGGGGCGACTGACCTGCTGTGTCTACGCGCGGCTGTGAGTCGCCCGTCTCCTCTTTGGTGAAACGGCAATTACAGCGCTCGGCAATCGGTAGGGCGTCTGCGGGAGGCGGCCATGATTCAAGAACTCTTCAGTCTCGAAGGACGCGTCGCGCTCGTGACTGGCGCGGCGGGCGGCATGGGACGGGCGATGGCGCTGGCTTTTGCCGACGCCGGCGCCGATATGCTGATCGCCGATATCAATGCGGAGGGATTACACGAGACCGCCGCTGAAATTGAAGCGCTAGGTCGGCGCGCGCTGCCCGTGAACTGCGACGTGACCCGCATCGAGCAAATTCGGGCGATGTTCGCTCAGCTTGATCGCGAGTTTGGGCGAATCGACATTCTGGGCAATGTCGCCGGTCCCGGCAAATTGGCGACGCCGGAAGACATCGACTTGGCGCTGATGGCGGAAGTGGTGCATGGCTTGACGGTGGCGCGTTTCTGCTGCTGCCAGGAGGCGGGGCGGCGGATGCTGGCGGCGGGCGCGGGCAGCATCATCAACATCTGCTCCATTGGCGGCGTCAGCGCGCTGGGGCGGGGCAACTTTCCCTACAGCGTCGGCATGGGCGGCGTCGCCCAGATGACGCGCGAGCTAAGCACGGAATGGAGCGGTCGCGGAGTCCGCGTCAATGCCGTTCTGCCAGCGCAGGTGATCAATCCCGGTCTGGCGCAGCGCATGGCGGCCAATGACCAACTGGAGGCGCAGTTTCTATCTGGCATTCCGATTGGTCGCCTGGGACGCCCCGAAGACATCGCCGGCCTGTCGGTCTTTCTGGCATCGGACGCGTCAGCCTGGATCACTGGCGCGCTGATCCCATTCGATGGCGGCAACTTGGCGCTGAACGCGGGCGGTACGCCGGGTCCCTCAGGCTAACGCGGTCGCTAGCCTTCAGCGACAATTGGATTGCTCAAGACGCCCAGCTTCTCGATTTCGATATGGCAGGTCTCGCCGGCGCGCAGCCATCTTGGCGGCGTCCTCGCGCCACCGACGCCGGGCGGCGTCCCGGTCGACACAATATCGCCCGGCTCCAGCGTCAACACCTCGCTGATATCAGCCACCAGCTTGGGCACGCTGAAGATTAGCTGGCTGGTATTGGAGTCTTGCAGCACCTCGTTGCCGATCCATAGCCGAATCGCGAGATTGTGCGGATCGCCGACTTCATCGGCGGTGACCAAAGCCGGACCCATCGGCGCGAAAGTGTCGAAGCTCTTGCCCATCGTCCATTGGCTGACGCGCTCTTGGTAATCGCGCGCGCTGACGTCGTTGATCGGCATGTATCCCGCGACGTAATCCAACGCGTCGGCTTCGCTGATGTGACGGCCCCGTCTGCCGATGACAAAGCCAAGCTCGGCTTCATAATCGACCTGGTCCGTCACTTTGGGCAGGATGATGGCATCGCCGCTGCCGATGACCGTGTTGCTGTATTTGCTGAAGACGATGGGATAGTCAGGCAAGGGCTGGCCTGATTCGGCGGCGTGATCGGCATAATTCAAGCCGATGCAGAGGATCTTGCCCGGGTTGGGGATGGGCGCGGCCAGCTTAACCGTGGCGGCATCCAGGCTCTCGCTCGCGGAATCGGCTGCTGCCGACGCTCTCGCCAGAGCGTCCGGACCAGCTTCGAGGATGCCGAGCACGCTGCCGGGCAAAGTCGCGTCCGCTTGCTGCAGATCGATAATAACTTCGCACCCCTCACGTGTTGTCAAGGCACCGGCTCGAAGCCCTTCGTCATGCACAAATGTCACTAACTTCACGATACACTCCTCGTTTCTCAATTCACCAGCCAGAGATAAGGCCTTTCAACATATTGCTTGACGCGCTGCAAGAAGCGGGCGGCGGGCGCGCCATCTACGACGCGATGATCAAACGTCAGGCTGAGCGACATCATCTGCCGGATGGCAAGCCGTTGCGCCTCGGCATCGAGCACCGCTTGGCGCGGGACGATTCTGCCGACGCCCAGGATGGCGCATTGCGGCAGATTGATGATCGGGGTGAAGGCGTCAATATCGTACATGCCGAGATTGGTGATGGTGAAGGTCCCGCCTTGCAATTCCTCGGCGGCGATGTTTCCGTCCCGCGTCCGCGCCACCAGGTCGGCGCTGATGGCGGCCAATTCCAGGGGGGACAGGCGGTCGGCATCGCGTATGACCGGCGCCAGCAAGCCGCGCTCGGTGTCGACGGCGAGGCAAAGATTGATCGCGCTGTGCAGCAGGATCTCGTCGCCATCGATGGAGGCGTTGAGAGCCGGGTGTTCCGCCAGCGCCGCGGCGACTACTTTCGCCAGCAAATCGGTATATGTGGGCAGGATTTCGCCCCCGTCGGCGCGTAAGTTGCGCCGCATTTGGTGCAGTTCGCTGGCGTCGGCTTCGGTCGTCAAAGTGACCGGTGCGGTCGCGCGCGCGCTTTCGACCATGCGGTCGCGGGTCAGTCGCCGGATTCGCGAGAGCGGTTGGAGTTCCGGCGCCGTGTCTGCCTGCCGCTCCGTCACTACTTTTTCCACATCGGCGCGGGTAATGCGAGCGCCGGGGAAGCGTGATGCCAATTCGGCCGGGGAGATACCGGCATCCTGCGCCACGCGTCGGGCGACGGGGCTGATATTGATGTCCAGGTCGCCTGTTGCCGAAGCAGCCTGCGCGGCCGCCGCGCGAATATCCCGTTCGATGATGCGTCCGCTGCTGCCGCTGCCGGTCAAGCTCGCCCAGTTGACGCCGAGTTCCAGCGCGACCCGTTTCGCCCGCGGGCTGATCGCTGGTCCGCCGTCGCGAGAGCGCCTGACCGGTTTCGCCCCCTTCGCTGTCGGCGCGGCGTCAGAAGCTTCGGGCGCTGCATGCACCGTCTGGGCGGCCTCAACCGTTCCAGCAAGCTCAAAGGGCGACGATTCGCCCGGCGCCACCAGATAGGCGAGCAGTTCGCCGATTTTCACAGTCGAACCGACCGGCGGCGCGTCCGGCGAAATGCGCAGGATGCCGCCGTCGAAAGCCTCGATTTCTTGCAGCGCTTTATCGCTTTCGACTACGAAGATGATATCGCCGGGCTGGACTTCATCGCCGTCCTGCTTGATCCATTCGTCGAGGATTCCCTCTTCCATGGTCCAGCCGAGCTTGGGCATCACAATTTCGATGGCCATGATCCGTCTTTCTATTCGGCGACCAGGTCGCGAATTGCATTGGTGATCGCCGCTTGATCGGGAATGACGGCTTGCTCCAGTGTGGGGCTGTAGGGCGTTGGACTGTGGGCGCCGTTGAGCCGTGCGATGGGCGCGTCGAGGTCGTCAAAGGCTCGCTCCATCACCTGGGCGCTGATTTCGGCGCCGATGCCGCAGGGACCGAAGGTTTCATCGGCGATCAGCAGACGGCCCGTTTTGTGGACCGATTCCAAAATCGTATCCATGTCGAGCGGGGCGAGCGTACGCGGGTCGATGACTTCGATATCGAGCCCGTCTTTCGCCAGCTCGTCACAGACATCCAGCACCTTGGGCGCCATGACGGCCAGCGCGACCACGGTGGCGTCGCTGCCTTCGCGAATTACAGCCGCCTGCCCAAATGGCAGCTTGTATTCTTCTTCCGGCACTGGACCGCGCCGGTTCAGCAAGAGCTTGTGCTCCAGGAAGAGGACCGGATCATCACCGGTGAGCGCCGTCTTCAGCAAGCCCTTGGCGTCGTAAGGAGTCGAGGGCAGGGCGACGCGGAAACCGGGGATATGCACGAAGAGCGGATAGTAGCTGCCCGAATGGTGGGTGGCGGCCGCGCCTCCGATGCCAATGCAGCCGCGCAGCACAATAGGCATTTTGATCCGCCCGCTACTCATGTACTGGACCTTCGAGATTTGATTCAGCAGCTCGCCCATGGAATCCAGAATGAAATCGATGAACATGAAATCGACAACGGGCCGCGCTCCGGTCATGGCGGCGCCGGCGCACATGCCAACGAAGCCACGCTCGACGATCGGCGTATCGCGCAGGCGCATCGGTCCATATTTTTCATATAAGCCGAGGGTCGTATTGAAGTTGCCGCCGCGCTCGCCGATGCCTTCGCCGACGACAAAAATGCTTGGGTCCAGCGCCATCTGTTCGGTCAAGGCTTCGCGAGCCGCTTCGGTAAAGGTGATCTCTCGCATCGTGTTAGTCCCCCGCGCTGAAGATGAAATCGGCGGCGGTGCTCGGATCGGGGAAGGGGCTGGAGCGGGCGAATTCGATGGCGTCTTCGACGGTCGCTGTGACCTCCGCCTCGATCGCATCCAGGTCGGCTCCGCTCGCGTGTCCCTTACCAATCAGCCTGGCGGCATGAACCGCGATGGGATCGCGCTGTTTCCAAGCCGCCATTTCTTCGGCTGTGCGGTAGCCGCCATCGCGCATGCCCTCGGCATGGGGTCGGGTGCGATAGGTCTTGCAGTCGATGAGCGATGGACCCTCGCCAGCGCGGGCGACCGCTTCTTCCGTCGCTTGCTGCACCGCCAGCACGTCATTGCCATCGACGCGGACTGCCGCCATGTCGTAAGAGACGCGGGCGCGCTGGGCGACGTCTTGCACGCGCGTCGCGTCGTGGAAAGCGACCTCGGTGGCGTACATATTGTCTTCGCAGACGAATACCACCGGCAGGTCCCAAATGGCGGCCAGATTCAGTCCTTCATGAAAAGCGCCATTGCTGACGGCGCCATCGCCAAAAAAGGCGACGCTGACTTGATCCGAGCCGAGCAGCTTGAAGCTGTAGCCGGCGCCCGCCCCCTGCAAGATGCTGGGACCGACGATGCCGCTGGTGCCCATCAAGCCGATTTCGGGGGCGAATAGGTGCATGCTGCCGCCGCGCCCCTGGGAGCAGCCGGTGGCCTTGCCGAAGAGCTCAGCCGCCACCGCGCGCGGGCTGACCCCTTTCGCCAAGGCATGGCCATGCCCGCGATGTGTGCTGAAGACGACATCGTCAGCCCGCAGGTTGGCGCAAACGCCGGTCGCAATCGCCTCTTCCCCGACATAAGTATGGCAAGGACCGGGCACCAGCCCCATCTGATGGGCGCGGGCAAGCTGCTCCTCCGTCCGGCGAATCAGAACCATTATGCGGTATAGCGTCAGAAGCTGCTTGCTGCTGAGCGAAATATCTTCGTTTGCCAAGTGCGTTCTCCTGGAAGTAATCTTCTATGAATTGTCGGTTGGATCGTTGACCGGCGACCGCGGCGCTTTTCCGCTCAGGACGCGCAGCACATCGTCGATCGCCTTCACGCGCACATCCAGCTTGGATGCTTCCGAGTACCAGCCGGCGTGGGGCGTGATGGCGATGCGCTCGTCGTGCAGCAAGGGAAAATCGGGCGGCGGTGGCTCAACCGTAAGCACGTCAAGGGCGGCGCCGGCGATGCTCCCGCTCCGCACCGCATTCAGCAGCGCCTCTTCGTCGATGAGTTCGCCGCGCGCAGTATTGATGAGATAAGCGCTGCTTTTCATTTTTTCCAGGGCGGCGGCGTTGATGATGCGGCGGGAAGATTCGCTAAGGGGCGTATGCAGCGTAATGAAATCGGCGGTCGCCATTAAAGCATCCAGTTCGACCTGCTTCACCCCGTCTTGCGCTTCGTCGATCTCGATGAAGGGATCGTATACAATCACGTCTAGCCCGAGCCCGCGCGCCTTGGCCGCCACGTTGCTTCCGATGCGTCCGTAGCCGATGAGGCCCAGAACCTGGCCTTGCAGGCGGGGCGCCGGCTCGATTGTCGCCGCGTCGTACCAGGCGCCCGCTCTGACCGAAGCGAACATCTTCTGCAATCGGCGGGCGTGATTGAGCAGCAGGGCGATCGCGTGGGTCGATACTTCGTCGATCGAATAATCGGGCACGGAGGTGACCCAGATGCCGCGCGCTGTGGCCGCAGGAATGTCGATAGCATCCAAGCCGGTGCCGACCCGCGCGATAATTTTGCAATTCGATAGCGAGCCGATGAGCGCTGCATCGACTGTCTGGATGGTAACCATTAAGGCGTCGGCATTACGCGCCTTTTCGAGCGCCGCCGGCGTTTCGAGGTTGCCCGTTTGCACCACGGTCGCGTCAACGGCGCGGAAGGCGTCGCGTTCCAAATCGGATATGACATAAGACTCATGCGCGACGACGACGCTTGTCATGGGGCCTCACTCCCGCGCTGATTCCTTGTTTCCGCGAGCGCGCTCACCACTTGTGGCTCCCGCCGGCGTTCAACGCCAGGTTGCCGCCATCGACTGGCAGCAGGGTCCCGGTGACGAAGGCGGCCGCGTCCGACGCCAGGAAGATGGCTGGGCCGACGATGTCGTCCGGCTCGCCGAGTCGATTCATGGGAATGCCCTTGAGCAGATGCGCCACCAAGCCAGGATCGGTCTCCGGGTCTTCAAGCCAGCGCGCCACCGACGGCGTCCGCATTTGCGCCGGCAGCAGGGCATTGACGCGAATGCCCTGCCCCGCCCATTCGACCGCCAACTCGCGCGTCATCTGGTGCACGCCCGCTTTCGCCACGCTGTAAACGAAGTTGCCGCGGCCGAGGGCGGAAGCGCCGGCGATGGAGCCAATGCTGATGATGCTGCCGCCCGCGCCGCGCTCGATCATGCGCTTCCCGGCCTGCTGGGCGCAGAGGAAAAACCCGGTCAGGCAAACGGCGATGGCAGCGTTCCATTCAGCCAGCGTCAGCTTTGCCGGTTTCTCTCGCGTGAAGGCGAAGGGTCCGTTGAGCAGGATATCGACCTGGCCGTAAGCGTCATCGACGCGCGCGAAAAGGTCTTCCACCGCGGCCTCATTGGCGATGTCGCAAGGGCAGACTTCCGCCTTTTGACCGAGGGCGCGTATGCTCTTGGCGGTCTCGTGCAGTCCATCGCGGTTGATATCGGCGATGAGGAGATCGGCGCCGGCGCCCGCGAAACCAATGGCGATCGCCTGCGACAAGCCCGATGCCGCGCCGGTAACGACCGCTACTTTTCCTTCCAGGCTGAAGCTTTTGAGCAACTGAGCTAGCCTTGCTTCGGGTCTTCAGGCGCCAGCCTCGCCGCGCCCCGCGCCCGCATCGCCCTTCGCCGACAATGTTACGAGAATACACATCGCGGCGCGGAATGTCAAACAGACGGCGCAGGCGCTCTTTTTTGAAAATCGGACAATACGATTTACAATCCAGCGAAAAGCAATCTGCCAGCAGGTTACCGTGCATGACGAAATCTCACCGTTCGACGCTGATGGTCGGGCCGATATTGGCTGACCGCGTCGCTGTCGTTACTGGCGCGGGAGCGGGCGATGCAAGTATCGCCCGTTCAGATGGCGGGTGAGGCCGTCGTTATAGAGCGTGAAATGTTGCGAAGCGCAAATCGTTGGGATACTATTTCGAACAGGCTGGGCACAATTTCGCTAGCTCAGTATAGATATTATAGGGAGAAGTAAAGATGAATTTCAGAACTGTATTGCGGATATTTGCGGTAGCGTTGGTGTTCACCCTCCTGGGCGCGGCGCTCGCTCAGGACGACATGGTGACCATTGTCTATTGGGACGAGCCCCAAAGCCCCGGCGCCGAGGTGGTCATCAATCAGATCATCGAGAACTTCGAGGCGGCCAACCCCGGCGTTGATGTCGTGCGCGAGGTGATCGGCTGGGAAGTCCTGCGCGACATCGCCAAGACTTCGATTGAGGCGGGCGAAGGTCCCGACATCATGTATTACGATGCCGGTCCGGGTTATATGGGCATCCTGGCCACTGCCGGTCTGCTTTACCCGCTGGATGACGCCTATGAGCAATATGGCTGGGACGACCGTCTGGTGCCGACTTCGCGCGCTTTCACCACCTTCGACGGCAGCGTCTATGGCGTCGGTCATGAGCTTGAGGGCGGCGGCTTGTACTGGAACAAGACGATCTTCGCCGAAGAAGGCTTGGAGCCGCCGGCGAACATGGACGAACTGATGGCGCTCTGCGGCACTTTCCGCGAGCTTGGCTACGATGTGCCGATGGCGGCCGGCTGGGCTGATATCAACGGCATGGCGCTGACGCACAACTGGTATCCGATCCTGCAGAACCTGGTGGGTCCCGACATGATCGCGGCGGCCATCTCGGGCGAGCATCCCTGGACCGATCCCGGCATCGTTGACGCGATGAATATCGTCGCCGGCGACATGGTTGACGCGGGCTGCTTCAGCGAGGATGCCGGCAGCCTCGGCTTCCTGGAAGGCAATATGCTCTTCTACTCCAGCCAAGCGCCGATGATGCAGATGAGCACCTGGGCGATGCAGTTCCTGACCTTCCAGTACCTGATCGTCGATGAAATCGGCTTCATGGCTTACCCGCCCTTTGAGGGCAAGCCGGGCGCCTTCAAGATGAGCCTGGGCGGCACCTGGGTCGTGATCGGGGACACCGAGCATCCGGACGAGACGCTGTCGCTGCTGGATTACTTCGTATCGGAAGAGGCGCTGCCGCTCTGGATGGAAGCCAAGCTGCTTCCGGTGCTTTCGGGCATCGACTACAGCCAGTTTGATTTGCCGCCGGTCTACGCCGACTTCACGAATCTGGTCTCGAACTGGACGGGTCCGGTCGGCTACCACGTCGATATCCTGACGCCGGCGCACTTCACCACCGTGATGTGGGAAGGCTTGCCCGAGGTGGCGGCTGGCCGGCGAACGGCGGAGGAGCATGCCGCCAACATGCAGGCCGAGATGGACAAAGCCATCGAAGAAGGCACCAACTTCGATATTACGGGGTAGGCGAAAAGCTCACCCCCACCCCAAACCCCTCCCCGACCGCCAGTGTCGGCGGGCTGTGTCTACGCGCCCTACGCGGCGCATAAAGAGGGAGGGGCTTTTTTCGAAGGGCAAGCGTACAGGTTGGATAGTCTGTGGCACATAAACCTGCCAAGTCCCGCCCTCAGATCTGAGTTCGCACAGCGCTAACTCCCCTTCCCTCATTTTGGGGGAAGGGGCCGGGGGATGGGGGTGTAGTGGTCCTAAATTATTGGACACGAAAATCAGGATGTTGAGGGAGGGTTATGCCGCCACCCTGCCTCGAATTCCGCCGGCGTCAGGTAGTCCAAGGCACTGTGGATGCGCTTGTGCCGATAGACCACATCAATGAAGTGTCCGATTTGCTGGCGAGCGTCTGCCACGTTGTTGTAGTCGCTCAGGTACACTTCCTCCTCCTTGATGGTGCGAATCACCCGCTCGGCATAGCCATTCTCGCTCGGCTTGCCAACGGCCGCCATGCTGATCTGCGTACCAACATCCTGCAGTTGCTGGACATAGGCTTTTGCCGCGTATTGTGTCCCTTGGTCGGAGTGATGGATTTCCGGCGCCGGGTAGTGACGTAAGGCATACCGCAAGGGTATGAGCGCTAATTCCTGACCCAAGGACGAACTCAGGTTCCAGCCGCGAATCGCCCGGCTGAACTGATCCATGAGGATGGCCAGGTAGATCTCGTCCGTACGCAAGCGAATATAGGTGATGTCGGCTACCCAGATCTGATCCGGCCGGCTCGCCTTGACGCCCCGTACCAGATTAGGAAAGCGGCGAAGACCGTGCCGGCTGTCCGTTGTTATGACCTGGCGTCGCTTGGGATTCACCAGAAGATTCATCTCGCGCATCAACCGGCGGACCAGATGTCGACCCACCTCCATCCGATAGGGCGCGCGCTCCAACTGCTTCTTGATCTTCCGGCTGCCGTAGGTAGGATGCCGCCTGGCGATATCCGCTATCGCGTCCCGAAGCGCAGCGCTGTCCGGCTGATTGCCGCGATGATAATAGCTGCTGCGAGCCAAATCCACGACTGCGCAACAATCTGTCACTGTATACTCCTGGCTCAACTCTTGCACTAGTTCTCGCTTTCGGGCGGTAGAGACTTCAAGTAGCGACTGGCTTTTTTTGCAATTTCCAGGTGCAGGGCTTGTTTCCCCGCCAATCGCTCCAAATCCGCGATGCGCTCACGCAGCCGCTTCTCCTCCGCCGGACGTCCCGCTTCGAATATCCCCGGCGCGCCATCCAGAAACTGCGCCTTCCAACGAGACAATACCGTGTCCTTGATCTGATATTCGCGACTCGCCTGTGCCAAACTCTTCCGGCCTGACACGATCTCCAATACAACCTGCGCTTTGAACTCCGGACTAAACTTACGCGCCCTTCCCATGGTGGTTTCCCCTCTTGCTGAAACACTAGTATACTCTCTCAACTAGGTGTCCAGTTTTTCGGGACCACTACAGGGACTAATTGTCCGCCCGACGTCCGCTTGATGTCCGCCGCCAGTCCAGGGCAATCGCATCAAAATCATTTTGGGGAGACACTGAGGCAAAAAGAGGAGTTGCCTCATGTCAAAAGGTAGAGGATTGAATTTAGAGGAATGTTTTGCTGATCTGCCCGATCCGCGAATAGAGGGACGCTGTGACCATAAATTGCTCGATATCATTATCATCGCCATTTGCGCGGTGCTCTGTGGCGCGGATAGTTGGGTTGGCATCGAAACCGTAGGCAAAGCGAAAGAGGCTTGGTTTCGCCAGTTTCTGAAGTTAGAGCATGGCATTCCATCGCATGATACCTTCGGCTATGTATTTGCCAGGATCAATCATGAGGCGTTCCAGCGTTGCTTTATGCGCTGGGTGGAGTCGGTGTTTGCAGTCAATAAGCGACAAGTGCTTGCGCTTGATGGCAAAACCTTGCGCGGCAGCCACGACAAGATGCGCGGCAAAGCGGCTATCCATTTGGTCAGTGCTTGGGCAAGTGAAAATGGCTTGGTATTAGGACAGCGCAAAGTGGCTGATAAATCCAATGAAATGACGGCCATTCCTGAGTTGCTGCGTCTGCTGGATATTTCCGGTTGCATTGTGACAATAGACGCTTTGGGATGTCAAACCAAGATTGCGCAAGCGATTCGGGACGAGAAAGCGGATTACATTCTACAGGTCAAAGGCAACCAAGAGAATCTAAAGCAGGACATGGCCGATTGGTTCAGCTATGGTGACAAACATGGATTTGAAGGCATGGACTGTGCCTTCGACAAAACGACTAACAAGTCAAGGGGACGGATTGAAATACGGAAATGCTGGGTGCTCAGTGATCCCAAAGCTTTTGAGTATATTCGCCACTATCAGGGATGGGCTGACCTGCGTAGCCTTATCCGTGTCCAGCGAGAGCGCCGTCATAACGGGCAGATTAGCCACCAGACAGCCTATTACATCAGTAGCCTTCAGGCGTCTGCCGCCGTTATCTTGCAGGCAACCCGGCGTCACTGGGCAATCGAAAACAGTTGCCATTGGGTCTTGGATGTCACTTTCGGCGAAGATTATTCTCGCATCCGAGACGGCGAAAGCTCCGAAAATATGGCAACCTTGCGCGCTATAGCTTTGAATCTGCTCAAGCGTGACACAGGCAAAAGCAGCTTACGGCAAAAACGCTTCCGCGCAGCGATGGATAACGATTTCTTGCTTCAGCTGCTTCGATCAATTTGATGCGATTGCCCTGGCCGCCAGTCCCAATCTGTGGCGGGGGGGGGGGGTAAGACACGTTATACTTCGAGATAAGCCGAGCGCAATTCCGCAGCTTGGCACAGATTCTATTCTTAAAGGAGAGGTACGATGAAAACCTTAACCATATTGCGGGGGGGGGCTAGATTAATTGCTCTCCTGTTGGTGTTCGCACTTTTGGGCAGCGCCACCGCCCAGGATCCGGTGCAAATCCTCTTTTGGGACCAGGTCTACGGCAACGAAGCCCAGGAGGCGGGGCTGGCGCAGATCATCGCCAACTTTGAAGAGGCGAATCCAGATATCGAAATCGTGCTCGAGACCCTTAACACCGATGTTATGCGTGACATTGCCAAGCCGTCCATCGAGGCGGGCGAAGGTCCGGACATCATTTACTACGATGCTGGTCCTGCTTATGCCGGTCTTTTGGCGAATGCCGGTTTGCTGCTGCCGCTTGATGAAGCTTATGCGGCCAACAACTGGGACGAGCGTCTCATATCCATTTCTCGTGAGTGGACGACCTTCGGCGGTAACGTTTATGGCGTGGGCCATGAGCTTGAGGCGCAGGGCTTGTACTGGAACAAGCGGATCTTCGCCGAGGAAGAACTGGAACTGCCGGCGACTTTCGCCGATTTGATCGCACTGTGCGGGACATTGCGCGAACGCGGTTATGAAGCGCCGATGGCGGTAGGCTGGGGAGATCCGCACGCCTTCCCACTGATGCACAATTGGTACAATATCCTGGCCAACTATGTGCCGGTTGAGACGGTAGCGGCGATGATTTCCGGCGAGCATCCCTTCAGTGATCCGGAGGTCGTGGCCTCGATTGAACTGGTCACCACTGACATGGTTGACGCCGGCTGTTATCACGATGACGCTTACGCCATCGGCTTCCTGGATGGCAACGCTATGCATTACGCCGGCGAATCGCCCTTGATGCTGATGAGCACCTGGGCGATGGGCTTCTTCACCGACGAGGTCACCGACGAGTTTGGCTTCATGATCTTGCCGCCCATCGAAGGCAGACCGCAGGGCATGATTCACTTGATGGGCTCCGCCTGGTTCATCGCCGCCGACACCGAACACCCGGAAGAGACCATACGCTTCCTGGATTATTTGGTGTCCGCAGACACGATCCAACTCTGGCTCGACGCCGGTACGCTGCCGGCTCAAGCCAACGTCGACTACAGCCCTTACGAGATGCGTCCGGTCTACCGGGATTTCACCAACTTGGTGGCGACCTGGGATGGTCCGCTGGCTTACCATCTGGATGTGCTGACGCCGGCGAATTGGAACACCTATGTCTTTGACAACATGGGCGAGATACCGGCAGGCCGTCTGACGGCACAGGAATTTGCCGAACAGATGGATGTCGAGATGCAAAAGGCTGTCGAAGAAGGCAGACACGTGGATATCACGGGGTAGGTGATTCAACCCCCACCCCAAACCCCTCCCCGACCGCCAGTGTCTACGCGGCGCATAAAGAAGGAGGGGCTTTTCTCAGAGGGCACGCGTACAGGTTGGGTAATCTGTGGCACATAACCCTGCCAAATCCAGCCCTTAAATCTGAGTTCGCGTAACGCTGGCTCCCCTTCCCTCATTTTGGGGGAAGGGGCCGGGGGGATGGGGGGCCAACAAAGGATAGCAAATGACCGACGCCATCCGCCAATTCTTCGCCAACCGCAAGCTGCGCGATTACGCGACGGGCTATGCCTTTGTCCTGCCGGCGCTGGCGATATACGTCTTTTTTGTCGTCTATCCCTTCTTCTACACCATCTACCTCAGCCTGACCAAATGGGATGGGGCGAAGCCGGTTAAGGAGTTCGTCGGTCTCCTGAACTATCAAGAGCTGGCGGCCGACTCGCGGCTTTGGAGCGCGCTCAGCCACAACTTCATCTGGATCATCCTGGGCACGGTGACGCCGGTGGCCATCGGCTTGTTCCTGGGTGTGCTGCTCTGGCGCGGCGTACGCGGCATGGTCTTCTTCCGCACCGTCTATTTCTTGCCGGTGGTGCTGGCGCCGGTCGCGGTCGGCATCATCTGGAAGTGGATGTACAATCCGCGCTTCGGTCCCATCAATGTGACGCTGAAGGCGCTGGGGCTGGACTTCCTGGCCAAGGGCTGGATGGGCGATCCTTATGTGGCGCTGCCGGCTTTGATCTTCGCCGGCGTCTGGGGTTATTTCGGCTTTTGCTTCGTCGTCATCATGGCTGGCTTGCAAAATATCGACATGGAACAGATCGACGCCGCGCTGGTCGATGGCGCCAATGGGCCCCAAAGGCTCTGGTACATCATCATTCCCGGGCTGCGGCATGTGCTGACGATGATCACCGCCTTCACACTGATTCTGGGCGTCAACGTCTTCGACATCGTCTGGATCACGACCCGCGGCGGACCGGCCCGAGCGACTCATGTCATCGGCACATTCACTTACGTCACCGCCTTCCGCGAGAGTTACGTCGGGTATGGCTCGGCGCTGGCGATCGTAATGGGCACGGTGTCGCTGATCGTGTCGTTCGTCTTCATCTCCATACGCGAGCGGGGAGGCGATTAGCGTCATGGCGAGCGCAATGACAATCCGCCCGCGGCGTCCCGCGGGATTCTGGATCGCCAGAGGCGCCCAGTACGGCCTGCTGATCCTCTTCGCGCTTTACGTGCTGGTGCCCTTTATGTGGGTGATCTTCACCGCGCTCAAGTCAAATCTTGAGATCGCGCAAGACCCGCTGGGGCTGCCGCCGAATTGGCGCTTTGAGAATCTTGCGCAAGCTTGGAACCAAGGAAAGTTCAGCCGCTATTTCATCAACAGCGTGATCGTGACCGTTCCCATAGTCATACTGGTTGTGAGCCTGTCTTGCCTGGCTGGTTACGGTTTGGCGCGTCTTAAGATGCCGGGAAGGATGCTCATCTTTTATTTCTTTTTGGTCGGGCTGATGGTGCCCTTCACGGCGATCATGATCCCGCTCTTTTATATCTTGCGCGATATCGGCGTTCTGGGCACCTATTGGGCGATGATCCTGCCGCAGACGGCTATATCGCTGCCTTTCGGCATTTTCTTCATGCGCGCTTTTTTCTCGGGCCTGCCCTATGATTTGACCGACGCCGCCAAGATTGACGGCTGCAACGATTTCGGCGTCTTCCGCCGCGTGATGCTGCCGCTGGCTGGTCCGGCCGTTGCCGCCCTGGTCGTCTTCAACTTCATGGGCTCCTGGAACGCCTTCCTGCTGCCCTTGATTTATTTGCAGTCCGACAAGCTCAGGCCCGTCATGACCGGCATGATGTTCTTCACCACCCGCTGGGGACCTGATTACAGCATGTCCATGGCTGGCACGCTGATCGTCATGGCGCCGATCATGGCGGTCTATCTGGTATTCCAGCGCCAGTTCATCCAAGGTCTGACGGCCGGCGCGGTGCGGGGGTAAGAGCCGGGGGATGGGGGAAGGAGAGACAGAATGCCAATAAAAGCCGTTTTCAACGAAGAGCACGAGGCGGTTCTGCTGGAATACGAGGAGCGCCCGCTGCTGCCCAACGAAGTGCGCATTCAAACCGAATACGCCGCGGGCAAACACGGGACGACCATGCACATGATGGACGGCCGTAACCGGCAGGGTCAGCGCTGGGATGAGGACAAGCGCCTCTACCTCCCCAGTGATGATCCCGATCCGGATCCTATTCCCGACAGTCAAGTCGGCACGAGTGGCGTCGGCGTCATTAGCGAAGTGGGCGTCGATGTCCGCGACTGGCGGGTCGGCGATCGCGTCTTCGGCTTCATGGACGTCAGCGAGACCAACATCATCGCCGTCGATCGTCCGGCCGATTTCATCTGGCCCGGTTTTGCCGAGCCGTCGCCCTGGCTGATCTGGGCATTGGACGATCTCGACCCGCTGGACGCTTTGTGTTTCGAGCCGGCTTACGTGGCGGTGAACAGCGTACGCGATTCCAATCTGCGCTTTGGCGACGCGGTCGCTGTTATTGGGCTGGGCGCAATTGGTCTGCTGACCGTCAAAGTCGCCGCGCTGGCCGGCGCGGAAGTGATATTCGCTGTCGATCCGCTGCCGAATCGCCGCAAGCTGGCGCAGGATTATGGGGCGCATCATGCCATCGATCCCTTCGCTGTCGATGCCGCGCTGGAGATCAAAGAGATGACCGGCGGCGCCGGCGTCGATGTCGCGATTGAGATCAGCGGGCATTATTCAGCGCTGGATACGGCGATACGCGCGGCGCGCTTCGGCGGCACGGTTTGCCAGGCAGGCGCAATTGCGGGCAATGCGGCGGAATTGTGGCTTGGGCGCGAGTTCCTCGCGAACAGCCTCAGGATGGTCGTCCCGCGCGGCAATGGCGCCATGGAATTCGCGCCGAGCGATTATCCCTTGTGGGATCAGTATCGGGTTTACGACGCCATCGTCAGCATGATGAAGCAGGACAAATTGACCGTGCCCGGGCTCATCGACCCGCTCGTCTCCATCGAGGATTTCCCGGAGACATTCGAATTGATCAAGCACGATCCGGCTCAGGTGGTCAAATACGGCGTGCGCTTTTGAGACAGTGAATCTTGGAAAAGGAAGGTTAAGATGGTGCGCCCGGCATTGTCTTCAGTAAGTCTTAGAAAACTTGAAGGATACATAACCTATTTGTTGGACGCCGAAAGCGCGAAGATGGTCCAGGCGCCCGCTCTTGACTCCACGCGCCCGGAAGTATGGGAGACCGCGGCGCCCAGCCACAGCCTGCTGGAGTTGCCAGCCGAGATAGCCGCGCACGGCTACGACTGTTACGACCTCAGCATGCTGAACTTGCCCAGCGTCGATCGTGGCTATCTGGCTGAAGTGCGCGCAGCCTTCGAAGACTCGAAGGTGGAGATCTTCCAACTGCTCATTGATACCGGTGAAGTTGGCAGTCCCGATCCGGACGAGCGGCAGGCCGGCATTGACCACACCATGTTCTTTATCGAGGTCGCGGCCCAGTTGGGAGCGAGCGGCGTGCGCTATGTTCCCGGTGACAGCCCGGCCACGCCCGAAAACATGGGGGCCACCGCCGCCGCCTTTCGCGCGCTCTACGACTTTGCCCAATCTTATGGATTGAAAGTCGCCACCGAGAATTACCGCGTTTTCACCACCGATGCCGACAGCTTGCTGCAGTTGGTCGAACTGTCAGAGCGCGACTACGGCTGGATTGCCGATACCGGCAACCCCAAGGGACCGGGCAAATATGACGGCTTGGAAAAACTGTTCAAAGGCGCGACCTCTATGCACGCCTGGTGGCTGCCCAATGAAGACGGACAACCGGACTACGAGGAGTTTCGGCGCTGTTTGACCATGGCGCGCGACAAAGGCTTTGATGGTCCCGTTATGCTGCATGGCGTCTATGCGATGGACAGCTTCGCCTGGGCGCCAGATCTCTGGTCCGGCATCGACGCCATGCGCGACGAGGTCCTCACGGTATTTGGCGACGGAAATGAAGGCGAGACCTAAACCATGTCAGACTCGATTCGTGTGACAGTCTGGAATGAATTCTGGCACGAAAATCCTATACATTGGGACTACGTGCGGCGCTCTTGGATGAGCCACGGCTACAGCGCAGAGAGCGCTATTGAAGAGACCGAGGGCGTAAGGAAGATTTACCCCGACGGCATTCATGCCGCCATCGCCTCTCCTCTGCGCGAGCAAGGCTTCACCGTTCGCACGGCGATTCTCGATGCACTCGAGCATGGCTTGAGCGAGGAGGTCCTGGACGAGACCGATGTCCTTATCTGGTGGGGGCACGTGGTCCATGACAAGGTCGATGACGCCGTAGCCGAACGCGTCTATCGGCGCATCATGGACGACGGCATGGGCTTCATCGCGCTGCATTGGGGCGCTGGTTCCAAGGTCTTCAAGAAACTGATGGGCACGTCGTGCACGATAACCCCAATCGTCAATGCCGCGCCGGAACGGCTCTGGGTGATCGAACCCGATCATCCCATCGCCAACGGTTTGGAGACGTCCTTCGTAGTGCCGCAGACGGAAATATACGGCGAGCCATTTGACATTCCCGCGCCGGATACGATTGTATTCATCAGTTCCTGGCAAACCGGCGAGGTCTGCCGCAGCGGCTGCTGTTTTCAGCGCGGGCGGGGGCGGGTCTTCTTCTTCCGTCCCGGGCATGAAACCTACCCGATCTACTATCAGAGGGAAGTCCAGCAGGTCATCGCGAATGCCGTGCGCTGGGCGGCGGCGGACAATTGAGCCAGCAGAGGAGTGCGACGCTACGCGAATCGCCTTTCACCGGTGTTAATCTGGGAGAGGACGGCAACCTTTGGTCTGGTAACTGGTAGTGAACGAGCCGGCGAACATAGTAAAGTTTGGCATCCGCTTTTGAGCGTGATTACAAAGTATGGGGAGGGATTAAAATGGTTAGTGCCGCTGTATCAACAGTAACCTTGATGAAGGCGCTGGGCAGCCCAATGTATGAATTGGATGCCGAGGGCGCCCGGCAGTTGGGTACGCCTAGGGAGCCGGTTGCAATCGATCTGCTTGATGTGCCGGCCAAGACGGCCGCGCAAGGCTTTCACGAATTCGATCTCAGTGTTTATCATCTGCCTAGCATTGAGCGCGGTTACCTGGCTGACCTGCGCGCCGCGTTTGCAGATGCGGGGGTGGAGCTTTTCCAGTTGTTGATTGACACGGGGGACGTAGACAGCGCCGATCCGCAAGAGCGCGCCGCCGGAGTCGCGCATATCAAGCGCTGGATGGAGATCGCCGTCGATCTGGGCGCAACCGGCGTGCGCTATGTTCCCGGCGACAGCGAACCGACGCCGGAGACGATTCGCGCGAGTGGCGAGGCTTTTCGTGAACTCTTCGACTTCGCCGTGGGTCTTGGGCTGAAGCCCGCCACCGAGAATTACCGGCACTTCAACCTGAAGGCGGACGATCTGCTCGGCGTTCTCGAACACTCCGAACGCGACTACGGCGTGATTGCGGACTTCGGTAACGCCCGCGGACCGAACAAGTATGAGACCTTGGAAGCGATCATGCCGCGCGCGACCTCGATCCACGCCTGGGCTGAGGTCGACGAAAAGGGCGATCTCATCAGCGAGGACTTTCAGCGCTGCTTGACGATGGCGCGCGACGCTGGCTTTGACGGACCCATCATGCTGCAAAGCGGATATCCGGTGGATGTCTTCCAGCGCACGCGAGAAGTCTGGGCGCGCGTCGACGAAATGCGAGACGAAGTGCGCGCCGTATTTGGAGACGCAATCATGGAAGGAGCATAGCCCATGTCATCGCCGATTCGCGTGACCGTATGGAACGAATTCTGGCATGAGAATCCGCTTCGGCATGCGGATGTGAAGGCGCGCCTGCTGGAGTACGGATTCAGCGGCGAACGCGCCCGAAACGCGACTGAAGGTGTGCAGAAAGTTTATCCGGCGGGTATGCACACGGTCATCGCCGATCACCTGGGCAGGCAGGGCTTTGCTGTGCGTACGGCGACCCTGGATGAACCGGAGCATGGCTTGACGGAAGATGTCCTGGCTGAGACCGATGTCCTGACCTGGTGGGGCCACGCCGCCCACGACATGGTCAGTGATGACATCGTCGAGCGCGTCCATGAGCGCGTGAACATGGACGGCATGGGACTTGTAGCCTTGCATTCCGCGCATTATTCCAAAATTTTCAAGAAACTGATGGGCACCTCCTGCATGTTGAAAACGCGGGAGGCGGACGAGAAAGAACGCATCTGGGTGCTTGAGCAAGGTCACCCTATCGCTCGCGGCTTGCCCGAGTACTTCGAGATTCCCCAGACCGAGATGTATGGCGAGCCTTTTGACGTGCCGGCGCCGGACACGCTGGTGTTTATGAGTTGGTTCCAGGGCGGCGAGGTCTTCCGCAGCGGCTGCTGCTATCATCGCGGGCGCGGCAAGGTCTTTTACTTTCGGCCGGGCCACGAAACCCTGCCGATCTATTATCAGCCCGAGGTGTTGCAGGTGATCGCCAACGCGGTTCGCTGGGCGGCGCCGTCGGACGGTCCTGAACTGATCTTCGGCGATCATCCGCCGCTTGAGCAACTGGATTGAGTCCTGATTTGATTCCAATGCCGTCTGCAGGGGAGATCCGGTGGGTCGCCCGATTCTGAGGATCTGTCGACGGGCGACTCACAGAGGTACCCCTACAAGTTGCGAAGCGCGGCAGATTCGAGGACTGGCAGACATGTCTCAAGAGGAGGAATAGCAATCGATGAAACTGCTGACCTACGATTCGGGTAGCGGACCGCGCTGCGGGGTGCTGAGCGACAATCTGGTGATAGACGTGACAGCCTTACTCGGTGCCGACCAAACATTGAGAGACGTCCGCGCCTTGCTGGAGCTTCCTGACTCGCCGATAGACCGTGTCCGTGATGCCCTGGCGAGCGACATCGCCGCGCCCGCTGTGCCTTTTCCCATGGTCCGGCTGCGCTCGCCGGTGCTCCAGCCGCCCACCTTGCGCGACTTCTTCAGTTATGAAGGGCACGCCAGCGGCCAGGGCGCGCGTACGCTGCACGAGGCTTGGTATCGTCTGCCCGTCTTTTACTTCTCCAATACCCTGCGCATTTTCGGGCCCGAGGACGAGGTGCCCTTCCCCTCGGCGACGGACCGACTAGACTATGAGTTGGAGCTAGGCTGCGTCGTCGGGCGTGAAGGCAGCGATATCCCGGCCTCCGATGCGCTGGATTACATCGCCGGCTTCTGCATCTTGAACGACTGGAGCGCCCGCGATCTACAGATGGACGAAATGGCGGTTGGGCTTGGTCCCGCCAAAGGCAAAGACGCCGCTTCGTCGCTCGGCCCATGGCTGGTGACGACTGATGAAATGGCGCCCTACTTGCGTGACGGCAGTTTGCAGGTGAAATGCACGGTAAGCGTCAATGGCGATGTCTGGCTGGATGCGGGCGATGGCGGCGCTGCGCATCATAGCTGGGGCGATTTTATCGAACGCGCCTCCAAGGACAGCCGCATTGTACCGGGCGATGTGATCGGCAGTGGCACGGTATCGGGTGGTTCGATTCCCGAGGCTATTGCACGGGAAATCGCTTCTGCCCGTTACCTGCGGCCGGGCGATGTGGTGGAATTGGGGGTCGAAGGCATCGGCGTCCTGCGAAACACGCTCGGTCCCAAAGGCGACGATGATCCCGACTACCGATACAAACCCAAGGGCTAACTGGCAGTGGTAATCCTCGCGCTAGAAGTATCGGAGGGGCGACACAGTGGGTCCTACGCAATCTCTGTCGCCTGTCGCTCGCTGCCAAGACGGACCGTACCGAAATCAACTGTTGCAATGGACCGTCTAGGCGAATGAATCCAGCCTGGTGACTGAAGACGATGTGTTGCCCGCCCTGGACCGGATCACGACCACGACCGGCCTGGCAGCAGCCGTCAAATAAGTCGGCTTTGCGTGAGAGCCCGTACCCGAGCGATATCGCATCAAGCGCGAGATTGGCCTGCTTGCGCGCCCGGACGCCATGCTTGCTTCCAGCACAAACGCCATACTGATGAGCGAGATCCAGTCTGCGATGAGTCGCATGACGCTAAACAAGACAGCCTTGGCTTACGATGTTATCTGGTGGCTTTTCTAGCCAAATTCGGCCGCTGATAGGGCGCTATCGGGCAGTTGAAGCCCGTCCTATTTCCCCTCTGCGCCCAATTGCCTTGAAGGAGCCGGTTGTCAGCCGGTGTCCGGGTGTCACTCCACAGGTCTAGTTAGCCGCAGTGTCTCCCTGCCTCCACGCCTCAGATAGATTGTGCCGCGGCAACTCTCTTACTCGTAAACCGCTCCTATCGGGATTCTGATAGCGCTCGAAGTAGCAATCAATCTCGCCACTCAGTCGCTCGACAATGGACTGAGAATCTTCATCATGGAAGCGGTTATGAGACTCAGTCGGATCATCCAGCAAGTCAAAAAGCTCGGATGGCGCGTCTTTGTAATAGCGGCGTACCAATTTGTGCTGCCGCGTGCAAACCATTCGAAGATCGCCATATTCGCCGAACTGCATTTGGCGCCAATCCGGCAACGAAACGGAATTGTCGAGTAAGGGTATGAAACTGCGCCCGGGATACTTTCGTTCTTCCGACAAGGCGTCGGATATGCCGGCGTAGTCCGCAATCGTCTGAAAAAGGTCCAAGTGGTCGACGTATTCTGATCGCCGCTGTCCGGCGTAGAGGCGTCCGGGACAATTGAAGATCATCGGCACGCGTATCGATTCTTCCAGCATGTTCAAGGGCAGGGTGGCGTTGCCTTTGCCCCACAAACCGTGATGCCCGCAGCACAGTCCATGATCCGAGGTGAAAATGAACAGCACACTGTCACCTAACTGAAGCGCTTCCAATTCATCCCTCAAGCGTCCAACCGACTCGTCAATATGGGTTACGGCTGCGAAATACTGCGCCAGCGCTTTCCGCGGATTCAGGCGCGTGGGCAATGTCGATTCGAGCGCCTGCACCCCGAAAGGATAGGCTGGTTGGTTTAGCAAGCCGGCAAAACTGTTTTGGCGATACATTTGAACCAGGCGTTCCGGCTGTCCACGCCAGGGGTTGTGGGTGCCGAAGTATCCGATATGTAGAAAGAACGGCGCCGCCACATCACGTTCTCGCAGAAGCTCGATCGCCTTGTCCGTGATCACCTGCGTCCGCTGACCGGGAATCGCCTGAACCTCGCCATTGACGCTGAATCGGTGCTCACCGCCATGTTCCGCGGGATAATCGCCAACGCCGCTGAACCAATGGTGAAAGCCTGACTGCGGCTGATCGTCATTGCCCAAATGCCATTTTCCGCAGTGCGCCGTCTGATAACCCGCCCGAGACAACAGCTCCACCAGGGTGACCTCGTCTTGGAGCCAGGGTCGTCGGTGAATCTCGGGTATGGTTGAAGAGAGGTAATCGTGGATGCCATGCTGCGAGGCCAGCCGGCCGGTGAGCAGGCAAGCCCGCGCGGGCGAGCAAACGGGCGTGGGCGTGAAGGCGTTTTCCATCAGTACGCCGGTCGCCGCCAGGTAATCCAGCGTCGGCGTATGAATTTCGGAGTTTCCATAACATCCCAGCGCCCAACGCGCCAGATCATCGTTGACGACCAGGATAATGTTTTTCTGTTCAGTCGCTGGCATGGTTCACTCTCGCCCGGCGTTCCATGAGTTCCTGCAACCGCTGTTTGTCCGTCTCGCGAAAGGCATTGCTTACCGGCTTACAGAAGTCTTCATCGACAGTTGTCTGCTGCCACCGTTGAAGTTTCGCTTCCAATTCGATCACGGTGGCGCTATGTTGCGGATGGGCATATAGATTGACAAGTTCGTAGGGATCGGATTCCAAATCGTACAATTCACCGTCGTAGTTTTGCCAGACTATCAGCTTGTAGCGACCTTTGATGACCGCCCGACCCAGTTCAATCGTGCCGAATCCATGTCCGTAGGTTTCCACCAGCAGGGACGATCTGCCCTTTGACTTGCTTCCCGTCGCCAGCGGCAGCACGCTTTCTCCATCCACAGCATGCTCGAATCGCAGCCCGGCCGCGTCCAGAATAGTCGGCGCGAGGTCGACGCCAGAAGTCAGCGCATCGGAGGTTTGCCCAGGGGAGATTCGACTTGGATAGCGCAGAGCCAGCGGCACGCGCAGCACCTCTTCCGTCAGATAGGAGCCCTTGTCAAAGCGGCCACCATGGCTGCCAATGGCATCGCCGTGGTCCGCCGTCCAAATAACCAGCGTATTTTCGCTCAGTTGCAATTCTTCCAGCTTGTCTAGCACCAGTCCCCCAGCAGCGTCAACCATGGTGATATGGGCGTAGGCGCGGGCGATAATCCGCTGCCACTCGCCCCAGCTGAGATTGCTCGGCGTGGCAAAGCGCCCGTCTTCATCGGTCAATCTGTCGTGCGGATCGCACCTATAGACATCCGGCTTGCCGGCCAGCGAATCACTAAAGTTGCCATACACGGGGATATCTTCAGGATCATAGAGGTCGGCGAATTCCTTGGTCGGAAAGAAAGGCTGATGCGGGCCCCAAAAATCGACTCGCAAATGAAATGGCTCGTCAACGTCCGATGCGGCCAGCTTCTCCAGTTGTTCACAGGCCATATCCGCCAGGAAGAATGCCTCGTGCGTTTCCTTGGCTGTTGTTGTGATGCCAACGGCATGTTCGCCGCACCAATAGCGATCGCTGCGGTAGGGCGCGCCGACTTTCAGATTGGGAAACTCACGATTCATGACGAAACTATCGAAGACGTACTCGACCCGATGCTCCGCCGCCGGCAAGTTTTTCCTCTGGAGATAGTCGCGGTACTCGTCGGTGATATAGGGATTACCGTAATCTTCCAGCGAGAAGCCTTCGCAATTGAAGTCGAGCGCTGTCCCGGCGCCAGCATGCCACTTGCCGAAGTAAAAGCAGCGGTAACTGGCGCGGGCCAGATTATTTAGATAAACCTCGTGATCATAAGGCGCGTTCGTGTAATTGAAATAATTTTGATGATTGTGCGGATACAGACCGGTGAGAAGCGATCGCCGCGAAGGGCCGCAGAGCGGCATGGCGCAATATGACCGCTCGAAGCGAATGCCCTCGGCCGCCAGTCGGTCAAAGTGCGGTGTTTGCGGTCGCGGGCC
This sequence comes from Phototrophicaceae bacterium, assembly GCA_965205125.1. Lineage (GTDB taxonomy): Bacteria > Chloroflexota > Anaerolineae > Aggregatilineales > Phototrophicaceae > UBA6055. The sequence goes on from CBDBFY010000001.1 coordinate 587,957, forward strand.
GCCGTCCCAGCCGTGGCGGTAACAAGCTTGATGATCGTTGACCAAGAGTAGGATGTTGGGCCGTCGATTCATTGCGCAATTGCCGCCTCCGCCAGCGGCCGCGTTTCTGGCTCTGGCGCTCTGGTTGTCTCTCGAACGATTAGTTGTGGCTGAATAATGACTTGACGATGTGGCAGCGCCGGCTTGTCGATTCGCTCGAAAAGCAAGGCGGCCGCCCGCGCGCCCATTTCGTATTGAGGTTGACGAATCGTCGTCAGCGCCGGGCGTGTGAACCTGGCGTCAGGCTCGTCATCATAACCGATGATTGATAGGTCGCTCGGAATATCGAGGGCGAGCTCCCAGGCAGCGCGCATGACGCCGATCGCAAGTCGGTCAGTTCGCGCCAGGATGGCGGTCGGCCGATCTTCAAGGGCGAGCAGCGCCAGGCCGGCCCGGTAGCCGCCCTCGGCGCTCAAATGCGTTTCGACAACCAGGCTTTCATCAATTGCGATATGATGATCGCCCAGCGCGCGGCGATAACCCGCGACCCGATCTCGACCGACAGCAGCATTGGGTATGCCGGTGACGCAGCCAATGCGGGCATGCCCGAGCGCAAGAAGATGCTTTGCCGCATCATAGGTTCCTTGCTCCCGCTCCACCTCCAGCAGGTCAGCCCCGACCGTTGGCGCATAGCGATTGATCAGGCAGAGCGGGATCCCCGCCCCCTCCAGCTTCAAAATCGGTTCTTGAGGCTCCCAGGTCCAGGCGCCAGCGAAGATCACGCCCTTTACTGTGGCGGCCGCCGCGAGTTCCTCAGCGTGAATCATTTCTTTTTCGGGGTCGTCATCCGAGTTGTAGATTTGGAGCATGTGTCCCTTTTTGAAGCAAATGGATTGTATTCCCTGGATCACGCGTCGGAAAAACGGGCTGCCGATGTTTGGCGCCAGCACCGCGATATTCGCTGCGGCGCCGTATCGGTATGCCGCGCGAATCGGTTGATATTTGAGTTCGCAGATGGCGGCGTCTACCTTCTGTCGCAAATGATCGCTGACATTGACCGAACCGCTCACGACCCGTGAAACCGTGGCGATCGACACGCCAGCGCGGCGAGCGACATCGGTCATGGTTATCGACTTTTTTCGCATGATTCTCAGTATTTATCCTTAGGCGACCACAGTTTATTCTTGCATATTTTTCTCGTTTTTGCAAGATTTGCAGAAAGATATAAAGTGTGGTAAGTTTTTCATGGACGCCTATTTTTGCTCTTTATGTCGTAGGAGAGGAATATGTTGAAGAAAACTACGGTACTGTTTCTCGTTTTTGTTGTCGCTTTGACATCGTTTTCCAGTGTGGCCGTCGCTCAAGACGAAGTCACAATTGACTTTTGGATTCCCGCGGGCCGTGGTCGTGACGAAGGTACGGCCGTGGTGATTGAAGCATTTGAAGCGCAGAACCCGAGCATCAATGTCGAGCTAACCGCGATTCCTTTCCGGGAGTTCCTCGATGCATTGCAAGTCGCCTATGCCGGCAATAATCCGCCGGATGCCGCCTTGATCGATGGCGTCGCCATCCAGAATCTGGCCTTTAACGGCGCGCTATTGCCGATTGAAGATATGTTCAGCGAAGAAGATCTCGAAGACTTCACGGCCGACCTGGTCGAGATGGTATCGCTGGACGGACACATGTTTGGCGCCCCGTGGGCAAATGCCGCTGACGCAATGTACTACAACGTCGACATGTTCGAAGCGGCCGGTGTGGAAGCGCCAAAGACGCTAGAGGAAGGCTGGACCTGGCCTGAATTCGTCGAAAACGTCAACAAGGTGCGGGCGCATCAAGCGGAACAAGGCAACGAGGTCTGGGGTCTGCTTGGCTTCAACAGCCCCCTGAGCGGCGCCTTCTTCACCTGGACGATCGTCCGCAGCAACAGCAGCCCGGGCGAGCCGCTTTGGGAGTCGATATCACCGGATCTGACAACCTTCTCCGGCTATATTGATACGCCGGAAGCCATGGAAGCCTATGAGTTCTATCAGGCTCTTTACACCGACGGCTTTATTCCAACCGACAATATACCCGATGCCTTCGGCAATGGATTGACCGCGACTTTCTATGCTATTCCTCCCACCGGCACTGTCCTGGCGCGCACTTTCCCGGACCTGAATTGGGATGTCATGCCGATGCCGTATCTGAAGACGCCGATAACACACACGGGTTCCTTCGCGCCGGGCATATCCGCCAAGAGCGATAACCCAGTAGAAGCGAAGGCATTTGTCAAGTACTTCACCAGCCCGGAAGGATATGTCACCTATCACAACGTGACCAAGGTCATGCCGGGGCGCAAATCATTGCAGGAGCAGCTGCCCGAATTTAAGGAAGGCTTCCTTGCGCTGCTCTTTGATGAGATGGTGGAGTGGGGCGTGGCGCGCCCGGGCGGACCAGCGCATACGATTTTCAATCGTATCATCGCCAGCGACATGATGGTAAATATCGCTTTGGGCGGCGAAATTGAAGAAGAAGTCGCGAACGCGATATTGGAAGCCGACGCGCAGCTGATGCAGTTTAGATAAATCCTCCCAAGCCGTGAATTTCCCTTTCCCGTTCGTCGTCATCGGCGGCGGGAAAGGAGGTGTTGCCGACATGAGACAGTTGTTCTCCAACACCGGAGACGCACAGCGCTATCGAGCGGCCTTCTTCCTTTCGCTGCCCGCGCTGATCGGCTTGTTTCTCTTCCACTATTGGCCTATCGCCGATACCTTCCGCTTGAGCTTCACCGATTACAAGGTATTCACCGGTGAATTCACTTTCACAGGCCTCAAGAATTACGATATCGCGCTAAACGATCCGATCCTATTCCATTCCTTGAAAAACACTGCGCTCTTCTTTGTGATCAAGGTACCGCTGCAGATGGTGCTCGGGCTGTGTCTCGCGATGCTCATCGCCAAGCCGGGGCGCGACTCCACCCTGTTACGCACATTGATTCTCTTTCCGACAGTGACATCAATGGTGGTTGCGTCAATTGTGTGGGGGATGATGTTCCACTCTGATATTGGCATCGTGAACAGCGCGCTGGAATCTTTTGGCCTGCCAACACAGGGATTCCTGCGCGACAAGAACCAGGCGCTGCCCGTCCTGGCTTCAATTACCATCTGGAAAGACGTCGGCCTAAGCATGATCTTTTATCTCGCCGGGCTCCTCACGATCCCGACCTCCTACTACGAGGCGGCGAGGATTGATGGCGCCGGACGCTGGAAGATATTCCGCCACATCACCCTGCCGCTGCTCAACCGCACCCACGTCTTTGTGCTGGTGACAAGTACAATTGCCGCTTTCAAGATCTTTGTGCCAGTTGAGGTCTTGACCGGCGGCGGTCCCTCGAACGCGACGCGCGTGATTGTCCATTACATTTTCCATCTCGCCTTCCGCTTCAACCGTTTTAGCTACGCCACGGCGCTTTCAGTCATCCTTGCGATAATCCTGATCGCCATCAGCATATTCCAATTGCGGATCACACGGGACGAAGATGATGACTGATTCCCGTAACTCCAACATGCTCACTTCTGATCGCCCGCTTCCCTTCGCGTCGATTGCGCGGGTAATCTTGTACTTACTGGTTGTGGTGGTCTTTGCCACGCCCTACCTGTGGATCGCCGGCTCCACTTTCAAAACCCGCCAGGATCTATTTGACGATCTATATCCGGTGTCGATTGAGACCTTCCTGCCCACCAATCCCACACTACAAAATCTGACCGATCTCTTTGTCGACACGAATTTCGCCCAAGCCTTCGCCAATAGCATCCTCGTGGCGACGATGTCAGTCGTTTTTGCGGTCACGATCAACAGCATGATCGCGTTTGTTCTGGCATGGCTTAAGTTTCCAGGAAGGCGGATAGTGTTTCTCGCGATTTTGGCGACCTTAACGATCGCCTTCGAAGCCAAGCTGATTCCGCTTTTTCTCACCATGCAGCAGCTGCACATCGACAACACGCTGCCCTCGATTTTCCTGCCCTGGATAACGGACGCCTTCATCATTTTCCTGCTGCGGCAGCACTTCGCCGAGCTCCCGCAGGATCTCTACGACGCCGCAATCATTGACGGCTGCTCTTTTTTCCGCATGTATTGGCAGGTGATGCTGCCCAATATCGTCCCGGCTTTGGTCAGCGCCGCGTTCATCAAATTCATCTTTTCCTGGGATTCATTCATCTGGCCGTCGATCGTCATCACCGATGAGTCAAAGACGGTGATCACGGTCGCATTGGCAAAGCTTTTCAGCGACGAATACATTCGGTGGGAATTGGTTTTCGCCGGCTCTTTCGTGGCGACCGTGCCGGTGGTGGTCATCTTCGTGTTCTTGCAGCGTTACTACGTGCAAGGATTCGTGCGCTCGGGCTTGAAATAGGGAGGCGAGCTTGGCATCGATGTGATCCAGATAGAAACCGATACGTTTCGTCGCGATTACCTTCCATGATACGGCAATGAGGAGGTCATCACGCCCAACTTGAACCGCTTTGCCCTTGCTCAACTGCCGCCCCAGCCAGCCGAACATCAAGAAATACGATATCCGCCGCTGGCTGCGCGCGCGACATGCTCGATCGCTATGCCGCCGCCGATGAAGCGCTAGATACCCGATGTTACTTGAGATCAGTCCATTCTCGAAAACGTAATTTCACATCAAGTGTGTGTTACAATCTTGGTTGCCTCGTTCAACGATTTGGAATTGGAGATAAACACATGAGAAGCCAACCATTGATTTTGCTTTTGCTTGCGGCATTGGTACTGGGATTGCTTGTGCCAATGGCTGTCGCCCAGGATACGCAAACCCTGACTGTCTCTATCTGGGGCTTTAACCTGGATGTTCTCGAAGAGAATGTCTTTGCGCCGTTTGAGGAAATGCACAACGTTGACATCGTGCTGGATACCGGCAACAACTCGGATCGATTGGCGCGACTGCAAGCCGAGGGCGAAAATACCGATATTGATGTGGTGCATTTTGCCACCCAGTTCACATTTCTAGCCAGCCAGGCAGACTTGCTCCAGCCCTACGACCCCGACAGTCTCGAGAATCTGGACGAACTGTACGATTGGGCGCAAGATCCGCTGGGCAATCGCGCCGGCGTTGGCTACACCGTCAATAGCCTCAGCCTGATTTACCGCGCCGACCTGATTGAAGAGGAAATCACTTCCTGGGCTGACCTGCTGCGTGACGATGTGGCTGGTTTTGTCAGCATTCCAGAGATGTCCACCACCTTCGGCCCAGCCACGCTCATCATGGTTGACCGCGCGCTCGCGATGCAGGAAATGGATGAGGGCGAGGCGATGGAAGAAATCAACTACGATGCGGATTTGGCTTGGGAAGCATTGCCCCAACTCGCCGACAATCTGGTGACAACCTACATTCGCAGTTCAGCACTGACGACACTCGTACAGGAAGAAGAGGTATGGGTCGCGCCTTATGCCAGTTTTGCCATTGGCAACCTGATTAATACGGGACATGACCTGAGCACCGTCATTCCTGAAGAAGGGGCTGTTGGCCAGACAAACATGATTAGCATCACGGCGGCCAGCGATCAGGCGGATCTGGCGCATGCCTATATCGACTGGTTCATTTCGCACGATGTCCAGCTAGCCGAAGCGCTTGACCTGATTGATTCGCCCGTTAACGCCACTGTCGAGCTTCCCGAAGAGACATGCGCTCTACTTACCTGCGGCGAGATGCTTGATACCATGATTGTGCTGGATCAGGCTCAAGTGTCGGAACGTCTGGCAGATTGGCTAGAGCGCTGGAATGAAATCATGGTGCGCTAAGGCCGCCAATCCGCATCTTGACGATTCTGTGTTAGGGGGCCTTCGCGCCCCCTATTTTGAATCATGATTCGACGACCCAATCAGACCCGCACAATCATTTTGCTGGTCTCTCCAGCATTTATTTTTGTACTCGTCTTCTTCGTCTTGCCGTTGATTTTCCTGCTCTCGCAAAGCGTCCTGCCGGAAGATGGCGGCTTTACGCTGAGCGGCTATGTCGACTTTTTCCAGAGCCGCGTATCGCGGATCGTCTACCTGCGCACACTCAAGCTCGGTCTCATCGTCACGGGCATTTGCGTGTTGATGAGCTACCCGGCCGCCTTTGTGTTGGCGCGGATGCCGGCTCGCCGCCGTTCATTCTTGATGTCGCTGGTGATTCTCCCCTTGATGACCAACGCGGTGGCGCGCACTTTCGCCTGGCTGATTATCCTGGGGCGGCGCGGCATGATCAACCAGACGCTCTTGTCCCTGGAATTGGTCGAGACGCCCGTGCGCTTCATCTTCACCGAAACGGCGATTGTGCTGGGTCTGACACAACTGTTTCTCCCATTGATGGTATTGCCGCTGGTGAGCGCGATGGAGAACATCCCGAATGATGTTTTGGAAGCGGCGCTTAGCCTGGGCGCGAACCGGCTCACGACGTTCTTGCGAATCGTCGTTCCCTTGTCATCGGATGGTCTCGTTCTGGGCGCGACGCTTGTATTTACCGGCTCGGTGACCGCTTTTGTGACGCCGGCTATTCTCGGCGGTTCGCGTCTATTGCTGATGTCGACGCTGTTGCGCCAGAAAGCGGTGATTCTATTTGACCAAAATGCGGCGGCCGTCGTCGCTGTTGTGATGATTTTTACGACTCTGGCGGTTAATCTGCTGCTGCGCCTGGCGCGTGTGCAACAGAGCTAGGATCGAGTCGGATGGTTTCGCGCTGGTTGTATCTCAGTCTGGTCATTCTCTATGGCTTCTTGCTCGGTCCGTTCGTCATCATTTTCATGTCGAGCTTCGGCGCCAATGCAACGATGGCTTTTCCGCCGCAGGGCTTCACGCTGGACTGGTTTACGAATGTCTTTGAGACATCCCAATTCATTGACAGCTTCTGGGTCAGTCTGCAGCTCGCTCTTTTATCCACTATCGTCTCGCTGATTATGGGGATGCCAGTCGCCTATGCGCTGACGCGTTTTCGCTTTGCCTGGTCTGGCATGGTCGAAACCGTCTTTTCCGCGCCGATACTGGTTCCGGGTTTGGTTATCGGCTTTGCAATGTTGAACTTCTTCGTGCTCCTGGGCGATATGCAGGTCATGACAGGCTTGTTTATCGGTCATACGGCGATATTATTTCCATATAGCGTGCGCGTCATTTCCGCCAGCCTGCGCAATTTGGATCCCTATGTAGAAGATGCCGCCGTTAGCCTGGGCGCGAACCGCCTGCGCGGATTTCTGCTGGTCGTGCTGCCCAATATGCAAGCCGGGATTGCAGCTGCCTTTGTGCTAGGGTTCATCACCTCATTTAACAATGTTCCGGTTTCGCTTTTCCTGAGCGGACCCGGTGTGACCACGCTGCCGGTTTCCATGCTCAGTTACCTCGAATACTATTTTGACCCGACCATTGCCGCCCTCTCGACGCTGCTCGTCATTTTCACGGTTGTGCTCGTTCAGACAGCGGAACGGGTGCTTGGTCTATCCCAGTTTGTGTAGCTCATGCCGCATTTAAGCATTCAAGATCTGACGGTTTCTTATGAAAAGAACAGGCCAACGCTGGAACGTTTCAGCCTGGATGTCGAACAAGGCGAATTGCTATCGCTGCTGGGTCCAAGCGGCTGCGGCAAGACGACGACCTTACGCAGTGTCGCCGGCTTCATACAGCCGGATGCCGGTCGGATCGTCATCAACGAGCGGGATTATACCCAGTTGCCGCCCCATCAGCGCGATATTGGCCTGGTGTTTCAAAGCTATGCGCTGTTTCCGCATCTGACGGTCTTCCACAATGTCGCCTTCGGCCTGCGGATGCGGCGAATTCCAAAGGACGAGGTTCATAGCCGCGTCAGCAATGCCCTGAAAATGGTGGGATTGGAAGCCTTTGCCGACCGGCGTCCGTCGCAACTTTCCGGCGGCCAGCAACAGCGCGTCGCCCTCGCCCGCGCCACCGTGATTGAACCGCAGGTTCTCTTGTTGGACGAACCATTGAGCAATCTAGATGCGCGGCTGCGGGTAGATATGCGGCAGGAGATACGGCGCTTGCAGCAGCAACTCGGCATCACAACCCTCTATGTGACCCACGATCAGGTCGAGGCGATGAGTATCTCTGACCGCGTGGTGGTTATGAATCAAGGCGAAATTGAGCAGATCGGCGCGCCGGAGCGCATCTTCGCGGCGCCCGAAACGGTTTTTGTCGCTGATTTCATGGGATTCGATAATCGCTTCAAGGCGACAGTCGTATCGGCGCGCGACAACATGGTGACGGTGAATTGGGGCGGCGCTCTCATCGATGTGCGCTGGCAGCCCAGGCTCGGATCGGCCAAATCCGGCGCCCGGGCGGAGATATTTTTTCGCGCGGATAACGCCAGCTTGGTGGCGGGAACGGAAGCGAGCGGTCTTGCCGGGCGAGTCATCCTGCATACCTTTCATGGCAATGAGCGGCGATACCTGGTAGAAACCGAAGTTGGCGAATTCAGCATCTTGCAAGACAGCGCTGGCGAACGCTTCGAAACCGGCGCGGAGGTGACCGTGCAGCCGCACTCGCAGAAGTGGATCGCCATCTTCGAAGAAAAAGAGAAGAGGGCATGACCGACTCACAGGATGTTGAAGTCCAAAAGCATATTCGCTGTATGCCGGGAGATGTCGCTCGCAGTGTGCTCCTGCCGGGCGACCCGGCGCGCGCCCATCGCATCGCGGAACAGCTGGAGGATGCCCGCTTGATCGCCGAAAACCGGGAATATGTGGTGTTCAGCGGGACGACGAACGGGGTCCCCGTCAGCGTCTGTTCGACCGGGATCGGCGGTTCATCGGCCGCCATCGCCCTGGAAGAACTGCGCAATGTCGGCGCGGAGATATTTATTCGCGTCGGTTCTGCCGGCGGACGGCGCCCAGACATACCGATTGGCTCGCTGGTGGTGGTGACGGCGGCTTATCGCGGCGACGGCGTATCGGACGAGTATCTGCCGCTGGGCTTTCCGGCGGTTGCCGATCTGGATGTGAACAATGCCTTGATCCAAGCGGCAAAGGAATTGGGGTATAGCGCCTTCACCGGTATTGGGACGACGCGCAGCGCCTTCTACTCGCGCCAGCCGGAACTCAACGAACGATTGCGGCAGGCCGGCGTCGTCGCGGCGGAAATGGAAGCATCGACGCTGTTCATTGTCGGCACGCATCGGGGGGCGAAGGTCGGCTGCGTGGTCGCCACCGATTCCAACATCTACCTGGAACAGCAGCCCGCGTTATCGGAAAAGGAGGCGCTATACATGCAAGGCGAAGAGATGACTATCCGTACCGCGCTGCGAGCGGTGCAATTGCTGGAAGCGACATCGTGATGAAATTCGACACCCTGCTTGTGCAAGCCCGGATTGCCGATGTCTTCCGCTACCGGCTGTTCGAGGGCTGGATAGGCATCCGTGACGGGCGCTTTATCGCGGTTGAAGCGGGGGGAGCGCCGGCAGGCATCCGCGCGACCGAGACTCTGGACCTTGCCGGGCGAATTGTCATGCCCGGCTTGATCGATTCGCATTTGCACATAGAGTCCAGCTTACTGACGCCGCGCCGCTTTGCCGAAGCCGTGTTGCCCTTCGGCACGACGACCATCCTCAGCGACCCGCATGAAGTCGGTAATGTTGCCGGCGAGGACGGTGTGAAATGGATGATCGCCGCCTCTCAGGATTTGCCGCTCAGGATATATCATTCGATACCGAGCTGTGTTCCCGCCACCTCACCCGAGATTGAATGGACGCATGAGGTCTTTGATGCCGCTACGATTCGGCGCTTGGCAAGGCAGCCTTCGGTCATCGCCTTGGGCGAGGTCATGGATTATCGCGGTTTGCTGGGGCCGAATGCACGTTTGCGGGCGATTGTGCGGGCGGCAAGAGAAGACAAGCTTCTGATCGAAGGGCATATTCCCACGCTGGCCGGCATCGAACTCTCGCAATACCTCGCTCACGGGATCAGCTCCGACCACACGTTGACCTTCGCGGCGAAGATTCGCGAGCAAATCTCAAAAGGCTTGGCGGTCATGCTGCAGACCAAGTCGGTGACGCCAGAGAATATGGCGGCAGTCGCGCAATTGCCGGACCGCTCGCGCATCATCCTCATCACCGATGACATAGAACCCTCGCTGCTGGTGGATGGGCATCTGTCACGTATAGTGGCGCTGGCAATCGAATGTGGCATGCCGCCGCTGGAAGCGATAGCCGCCGCGACCATACGCCCGGCACGGTATCTTGGTCTGCGAGATCAGGGCGCGATTGCCCCTGGTTTCCTGGCTGATTTCCTGGTGATGGACGACATCAGCGCTTTCCCGCCGGCGCAGGTCTTTGTCGGCGGTCAAGCGGTGGCGGGCGCGGGCGCGATGACCGCGGCGATCACGCGCGAAAATCCAGCGCAACCGGACTATCCGGGCATCCCCGGGTCCTTCGCCCCGGCTGATTTTAAGCTGGACAGCAATGGCGCTAGCGGCAACGCGCAGGCGCAGGTCGTTGCGCTGCAGAATAAGCATTCGACCGAGACTGCATTGAAACAGATGGCTGTGCGTTTGCAGGATGGGCGCGTGCTGTTGCAGGAGGATGATCGATTGGCGCTGGCATCCGTGATTGCGCGGGATGAATCATCGCGGACGGTGGGTCTCATTGCGGATACCGGGCTGAGGGAGGGCGCATGGGCCAGCAGCGTCGCGCATGATTGCCATAATTTGCTGGTGATTGGCCGCAGCCCGGAAGCGATGGCGCGAGCGGCCAATGCGGTACATGCGATGGGTGGCGGCGTCGCCGTGGCGACGGACGACGGCGTTTTAGCCTCCTTGCCGCTGCCTTACTTCGGCTTGCTGAGTGACGATCCGGTCGCTGCTGTCGCGCAGCGGCTAAGGGCGGTGGAAGACGCGATGCGTGGTATTGGCGCGCATCAAACACGCCCATTCCTCACATTTTCAATCATGAGTTTGAGCGTCAGCCCCTACGCGAAGTTTACCGATAAAGGGATTGTCGATACTGAATCACGCCAATTGATTAGCCCCTTTTATCCGGCGGACAAGTCGGAAGTGTAAGGCAGGGCTGAATCTCCAACTGGTCATTGGATACTTGCCAAATTGGCTGTCAGCCCATGCTTGACAGTTCAAGCTGACTGCAAGCGCATGAAGGGCAATCCATGGAGATCGCAGCCCATGTCAGCAGCGTTATCCAAGAGATACCCTGCCGGCAGCTCTGCGATAACCTGCTGGACGCTTGCGCCACCAGCCGCACATAGGAGAAGCCAACGACTGGGCGCAAGTCCTGGCGGCCAACTTCATCCTCGACAACAACCCTCCTCGGCGGTACCTGCTACGTCCTGACCGGCGCGGCGCAACGGGGACCCCGCCTGCTACTGCAGGGCAATCGCATCAAATTGATCGAAGCAGCTGAAGCAAGAAATCGTTATCCATCGCTGCGCGGAAGCGTTTTTGCCGTAAGCTGCTTTTGCCTGTGTCACGCTTGAGCAGATTCAAAGCTATAGCGCGCAAGGTTGCCATATTTTCGGAGCTTTCGCCGTCTCGGATGCGAGAATAATCTTCGCCGAAAGTGACATCCAAGACCCAATGGCAACTGTTTTCGATTGCCCAGTGACGCCGGGTTGCCTGCAAGATAACGGCGGCAGACGCCTGAAGGCTACTGATGTAATAGGCTGTCTGGTGGCTAATCTGCCCGTTATGACGGCGCTCTCGCTGGACACGGATAAGGCTACGCAGGTCAGCCCATCCCTGATAGTGGCGAATATACTCAAAAGCTTTGGGATCACTGAGCACCCAGCATTTCCGTATTTCAATCCGTCCCCTTGACTTGTTAGTCGTTTTGTCGAAGGCACAGTCCATGCCTTCAAATCCATGTTTGTCACCATAGCTGAACCAATCGGCCATGTCCTGCTTTAGATTCTCTTGGTTGCCTTTGACCTGTAGAATGTAATCCGCTTTCTCGTCCCGAATCGCTTGCGCAATCTTGGTTTGACATCCCAAAGCGTCTATTGTCACAATGCAACCGGAAATATCCAGCAGACGCAGCAACTCAGGAATGGCCGTCATTTCATTGGATTTATCAGCCACTTTGCGCTGTCCTAATACCAAGCCATTTTCACTTGCCCAAGCACTGACCAAATGGATAGCCGCTTTGCCGCGCATCTTGTCGTGGCTGCCGCGCAAGGTTTTGCCATCAAGCGCAAGCACTTGTCGCTTATTGACTGCAAACACCGACTCCACCCAGCGCATAAAGCAACGCTGGAACGCCTCATGATTGATCCTGGCAAATACATAGCCGAAGGTATCATGCGATGGAATGCCATGCTCTAACTTCAGAAACTGGCGAAACCAAGCCTCTTTCGCTTTGCCTACGGTTTCGATGCCAACCCAACTATCCGCGCCACAGAGCACCGCGCAAATGGCGATGATAATGATATCGAGCAATTTATGGTCACAGCGTCCCTCTATTCGCGGATCGGGCAGATCAGCAAAACATTCCTCTAAATTCAATCCTCTACCTTTTGACATGAGGCAACTCCTCTTTTTGCCTCAGTGTCTCCCCAAAATGATTTTGATGCGATTGCCCTGCCTGCTACTGGCGAAAATTTGCAATCTTTGCTGGACGGGATACAATCGCTTTCGAGGTATTAATGCATAATTTTCGAATAGATCCATAGAGGAGCTAAAAGTGAATACGGTCAAAGATTTTTCGATCAATTCTTCAATTGAAACTGAAGCGCAGCAGAATATAGATCCCGATGGACAAGCCGGGCGTATCAATCGCCGTACCTTCCTAAAGCTCATGGGGATGGCGGCGGGAGGCGCTGTCATTCCGGGTGCGCTGGCGGCAGCAACTCCGGCGCTAGCGCAGGCAGTTGGCAGCGGAACCCTGAATTTCGGCCATCTCGGAGATTTCCAGTACTTCGATCCCTACCTCCTTCCCCTGGCGGATTGGCCGATGTTCCACCAAATCTACAACGTCTTGACACGCTATAATGACGCGCTGGAGCCGCAGCCCGAACTGGCCGAAAGCTGGGAATTCAGTGATGACGGGTTGACCCTCACCTTAACGCTTCGGTCTGGCGTCAAATTTCATAATGGGCGCGACTTCGTAGCGGATGACGTCAAATACAGCCTCGAATACGCGCAGGACCCGGAGACGGGCGCCAACATTAGAACCCTCGCGCGGGCAGTCGAGACGGTGGAGGTAGTGGACGACGGTACCGTCGCCTTCCATTTCAAGGAGCCGACGCCGGCTGCCTTTGACCTGCTCGACCTGCTCTTCATCGTCAACAAAGAGACGATAGACGAGATCAACTCGAACCCGGTTGGGACGGGCCCCTTCCGTTTCGCGGAGTGGGCGCCTGGCGATTTCGCCCGGTTCGAGCGGTTCGAGGAGTACTGGAAGGACGACCTTCCCCAGCTGAATGAGGTCATCGTGCGAGCAATCCCGGATGCCGCCACGATGGTCGCCAACCTCGAGGGGGGAACGCTTGACCTGATCGCGGCCCCGCCAGCAAGCGAGTTTGAGCGCCTTGAAGCAGCCGACGGCATCAAGGTCGTCAGAGGGTTCCCTGGCGGCCTCGTCTGGGATATGTCTTTGAATACGGGACGCGAGCCCTTCGACAACAAGCTTGTTCGCCAGGCGCTTCAGCACGCCCTCGATCGCCAGCGCATCGTTGACATCGTTTTCTTCAACGTGAACGAGCCATGGCTCCAGCCCCAGTCCGACAGTTCGCCTCTCTACGATCCGGATCTGGAGGGCTACTATACATTCGATCTTGACAAGGCTAGTAGCCTGCTTGAAGAGGCTGGCTACGCGGATGGCTTTGAATTCACCGTGCTCACCGCCACCACCAACCCGGACGGGGCGCGCCTGCTGCAAGTGTTCCAAGCCGACCTGGCGCAGATCGGCATCACGCTCAACATCGACGAGGTGGAACCGGCGCAATACCGTCCACGCGCGCTTGACCTCGATTTTGACGCGGCGATATTCACCTACGGTCGCGCGTCGAAAGACCCGGCCTCGCTCTTCGGGACAACCGGCGTATGGCGTCCCGGGCCAGATCCAATCAACCTGTCAGGGTTCACCACCGAGGAATACCGGCGGCTCGTCGCCGAGGGTCAACGCGAGGTAGATCCCGAGCGGCGAAAGGAGATATATCAGGAGTTGAATCGGTATCAATTGGAGCAATCGTTTATCCTGGTGATCGCGCCGGTGGTGCGCTGGTGGGCCATGAAGGATACGATCGAGGGCTTTGCAAGCAACCTAGACAGCATGCCGATTCTGGAGCAGGTCAGGCTCGGGGGCTGAGGGTCCCAGCCGGTGGCCTGCTGGCGCTCCCTTGAGCAGCTGAAAGAGCGTCGCCTGTGACGCTCTATTTGTTCAGAAGGGTTGTCGAGCTTCTGCCCGTTCTCTTCCTGGCATCCATCGTCGTCTTTTTGCTTTTGCACCTGGCCCCGGGCGACCCTTCGTATTTCGTGGCCGGACGAGACGCGACGCCGGAGGTGCTCGAAGCGGTACGGAAGAGAATGGGGCTCGACAAACCCCTACCTGTTCAGTATCTCATCTGGCTAAGGGAAATCCTGCAGTGGAATCTTGGAGAGTCGGCGCTGAGCGGCCAACCCGTATCCAAGCTGATATGGGCGCGACTGCCGGCGACCCTTCATTTGACTGTCGCCGGCTTTCTGGTGACAATCCTGCTCTCCCTTCTTGCCGGGGTGCCCGGCGCGCTGCGACCCAACTCGAAGGTGGATCACTTCTGGTCCGCCTATAGCGCGGCGGCCTTCGGCATTCCCGTCTTCTGGCTGGGGATCCTATTCATTCTGCTCTTCTCCGTCCGTCTTCGCTGGTTGCCCCCCTCCGGCTATGTCAGTTTCCTGGACGATCCTGTTCGCAGTATGCGATACCTGCTGATGCCCGCGCTCACTCTAGGAATTGCGAATTCGGGCGTCCTCTCCCGCTTCATCAAGTTTTCCGTATTGGAGACCTTGCAGCAGGACTACATTCGCACGGCGCGTGCGAAGGGCTTGGCAGAGCGGATCGTCATCAGGCGTCACGCCCTCAGGAATGCGCTGATTCCAGTGGTGACGGTCGCGGCACTCATGGTTGGTCGGCTGCTCGGCGGGGCCGTCGTCATCGAGGTCGTTTTCGCCTGGCCTGGGCTGGGCCGGCTGCTCTTGGAAGGCATCAACAGCCGCGATTACCCTGTTGTACAGGCGACGCTGCTCTTCGTCGTCCTCATCTTTGTAATCGTTAATCTCATCACCGATTTCCTGTATGTCTATCTTGATCCGCGAGTCCAGTTGGAGAGGAAGTAGCGCGGTATGACCGCAGCCGATGAGGTCGAAGGCGCCTATTCCGCGAGCGAGGCGGCTGGTCTCCCTTTGGACGCTGACAATGCCAGGCGTCCCTCACGCGTCTTTTTACAGCGACTGTTGCGCAGCGGCTCGGGCCGGTTCGGCCTTTTCCTGGTGCTCGCGCTCGTCCTGCTCTCGCTCTTCGCTCCGCTGGTGGTCCCATTTTCGCCCCTGGAGATGAATCGGGGAGACGAGTTTGCGCCGCCGTCCGTCCGCTACATTTTCGGAACCGACCAGTTTGGGCGGGACATATTCAGCCGGGTGCTCTACGGCGGGCGGATCTCACTGCTTGTGGGCTATGGCAGTATCGGGGTCGCTGCGCTGATCGGGGTGGGCAGCGGGCTTCTCGCCGGCTATCTCCTGGGCATGGTGGACACGGCGATCATGCGGCTCTGGGACGTATTGCTCGCCTTCCCCAACATTTTTCTGGGTATCGCCGTGGTCGCAGTACTGGGGCCCGGGTCGCTCGTCTCCGCGCTTGCGATTGCGATTATGAACATGCCACACTTTTCCCGCATTGCGCGCGCGGCTGTCATCGCCGAAAAGCAGAAGGAATATGTCGAGGCGGCGCGCGTTATTGGCGCGAGCGATGGTCGGATCGTCATCAAGAGCATTCTGCCAAATACGATTCCGCCATTGCTCGCTCAGATCGCGACCGCCATCCCGCGGGCAATCCTGCTGGAGGCATCATTGAGTTTTCTGGGCCTCGGCACGCAGCCTCCACGCCCGTCGTGGGGTAATATGCTGGAGGATAGCCGGGAGTTTCTCTCGCGCGCCCCCTGGTACGGTTTCTTCCCGGGCTTTGCGCTCTTCCTGTTGGTGCTCGGTCTGATCTTCCTGGCCAACGCGATCCGCGATCTCCTCGATCCTACCCGCCAGAACATGGACTGAGTACCGCTATGAGACAAAACCTTCAAAACGAGATGGGAATCTATCAGGAACTTGGATTGCAGGATGTCATCGTCGCGACCGGCAACTTCACCGAACTAGGCGGTTCTCTCATGCCCGCGGAGGTCTTGGAGGCGATGCGGAATGCGGCGCGCTCCTTCGTAAGCATACCAGCCTTGCACGAGAGGGCGGGGCAGGTCATAGCGGATCTCACCGGGGCGGAAGCTGGCTATGTGACATCGGGCGCCGCGGCCGGCTTGGTGCTGGCCACAGCCGCGTGTATGACCGGGAGCAATCCTGCTGCGATACAGCAACTGCCCGATACCGAAGGCTTGAAGAATGAGGTTGTCATCCATAAGGCGCACAGTAACCACTACAACCGGATGATGCGGCTGGCCGGCGCGAAGGTTAAAGAGGTGGGATACGGCGCGCACCGTACATTGCCCTGGCAGTTGGAAAGCGCGCTCAACGAGAAAAGCGCGGCCATCGTCTACGTCGTGGCTCAGTTTCTGGTGAGCCAGACGGCGCTCCCCTTGTCGGAAGTCCTGCGCATCGCCCGGGCGAAGGGCGTACCCGTCATTGTAGACGCGGCCAACGAACTCCCTCCGGTCGAAAACCTGCGAAAGTTTATCGAGATGAGGGCAGACCTGGTCATTTTCAGCGGCGGGAAGGACCTGCAGGGACCGCAACCCTCAGGGTTTATCTGCGGCCGGCAGGATCTGATTGCGGCCTGCGCGCTGAACGGCGCCCCGAATCACGGCATCGGTAGGCCGATGAAGGTCGGAAAAGAAGAGATCGTTGGATTGGTCGCGGCGCTGAAAAGGTATGTGGGGCTCGATCATCAAGCCCGCATCGCGAGATGGGAGCGGAAGGTATCCCTGATTGTCGACGGACTGGCGGATATCGAGCGCCTGCGTGTGAGCCGAGTCTTCCCGGATTACACCGGACGCCCGGTGCCGCGCGCCTGGTTGACCTGGGACGAAGAAAAGGCAAGCCTCACCAAGCAGGATGTGCTGGATGCCCTGGCGCATGGGTCACCCGTAATCCGTGTGTTGGAGGAGTACGCCGGGAAGGGGCTCCTCATTGACCCGACGACTCTTGTCGACGGACAGGAAGCGATTATCACTGAACGTCTTCGAAAGATCTTCGCCGGTCGAGGCGGCGCGCCCCAGTGCGCAGGTCCAGGCAAGTAGGAACGAGACCCCAATTGTTTGACATCGTCATTCGGAACGGCCGTATCGTGGATGGCAGTGGCAATGCCTGGTATTACGGTGACGTGGGCGTGCGCGGCGACAGGATCGAGGCGATTGACGATCTGTCGGCGGCGAGCGCGGCGCGCATCATTGATGCCCGGGGAAAGATTGTCTGTCCTGGCTTCATGGATATGCACGCTCTCTCGGATATCATGCTTCTCGCTGAACCCGAGCACGAGGGAAAGATCCGCCAGGGCATCACCACTGAGTTGCTCGGCAACGACGGGCTATCGTACGCGCCGGTCTCACCCCCGCTCCTCCAGGAGCTGCGTCGTTATCTTTCAGGCCTTTATGGCAACCCGGAAATTGCCTGGAACTGGGGTTCGGTGCGCGACTATCTCTCTCGCTTCGACGGCAGGGTGGCTGTGAATGTCGCCTACCTCATTCCGCACTGCGTCCTTCGACTGGGAGCCATGGGTTGGCAGCAGCGGTCTCCCTCCAAGCGTGAGATAGCGGCGATGAAGGCATTGATCGAGGGGGGAATGGAGGACGGGGCGGTAGGTTTCTCAACCGGTCTTTCCTATCCGCCCAATTCCTACGCCGGCGCCGATGAGTTGATCCAGCTTTGCCGCACGGTGGCGAGACACAACGGTTTCTATGTCACTCACATGAGGAACTATTTCGATCAGATATTCGAGGCTCTCACGGAGGCGATCAGTATTGGCCGCGAAGCAGGAGTACCCGTGATGATCTCGCACCTGAAGATTGGTTCGGAGCGGCATCGGGGCAAGGCGGGGGAGATCCTGGCGCTCATTGAGGGGGCGCGGCGCGAGGGCGTCGATGTATCGATGAACTGCTACCCCTACCAGGCTGGCAGCGGACCCCTTTTCCGCCTGTTGCCAGCTTGGAGCGCGGAAGGGGGACCGGACGCCATGACTGCACGGCTGTCCCAGCGGACGACGAGGCGCGAGATCGCAGCCTATTTTAAGGGGGCGGACTTCGACTGGCGGGCCTGCGCGATCTCTGCCGTCGGCAGCGAGGCAAACAAAAGGCTAGAAGGGCAAACCTTCGACCGCGCCATCCGCGATTCCGGGAAGGATCCCGTCGACTTCATCTGTGATCTGCTCCTTCAGGAGGACTTCGAGGTATCTATCATAAACTTCGCGGGGGATGATACTGCAACCGCCGGGGATATTAAGGCGGTGATGACTCATCCCGCGACGATGGTCTGCACCGACGGACTGCTTATCGGGGGCAGCCCCCATCCCAGAACTTTCGGCTCTTTCGCTCGTTACTTGCGGCTCTATGCGCGCGAGCAGCGAGCGCTCAGCTGGGAAGAGGCGATTCGCAAGATTACCTCGCTGCCGGCCCAATGGCTGCGACTCCAATCGCGAGGCTTGCTGAAGCGCGGTTATTTTGCCGACATCGTCGTGCTCGATCCTGAGCGCGTCGCCGATCGCTCGACCTTCAAAGAGGGACGCCAGTACGCCGCCGGCATTGACTACGTGGTCGTCAACGGTCGCTTGACACTCGACGACGGGCGCCGCACTGGGGCAAGAGCCGGCCGGGCGCTGCGAGGGTAATAGGATGCGCATCGCTATAGGCGGCATCATGCACGAATCGAATACCTTCAACCACAGGCCAACCCCGCTCGAGGCCTTTCGTGTGCAGCGAGGGGATGAGCTTGTGAGCTGGTGGCGCGACACGCCTCATGAGGTGGGTGGCTTTATTGCTGGCGCGGATTCCTTCGGTTATGAGTTGTTCCCGGCATTGATGACGCAGGCAACCCCCGGCGGAATCGTGACCCGTGAGGCTTTCGAGCGATTGACGCAGGAACTGCTGGAGCGTCTCTCTCGCGCCCCTCGACTGGACGGGCTGCTGCTCGCCCTGCACGGGGCGATGGTAAGTGAGGCTTACTCGGACACGGACGGCGAGGTGGTACGACGCTTGCGGGAGCAAGTCGGCGCTGACTTCCCGCTCGTGGTCACCCATGATTTCCATGCGAATGTCTCCGAAGCAATCGTGGAGTTGAGCACGGCTCTCATCATCTATAAGAGTTACCCGCACCTCGACCACCGCGAACGGGGGCTGCAGGCCGCCAGCGTAATAACCCGGACGATCAAGGGAGAGATCAGACCGGTCCAGGCGCTGGTGAAACCACCCATGCTGCTGAATATCTTGCACCAGAACACCAACGTGCCGCCGATGGACCGTATCATGGCGGCCGCGCGCTCGCTGGAGGAGCAGCCGGCAGTCGTGGCGGCGAGCGTGGCGGGCGGTTACCAATACGCCGACGTACCCGAGATAGGACCGGCGGTGGTGGTGGTGACGGATAGGGCGCCCGCGCTTGCGCGACAGAAGGCCAGGCAGCTCGCCGGCCATCTGTGGTCCATTCGGGAGCGGCTGCATTTCAGGCTACCCGATGTGGTACAGGCGGTACGAGCGGCAAGGGAGAGCGACCGCAGGCCCGTCATTCTTGTCGACATGGGCGATAACATCGGGGGCGGCTCGAGTGGCGATAGCACCTTCATCCTGCAAGAACTGCTGCGGCAGGGCGTGACGGGCTGGGTCGTCGTCCTAGCCGACCCGGAGGCCGTCGCCGCCTGCGCTCAGGTCGGGCTTGGCGCCGCCATGCGCCTCCACGTTGGCGGCAAGCGGGACAGCCTGCACGGGGCGCCGGTCGAGGTCAGCGGGCGCGTAAAATGTCTTCACGACGGGCGCTATGAGGAAAGCGAGGTGCGCCATGATGGGCAGCGCTACCACGATCAAGGCTTCACCGCGCTCCTGGAAATGGACGGTCGCCCCGATGGGAAAGCGAGTTTTCTGCTGCTGACCAGTCGACGGCAGACTCCTTTTAGCCTGCAGCAACTTCTAAGCGTGGGGCTGCAGCCGGCGCGACAGCAGGTGCTGGTCGTAAAAGCCGCCATCGCCTATCGGGCCGCCTACGAACCGATTGCTGGCGCCATTATCGAGATCGACACGCCGGGCCTCACTGCTGTGAACCCAGCCCGCTTCCGGTATCACCGAGCGCCCGCTCTATGGGGGTTGCCCGCGAGCGCCAATTCAAAAGAGGCTAAGTATGACTAGCCGTATTGAACTCAACCCCCGGATTGAAATGGGGGAGGGGCAGATAGAAAGCCTCTACGGCAGCGCGACGCTCTCGCCGGCCGGTCCCATTACTGCTGGGAGTTGGGGTACCTGGCGACTGCTCTACACCGCGGGCGGGTACGGGATTGATGAGAATGGAACCCTGCTGGTTGCTTGGCGCTTTGCAACGGATTGGGGAAGGCCGCAGACATCCGATTCCTCAGCCCCGGACTATGTGAGCGCGACAACGGATAGCCGGTCATGCCGGGTCACTCCCCGCTTTGATCCGAAAGGGTATATCCGTCCCTGGCGGGCCTGCCTCGCTATCGACATAAGCGATGGCGCGCTGCTCCCGGGCGAAACGATAACCATAACCTATGGAGATAGGAGCGGCGGCTCGGCAGGGACGCGCGCGCAGACTTTCGTGGAGAAAGCCTTCCGCTTCAGAACCTTGATCGACGCGCAGGGAAGCGGTCAATACGTAACGCTGCCCAACTCACCTACTACCGAGATCGTTGCCGGCGAGGCGGAGCGGCTCATTGCGATCGTGTCCAGCGAGGCCGAGATAGGGCGACCGTTTGACCTGCTGGTAAAAGCGGAGGATGGCTGGGGAAACCCCGCCACAAGCTATTCCGGCGCGATCGCGCTGGAGGAAGCGAGCGGCTCGATCGCCAACCTGCCGGAGCGCTACACATTCCAGCCTGGCGATCGAGGCGTCCGCCGTTTTGGCAACTGCACTGTCAGTCGACCCGGCATCTTCACGATACGCGCCCGCGCTCTGGATGGCGCGCTTGCCGGGGAGAGCAATCCTCTGATGGCGATCGAGGCGCCCGGAACTCATCGTCCCTTCTGGGCTGACCTGCACGGCCAGAGCGGCGAGACGGTTGGTACCAACAGCGTGCGCGACTACTTCGCCTTCGCCCGCCATTACAGCGCTCTGGATGTTTCCGGCCATCAGGGGAATGATTTCCAGATAACCTCACAGATCTGGGATGAGATTAAAGCGGCCGCCAACGACGCGAACGAGCCCGGGCGCTTTGTGGCTTTCGTAGGCTATGAATGGTCCGGCAACACCGCTGGCGGTGGCGACCGAAACGTCTACTTTCTGGGGGGGCAAGGCGAGCTCTTGCGTTCCAGCCACGCCCAGATTAACGACCTCTCCGATCTGGCTGCGGACCGCTATCCCGTTTCTGAGCTGCACGAAGCGCTGGCGGGGCGAACGGACCTCTTTATCATTCCCCACGTGGGCGGCCGCCCCAGCGACCTGGCATATCACAGCGCGGCGCTGGAGCCACTGGTCGAAATGTATTCCTCCTGGGGCGAGTTCGAGTGGATGCTGCGCGAGTCCATCGCGCGTGGCTACCATGTTGGGGTGGTAGCCGGGAGTGACGGACACAAGGGCAGACCCGGCAGCAGCTATCCGGGCGCGAGCACCTTTGGCGTTTACGGCGGGCTCACTTGTATTCTGGCGAGCGACATCACCCGGAACGCAATCGGCGAGGCTCTGATGGCGCGCCGATGCTACGCCACCAGTGGTCAACGCATCATCGTGCGGGCAAGCTGTGAGAGCCGCCCGATAGGTAGCCGATTCAGCCTGGATCGTCCGCCTGCTTTCGAGCTGGAGATTGTCGGGACAGAAGAGCTGGAACAGATTGAACTCTGGCGGGGGAACGAATTGCTGCACAGCTGGCCTGCAATCCAGGAGCGGAGCCCGGATCAGCTCAGGCTGAGTTGGAAGGGAGCGCGAGTACGAGGCCGGGCGAGAATGGCTCGCTGGGACGGCACGCTCACCGTGGAGAGAGGCAGGATCGTCGCTGTCGAGGGCTATGCCTTCGATTCACCAGCCGAGGGTATACAGGATTGGGCTCCCAACCGCGTGAACTGGCGCTCCATCACGACCGGCGACGCCGATGGCATTCTTGTAACCTTGGAGGCGCAGGCTGATACCATGTTGGCGGTTGACACGCCCCTCGTCTCCACAGAGGTCAGTTGGTCAGAATTAGGCGACAATGGCAAGCGTATAGCGGCAGGCGGGGTTGACCTGGAATTAACGATTGAGCGCCGCCCCCTTGGATTGAAAAAGCGACATTTCAAAGCCATCTTCGGGCCCGCCGATGGCCCTTCCGGGGAACATGCGTACTGGATTCGCGCGCTTCAAGCTGACGGTGCGAAAGCGTGGACAAGTCCCTGGTATGTTACCCACTAAGGCGCGGGGCTGATGTGGAAGAGCCCAGCACCGCATTCGCTAATTCGGGATCTGATCAATGCTTTCGCCGCGCTGATAAGCCAGGGCGGTTTCCACCATTTTGTCGAAGCTGTACCGTGGACTATATCCGAGCATGGAACGCGCCTTTTCGTTGGAGACGTGCGGTCCCCAATAAAAGGGCATGGTGACGTCGAGCAAGGGTCTTTCGGTACAGTCCGCGATCAAGCGCGCGGCTGTGGTGTAACTCACGGGCACGGGACTAACCATGTTGAAAGCTTCGCCAATGGCATTATCGCTTTCCAAAGCCAACAAAGTCCCAGCGACTACATCCCGTACATCGGTGAAAGCCAGCGCCCAGGATTTGCCATTCGGGTCGGTTACCGCGCATACGGCTTCCGGCGTCTCCAAGAGATCCTTGATGATTGCCTGCGCTTCATCCACATGCTGCGATCCAAACCAGGGGATGCGGTTCTTCGCCACTGCCAGTTCAACAAAGTAATTCAGCCAGACCGGGTTGAGCACGCCAAGCACCTCGTTGGCCGCCAGGATCGAACTGTAGCGCAGGATCGTCACCGGCAGTCCATATTCAGCCATGTAGGCTCGACAGACATTTTCCGATAGCAGCTTGGTCAGCGCGTAGATGTCGGCCGGCTGTTGTGGTGAATCTTCATAAAAGGTGACCTGATGGGTGACAAAAGGGTTGTAGGTTTGGTCCGTGCTGCCGAGCAGGAATCGCTTGACCGGCGTGCTGGATGCCAGCGCGCCCTCCAGCAGACTGATCGTGGATTGCGTGTTGATTTCAAGCATGCGCTCAGACGGGTAAATGCCCTCCAGAATCTGGGCTGCCTGATGAATGACGATGTCGACGCCGTCGGCCGCCGCCCGTACACGATCGGCATCGGCGATATCGGCTTCCACGGTCTCCACGCCGAGGCTCGCCGCCTTGTTCGCCTTGGGGTCGCCCGGCATGACCAGCCCACGCACCTGATGGCCGCGCTTCATAAGTTGATGCGCAAGGTTTGCGCCGACGCGTCCAGTTACGCCGGAGATCAATATCTTCATAAGTTGTCGCTCCCTCCGAGACAGCTATTGATCTGCCAATTGTTCGTTTGCTATTTGCCTGCGCCGCGCGGGCGCGTCGTTGGATCGATGAAATCGCGCAAGCCGTCGCCTAATACGTTCAGCGAGAATACGGCGAGAAAGATCGCCAAGCCCGGGAAAACGGTGAACCACCAGAATCCAGTGAAGACATAATCGCGCCCGGCGCTGAGGATGCCGCCCCAAGTTGGCGTCGGCGGCCGCACGCCGATGCCCAGAAAACTCAGCGACGCCTCGATAAGAATCGCGTCAGCCAGCAGCACGGTCACTTGAATGGCCAGCGGCGGGAATGCGTTGACCAGCAGATGCCGGCGCAGCACGGACGCTGTCGAGGCGCCCATCGCTCGCGCCGCCAGCACATAATCCTGGTTTCGCTCGCTGATGGCGACGCTGCGCGCGATGCGCGTGAATTGTGGAATCGTCACCAGCGCCACTACGATGACCACATTCAGCAGGCTCGGTCCCAAGGTCGCCATCAGGAATATCGCCAGCACGATCGGCGGAAAGGCGAAGAAAATATCGATCACTCGCATGATGATTTCATCAACCCGCCCGCCGATATAGCCGGCAGCCAAGCCAATCGTCGTGCCGACGGTGACGGCCAGGATCACCGCCAGAGAACCCAAGCCGAGCGAAATCTGCGTCCCGTGGATGACCCGGCTTAGAATATCGCGCCCGAATTGATCGGTGCCGAAGCGATAGATCTCGTCCGGCGGTTTCAGGGTGTCCGAAAGGTGCTGTTCGGTGGGGTCGAAAGGCGCGATCTGGGCGGCAAATACGGCGCTGACGGCCAATATGACCAAGATGATCAGTCCGATCAGAGCCAGGGGGTCGTTCTTCAGCCACCAAAGTCTGTGCACGTTGCGCCCCTTTATGGCGAATTGCGAACGCGCGGGTCGATGAGCATATAGAGAAAATCGACCAGCACGTTGACAAGGATAAAGGCGACCGCGGATACGACCGCCACGCCCTGCACGACCGAGTAATCCTGATCGATACCCGCTTCCAGCAGTAAACGTCCCATACCCGGAAAGAAGAAGATGACCTCAACGATAATGGCGCCGCCCATCAGATAGCCGACCTGCATGCCGATGATCGTCATGGGCGCCATCAGTGAATTGCGCAATGCATGCCGCAGGACGACCCAGCGTTCGCGCTGGCCCTTGGCGCGCGCCGTCCGAATGTAATCCTTGCTAAGGACATCCAGCATGCTGGCGCGAACCATGCGAGACAGGGCGGAAGCCGGCGCCGCCGCGATCGATAGCGATGGCAATATCAGCGATTGTAGCCAGGGACCGATGCCTTTTTCGGGCGACACATAGCCGCCGGGCGGAAACCAGCCCAAGCCGACCGCGATAAAGGTGATGAAGAGCAGAGCCAGCCAGAAATTTGGCATGGAGATGCCCAGGAGGGAAAAGATGCGGCTGAGCATGTCGCTGATGCTGTTGCGTTTGACGGCGGAGATGATGCCGGTGGGGAAGGCGATCAGCACCACCATCACCATCGCCACCGCGGTCAGCTGAATCGTGATCGACAAGCTGTGACCAATTAAAGTGCTGACGTATTCCTTCGTAATCAGCGAAACGCCGAAGTCGCCGCGCATGATCTGCCCCAGCCAGCGCACATAAAGCACGTAAATCGGTTTGTCGAGATCAAGCTGTTGCCGCAGCGTCTCTAGCTGTTCCGGCGTGGCGTAGATGCCCAGGCTGGAAAGCGCCGGATCCCCCGGCGCGAACCAGAGCAGCACATAAATCAGGACAGTGACGCCAAATAAAACGGGAAGCGAGAACACCAGGCGCCGCGCGATGAATCGTGCCATGCCTCACTTTGCCCCCACCCTGAATCCCTCCCCCATATAGAGGGAGGGACTTAACTCGCCTCATCCCTCGGTTTTAACTCTCCTTCCCTCCTTGTGGGGGAAGGGGCTGGGGGGATGGGAGAGGCGCTTAGCCCTTGGCGATCTCAGATGCGTCGATGACGTCGTCAATCGGCGGAACGTAGCCGGAAATGTCATCGCGCCAGGCGCCCAGGTTATCGGGCCAATACAAGACGAACTCGACCGCGTCGTCGACCACGATGTCCTGCACCTGGTCATATTTCGCATGCCGATCTTCGGCGTCGGCGCTGGCGGCGGCGGCGTTCATCAAGCTATGCGCTTGCTCGAAGTTGTCGCTGTTTTCCGGTCCCCAGCCAAACAGTGATTCACCACTGCCCAGGAAGGGCCCGTAAATCCAGCGTGTGTGGATATCGATGTCCGAGCCCAGCGCGCTGGTATTGCCCCAGGTCGTGTAGGTATCGAAAGTGCGATCAAAGACGAACTGATAACCAGCCTCGACCTCGATCAAGCGGATTTCGGCCTCGATGCCAACGGCTTCCACCATCGGTTTGATCAAGGTGACGGTGTCGGCAAGGAATTTGAGCGAGCCGGCCATCAACTCAAGCTTGATTCCCTCGGCGCCAGCTTCGCTGAGCAGCGCCCGCGCCATATCCGGGTCGTAATTGTATTTGTCGGCATCGGCGTTGTAATTGTCCATCGACGGCGGAATGCTGGAGCCGTTTCCGGGCAAGCCCTTGCCGCTCAATACCGTGTCGATGATGGCTTGGCGGTCGATGGCGTAGGAGAGCGCCTGGCGTACCCGCGCGTCATTGAGCGGCGGCTTGGTGCAGTTGAAGGCGACGAAAGCGCGCCGCGTGCTCGGTCCCGCTCCGGCGATGAGGCCCGGAGCGCGGCTGAAAATGTCGAAACTTTCGGGCGGCACCTGCTCCATGACATCGGATGCGCTGGCGACCAGATTCGCCATACGCACACTGGCTTCCGGCACTTCACGATAAGTGAGGCTGTCCAGGAGCGGCAAGCCCCCTACAAAGTAGTCCGCGTTGCGCGAAAGCTCGACGCGATCTTGCGCGATCATGTTTTGGAAAACGAAAGGACCCGTCCCGACAGGTTCCAAATTGAAGCGATCCATGCCTTTATCATTGAATGCCGCTTCCGGCAGCACGGACATGACATACAGGCGCTCCGGCAGCAGACCGAAGGGTTCGCTGAGATGGATGGTGGCGGAGTAATCGCCGGTCGCTTCCGCCCCGTCGATGGGCGTTAGGAAATTCGCGAAGAGCGACGCGGTATCGGGATTCTGAATCAGATCCACGGTGAATTTGAAGTCGGATGCCTTCATCTCGGTGCCATCGTGGAACATCACGCCCTGGCGAAAGTTCAGTGTCCAGGTCAGGTCATCGACTTGCGTCGGCGGCTCGCTCAAGAGATCGGGCACTTTGTTGAAGACGGCGTTGTTGATCGTCAGCTCGCCGATGGCGGTAGAAAGCACCGGGTTCAGGCGGCCGAAACTATTGGCGATATCGATGGTGGCGGCGGCGCCGTCCTGCGCCACCACTGAGGCCAGGGGACTGGCCGAATAAACGAGCGCGCCGGCTCCGGTACTGAGCATGGTCTGCAAAAAGCGCCTGCGCGAAAGCGAGTTGCCTGCTAACATCCTAGACGTATTGCGAATATCCTTCTCTTTGTTGCGGTTCATTCTGGATTCTCCATTAACGGTTTTGCTGAATAAGTTGGCGATTCTTCCTGCTGCAATACGTCAAAGGCAAGTCCTCCTGCGCTTTTCTCTTATCGCTGTTGCGGCACGCGTGACCGTCCCAAGCGACTACGCTAGCTAGCTCCACGTTCCTTCGCTCCAAAGTTCTTCGACCGTTTCCAGCGTTAACTCTATGTCGGCTTCGGTATGCGCGGCCGACAGATACCAAAGCCCGCGCGAGAGCAAACGAATGCCGCGGTCCAACATCGCGCCCACGAATTCGCTGTTGCTATTGTCATCGATCTCCAGGCTGTCGCGGTAATCGACGATCGAATCGCGCTCGGTGAATGCCAGATGGAAGACCGGTCCCAATCCCTGGATCAGGACCGGCAGCCCGAATTTCGCCGCCAACTTGCGCAAGCCATTCATCAGCGTCTCGCCCAGCCGGTGAATACGCTGGTAGTCGAGGCGCTCCAATTCCATGATCGTGGCATGAGCCGCGGCCGTGACCATGACATTGCTGTTATACGTGCCGGAGTGATTGACTTGCAAACTGGCGATGAGCTCGAGCAGTTCCCGGCGACCGGCCAGGCAGGCGATGGGGAAGCCGTTCGCCATCGCTTTGCCAAAGGTTGCCAGGTCCGGCGTGACGCCGAAGTAGCTCTGCGCTCCGCCCAGCGCCAGTCGAAAGCCGGTGATAACCTCGTCAAAAATCAGAACAATGCCATGCTGCGCGCACAACTCTCGTACCGCTTCCAGATAACCCGGCAACGGCGGAATGCAAGAATTGTTACACATCACCGGTTCCATAATGACGGCCGCCAATTCGTGCCCATGTCTTTGCAGTGTTACTCCCAAGAGCTCAGCATTGTTCCAAGGCAGCACGATGACATTTCCGCTAACGCTGGCCAGTTGTCCGCCCGATGAGAGAACGGGCTTTGGCGCTTCACGCGGTCCGGCTTGCTCCAAGGTTGGCGCGGCGCTGACCAAGGCTTCGTCGTACCAGCCGTGATAATGTCCTTCAAACTTAAGGATTTTGTCGCGTCCCGTATAGGAGCGTGCCACCCGTATCGCGGCGTGTACCGCCTCCGAGCCCGAATTGCAGAAACGCAGCAACTCCGCGCAAGGCACGACCCCCTGGATGCTTTCGGCAAGTTCGATTTCCAATTCGTGCTGCGCGCCGTAAAGCTGTCCGTTTCGTATGGCGCGCTCGACAAAATCAAGCACGGCTGGCTGACTGTGGCCCAAGAACATCGGACCCTGCGAGAGTGTGTAGTCGAGGTAGACGTTCTCGTCGGCGTCGACGATACGCGTGCCTGATGCGCTGCGGAAGTAAAGCGGCGGCTGGGCGAGAGCGCGCACGTTGCTGCTGACGCCACCGGCAAGCGATTCCTGTGCTCGCTGGAATAGCTCGGCTGAATCTTGGTATCGCGAAACTGACCCGTGGTCCACAGATTACCCAGATCGTTGCAGAAATGATTTTCTTAAATGAGGACTATAACTTGAGCAGACGGATTCCGCCAAAACTTGCGGCGGAATAGCCTTTCTTCATAAACGCGAAACAGCCGGATCTCCCGGCGGCTAGTCAGGTCGAAGCTTAGCGCCGCTCAATCCAGCGGATAGACAGGGCGTTTGAGATGACAATACGGAAAACGTGAAAGATTCGCGCTGCATAAGCCGACGGTATCCATCTCGATCGTCGCCGAAGCAATGGGCATATAGGCGGCGCGATAGGCAACCGCGGATTTGACGACAATCATGCGCTGCGTTTCCGGCACGATGCCGATGTGGCGCAGTTGGGCGAGGTCTAGCGGGGGCGTCTTGCGCTCAGTCAAGAGAATGTTCACGCCCTCAACGCGGAGCCAGGCGCAGCGGCCCATATTTACCGTGCTGCCATAAAACGAGGCGAAGTGATTGTCGGGCACTTCACACTCGAAGTCCCCGTCCGATAAGGCGCGCACTGTGCCCGTTACAGTCACTGGCTGCCCGTGCCAGTCATCCGCTTTGCCGCCCACCGCGAGCGTGACTTTAGCCGCCTTTCCCGCTTCCCAGCAGCTGGCGACCGCTTCAGGGTCAGCCAGTACGATTGTCCCTTCTTGGACGTTTTGCGCCAACATCGCTGCCAGCGCATCGGCGCCATCGCCAGCAGTGCCGCCGCCGATATTATCAGCCGAATCCACCAGGATTACCGGTCCGCGTTCGTAGCGCGCCGCTTCCGCAACCGCTTCAGCAGGCTGGAAGAAAACAGGGAGGGCGCTTTCACGATGGCGAAAAAGCAGATCGCTGAGTTCTTTCGCATAGTTCTGCGCGAGTTCGGGCTGGGCGTTGGTTGTGACGATGATGCTGGGACCCGTGAAGGGGGTATCAGCATAGGCAAAGCCAGCCATCACGGCGATGCATATCACTTCATCGTCCGCCTTGATTTCGGCGGCACGGGCATGAACGAGCGCGAGGGGCGCGGCTTCCGTTCCGGTGCTTTGCGCTGGCAAGAGCAGGGGTGGGCGGGCATAGGCGGCCGTTGGCTGGAAGCCTCGCCGCAGCAGGCGCGCCATAATATTCGCCGCATCAGCGCCGCGCGCATAGGCGTCTATATGCGGGTTCGTATCATAGGCCAGCAGCACATCCGTCAATTCGACAAGGCGCGGGCTAATATTCCCATGCATATCGAGCAAGACGACGATCGGCACGTCGCCGCCGACGATGGCGCGCGCCCGCGCCACAATTTCGGCCTCGACGTCCAGTTCGCCTTCGGCAACCATCGCGCCGTGTAAAGCCAGCAGTACGCCATCAAGGGGCATGTGCCGCGCCAGCCGATTGCGTAGCTCGCTCAGGAGTTTGCGATAAGCCCCTTCGGTGACCGTGCCGGCGGGCATGGCGGCGGCGTACAGGGTTGGCAGAAGCTGCCAGTTGTATTCAATCGCGCCGTCGATCATCCCGCCGATGCCGCTGCGCGAGTGCCGCATGGACGACAGCAAGTCTTCGCCGAAATGAAGCGATTGCGCGGCGAAGTCCGCCAGCGTGGTCCCGCCCTCCATAAAGGTGTGGGTCTCGTGAAGGATGCCGCCGATAGCGACTCGCCCTCCCGATGCCGCGCTTATAACTGACATGCTTTCGCGAACCTCGACCGCTTATTTCGGGGAATGATATGTCTGCGTGATATGCGCAAGGCCGTCGCCGGCTTTCACCCGCGGGATGCCGCGCAGCATAATGATCACGCCGTCTTGATCGGCGTCGACCCGCGCTACTTCTACGCCGATTGGATCCAGGATTGCGCCGAGACGCTGGCTCCACTTGACATTCTCCAGCAATGAAACCTCGCGCTGGAAAAACCCGTCGACCGGCGCCTGAATGACCGTATCCAGATTGCCATCGCCGGCCAGATGATGCGTTAGTCCCCGCTGCTTCAAGTCTCCACTTATCATGTCCATATGCTTCATCACATTCAAGACGCCATCGCGAAAGCAGGCGACCACATCAGGATCGCATCGGCCGCCGCCAGGCGCTTCGGAATACAGAGACGGAATGCCCATCGCCGTGGCGGCTGAGATGCTGCGCCCGGCCGGCAGCGGCAAAGGATGGCCCCACATGACAGGCGCGCCGAAAGCTGCTGCTGCCTCGAGTGAAGCTTGGCCCAATTCGCCGCTGTCCTGCACATACCCGATCAGCTTTGGTATTTCGTAGGCGATGCCGCCCGTATGCAGGTCGATGAGAAAATCGGCCTTGGGCAGCAACTTCCGTGTAAGCCACCAGGCAATCTGACTGGTGATGCTGTCGTTCACATCGCCAGGAAATACGCGCGCCAAGTTCAGACCGTCAATCGGGCTGCTGCGCTGTGCGGCTTCGTAGGCCGGCATGTTGCAGATGGGCGCCATGATCAGTCGACCGCGGAGGTCCTGTGGCTTGATCGCGCTGAAAACCTGCGGAATCGCGGCGATCCCTTCGTATTCGTCTCCGTGAATACCAGCCAAGACCAGCAGCGTCGGTCCCGCCTTGGACCCGATTGCGGCTAAAAGAGGCAACTGCCAGGTTGTAGTGGTCCCGAAAAACTGGACACCTAGTTGAGAGAGTATACTAGTGTTTCAGCAAGAGGGGAAACCACCATGGGAAGGGCGCGTAAGTTTAGTCCGGAGTTCAAAGCGCAGGTTGTATTGGAGATCGTGTCAGGCCGGAAGAGTTTGGCACAGGCGAGTCGCGAATATCAGATCAAGGACACGGTATTGTCTCGTTGGAAGGCGCAGTTTCTGGATGGCGCGCCGGGGATATTCGAAGCGGGACGTCCGGCGGAGGAGAAGCGGCTGCGTGAGCGCATCGCGGATTTGGAGCGATTGGCGGGGAAACAAGCCCTGCACCTGGAAATTGCAAAAAAAGCCAGTCGCTACTTGAAGTCTCTACCGCCCGAAAGCGAGAACTAGTGCAAGAGTTGAGCCAGGAGTATACAGTGACAGATTGTTGCGCAGTCGTGGATTTGGCTCGCAGCAGCTATTATCATCGCGGCAATCAGCCGGACAGCGCTGCGCTTCGGGACGCGATAGCGGATATCGCCAGGCGGCATCCTACCTACGGCAGCCGGAAGATCAAGAAGCAGTTGGAGCGCGCGCCCTATCGGATGGAGGTGGGTCGACATCTGGTCCGCCGGTTGATGCGCGAGATGAATCTTCTGGTGAATCCCAAGCGACGCCAGGTCATAACAACGGACAGCCGGCACGGTCTTCGCCGCTTTCCTAATCTGGTACGGGGCGTCAAGGCGAGCCGGCCGGATCAGATCTGGGTAGCCGACATCACCTATATTCGCTTGCGTACGGACGAGATCTACCTGGCCATCCTCATGGATCAGTTCAGCCGGGCGATTCGCGGCTGGAACCTGAGTTCGTCCTTGGGTCAGGAATTAGCGCTCATACCCTTGCGGTATGCCTTACGTCACTACCCGGCGCCGGAAATCCATCACTCCGACCAAGGGACACAATACGCGGCAAAAGCCTATGTCCAGCAACTGCAGGATGTTGGTACGCAGATCAGCATGGCGGCCGTTGGCAAGCCGAGCGAGAATGGCTATGCCGAGCGGGTGATTCGCACCATCAAGGAGGAGGAAGTGTACCTGAGCGACTACAACAACGTGGCAGACGCTCGCCAGCAAATCGGACACTTCATTGATGTGGTCTATCGGCACAAGCGCATCCACAGTGCCTTGGACTACCTGACGCCGGCGGAATTCGAGGCAGGGTGGCGGCATAACCCTCCCTCAACATCCTGATTTTCGTGTCCAATAATTTAGGACCACTACAGGCGCCACCGTCGGCTCGCCCCGCGATGTCCAGCCAAGCGGAGTGTTTTGCGCCTCGCGGCAATTCGTCTATTTCTAAGTCGCGAATGTGCATACATCGCCTCAATCGTTCAGGAATCAGCGCGCCACGATATGAAGAATATCGCTCGCTTCTATTACCAGCAGCGGTTTGTCGTTGGTCATTCTATGCAGCGCAACGGTGTCCTTAAACCCAAAGCCGGACAAAATGCCGACGACGTCTTCATCGCGGCGCAGACTCAAGCGAGGCGTCAGGGGAATAAAAGCCGAAGAGGCAGGCGGAAGCCAGGAAGAATATCGCCCCCGCTCAGTTCGCCGTCCCGCTTAATGGTTTCGCGCCGCTCCGTTCTCCGCCGCCAGACCTCGGCGGTCTGCGCCTCCGGGTCTATCAGCCAGACGAGCGCCGTTCCATGACGCAGGTAGCGCTGCGCCTTGCGCCGCGTCTGCGCCCAGGACTGCGACGGCGATATGACCTCGACAGCCAGATCGGGCATGTAAGGCACATACGTCGAACGGGAAGGCTGGGCGGCGCGCGGCAAACCCTCAAAAGCCACGTCCGGAAGCAAGACGCAACGTCGATCGCCCGGCGGATAATAGCCGCATTCGACCGTCACCCGGCCGAGCCTGCTTTCCACCACATAATTGCCTATCAGCCGCGCAATTTCGGCCGCGATTTCGCTGTGCTGTTGATTCGGTGACATCTTGACCTGCAACTCCCCGTCAATGAGATAATATTTTTCCAGCGGATTCTCGTTCGCTAGTTCCAGCCGCCAGACATCGTCCACCGTATACGTGCGCTCTTGGGTCGCCATCGCCGTCTCGCTTTCGCCTGCTCGCACTCATGACCAGTATAACACGGCGGCGGACGCCATTCGCTAAGCCGCGATGATTGGGATGGCTGGGCGCGCTGCCAATGGACCTGGAGCAAGCGCGCAGACTCAACGGCGTGGGTTCTTTCCTGGCCATCGGATGCGCCGATTTTTGACAATCCCTTGACCGTCGAACTATAATCCGGCTGACGCAAATTGATCGATTTAAGAGATTTGGAGCATCATAATGAAGAAGCTTGCATCTTTTATAGTACTTAGTCTTTTGCTGACTTTCGCCTTTGGGACTGCGACAGCGCAAGACATGATGTACGGCGAAGCGCCAATGCTGGCGGCGCTGGTCGAAGCCGGGGAATTGCCGCCGGTGGAAGAGCGGCTGCCAGCGGAGCCCCTGGTGATTACGCCTAATGAACGTATCGGCGATTATGGCGGCGAGTGGCGCTCGGCGATGGTCGGTGGCTTGGATCATATCTGGATGATTCGGCTGATGGCTTACGAGAACCTGATCCGTTTCACGCCGGATTGGTCGGGCTTGATGCCGGGCGTCGCCAAGTCCTTCTCGGGGAATTCAGCGGCGACGGAATTCACCTTTGAATTGCGCGAAGGCTTGCGCTGGTCGGATGGCGCGCCCTACACCGCGGACGATATCACTTTCTGGTACGAAGATGTCCTAACCAATGAAGACCTGACGCCAACGATAGCGACCTGGCTGGTCTCCGGCGGCGAACCGCTGTCTGTCGAGAAGATCAACGACTATACGGTGAAGTTCTCCTTCAGTACGCCGAATGGCTTGTTCCTGCAGAACCTGGCGTCAATCCTCGGCTGCGGACCAACCAGCTATCCGCGCCATTACCTTGAGCCTTTCCATATCGATTACGCTGAAGACATGGACGCGCTGATTGAGGAGGCGGGCGCAAGCGACTGGGTCGAGGTTTTCCAAGCCGCTGGCGGTGTTGAGCCTTGCTTCTGGACCAATACTAGCTTCTGGCAGACGACCGAAGTCCCCACCATGCACGCCTGGCGGTTGACATCCACCTATGGCGGCGGCAGCGGCCGCGTAGTAGCGGAGCGCAATCCCTATTATTACAAGGTGGACCCGGAAGGCAACCAACTTCCCTATATTGACACGATGATCTTCGACCAGCTTGAGGACAAGGAAACGCTGCTCTTGCAAGTCCTCAATGGCGATATCGATATGATGGCGCGGCACTTCAACTCGGCGGCGAATCGCCCGATTGTCTATGACAACCGCGAGGCGGGCGACTATTACGCCTACGGTGTGGTCGGTGAAGACGCCAACATGACGGCGCTGGCGATCAATCTCACGCATTTGGATCCGGTCAAGCGCGAGATCTTCCAGAACAAAGACTTCCGCATCGGCCTCTCACATGCGATCAACCGCCAGGAAATCGTCGACATCGTTTATCTCGGTCGAGGCGAGCCAAGACAGATCGCGCCGCAGGCGGATTCGCCCTTCTACGACGAAGAATTCGCCCATCAGTATACGGAATACAGCGTTGAGCTGGCGAACGAGCATTTGGACAAGGCGGGCTACAGCGAGCGCGATGACGAGGGTTATCGCTTGGGACCCGACGGCAATCGCATCAGCATCATCGTCGAAGCGGGCGACCTCTTCGGGCGCGGCTGGCCCGATGTCTTGGAGTTGATCCAGGGCTATTGGGCGGCGGTCGGCATCGACATGGAGATTCGCATTATCGACCGCTCGCTGCTGGTCTCGCGCAAGGTCAACAGCGAGCATGACGCCACGATTTGGGGCGCCTCGGGCGGCTTGGACGTCTATCTCACACCGATCTGGTATTTCCCCTCTGACCCGGTCGAGAGCGCCTACGCGCCGCTGTGGACGAAGTGGTATTTCGACCCCGAAACGGGCGAAGAACCGCCCGATGCGGCCAAGCAGCAGATGCAGCTTTTCGACCAGATCAAAGCCACCGGCGATCTCGACCTGCAAGCCGAACTGATGGCGGAACTGTTGGCCATCGCCAAAGAAGAATTCTATGTGATGGGCATCAACTCGAACCCGGGCGGTTACGGCATCGCCAGAAATTACTTCCGCAATGTGCCGGCAACATCAACCGGTTCGTGGAAGTTCCCCTGGCCCGCGCCGATCAATACGACCCTGTTCTTCATTGAAGCGGGGGCGCAGCAATAAAGCGGTCGCTGGACGGTATATCCGGTACTGAGCAATTGTAGGGGCGACCCAGTGGGTCGCCCGTTACCGTGCAGGCTTCCGTTTCGGGCGACTTATAGGTCGCGTAGACACAGACCGTCAGTCGCCCCTACAGTTTTCTCGGACTTAGAAATAATCTATGAGCAGGCAGCGACCAAACGTCCTCTTCTTGATGAGCGATCAGCATCGCGCTGACGTCGCCGGTTTTCAAGGGGATGCGGTCGCGCGGACGCCGGTACTTGATGAGTTGGCGCGGACCGGTGTCGTATTCAGCAACGCGTACACGCCGGCGCCAATCTGCATCCCGGCACGGCAAAGCGTGGCGGCGGGCCAGCTGCCGCGCACCTGTGGCTGCGAGGTCTTCGGCGAAGATCTGGCGCCTGGTCACATGACCTTTGCTCGCCGGCTGTCGCAATATGGCTACGCCACGGTTGCCTGCGGCAAACTTCACCATAACGGTCCCGATCAGATGGGGGGTTGGACGCGGCGCATCGGCGACAGCATGAGTGTGCGGCATGACTTCATCGAGGGACGTAATCTGGAAGCCATGCGCGGCCTGCAAGTGGCGACCGAACACAAGTGGTCGCAGTCGAAGGAGGTCAAGCGCGCCGGTATCGGGCGGGGTCCCATAAACGGGTCAGACGAATATACGCTGGATGGCGCCCTGCGCTTCATCGAGAACTTCTTCGCCGATCCCTACTATGACCGCGCCACCCCGACGCGCCCGCTGATGCTGATGGTGAGCTTTGTGCGGCCCCACGTGCCCTTTCTCACGACCCACGAGAAGTTCACCTATTACCTCAACCGGGTCAGACCGTACCTGGATGAATGCGCTTTTGAGCACCCGTTTCTCAGCAGCCGAGCGGTCCGGCCCGGGATGGACGCCAGCGAGCGTGAGATTCGCCGGGCGACGGCGGCTTATTACGGCATGGTTGAGGGGATTGACGAGGATTATGGGAAAGTGCTGGCGGCGCTGGAACAGGTGGGTCAGAACCTCGACGACTGGCTCATTATCTACACCAGCGATCATGGCGAGATGCTGGGCGAGCACGCGCTTTGGGAGAAGACCAAGTTCTTTGAGGGCAGCGTCAAGGCGCCCCTCATCATCCGTATGCAGGGCGGCGCCAAGGCCGGGCGGGTGGTCGAAGAAAATGTCAACCTCTGCGATTTATTCGCGACGATCTGTGAATTGACCGATGTGCCGGCGGTTGATGGCTTGGACAGCCGCAGCTTGGCGCCGCTATTGAACGGGAAGAGCGCGAATTGGAATAACGAAACCATTTCGCATTACGGCGGCACGCATCTGGGACATGAAGAAAACTTTGATCGTTATGAGAATCTGATGATCAAACGCGATCATCTCAAGTATCAGTATTATGGGCGCGATATGCCGGAAGTTCTGTTTGACTTGTCGCGTAATCCAGAAGAAACCATCAACTTTGTCGCCGATCCTCGTTATCGCGATGCCCTTGCCGAATTTCGCGCGCGGCGTGGCGAATTGGGTTACGGACCGAACGCGGCCGCCGATTATCAGAACGCGGGCTACTAGACTTGTGCCGCCGTCGAGGAAGTGCTGACCCATGATCTGGTACATCGCGCGGCGCATTGTTTACTTGATACCGACGCTGCTGGTCGTCTCGGTCATTGCCTTTCTGGTCATCCAACTGCC
Organism: Phototrophicaceae bacterium; assembly: GCA_965205125.1. GTDB lineage: Bacteria > Chloroflexota > Anaerolineae > Aggregatilineales > Phototrophicaceae > UBA6055. The sequence continues at coordinate 625,257 of CBDBFY010000001.1, forward strand.
GCCGGGCGATTTCCTCGCTTCCCTCATAAGCAAAGCTGAAGAGACGATTGATCAAGCCCAGGTGGATGCCTTGCGCGAAAGATACGGGCTGGACGAACCGATATACGTTCAGTACTGGAAGTGGATCAGCGGCATCATCGCGCGAGGCGACTTTGGCGATTCATTTGAATGGAACCGGCCCGTCAGCGATCTAATCTGGGAACGGCTCGGCTTGACCATGGTCATTTCCTTGTTCACGCTGGCTTTCATCTGGGTCGTCGCTATACCCATCGGCATCTACTCCGCCGTCAAGCAATACACCATCGGCGACTACCTGGTGACCGTTGTCGGATTCATTGGCTTGGCGATACCGAATTTCCTCTTGGCTTTGGTGCTGATGTACATCGCCTTCCGCTATTTTGGGCAGAGCGTCGGCGGGCTGTTCTCGCCCGAATACATCGACGCCCCATGGACGCTGGAACGCGTGCTCGATATGCTAAGCCACATTTGGCTGCCGGTGATTATCCTCGGGACATCGGGCACAGCAGCGCTGATTCGCGTGATGCGCGCCAACCTGCTGGATGAGTTGTCCAAGCTTTATGTGGATGCAGCTCGCGCGCGCGGTCTGTCGGAATTGAGATTGCTATTCAAATACCCGGTTCGCGTGGCGCTGAACCCCTTGGTGAGCGCGGTGGCCTGGGTCTTCCCGGCGCTGGTTTCCGGCTCGGCGATTACCTCGATCGTATTGAATCTGCAGACGACCGGTCCCCTGCTGTATCGTTCGCTGCAAGCGCAGGACATGTATCTGGCTGGCAGTCTCATCTTGCTCGTTAGCATTCTCACCATCATTGGCACGCTGGTTTCCGATATTCTGCTGGCATGGATTGATCCCCGGATACAGCTCCAATGACAAGTGCTTCGAGTCCTTCACCCGGCGATAGGCGCTCTGATCTCGCGACTGAGGTCCCAACCGAAACGCGCATCGTCGTCGCCAATCAATGGCAGTTGATTTGGTGGAAGTTCCGCAAACACCGGTTGGCGATGTTCGCCGGCGCCGTCACCACGCTCTTTTATCTGGTGGCGCTATTCGCCGAGTTTATCGCGCCATATTCAGCGGGGACCTATAGCGCTCAACACACCTTTCTGCCGCCGCAGAGCATACAGCTCTTCCAACAGACCGAAGCCGGCTGGCGCTTCTACCCGCATGTCTACGGCCACAAGGTGCAGGTCGATCAAGAATCTTACAAACGCACTTATGTCCTCGACGAAACCGTCGTCTTTCCAGTTGGATTGTTTGTGCGCGGCGAAGAATACAAGCTGTGGGGCATATTCACTTTTGACCGCCATCTCATCGGCGCGGCGCAATATGGCGACCCGGTTCACCTCATTGGGACCGATCGCCTGGGGCGTGATGTGCTCAGCCGAACGATTTATGGCACGCGGGTGTCGATGTCGGTCGGCTTGGTCGGCGTCGGATTAAGCCTGCTGCTGGGCGTGATTCTGGGCGGCATCTCCGGTTATTATGGCGGATTGGTGGATAACTTGATCCAGCGAAGCATCGAGATTCTGCGCTCCTTGCCGACGATTCCGCTTTGGATGGGGTTATCAGCCGCCATACCGCTGACCTGGCCGCCGGTGCGCGTCTATTTTGCAATCACTGTGCTGCTGTCCCTAATCGGCTGGACCACGCTCGCGCGCGAGGTGCGCGGCCGTTTTCTGTCGCTCAAAACCGAGGACTTCGTTATCGCTGCGCGCTTGGACGGCGTGCGGGAAATGCAGATCATCCTCCGCCACATGGTGCCGTCCATGACCAGTCATATCATCGCCTCGGTCACCTTGGCGATTCCCGGCATGATCCTGGCCGAGACAGCGCTCAGTTTCCTGGGCATCGGGCTGCGGCCCCCCGTCGTCAGTTGGGGCGTTCTTTTACAGGAGGCGCAGAATGTCCGCTCCATCGCCACGGCGCCCTGGCTTCTTTTTCCCGGTTTGGCGGTCGTTGTCGCTGTATTGGGCATGAATTTTCTAGGAGACGGTTTGAGAGATGCAGCCGACCCATACCAGACTTGAGGAAACCGTCGCAAAGGGCGCCGAGAGCTTGCTCGAAGTCCGGGACCTGAAGACGCACTTCTTCGCCGATGAGGGCGTCGTTCGGGCAGTTGATGGCGTCAACCTGTCCCTGAAGCGGGGCCAGACGCTTTGCGTCGTGGGGGAATCAGGCTGCGGCAAGTCGGTGACGGCGCGCTCCATATTGCGCATCGTGCCTAGTCCGGGGCAGATCGTCGGCGGCGAGATAATCTTCCAGCAGCGCAATGGCAGTACGATCGACCTGGCGGAGATGAATCCCAAAGGGCGCGAGATTCGCAGAATTCGTGGCGGCGAGATTAGCATGATCTTTCAAGAGCCCATGTCCTCGCTCAGCCCGGTGCATTCCATCGGCAGCCAAATCATGGAAGCGATTCTGCTGCACCTGCCGGTGACGCGGCAGGAAGCGCGCAAACGAGCGGCCTATATGCTCGACCTGGTCGGCATTCCACGAGCCAGCGAACAGCTAGACGCCTATTCCTTCGAGCTCTCCGGCGGTATGCGTCAGCGCGCTATGATCGCGATTGCGCTGGCCTGCGAGCCGCAGCTTCTTATCGCCGATGAACCGACCACCGCTTTGGATGTCACGACGCAGGCGAATATTCTCGACCTCATTCGGAACCTGCAGCAGGACAGCGGCATGTCCGTGCTTTTCATCACCCATGACCTTGGCGTGGTCGCCGAAATCGCCGACGAAGTTGTGGTCATGTATCTCGGTCGGGATGTTGAGAGCGGCGATGTCGATTCCATCTTCCATGACGCCAAGCATCCTTATACGCGCGCGCTTCTGCAATCCATTCCCCGCTACGACAGTCGCGACAATCGAAGGCTCTACTCGATTAAGGGAACGGTTCCGCATCCATTTGATCGCCCGAATGGCTGTCCCTTCCATCCGCGCTGTGACGATTTCATCGCCGAACAATGCAACCAAATCGACCCGCCTCGCCAAAGAATCAGCGGCGAGCACAGCGTTCGCTGCCTGCTCTATTCAGCCGGGGACGGAGCGCCGATCAACAAGGATATACGCTCTTGAACCGCAAATCTGGAATCCAGCCGGCGGACAGAAGCGTCGAACCCTTGTTGGAGGTTCGCAATCTCCACATGCAGTTTCCGATTCGGCGAGGCGCCTTTCGCCGGACGGTTGGTTACGTCCATGCGGTCAATGATGTCAGCTTTCATATCCGCCCGGGGGAGACCCTCAGCCTGGTCGGCGAATCCGGCTGTGGCAAGACCACAACGGGCCGCTGCATTGTGCGTGTATACGAGCCGACATCCGGACAGATTCTGTACCAGGCGGAAGATCAGGAGCGTGTCGATTTAGCTGAATTGGACAACCGAGATCTCAGGCCGTTCCGCCGCGAGATTCGAATGATCTTTCAGGACCCGTTTTCTTCCTTGAATCCGCGACTGTCGATCCTGCAGATCGTTGGCGAATCGCTCAAAGTGAATGGCGTCGCCAGCGGATCCGACCTGGAAGACCAGGTGGCGGCGCTATTGAGGCGGGTCGGTTTGAGGCCGGAATACATCCGGCGTTATCCGCACGCTTTCAGCGGTGGCGAACGACAGCGGATCGGCATTGCGCGCGCGCTGGCTTTGAATCCGCGGCTGATTGTGGCTGACGAAGCCGTCTCCGCCCTCGATGTATCGGTACAGGCGCAGATACTGAATCTTTTGCAAGATCTACAAGAAGAACTAAACCTGACTTATCTGTTCATCGCCCATGACCTCAGCGTCGTGGAACATATCAGCCATCGCGTCGCGGTGATGTATGTCGGCAAGATCGTGGAACTGGCGGCGACCGAGGACTTGTTCAGAAATCCGTTGCACCCCTACACCGAGGCGCTGCTGTCAGCCGTGCCCAAGCCGGATCCGCGGCTGCGGAACAAGGGCGTTCGAATACGCCTCGAAGGCGAAGTCGCCGACCCGAGCAATCCCCCGAGCGGATGCTATTTTCAGCCGCGCTGTCCTTATGCCGAGGACCGTTGTCGACATGAGGAACCGGCGGTCCGCGAAGTCAAGACAGATCGCTGGGTGGCTTGCCATTTTGCCGAGGAGCTCGACTTGCAAGGCTTCGAAGCGATCGGCTCGACGGCGAACAGATAAGCTCGCGCAGGTAACGCGAAAGGACCGTGAATGATGTTGGAACCGGCTGATATTTTCCCGCGAACGAACGACGCTGCCCCGCTCGTATATGACCCCGAAATTCAGCTGGTGGCCGCGGCAATCGACAATGGCGTATTTCATTCCGCCTGGATGTCGGCCGAGTATGCCGTCGCCTTGGTTGAGAGCGGGTCGCCAGCCGAGATCGAGCGCGCCGAAGCGGTCATCGCTGCCGTCCTGGATTGCCAGGATACCGATAGGCGCTCGCCCCACTACGGAAACTTCAGGTGGGAGCATGAAGACGAGGCGGTTGAAGACTTGAACGCCGTGCAATTTGTGCTGATGCGCTTGATTCCGCTATTGCTGAATCGAAGGGATCGCTTGTCTGGCGATCTCGTTGAGCGGGCGCGGGCGCGCATCCGCCTGGGCTTGGACGAAATCCGCCGGATTGATGTATCCCCGAAATACTCGAATATCGTAGCGCAGGACATCGCCAACTCAGTCCTGGGCGGTCAACTCTTGAATCTGCCGGAATACACGCGGCGCGGCGCCAAAAAACTTCGCGAGTGGCTGAGCCTCATTGACGAGAGCGGCATCCCGCATGAGTACAACAGCCCTAGCTATTCGTTTGTATGTATTGATGCGCTGCACAAGATCGTCGCGTTTTCGGAGGAGGCTCAAGCCAGCCTGCTCGCGCGGCTGATCGTAGCGCGCATCGGCTTAAGCGTCGCCCTGCGCCTGCATCCGGAAACGGGCCGCTTGGCGCCGCCGCACTGCCGCGCCTATTATCCGTCCTTGGTCTGCGCGTCAGAAGCCGAAGCCTCCATATTCGCCGGCAAAGTAGAAGACGGCTTGCTCCCGGCTTGGCTTGAGACCTTGCGGAAGCAGCGCCCCATCCCGCTGCAAGTCAGCGAAACATCCGATGCCGACGCCGGCGTGGTTATCAGCAGCTACCTGGATGCTGCATTCAGCCTCGGCGTGGCGACGCAAGAGCTGGCGACGCAATCGAATCGCTTCATCAGCAATCAGTCGAATGTCTTCTCGATTCAATACAGACGACCGAACGAGCCCAAACCGGGCGTAGTTTTCTCGCGCTATTTGATCAATGACAAGTGGCTGGGGGACTTCCGAACCACGCCTTCTCGGTCGAGCGATCGGGTCTTCCGTGATGAAGGCAGCTTTCGCGGAATGCTCGCGGGTCCGCGCGCATTCGGCTTGTATACTTCTCGCGAGTTGGACGCTTGGTCGCGCTGCTTTAGTGCCAAAGCCGCCTTGATCTGGAGCAGGGCGGAAGACGTCGATGAGATATGGGTCGATGGAATCCGCGTCGGCGATCTGCCGGCAAATGTGCCGGAGGGCGCAGCTATTGTCGTGGGCTGCGGCGATGTCTATATCCTGATTCGGCCGCTTGCACGCACGAATCTTGGGCTTGAGGCGCCTATCATCTTAACGGAACGAAGCGGCTGCCTCGTGCTTGAGATGTACAACTATCGCGGGCCCGCCAAGACCTTCTGGGAATTGGCGAATCCAGGCGCGTTTTTCCAGGGCTACGTCCATAGCGGTTGCTTCGTCGAGGTCGCGGCAAGAAGTCAGTACGGCAGCGGCAAAGACTTGCACGAAGCTTTTGCTGCCGGGCAGCTCGTTGAAGAGTTGGAAGACGCGCGCACATTTGATGGCGTCACTCCGCGTCCCTGGCGCCTGGCATACAGCCGGGACGACATCGCGCTTGGCATTGATGTCGATCTGATGCGCTGGCGGATTCAGCGGCGTTGGGCTGGCGGGGCGAGTCTTGGCTGCCCCATGCTGGACTCTCCCCTTGCCCTCGAAAGTCGCTCAGGGCTGATTGAGCTGGGGGATGCTCGCTTATCTTGCGGCAGCAGCGCCGCCTGGCTGGTTGCCGTTCCCGAAGCTGACCTGTGGGTTGGCGCCTATCATGGTCCCGAGGTGGCGGAACTGACGCTGGACCTTGGCGGGAAGCAAGTCCAACTAGAGTCTTTGGAAGCAGGCCTGGTGCTGTGGGATAAAGGGCATGTCACCATTGACGCGCTCGGGCTGCAAGGCGAGCCGCGCGTGGTCGGTGCCGATTCCGTACATGTCAATCGCTGTTGAGGGAGAGCGCTAGCGGGCTGAGCGGCGGGCGGCGGCATCTGCCCCGTGCGCTGGGAAAGTATTGGCGCGTCGCAGCGGGTAACCTATTCTATTGACTTGAATAAAGGCCGTATTCCCAGACTTTCTCCGCGATGCGAGCCACTGTATCTTCCAGATTCTCCCAGATGCCGCGATGCCCCGCCATCATCACACAGATGATGATCGGCGCCATATTGCGCGATTCGATGACGCCAACATCGTTGGCGATAAAGGGACCAAAATCGCCCGTCTTGTGCGCGACTTTCGCTTCGGGCAGATACTTCGGCAGGCGCGTGCGCGATATCTGATTGTGCAAAATACCGCGCATTTCGGCGCAGGCTCCCGGGCTGGCGCAACGGTCGTTCCAGATCATCTCCAGCAAGTGCCCGAGGGCGCGGGCGCTGGCTCGACTGAAAGGCCTGCCTGCTTCAAAGTGGAATCGGTCGCGCGAGCGGACCCAGTTTTCCGGCGCCAAATCGGGAAAACCGGCGCGAAACAACTCAGCCGGACCGAGCTCGCCAAGCGCTGGGTCAATCACGCCGGCCAAGGCGCTAAACCAGTCGAGGCAGTTGCCCAGGGCTTCAATGTCGCTGAAGCCCAGTTCACGCATGGTCGCGTTCACGGCGTCTGGCCCGCCAATTGCCTCGAAACAGTAATCGGTCGCGGTATTGTCGCTTTCGATGATCATCAGGGTCGCTGCATCGCGCAAGGTGAAAATCATACCGTCGTCCATGTATTGCAGTACGCCGCTGCCAAATCGTTTGAAGCTTGTGTCCAGCGTGTACTTCTGCGCCAGGTCGAGTTCGCCCGCGTCAACCATGCGATACAAGGTAACAAGAATCGGGATCTTGATGGTGCTCATCGTATCCATCAAGGCGTCGGCATTGACACAGATTTCTTCGCCAGTGCCGGTATATTTGACGTAGAGCGACCAATCGGCGCGCAGGCCGTCCATCAGCCGATCAAGAGCCCTAACCATTTCTCCGCGCATGTTCAGTCCTCCTAAGGGCGCTAAATCACCGGCGCGCTCAATGCTGTTCGGCGGCAGACGGTTATTGCCACAGTATTATGCCGCTGTTTTGGGAGGCAGGTTGTGTCTTTGACAAGCTATAGATCCTCAATCGCGGCCGCCTTCCGCAGATGCCAATCATGCTCGCGCTCGAAAGCGTAGGCAATCCGATAGACCATCGCTTCATCAAAGGCGCGTCCGGTCAACTGGAAGCCGAAAGGCAATCCGTCGCTGGTGATTCCGCAGGGCACGCTCAGCGCTGGCAGACCGGCCAGATTGGCGTTGAAGGTATGATGACACATTGAACTGACCGGCGTTTCGGGATATCCGTCCGCCCGCAGCGCATACAGTTGATCTAACGGCGCGGTCGCAATGGGCATCGTTGGCCAGAGCATGGCGTCAAGCCGCTGCTCGCGGAAGGCGCCATAGATCGCGGCGCGATACAGGGAACGGGCTTGCTGCGCCGCCAGATAATGGGTCGCTGGCACGAGCTCGCCCAGCTGCACGATGGCGCGCGTGGACGGGTCATATTTGTCGCTCTGTTCGCGGATCAGTTTGCGGTGATAGGTGCTGCACTCCGCGAGCACGATGGTGAAGAGCGCGTCCTGTGTGATCTCCAACTCCGGCAGACTGACCTCTATGATCTCCGCGCCAAGCCGCTGATATTCGGCGATGACCGCCTCAACCGAGGACCGGATCTCATCCTGGAGGCCGTCATAGAAGAAGTAGTCTCGCTCGACGCCGATGCGCAAGCCAGCGACGCCCGCTTCAAGCTCGGCGCAGAAATCCGGCACGGGCTGTTTCGCGCTCGTTGGATCCTTGGGGTCATAACCAGCCATGCCGGCGAGCAGCAGCGCATTGTCTCGTACCTTACGCGTCATTGGACCAACGTGATCGAGCGACCAGGCAACGGGCACAACGCCGTATATGCTGACGCGGCCGAAGCTCGCCTTCATACCGATGAGATTGTTGATCGATGACGGCACGCGGATGGAGCCGCCGGTATCGGTGCCCAGGGCGCCGAAGGACGAGCGGCTCGTCACCGCCGCGCCCGAGCCGATGCTGGACCCGCCCGGATAGCAGTCTAGATTCCAGGGGCTTCGCGTGGGCGGTTCATTCGAGCCAAGAGCAAATTCATGGCAGCGCAGCTTGCCGATAATGACTGCACCCGCCCGCATAAGATTTTCTACGCAAGTCGCGTCATAGTCTGGCAGGAAACCCGCCATGACCTCAGAACCGGATTCGGTAACGATGCCCTTGGTATAGATATTGTCCTTGATGCCGATCGGCAGGCCATGCAGCGGACCGCGCCGATCACCCGCTGCAATCTCGGCATCGGCGCGTTTTGCCGCCGCCCGGGCTTCGTCGGCGAGGATGTTGGCGTAGGCATGCACGATGGGTTCCGTTTTTTCAATCGCGCGCAGATTCGCTTCCACCAACTCAAGAGAAGAAACTTCGCCCGCGCCAATCATGTCGCTCGTTTGGCTCAGTGAAAGGTCCGTCAGCTCAGTCATCGCCCGCTCCCTTGATGGTCAGTGTCGGCGGGTCTGTGTCCACGCGACCCTGCGCGATCCAGCCGAAAAATCGGCGCTGGCACGATTTCCTGTAGATCAAAGCTGTCGAAGGTTTCGACGGCCGCGAGTTGATTCATCAGCAATGCCGTCAGCGTTTCCGCTTCTTCCGGCGAGATGGACAGCCCCATCTTGTTCGCCATCGCCAGTATCACTTCGGGCTCAAGAACTTCATCCGAACTTGCTCTGCCATAGCTCATATCATTTCTCCTTTTTTCTGTGCCTATTGTATATCGGAAGGTTTACTTGCCCCTTCTTCATATAGCAAACAAGCCACACGGCGGCCCGGCGCGGTCGCTTTCAGACCGGGCACTGTGGAGGAACAGGACTCCTGGACCTGTGGGCAGCGCGGATGAAAATGGCAGCCAGAGGGGGGATCCAGCGGCGAAGGCGGCTCCCCCTTCGGCAGTTCCCAATTGATCCGCCGAGACGGATCGGGCAGGGGAATCGCCGAGAACAGGACTTGGGTATAGGGATGCTGCGGCGTCGCGAAGAGAGTATCGGTCGGCGCTTCTTCCACGATTTTGCCCAGGTACATCACCGCCACCCGGTCGCTGAAATGCTGCACAACGCCCAGGTCGTGCGTGATGAACACATAGGTCAGATTGAAGTCGCGCTGCAATTCGGAAAGCAGATTCAGCGTTTGCGCCTGCACCGAAACATCCAGCGACGAAGTCGGTTCATCGGCGATGATGATCTGTGGCGATAGCGCCAGCGCCGCCGCGATGCAGACACGCTGCCGCTGCCCGCCGCTCAACTCGGCCGGATAGGCGCGACCATGCGCGCTCGACAAGCCGACTCTTTCCAGCAGCGCCCCCACGCGTTTCTCGCGCTCCGCTGCACTGCCTTCGCGGTAAATGTCGAGGGGCTCGCGGATAATGCGCCCGACGCGCATTCGCGGATTCAGCGAGGCGTACGGGTCTTGCAGGATGATCTGCGCCTGCCGCCGGAATGCACGCAGCCGCACCCGATTCATGGTGAAGATGTTCTCGCCTTTATACTGCACGTGACCGGCGCTCGGGAGCATCAGCCGCAGCAGCAGGCGTCCCAGCGTGCTCTTGCCCGATCCGGACTCGCCGACGATGGCCAGCGTCTGCCCGGCGTAGACGTCCAGCGACACGGATTCTACCGCTTTGACCGCCGCCTTCGTCCCGCGCAAACTCGCCAAAATGCCGGATTCGAGCGGGAAATACTTGCTCAATCCATGGGCGCGCAGCAGCGGACTAGCGCCGTCAGTCATAGAGGACACAAGCCACCTCATGGCTCTCGGCAGTTGTCCGCAATGGAGGCGTCTGCTCTCGGCAGATCGCCCGCGCATGGATGCAGCGCGGATGGAAGTGACAGCCAGAGGGCCAGTCCGTCAGGCTCGGCACGCGCCCCTGGATATTTTCCAGCGCGCCGCGAGCGATGCCATGGCTCGGCAGCGACTTGAGCAGCGCTTGCGTATAAGGATGAAGCGGGTTGTTGAAAATCGAAAGGACATCGCTGAATTCGACGATTTTGCCGGCGTACATGACGGCAACGCGATCGCATACTTGCGCCACTACGCCCAAGTCATGCGTGATCAAAAGCACGCCCGTGCCCTGTTCCTCGACCAGCAAGCTGCGGATCAAATGCAAAATCTGCGCTTGAATCGTCACATCCAGCGCTGTGGTCGGCTCATCGGCGATCAGCACCTGGGGATGGCAGGAGATTGCAATGGCCAGGGCGATCCGCTGCGACATGCCGCCGCTGAATTGATAAGGATAAGCGTTTAGGCGCTCTTCCGCCGCCGGGATGCCCACTTGCCGGAGCAATGCCAATGCCTGCGCCTGCGCCTCGTCCATGTTGAGACCGAGGTGTTCTTGCAGCGTCTCAGTCACCTGATGCCCAACGGTGAACAGCGAATCCAGCGCCGTTATCGGATCCTGAAATATCATCGACAAGCGGCTGCCGCGCAAACCCTGCAGCGTGTCCTCATCCGCCTCCGTCAGATTCACATCCTCCAGCCAGACCTCGCCCGCGCTGATGCGGGCATTGCTCGCCAGCAGGCGCATGATGCTATAGGCGATGGTGGATTTGCCGCAGCCGGATTCGCCCACCAATCCCAGTATTTCACCCGGCCGCAAATCAAAGCTGACATCGGATACCGCCTCCAGCCAGCGTCCGCCGCTGAAGAATTCAGTCCTCAGATTTCGCACCGATAGCAGACTCATCGTTCCTCTTTTTTCCGGCGCGCTTCCTCGTCTACCGGACCTGAGGGCTCGTCGCTTTGGCTCTGCGAGTCAGACCGTTTGGCCCCCGCCGAGCGGCTCGCGGGATTGAGCAGATCTTGCAAGCCATTGCCGAGCAGGTTGAAGCCGAGCACGGCAAGCGAAATCGCCAATCCGGGCACCATCACCATCCAAGGCGCCTGCTGCATAAACGAGCGCCCTTCGGAGAGCATCAGCCCCAGAGATGGGTCGGGAGGCTGCGTTCCCAAGCCGATGAAGCTCAAAGCCGATTCCAGCAAGATGGCGATGCCCATCAGGATCGAAGCCTGTATCAAGACCGGCGCGATGGCATTGGGCAAAATATGGCGCAGCATCAAGCGGAGATGCGAAGCGCCGCGCGCCCTCGCCCCCTCGACGTAGAGTTCGCTGACCACTTCCAGTGTAGAGCCGCGCATGACCCGGGCGAAAATCGGCACATAAACCACCGCCACCGCCAGGACCATCACCGATAGTTCCCGTCCGACGAAGCCGGTCAAAGCCACCACCAGCACGATCGCCGGAAAAGCCATCAGCACATCCATGGGCCGCATGATGATGTTGTCCAGCGCGCCGCCGAAATAACCGGCGAGCAGACCCAGCGTCACGCCGGCCGCCAAGCCAAAACCTACCGAGCCCAATGCCACCGTCAGGGAAATCTGATAACCATAAAGAACGCGCGTCAGAATGTCTCTGCCGAAATTGTCCGTGCCAAGCAGGTGCGCCGCCGTCGGCGCGCTCAAGGGCGCCATAAAATCCATCGCGTCCGGTTTGTAGGGTGAATAGAGCGATACGGTCGCGGTCATGATGACGAGCGCAACGATGATCGTCCCGCCGACAAAAGCCGATCGACTGGCCGCGTAGCCGTCTCGCAGGCGATCAAGTAGCTTCCCAAAGAGACCGGCCCGCGCGCTCATGTTCCCGCCCCGCGGATCTTGGGATTCAGCAAGGCATAAATCACGTCCGTGGCCAGATTGACCAGAATAAACAGGAAGGCGACCACCAGCATGCCCGCCTGCACAACCGGATAATTGCGCTCCAAGGTGTAGCTGACGATTAGACGGCCAACGCCGGGCAAGCTGAAGACTTCCTCCACAATCACGGCGCCGCCGAGCAGATAGCCGAATTGCAATCCGATGACCGTCACAATCGGTATGCTGGCGTTGCGCAGAACATGCTGATAAATGACGAGTCGTTCCCGCAGGCCCTTGGCGCGCAGGAATTTTACGAAGTCCAACTCGAGTACTTCCAGCACCGCTGAACGTGTGATGCGCACGAGCACTGCCGACAGCCCCACCGCCAAGGTCAGCGCCGGCAAGAAAAAGGCGCGCAGATTCCCCAGCAGGTCCTGATCCAACCTGACGTAACCGGAGGAGGGAAACATGCGCAGCCCCAACGCGAAGAAAAGGATCAACATGATCCCGAGCCAGAAATCCGGGATGGAAATGCCGAATAATCCGAGTAGCATCGAGAGACGATCAGCGACGCCGCCCGGCTTGATGGCCGCCCGAATGCCCAATGGAACCGCAATCAAGACCGCCATCGTCAGCGACATCAGCGTAAGTTGAATCGTCACCGGCAATCGGACGCTGAGCAGGGCGATAACGGCTTCGTTGCTGCGGAAGTCTCTTCCCAGATCACCCTGAAGCAGCTTGCCCAGCCACTGCCCGTATTGCAGATGCACCGGCAAATCCAGCCCCAATTCTTCCCGCACGATCGCCAGCCGTTCCGGCGTCGCGCGCAAACCCAATATGACCTGCGCTGGATCTCCCGGAATCAGGCGAAGCAGCAGGAATATCAGAACCGATGTGCCGAAGAGGACGGGCAGCAGAAGCAGCAGGCGGCCCCCGATGTAGCGCAAAAGTCGCATCGATTATTCTACCGCCGGGTTAGCAAGGCTGGAAGTTGAGAGGAGCGGTCAGCCCCTCTCGCGCGATGCCTAGATCAGGCGTCGATCCAAACGTCTTCCATGCGCAGCTCCAGCGTGGGCAGCGTTTGCGCGCCGTGAACATTCGGCTGCGTCCAGTAGGTGCGTCGGAAGTTGACTTGGAACACTTGCGGCGAATACTCCTGGTGCAGCCTGACGACATTGGCGAAGGCATTTTGCCGCGCTTCCGGATCCAGCGTGAAACGAAACTCGTCCAGCGCCTTGTCCAGTTCGGGCGCGTCTCGGAAAGCCGAGAAATTCCAGGGCGACGCCGAATGGGACAGCGGATAGAGGCAGTGCTCGCCCGGATCAGCTGTCGCGCTCCAGTACGTGCCGGTGATCTCGTAGTTCAGCGTGAAGAGCTCCTCAAACCAGCGGGCGGATTCGAAGGATTCGACCTCAACGCGGAAGCCGGCTGGGGCAAGCTGTTGTTCCAGTAGCTGGCCCACCAGCGGCTGCGTCGGCACCTGCGGCTGGGCGGCATAACGAATGGTCAGCCCGTCTTCGTAACCCGCTTGCGCCAAGAGCGCTTTGGCTTTGTCGATATCGGGACCGCCTTCAAAGACATTCACGCCGGAATACCAGGGATTCGACGGCGATACCGGCTCCGCCGATGGTACCGCCTGGCCGAACCAGACCAGGTTGGCGATTGACTCGCGGTGCAGCGCCCATTGAAGCGCCTGCCGCACTTCCACCTGATCAAAAGGCGGCTTCGAGCAGTTGATCAAGAACATATCGGGGAAGAACTCTCCATCGGGATTCGCTTTGATTTCGGCGCTGGCGCGGAGCTCGTCGGCTCGATGCAAGGGCACTTGCTCAATCCAGTTAAGCTCACCGGTCTGCAAGCCGGTCAGGCGCACCGTATCATCCGAGATAGCGCGGAAGATGACCTTGTCCAGATAGGGCTGGTTGGGCTTGTGGTATTTGTCCCAGCGTGCAAGCTCAATGAAGTCGTCTTTGACCCACTGGACAAACTTGAAGGGACCGGTGCCGACGGGTACGAGTCTGGGGTCATTTTCTTCAATGCCCTTCTGATTGACAACTTCAACAATAGCGCCCAAAGCCTCAAGCAGACCGCCCCAATTGGGTTGTGTGCTAATCCGCACCGTGTAATCATCGACCGCTTCGACGCCTTCAATCGGCGTCAAAAAGACCGCGTTCGGCGCGCCTAGATCGGGGTCGAAGAGGCGGTTGAAGGTGTAAACCACATCGGCGGCGGTGCAGTGTTCGTCATTGTGGAAGTAGGCGTTGTCCGCGATTTGGAATTCCCAGGTCGAGTCATCGAGTTGCTGCCAGGAGTGCGCCAGACCCGGCAACACGTTGTTGTTGCGATCGAGGTACACCAGCTTGGAGAAAACATTCTGATAGACTTGCATCGACGAATAGAGTTCGGCGAAGGCCGGGTCCATGTTGACCGGCTTGTCGATGGTGGCGGCGACCAGCGTGCCACCTTGAACAGGCGTACCCTGCGCAAGGGCGGTTGCCAAGCGGAAACCCGGCATCATCGAATGCGCCAGAGCGACGCCGCCGACGGTTGTCACCGCCTGCAAGAATTGCCGCCGCGAGATGCGCCCTTCGTTGTACTTCTTGATGAAATCATGAACCTGCTCTTTTTGTAAACTCATCTGTTCCTCTCCTGCTAAAATAGCTTTCTTGCGGCCAGATTAACAAACGTTCATGCCAACTATAGCCTAACGAACTTGGATTTGGCTGTCAAAAACGTTTACCGCATCGGTGATGATAATGCCAAAGGCGGTATCGGATCGTGATTCGCCTCCGCGCTTCCCCGAAGTTCGCCATTCTGGGGAGCACAGCAGTCGGCGGACTGGTCGCTTGCCTAGGCGCTGGCACGAGAATAAACGCTGCGCGGTCTTTGACCGTAGCCAGGAAAGGATCAACTCAGTCCAAATCTGAAGACTGGCCTCGATATGGGCATGAACATACTTCGCGTCGCCGCAAAAGAACTTATCCGCGGATGCCGGTGAAGGTAATCCCCTGTACGAAATACCGCTGTACGAGCATGTACAGCACAATAATGGGCAGGGTCATAAGCACGACGCCGGCCATAATCTCTCCCCAGGGGCTGTCATAGCGTCCGAGCATGCTGCGGATCGCCTGCGTTAGGACCCACTGATCTTTGCGCGTCAGATAGATGATTGGCAAGAAGAAGCCGTTCCAGGAGCCGGTAAAATGCAGCACGCCCAAGGCGACAAAGGCCGGTTTCGATACCGGAACGACAATGCCGACAAATGTACGCAGCGCGCCCGCGCCGTCCAGCGTCGCCGCGTCCTCGAGCTCTCGCGGAAAACTCAGGAAGAACTGCCGGAAGAAGAAAGTGGCGAACGGGCTGCCGAAGAAAGCCGGGATAATCAGGGGATTGGGTGTGTTCAGCCAGCCGAGTTTGCGAAAAAGGACGTAAGTCGGTATCAGGGTCACATGTCCAGGCACCATCATCGTCGCCAGCAGCCCGAAGAACCACAAGTTCCGCAATGGGAAGCGCCAGCGCGCCAGCGCATAGCCCGCCAATGAACAGGACAGAAGCATGCCTACAGTCGAAAGTATAGATATGCGCAGCGTGTTGAAGGTATAGCGTCCGAGGTTGGGCAGCGCCTCAATCAGCCCGCTGGTGTAATGCTGAAAGGTGATTGGGTTGGGGATCCATTGATCCGGGCGCAGCAAGTTGGCTTCCGTGCGCAGCGAAGTAGAAACCACCCAGGTAACTGGAACCAAGTAGGCAACCGCCAATATCCCGAGAAGTCCGTAATACAAGGCTGAACGCAACTGTCTGTTCAAAGTCAATCGCTTTCTTCCAGGAAAAAGACGGTACTTCTGGCGAAGCGAAACTGCGCCATCGTGACGATGAATATCAATATAGCCAGCATCCAACCGATGGTCGCGCCGTAACCCAAGCCCGAAATGCGCTCGGAGAACAAGAAGGTCTGCTCGTAGAGGTAAAGCACAATTGTGCGCGTGGTTCCGCCGGGACCGCCGGGCGCCACGCCGGTCGCGCCGCCAGTCAAAATGATTACCAGATCAAAGAGTTGGAAAGCGGCGATGAACGATGTGACGGTCAGGAAGAGAACTGTCGGCGAGAGTAGGGGCAGCGTCACAAAACGGAAGCGCTGCCAGCCACTGGCGCCATCTACGCTGGATGCGTCGTAGAGCTCGCCTGGAATCCCCTGCAATCCGGCCAGATAAATCGTGATGCCGTAGCCGAGCGCCTGCCAGGTCGCCACTAGAGCCACCGCGATCATCGCATAACTTTCGTCCAGGAGCAGGTTCGGAATCTCGATGCCAAACAGACGGAAAAAGTTTGGGATGGGTCCCGAGCGGGTGTTGAACATCCAACTCCAGACCAAGCCGACCGCCACTTGCGAAGTGATGTATGGGATGAAGAAGAGCGCGCGAAACAGGGTCGTTCCCCGCCGCCGCTGATGCAGCAGCACCGCCAGCGCCAGCGACAGCAGCAAGAAACTGCTGGTCGCCCATAGAATGAACCAGAGGGTATTGCCTAGGACTTGGCCGATTCTGGCATCACCGAAGAAGTGCAGCCAGTTTCTCAAGCCCGTCCATTTTGGCGCGGGCGCGATCAGATCCCACTTGGTGAAGGTGTAATACAAAGAGACCAGCAGCGGACCCAGAATGAAGACGAAGAGACCGATCAACTGCAGGCTCATGAACGCGTAGGCAGTCAGCCACTGGCGTCGCTCGCGTGGGCTGGCATTGCGCCACAGATTGAATCCAAGTCCTTTCGGCGGGCGGGCGCTCATAGAAAATCAATTTCCCGAATCAACCTGCGCGTTCGCTATCAAGCTAAGTCTTCATTGCGAGCGGCGAATGACGACCTTGGCTCGCGTGGCGGCGCCGGTATTCTGCATCATCAGTGTCATGATCAGCCGCCCGCTCCAGCCCGCCGGCGCATAAAGAGCCGGTTCCAACCGCGTCATCGACAAGTCGTCCAATTCAACAATTTGCTCTGCCCGTCGCTCTGTTCCCCATGGCTCCTTTGCGTCGCGCTCCGTGCTGTACAAGCCATCGTGGAAAAGGACGGCTCTCGCGTCGCCCTCGTCAGCAACGTAATCGAGACGCAGCCCGACAAGGCTGTTCGCATCCAACATTCGCGGTTCGCCTTCCGTCACAAACGACACATCGAGGGCGCTGGGAAGATCCTCCAGCACGATCCCTATGTGCGAGTCGGCGAAATCCTGCGATCCCATGCCCAGCCGAGCGATCCAGGTGGACCGATCAAATTCAGCAAAGTTGTCCTTTGAGCGGTCGGGGAAATAGCGGTTTACGCGAATGATCTCAGCGACAGGTTCCGTTCTGTTTAGCTCGGATGCGCCACTGCCATTGCTGACTTCCAGGTAGACGACACCGTGGTCGGGAATCTCACCCTGCCATTCCAGGTCGCTTGTGCCCACATCTTCATAAGCTTCAACTACGGTCAGTTCTTCGCTATCCGGATTCTCGAAGTAGCTGGCGTGCTCTTCATCAATCCGATAGACGCGCAGCGTGCCCCGCGCAAAGGGAATGTTTTTCAAGACGACGTTCAGGCGCTTGTCCGATCGCGAACGATTCCACAGCAGCAGCCCCGAAGTATGCGCGTCAGTCGAGGCCAGAGCGGAAAGCGACCCGGGGACCGTAACCGAACGCCGATCCACCGGCATCATCGCATAAAGCTTGAATGCATTGTAGGCAGCGCGGCGATGCCCATCCAAGCTGACCACGCCTAAGGTATCGACACTGCTGTCCATGAATTGCGCCCAGTGCACGCGCGTGATATCGGGTTCGTCCACCAGTCTGGCAATGTGATCGAGTATGAGCGCGGCTTGTGTGTAACGCACCACGGGCGACCGGGGCGAATTGAATATCATCGATGGATTCAGCTCGCTGAACACCAGCTCGGTCGTATCGAAATAGGGGCGGTTTTTGATCTTGCGCCGCGCCGTATTGACTCGAGAGATTGGGCTTACGCCAATGGCATGGAAGGCGAAGAAGTCGAGCGGAAGTTCGTTTTCCTCGACGAAATCCAAGAATGGATCTATCCATTCATCGGTGAATGCCAGGTCGGGTCCGCCGACAAAGGCATCCGGATCGCCAGCGCGCAATCCTTCCACGCCGAACTTGTAAAGCTGGGCATAGACTTCAACGGGCCGATTGTAAAATATGTCAAGATCGGGCTCGTTCCAGATCGCGTGATAGTCTGGCCGCAAGTCATTTTCCTTGAAGTGACGCGCGAACTGGAACATGACTTCGCGCCAAGCCTCCAGGTTTGAAGGGTGGCTGGCATGGCCCAAGCCGGCCTGCAGCGGCAGCGGATTGTAACAATATGACCAGTAGCCGCCGATGCCCCGCTCTTTCAGCATGCGCGACAGTTCATCTATCTCCCTAAAGTGAAACCGAAGGTCGTCGGCGCTGCCGCTGATCATTTCCGTCGTCCAGCCATTGATCTCCGGCTCCCCCCAAAAGAGATCAACACGCAGTGACTGCGCTCTGAGATCATCGATCAAGTCTAAATCGCGCCGATAGCGCCACATTGGGACGATGCCGGAGTTCATGAAGTCGAATTTTTTGACCAAGGGCGGATCGATGGGGAGGGAGAAGTCGGCAATGACGGGCGCATCCGCCGCGCTGGCATAACTATCGAGCGAGCTCTTCATTACGGGAGTGATACCTTCAAAAATGCCTAAAGTTAGCAGCAGACACAGGGAAACGACGCGCGCAGATTTTGCAGCGGACATGGACGTTTCTAGGCGTCAGGACTGCCGGCGGCGCCAGGCAGGCGAAAGACCGGCAGTCTGAATGCGGAAGCGTTCTTCGAAGCCAGCCTTATTCTTGCATGACCGCATCGACTTTTGCGCAGATCCCGGCCAGCGCCTCTTCGGCAGACTTCTTGTTGTTGAGGATCTCCGTCAAGGCGTCGCCAAAGCCGTCCGAACCCTGAATCTGATCCGTCCTCTCGTTGTACATGCTGGGGTAGGTCGTCAGTTCCCATTCGAGCGGATCAAGCTGCGCCTCTTTCGTGTGCTCCGGCGCATAGGGCGCATCGACGAAATACTCGCCCAGCGCATTGTCCTTGTATGCCGGAATCAGCGTCATGATCGAGCCATAGTCACCGACTGACCCGTCGGTGGCCAGCCATCTCAGCAAATGCCAAGCCAGCTCTTTCTTGGGTGAACCGCTATAGATGCTCCACATGTGCACTTGAATCACGGTGGCGTTGCCGGCATCACCTCTGGGCAAGGGCGCAATGTCATAATTCAAGCCGGGATTCTGGTCGTCCACCAGCTTCGCCTGTTCGAAGGAGCCATGCTGCAATGCAACCTGTCCATCGACCCAGCGCAGGAAGCCGATCTGTTCGGCGTGGGCGTCCGGCTTCACCGTCGAATGGTCCGTCCACATCAGATCCTGAATGAATTGCCAGCCTCGTATGCTGTCCGGGTGCTCCAGATTGCAGCTGCCGCGGTCCGGCAAGGTCATTGCGCTGCCGCCGAAAGCGAAGAGGATGGGGTCGTAGCCGTTGCCCCAGGGCCAGACGAAGTGGTTATAGTAGCCCCACTGTACGATCTTGCCGGGATCAAAGTCCATTGAGTCGGCTGTATTGCCATTTTCGTCGATGGTCAACTGTTTGGCCCAGGCGCGAACATCATCCCAGGTATAATCGCCGTCGGCCGGCGGGTAGTCCAAGCCAGCCGCGTCGAACATGTCCTTGTTGAACCACATGCTCTGGATGTTGAAGCCCATCGGCAAACCGACAAGGGTGCCATCGCGCAAGCTGGTCACTGCTTCAATAGTGACCGGGTGGAAGTCAGCCAAGTTGAGATCGGCGTCCGCGTCTACATAGGGCGCAAGGTCTTCAAGCACGCCATCATTTGCCATGGCGTTGTAGTTCCAACTGCCCGGGACGAAGACATCCGCCATAGTGCCCCCGGCGATCTGCGTTTTGCAGGCGGCATAGCTAGCGCCGCAACCCGCGGCGTCAATCAACTCAATCTCAACGCCGGGGAATTCGTCCATGTAGCGGGCGATTGCCGCTTCGTAGGTGTCGATGTCCGGCGGACCACCCCACATAAACACGGTGAGTTGCCCGGTTGGACCGTCTTGTGCCGCTACCGGGGCGAACAATGTGAGCGGAATCAGTAGAATTGTCAGCAGAAGGTAGCGGGAAATAAGGCCTTTCCTAGTTTTCTCATGCATGATCATTCTCCAAGAAGACTATCTTTTAGGCGATACTTACTGTACGTACCGAAAATCTATCGGGCCCTTCATCCCTCCTTCAATCTTTTTTCTGACTGCCCGTTCAAGGCTCCGGTACAGGTAACAGCAGCACCTTTACAGTATCGCAATTCACATGGGGTCGCAAGCAGATGCCAGCAAATGGACGGCTCTAGCTTTTGATTCAACGGATAGGTCCGTCAGCGCTCAGCAACCGTAGGAACTTCGGACTGCCGCATCAAGTTCAACAACGTGTCGGCGGCGGCGGCGGCGAAAGACTGATCGTTGATATTGTTGTCCAACTCAATGACGGACAGGCCCGGTCTGAGCCCGCCCTTGATCGCGTCGAAGCAAGCGGCGTTTGCGGCAGGATCCCAGAAGGCGCCACCAACACTATCCAGCATGGACAGGCCCTTGAGGGGGAGGAGAATGGCGACCGGCGCGGTCGCTGCATTGGCGGCTGCTGCGATCATTTCCCCGATCTGCCGATTCTCTTCCAAGTTTGTGCGCAGAAGCGTCGCTGTCGGCGCCCACTGATATAGATTGCGTTCGCGATACTTTTCCGGGACCGATTCGAGCGCCCCGAAGTTGGCCATGTCAATACAGCCCGGCACAATCACTGCGGGAATGCCAGCGCGCGACGCCGCCAGGCAGCGTTCCGGTCCCGCGCTGGCGCCGCCGCCGCATACTTCGTCGGCCAGTTCCGTTGTCGTGATATCGAGACAGCCGGCAAAATAGCCTTCGCTGATCAGACTCTCCATGGTCTGGCCGCCGATGCCGGTCGCATGGAAGACCAAGACTTCATAACCCTGTTTTTCGATTAGAGCCCGCGCCTGGTCGACGCAGGGCGTTGTATTGCCGAACATCGAGGCGGCCACCAGCGGTCTCTCCTCCGCGATCGGCGCCGCCTCCCCGCTCACCATGCCCACGATCGCCGCTGCCGCATTGGCGTAGACCTTGGCGCTGATGCGGTTAATGCCCGCTACATCGACGATCGACGGCATCGTAACGATGTCCGCCGCTCCCACAAAGGCGCGCACATCGCCGCTGACGACGGTCGAGACCATCAGCTTGGGCAGGCCGAGAGGCAGCGCGCGCATGCCAGCGGTGGCGACGGTCGTACCGCCACTGCCGCCCATGCCCAGGATGCCGTCAAGCTTGCCCTCGTCGTAAAGCCGTCGCGCAATGATCGCCAATCCCCGTCCTATGACTTGCAAAGCCTCGCTGCGGCGCTCGCCCCGGCGCAGCGCATCGAGATCGCCCCCGGCCGCGCTGGCCACCGCCTCGCTGCTGATATCGGGCGCGAAACCCGGCTCGCCGAGAATGCCAACATCAATCACCAATGTGCGCGCGCCATGCTTTTCGATCAGCGCCTTCACCCAAGCGAACTCGGCTGCTTTTGTATCGAGCGCGCCAGCAAGCACGACCGTAGGCATGGCGTCATTCACGATCTAGCGCACCCTTACTTTGTGATTCTTGAATGTCTTGACCGCGCTCATCACCGCCTTTTCAATCGGGATGCGCTCGATGCTGGATGCGCCGACGAAACCCTGGGCGTCCGTCCGCTCATATAAGACGCGGGTATCCTCGGGCTCAGCGAAGGGTCCGCCATGCGCCAGGCAGATCACATCCGCATCGACCTCCCAGGCGCCTTCCATAATGCGCTGCGTGTTTTCCAGCGCTTCATCCATCGGGTCAGCCGGGAAACCGATCAATCCACCAGCGGTGCCGCCAACGTGGGCGCAGACGACATCGACGCCGGCTTCAGCCATGCGCGCGGCTTGCTCGGCGCTGAATACATAGCACATGGTGAAAATGTCGCGCAGGTGCAGCAAGCGGATCAGCTCAACCTCGCGGGCAAATCCCCAGGGCTGACTGATGCTGTTGGCGATATTCTGGTACTCGCGAAGGAAAAAATCGGAAATTCGCTCATGATTGCCCACGGTGGGAAAGTTGATAATACCGTCAAATCCCCGGTCGACGAAGCGGTCAATCACGATTCCCAGGTCATATGTGGTCTGATCGTTGGCTTCGATGCCAGCAATGATGGGCGTGTCGTTGACGACATTGCTGATTTCGTCATACATTTCAAGCGTTCGCGGATTGGAGTGCCCGATGACCTCGGTTCGCAGCCCCATGATGCGCGATCGGCCCGTGCTGTAACAGACGATTAAGTCCGCACCGCCAATTTCAGCGCACTTCGCCACAATGCCGGCGCTGCAGCCGGCGCCAATGATGACGTCGCCATTCCTCAGCGCGCCTCTAAGTCTGCTCAGGATCTCTGCTCTGTTCATCGTGACTTAAATCCAGATCTGCGAATAAACGCGCATGAAATTCTCTCCCAGAACCTTCTTCGTTTCCACCTCGTCATAGCCGCGCTCAAAAAGCGCCTTGGTCAAATTGGGAAAACAACGCGGGTCATCCAAGCCGCTCGGATAATAGTAGGGCGGCGGCGGATAATCTTTCGGATCCCACTGTCCCGTTTTGACGAAATAGTCGTAATGCGCCTTTGACGCCTCCTGCATGGAATCGCCGATGTATTCAAAATCGATGCCGATGCCCACGTGTTCGATGCCGACGAGATCGGCGATGTGGTCGACATGCTTGAGCAAGTCTTCAAGTGTGGGGCGCCGCTTCTTCGCCACGAAGGGCGGGAAGCCGTTGATGCCGATGACGCCGCCCATTTCGGCGACTCGCTTGATTTGCTCGTCGGTCAGGTTGCGCGGGCTATCGCAAACAGCCTTCGTCAGATTGTGGCTGAAGACAACCGGCCGCTCGGAGACATCCATCGCGTCCAGGGTGGTCTGAATGCCGGTGTGGCTGCAGTCAACCGCGATGCCGGCGCGATTCATGGCTTTGATCAACCGCCGGCCAAAGGCGCTTAAGCCCGCGTCATTCGGTTCGAGGCAGCCATCGCCGACGAAATTCCTGACGTTGTAGGTCAACTGAATGACGCGCACGCCCAGCGCGTGATAGACGTCAACCAGCTCAATGCTCTGCTCCAGCGGCAGCGAATTCTGAAAGTGGAAGAGGATGCCCAACTTGCCTTCAGTCTTGGCTCGGCGGAAGCCGGCGGCGTCGGTGACCTGCGCGAGCTCGTGGCTGCGCTCGCAGATGATATTCAGCCAGTTGGCCATCCGCATGATCGCTTCACCGCAGTTGTGGTTGGCCGCCAGCGAGGGCGCAACGACAGTGACGCCGCCCTCAACATAATACGATGTATGTGCCGGCGAGTGCGTCAGCAGCGGGCAGGTGCCATCAAAGACGATTGCTTCTTCGTGCACGCGCCTGTAATCGACCACGGATTGCTCCTCCTTGCGGTCAGCGATCAGTCACGCCCATACAGTGGCTGAAAACGCGCTGGCGGACGGATGCCGAGGACAGTGTCGTTGTGCCAGTCGACTTCGCAGCGTTCCCCGCCCACCACCTCGGCGACCGTTTCCCGGCGGGGTGGCAGCCAAACCTGCACCACCGAATCCGGCGCCAGCGGGGACAGCTTGAGATAGCTGTCCGATATCACGTCCCGCGCGGAAGACTTGGGCATATCGTTGATCTGAAAGTTGACGGCGGCGGGTTCGGCCCAGGACGGGATGCGCAGCTGCAGAGACGCCGCTTCCTTGAGGCGCAGGCGGATCGGCTCAGGACCCGGCGGCGGACAGGTCAAAGAAAAGGCGCAGTCTTCTTTTGAATAGAGCAGGTCAACGCGAATGGTGTTATCAGCCACCTTGGCGATTGCCTCCCAAGCTTCACAGATCGCTTGCAGCGCGCCGCCCACCAGGTCCGCATTGACTTGGTAGGCTTCTTCCGGATAGGAGATGAGGCTCTTGATCCCTCCGAAGCAGAAGCCGCCGCGCGCTCGCTGCGCCACGTTTCCGTAGCGAGTCTCGTCATCATCCTCGTGCCCTTTGGCTTCCCGCACCCATGATGCGTCGACGACTTGAGACGCCAACAGATGATTGCGCAGCATGCGATCGGCATCTTCAAAATAGCCCTCGTAGCCAGCCTGACCCAGTAGCAGCGCCGCTTCGATGAGATCGCCCGTGTTATTGGCTTCTCCCCGGTTGATGTCGAAGCCGGCATATCCGGCCGCCCCCAGTGGCTCTGCCAGCCAGGGCGCCCAACGAAACTCTTTCACCCAGCCATAACTGCTGCGAAAAGGACGCATGCCGACATCGTAAGCGCGGCGCGCGCCTTCTACAATCGATTTTTCGCCAGCCAAGATGCCATAATCGATCAGACCGGTGATCGTGCCGGTAATGGAATGTAAGTGCGTGCCGGCGGCCTCGGCGATCGATCCATCGGCGTTAAACGCCAGCGCGAGATTGTCCACGGCGAAGCGGCGCGCCAGTTCCAGGGCGATCTCATCGTCCGATTGACGATAGTACTGAACCAGCGGCCGGATCAGCCGGCCCGTGGTGGCTGGCGGCGGCGCCAGTATGCCGCTAAAGGCATTGGTCCAACCTTTGCGACCGAGGCTCTCAGCGGGAAAGCGCGCGCCATCCCCAAGCGCGCCCAGAATCGAACGGCACAAGCGGCGCAGGGCAGGCTCCGCACGCGCGTCGGCGCGCCAATTCCAGAGCGCGAGCAAACCCAGGGCCACTTCGCGACAATTATGCATGGCGGCGACATCCGGCTGCCAAGGCGCGGGACGGTTCCAGGGCAAGCCGGACGGGTGACGTTCGAGGCTGTCGTAGAGCTGCTGGGCGAGCGCATCATAAATTTCGGTTTCGTCCGGCAAGCCTATGATCAGCGAACAGCGGCCGAGCGCATCCAGAAATCGACCGACCACATGAGGCGAGTCGAAGGGACCGTGCCGCATGCAGGTGGGCTCTTGGACCAATTCGTAATGGAAGAATGGCAGGTAGTTCTGGCGCTCGTCCAGATTGTTGATGATGAATTCAACACCCAGGGCGAGATGGCGCTTCAGATCAACTTCGCTTCTGCGGTCATACACTGCGTTTTGCCAATCCCGTTTGGCGGGCTTCCGCTAGAGCTTGCGGGCCGCCCATTGGATTCCACGGCTGATGACCTGGCGGAAATTCGGATTCTCATAAGCATGGTGGTCGTGGCCCGACTGGAAGCAGAAGACGCGCGCCTTCTTGTAGCGTCGCGTCCAGGCGATGCTGCGCATGCTTTTGGGATCGTCGGTGAAGAGGAGGATCTCGCTGTCGGCGTCCGGCTCCGCCACAACATAAGTTTCGTCCAGCATCGTCCAATCGCTCAAGCCCAGCGTGATCGGATGCTGCGGATTGGCGATCCGGATCTTGAGGTCGATGTCCATGTGCACGCTCCAACTGGGCGCTTGGATGCCGACCAGGCGCGCCCAGGGCGGCCAATCGGGATAAGCCAATAGCGCATGGTGCAAAATGAAAATGCCTTGCTCGCTTTCGCCCAAGGTTTCCAGCGCGACCTTGGTCGCTTCGTCCGCCGGGCTGCCCGAGCTGCCAGGCGTCTCCTGATGAAAGTTGAAGAAAAGCAGCACATCATATTCGGAACGCCGCTCGCCAATATCAGCGGCGAAATCCTCCATGTGCTGCGGGTAAAAGTCGATTTCGGGCATGCTGCGAAAGGCGGCGTGAAATGCCGGCACATCAAAGGGATGCTTGCCAGTGATAACCGCGGTCTTTATCTTTGTGTCAGCGAAATCCACGCTCATAAGCGCTCCTTTGCCTGAGTCAATAAGTCTTGCACTTTGACGGGCTGTCCCCTGCGGCTGCTTTCGATAGCGGCGCAGATCAGGGCGGCCGACTGCAAATTGTCCTCGATATTCGTCTCCATCGCTTCGCCGCCATCCAGCCACTGCACGAATTGTTCAATCAGCCAAGTGTTCATCCATTTGGGACGCTGCAGCAGCGAAACTTCCTCGCCGGCGCCTTCTGCCTTGCTGACGCGCTGGGTTGTCGAGTCGTAGGAGAAACGTTCCAGCCGGCGCGCCTTGAGCACCAATGTACCCAGCTCGCACTCGGCGCGAAATGTCTCGCCAAACCAGTCGTGCAAGCCAACAGCGTTGCTGGCGGCGCCCTCGAAGAAGGCGCGGCTTCCATTCTCAAACTGCATCGTGACCAGCGCCTGCGAATCGCCGGCATATTCGCCCCAGGGCGGGTTCCAGGTTTGCGCATAGAGCGTATCACATAAGGCGCCGGCCAGGTCGGCGAGCATATCGAGATGATGCACCGCCCCCTCGATCATCAAGGGATGAGGAATCTCGTGCCGAAACACACCCCAACTGCCTCGTTTCCGCAGGTCGGAGGTGAGATGGCAAACCAGGTAGTCCAAGGCGCCATAGCGGCCCGAGCGCAATTCCTGGCGCAGGCTCGTTTTGTCCTGGTCGAAGCGATGGCTCATCGTCACGCCCATCTTCACACCCGCGCGCTTGACTTTTTCGGCGATGCCCACTGACGCGGCCAAGGTATCCGCAATCGGCTTTTCGGAGAGGATATGCAGATCGTGCGCCAATGCCGCATCGACGACCTCTTCATGGCGCGCCGGCGGTACAACTATCGTGCAGAAATCGGCCTCGTTCTCCGCTAGCGCCTTATGCAGGTCGGTGTAACACTGGCTCGGACGCAGACCCAGAGTTTCCTGCGCCACCGGCAAGGCGGCCCGGTTGATGTCGACAGCGGCGACCACTTCAATCAGCCCGTCAGCGATATTCGGCGGCAGCGCAACTTCGCACCAATTGCGGCCCATCGCGCCCAAGCCTACCTGGATCATTCGGAAAGTCATTGGCTTTTGTTCTTTCTGCGACCGTGGATCGCCCGCATTAGCCGCGCAAGCCGCCAACGGTCAGCCCCGCAATGAAGCGGCGCATGAGAAGCAAATAGACGACAATCATGGGTCCGGTCGAGATAATCGACGCGGCGAACATGGTGACGTGATCTTGGCGAAAACCGGCCGGCTTGAGCGTCGTAATGGCGTAGGCGATGGTGTATTTGTCGGGCGCCTGGAGAAAAACTGCTGGCAGAAGCAAATCGTTCCAGCTCCAAAGGAAAGCGAAGATGAGCACGGTGAGCACACCGGAACGCGCCAGCGGCACCATGATATGGCGGAAGACGCCCCACTCGCTGGCGCCTTCGACACGTGCAGCGTCGCCGAGCTCTTCCGGCAGGGTCAGAAAAAACGATCGCATCAGCAGCGTTGGCACGGGCAGGAAGGTGGCTGTTGTCGTCAGAATCACGGCTGTTCGTGAGTTGGCCAAGCCCAGATGTCGCACGACACGGGTTAGCGGTTCCAGATAAGAGAAGACCGGCGTCACAATCGCCATCATGATCAGCAGCAGCAATAGGCGACGCCCGGGGAAATCCAGCCGCGAAACGGCGTAACCCAGCATCGTCGCCAACAAGCCAATCAGGACGGTGACCGACCCCGACACCGCCAGGCTGTTGTAAACGAAGGTGCTGAATTTGGCGCCGGTCCAGGCGTGAACGTAATTCTCGACATAAAGTCGATCCGGCAGCGCCAGGGAATCCATCGTAATCTGCGTATTGGTCGAAAAGCTCGCCATCAACACCCAGAGCGAAGGGAAGACGAAGGGCAGCGCCAGGAGAATGACCAGCGCGTATAAGGCATACCTCATGAGCTTGGTGGACAGCATGGCTCGCGCTCGCTCAGTCCTTTGGCGCTGTGCGCTCTCTGAACCACAGGAAAGCGGTCACGATCCCGATGACAAGGATCAGCAAAATGACACCGAGCGCCGCTGCCTCGCTGGCGTTATAGCCCATTCGCGCCTTCTTGAAGATGAGCGTTGGCAAGATTTCCGTTGAGTAGTAAGGACCGCCCAAGCCCGGCGTCGTCAATGGGAAGACGACGGCGAAGGGCGTCAAGCCGACAATCAGCATGATCGTCATGACGAAGGTGGCGACATCGCGGACGCTGGGAATCGTGATATAGCGGAACACCTGGACTTCCGAGGCGCCGTCAACCTTGGCCGAATCATAGAGCGATCGGTCAATCTGCTGTATCGCCGCGGTGAAGACGATGTAGCAGAAGGCGGTCTCATGCCAGACGAACACGCCCATCGCCGCGTAAATCGCGATTTTGCCATCGCCCAGCCACTGCGGTTTGACATCGGTGAAGCCCAAGGCGTGAATCAACTGGTTTATCATGCCATAGCTGGGGTCGTAAACGCGGGTGAAGAGCGCCGCCGCTACCGCCATCGAGAAGAAATAGGGCACAAAAAAGGCGAAGCGAAACAGCGGCTTGGGCCGCAGGTTGGTATCTTCTACCAGCGCCGCGGCGACCAGGCCGATAATCGTTGGTACGAAGAGCCCAACAACGCCCCATAAGAGGCTGTTCTTGATCGCCTGCGAGAAAGGATAGTTGTCTGTCGCCCGGGTGAAAGTCTTGAAACCGACGAAGTCGCCCATATCCGGGCTGATCCCGTCCCATTTATAGAAGCTCAGCCCGATCGTCTGCAGGGCGGGGTAGAAAACGAAAATGCCCATCAGGATCAAGGCGGGTGCGACCAGAGCGGCAGCCAGCAACCACTGCTCGCGCGCTTTTGATGAGGCGCCCCGCCAGGTCTCCAAGGGCCGCGGACGGAGCTTTGAAGCAAGCGCCGACATCTACTCTATCTCAATCCGGGAAAAGGCACATTGAGTCTCTGGGCTCAGCCCGAAATCTAGGGACTGAGCCCGACTGAATCTAGGGACTAGAGCAGATCGCTGCGATCCTCCGGTATCTGCCCATCTTCAATGTCGCGTTCCCAGGCGTCCTGGACTTGCTGCGCCCACTGCTGGGGCGTGATGCTGCCGGCCAAAATGCCGCCCAAGCCTTGCTGGTAAGCATCCTGGGAATTCTGTGGCAGCCAGCCAAAGATCAGCAAAGAAGACTCATCGCCCGTGATGATCGGCAAGCGCTGAATCTGCGGAATCGCCAACTCGCCGAAGGCTTTCGTCGCCAAGAGATTTCCGCGCTCGAGCAGAATCTTGGCGCCCGTGCCCTTGACGCAGAAGTCAAGGAATAGCGCGGCTGCGTCCGGGTCTTGCGCCGCCGCCGGGATGACCATGGCTTCCGTCTCGCCGGTGCACCAAATCGGACCGCCGCCGGGACCCGGCATCGTCAGCATATCCCAGTCGTCGTCAAACTGACGCTGCATCTCGGAATAGAACCAGGTGCCGGTCACATTCAAAGCGGCCGCCCCTGAAATGAAGCGTTCGTTGCCATCGTCCTGCGTGATCGATAGCACATCAGGGTCTAGCAATCCCGCGTTGTAGATATCTAGGATCGCCTGCGCCGCTTCGACGCTCGGCGCGTCCGTGAACTTGCCGTCGCCGAAAATCACATCGGTGATGCTTCCCGGGCCGCTCAGCCCGCCGATGCTTGCCCAGAACTGATAGTGAATCATCTGGATCTGGCTGAAGCCGCGATGTCCGTTAGTCAGCGGAATCAGACCGGCCGCCTTGAATTTCTCCAGCATAGAGATGAATTCTTCCCAGGTCTGCGGCTCGCCTACATCAAAGCTTTCTAGGACCGACTTTCTATAAGACGCGCCACAAATCTCGTAGTAGAGCGGCAAGGTCCAGAGTTGCCCGCCTCGCGATGAGCGTCGCAACGCCGCCGCCAGGACCCATTCGTCCCACTCATACAGATCGCGATAACCGTCGAGCGGCTGGATCAGACCGGCTTTGAGAACGGGATCAAGCTTGAGGAACTTCGGATTCTCATTCGAGATCAAATCGACCGCGCCCGCTTCCATCGCGATGCGCTGCCAGTCCACGCCGACCACCGCCGCTTCGACCTGGCTGAACTCCACTGTGATTTCCGGATGTTCCGCTATGAAGGCGTCTACTACTGCCACGAAGTCTGTGCCTGGACCGCTCTCAATCTGAAAGCGAAAAGTGCCAGACTCCGGAACCGATTGGGCGAAAGCCAAATTGGAGCCGAGGGCGGAACCGACGGCACCTACGCCCATAAACTTCAGCAACTCTCGCCGTGAGATGCCACTGTTGATCGTATTCATTCGAAATCTCCTTGAAGAAATATGTTTTCCGCCTCCAATAGGGAGGCATTAGAACAGCACTATTAGTTTGACTCGATGAAAGACAGCCAGAACATAACATATACCAAGAACGCTGTCAAAAGAGTCCGGCTCTCTGGAACGCCGGTGGTTGAGTGTTGTCGCCTTTGGCTGGCAGATGAGGCAGCAGTTACATCAGTTTAATCCTCGTTCCTTTTGGCGATAGGCTGGAACGGACCTGTCGTTATCGCCACCACCGCTGTCAGATTCATAAGGTACGGCTTCGCAGGAGCGCCGTAGAGGGCTTGATTCGCGTATCAAGTCAAGTCGTTTCAGCCAGGTTGGGGATTTGTGGCTTCACCTTTCTCAGCTTCCCTATACTTGTCGCGATGGAAGGCCAAAAGCTCGACAAACGCGGCCGGCGGGTCCCCATGCCCTTTGTCAGTACGCGCGCGAGATTGGCGGTCAGCGCGCCAACAGGAGCTAGTGCCACCATTGATACGATCGATTATTGATATTGTCGAGGACTTCCTGCAGCCAATTGCGCCGCCCGGGACTGGTGCCGAGCAGATCAAGCACTTGTATCTCTTTTTGCAGACAGTCTCTTTCGCCAACGAGTCCACCCGATTGGAGTCCCGCTCGACCCCGGTGGACATGACAGGCTTCATGCACAAGCAAAGCCGCTACTGCGCCAATGTCCGCGCGCGAAATGACACCGCTTTCCGCGCTCCAGCTCACATCCGCTGTGCGGCTGCTAACCCAGATCCCACTCTGTGACTCTTCACGGATATTGTCCAATCCATCAATGGTGTAGATATACCAATACGGCGACCGATTCTTTAACTGCCGCAAGGCTTCAAGAATGACGGCCTGGAATCGGTCAGAACCTAGTACTGCAACGCCTGGATTCTCGCATTGGTTCTTCTGATAAGCCTTATAGCCATGTATCCACTCATCCTCAGTCTCGCAGTCCCAGCCGATATGGCAGCAGTTGTTCACCTCTGATTCGGCTACCGCTGTCTGCTGCGGCGGCTCCACGATATTGCTTACTGGTGGCTCTGCCGGCGCGGCACACTCGCTGTTCTGGTACGCCCAATAGCCGTCTACCCATTCCTTATCCGTCCTGCATTCCCGATCGACGAAACAGCAGTTGTCGATGTCCGCTTCCGCCGCTGGCGGCGGTACTTCGCGGCGCGTAACGCCACTTGGGTCGGGTTTAGTCGGCTGCACCCGCGAGGTGTTGGCCAGCCAGCCCCGGCTGATTCGCAGCCAACACCAGGTTGCGCCGTCTCTAATTTCCAACACAGTGAACGAATCGCCTGCGCGCGCGGTGGCCACCACGGTGCTATTGGTTGTGGCGGACGCGCGGATATTCATGGCGCCGGTGATGTATGCTGTTTCGAGGTCAGGTGAAGCACATTCCCTTGCGGTCGCCACGCTTGGCGAAACAGCGGCCGACACCATCGCGCAAATGAAGACTATCCAGAATAAACGATTCATTTCTATTTCTCCGTCCGGTTCGGTAACTGACGCATGGAGCGAATAGTCAACTGCTAAAGTGAATGATCGGGAAGATTGTCCAGCTTACGCTTCAATAGATATTAAACATTTGCGCGCTAAGTATATCGCTTGCGTCTTCCTGTTCCAAACAGGGCAATTGCACGATGTGAGCCTGCATCCCGAACGGAGATCGGAACGGCTACGCTACGGGAAAAGGCACAAGCATTTAAGCCCGGCGCGATAGCGGCTCGCGCAGGATTTCTTGCGGCGCAATCGAGCCCGGCGGCTCATTTGCAATCGAACATGCAACTGGCATAAAGTTTCAAAGTTCGCAGGCCGCGACTCGATTAAGACTTGCGCTTTGAGCAATGATGGGCGGCAATCAACCGCCGGCAACGCCTGCCGATTCGCCTTCTTCAAACAGCTTCCAGCTCGAGGAAAGGTAGATGATCCCGCGATGCTCCAATTGTTCAATCACCTCCTTGTTGGCTCTCACATCAAAGGCGAAGGCGTAGGATACGGAATCAATGACTGGACCGGCAATTTCCCTGGCGACCAGATTGATCCAGTATTGACCGGGCAGCAGGTTGATATTGTCGATACGGCACTCCAGCACATTGGCGCGCTTCAAGGCAAGCGACCGGCGGGTAGACATCGGCATTTCAATATAGCTGACGACGGTACTGGCTGGATCCACCACCTGCAGCGAGAATCGATAGCCCGGCGTCGCCTCCTTGACGTCTAGCCCGATACGAAAGACGACCGATTCGCCCGTGGAGAAGCCGGAGATTTCGCGCCCGCTCTCCACGTCATGCATGCTGATATCCATAATGCGCAAAGCGCCGGTGCCTTCGCGCAGTTCCGCGGCGACCTTGTCCTTGTTCGCAATGACCGTCGACTGGTCCATCGCGACTTGAAAATAGGCGGCTAGAATATCGTTGGGCGAGCCGGATGCGGTGATTTGGCCATCTTCCAAATAAAGCGCCCTTTCACAGATCCGCTCAATCGCATAAGGACTGTGCGTGACGAAGATGATGGTGACGCCACTATTTGACAGCTCGTCCATCCGGTTGAGGCATTTCTTCTGAAAGTTGACATCTCCTACCGACAGTACCTCGTCGATCAGGAGAATATCCGCTTCGACATTGACGGCTACGCTAAACCCGAGGCGCGCCTGCATACCGCTGGAATACTGCCACACTGGCTTGTCCAGCCAGTCACCCAAGTCGGCAAAAGCTTCAATCTCGGGCAGCTTAGCCTCCATCTGCCGCCCGGTAAATCCCATAATGGCGCCGAGCAATTTGATGTTCTCGCGTCCGGTCAAGTCACTATGCATGCCAGCGGAAAGCTCAATCATCGGGAAGAGCCGTCCGTTCACCTGCACGGAGCCGTAGGTGGCTGGGCTTACGCCAGCGATCAGTTTGAGCAAGGTGCTCTTTCCCGCCCCGTTCTTACCGACGATACCCAAAGACTCGCCGCGTTTGACCTCGAAGGAGACATCGCGTAAAGCCCAGGTGCCATATTTGGCGTGATCGCCGGTGTACTTGCCGCGCAGTTGATCAATCTGGCGCTGCAACCAGGGGCGCAAGGGCAAGCCGTATCGCTTCCATACGTCTTGTGTTTGAATCGCTACGTCGCCATTCATTGACGATCCCTATATTCTCTTCACTCGGGAGTTATGCAAGGACGACCAATTCGGTCGCCCGTTAGACTCGGCATAGAGACAGATCCATGTGCTGATACTTCCCCGCCAACAGTCACTCTTAGAGCACATCAGCAAAATAGCGGGACATAAAATGAAAAAATGGCAAAGTTATCGCAAGCACGAGGCAAGTCACGATCGCGCTGAAAAGCAGACTGCCGATGTCCGGCGCCTGACCAAATACCAATACCTTGCGAAATCCGTCAATGATTCCAACCGCGGGATTCAGCGCGTGAATGAGCGGCCAGTCGTTGACCAACTCTTGCGACGAATACATGACCGGCGTCAGGAAAAGCCAGACCTGCATGATGTACTGAATGCCATGCAAGACATCGCGGCGATAGATAGTGAAGGCGGACAAGCCAATCCCCACCGACCAAGCCAAAGCGCCAGACATCAGGGCGAGCAACGGCAGCCATA
Source organism: Phototrophicaceae bacterium (assembly GCA_965205125.1). Taxonomy (GTDB): domain Bacteria; phylum Chloroflexota; class Anaerolineae; order Aggregatilineales; family Phototrophicaceae; genus UBA6055. Next base: position 659,075 of record CBDBFY010000001.1, read on the forward strand.
GCCAAGCCAAGGTGATTGGAATGCGAAAAATTTGTAATACCACAATGAGAACGATGCCAGACATGAGAAAATCGAAGGTCGTCGTCAATAGCACGACGAAAGGGAAGATTTGGCGCGGCAGAGCCATTTTGCGCATAATCGTGCCGTTCGCCAGCAAGCCGTGCGGTATGCGCACGACTGAACTTTGGAAAAATGTCCAGGGGATGGTAGCGGCCATCACAAATGCCAAGCGCGGCGCGCCTTCGCTGCTCGCGCCCACCAAACCGCTCAAAAAGCTCAGTATCACGGTGTATAAAATCGCCGGAATAATCGCCCAGAGCGGACCCAAAATGGTGCGCCGATAGCGCGCCCGAATATCGCGGCTGACCAACGAGACTAGCAGGTTCCAGTAGCTCTGCCACTTTTCTTGGTTGTTCCGCGCTGGATTGTTATTCGACCATTGGCTCATGGAGTTTCGGTCATTCCGCCTGTCCAAGATGTCTCGTAATTATCGCGCGAAACGATGAATTGGAAAGACTAAAATCGGCGAGAGATGAGTCGATTAGAGGGGCGGCGAGTCAGCTCTTGCTGCTCTGCGTTGACATGGCGAAGAAGGACAGCCATCTGCGCGAGGACCAGATCCCGCTTTGCCCATTCGCCACTGAGCGCGCTTCCAAAGTGTAAGCTGATCACCGGGTCGCGGTAGAACGGGAACATCATTTGGAAGGTCGCCGCCAGAAAATGACGTTTGCCGCTCTCCCGGTATTGTCGGACGATCGGGTTTCGCAGGGCGCGCCGCGAGAGTACGCCGCCGACGGCAAAAGGCACAATCGCCATGTCGGGCACGTGGCGCGCCAGGTGTTCGATGCTTCGCGACCACTGGGACAAGGTCTCCAACGCCGCGTCCAAATGCAGTCCCGGATCGGCTTCGATTTCACCGCGAGGATATAACAGTAGAGACTTCCCCGCTCGCAAATGACGCAGACTGGCTCTAAACGACGCAACCGGTTGGTGGTGGTCCACCACAATGACGTGACGCCGCATCGCGCGCAAGCCTGGCAAAATGCCAAAGTCATTCGCCAAGAAATGCGTATCCCGCCGTGGCGACGCGGACAAAAGCGCATGGGCGTCTCCCAAGCCCGCGTGGTTGCCCACGAAGAGCACCGGTCCCGTCCGCGGCACATGGTCCGCGCCATGGACATGAAGGCCTTTGGACCCGATACCGACCAGCCACTCGCTCGCGCCTTTTAGGTCGCCATCGCGCGCAATCATGCCTTCCATCTTCAAGCCGAGCCGTGTGAGTTCGAGCACAAATGGCGCGCAGACGACGTGCAGCGCGACATTGATCAGAGGGTTTTTGAAGCAGAAAGCCTCCACGACCGACAACGACATGGCGCGGTATAGACGCAAGAAGCGTAAATTCAAGAACCGCGCCCCTATTCCATTCGGCATTTGCTTCTCTCTTTTTTTCTGACCCCCTTGCTCAAACAAGGAGAGAGCTATTGCTTTTGCGTGAGCGGGGCAACTTCTTTTCGCTACCACCGAGCGGCTGTAGGAGGCAAGTTGGTGATCATCTAGTTGCTATACTATCACAGCTATTCAGATTGTTTCCTGATGACTATGAGCCACGATCTGGGCGAAAGCGAATGCAGAGCCTGGTAAATGGGGAAAGGGAGAACACTTACGCGCTTTTGGCTCATCCAGGGCAAAGGCGGCGCCCTCGCCATGACCGGCCAAGTGCCGAGGCCTGCGCCAACCGAGTTGCAAATTCAACTTCCAGCGTAGTGGATTTGACCGATGCGTTGCGTTAACGCCGCCTAACGGAATCGCGCGAGCTCCTGGGTGACGGATAGGCCGCCCCGCTGCAATAGCGCCACCTCGGAAAATGAGCTAAGCACACGCATTCCCCGCTCTGCCCAGTGGATTAACCATTCAAGGTTCGTGGTCTGAATTCCCGCGGCAAGATGGTATTTCTCGCAAACCGCCAAAGTCTTATTGATCGCCTCAATCAAGGGCGGCGCGTCCAACTGACCAGCGACCCCCAAGTCAATCGACAGGTCTGTCGGACCGATTAGCAACACGTCCACGCCCGCGATCGAAGCGATTTCATCGATTTCGTCGATCGCGCCACGCGTTTCGATTTGCACGATTAGCAGCGTTTCCTCGTTTGCCGCTCGCATATTCTCCGGCAGCGGCCCAGCTTGAAAATCAGTGTGTCCTCTGCCGAACGAACAGCCACGCGCGCCCAGCGGGGGATACTTGATGATGTTGGCCACCTCCAGAACATCTTCCGCAGAGCGCAGCCGTGGCGCCATAATGCCTTGCGCGCCGACATCCAGCGCGCGCGCGATATAGGGATACTGCTTGTCCGGTACACGAACCAGCGGCGTGATGCCAATGTGGCGCCCAAAACGGCTGAGCTCGGCGACAGATTCATAGTCGAAGACGCCATGCTCCATGTCGATCGTGGCGAAGTCATACCCGGCGTTCTTCAGTGCTTGCATAATCGACGGCTGCCGGAATTCCACCAGCATCGTGCCGGCCACCGCTGTCCCCGCGCGGAGCAGCGACTTCATGCGATTTGACGGAATGATGGTCATGATTTACCCACTCCTGCTGGCAAATAACTGCGCATATTAGTCGGATTGCAGAAGCGCCGCGAGATTCATTTCCAAAGCAAACTCGCGGCGGAGCTCTTCCAGATCATGCAATACCCCGGCGCCTACAGCAATGCCGTGAGTGCGGTTGTATTGTTCGTTGCGAAACTCAATCTCGCCGGGCACTAGGATCTCATCAGTGTCTGGAGCGTTCTTGCTCGCTTTGATATCGTCGATCATTTGATCAATCTGTCTTTTGAAATCATCAATGTCGCGGAAAGACGCAATGTCGATCGCGAGCAGGAAAAACCCCAGATTTTGGTAAGTCTCCGCGTTGTTCCAAAGCGGTCCGAGATGAGGACCATAGCCGGCGCCGCTTAGAATGCCGCTGAGGATGTCGATCATCAGGGCAATACCGTAGCCTTTGTGTCCGCCAAAAGGCAGCACCGAGCCCTTCAGCGCCGCGGTCGCATCGGTGGTGGGGCGGCCTTCCTGGTCAATTGCCCAGCCCAGCGGAATTGGTCGGTCTTCAATCTCGGCAAGGTTGATTTTGCCGCGCGCGACGATGCTGCTGGCGCTGTCAAATACAATCGGAGGATGCTTGCCGGCGGGAACGGACATACTAAAGGGGTTCGTCCCCAGCATTGGCTCAATGCCGCCCCAGGGCGCCATTGTGGCCGGCGCATTGGAACAGGCGTATCCGATCATGTCGTTTGAAGCCGCTTGCATGGTGAAGTACGAGGCGATGCCGAAGTGCGTGCCAGCTCGCACCGAGCACATGGCGATGGCGCTGGTCCGCGCCTTTTCGACGCACATGCGCATGGCTTTTTCCGCGACCACCGCGCCCATGCCGTGCCCGCCGTCGAGATGGAAGGCGGCCGGCGTTTCATTGATCACTTTGATCACCGGCTCCGTGGCGACGAATCCGTCGCGTATACGATTGCAATACACCCTCAGGCGAGAGATGCCATGCGAAGGATGCCCGCGCAAATCGGCTTGTATCAGATTGTCGGTCACGACGGCGGCGTCCGCTTCAGGCAGCCCGGCCGCCACGAAGATACGCTGCACGAAGGGATAGACCGCTTCTACCTTCAGCCGCTGGTCGGAATTGGATTGTGTCACCGGGGGCTACCCTCGGTTGAGGAAGCGGCGCTCAGGTTTGGAAGCGTCGAATGAATGGGAAGCCGTGACCTCCCGCCGCGGGTGAAGCCGGTCAGATCAAGCTCATCCGCAAAGTGGCAGGCGACGGAACGATCGCCGGCAACTTGCGTTAAAGGCGGCTCTTCGCGGATGCAAAGATCTTGCGCATAGGCGCAGCGCGTGCGGAAATTACAGCCGCTTGGCGGGTTGGCGGCGCTGGGAACCGTCCCAGTCAATGGCTTCCGGGTCCGTTTCGCCAAGGGGTCGGGAATGGGAATGGCGCCCAGGAGCGCCTCGGTGTATGGGTGGCGCGGCGACTGGTATAGATCATCCGCGTCAGCAATCTCCACTATCTTCCCCAAGTACATGACGACCACTCGCTTGCTTATATATTCCACCACGCTCAAGTCGTGGGCGATAAACAGATATGTCAGGTTGAGCCGTTCCTGCAAATCCATCAGCAGATTCAGAACCTGCGCCTGTACCGACACATCCAAGGCCGATACCGGCTCGTCGCAGACGATCACCTCCGGGTTCAATGCCAAGGCGCGAGCGATGCCGATGCGCTGCCGCTGTCCGCCGCTGAATTCGTGGGGATAACGATTCATCTGCGCCGTATTCAGTCCAACCATATCGAGCAGTTCTTCCACCCGCTCGCTCTGCTGCGCCCGCGTGCCAATGCGGTTGATCCGCAGCGGCTCGGCGATGATGTCATGCACCGTCATTCGCGGATCCAGCGACGAGAACGGGTCTTGAAAGATAATCTGCATCTTTTGCCGAACGCGTTTCATCTCCGCATGATTGAATCCAACAATGTCTTCAAGCTTGTCATCTAGTCGGAAACGTATCGAGCCCGCGGTCGGTTCGTAGAGTCGCAGGATGCAGCGCCCGGTCGTGGTCTTGCCACAGCCGCTTTCGCCGACCAAGCCCAGCGTTTGCCCGGCCGACAAGTCAAAGCTGACATCATCAACCGCCCGGATCCAGCCGACCGTTCGTTTGAGTATGCCTTTCCGTATCGGAAAATACTTCTTCAGTTCATGGACTTGAAGAACGGTATCACTCGACATGCTGCGGCAGCGCCTCTTCCGAATATAGCCAGCACTTCGCCCGCTGCGTATCTGTAGGGAAGAACATCGGGGGATCTTCTTTGCAAATGGCCATGGCATGAGGGCAGCGCGGCGCAAAATAACAGCCCTGCGGGATATCCTGCATCATAGGCACAGCCCCCTCGATTGGCGTCAGTCGGGAGCTCAATCCGATCTGCGGTATCGATTCCAGCAAGCCGCGCGTGTAGGGATGGCGCGGATTATAGAAGATATCGACTGCGCTGCCTTCTTCGACGACCTTGCCCAAATACATCACCATCACGCGATCGCAGTTTTCGGCGACGACCCCGAGATTATGAGTAATCAACATAATGGACATTTCGAATTCCTGTTGCAAGTCGCGCATGAGATCAAGGATTTGCGCTTCGACGGTCACATCCAGCGCTGTGGTTGGTTCGTCCGCGATGAGCAATCTGGGATTGCAAGACAGCGCCATCGCAATCATCACGCGCTGCCGCATGCCGCCGGACAGTTGGTGCGGATAATCGTCGATCTGGCTGTGCGGGTCGGATAAGCCCACCCGGTCTAGAAGTTCAATTGCCCGTTTGCGCGCCTCCATTTTGCTCACGCGCTGATGCAGCACGATCGCCTCAATGATCTGATTGCCGATGGTATAGATTGGATTGAGCGAGGTCATCGGTTCCTGGAAGATCATGCCGATCTCGTTGCCGCGCAAATTACGCATGTCCGCGCCATTCGGGTCCAGCTTCGCGATGTCGATTGGGCGGCCGCCTTCGCCCATATACTCGATTGAGCCGCTGACAATATCGCCCTGCGGCCGTTCGATCAGTTGCATGATCGAATAAGCGGTTACGCTTTTGCCGCAGCCGCTCTCCCCCACGATTCCAAATGTCTCGCCCCGTTTGATGTCGAAATCGATTCCATCAACGGCGCGGATCGTACCCTGCTCGGTGCGAAATTGCGTTTTGAGATCGCGCACGCGAAGGAGGGTATCCTGTTGCTCTGTCATGGGTCGCGTAGACACTGACCGCCCGCTCGCCTTTGTCATTGTGAGTAGGGGTCGGCTGCGTCGCGCAGGCCGTCGCCCAGGAAGTTAAAAGCCAGGGTGGTCACGATGATGACGATCGCCGGGCTGAACAGCCAAGGGAAGTTGACCACGGATTGCACATTCTGCGCCTCACGCAGCAAAGCGCCGAGGCTTGTCATCGGCGGCTGTATCCCAAAGCCAAGGAAACTCAGGGAGGTCTCAACGATGATCATGACCGGCACCGCCAGCGTGGCGACGACGATAATATGGCTTAGCGCGTTGGGCAGCATATGCTTGAATATGTTGTATGCGCTTGATGCGCCGCCCGCTTTCGCCGCCATGACGTAATCCATGCTGCGCAGTATGAGCACCTTGCCACGAACCTCGCGCGCCATGCCCATCCAGCCCAAGAAGGCAAGTATGGTGATGATGCCGAAATAGATACGCACCGAGGACCAGTCGGTTGGCATCACAGCCGCCAGCGTCATCCACAAGGGAATGCGCGGAATCGAACTCAAGAATTCGATAACACGTTGCACGACCAAGTCCACAACGCCGCCATAATAGCCCGATAAAGTCCCCAAGACCGCGCCCAATACCACACTGATCGCCACGCTGAGCATGCCGGCAGTTAGCGTGACCTGCGCGCCGGTGAGCACGCGCGAGAAGACGTCCTGACCGAAACGGTCGGTGCCGAACAAAAATATCAAGCCCGGTTCGTCCACGCCAAAGAAATGTATATCAGTTGTGACCAGGCCGAGCAGGCTGTACTCCGACCCACTGGTGAAAAATTTCAGATAGTACTTTTGGGACGTATCGGCCACGTATGTTCGTTGAAATGTCTCGATATCAAGCTCCTGCTTGTAGCCATAAACGAAGGGACGAGACAAGCCATTTTCGTCCCAGAACAAGATCGGCATTGGCGGCGTATGCACGAATTTGCCGAACTTCTCATTTGTGGGATACGGCGAGAAAAACTCAGCGAACAAGATGACGATGTACACGAATATTAGAAAGAGGCCCGAGAACATCGCCAGCCGATGCCGCCTGAATTTGATATACATCAAATCCCACTGCGACAGGCCCCGCTGCTTATCCTTCCCGAGCCGCGCTGGCTTGAGCGCCGCGACAGACATTCTGCGATTCCTATTCAAACTCAACGCGCGGGTCGACAGCGACCAAGGCGATATCAGCTAGCAAGTTTCCGATCAAGAGCAGCAGGCTCTGGAAGAACAGAATGGTTCCCGCCAGATACATGTCCTGATTGGTTAAGGCTTTGTATAGCACCGGTCCCAATGTGGGCAGCGACAGCACGATAGACACAATTGTCGAGCCGGACAGTATTTCGGGGAAGCGCATGCCGACCGCCATGATAATTGGCGAAACCGCATTCATCGTGGCGTGCTTGCGAACGACAGCCCCTTCACGCAAGCCTTTGGCGCGCGCTGTCGCCACGTACTGCATTTTGAGAACGTCCAACAGATTGCCGCGCATTCGCCGCGCGATGCCCGCTGTCCCGGCGGTGCCGAGCACGACGACCGGTATCCAGAGATGCGCTAGCAAATCCAGCGCTTTGCCAATGCTCCAGGGCGCATCCAGGTATTGATTTGAAAATAGACCGCCCAGGGCCGGAATGCCAAATACAAAATAACCGATGTACATCAGTATCAGCGCCAACAAGAAATTGGGGATCGAAAGTCCGATGAAACCCACGAAGGTCGCGAAATGATCGCCCAATGTGTATTGGTGCGTCGCTGAGAATATGCCAATGGCGATGCCGACGACCAGGATGAAAAGCTGTGTGCTAAAGGCAATCAGGACGGTGTAGCCCAGAAAATGAGAAATGACCTCAAGGTTCTGCTGGCCGTAATAGGTGAAGGAGGTGCCGAAATCCCCGCGCAGCCAGCCGGAGACCCACTTGAGATACTGTACGTGTAAAGGCTCGTCGAAACCATAACGCACCTTGAGACTCTCGATTTGGTCTTGCGAGATGGACTCGCCCTGCGACTCCAACTCGGTGACGATTGAATCGAGGTAGGAACCCGGCGGCAGCTGCGTGAGCACGAAGATGAAGATCGATAGCGCGACCAGCGTCGGAATCATCAGCAGTATGCGTTTGACGATGTACTGCGGCATGTTGCTTCATCCCATGCGGACTCCACCGGACAAGCGGCGAAGCCCGCATAACGCTATTGTCGCTCTGGCTAGACGTCGACCGTCCAATCCGGCTCTCGTCCCAGTCGTTCGTAAATGCGCCTTCTTCCCCGTTTGTCGCCATCGGCGACGACCCAGGCATGCTTCGCCACTTCTTCGGCGATCTCCAGGGGCACAACAATGACGCCATCGCCATCGGCCAAAACCAGGTCCTTGGGCCGGACGAGAACGCCGCCGATATTGACCGGTATCTGCGTCGAATCCAGTTCCAGCCGGCCCGGGCGTATGGACTGGGTAACGCGGCGGGAATAGACCGGCACCCGCTGCTTGATTAACTCGTCGGTATCGCGGGCGCCGCCGTTGGTCACGATGCCCAATGCACCAGCGGCAATCCAGGCGAAGCCGTTGTTGGAGCCAATGAATCCAACCGTGCCGATTTCGCCGCCGTCAATGACGATTACATCGCCTTTCTGAATCTCGTCAACGGGTGGACCGCCAGCGTATGTCCGATACCAGTTGCCCTTCCAGGTCTCGAAATCGGCCGGCTCATAAGCGTCGACCGGTCGCGCGGTGGGCATGAAGCGCACCGTATACGCCAGGCCGCAAAAGCGATGCGAAAAGTTCTCAATATCGCGCCAAAGCGGACGGATGTCGCCGGCGACCAAGCCGATGTCCTGGCGCCGCAGCGCATCCATTCCATCGCATACATCCGTTAAACGCAATCCCTCATACTTTGCCAGAATATCGTATTCGGACATGACTTTGCCTTTCGTTAGTTTCTCTGATTCATAGTTTCTCAAGCGAAACAGTGGACTGGTACGAAACGTTGCAAGCGGGCGACTCACAGAGTCGCCCCCACAATTTGTGCAATGGCAGGCGGGCGACCAAATGGGTGGCCCCTGCAGATTGCGATCAACTGCGTGTTGTCACAACAAGCGCACAAAACGCTATTGATGCTCGGGCTCGATCCAGAACGCGAAGGGATCGGTGCAGCCGATGAAGCCGCCGTGATGGTAACTCCAGGTGCAGTCCGTCTTCACGTTGCGGAACCAGGTCTTCCTGATCACTGGCTTTGGCAGAGGACCGACTACGCCGATCACCCACATATTCTCCGCTTGTGTCCGCAGGATCGTATCGTATAGCATGTCGCGTTCTTCTTGGTCCGCCGTCTCCAGGATTCGCGTCCAGACGTTTTGCAGATCCTTGATGTAATCCGGCGGTTCCTCGCCTTGCTCACCGTTGGTGTGGTACCAGAGGCCCCAAAGCGGCGCCCAATCGGTGTTGGTGCTGATCGGCACGAGATCCGTTTCGGTGGCCGCTTTCGCCATGGGCCAGCCGACGAATTGCATCTCGCCGGCGCGCATCCGCTGTCCCCAAAGCGCGTTGTCGATCGGCCGAATGATAAAATCGACGCCGACATCGGCATAATCGTCGCGGATGAGATTCAGGTTGTCGATCATCGGCAGTCGGTTGTTGGGCACCTCAATGACGATCGTCAAACGGTTGCCATCCGGCTTCAGGCGGAAGCCATCGCCGTCGCGCTCGGTCAAGCCAATCTCGTCGAGAAGCGCATTCGCCTGATCCGGATCATAGTCGGTATAGGCGCGCGCATATTCTTCCTTGTAGTAGCGGGATTCTACGGGCGGCAGTGTCGCGGCTGTGGCCTGACCCTGGCCAAAGTACAAGGTGTCATTGACACGCTCGCGATTGATGGCCAACGACATCGCGCGGCGGAAGCGCACGTCCTGGTAGAGCTCGCGGTCGACTGGATCCGGCGTGTTCAGGTTGATCCAAAGCGCTGCTTCGGAGATCTGCAAGTCGCCCCAGCGCAAGATTTCGTATTCGTTGGCTTCGGCATTTTCGACGTACAGCGCCATATCGGCGAAGGTCAGCGCGCGGGCCGCCTGGAAGTTCGGCTCGCCGGCCAGGATGCGCAGCTTCATGACCTCGCCATCGACAACGCGGAAATCAACGCGATCAAGGTATGGCAGCTGATTGCCTTCGGTATCGACAGCGAAGAAATACGGGTTTCTCTCAAATACAAAGCGGTCGCCCGGCGGCTCAACCGTGGGCACCCAAGCCAGCATCGTCGGCAGGTCCGGATTGTTCATACCGCGGCTGTTGCCACCACCGGAGGTATTCCAGCGCAGGTAAAAGAGATCGACCCAGTTCGAGACGCCCGCGTCATCGATTGCAGCCTGCAACTCCTCCGCCGAGACGTGGTTCTTGTGGAATTGCTTCATGTAGTGCGCGGGCACATAGGTGTGGAATTCTTTGGTCAGCAGCGTAAGGAACATGCCGTGCGGCTCGGGGAATTTGAAGACGACCGTGAGATCATCAATCTTTTCAACCGCGCCGACGTGGCCATTTGGCGTACGCATAAAGCCGGGCTTCACCGGGCGCAACTCATCATTGCTGATGACATCTTCATACCAGAACATGACGTCATCGGCGGTCATGGGCGCGCCATCCGACCAGCGCAAGCCCTCGCGCAGCCTGATGGTAAATTCCTGGCTGTCATCGCTTATCTCCCAGCTTTCCGCCAGGCTGGGCACAGTCGCGTTCTGGTCGTTATTCCACATCAGCAAGCCGATGTCCTGCCAAATCACCAGGTTGGATAGACGGCTGATATTGTCGCCGAATGTCAGCCAGGTGCCGCCGTAGACGCCGACTTCTTCGATCGGCTCGACGACCAGCGGATTGGCCGGCAAACGTTCTTCGACGGGTGGCAGGTCCCCATTGGCGACCATCTCCGCCAGCGCCGGCGCTTCGCTGTAAGCCATGCCCTGTCCGGCCGAGATTAACACGGAAAGCAGGGCGACAGGCAGAAGCAGAGCAAGTACGATACAGAGTTTTCTTAACATTCTAGACCTCCAACGAAACAACTAAATTTGCTGCGTCACGCAACAGCTTCCAAATACTCCGAAACTCAAGACACCATATTGCCTCCCGGAAATCTTCGATTCTGTTTATGTCACTCCTCCGCGTAACTGACGGTTGCGCGGTGAAGGCACACGCTCCGATCTATCGATACGCTTTCGTAAGCGTACGCGTTGCGCTCAACCGATAGAGCGGCATTCGCCGAGCGGATTCTATCGTTATAGGAGGATTGTGCTGCTGTGAAATTGGGAAAGGCTGCGTCAGCAAAGGCAGACCTTGAAGGCGCCGCTTCATTTCATCTTCCAAAAAACTGATGTTGTCAAACCACAATATATCTTACCGATACTTTAACTAACCCGTATAGCTGTGTCAAAAGATTAACAACACAACGCCGGCGATGTGAAAGAATCTTCTCGTCGAAAGTCCTTTTCGCTTGCCGAGCGGTTTGTGAATATCAGCCCTTCGAAAATCACGTGACGCAACAAGAAAGCCTAGAAGGCCTCATCGCTCAGGTCTTTCTTCATGCGGTAGCAGTTCCGGTGGCGCCGCTATTTGTCGTACTTGCGCTCAACCGTCTCCAAATCGTCGAACCAGAGCGCCATGCGCGCCATCACGCCGCCATCGACGTTTAGCGTCGTGCCGGTGATGTATTCGGCATCCCCCGAGGCCATGAAGACGACGGCGGCTGCGATATCGGGTCCGTAGCCGATGCGCCCCAATGCGATCTGATCATCGATCATGTGCGGGTCATAGTTGGGGATGACTTCGTAGGCTTTCTCCACGTGAATGGAACCCGGGATCACGCAGTTCACGCGGATGCGGTGCGGCGAGAGATCCAGCGCCATCGCCCGCGTCATGGCGTTGAGGCCGCCTTTGGTGCTGGCGTAAGCCAACATGCCGGGGAAGGTCGCCATACTGTGCATGGAGCCGATGATGATGATATTCCCGCCGTCTCCCTGCTCGACCATCAGCCTGGCGGCCGCCTGGGAACACATATACGTGCCCTTGAGGTTGATATCGATGACACGATCCCACTGTTCATCGGTCATCTCCAGGAAGGGAATCACCGGGTCGATAGCTGAGTTATTGACCAGAATGTCGATGCGCCCGAATTCCTGACGCAGGGAATCGAACATGGCATCGACCTCGTCGCGCTCGGCGATATTCGCCTTTACCGCAATTGCGCGCCGACCCTTTTCGCGGATTTGCGCAGCGATGTCCTGCGCGCCGGAAAGGACTTTGATCAGCGTCGATTTGCCCGCGCCGTTGTCGCCCACCAGCGCCACGATTTCGCCCGCCCGCCCGTCGATATAAGCATTGCTGAGCGCTTGGACGTGGCCGAAAGACTTGCTGATGTTTCGGGCGATCAAGAGTGGTTCTGGCGCGAAGCCGGCATCGCCTTCATGCCTTGTCTGGACCTGCGGCGATTCCATCAGAGCCCCAAACTTTCAAGACGATCGACGGCGTTGCGGCCTGATGGACCGGGGCCGACTTTGGGAACTGGAGAAAAGACCTTGATCATACTCACAAGCGATAATTTCACTAATCTTCAATTGCTGGTAGACGGAAGGAACTGTAGCGTCTCTGACCGGGCTTGTCAAATACTCGAATCCGTCGTGTAGGGGCGAGCCACTGGGTCGCCCGCTTTATCATCATTACTCCGCCCGCCCAGGACCTCGATAGCCGCGCGCGTTTCGGGCGTGGCGAATGTCCCGCGCCCATCGGGCTGCCACTCGATGGCATCGACCAGTTCCATTTCGTCGAGGCCGACCAGTTGGAAGCCTCGCGCTTTTAAGCCGTCAACGATCGCTGGCAGCGCTTCGATCATCGGCAGCGGGCTGGCCAGGCGCCTGGCGTCGTCGTCCATTTCCCGGCCGTCGTGCAGGTCGATAATGGAGCCGCCAGCCAATGACGGATCATTTAGCGTGGCGTCGATGATCGCCTGTGGATCGCTCTTGGCATAGTCGGCTGGATTGACATCGGCATCGACGATCTTCATGTCGCGCGACATCGCGACCGGCGAGTATAGGCAGGTGAAGAAATTGAAGTAGTGGGCGCGCAGGAAGCGCGTCGGACGGCCCAGCAGGTTGCCAATGGCGGCTTCGGCGCGGTCAAAATCGCCGAGATGCGCTTCGTGCATGTGGCTGTGATTGCCAACGCAATGCTCGCTTTCGACGATGCGCTGAAAAGCCTGGGGAAAACGCTCCACCCACTTGCCCAGCACGAAAAAGGTGCCGCGCGCGCCGCGGCTGTCGAGTATCTCGATGACCTGGTCGGTGCGCGGCGGATTGGGTCCGTCGTCAAAGGTCAGCGCCACTTTCATTTGGTCGCGCCGTCCGTGCGTGTAGTACTTTAGCGGCATCTGCGTTACCTCCCTGCGCTGTGCTTTTGTCCAGGCAGTGCCTAGCCCACCGCCCTTACTCCGCCTGATACACTGCTGTCGCCACCGAGCACTTCAAAGCGGCTCAACCAAGCGTCTTGTTCCGCTTCAGCCGTGTAAGTGCCCCAGGCTCGCCCATTCGACCAGAAGGTCTTGAAGGGCTTCCCATCTGGGCAGAGCTCTGATCCGGACGGGAAACTCATGTTGCCGCTCACTGGGTCTACCTGGGCGCCGCTCAGCGCCAGCAGCAGCGCCCAACTCGCCATGCTGCGGGCGTAGTGATTGCCGCATTCGACTTCGTTCCAAGGGTTGCGCCGGACGCCATCATGACGCGCGCGCAGCGCTTCTACAATCTCAAGGCCTTCATCAACCCAGCCTTCGTGAATGAGGTGCGCGGCGACCTGATATTCGATGCCGGTCCAGACCTCATCAGCGTAGGGGAAGGGCAGACGCGGACGCCCGCCGTGGGGCCAGGAACAGAGCAGCAAACCGGCTTCGTCGTTCAGGGCGTAAACGCGCTGGCAATTGGCGTGCTCGCTGAGATCGCGCATGAAATTGTGCTCGTGTATCGACTTCAGCGCCGTCTTCACATGATCGGCGGGCAGCAGGTCGCCGAGACCCAGCAGGCTGGCATGCAACTGTCCCAGCAACTGGTCGGAGAGACAGCCCTCGCCGTGCTGGTACTTTTGCGCGTCGACATCGTCCAGCTTCTGGATGTAATAGCCGCCATTCCAGAGCATGGCGTCGAGATTGGCGCTGCCGGTTTCGAAGGCATCGCGGCAGCGCCCGCTCAAGTCGTCTTCGCCCAAGACGCGCGCCATTTCTTCGACCGCGCGCAAGGCGGCCAGATAGTAAATGCTGCTTAAGGGGTTGGGACCATGAAACTCGATGTCGTAGGTATTGTGCTGCACGGCGTCGAGGACGTGGTCGCCATCCGTATCCCAGTAGGCGCTGGCGAAGCCGATGGCGCGTTTGACGCCATCCCAGACCTCGGCGAGGAAGTTGTCATCGCCGCACAATTGCCATTCGCGGTAGGCGCGCAGGATCGAGCCCATCTGCCCGTCGACGGCGGCATAAGCGCGCACACCCGAAATGACGCTGTCGTGAAAGGTGCCGTAAGTGCGGAAATTCATAGACCCATCGTCGGCCGTTTCTACCTTAAACTCGATCTTGCGCATTTCGCGCTCGAGCGAAGGAAAGAGATAGGCGATGGTATAAGCATAGCTCCAGACGTGGGTGCAGCTGCCGGCGCAGCAGCCGGAGTCGTCGAAGCAGCCTTCCCAGCCGTAGAAGCGGCCATCCTCCAGCCAGAAGCAGGTCGTGCTGCGAGCAGGTACGATATTGGCGGAGACGGCGTCAAGAACGATTGGCGGCAGCGTGCTCTCGAACAAGGCGTCATGAAACAGGCGCGTCGTCGATTCCAGTCGCGGCAGATTCCGCAAGGTGTAGCGCCCGACCTGCCAGGCGTCGTCAAAACGAGTGGCGTAGTGGTTGCGAATGATGCCGACATCGCTCTCGTCTACGCCCAAGCCGGGAAGCGCGCGCAGGTCCCAGGCCGCTGGCCGGTTCGGGAAGTGCCAGGTCAGCAGAAAACGGAAGCGCGCGCTTTCGCCGGCCTCGAGGCGGTCGACCAAACCCAGCGATGCGGCCGCGATGCGCGTGCCCGGCGCGTCATCTGCCGGGTCCTCCAGCAAGCCGTCGTCTTGGAGATCATGCCAGAAGTCATGCAGGTAATCCCACCATTCGCCGCGCAGCCAACTGCGTTTGTAGGTCACGCTTTCGTGATCGGTGGCGAGGGCGAGGCTGCCGTAATGGAGGTCGTCGACGGCAAGCTCGGGATTGGTCAGCAGCATTCCCCGCAGATCATCGTCTTCGCGAAAGTGGTTGACGGGACGGCCGAACTCGACGCGGGCTTCGTTGCCAAATTGATCGCGTAGTAGCTTGCCCACGGGGTTGGTCAGTGAGCCCACAACCGTGAGGTCGACCGGGTCATCGGTTTGGTTGCTGACGGTGTAGGTCAGGATAGCGCAGGGAATGCCGGAATCTTCAGGATTGAGCGGCAGCAAGGGCGTGTATGCTTCCAGCGAAACCGAGACCGGCATGTTCGCATCGTGAAATTCGACTGCCGCGAAAGGGTATTGCCCGCGGAAATTCGTGCCCTTGAAGCGCGGCAAGCCCGCCAGGCTCACCATTGGATGATAACCATGCGATGGCGTGTGCGGCGCTTGGAGCGGACCTTCAAGCACACGGATTTTGGGCTCGCGCCCGGCTTGCTGGCAGCGGAGCGCGAAAAAGGTCAGCGGAAGGGTGGCGCCTTTTGCCGGGCTGTTGAAGATTTCCCAATCGCGCAATTCGCCGCGCGCGCCGAGCGAGACGTTGCCGGTGCCAATCCCGCCCAGGGGAAATGCCAGGGCGGCGGCAGTATGGTCATAGCTTCGGATTCCTTCATGATGTTTCATTTCGTAGTCCTCTTTTGATTCAGCATACAGTTAAAATCCCCAAAGGCGGCGGCTCGCATACCCATCAGATGCCCTTTAATCCGCTCAAAGTAACGCCTTCCACCAGTCTACGCTGAAAGATCAAAAAGAATATGAGGACTGGAATCAGGTTCAAGACGATCGCCGCCATGAGTACGCCGGAATTGGTCACCCCATCTTGCCCGCGCAAGTATATCATGCCGAGCGGCAATGTCATCTTTTCAGCTGAATTGATGAAAATCAGCGGCCAGAAGAAATTGTTCCAGGAACTGTTGAAAGTGAGGATTGCCAGTGTCGCCAGCGGTGGACCGGCGAGCGGCAGCATAACGCGCCAGTAAATCTGAAGGAAGCCAGCGCCATCTATTTTGGCCGCGTCCTCTAGTTCATTCGGTATGGTCTCGAAGAATTGTTTGAGCAGGAAGGTGCCGAAGACGCTAGCGGCGTAGGGGACGATCAGCGCGCCTAGATTGTTATACAAGCCCATACCGCGGATGATGATAAAGACCGGGATCAATGTGACGTGCTGCGGCACCATCATGGAAGCGAGAAAGAGGATGAAAATGATGCGCTTGCCCGGGAAGCGCAGCCGCGCGAACGCGTAACCGCCCATGCTGCAAGTGATCAACTGCGCAATCGTCACGCAACTGGTGACGAAGACGCTGTTGAGAAAAAACCTCAGAAAGTCGACGCGCTCAAACACGCCCTGATAATTGTCGAGGCGAAATGCGCTGGGAATGACCGGCGGCGGCAACTTGAAGAATTCATGGGGCTGGCCAAACGAGAACGACACCGCCCAGAGCAGCGGGATGAACATTACGAGCGAACCAAGGACGAGGGGAAGCGCGAGTATGACATTGGCCGTCCACGCGCGCCATTGATGTCGCAGTTTGTCCCATAAAGGACCATATAACTGAATTAGGCCACCATTGCTTGAAGACTCCGCGCTGAGCATTGGACGATTATTTCGCTTGAACTACCGATAAAAGACCCAGCGGTCGCCGAGCCGGACTTGCGTGACGGTTAGCATCAAGATGATGAAGAAAAGCACGACAGCCATGCTGGCGGCATAACCCATATTGAAGCTGCCAAATGCCTCGCGATACAGATACATGACGACAGTTCGGGTGGCGTCGCCGGGCCCCCCGTTTGTCAAGACAAACATAGACTCGAAGACCTGGAATGCGCCGATCAACGCGATAATCAGCGAAAAGAACAACGATGGCGTCAGCAGCGGGATCGTGATGCGCGTCAGCCGTACGCGGCGGCCCGCGCCATCCACCAGCGCGGCTTCATAAAGCTCGCCCGGAATCGCCTGCAAACCGGCTAGAAAAATCAAGGTGAAGAAGCCGACATGCTTCCATATGTCGATTAGCACGACAGATCGGAAAGCCCAGGCTGATGACGAGAGCCAGGGTATCCGGTCGATGCCCAGCCGTGACAAATAGTAATTCACGACGCCGGTGCTCTCTTGTAGCAGGAAGCCGAACATCAAGGCGACGACCACGGTCGATATGACGAAGGGAATGAAATAGGCGGTTCGCAAGAAAGCCTTCAGCCAGCGCCACTTGATGCTATTGATGCCGATGGCGATGAACATACCCAAGCCGATGTTGCCGCTGGTGGCGAATAAGGCGAAGAGGGCGGTGTTCTTCAATGTCGTCAAGAAAAGCTTGTCCTGACTAAGCTCAATGAAGTTGTCCAGCCCAACATAGTCGGGATCGGAGAAGAAATCCCAATCGAAGAGGGACATGCCCAAACCCGAAATCGTCGGTATGAGAAAGAAGACCAGAAAGCTTAACAGCGTCGGCAGAATAAAGAAATAGCCGGCGATGGCTTCCCGCGCCCGCAGTCTGTTTATACGATTCCAGTTAAGGGTGGCGCCGCGCGCTAAAATGGCAGCCTCCTGCTTCTGCGGCGACTGCGCGCTAATGAGTGTTCTGAAGCAGACGATAAGCTAAGTGACGCGGCTTTATGCACGCTATCAATGAACTTGCGCAATGTGGCAATGAGGCGAAGTGGAATCTCCCCCCGCTTCGCCTCTCTCGAATATCGCGCTAGTTGTCGGCTATCACCGCTTCCATATCAGCCTGGATATTGGCGGCAGCGTCTTCGACGCTCATCTCATTTGCCCAAACTTGCGACATATAACGATCATGAATCTCCGCTAATTCGGCGAAGTAAGGCGCGTTGATGACGGTGCGCCCGTTCTCCAGCACGTCATAAAATCGCAGGTAATTAGCCGGGCTGGCTTCGACCAACACCGGATCGCTCGCCAGCGATTGGCGCGCCGGGGCGCTGGCCGAAGCGAACTCGCCGGAGAGCAGCTTGGACATGACTTCCGTGCTTACCAAATGCTTGACCATCTCCCAAGCCAGGTCCGGGTGTTGGCTGTCTTTCGTGATGCCATAGCCGTCCGTGCCCCACTGGGAGCCCGGCGCGCCTTCGCCCGATTTGGTGGGGAAGAAGACGACATCGTAGTCATCGGCGGACATGCCGGCGGGTATCAGGCGCTGGCGACCCGCGGGCGAGTCGATCATCATGCCCAGCGTGCCAGCCACGAAGGCTTCCCGGAAGTTAAAGGATCCGCTGGGACCCACCCCGTGTTCCCAAATGAGGTCGCGCGCGAATTGCAGCGCCTCAATCGACTCGGAACGGCTGTACCAAGGCTCGGTGAAGTCTTCATTGAGAAAGAAGGAACCGTTGGAGACCAGCCAGGGACCAAGATGCCAGAGCCAGGCGTTGTGGTGGAAGCCCCATATGTCGTTGTTGCCATCGCCATCTGTATCCTGGGTGATAGTCGTGGCGTACTCGAGAAAGTCATCCCAGGTCCAATCGGGCGGCGGCTCGGGTAAGCCCGCGGCTTCCAGCACTGACTTGTTGTAATAGACCAGTGTCGTATTCCAGGCGAAGGGGAGCAGATACTGCTGGTCCTTCCAGCGCAGTCCTTCGAGCAGCTTGGGATGCGCATCGTCCAGGAATTCCTGTATATCTGGATCGCTCTCGAGGAAAGAATCCAGCTCTCGCAGGACGCCTCTCTCCGCCATCAAGGGAACGGCTTCAATGGCATTCCAGATGACATCGACTTGCTCGCCGCCCAGCATCGTGGTGACAATTTTCTGCGTATAATCGCCCCAGCTGTCCAGCGGAACCGGGATGTAGTTGATGGTGACTTCCGGGTGTTCCGCCAAGAAGCCTTCGAAATATGCTTCCCATTTCTCCTGCGGGGCGAACGACCCATAGACGAAGCCCAATGTCACTTCATCCTGCGCCGGCGTAATCGCAGTTGCGCCGCAAAGGAGAGCTAAAATGACGATCAGGAGTATGATATGCCTTTTGCTTTTCATCTCTTACCTCGCTAGTAAGCTAAATATCTGGCGATTTGCGTGTCGGTCTGGTCAAAACTACAGGTACCCCGGGCAAACTCCTTTCTCTTGATACACAACGAGCGCGATCGACAAGCTTCCAGTTTTGTCTACAAGATGTTCGCCCACGCCTGTGCAAAATGTTAGCGAACTGGTCTGACTTTGGCAAGTAATGCGGTTTGATCAGAAAACTCGTCCGGCGACCCAGAGTGTAACGGGCGTCGGAGCCCTTGACGGCAGTCTCTTGTCGATTGCGTTTTGTTGACGAAGGCAATCCGACGCGTTACTATCACAACGCGTTGACATTATGCGGAGGCTGTGCGGGGCGCGAACTGGTGAAATAGATTTGTTGAAATGGGGAGCTACAGAGGCGCGAGATGGTGCATAAACGTAGCTTGGATGATACTCAGCCAATTAAACGGCGCACAGCGCGTACAGTAGGGAAATTTGCTTTCCGTGCGCTCATTGTCCCAGGTATTATAACTTTAGTCATCGTTGCGGGTGTTGTGGTCAAACATGTTGAGTCTGAATACCGAGCACACCAAGCTCTGACCGCAACATTTGTATTCCCAACACAAGTCGCACAAACAGCTACCCAACAAATATTGGGCAAAACAAGCGAATCAATAGAACGGACACTCGCATATCACACCCAGGTTATTATTACTGCTCGGGCAAAAGAACGGATAATGACCCGAACGGCTGAAGCCAAAATTCGTTCTACTCAAGCCGCAAGGAGGGCTCCAACCCAAACTGCACAGGCAAGAATACGCGCTACCAAAGCAAAAACTCTAAATTGCTATGCAGGTATTCACGACACACTGCGCGGCAAGTTTGATGCCGAAATCATCATATCGCCACCAGAAGTTCACGTGGATTTGTATAGACACAATCGCCAAGTAGATGTCTTAGGGCAACATCGTGGAAATTACTCAAACACAGGAGAAGCATACATCCGGCAATACTATTCATCATATGATTTGAAACCCGGCAGTTATGAATTAAGAGCAAGATATCGTGGTCGCAGCTTAAGAAAGGCGATAAGACTCGAAGAAGGTTACCAATACGAGCTCAGGGTAGAGTGCTAGGTGTGTGGAGAATGAACTGTCCCCCCGCTTATCTTTATGTGATGACCACGGCCCCTGGCGCATGACTGGCTCCAACGCCATATCGTCAAGTCCCCTGGGGTTTCTTGCAGAATCTATCTGCGTGATTTGAGCGACGACTTTTCCGTTTCATTGGGCGCGCCGGAAGCACAGCGCGTCCGCTCCATTCAAGCGCATTTTCAGCTACAAGAGTAGAAAGGCACAGCTATCGAAGTATGAGAACGTATCTTTTCGAATGTCCAATTAGATTTGTCGTCAAGGAGTAAATGAGATGAAAAACCTCAAAGCTATTCTGATCACCCTCGTAGTGGCAGCGCTGTGCCTGCCACTCGTTTCGGCGCAGGATTCGATCCCGCTGACCGATCCGGAGACGGGCGCGCGCCCCTGGGAAGGCAAGGAGCTGCGCATCCTCAACACCGAGGTCGTGCCCATCCTGGCTTATCAGCACGAGATCCTGGATCCGCTGTACGAAGAGGCTTCCGGCGTCACCCTGATCTACGAAAACGCGGCGCATAGCGATGTGCTGCCGCGGATTCAGACCACCTGTGCGGCCGGCGGCGACGACTTTGACATCATGTTTGTCGAAGATGGCTGGGCGGGCGCGCTGGCGGCGCTGGGCTGCCTGGAAGAGCTGGACCGCTTCTATCTGGCGGCGCCGGGCGATTCGCATCCGGAAGACTTCACCACCCGCGCCTTCGGCACCGTAGCGATGGCGAAAGAAAAATGGGTCGGCATACCGACGCTGGTCGCTGTTGGCATGTTCGCCTATCGCACCGACCTCTTTGCAGACCCCGACGAGCAAGCGGCTTTCATGGAACAGTACGGGCGCGAGCTCACCGTACCGGCTACCTGGGATGAACTGGCGGAAGTCGGCGAATTCTTCACCCGGCCCGACGATGAGCTGTATGGCTTCAACTACCGCTATGGCACCCCCAACAACATCCTCTTCGATTACATGATTCACTTCGGCTTCTCACGCGGCGTCGATTTCTTCGATAGCGAATTCAATCCGCTATTCGATACCGAGGCGGCGATCGATACGGCGAATTTCTTCGCCGGGCAGGATGTCCTCAATTTGCAGCCGCCGGGACGCGAGTCCTTCCAATTCGGCGAGGTGATGCAGAATTTCGCCCAAGGCAAGGTGGCGATGTATGGAACGGAGAGCTGGGCGATCCCGCTCTTGCTGGATCCCGATGCTTCGATCGTCGCGGCGAATACCGGCTTCGCGCCGGTGCCCGGCTGGATGAATCCGGAAACGGGTGAAATTCAATCGGCGCTGCTCTCGGCCGGACCGGCATATATGATCAACGCGCATATCTCCGAGGAACAGAAGCAGATCGCCTGGGATTACCTGCAGTTGGCGCATGGCAAAGCCTTCTCCCGCATCCTGGCCGATCAGACCGGCGCTGGGCATCGCATCTCAGTGCTGACCGATCCCGATCTGGTCGCGAAGTGGCCCCATCTGACGGCGAACTACGAGGCGGCAAAAGTCGGCATCGGGCGCCCGGCTGAGCCCTGGTGGCCCGAAGCGGAGAACGCCATCGGCCGCGCCTTGCAAGAGGTGGCCGCGGGCGGCGACGCGGCGTCGCTGATGATGGACGCCAACAGTGACATCCGCGAAATTGTCGAAGACGCCGGCTATTACGACGAAGGGCTTACCTACGTATCGGTGGAACAGCGCGAGGAGTTTGTCTGCGCGAAGTTCGCCGAGCTTGGTCTTGAGCACGACGAGTGCATGTAGGGTTGCTCTGGAGTAAAGCTGTAGGGGCGACCCTTGGGTCGCCCACCGATACATGACAACTGTGCAAGCATGACTGCCTCTGATGCATCGGACAACTCAAACCAGCCATTCTCAACGCGCCTCTACCACCTAACGCAGCGGCAGCGGCACTGGTTTTTCATCGCGCCCGCGCTGATCGTTCTGCTGACGGTGGTGATCTACCCCATCATCTTCTCGACAGGCGTTTCGCTGTTTCGCGTCACCTTCGCCTCGCAGTCCCGTCCCTTTGTCGGCTTGCAGAACTTTGAGCGCATGCTGGGCAACGACGACTTTATTCAGAGCGCGCTCAACACGCTCTATTATGTTGTCTTCTCGGTTTCCGGTTCCTTTCTGCTGGGCTTTGGCGTGGCCCTGCTGATTCGCCGAATCACCGCGGGCAAAGAGCTGCTGCGCCTGATTCTAATCGTCCCTATCACCATGGCGCCGATCGTCGTTGGGCTGATGTGGAACTGGATGCTGGACCCGCTCTTCGGCCTGGTCAACTGGTTTCTCGGTCTGCTCGGCATCCCGGGGCAAACCATGCTGGCGCAGGCCAGCACAGCGCGGCTGACCGTTGTACTGGTCGATATCTGGCAATGGTATCCGCTGGTCTTTCTCATTATTGAGGCGGGCATGGCGACTCTGCCGCGCGCGCCCTTTGAATCGGCGCGGTTGGAAGGCGTTTCGTCCTGGATGATATTCCGCCGCCTCACGCTGCCCATGCTGCGCCCGGTGATTCTGGTGGCGCTGCTGCTGCGCACGGTCGATGCCTTCCGCACCTTCGATATCGTGCGCGTTATGACCGATGGCGGGCCTCACCTCACCACCGAGACGCTGAGCCTGTATCTCTATCGCACCGCTTTCACTTTCAGCAAGCTGAGCCGGGCGGCGGCCGGCTCCATCTTGATGCTGCTGTTCATCGGTCTGATCTCCGCCCTGATGTTCCGCTAC
Organism: Phototrophicaceae bacterium; assembly: GCA_965205125.1. GTDB lineage: Bacteria > Chloroflexota > Anaerolineae > Aggregatilineales > Phototrophicaceae > UBA6055. Next base: position 681,954 of record CBDBFY010000001.1, read on the forward strand.
TTGTATCGCGATGTCGAGGTGGGCTAACCGATGCGCGTACCGACCTCCGAACGTGTCCTCGCTTATGTCATCCTGATTGTGATGGCGATCCTGGTCATCGTGCCGGTGCTGGCGGGCAGCATCACCGCCTTCAAGCCACAGATCATTTGGGTCTCAAGCCCGCCGACCTGGATCTTCGAGCCGACGCTGGAAAACTTCGAATTCGTTTTCTTCACGCGCAAGGGCTGGGTCTACTTGCGCAACAGCTTGATCATCTCGGTCGGCTCGGTCGCGGTCGCGCTGATTTTGGGCATGCCAGCCGCTTATGCTATCGCCCGCTTCCGTTTTCGCAGTTCGAAGGCGCTGATGCAGTGGCTGATCTCCCTGCGCATGATCCCGCCCATCGTGGTCGGCTTGCCCTTTTACGCCATGTTTCTCTATCTGGAGCGCGGATTGGGCATCGGCTTGCGCGATACCTTTCCCGGCCTCATCATCACTTATCAGACATTTCTCTTGCCGCTGGTCATCTGGATGATGCGCGGCTACTTCGCCGAATTGCCGGCGGCCATGGAAGAAAGCGCGATGGTCGAGGGTTATACCCGTCTGGGCGCCCTCTGGCGCGTCGTGCTGCCGGTAGTTTTTCCCGGCATCGTCGCCACCGCGATCCTCAACTTCATTTTCGCCTGGAATGAATTCTTCCTGGCGCTGATCCTGGCGGGAAACCGAACCAGCACCTTGCCGATGACGGCCGGCACCTACATCGTGCGCACGCGCGTCGAGTGGGGCAATTTATTCGCGGTGAATCTGATCATTATGGTACCGGTCATCCTGCTGACCATCGCCTTGCGGCGGCAGTTGGTGAAGGGACTGACATTTGGAATTTTGGAGTAGGGAACTGCAGCAATTGGGGAGTGACGGGCGACTCGAGAGTCGCCCCTACAAGGCTTTATGGTGTTGAGAAAATGTAGGGGCGAGACTTGTCTCGCCCGCAGGCCTATGGCGAATGACTTCGAGCGACCCAGGGCACGCCCCTTCAGTTGGCGTTTCGGTGCAGATGGGATAATAGTTGAATTGACATGAGAGTCGTACTCAACGACCTGGTCAAGCGATTCGCCAATTCGGATCGCGCGGCGGTCAACAAGATCAATCTGATCATTGAAGGAGGCGAGCTGGCGGTTTTGCTGGGGCCATCGGGCTGTGGCAAGACGACGACCTTGCGCATGATCGCCGGCTTGGAGCAGCCGGACAGCGGCCGCATCACCATTGCCGAGCGCGATATCACCGATCTGGCGCCGAAAGATCGCCGGGTGGCGATGGTCTTTCAGAATTTCAGCATGTACCCCACCATGAATGTCTATGACAACATCGCCTTTCCCTTGCATGCGGTCAAGATGAAGCGCGGCGAGATCGACCGCACCGTGCGCGAAGTGGCGGCATTGGTGAACATCGATCATCTCTTGGGCCGCAGCGTTCGCCAGGTCAGCGGCGGCGAGGCGCAGCGGGTGGCACTGGCGCGCGCGATGGTGCGCCGCCCCGAAGTCTTTCTGATGGACGAGCCTCTGAGCAATCTGGATGCGAAACTGCGCGTGCAGCTGCGCACCGAAATCAAGCGGCTGCATCAGGATACCGGCACAACCTTCATCTTCGTCACGCACGATCAGGAAGAGGCGATGACGCTGGGCGATAAGATCATCGTGATGAACGATGGCGATATCCAACAGGTTGGCAGTCCGCACGAGGTATTCTTCGCGCCGCAGAATGCCTTCGTCGCCAATTTCGTCGGCACGCCGAGCATGAATTTGTTGCATGGCGTGGTCAAGAGCGAGGATGGCGGGGCCTATCGTCTTCAGTTGCCCGGCTTCGAATTGTCTCTGCCAAAGCGCTTCCATGATGGCTTGGAGAAAATGGCGGGGAATCGCGTCATCTGGGGCATCCGGCCCGAAGCGATCAGACTGGTCGCGGAAGCGGGCGAGAACAACGTCAGCGGCGAAGTGGAACTGGTGGAAGCGCTGGGCAGCCGCGATCTGATCTTCGTCCGCGCCGCCGGGCAGCTCTTCCGCGTGATCGTCGACGCCCAAGAATCAGTCCCGGTCGGCGAGGCTTGCTGCCTGCATTTCGCCGGCGGGCAGATGCATGTCTTTGATGCAGAAAATGAGCGCTCGCTCCTGAGTAATCCCAAGTAGGCAATGAAGAATAAGGCAACGTATAGAGAGACACAAAATTAAAGACGTAGGGGCGACCTATCAGGTCGCCCGCCGGAGCGCGAATGAATGTAGGGGCGACTGAACCGTAGAGTCTACGCTCGGCGGTGAGTCGCCCGCTTGCGCCAAACTTGCCCACGAACGCGAAGAAACGAGGACAAATTGAATGCTATCGAATTGAAAGCGAAATGGCGGCGCGGCCAGCCCAGCCCGGGCATGTGGCTGAGCCTGACGGACATCACCGTCGCCGAGATGGCGCGCGACGTTGGGCTGGATTGGGTCGCCATTGATACCGAGCACACCGCTATCGACCTGCAATCCTTGCAGAATCTGCTGATCGCCCTTGGCGACGCGCCAACCATCGTGCGCGTGCCGGGCAATGATCCGGTCCATATCAAGCGCGTGCTGGATATGGGCGCTGACGGCGTCATCGTGCCGCATATCGACAGCGCCGCCGACGCCCGCCTGGCGGTGGCCGCCTGCAAATATCCGCCGCTGGGCATTCGCGGAACCGGTCCCCGCCGCCCCAGCCGCTACGGACTGGATGAGAAAGAATATCTCGCCGCCGCGAACGACGCGACCATCGTCGTCATCATGATCGAGACCGTCGGCGTCGTGGAAGATTTCGCCGCCGTGCTGGATGTTGAGGGGCTGGACGCCTGCATGATCGGCGCGGTTGACTTGAGCGCGAGCATGGGTCTGTTGCCGGCATTCGATGATCCGCGCGTTATCGCGACGATTGACGAGGTGGCGGCCAAAGCCCGCGCCGCCAACATGCCCCTGATGTCGGGCCGCTCGCCTGACCCCGACGAGAGCAGCCCCTTCGGCTGGAAAAACCTGCTGAAGCAGGGCTTGCATGTCATCCCGATTGCGTCGGATCAGGGTCTCATTCTAGCGGGCGCCCGCGAGATGCTGGCTGTCTTTCATGCCGCTGCAGCGAATGGAGGGGGTTGATGCCAAACTTCAAAGTAGAGCAGCTTCGAAAGCTGGGCACGGCGATATTGAATGCCCTGGGCTCGCCGCCGGAGCGCTCGGCTTGGGTGGCGGAGACCTTGCTGCGCGCCAACCTGGCCGGGCATGATTCGCATGGATTTATGCGCTTGCTGCAATATGCCGAGTTCGCCCGCGATGGTTATATCGACGTGTCCGCCGATGTCCTGACGCTGCGCGAGTTGGGGTCGACCGCGCTGCTGGATGCGCAGCGGACCTGGGGACAGGTGGCGGCCAAGATAGCCATGGAGCGGGCGATAGAGATCGCGGCGCGGCAGGGCATCAGCATGGTGGCGCTGGTGAACAGCCCGCATATCGGGCGGCTGGGCGAATATGTCGTGATGGCGTCGGAGCGAGGCATGATTGGTACCGCCTACGTCAATTCCCAAACCGGAGGAAATGGCAATGTGGCGCCCTGGGGCGGGATCGAAGGCCGCTTCACCCCGACGCCCCTGGCTTTCGCGGCGCCGAGCGGCTTGGATTGGCCCGTTCTGGTCGATATCACCGCGTCGGTCATGCCCGAGGGCAAGGTGCGCGATCACTTCTATCGCGGCGCCCAATTGCCGGAGGATGTAATCATCGACGCCGGCGGGAACCCGACGCGTGATCCAAAGGACTTCTACGGACCGCCGACAGGCGCGCTCTTGCCCCTGGGCGGACCGGTCGGACATAAGGGCTACGCGCTGGGTGTGATGATAGAGATGCTGGCCGGCGGCTTGAGCGGCGCTGGTTACGTTAGCGAGGCGGCCGCGACGCACGGCAATGGCGTTCTCTTTCAGGTGATGAACATCGCCGCTTTTGAAGACATCGCTGATTTCAAGCGGCGCACGCGCGAGCTGATCGCCCATGTCAAATCAGCGCGCACCCCCGAAGGCGTGGACGAAGTGCTCTTCCCGGGCGAGCCCGAATATCGCACGGCGCAGCAGCGTTCGCGCGCCGGAATTGAGCTGCCGGACCGGTTGTGGGACGCCTGCGTGGCGCTGGCGGCGGAACTGGGCGTGGAAGCGTAAGGAGATCGGGCTATGCGTTTGTGCGGCAATTCCATCACATTCCAGGACTACATGGCGGAAGAGGCCTGCCAGCGCTTGGCGACGGCCGGCTGCAACGCGGTGGAAATGTGGCCGCCGCACCTGGCAGGCTGTCGCACGCCGAGCTTGCTGAGACAATTCCGCGAATTCGCCGCTGAATTGGGATTGGCGCTCTGGGGCTACAACGCGGTCGGCGCCGATTATTTTCAGCCCTTTGGCTCGCAGAAGAATTACGATCGGACGCTGGCGGGCCTTAAGGCGGACGTCGATCACGCGCTGGAGTTGGGCGTCGCTGATGTGATGATCTGGGAAGGCAGGCGCCCGCCCGATAGCGATATCCCGGATGCCGACCTGCTTGCCGTGCTGGTTGCGCTTTTCACTGAAGCGATTGATTATGCGCGGCCCAAGGGCGTTCGTTTCACCGCCGAGCCGCATCCCTTCACCCTGGGTATGGACAATGACTTTATGAAGCAGCTTTGCGACCAGCTTGACCGCGCGCACTTCGGCATACTCTTCGACTTCTGCCATTATGGCGTCGGCCAACCCGAGACCTATGTGGATGCCATCTACGATTTGGGAGCGCGGATTGAGCACCTTCACTATTCCGATACCGATGGCGTAACCAGCGAGTTGCATTATCCGCCGGGCAAGGGCGCGCTCAACCTGGCGGCGATGAATAAGGCGCTGGTCGATATTGGTTTCGCCGGCACCTCGACCCTTGATATGTATGGCTATCCCGTACCCGAGCAGGGCTACCTCTGGGGGCTGCCGATTTATCGCGCGGCGCTGATCGAGATCGGCATTGGCGGCGAGGACGGCGAATGAAGGCGGCGCTTCTTCACGAACTCGGCCAGCCGCTGCGGATTGAGAACGTCCCACAGCCGAAGCCGGGCGCGGGCGAGGCTCTGGTTCGTGTACGCGCTTGCGGCGTTGATGGCACTGATCTGAAGCTGCTCGATGGCTTTGGCTACACGCCGGACCTGCCCTTTGTCATGGGCCACGAGATCGCCGGCGAGGTCGCGGCGGTTGGCGCTGGCGTGTCAGAATTGGCGCCGGGCGATCGCGTCGCCGTATACAACTTTATCACTTGCAACGCCTGCGTCTATTGCCGCACGTGTCGCGATCAGCTTTGCCTCAACATGGGCGGCATCGTCGGTGTGCTTGCTGTGCCGGGCGGCTATGCCGAATACGTCTGCCTGCCGGCGCAGCAACTCATCCGCCTGCCCGATGCGGTGAGCTTCCCCGATGGCGCGACCTGCTGCGACGCCGGCATGACCGCGCTGCGCGCCGTCGATCGAGCGGATGTGGGTATCGGCGACCGCGTTCTGGTGATCGGCATCGGCGGCGTCGGCTCCATCGTAGCGCAACTCTTGGCTTTGGCGGGCGCTGAGGTGATAGCGGCTGATATTGACGAGACCAAAGCCGATTGGGCGCTGGAGCAGGGCGCGTCCGTTTTCTCAAGCGCGGCTGACGATGATCTGGCGTCCAAGATGCAGGAATTGACCGGCGGCCTCGGCGTCGATCGTGTGATTGACGTGGTCGGCTTGGAAAGCACCATGACCGCTGGATTTGCCTCGCTGCGGCGGGGCGGGCGCCTGGTGGTGGTCGGATATACACCCGAGTTGTTCCCGCTATCGGGAAAGGAACTGGCGCAGAACGAAAAGGAAGTTATCGGCACGCGCGCGGGCCGGCGGAACGATCTCAGCCGCTGCCTCAAGCTCTACGCGAGCGGAGCGCTGCGCTCGATCGTGCGGCAGACGGTTCCGCTTGATGAGGTCAACGAGGCGCTGGCGCTGCTGCGCGCGGGCGTCACCGGCCGCATTGTTTTGACTATGGACTGATCGGCTATGGCGAATGATGTAGGGGCGACTGACGGGTAGTGTCTACGCGCCCCTGTGAGTCGCCCGCCTACACCATCAACTTCTGAATTAGGAGAGCACATCATGGAAAAGCTAGTTATCACCGTCACTTGCGATACGACCTTGAGCTATCCGCACAATCCCTATGGACCGAAGCCGGACAACCCGACGGGCGTCGCCGATGAATACGTTCGCGCGATTAACGCGGGCGCCTCCATTTGTCATGTGCACGGCTCTTATGTCAGCGATACCGAAATCCAACCCGATGGCCGGCTGCTGCAGATCCCGATCATGGATGGCTGGGCGGAGATTACCGAGCGAATCCGCGGCACAGGCGAGGCGGTCTTGCAGTTTGGCTTGGCGAGCATTCGCCTGGAGCAGAAGATCGAGCTCTGGCAAAAGCTCAAACCCGATATGAGCTCGATCAATTTCGACTCTCATGACGAATATTTTCAGCCGGTGCCCGAGCACCCGCCGGCTGGTTATTGCTATTCCATTCATCCCATTTCCGAGTTGCGCGAATACGCGCGCCTGGCGAATGAAAATGACGTCAAGCTGGAGATTGAATGCTTCAGCACTGGCGCCTTCTGGGCGATTGAAAAAGTGCGCGCTGGCGAATTCTGGGTGGGCGACCGGCGCGAAGACGAGCTCGGTCTGCTGCCCGATCCCTTGTGGGGGACGCTGTTTTTCGGCTGGCCCGGCCAGAGCTGGACGCCGCCTTCCGCTAAGGGCATCCAATTCATGGTCGATCATTTGCCGTCGGACATGAATTGGAGCATGAGCTGCATGGCGCCTGAGGTCTACTGGTCGGTCATCGCCCATGGCATCGCCATCGGCGGTCATGTGCGCGTCGGCATGGAAGATTGCCCCTACATCGAAAAAGGCGTCTACGCCAAGAGCAATGCTGAACTGGTCGAACGCGCCGTCCGCATCGCCAGTGAGGTCGGGCGCGAGATCGCCTCGCCCGAAGAGGCGCGCCGGATCACTGGCTTGATGGGATGACCACATCCCCAATCGTGGTTTTGACCGCGGCCGCTTTTCCTTGCCGATCTCTTGCTCCGCAGACTGACTCAAGCGCGCCGACCGAAATTGCGACCATTTGCTCAGCCATTCCACTCAAAGCGATGCTACGCTCGCCGCTATGGCTACCTTGTCCTATTCTCTCATTTCGCGCAGTCGCCGTCGCTCCCTTGCGATTGCTGATCCCGCCGACGACCGAGGGGGTGGGGTACTCTCAAATCAACCGCTATATCTATACTGTCTCGATATATTTCTCCAAATTTCAGGGGTTTTGTGGGGGAGCCAAGCGGGAAAGCAACTCGAATCGGTAATGGATTATGGTGACGTTGCGTTCAAATTGGTGGTTTATACGAGCGGTTTCTAACCGGTGGCAGAATCAATGATCATCGACGCGCATGCCCATATTATGACGGCGGTCAAGGGGATGACCGCTAGCGGTCCGACGCGTTCGTTGTCTTGGGGGGTAGTGCGCTGGGGCCAGCAGACCATTCAGTTGCTGCCGCCATTCAACGAAGCGACAACGTTTCCGGCGGAAGCGCTCCTGGCGCAGATGGACTGGGCAGGCGTCGAGCGAGCCGTGCTTTTGCAGGGACCCTTCTATGGCGAGGCAAATGCCTACGTCGCTTCGGCTGTTGAGCGTTTTCCCAATCGCTTTGTAGGCGCCTTTGCGCCGGATCCACTGGCGCGCGATGCCCGGCAGGCTTATAAGCAATGCGTCGAAGATTATGGCTTGCGAATCCTCAAATTCGAACTGACCGAGCCGACCGGCTTGACCGGGCTCTATCCTGACCTGCGCCTTGACGCGCCGGCATTTGGCTGGATCTTTGAAGCAGCCGAGCGCGACGGGTTGGTTGTGACCCTTGATCTCGGCAAGATCGGGCGCCGAGCCTATCAGACCGAGGCGGTCGCGGCTCTCGCCGAAGGCCATCCCGATTTGACCTTCGTCATCGCTCATTTGGCTCAGCCGCCGATTGGCGAAGGCGAGGTCGACGATACTGAACTCGATGACAAATGGAGAGAACAGATCTTATTAGGGCGCCGGGAGAACGTCTATTTTGATTTGTCGGCGCTGCCCGCTTATTCGCCTGACTTCGATGAATATCCCTATGTGGCGGCGCGGATGTACCTCAAGCGCGCGGCCGAGTTGATCGGCGCCGAGAAGATCATGTGGGGTACGGATGCGCCCGGTCTCCTTACCAGCGGCACTTATCGGCAGCTTCTAAGTTACGTCCAGCGGCATTGCGATTTCTTGTCCGAGGCCGAGATGGCGGACGTGCTGGGGCTGAACGCGCTGCGCGTCTATTGGCAGTAACCTATCGCGAGTAATGTAGGGGCGAGCCAGTGGGTCGCCCGATTTGCTGAAAATCGATTGGATTATGCTGGTGGAAAGGCGGGACGATGGCGCAGGGAACCAACCAAGAACAAGACCGCGCGTCGCAGGGCGTCTATACCGAGATGCGCAATTCGCCGGAGCGCCTTGAATGGTACCAGGATATGGCGCTGGGCATGTACCTGTACTGGACGGTCGACGCGCCCTTCGGCATGGTCAACGCCCATTCGGTCATTGGCGCCTCGCCCGATTATCTGCGGCGCTATTTCACGCACTTGCCGACCTTCTTCAATCCAAGCGAGTTCGACGCCCTGTGGTACGCGCGCCTGGCGAAGCTCTGCGGCTTCGATTACGTGACCGTCGCGGCGAAAAACCACAACGGCTTCTGTATGTGGGATACCGCCACGACCGACTTCAACGTGATGAACAGCGCATACGGCAATGATATTCTACGCGAATATGTGGACGCCCTGCGCCAGGTCAACCTGCCGGTGGGCATGTACTTTTCGCCCGACGACGCCTGGTTTCAGTGGCAGCGAGACAAAACGCCGGCCCGCGCCCGAGATTACGCCAATCCCGAAACTAATGCCGAACTGCTGGCGTACGACAAGGCGCAAATCCGCGAATTGCTGGAGCGCTATCAGCCCGATATCTTGTGCTTCGACGGCTACCGCGATGCCACGCGCTCGCTGGTGGAATACGCCTGGAGCCTAAATCGCGAGATCATGATCACGCGCGGCGGGATCATCACGCCGGAGCAAGAACGACGCGACGAAGTGCGCGGTCCCTTCGAAGCGCATTACACGATCGGCACGCAGTGGCAATACAAAGCCGGTAACGATGCGCTGAAGAGCGGGCGCGAATTGATCAAGCTGTTGATCGACATCCGTTCGCGCGGCGGCACGCTGCTGCTGGCGGTCGGCGGACCCGACGCCGATGGCCGGCTGCCGCGCAATATGGATGACCGCGTCCGTGAGATCGGCTTGTGGAACTTCGTCAACGGCGAGGCGACGCGCCGCGTGCGCCCGTGGACAGTGACGCACGAGGATGAAGCTTATTTCACTTGGGACGCGGACACGCGAACAGTGTATGCCTTCGATACTTTGCCGCCGCTGGAGATGGGCGAATGGCGCACGATCACATTGAAGAGCCTGCGCGCCACCGAGCAAACTGATATCGAAGTGCTGGGCCAATCGGGCGAGGTGCTGGAGTATCAGCCGGAGGTCGATCCTAAGACGCGTTGGCGCCAGGACGGCGATGAACTGCGCATCACGTTCTGCCGAACGCAGCGCCTTTACAATAACCGGATTTGGCCCAATCCCTTGGTGCTGAAAATCACGAATGTGGCCGGAGCCTAGTCTGCTGCTCCAACGGCCTCCGCATTCCAGGCGCTGACGACCAGCCCGTCAGCATCGCTGACTTCGACAGTGACCGTTTCGCCGGCGTCCAGCCAGAAATAGTTGTCGGACACGGTGAAAGTATCGAGGTGGCCCGGACGCGAGACATCGACTGCGGCTGCCGGCAGATCGCCCGTATTGCTTACAGTCACGCTTTCGCCCTGCAGGTCGAACTCAAGCGACGTCTTAGGCAAATTGAAGAGGCTGCCTTTGACCGTCTCAAAATTCACGAAATAGAAATTGCGCTGGGCGAGCGCGCCGTCCTTCCGGACCTCCGATACCACAAATAGCGGGACGGTATCGGTTTCTTCGAATGTTAGCGTGAATTCGCCGAGCTTGTGCGGGTTGGCAACCCCGCCTTGACCGTCGTACTCTTCTCGCTTGATCAGCTGCAGATCGCCGTTGAAGGCGTGGACGACCACATTCCAAACCGAATCCGCAAGCGCGCCGGCGTCGTCCAGCAAGTAGACCGGCAGCGAAACGGGTATGCCGACCACATTCGTGCTGCTGAAGACCACGGGGGCAAGGAGCGGGGCGAAGGCGTCCTGGAAGAAATAGTGGCCGATCTTGGGCGCGCCGTACCAGTCGATGCAAGCCCAGGACGCGGCCGGATAATTGTCCGTCAATTTGTAATAGAGCGCGCCAGTGCTATGGGGAAAACGGCAGCGCGCCCGCTCCAGCGTGTGCCGAATGCCGACCGCCTGCGACAACTGCGAGCCAATCGTATATTGCTCCAGCGTGCAATCTGACGGCACGAAATAATAGGCGTTCTGCTTGAGGCGGGAGACATCGTCGTAAGTGTCGAATATCGGCGTGTGATAGGCGAAGGCGCCGTCTTCCACCGGCGGCCAGACATCTTTCTCTTCGTCCGGCAGGTAGCGCATGACCGACTCGTAAACCGGGCTGCAAGCCAGGCCGAATTCGCCCCAGAATACCGAGGTCATGTTCAGGCTGTAATCGAGGTTCTGCCGCCCCCAATAGGTGCCGTAATCATGGTTGCTGCCGCCCCAGGGCTCGCCCCGGTGGAAGACACGGGTATCGTCAAGCTCTATACTCAAGCGCCCCATCATATCTATGGCGGGTCCAAAAGGCTCGCTCGATTCGTTGCCGCCGCCGTACATCGCCAGCGACGGGTGATTGCGGATGCGCAGCGTATTGCGCCGCACTGTCTCTTCGAGCATATCGTAGGGCTGCGTCACATGGCTGTTCCAGGCGGTGGGCCATTCCTGCATCACCAGTATGCCGTAGCGGTCGCAGAGATCGTAGAAGTCGTCGGTTTCCGGCATGCCGCTGCCCCAGGGGCGGAACATCTGCACATGCTGCATCGCCGCCAATTTGATGAAGCGCTCGTAACGCTCGCGCGAGAAATCAAGCAGGGCGTCCAGTGTGCACCAATTCGTACCCTTGATGAACATGGGCTGCCCATTGACGACGAAGGTCCAGTTGTAGCGATCGGGTCGCGGTCCGCCGGGCAGCGGCGCCATCTCGATCGTGCGCAAGCCGAAGTTGAAGCGCTGGACATCCGCTTGTCCATCGTCATCCGGCTGGAAGGAGAGCGTAACTTGATACAAAGGCTGCTCGCCCATATCAACGGGCCACCACACGTGGGCCTCCGGGATTTGCAAGCGCAGGTTGCATCTGTGCTTTGTCGTTTCGCAGTTGATTTCTTTTGAAAATGAATACGGCTGACCATCGAAGTTTTCCGGTGCGATCGTCGCCTGCAGCGTCCCGCTCCAAGGAGACGAATGCGACTCGAACCGCAGCGCCAGTTCCACGATGCCGGCTGCCGCGTCGACCGTGCGCATGAAAGGATCGACGAGGGCAACAGCCGGACGATCGTGAATGTGGGCGGAGCGCCAGATGCCCAGCGATTGCAAGTTGGAATAATGCCAGCCGTAGACATTGTTGAAGACGACGGTGTGCTTCCAACTGTCGTTGCTATCGGGGTTGAACGCGCGTCCCTTGTCGATCTCGAACGGCACGGGATCAAGGCGCAAGATCAAGGTATTCTGCTCCTGAAGGCGGCCGGCGATATCGAAATCGGGACCGCCAAACATGCCTTCATGGCTCCCCAGCATCTCCCCATTCAGCCAGACGGTGCAGCGATTGGCGACACCGCCGAACTTTAGATCCTCGCCAACCAGGTCGTCTGGACGGGCAAATTCGCGGCGCAGCCACCAGGTCTTGAAGCTCTCAGCACGTGCGATTTCCTGGTTGCGCCCGAAAGTAGTCTCGGGGAGGCGCCCGGCTTCCACCAAGGCGCTGTGTACGCTGCCCGGGACCTGTGCCGGGATCGAGTCATCCCAGACGCCGTTCAGTCTGTCTGTCAATTTGCCGCCCTCGGCCAGCTGCCACTCGCCGTTCAAGGACAAGCTGGGGGCGCCCCTTGCGTGCGCGAGCGATTCCGCGCTCAGCTCGACATCCTCTGGCGCCGCATCCCATGGCGTGAAGCGTGGCGCGAAAGATTCGCGATCCAGGGCATTCATCGAAAGCTGCTCTAGGTCTTGGAGCCATACATCTTCCGCTGGTCGGTTCAAGTCTCGCAGCAGCGCCGGCAGCCGCCGATGCCAAGGGTAGGGCAGGTCGGCGAGCGGTAGATTCGGGTCGCGCAATGTTCCTGACCCTTCCAGCAGTTCAGGCAAATGCGTCGCGAGCACGGCTCGCCCTTTGGCTGATGCGATAACTTCGGCGAGTGTGGAGTCACCGGTGAATTTCATAAGTTGCTTCCTTGATTTCGAACTTTGGCCGCGCAGCAGAAAAGGCGAAAACTCCCGCCAATATAAAGAGAGGGCTGGAACGAGCCAGCCCTCCGCCGTAGTTTTGCCAATGCCGAACCGCGCTTAGCAATTGTCCGTGAAGTAGATCAGCCGGTGGCTCGACCAGGAGCCGTGATGGAAGGGCGCTTCGGGCACGTTGGCCAGGCAGTTGGACCACATGTGCACGATACCCGGCTGCTCAATGTGGGTGAAGAAAGGCACGTTGTCATAGAGCCAGGCATCCCGCGCGGCCGAAGCGGCGATGAAGCCGTCGCTGCCGGGCGGGTGGCTGATCAGATCTTCATGGATGGCGTAAAGCTCCATGATCCAATCGGGCGGTTCTTCGCCGGTTTCGTTATCGGTATACCATTGCCCCCATAGCGGACCCCAATTGTAGTTCGGAATGTAGTCGGGGAAGGTATGAGCGGCGAAAAGCGGCGCCGTATTCCAGTTGATCCCGGCTTGCATCTCGTTGGAGAGTCGCCGCTCGCCAACCAGGGCGGGATCAATTTCGCGGAAGTCCGCCCTGATGCCTACATCGCCCAGGTAATCGACGAAGAAGGGCGCGGGGTCCGCATAGTCGCCGCCGCCGGCCCCAACTTCGAGCATGATCGAGAAAGGCTCGCCACTGGGTGACAGGCGGAAGCCATCGGCATCGCGCTCGGTCATGCCCATCTCGTCCAGCAGCGCGTTGGCGCCATCGACATCGTAATCACTCGGCGCGACCGTCGGCAGGCTGGCTTGGCCGTAGTAGATGGCATTGATCAGATCTTCGCTGTCAATCGCCAGCATCACGGCGTTGCGGAAGCGCGCGTCCCAGGTGACTTCTCGCCAGACCGGGTCATCGAAAGTGAGATTGAGATGCAGCATGCGCGAGTCTTTATTGGGGTAGACAAAGGTCGTGTAGTTGCCGTTGTCCTCGTTCTCGATGAAGAGCGGCAAGTTTGCCAGGCTGGTCGTCCAGAAGTAATGCACATCGCCGGCGAACATCATCAGTTCCGCCGTCTCCATGATCCCCCACTGGTTGATGACGGCGCGGCGTCCGTCAATATAGGGCAACTGATTGCCATCGGCATCGACCGCGAAGTAGTAGGGATTGCGTTGCGTCACCACTTCTTCTTCCGGGCCTTCCACGCGCACCCAGGGTCCCAATTGCGGGAAGCCGATGGCCGCCAGGCTGTTCTCTGACCAGCCGGAGACATCCTTCGCGTTGAAGACCTCCACCCAGCTTTCCAATCCGCCCTCTTCGACCATGGCGGCGATCTCATCGGCATCGCCATAATCGCTATGGAATTGGACCAGGAAATGTTTCGGCTTGATGATGTCCAGGTAACCTGTACCCAGGGAGACCAAGCTGGAGGCGAAACCAGGATAAGGTCCGTCGAAGACGAATTTGAAAGTGGTGTCATCCACGATCTCGAGCGTCGCCGGGGCGCCGTCGGGCAGGTTGCCGCTCTTCAAGTAAGTCGGCACCGATGGTCGTAGCTCGCCATTGCTGATGACGTCTTCATAGGCGAAACGCACGTCCTCCGTGGTCACCGGGGTGCCGTCAGACCACTTATGCCCGGCGCGCAGCTTGAAGGTATATTCGCTGGCGTCGTCGCTGATGATGAACTCTTCAATGACATTGGGCGCGATCGTGTTGTCGTCGCGGTTCAGGGTGTTGAAGAGCGTCTCCTTCATGACCACGTTGTTCTGCCAGGTCATGAGCAGTTCGCCGCCGTATTGGCCGATCTCGGGCACGATTAGCGCCTCTGGGAGATAGACGCCAGGCGATACGACCAGCGGATTATCCGGCAGGCGGTCGCAGACACCCGGCAAATCGCCAGCGGCGACCATCTCCGCCAGCATCGGCGCCTCGTTGTACATGCAATCCTGCGCCGCGCCGAATAGCGCGCCAGGACCGATGATCATCATCGAGACAATCAAGAAAAGTAACAGTTTACGAAATGGCAGTGACATTTTGATCTCCTTCAACAGAAACTCTGTTTACTCCAAATACAAAAGTCTGCAAAACCCGCAAATGTGCCTTTGCAAGTCATGTGTGCTATTATCCATAATCGAATAGGGTAAGTCAAATATTGCAGCGGCATGATGGATCTTTATGTAGCGGAAGCCGCGCGCCATCAGCCGGGAGAACTAGATGCTTCGTATCATTGTGCGCCGGATTTTCATTCTTATTCCGATGCTGGTATTGCTGTCGATGATTTCATTCATCATCATCCAGCTCCCCCCCGGCGATTACCTCAGCAGTTATGTGATCAGGCTAGAGAGCCAGGGTTTGAAAGTCGACCAGGCTGAGATTGAGCGGCTGGAACAGCGCTACGGCTTGGGCAGACCGCTTTACACGCAGTACTTTCGCTGGATGCGCAACTTCATCGTCAACGGCGATCTGGGAAGATCTTTCGGTTCCTACGGCAGCAGCCACGACAACAAGCCGGTGTCGGACATCATCATGGAACGCCTGCCGGCGACGATGATCATCTCGATCGTCTCGACGATCGTCGTCTGGGCGATTGCCATTCCAATTGGTATCTATTCCGCCACCCATCAATATTCCCTGATGGATTATCTGTCGATCTTCATCGGCTTTATCGGGCTGGCGATACCCAATTTTCTTTTCGCCATCATCATCATGTGGATCGTCTTCGCGCAGACCGGGCATGCAGTCACCGGCTTGTTTTCGCTGGAATTCAAACACGCGCCCTGGTCCATCGCCAAGGTGATCGACATGTTGAAGAATGTCTGGGTGCCGGTGCTGGTGCTGGCGACGGCGGGCACGGCCGGCTTGATTCGCGTCATGCGCGCCAATCTGCTTGATGAATTGAACAAGCAATATGTGGTCACGGCGCGGGCAAAGGGGCTGAGCGAAAGGCGGCTGCTCTGGAAGTACCCGGTGCGCATCGCCTTCAATCCCATCTTCAGCACGATCGGCTGGCTGCTGCCGGCGATGGTGGGCGGCGAAGCGCTGGTATCCATCATTCTCAACCTCCAGACCATCGGTCCCGTGCTTCTGACGGCGGTCCTGCGCCAGGATATGTATCTGGCCGGCAGCATCATCATGATCTTGAGCGCCTTAACGCTGATTGGCACTCTGATTTCCGATATTGCCCTGGTATGGCTTGATCCGCGGATTCGCTATGACTGATCGGCGGCGGATCCGCAAAGGACGGCGGGTGTTGGCATAAGCGATGGAAGCGATGGAAAATATCTCGACTGCCTTACCCTCTGGTTCGGTCCCTAATGCGGGCGATTCGGTGGAGTATTTGTCGCGCGGCAAATTGATCCGGCGGCGCTTCTGGCGGCATGGCTTGGCGCGGCTTGGTCTGCCCGTGCTCCTGGCGCTCTACCTGATGGCGATCTTCGCTGATTTCATCGCGCCCTATCCTGCCAATCTACGCTTGAAGGGCTTCAAGGACGCGCCGCCGAGCGTCATCCACTTCGGCTTAGACGGCAACCCGTTTCAACCTTATGTCTACGCGCGCAAACGCGAGTTCCATCCCAAGACTTTCCGCGAGATCTACACCGAGCAGGAAGAGGTGAAATTCCCCATTCACTTTTTTGTGCGCGGCGAGCCCTACTCGGTTCTGGGCTTGTTCAAGCTGGATCTGCACCTCTTTGGCGTCGATGAGGACGCGAATATCACCTTGTTTGGCACCGACTCGGTCAGCCGAGACCTGTTCTCGCGGACGGTGATCGCGGCGCGCGTTTCGCTCTTTGTCGGCTTGGGCGGCGTCGCCATCAGCTTCGTGCTCGGCTGCATCATCGGCGGCATCGCCGGCTATCTTGGCGACATGGTTGATGAAGTCATCATGCGCATCATCGACTTGCTGATCGCCATCCCGACGCTGCCGCTCTGGATGGTGCTTTCGGCCGCCATCCCCAGACACTGGCCCGTCGAGCATACGTTTTTTGCGATCACGATCGTATTGTCGATTGTGGGCTGGACGGGGCTGGCGCGCGTCGTGCGTGGCAAGCTGCTGTCGCTGCGGGATCTGGATTTTGTTGTCGCGTCCAAGCTCAGCGGCGGCTCCGACCTGTACATTATCACACGCCATCTGCTGCCCAACTTCGCCAGCCATTTGATCGTGACGCTGACGCTGGCGATCCCGGGCATGATCCTGGGTGAGACGGCGCTGAGTTTTATCGGAATTGGCATGTTGGAACCTGGCGTCAGTTGGGGCGTGCTGCTGCAAGATACGATGAACTTCGGCGCGCTCGTGCATCAACCCTGGAAGCTTATACCCGGCGTCTTCATTATCCTGACCGTATTGATGTTCAACTTCGTCGGCGATGGCTTACGTGACGCCGCCGATCCTTATTCGCTCTGATACAAGGCTGGGATATGGCTGAAGTGAAAAGCCTCGATCAAGTCGACCGCGAGTCCTTCGCGCCGGGTCCAGCGCCAATCACAGGCGCGGCGCGGGCGATAGAATTGCGCCCAGGCGACGTCGAGCATCAGGCGGGACCGTCGCGTCTCTCGCTGAATGAGGGCTGGGCGATGGTCGCGGGTGGCGAGGAAAGCGAGCGGCTAAGGGGCGATTGGGCGGGCGCAATTCCCGCTGTCGTGCCGGGCAGCATTCAGACCGCCTTGCTCCAAGCGGGCAAAATCCCCGATCCCTACGTGGGCCGCAATGACGAAATCGCCCGAGCGGAGAGCTTTAAGACCTGGTGGCTGAAGAAGAGTTTCCGGCGCTCTTCGGACGGCGGCGGCGAACGGCTGGTCTTCGGCGGCGTCTGCGATTCCTGCGCGATCTGGCTCAACGGACGGAAGCTGGGCGAGCACAAAGGCATGTTCGCCGAGATTGCCTACGATGTCGCGTCGCTCTTGGCCGATGGCGACAACACGCTGATCGTCCGGCTCGATCCGGCGCCACAGCGCATCAGCGAGGGCGAACCCAACGACTTCTTCACCGGCATGAATGTCGGCTGGCTCGATAGCGCCGTCATCAACAATATCTACGGCTGGCATTATATCAACCTGCCCACGCTCGGCATCTGGCGGCCTGTGTCGCTTCAGGCGTCGCCGGCGGTCGAAATTGTAGATCCATTCCTGGTCACGCTGGACGCCCAAGCGGGACTACTACGCTTGCATCTCAAGCTCAAGGGCGCGGCTGAAGGCTGGCGCGGACGACTGATCGGCAGCGTTGAACCCGAGAATTTCGAGGGCGGGGCGCATCACTTCGCCTGCGACCTAGAGGCGGCTGCACACGAGACGACCGAGCTGCTCGAATTCACCGTGCCCGACGCCCGGCTCTGGTGGCCCGTCGATTATGGCGAGCCCAACCTGTATCGCCTGAAGCTGTCCTTCCTGCCCGAGGGCGGCGCGCCCGATCATGCGGCCTTCACCTTCGGGATTCGCACCATCGAAATGCGCCCGACGCCGGCCGGTCCTGATCTCGAGAATTACAACTGGACATTCGTGGTCAATGGGAAGCCGATTTTCGTCAAGGGGGCGAATTGGTGCACCATTGATGCCCTGCTGCGCTTCGAGCGGGAACGCTACGATCGCTTCCTGCAGCTGGCGAAAGACTCGCATATGCAGTTGCTGCGCGCCTGGGGCAGCGGCATGCCGGAGACGGATGAATTCTACGACCTGGCTGATCGACACGGCATCATGATCTTGCAAGAATGGCCCACAGCCTGGAACAGCCACCGCATTCAGCCCTACGACATCCTTGAAGAGACCGTTCGCTGCAATACGATTCGCCTGCGCAATCACCCGTCGCTGGTGATGTGGGGCGGCGGCAACGAATCGGGGGAGCCCTTCGGCGAAGCCATCGACATGATGGGACGCTACAGCTGCGAGCTCGACGGCACCCGTCCCTTCCACCGCGGCGAACCCTGGGGCGGCAGCATCCACAGCTATCATGTCTTTTGGCAGTACCATCCACTCGATTACAACTTGTCGCTTTCGGCGACTTTCATCGGCGAATTCGGGCTGGCTTCGCTGCCCAATTACGAGTCCGTCGAGCGCTACACCCCCGCCGAGGAACTGCAATCCTGGCCCCCCGCGAGCGATAGCGCCTTCACCCATCACATGCCGGTCTTCAATCTCAAAGCCGAGCAGACGATCATGGCGCAATATGCCGCCGACTTCGTCCCTGCGGATTCGCTGCGGAACTTCATCCTCGGCATGCAAATGGCGCAAGCGACTGGCATGCGTCATACGCTGGAGCTGGCGCGGACGCGCTGGCCCGACGCGACCGGCGTCTGCTATTACAAGTTGACGGACAATAACCCGGCCGCCTCCTGGGCGACGGTGGACTGGCACGGCGTACCCAAGATCGCTTATCACATCTTGCGCGGCGCTTTTCGTCCGCTTCATGTTTGCCTGCTTTTCCGGCGGCTTGCTTGCATCGGAGTTGAAGCCGAGTTTCCAATCTTCTTGTTGGACGATGACGGCGCGCTGGCGAATCGCACCTGGTCCGCCCGCGTCCGAGCATTCGACAGCGAACTAAAGCTGATCAACCGCATAGACTTCAGCGGTAGTGGCGCTCAGGGACCGGTCGCGCGCCTCGGCGAATTGGCGCTAGACAGCGATCAAACCTGGAGCAGTCCCCTTTTTATCACCGCCGACATTGCCACTGACGACGGCATTCAGGACCGCGTATTCTATTGGCTGAATTACGCGGCGATTCAAGGTTCGCTCTTCGACAGGCCCCCGACGCAACTCGCAATCAGAGCCGACGGCGAGCGGGCGGTCACGATAAGCAACATCGGCGATAAGCCCGCCGTCGGCCTACATTTCGTCTGTCCAGACATTTTTCATCAATTTTCTTGCGCCGATAGCTACTTCTGGCTTGACGCGGGCGAAGAGCGGCGGATCGCCGTCAGCCAAGCGGAGGGCATTGGCGTCGCCGCCTGGAATGCCGCCGCTGTGAGGCTTTAGCGCCATGATGGACGCGCTGCAACGGACCAGCGAGTTGACCTCTGCCGTCGAGCCTGTCCTTGAGGTCGAAGATCTGAGCGTGCATTTCGCTGTCGACGAAGGCACGCTGAAGGCGGTCGATGGCGTCAGCTTCGCGATTGAAGAGCAGCAGGTTTTCGGCTTGATCGGCGAGAGCGGCTGTGGCAAGACGGTGACCGCCCAGTCCTTGATGCGCCTGGTGCCGAAGCCGGGGCGCATCGTCAATGGGCAGATCAATTATCGCGCCGATCAGGGCAGCACGATCGATCTGGCGACGCTGGATCCCACCGGAATGCAGATACGCGCCATTCGCGGAAACGAAATCGCGATGATCTTTCAGGAGCCCATGTCGAGCCTTTCGCCCATACACAGCATCGGCAATCAATTGATGGAAGCGGTGCGGCTGCACGTCACCACCAACCGACGGGAAGCCTACCAGATCGCGCTGGAGATGCTGGACTTGGTCGGCATTCCCAATCCGGTACAGCGGCTGGAGGAGTATCCCCATCATTTCTCCGGCGGGATGCGTCAGCGGGTCATGATCGCGATGGCGCTGGCTTGCCGCCCCCGTCTGCTGATTGCCGATGAGCCGACGACCGCGCTGGATGTGACGGTACAGGCGCAGATCCTGGACCTCATCGCGCGGACGCAATCGCAGTTCCAAATGGCCGTGCTCTATATCACGCATGACCTAGGCATCATCGCCGAGATCTGCGACCAGGTCGCGGTGATGTATCTGGGAAGAATTGTCGAGCAAGGCTCGGTGCGGGACATCTTCCACAATCCCTTGCACCCTTATACGCGCCGGCTGCTAGCGGCGACGCCGCGGATCGGGCAGCATGCCGAGCGTCTGCAGTCGATTGACGGCACCGTGCCCATCCCCATTGGCATGCCCGTAGCCTGCGGGTTCAGCTCGCGCTGCCCCGATTTGATTGCGGGCCACTGTGATGCGGCGCTGCCCGCCCTGGTGGAAATCGAAGACGATCACTACGTCCGCTGTTTCCTCCATGACCAGCGGGAGGAAGCGGCAATATGAGCGAGCAGCCGCTGCTCAAAGTGGAGGGCTTGAAGAAGTATTTCCCGGTGGAAAAGGGATTTTTGCGGCGCGTGGTCGGGCAGGTGAAAGCGGTTGACGACGTCAGCCTGGAGATTCAAGCGGGCGAAACGCTGGGCTTGGTCGGCGAATCGGGCTCGGGCAAAACCACCGTTGGGCGCTGTATCCTTCGCGCGCTTGACCCAACCGCGGGCAGCATTCAGTTTCAGATTGACGATAAGACGACCGTCGACATGGCGAACATCAGCCCGCGGGACCTGCGCGAGGTCAGGCATCATGCCAATATGATCTTTCAAGATCCCTTCTATTCGCTTGACCCACGCTGGACCATCCTCGATATCGTTGGCGAACCGCTAAAACTGGCGAAGCTGGCGCAGGGCAAGGAGCTGGAAAAGCGCGTCGCGCATTTGATGGATGTCGTGGGCTTGGAAGCCAAGCATCTGCGGCGCTATCCCCATGCCTTCAGCGGCGGGCAGCGTCAGCGCATTGGCGTGGCGCGGGCGCTGGCGACTAACCCGCGCTTGATCATCG
This sequence comes from Phototrophicaceae bacterium, assembly GCA_965205125.1. Lineage (GTDB taxonomy): Bacteria > Chloroflexota > Anaerolineae > Aggregatilineales > Phototrophicaceae > UBA6055. Next base: position 703,009 of record CBDBFY010000001.1, read on the forward strand.
CCGACGAGCCGGTGTCGGCGCTCGATGTTTCGACCCAGGCGCAGATCCTGAACCTGCTCAACGACCTGCAAGGCGAATTCGGGCTGTCTTATCTCTTCATCGCCCATGACTTGAGCGTGGTGGAGCATATCTCAGACCGCGTCGCCGTGATGTATGTCGGCAAGCTGGTGGAGGTGGCGCCAAAAGAGCAGCTCTTCTTTTTCCCCAAGCATCCCTATACCGAGGCGCTGCTTTCGGCATCGCCGACGCCGAACCCGGATGTAGAAAAGAATCGGATCATCTTGCCCGGCGAAATCGCCAATCCGGCTGATCCGCCCGCCGGCTGCTATTTTCATCCGCGCTGCCAATACGCCCAAGCCCGCTGTCAGGAAGAAGAACCGCAACTCAGGGAAATCAGCCCGGGTCAATGGGCCTCTTGTCACTTTGCCGAGGAGCTGGAGCTGGCCGGCGCGCCGCAGCCCGGATTACAGACTTTGTAGGGGCGAGCTATCAGGTCGCCCGCCGCAGCGAACAAGATCGCTTGCGTGAAAGGGCTGAATACCAATGCACTGGCTTCAATGCATGACCTGCGGAGAGATCTGCGCCGATATGGGCGCTGCTTCCTGCCCGCACGATGGCGGCGTCCTGGACGTCCTCTACGATTCGGCCGCGATCCCATTGAAGAATGAACTGCCCGGTATCTGGCGTTTCGCCGCCCGCCTGCCTTTGACCGACCCGGCGCATATCGTCAGCCTGGGCGAAGGGAATACGCCACTGCTGCCGTCGGCGCGGCTTGGGGCGGAAATCGGCTTGCCGCGACTCTTCTTCAAGAATGAGGGACTGAACCCGACGGGATCATACAAAGATCGTATCGCTTCGGTCGGCATTTCGCTGCTGCGGCAGTTGGGCATGCCCGCCTGGATCGCGATTTCGTCCGGCAATGCTGGCGCCTCGCTATCGGCTTACGGCGCGCATGCCGGCGTCGATGGCTACTTGTTCACGCTGGAGCGGGCGCCGCGCGCCAAGATCGGTCAGATTATTGCCTACGGACCACAGATCATGTCGCTGCGCGGCTTGGGTTACGATCCGCAAGTCGAGGCGGAGACTTGGAAGAATGTGCCCAGAATCTGCGAGAAAAATAGCTGGCTGATGCTGGTCACGGCGCGCAGCTTCAGCCCTCAGTCGATGGAAGGCGCCAAGACCATCGCCTACGAAATCTGCCAGCAGCTGAAAGGCGATGCGCCGGATGTGGTTTACGTACCGGTCGGCGGCGGCGGCTTGTTGAGCTGCATCTGGAAGGGTTTCCGCGAATGGCGCGCGGCTGGCCATATTGATCGCCTGCCGCGCATGGTTGCGATTCAGCCGGCCGGCTGCGATCCCGTCGCCCAAGCGTGGCGAGAGGACCGCTCCATACAGCCGATTGATGATTGCACGAGCGCTGTCTCCGGCATCATATTGACCGCGCCGCCCGACGGCGACCTGGTCCTAAATGATCTGCGTGAATCGGAGGGCTGGGCGGTCACAATCGCAGATGAAACCACCTATCAAGCGCAGGCGGAACTGGCTAATCGCGAAGGGCTATTCGTGGAACCGGCGGCGGCCATCAACTGGGCGGCGGTCAAAGCGGATTTGGCGGCCGGGCGATTGACGGGCGCCGAGAAAGTGGTCTGCGTCTTGACCGGCATCGGTTTCAAAGACAGCAAAGCGGTCCAATTGATGGCTGAAAATGTGTCTGTGCCGCTGGTCGATGTTGACGAAATCATGCGACTAGAACCGTAGGCAGGACGGGATTCAATTCGATGGGCGGAAGATTAGCTGGCAAGGTCATCATCATCACCGGCGGCGCGACCGGCATCGGCTGGGGCATCGCGCAGAGCTGCGCGCGGGAAGGCGCGGCTCTGGCTTTGGCGCAGCTTCCAACCGATATCCAGCTCGCCGAAGCCAAGGTGGCGATCCTGCGATCAGCGGGGCATCAAGCGCTGGCGGTCGGCTGCGACATCACGCGGCGCGCGCTGGTGAAGGACATGATCGCGCGGACGGTCGAAGCCTTTGGCCGCCTCGATGTAATGGTGAACAACGCGGCTTTGACGGGCGCTTCGGCCGATGTCCGCCCCTTTCTCGAAGAGACCGATGAGCACTGGCGTAGAACAATCGATGTCAATCTCACCGGCGCCTTCATTTGCACGCAGGAAGCGGCTTTTCAAATGATTAAGCAGGGCGAGGGCGGCAGCGTCATCAGTATTTCTTCGGTGGCGCAATTCGCCGCGCAAGAGAACGCGACTCCCTACGGCGCGGCGAAATCCGGCTTGGACGGCTTGTGCAAAGGCGCTGCTATCGAGTTGGCGCCCTATGACATTCGCGTCAATCTGGTCGCGCCCGGCGAAATCTATACCGAATCCAGCGCCGACTTCAGCGAAACGGTCACCGAGACCGGCGGCACCGGTAGATACTTCCGTCATACGCCGCTGGGGCGCCCGGGACAAGTAGGCGAAATCGGCGATGTAGTCGCCTTCCTGGCCAGCGATGAAGCGAGCTTTGTCAGCGGCGCCACCTGGCGCGTCGATGGCGGCTTCCTTAGTTATTAGGTCGCCCGCGCCAAACCAGCGATTTGTAGGGGCGACTGACCCGCTGTGTCTACGCGCGGCGCTGTGCCGCCCGCTAACTAAGTTCCACCCGCGGATTCAACAGCGCGTAAGCCACATCGGCGAAGAGGTTGGCGAAGAGAATCACCGTCACGGTGACCATGGCGATGGCTTGCACCAGCAGCAGATCGCGCCGTTCAATCGCAGCGATCAAAAGGCTGCCGAGCCCGGGGAAGCCAAAGACATATTCGATCACGACCAGCCCGCTGACCAGCCAACTGATGCTGAGAGCGATGACGGTGATGGTCGGTAGCAGCGCGTTGCGCAGAACGTGGCGCCAGATGACTGTGCGCCAAGGAATGCCTTTGAGCGCGGCTGTGCGCACATAATCGCGCTTGAGTTCTTCGATGACGCCCGCTCGCGTCAATCGGGAGATATAGGCGAGCATCACCAGCGTCGCGGCGAAAGCGGGCAGCCAAAGCGCCGGCAGCATCTCGGCGAAGGATGCGTTGGCCGGCACCGCCGAGCTGGACGGGAACCACCAGCCCAGCCTTTGCGCCAGCTCGCCGCGACCCCAGCGCAGCGCCACGATATTGATCAAGAACAAGCCCGTGACAAATTCGGGCAAGCTGACGACGGAAAGCGTCAGCAGCGAGATGAGGATGTCGGGCAATTTGTTTTCAAACAAGCCCGCGATCACACCCAGCGCCAGCGAGAATGGCACTGACAGCAACAAAGCGACCAAAGCCAGCCGCGCCGAATTTACGCTGCGCTCCATGATCAGTTCGCGATTCATCGCCCCGCGAAAAGCGATCGTATCGCCCCAGTCGCCGCGCAGGAAATCCGCCGCCCAAGTCAGGTATTGTTGCGGAAGCGACGCGTTCAAGCCCAGTTTTTCCCGTATTTCAGCGACTTGCGCCTCGGTGGCTTCCCGGCCGCCGGCGATGACCCGCGCCGGATCGCCGGGCAAGATGCGCAGCAGGGCAAAGATCGTCAGCGAGCTGACAAGATAAGTGAAGAAGAAGAACAGGAATCGACGGCGCAGGAAATGCAACATAATCTCAATCCGCCTCGTCCAGCGGGATTAGACCGCTTTGCGCGCTTGTCAACTCTTCCAGCGGGATATGGCAGCGAATCAGGTGGCTCTCGTCGCCCTGTCTCCAAGGGGGCTCGTCCGTTTCGCAGATCTCGCCGATTTTGCGCGGGCAGCGCGTATGGAAGCGGCAGCCGCTCGGCAAGTTCTGCGCGCTGGGCAGGTCGTCGCTCAGCAAGATGCGCTCGGTCGAATGCAGCGGATCGGGGACCGGTATCGCCGATACAAGCGCCTCGGTGTAGGGGTGATAGGGCGGTTGAAATAGCTCGCGCGCTTCACCTACTTCAACGAGTTGCCCCAGATACATTACGGCGATGGTATCGGCCAGGTAGCCGACGACGGACAGGTTGTGTGAAATGAAGAGATAAGCGCTGCCATGATCCTCTTGCAATGCCGCCAAGAGATTGAGCACAGCCGATTGCACCGATACATCCAGCGCCGACACCGGTTCATCGCAAATGATGAGATCGGGATCGGAGGCGAAAGCGCGCGCAATCGCGACTCGCTGCTTCTCGCCGCCGCTTAACTCGTCCGGGTAGCGGTCGGCATATTCCGCGCGCAGATTGACCCGTTCGAGCAGGGCGAGCGCCTCGGCATCAGCCGCTGCCGGCGAAAAACCGCGCAGTTTTATCAGCGGACGACGTATCGCCTGTCGCACGGATAGATAGGGGTTCAATGAGTTTTGCGGATTCTGAAAGACCATTTGCAGCTTCGACAAGACATCGTGGCTGCGTTCGCGGACGCTATTGCGCACATCCAAGCCTAGCAGCTGCAGGGCACCTCCGCTGCGCTCCTCCAAGCCTATGATGAGGCGCGCCAGCGTCGTCTTGCCACTGCCGCTCTCGCCGACGAGGCCAAGGGTCTGCCCGGCGCGCAATTGCAGGTCTACGCCATCGACGGCGCGAATCGGCGACGGCTCAATCCGCCCGAGAATCTCGCGCAAGGTACGATCAACCGGGAAGTGCTTTGTCAGGTCACTGACTTGCATGAGGGTTTCGCCAGACAATCCCCCGTTTCCCATACCCTTTCTCCGCGGATCTGTGTCTACACGACCCCTTGAAGCGGGCAGGTCTGTGTTGTCGCTTTGAAGTCCCTCCCTCTTGATAGGGGAGGGATTTAGGGTGGGGATAAGTTCCTCCCAGCGGTGGCAGCGAACCAGGCGCCCATTCCCCAGCTCTTCCAAGGGCGGTTTCCGCTCGCGACATAGATCGATAACCATAGGACAGCGTTCCGCAAAGACGCAGCCGCCGGGTATACGCTTCAGCGACGGTGGATTGCCGGCGATGGATTGGAGTTGCGTGGCGCGTTTGCTCTGCCCGGGTTTTGGTACGCTGCTGATCAATCCCAGGGTGTACGGATGCTGAGGACGCTGAAACAGATCCAGGACGCTCGCTTCTTCCATAATCTCGCCGGCGTACAACACGACGACGCGCTCACAGAGCTGCGCGACAACGCCGAGGTTGTGAGTGATATAGACGACGCCGGTATCGCGCTCGGCAATCAGACCGCGGACGAGATCGAGGATGACCGCCTCCGTGGTAACGTCCAGTCCTGTGGTTGGTTCGTCCATGATGAGCAGCTCGGGATTGCTGATCAGCGCCATTGCAATGGTGACGCGCTGCTGCATGCCGCCGCTCAGTTCATGCGGATAACGCTCGGCGACGCGTTCGGGATCGACCAGGTTGACATCGTGGAACATCTGCAGCATACGGCGGTAGGCCTCATGAGCGTCGATGCCGTCAGCCGCTTTGAGCGCCTCCATCACTTGCCGCCCGATTTTGATTGAAGGATTAAGCGCGGCGGAGGCGTTTTGGGGCACGAACTTGATGCGCTTCGACCAAAGACGGCGCATCTCGTCATTCGATTTGCGCAGCAGATCTTCGCCATCGAATAATAATTGACCGCCGCTCTCGACCCGCCCGTTGCTGCTCAGATAGTGCATCAGCGCCAGGGCGACCGTTGACTTGCCCGAACCCGATTCGCCGACCAGCCCGACGATCTGCCCCGGCTGAAGCTGCAAGCGGAAATCCCGCACCGCCGGAATCCACTGATCCTCGACCCGATAGCTGATGGTCAAGTTGTCGACTTCGAGCAGGTGCTGATGGGTCGCGATCATGCTCAAGAGCCCTTTTGCACGGCGCGCCGGATGCCGTCCGACATTAGATTGACGGCGATGACCAGGATGGCGATGGCGAGGGCGGGGAACTCAAGCGCCCAAGGCGTGAGCTGGTAGAATCCGCCGCGGTTTTCGTTGACCATCAAACCCCAGTCTGGCGATGGCGGGCGGGCGCCAAAGCCAAGAAAACCCAGAGAAGCGACCAGAAAAATGGCGTAGGAAAAGCGCAGCGACGCCTCCACAACCAGCGATGGAATCACCGATGGCAAGATCTCGCGGAAGATGATGTAGAATTGGCTTTCGCCGCGGAGCTGCGCCGCTTCGACAAACTCCCGCGTTTTGATATCCAGCGTGGTGCTGCGGGCGACGCGCGCCACGATCGGAATATACAGCACCGAGATCACCAGCAGAATGACGTTGTCCGCCAGCGCCGCCTGCCAACTGCCCGCGTCGAAATCGACATTGCGAATGATGCCAATCAGCACCAGCGCCAGCAAGAGCGCCGGAATCGCCAGCAGCGCGTCAATAACACGTCCAATCAATTCGTCGACCCAGCCACCCTGATACCCCATGAACAGTCCCAGCGCCGACCCGAGGATGACGCTGATGAGCGTTCCGAGCCCGGCGATCCGGAAAATACTGCCGGCGCCCAAGATGACGCGACTATACACATCGCGGCCCAGCCGGTCGGTGCCGAAGGGGTGCTCGCCCAATTGAAGCGCGCCGAAATCGAGCGTCGGCGGCAGGCGGACGTCGTGGCTCTGATCGTTGGGGTTGCTGTAAGGCGCAAGTTGGGGACCGAAGAGCGCGAGGAGCAGGAAAAAGGCCACCAGAAGCGTGCCCGCCGCCGATTGCGGATGGCGAAGTTGGGAACGCGCCGTCCGCTTAAAGGCGACATAATGGCGGCTGACGTCGCCTGCCTTCCCGGCTGTGCCTTCCGCCATTATTCTATCCGCCACGTCCGAGTTCCCCTTGTCGAAGTGCAGGGTCTGCGCGCACTCTTTGCGGGACCTCGGGCGTGAGGGCCTTAAACTACCCAACCACTGCCGAGTTAAAGTTGGTCCGGCCAGCGAAGGGATGCATGTCAACGCCGCTGATGTTGCCGCCAAGCACCATGAACGCGGCGAAGAAATAAGGCACGATGATCGGACCGCTGTCCAACAGGATCTGTTGAATCTCCTTATAGGCGGCGGTGCGCTCTTCCTGATCAAGCGAGGAACGACCGATTTCGATCAACTCGTCAACACGCTCGTTGCTGTAGTGCGACTCGTTCCAGACGCCCTCGGTGTGGTAGGCGAAGTCGAGATAGAGTTGTGGTACCGGACGCGGTCCCCAGCCGGTGATGCCCAGATCGACATCCATCCATAGTTCCGCCCAGTAAGTATTTTCGTCCTCCAACTGCACCTCGACGCGAATGCCGGCTTCTTCCCATTGGGCGGCGAAGATCTGCGCCAAATCGGGGAAGCTGCCGCTGTTCGGCAAATGCAGCGTCATGTCCAAGCCATCGGGGTAGCCCGCTTCAGCCAACAGGGCGGCTGCTGCGGCCGGATCACGGGGCGGTACTTCGGCGTCGGCCAGGAAGTATTGACCGAAGGCGGGTCCTATCGGCGAGTCCTTGCCGACTGCGCCGAAGCCAAGCTGCACGCGCTCCCAGATGGCGTCGCGGTCGGTCGCCAGCTTGAATGCCCGGCGCACGCGTTCGTCGTTCCCCGGCGCCCGATCGGAGCGCAGCCGCGCCAGGTGATGCCCGCTGGTCGGTATATCAGTGGTGCTGAAGTTGACATCGTTAGCGAAGCCGAGGAAGCTGGAATTGTCCAGCCGGGCGATGCCATCGACGCTGCCGCCTTGCACTGCGGCGATCCCCGCCTGCTGGTCTTCGAAGTAAATGAACTCGAGGCGGTCAATGCTGGGCGCGCCGCCCCAATAGTCGGCATTGGCGCGCAGGATCGTGCGGTCGCCCGCGATCATCTCCTCCAAAATGAAGGGTCCGGACCCGTTGAATTCCATACCGATGTTTTCCGCTCCTGCCTTTAGAATGACGAGCTTGTTGTCCGTCAGATTGTAGAGAAAATCCGGGTTCGGCGCGCTCAAGCCAAGCTCGATCGCGTTTTCGCCAACGGCGGAAATCGAATCTACTCCGCTTAACAGACTGGCGACGGTGCCCTCTTCTGCAATCTGCCAATTGAGCGTCCAGATGATATCGTCGACCGTCACCGGGCTGCTGTCATGCCAGACGGCGTCGTCGCGGATATGCAGGGTATAGACCAATCCATCATCGCTGACCTCCCAGGAAGAGGCGAGCCGTGGGATAAGATTGGCGGCGGCGTCCGTCTCGATCAGATAATCGTAGACGGCGTTCAGGACGGCAATCTCGCTGTCGCCGGAAGCGGAACGCGGATCCAGCGTCGCCGGGGTTAGCCAGGCGAAGCGCAAGACATTGCCATCTTGCGCGCTGGCGATGCCGCTCAGCCCGGATAGCGAAACCGTGCCAACAGCGGCGGCGGCGCCGGCGGCAAAGACATTTAGAAACTCGCGGCGGGAAAGCTTGCTTGCGGGGTTTGTGTGTTTCTTCGACACGATGTGTATCTCCTTCATGTGTCAATTGAATCAATCTCGAGCCTGAAACGGGAGCATGAACACATCGTGACGCAACCTTGGCGGCGGCAAATAGTCTTAGCAAAGCGGCGGCGCCAGAGACCGTTCGCGGCGCTGACGGATTAGCTCACGATGTTGCGTCATCGTCATCCCTCCTGACCCTGCAGCGACTCAGTTGCAGGGCGCGGCATATTATCGCACAGGAAAGGAGCGATTTCCAAAGGCAAAAGATGATTCCGTCATTCGAGGTGATGACAGCTGGGAAACTGCATGTCAGCTCAAGACGGCCTTGTGGAAGTGGGTGCGCCCGGAGAAGGGATGCAGCTCTACGCCCGAGACGTGGCTCGCCATCACCATGAAGGATGCGTAAAAGTAAGGCACGATGATCGGTCCTTCGTCGAGGAAGAGCCGCTGTATCTCCTTGAAGGCTTCGGTCCGCGCGTCTTGATCGATGGCGGAACGGGTGAAATCGATTAGCTCGTCGAGACGCTCGTCCTGCCAATGCGATTCATTCCAGGTCGCGTCGGAGCGATAAGCGAGGTCAAGATAAATCTGCGGCGACACGCGATCGCCCCACCAGGTCACGCCCAAATCGACGTCCAGCCACTTCTGCACCCAATATTCATTTTCTTCCTCCAGCTGAATCTCGACGCGGATGCCAGCCTCTTGCCATTGCGCCCGCCAGCGCCTGCGCGAAATCCGGCATGGAACCGCTGTTGGGCACATGCAAGGTCATATCCAAGCCATCGGGATAGCCGGCCTCAGCCAGCAAAGCGGCAGCGGCGGCGGGATCTCGCGGCGGCGGCTCGACATCATCAAGGAAATACTGGGCGAAGGAGGGACCAATGGGAGAATCTTTGCCGACCGCGCCAAAGCCCAGCTGCACGCGGTCCCAAACGGCGTGTCGGTCGGTCGCGAGCTTGAATGCCTGCCGCACGCGAATGTCGTTTCCCGGCGGTCGGTCGGCGCGGATGCGCGTCATGTGATGCGCGTTGGTGGGCAGGTCTATGGTATTGAAACGATAATCGCCGCTGAAGTTTAGAAAACTGAAGTTGTCGAGCCGGAGAATGCCGTCGGCTATCCCGCCCTGCACGGCGGCGATGGCGGCTTGCTGATCGTCAAAGAATAGAAACTCCAGCGTGTCGATGCCCGGCGCGCCTCGCCAATAATTGGGATTGGCAATCATCACCGCGCGGTCGCCGGGGATCATTTCGTCCATGATGAAAGGACCGGTGCCGTTGAATTCGATGCCGGCGTTTTGCGCGCCCGCTTTGAGCATGACGACTTTGTATTCCGTCAGCCGATAGAGAAAATCAGGGTCGGGCGCCTTGAGACTGAATGTCACCGTATGATCGCCAGTGGCCTCCATTGATTCGATCCCCGCCAGTACATCGGCGATCGTGCCGCCGGCGTCGAGCTGCCACTGAATACTCCAAACCACGTCGTGCGCGGTCAGCGGACTGCCGTCGTGGAAGAGGGCGTCCCGCACCAGTTGCAACGTGTAGCGCGTGCCATCGGCGTTCCGTTCCCAGGAAGAGGCGAGGGCGGGCGCCAGATTTGACGAGGCGTCGGTCTCAAAGAGATAATCGTAAAGGGCGTTCAGTATGGCGATTTCGCTCATACCGGAGACCGAGCGCGGGTCAAGCTGCGCCGGTGTGAGCCAGGCGATGCGTAGCGTCCCATCGCTGGCGCGGGCAAGGTTCATCCCTGGCGCTCGATCAAGCGCAATCGTGCCGACGGCGCTGCTAATGCCGGCCGCGAATATCTTCAGCACATCGCGGCGCGACGGGGCGATTGTTCCGTTTCGTGATAGCTTCGTCATCATTTGCGTCCTCAGGTCTATTTTTGTGATGGCGCCTCGGCAATGCTGCATTAAGCGGACCGTCATTGACTTCAGCTTAATGCAAAACTGAGTCATTTTTCAACAGGATGGGTTGCCGCGGGCGACCCAATCGCTCGCCCCTGTTTACATTGCGAGCAGTAAACCTCACCCCCGGCCCTCTCCCCGAAGCATCAGGGAGGGAGAGCGGGGCGCAAAGTACTTTGCGTTGGCGGCGGCATCGTCGCGAGGGAGTCTACAATTTTCGTCAACTGCGTTGCATATGATGGATGCGTTGCCGCCTCAATACTGGCGCTTAGGTATAGCCTTCGTACCAGTTTTCGCTGGATCGCGGCGCGCTGTAGAAATCGGTCCAGGGGCGTGCCGACGCAGCGGCGATATCCAGAAGCTGCCACAGACGATCCCGAGCTGTGTTATCTAGAAAGTCGGCGCGATCCTCTGGCGACATCGATGCCGCTTCTTTCCAAATGGCGCGGCCCGCCAGGAAGCCACTGGCGCCACTATCGCAAGCCATCTGCACCTGCGGTTTGAATTGATCGAAATCGACGCCCGCGCTTAGCAGCACCCATGGTGCCGCCGACGCATCGCTGAGTTCAGCGCAAGCTTGTCTCCAAGCCCCTTGATCCTGGCTGAACTTGATGTCATGCGGGAACTCCATCTTCAGCACATCGGCGCCGCTGCGCGACAATCGGCGAGCGGTCTCGATGACAACCGCCGGGCGTTCGGCGGCGAACTCCGCGCTGTCTTTCGATATGGCGGCGTCCAGGCTGTAAGACATGGGCTCAAGGAATAAAGGCAGATCCCATCGATGGCAGTCCTCCACCACGCCCCGAATCAGCCGCTCCAGCTCGTCAGCAAGCGCGCCGCTCCCCGGATGGTAATAGACCATGAGCTTGACCGCGCTGGCGCCCGTCTTGCGGATTTTCTCCGGCGTCCAGCCGGGAATGAGCTCGGTTTTGCGGTAGCTCGAATCTCCGCTGTAGCCGCTCTTCTCCAGCGCCAGCAGCAAGCCCGCTTTTGGGTTCATCCGCATGGCGGCGTTGAGGCCATAGGTCGGGTCGGTGAGGATGGCGCTGGCCTCTTTTGACAGGGCGCCGATGATCTCGCCTTTGACCTGCGCCAGCGTCTCGTAGCTGGCATCGGCGGGCATCATTTTGCGGTAGCTGCCGCGCTGATCGAAGGCGATGATGCCGAAGACATCGCCCTCGGCCAGGCTCGTTGATTTCAGACCGCGGAAACGTCCAGGCGTCAGTTGAGTAGGCATAGATGTCCTTTCGTTTGTGATTGTGGATTGCGGCGGTTGGGGGGTAAGCCGCCGGCTAACCCGTACAAATCAAACTGGATTGCAGAAGTTGTAGGGGCGTTCCGGTGTGTCGCCCGCATCAGCGCGCCAGCTTTAGCAATCGCGTCAAATCATCACTGCGTTTTCGCCGTTTTCAGCGCTGCCGACGATATGTCGAACGATGATCTCTTCTGTGGCATCGGCGCGCGGAATATTGGCGACGACGCGCCCGCGGCGCATGATCACCATGCGGTCAGCCACCGCCATGACATCGTGCATCGTATGGCTGATGAGGATGACCGGGATATTCCCCTCGCGCAGAGACCGTATCAGTGCGAGCACCTTGCGCTGCTCCGGCACCCCGAGCGCGGCGGTTGGCTCATCCATGATCACCAGTTGGGCATTCCAATACATGGCGCGGGCGATGGCCACCGCCTGACGCTGCCCGCCAGAGAGATTGACCAGCTTCTGTGTGAGCGAGGGAATGTGGATATCCAGCTCATCCAGCGCGCCCGAAGCTTCCTGACGCATATAACGGTCATCGGTGACCGGGAGCAGACCGAAGAGCCGGCGCGTCACTTCCTTGCCCAGGAAGACGTTGGCGCCGACATCGAGGTTCTCGGCCAGAGCGAGGTCCTGGTAGATCGTCTCGATGCCGCGGCTGCGAATATCGGCCGGCGGCTGATGCGTGATGTCGACGCCATTGAAGATGACCGTGCCGCTCTCGGGGCGATATACGCCGGAGATGCACTTGATGAGCGTCGATTTGCCAGCGCCGTTATCCCCGAGCAGGGCGACGACCTCGCCGGGATGGACCGCGAAATCGACCTTGTCCACCGCGGTCAAGCCGCCGAAATGCTTGCTGACGCCGGTCGCGGTAAGAATTGCCTCAGACATTCGATTGCAGCCTTTCTAACGCTGCCTGCAGCTGATTGACCAGCACGGCGATGATGATGACGACGCCGACTACGATGAATTGCCAAATCGAGTCGATATTGAGAATGACCAGCCCGGTCTGCAAGACGGCGATGATTAATGAGCCGACGACCGCGCCCATGATATCCCCTTCGCCGCCGAAGAGGTTGGTGCCGCCGATGACGACCGCGGCTACCGATGACAGCAGAGCCGCTTCGCCGGCCTGGGGCGCGCCGGCCGTAAAGCGGAAGAGATGCAATACGCCGGCGATGCCCGCAGTGAAGCCGCAGATCACGTAAATGATGATCAAGTGGCGGTCGACATTGATGCCGGAGCGCCGCGCCGCTTCCTCGCTGCCGCCGATGACATAGGTGTGACGGCCAAATTTGCTGCGCGCCAGGATGAATGCGAATACGATGACGACCAGCGCGGTGATCAGCACCGGATAAGGCAGCAACTGCGAAACTTGTCGTATCTGCGTCGGCTCGAGATCGGGCGGCTGCCGGAACCAGACCAAACCATAATCAGGGATATGGTAGAGCAGGCTGCCGTTGCCGATGCCGCGAAGCGCCTCGCGCAATTCGGCCGATAATCCCCGGACGACTTGCTGTCCATCAGTGAGCAAAAAGGCGGCGCCGCGCACAATGCCAAACATGCCAAGCGTGGCGATGAAGGGCGGCACCTTCACCCGCGCGACCAGCAAGCCGTTGACCAAGCCCGGGATCAGCGCGACCAGCAAGCCGGCGAAGACGCCAGCGAGCATCGCATATTCGACATCGGCGCCACCAGCCGCCAGGTCTCTCATCACACGAGCGGTGGTGACCGATGAAAGCCCCACCGTCCAGCCGATGGACAAATCAATGCCGGCGGTGATGACGACGTAGGTCTGCCCGATCGACATCAGCATGATCAGGGTGCTGGTCGTCAAAATCGAGGAAAAGTTGCGAACGGAAAAGAAGCCGGTGCCCGTCACAGAAAAGAAGACCACCAAGCCCAGCAGAAAAAGATATGACCAGCTTTTGGTCAAGAATTCGACAAAACGCGCATTAACTATTGGCTGGCGTTTTGCCTTGTCCGCTGCTGTGCTCAATGCCATACGGGCATCCTTTCGCGCTGCATTCCCCCGCATGTTGGTACTGCCTGGACGCGGGCGCCATTCGAACGGACCGCGATTCGACTATTATACATAATCGTCCCTGAATTGCAGGTCATTCGCCCCGCTGCTCCCATCGCGGAAATCTGTAGAGGCTACCCATTGGGTCGCCCGCCACAGTGTGATCGGCAGGGACGAGCCACCGGCTCGCCCGTACAATCGGGGACTGCATGTCGCCTGCCAATCATTTAAGCCTTCCCCGTCCACCAGTCATCAATTGCCGCGAAGAAGATGGCAACGGCTTTTGCGCCCGGGTCAACGTGCCCGATGCCGCGCTCGCCCAGGTATTTCGCCCGGCCCTGCCGCGCCACCAAATGACGCGTGGATTCGGCGCCCTTGCCTGCGGCCGCCGCAGCGCTGCGCCAGCCCGCCGTGAAATCGTCCGCCTGGGCAAATGCCACGACCGCCGGCGCCAGCGCATCGACCATCGTCTTGTCGCCGACCTTGGCTTTGCCGCGCGCCTGCACGCCCTGCAAGCCAGCTTCCATGACGGCTTCCATATCGCGCTTGTTCACGCTGTCTTTCCCGCGGAGGGCGGGGACGCCTTTGAGAAAGAAGCTGCCGAAGATCGCGCCGGACGCGCCGCCCATGCGATTCATCACCGCTTTTGCCGCCGCCATCCAAACATCGCTTGCGCTCGGCTGTTCCAAACAGGCGATATCATCCACAGCGGCGTTGAAGGCTGCGCTGACGCTTGTGCCGTGGTCGCCGTCGCCCAAGGCAGCGTCAAGCCGATTCAGCGCCTCACGCTCAATTGAAATGCGGCGCGCAGCCGCCTCTATAATCGATGTAATTTCCGCTGGTCCTAATGTCATCACAGCTGCTTCATATAAGCCCCGTTTGCGGGCGCATCCCAAAGCGCTTTCAGCTGATCATCGACGCGGCAGAGCGCGATGGCGAATCCGGCCGCCTCCAAGGTTGTGGCGTAGGGACCAATCCAGGACTTGTAAACGCGAATCCCGGCTTCGCGCAGTTTGATGGCGACCCGGCGATAGAGGATGAAGAGCTCCATCAAAGTCATGCTGCCGCTGTTGTTGAGCAAGACGAGCGCCTCGTCGCCGGCTTGGAAGGGCAGGTCGGACAGGATTGGCGACAGCATCAGATCGATGGTTTCGTCGGCTGAGAGCGCCTTTCGCCGGCCCCTGCCGATCTCGCCGTGCAGCCCCATCCCGATCTCCATTTCGCCTGCGGCCATCTCAAACATGACCTCGCCAGTGACCGGGCTGGCGCAGGAACTCAGAGACATTGCCAGGCTGCGCGTGTTGTCGCGGACCTTTGCCGCCAGCGCTCTGGCGTTTGCCAGGGTGACATCGCCTTCGCAAAACGCGCCGAGCATTTTCCAGACGAAGAATAGGCCAGCGGTGCCGCGGCGCTCGCGTTCACGTCCTTTGGGCGCGCTGGAAATGTCATCGTAGAGAAGTACCATGTCAACGTTTTCGATGCCCTCCAATTCACAGAACTCGAGCGCCAGCTCGGCATTGAGCCGGTCGCCTTCGTGGTGTGAGACGCAGAGCAACACACCCCCTCCGCGATTGGCGGCGCGAATCCCGGCCAGGATACGCTCGGGTCCGGGCGCGGTGAAGACTTCGCCGACGACATTCACATTGAGCAGTCCCTGCCCAATCCAGCCGAGCATGGCCGGTTCGTGTCCGCTGCCGCCACCCATGACCAAGCCGACTTTGCCCGGCGCTTTGGGTTGCGCGCGGACGACCAGACGGTCGCCCTGCAAGCGGACGATATCGCTGTAGGCGGCGCAAAAGCCGTCGAGCATTTCATCGACGATATGATCTGGCTCGTTGACCAGTTTGTGCGCACGCGCCGTCATTCTCCAACTCCTCGCTCTAGCAGCGCCTGTTTTATGCTAGCGCGCCAGCCGCACGCAGCTGCGCAATCTCAGTTGCGCTGTAGCCCAATTCGGCCGCCACCTCGTTGCTGTGCTCGCCCAGGCGCGGCGGATGGCGGCGATAAACCAGCGGCGTATCCGCCAGGTGAATCGGCGTCGCCAGCGATTTGATCAAGCCTAGAGCCGGATGCTCCAGCTCGACGATGAATCCGCGCTCGATCAAGTGGAGGTCGCCCAGCGCTTCCGCCACCGTGTTGATGCGCCCGCAAGGCACACCGGCCCCGCGCAGTTCCGTCAGCCACGCATCGCAGGTCTTGCCGCGGATGATGTCCCGCACGATAGGGAGCAGCGCGTCGTAATTGGCGATGCGGTCGGCATTGGTCTTGAAGCGCGAATCCGCTGCCAAGTCTTCGCGACCAACATGCCGGCAGAAAGCGCCCCAGACGTTGTCCGAGGCGACGCCCAGCATGAACCAGTCGCCGTCGCTGGCTTGAACAGCTTCGTATGGCACTACCTGCGGGTGTCGATTGCCCCGCCGCGGCGGGTCCGTCCCTTCGGCGAAGTACTCGCCGGCCAGATTCGCCAGCCAGGTCATCTGCCCTTCCTGCAGGGACATGTCCAAGAACTGACCAGCGCCACTTTGGTCGCGCGCTCGCAGCGCCGCCAGGATCCCAATCACGGTGAACAGGCCGCAGGTCATATCGGCGATCGGCGTGGGGAAGCGCATCGGCGCGCCATCAACCTCGCCGGTCAAAGCTACTGTGCCCGATTCCGCCTGAGACACCAGGTCATAGCCCGGCTGTCCCGCCCGCGGGCCAGTCCGCCCGTAGCCGCTGATCGAGGCATAGACCAACCGCGGATTGATGGCGCTAAGTGTCTCGTAGTCGATGCCGTGGCGCTGCAGCGCGGCGGTGGTTCTGAGATTGGTCAGGAATACGTCGGCGTCGCTCGCCAACTTATGGATGAATTCACGTCCGCCGTCAGCGCTGATGTCCAGGGCGATGCCGCGCTTGTTGCGGTTGACCGCCAGGTAGTAGCAGCTTTGATCGCCGATGTAAGGCGGCGCCCACTGCCGCGAATTATCGCCGATGCCGGGCTTCTCGATCTTGATGACATCGGCGCCGAGATCGCCCAGAATCATCGTTGTGTAGGGACCGGCCAGCGCTTGCGTCTGGTCCACCACTTTGATGCCGCTAAGAGGCGCGCTGTCGCTCATGGAATTCGTCTACTTATCGATCAGCAGTTGATATGAGAACAGACGTAAGTGCAAGTAAGTCATTCAAATGAACATCACTACTGTTTGTACGGGCGAGCCGGTGGCTCACCCAAGTATACATAAATGATTGGCCAGAGGGCGACCCGCCGCCGCGCGTAGACACTGCGGGTCAGTCGCCCGTACAGACTCTCATTAATTGTTGGATTCTTCTGAGATTACAATATGCCTCTCGTTCCTGGAAATCGCTTTAACCCGTCCCTATCTGATTATCTTCAATCTGCCGATTGCGCCAGATCAACAGGCAGGCCAGCAGTAGCAGCGCGCCCCACAGGCTGAATACCGCGCTCCAGCCGCTAAGCTCCACCAGACCGCCGATGCTGAAGCCAGCCATGCCGCCGAAAAAAGTGGACATCATATTGACTGCGCCGGTGGTTGATGAGGCGCGACCGGCCGGCGCAAGCAGCAATGGCATTGCGCTGACGGTCAAGCCAAAGGCTCCGTTCAATGCCAGCAAGGCGAAGGCGACCACGACGATGGCAAAGAGGCCGGAGGTCATGCTTAGCAGCAGAAAGGCGGCGCCAGCGGCCGAGAACAGCTGCACGGCAGTCACAAAGACTTGATTGCTGCGCGTGACAAGAGCGCGCGCCGTAAGGAGACCAAGAATCGCGACTGCTTGCGTCAAGGCGGCGACCGCGCCAACCCAGCCGTCAGCAATAAGCCCGGTGTCTAGAATATATGTCGGCAGCCAAATGATTGTTCCATTGAACACATAACCGCTCAGCGCCGCCGCCAACATGACGAAGGCGATGCCGCGAGCCTCGGCCATCATGGTGGATAGGCGAATGCCGTCGGACCTGGATTTTGGCGCGTCAATGCCGGCCGCCCGCCAAAAAACCAGCACCAGAAGCAAGATGATTCCCGGAAGCCAAAACGCGATCCGCCAATTCTCGCCCGTCGCTGCCGCCCCAATCACCACCCAGGTGATTGCCGTGCCCATGACATAGCTGAATGGCATGATGGTCGATACACGTTTGATATGGCTGCGATCCAGTCGCTCCGCCAGGATGCGGAACATGGGCGACCAGCCGCCCGACTGAGCGACCCCGTTTAGACTCCACAAAATGAGCATGACAATCAACGACGACTGAAAGGCGAAGACCAGATTCACGATGGCGCTGGCGAGCAAACCAAGGCTTACCAGGCGAAACGGGCTGACATGGCTGCCGATCTCGCCGCTGATGAAGTGAAAGATGCCGTATACCCAAAAAAAGACGGTGCCCAGTGCGCCGACCTCAGCGCGGCTGACACCGAGGTCCAGCGCCAGCGCTGGCAAGACCACGCTGATATTCACGCGCCCCAGATAATACAGCGCGTAGGTGACCAGCAGGCTCCCAACCATCATGTTCTGCTGCTTGCTCAGCGTTGTCTGCAAGTGACGCCTCGGTTCTTCAAGCCTAACCTAGACCAGCGAGGTCCTCTTCCACGTGTTGACGGCGCCAGGTCACGGCAGAAGCCAGCAAAAGCATGATACCCCACAAGCCGAAGACGCCCATCCAACCACTTCGTTCCACTAAAGCGCCGATGCTGAAACCGGCCAGGCCGCCGGCCAGCGTCGCCATCATATTCAGCGTGCCAGCGATCGACGAAGCGCGACCCAGCGGCGCCAAGATCAAGGGCATGGAAGACGTCACCAGGCCAAAAGCTCCACCCAACAACAGCATCGCCAGGCATAAGACGATCATCGCCGATGCGCCGACTGTAAACGTCAAAAGGAGAAAAGCAAACCCGGTCGCCCCAAGCAACAGCGCGGCCGTGAACAACACTCGGTTGCTGCGCACGACACTCAGGCGCGCCAGCAAAAGACCCGGAATCGCGACCAATTGCGTGATCGCCGCGACGGCGCCCACCAGATTCTCCGCGACCAATTCGCTATCTAGAATATAGGTCGGCAGCCAGATAATCGTCCCGTTGCGTACGAAGCCAGCCAATGCCGATACCACCAGGGCAAAGGCAACGCCGCGCGCTTCGGCAATGATCGTCGAAAGGCGCACACCCTTCGAGTCTGTCGTTGGCGCATCAATGCCCCCCTTCCACCAGAGCGCCGCCGTCAACAGCAGGATCAATCCAGGAATCCAAAATGCCAGGCGCCAGTTCCCACCGGACGACACTGCCCCGATCAAGGTCCAGGTGACCACTGTGCCGATAACATAACTCATGGGGATGACCGTCGACACCTGCTTTATTCGACTCGGATCGAGGCGCTCGGCCAATATGCGGACCATCGGCGGCCATCCCCCCGCTTGCGCAAAGCCGTTGATGCCCCAAAGTACAAGCATAACCAGCAGCGATGTCTGGAAACCGAAAACGAGATTCACAATCGCAGTAACCAGCAGACCGACGCCGATCACGCGAAATGGGCTGACGTGGCTGCCGATCTCACCGTTGACGAAGTTGCCGATGGCGTAGACCCAGAAAAATACCGTGCCCAGGATACCGATTTCAGCTCGGCCGACATCAAGCTCGACTGCCATTATCGGCAAGACGACGCTGATATTCACCCGACCTAGATAAAGCAGCCCATAGGTGGTGCACAAAGCGCCGACCAGCAGGTTCTGTCGCTTGGCTAGAGGTGATTGCCCGGTAGTCATGCAGTCAAGAGTAAAGCGCAGGTACAAAATAAAGTAGGGGCGACCGCATGGGCCGCCCGCCGAAACAAATTAATGTAGGGGCGACTCTGTGAGTCGCCCGCAGATGTACACATGATGTACCGGTTCGGGGTGGGGGTCAACCCATACAGCTAACCCGCCGTGTAGATGAAACGCGCGACATCCGGATCGTCTACGTTGTCGATGGTAATGACCGCGTATCCAGTGCCGACGCGCGCCGGCATCGAGGTCACGCCGCGCAAGTTGGCCGCCTGCGCGATCACGCCGAGGTAGCCCATGTCGGCCGGCTTCTGCGCGATCACCAGCGAAACGATGCCGTCGCGCAAGTAGCCGATGTTTTCTTCGCTGGCGTCAAACAGAGCCACTTCCACCGCGCCTTGCAAGCCGGCATTCTGGATGGCCGCGCCCGCGCCCAATGCGCCGAAGGTATTGGTGGCAAACATGCCAACGATATCGGGATTCGCTTGCAAGACAGCAGCCGTCTGCTGTTGCGCCATATCAGCGCTGTTCTCGTTGTAGTCGACGCGGGCGACGATCAATCCGCCAGCCTCAGCCGCCGCCAGGCAGCCTTCCTCGCGCTGATCGGTCGTGCTGATGCCCGGGCGCGTGTTGGTGACGTAGATCTTCGCGCCTTCGCCCAGCTGGTCCGCCAATGCCGAACAGGCGATGCGGCCGCCTTCTACGTTGTCCGAGCCGATATAGCTCAAGGGGAAGGTGACCTCGCCATCGGCATAGTTGCCGTCGCCGATGAAGGTATCCACCGTCAAGACCGGGATGCCGGCGTCATGCGCGTCTTGCAGCACCGGGATCGACTGTTCCTTGTCGTTGGGCGCTGTCACCAGCGAACTGATGTCGCCGCGCGCGATCAGCGCTTCGATAATCGGCGCGGAAACGGTGACGTCAAAGCGCTCCGGATCCTGCTGGATGACGTTGATTCCCAAGCGGCCCGCCGCGCCATAGACGCCGCGAGACATGGTGATGTAGAAGGGATCGGGATTCACGCCGGGTACAAAAGCCAGGTTGTAGCTCTCGTCCAGCGCCGGCGCCGGATCGCTGGTGTTGCTGGTATAGATGAAGCGGGCCACATTCGGATCGTCTACATTGTCGGCGGTGATAACGGCGTAGCCGGTGCCGATGCGGGCGGGGATGCTGCCCACGCCATCCAGATAAGCGGTGGCCAAGGCGACGCCGAGATAACCCATGTCGGCTGGCTTCTGCGCGATGACGAGCGAGACGATGCCATCGTTCAGGAAGCCGATGTTTTCTTCGCTGGCGTCAAAGAGCGCCACTTCCACCGCGCCTTGCAAACCGGCGTTCTGAATCGCCGTGCCAGCGCCGAGCGCGCCGAAGGTATTGGTGGCGAACATGCCGACGATATCCGGATTCGCCTGCAAGACGGCTGCCGTCTGCGCTTGCGCGGTATCGGCGCTGTTCTCGTTGTAATCGACGCGGGCTACGACCAAACCGGTAGCCTCAGCCGCGGCCAGACAGCCTTCCTCGCGCTGGTCAGTGGTGCTGATGCCCGGGCGCGTGTTGGTGACGTAAATCTTGGCGCCTTCGCCCAGCTTGTCGGCAAGCGCCGAGCAAGCGATGTAACCGCCCTGGGTATTGTCCGAGCCGATGTATGAGATTGGGAAGGTGACTTCGCCATCGGCATAGTTGCCGTCGCCGATGAAGGTATCCACCGTCAGCACAACAATGCCGGCATCATGCGCTGCCTGCAGCACCGGTATGGACTGCTCTTTGTCGTTCGGCGCAGTGACTAGGGCGTCGATATCGCCGCGGGCGATCAGCGCTTCAATAATCGGCGCCGAGACGGTGACGTCAAATCGCTCAGGGTCCTGCTGAATGACCGTCAGCCCGAGGTCTACAGCAGCCTGATTCACACCGGTCGACATCGTGATATAGAACGGATCCGGATTGACACCCGGAACGAAGGCGATGGTATAGCCATCGTCTTGCGCGATCGCCCCGGGAACGAGGCTCAGCGCGAATAGTACAATGGTTGTGAGAACGAGGAATCTTTTCATAGCAGAACTCCTTAATGGATACGAACATCTAACATCGCCGGCCTCCACCGTGCGGAAACCGGAAATGTCTCAAAAGGTTATCGCATTCACATACGATATGCAAACAGCTAGCTTTGCCGACTCCTGTCGATCGCCGGAGAAAGACCATATGGGTTTCGGATAGCCCGGTCTGATGCGGTATCATCGGAAAGGCGGTGCCTGACAGGGAGGGCCTTAGCGATAGATGAAGACATGCATCGTAGTCAGCGGCGGCGATGCGCCGGGCATCAACACAGCCATCGAGACGTTTACGCGTTTGGCAAGTCAAAGCGGCGATCAGGCTCTGGGCGCGCGGAACGGCTTTGCCGGCTTGCTCGACGATCAACTGGTGGAACTTGACCGGTCCCTCCTATCCCTGCTGTCTGGACGTGGCGGATCAATCCTTCAGTCTAGTCGAGAGCCCGCGCTCCAACGGGCAGGCGCTCGCGAACGGCTGGTTGACGTCATGCGTCGGCGCGGCATCGACAATCTGCTGCTCTTCGGCGGCGACGGCACGATTCGCCATGTCGCGCCCTTGCTGGCGCGTTGGGGCATTTCCTGCATCGTTTTGCCGACGACAATTGACAATGATGTGGCCGGCGCCGAATACACGCTTGGGCATGATTCCGCCTGCAACTTTGCCATACACGCGGTCGCCGGCATCCGCGCGACTGCCCATGCCTTGCCCGGGCGCATCTTCATGCTGGAGACCTTGGGCGCGCCGACCGGTCATCTGGCGCTGGCGATTGCCTACGCAAGCGGCGCAGATCTGGCATTGCTGCCGGAATACCCGCTTGAACTGGATTGGCTGGCGGAGCGCTTGAAAAAGACCGTCGCTCGCGACGGGCATGCGCTGGTCGTCTTGTCGGAAGCCTACCCGGAAATTGACCGGCTGACAAAAGAAATACCGCGTCGCATGGGCATTCGCCTTCGCTATACCGCCTTGGGTCATGCGCAGCGCGGCGCGGACGTGTCCCATCGCGACCGCTGCGTCGCCCGGGATATGAGCCGCGTCGCCTGGCGCGCTTTCAAAGATGGCATTGGCAGCGGCACGATTCTATGGCGCGCTGGCGCGGCGGTTCTGCATCAAGCAAGCCCGACCGGCGAACACAAGCCGCCGCCCGACCGCCGCCTGTACGAGTTTATTAATCAGTTATGAGTCGGTATCTGGCGATTGACTTCGGCGGAACACGCAGTCGCGCCGCCCTCTTTGACCGCGACCTGCGCTTGATTCGGCGCGCCGAAACGCTCAGCCGCGTCAGCGATGGACCTGAAATTGTCCTGGAGCGCTTGATTGCCTTGGGCGAAACCCTGACGAACGAGGATGATAATCTGGCTTCCATTTGCATCGCTGCGCCCGGTCCGCTGGATACCGCGGCCGGCGTCATCATCAAGGCGGAAACCTTGCCCGGCTGGTCGCAGGTCCCGATTGCCGAGACATTGAGTCGGGCCTTTGGGGGCCTTCCGGCATCTGTCGAAAACGACGCCAATCTCGGCGCGCTTGCGGAATATCACCTGGGCGCCGGGGGTGGCGCTGACCCCATGATTTATCTGACGATCAGCACGGGCATCGGCGGCGGCGCGATCATCAACGGGGAGCTATTCAATGGCTTCAGCGGTCATGCGATTGAACCCGGTCACATGCGCTTCACTTTGCCCGCTGGCGGCATCCGGCGCTGGGAGGAGTTGGCATCGGGCACGGCGCTGGGCGAACTAGCGCGGCGTCAACTGAAGGCGGGCGCTAAGCCATCGGCGTTGCGGGAAATCGAAGCGATCGATGGTCAGGCGGTTGGGGAAGCGGCTTTGGCCGGCGACACATTTGCGCTGGATTGCCTGCGGCAAGCCGGAACCTGGTTGGGATTGGGGCTGGTCAACCTGCTGCATATTTTCAACCCGGCGGCGATCGTCTTGGGCGGCAGCGTGATGAATCTGGGTGAATTGATATTGGATCCGGCGCGACAAGTGATCGCGGAGCAGATTCTGTTTGAGGGCTTCCTGCCGGAAGACCTGCTCCGCCCGGCGCGGTTCGATGACGATGTCTGTTTGGTCGGCGCCGCGCTCCACGCCCGCCACAACGCGAAATTGTAGGGGCGACCCTTGAACCGCCCCCGGCGCATCCAAATTCCAGCCAATGTTTGCCAGCCTACAAGCAAACTGTTACAATGTAATCGATTGCATTGTTGATGAAATGGAGATTCGAAATGAAGATCTTTATGATTCGTGTTCTGCGACTGTTGGTTTTCTTAGGCATTTTTGCCATTGCCATTGGGCTTGTTAACGCTCAAGATGATCCCGTACGGGTAGCGCTTGTCGCCACGCAGGCGGCGGGGGACAACGGACCCATTGACGGGCTGATCGCCGGGCTGGATATGGCGGCTGAGGAATTCGGCGTCGAAACGCAATTCCTCGAAGCGCTGGACCCCGCGACCTTTGAATTGACGCTGCGCAACCTGGCGCGCAGTGGCGTCGATATCATCGTTTCCACGTTCTACGCCATGGGCGCGACTTCCTGGATCATCGCGCCGGACTTCCCCGATACCACCTTTGTGACCATCGTCGGGCTGCCGAGCGGCGACGAGCAGCCGGACAACGTCCAACTCATGGAGTATCAATTCTTTGAAGGCGCTTATGTCGGTGGCGTTTATGCTGCGCACCTGACCGAATCCAACCAGCTTGGCTATACTGGTGGCGTGCCGCTGCCCTTCGCTTGGGCCGATTTCAACGCCTTCACCGATGGCGCCCAGTCGATCAACCCCGACATCGAAACGACGGCCGTGTTCATCGAGTCCTTTGAAGATCCGGTCAAGGGCCGCGAATTGGCTGCCGGGCTCTATAGCAGCGGTGTCGATTTCATCTTCACCGGCGCCGCCGCCAGCGACATTGGCGTGGTCGAAGCCGCTTCCGATAACGACGCGCTGGTCATGGTTGCCTCCGCGCCACTGGTGGAGCAAGCGCCGGCAAATGTCGCCATTCTGGTCCTGATCGAATGGGAAAAGACCATCATGCAGGAAATCGAACTGGCGATGGATCCGGAGACGCGGGGCGGCTTCCGCTATGGCAATGTGCAGTCCGGCGAAATCAGCTTCCATATCCCG
Source organism: Phototrophicaceae bacterium (assembly GCA_965205125.1). Lineage (GTDB taxonomy): Bacteria > Chloroflexota > Anaerolineae > Aggregatilineales > Phototrophicaceae > UBA6055. The sequence goes on from CBDBFY010000001.1 coordinate 727,432, forward strand.
GAAGAATTTCTGGAAGCGACCACGGATGAACGCAGCGAACGAGCGGAAGCGTCAATGGAAACGATCGCGGCGCTGGTGGAAGATATCACTAATGGCGACTTCGTGGTCGAAGAAGACAACCAGGAACGAATGGCGCAGGATGACGGCGAAGGCTAGCGAGGAAACCGTACTGCGCTGCGAAGACATTGCCGTCGCCTATGGTGATGTTCAGGCGCTGCATCCGACATCGTTGTACTTTGATAAAGCCAGAATCCATGTTCTAGTTGGTCAAAATGGCGCGGGCAAAACCTCCCTTGCTTGCGTCTTGGCCGGCATCGTCCAGCCTCAGGGCGGCCGCTTCTGGATTCGCGGAGCAGAAGTGCGCGAGGCAAACGTCCAGCTTGTGCGGAAGCTCGGGCTGGATATCGTCCACCAGCGCTTTACCCTGCCGCCGAGCTTCACAGTGGCGGAGGCGCTGGAACTGGTTTCGGCGCGCAAATACGCGGGCGCGTTCTATTCTGGCCGACAGCTGGCGGCCTCCTGGCGGCGCGAATTGCAGCTCGCTGACATGAGCGTGTCGCCAAATTCGCGAATCCATAGCCTGCCGATTGAAATCATTCAGTCTCTGGAGATCCTGCGCGCCCTCGCCGGCCAGGCTCAGATTCTGATCCTGGATGAACCAACCGCGCTGCTGTCCCCCGGCGGCGTCGAACGACTCTTCGCCCGTTTGAAGCAACTGCGCGAGGCGGGCGTTACCCTGCTGCTGATCCTGCACAAACTGCGCGAAGTGATGGGAATAGCCGATTCCATTTCGGTTTTGCGCGCCGGACGGCTCGTATTGCCACCGACCGCTGCAGCTGATGTGAGCGAACAGGCGCTCAGCGATCTCATCATTGGCGAGCGAGCGGCTGTCGAAAGCGAGCCGGACGCTGCAACGACGCGAGCGCCAATAATCAATAGCGCGGTCAACTTGTCACTGGGCGATGTCTGCACGCCGCATTCGGAGACGGAGCCAGCGCTGGCGGCTGTTTCCATGTCTGTGAAAGCGGGCGAAATCCTGGGCATCGCCGGCGTGGAAGGCAACGGGCAGCGGAGCCTGGTTGACGTGCTCACCGGCTTAATGCCCGCGAAAAGCGGCGCCGTGCGGCTTCTGGGACGGGATGTCACCAAGTTGAAGCACCACCAGAGGCGGTCCATTGGGCTGCGGGTCGTCCCCTTTGATCGCCTGGCCGAAGGCGCCAGCTTGGGGCTGCCCCTGTGGCAGAACGTCACCATATGGAAGGCCGAGCAGTATCGCCGTTCGCGTTTCGCCCCCTTGCGGATCAGCGGGATGCGAGCGGCGGCGCGAATGGCGCTGGATCAATTTGATGTGCAGTACGATTCGCTGGATCAACTCGCCGGTTCGCTTTCCGGCGGCAATATGCAGCGACTAATTTTGGCGCGCGAGTTGGCTGACAAGCCCCGCGTTATCATCGCCGCGCAGCCGACCCGCGGTCTGGACTTTCGCGCGACGCAATACGTTTGGAGCGTCCTGAACCGCCTCAAGCGCGCCGGCGCCAGCATCATCCTGGTTTCTTCCGACCTGGATGAGTTATTCAGCCTGTCCGACCGCATCAGCGTGATACGCGGCGGCCGCCTCGTCGCCGAATTCGCGCCGCCCTTTGAAAGGCAAGACATCGGCGACAGCATGATCGGGGCGACGCGATGAGCCGCTGGATCGCTTCTGGAATTCGCATCGCTTCGCCGATCGCCATCGCCTTCTCTCTCGGTTTCATCCTATTCGCCGCCACCGGTTACGACATCGCCGAGGTCATCAATGGCTTGTGGCAGGGCGCGATTGCCGCCCCCGGTTCGCTCGAGCAATCCGTCCGCTGGGCGATTCCCTTGGCCATCATCAGCTTCGGCATTGTCATCACACTGCGAACGGGCGAATTCAACATCGGCGCGCAGGGGCAGATCCTGCTCGGCGGTCTCGGCGCGGCATCGGTTGCGCTGCTTCTTCTGGACTGGTCCCCGCTAGTGGTCATTCCGCTGGCCTTGCTGGCCGGAATCTTCGGCGGGGCGCTTTGGTCGGCGATTGCCGGCGTCTTGAAGGTCTGGTTCAAGGCCGACGAAGTCATCAACACCTTAATGCTCAACTTTATCGCCGCGCTGCTGGTCCAGTGGGTGACGACGGGACCGTTGAAAGACGACGCCACACGCGGCGAGACCGCCTCTACGCCGCGGGTAGACAGCTTGTTTCGCTTGTCCGACGGTACGGGCGTCTCGCTCGAATTGATCGCGATAGTCGTCGTTGCCGCCGCCCTCGCTTGGCTCATCATTGAGCGCAGCCCTTTCGGCTTGAAGAGCAGACTGGTCGGCAGCAGCCCGCGCGTGGCCGCCTGGCAAGGATTGCAAATCAAGCGGATTCATATCACGACTTATTTGCTGACGGGCGCATTTGCCGGGCTGGCGGGCGCGCTTGAAGTGCTCGGACCGAGCGCGCGGCTGGTCACCGGGGCGACGCCGACCCTCGGTTTCACCGCGATCGTCGTCGCCATCGTCGGGATGCTGCGGGTGCCGGGCGCGCTCGTCGCCGCATTGTTCTTCGGCGGCTTGCAAGCGGCGATTCTATTCCTGCCCATCGTAAGCCGTCTGCCCAGCTCGGGGCTCCGCATTATCGAAGGCTTGGTCGCGTTGCTGATTACTGCGCAATTCATCTGGCTGCGGCGGCGGCGCAATCGTCGGCGACAACAGTAACACTTGTAATTGTGGGGGCGACTTTTGTCTCCCCCGCCGAAACGCAAGGCATATAGGAACGAAATCCGATATGGAACAGTTCGTCGTAACGACCATCCGCTTGTCAGTGCCACTGATTTTCGCTGGCTTGGGCGGCTTGTTCTCGGTTCGCGCGGGCATTTTTCACATCGGCATTGAAGGGCTGATGCTAGCCGGCGCCTTTGTCACGGTGGGATTCGGCAGCGCAATCGGTTCGGTCTGGCTGGGCATCGCCGGCGCGATCGTGGTGAACCTGCTGCTTTCGTTCGTTTACTGGCTGCTGATAGACCGCTTCAAAGCCGATATGATCATCACCGGCCTCGGGCTGACAACGCTTTGCGTCGGCGGCGCCGCCTTCTTGATGAACGCGCTTTTTAATAAACGCGGCTCAATGACATCAACGGTTCGCCTGCCACAGCCGGTTGTCGGTCCGCAAGAGGGCATGCTCGCCTATGTCTCCGAGCTGTCGATTCTCGCTTGGCTGCTGCCGATTTTCGTCTTCATCGTGTGGTTGATTTTGCGGCGTTCGCGGCTGGGCTTGCACATTGCCGCCGTGGGCGAGTATCCCTATGCGGCCGAGGCGGCCGGCGTCGATATCAGCCGAACTAAACTGGTCGCCATGCTGATTACCGGTGCCTGCTGCGCCTTGGCTGGCGCCGAGCTGTCGGTGGGCGGCTTGGCGGCTTTCAGCGAGAATATGACCAATGGACGCGGCTTTATTGCCCTGGCGGCGATCCTGTTCGGTTCACTGGAGCCAATACGCACGACGCTGGCTGGCTTGTTCTTTGGCTTGGCAAACGCGGTTGGCATCAACAGCCAGATTTACGCCGGAGAAAGCAATATACCGCGGCAATTCATATTGATGATTCCCTTCATCGCGACGATGGTCTTTGTCACGCTGCGCGGTGTTTTGACGCAACGCAGAGTCTCGCACGGCAACTAAAACCAGGCGAAACAACACAATTGCGAGCGAATGTCGGAATCGAAGCCTAATCCGTCAAAGGCGCTCCCCCTCTCTAATGCATTGGAAAGGGGGCCGGGGGGAGAGGTTAAATGCGAATCGATGCTTAGCGAACAAGCGCGGCAGCTCTTCAACGAAATCCAGCGCGCCAACAGCGGGGGCGACGCCGCTTTCAGCTTGGAGGAAGAGCGACGCAATTCGGGTCAAGCTGGCATCCTGACCGGCGAGCCCATGGACGTCGAATTCGAAGAGAGGGCCATCGCCGGCTTGCGCACGGTCATTGCAAAGCCCCGCATTCGCAGCCCGCGCCGCCAGCTGATCTTCCTGCACGGGGGCGCCTTTGCCCTGATGTCGCCCGAGACGCATAGCCGATTGGCCGGGCATCTGGCGAGAGCCTGCCGCGCCGAGGTCTATCTGCCCGAATACAGCCTGGCGCCCGAATACCCCTTTCCCAATGCGCTGGACGAATGTGTTCGCTTCGCGCAGCATTTTACCGAGTCGCGGCCAAGCGCGGGATTGTCGACGGTGCTCGCGGGTGATTCGGCCGGCGGCGGTCTGGCGCTGAGCGCGGCGATGAAAATGCGCGACGATGGTATCGAGCCGCTTTCCTGCCTCGTGCTGCTCTGCCCCTGGCTGGACTTAACTTTGAAGAGTCAGTCAATCGAGACAAATCGGGAGCGCGCTCTTTTCTTGAGCCGGCGCAACCTGCAAGCCTTTGCCAATCTCTACGTGAGCGACGCGGACCAATTGGAACTTCCTTATGTATCGCCACTCTATGGGAGCTTGGCCAAACTGCCGCCCATATATCTTCAAGGGGCGGAATACGATATGCTTCTTGGCGATGCGGCGCGCCTGCAAAACAAGGCGCTCGTCGAAGAGGCGCCCCTCCGCTTTGACCTGTTTCCGCTCATGCCCCACAGCTTTCAGTTCTTCGCTGGCACGATACCGGAAGCGGACGCGGCGATAAGCCAGATTGGTCATTATCTGGATCAGACGCTAGAGGCGCGATAGCGATTAACGGGCGCAAAGTCGGGATAGATTGATGAAGGGTTGCAGGCGATGGTCTTCCGGCGGAGCGGCTTCGTCATTGAGGGCGCGGTTGATCCCGGCGACCAGCAAACTGGCTAATTCGTAGGCGGGATATTCAACCGCTATCAGGTTGCAATGAGCCGCCTGATTATTGGCCGGCATCGTATCCAGACAGACGATGCTCGGGTGCTTGACCGCTTCGCCCCGTTCGCCGAAATGCAGTGATACGGTCTCGGCGATTCGGTAGCTCTCACAGATGATCAAATGCGGAGGCTCTGCCAGGATTGAATGTGCGTCGACCCACTCTCTGTCATGCCAGAGGGCGGAATCGAAGCTTTGCAGTTGAACGTTGTCATGCGCGCGCCGCGACATCACCGAGAGGAAGGCTTCCCGTTTTGAATCGGCCGCGATGCTCAAGGCGTCGCCACAATACAGGACCTTCACCTCCGGGCGATATCCAATAAAGCGCAAGGTGAAATCGATTCCGGCTTCGTAATCCAAGGTGAAAGTCGATGTTCGAGGATGATGTACCGGTCGATGCAACTGGATGACCGGAATCTCTTCGTCGAGCGCAATTTGGATGGCTGCCGCGCTCTTGATCGGATCCGCGGGCACGATCAGCAGCGCATCAATGCGTTGACCCAAAAGCCGTTCCACTTGCACGAATTCGTTCTCAACCGATCCAAATGAGGTTACGCAAGCCAGCACGAATTCAGAATGAAAGAGTTCCTGATTGAGCGCGATCAAGAGATCCGGCGCGCCCGGGAAGGCGTAATCCGGCACGACCATGCCGACGAGATTGCTCCGCTTTTGCCGCAGCGCCCGCGCGACATTGTCGAATCGATAACCCAGGTCGTCGGCAATCGTTTTGATGTGGTTGGCTGTCTGCGGCGCCACCCGTTCGCTGCCGGCCAGGGCCCGGGATACAGTGGCGGTTGAGACGCCGGCGACCGAAGCGACGTCCTTCAATGTGATCGCCATCTTAGTGCTTTCGGTATGGAATCGCGGTCAATGCCATTATAGTGCAAGCGTTTGCCATATCATACGGCGCGGCGCCAGTTCAGATAAAGCGCTGCTTCATCCAATCGGCGGTGTTGAAGAAACTCGCCACCGCGCTCCCGGGCGGAACCAAGCGATCACTTGCCGCCCGCAGTTCATCGCTCAGCTGCATCTCCAGGACGGGCAGCAGGTGCTCCAGCTGCTCGACGGTGCGCGGACCGATGAGCGGCGCGGTGATGCCGGGCTGGTCTTTGACCCAGAGGGTCGCCAGTTGGGCTGGAGAGATGCCGTGATCCCGCGCAAGGCGGACGACCTGCTCGCCGACATTGATACCGGCCTGGTTGATGCGCTCGGAATAGATGCCGCCGCGAAGCGCGCCGCGTGAATCAGCCGGCAGATCGGTGGCGCTGGGGTAGCGCCCGGCCAAGACGCCTTGCGCCAAGGGCGACCAGGTGATGAGGCCCAGCCCGTAAGCCTGGCACAAGGGGACGAGTTCGTTTTCGATGCGCCGGTCCAGGAGATTATAAGGCGGCTGCTCGCAGACGAAGCGCGCGTATCCCTTCAACTCGCTCACCATGATCGCTTCCATGATCTTCCAGGCGGGGTGGGTGGAGCAGCCGATGTAGCGCACCTTGCCCTGCCGCACCAAGTCCGTGAGCGCGCTTAGGGTCTCATCAACGGGAATCGTCGGCGAAGGTCGATGAACCTGATACAGGTCGATATAGTCGGTCTGCAGACGGCGCAACGAATCTTCACAGGCGCGAATGAGATGGAGACGCGACAGATCTTCATCGTTGGGTCCCGGTCCTACCCGTTGAAATGCTTTGGTCGCCAATATGACTTCGTGCCGGGGAAGCCCCTTGGCGAAGGCACGGCCGATGAAGCGCTCGCTTTCGCCATTTGTGTAAGAGTTGGCCGTATCGATCAAATTGATGCCGGCATCGACCGCTAGATTCAACATGTGGATCGATTCATCCTCCGGCGTCGGATCGGCGAAGTTGCCGGTTCCCAATCCAATTGGGGCGACTTTGACGCCGCTTCGACCCAAATTGCGATATTCCATAGTTGCCTCCTCGCCGCCCGTGTGTCGCTAACATTATACGCCAGGTCGCGGGGAAACGGGCGACGCGTGTGCCCTGCCATCAGCGCCTTGTAGTGGCGAGCTTTCGGGTCGCCCGCGCACGCTGCCCATCGTCTTGGCGCGAGCTACCGGCTCGCCCCTACGCGCGCTCGACAGTTGACTTGCCGCCCGCGAACCTTGAACCCCCACCCCAGCACAGTTAAACTTGGTGGATGAAGTCCCTGCGGCGCATATTTCAATTCATGCGACCTTACGCCTGGTATCTCTTCTTCGGATTCTGGGCCACCGTCCTGCCGGTTGCGATGGAATTGAGTGTGCCGCGCCTGCTCCAGTTCATCATTGACGATGGCATCCGCCCGCGCGAAATGGATATGATTTTGCTCGGCGCCTTTTGGATGTTTGTCGCCGCCATCATCGGCGCCTTGAGCACGCTGGGGCAGGGCTATTGCCGGGCGGTCGTCTCGCAAGGGCTGGCGCTGGATATACGCCACGCTCTGTTCCGCCATATTCAATCGCTGTCTTTCGCCAACCTCGACCAGATGCAGACGGGCCAGCTGATGACGCGCGTCTCCAGCGATGTCGATGTCGTGCGCATGTTTTCCAGCGCCGGTCTATCTCTGCTGCTTCGGGTGCTGTTGATGATTGTTGGCAGCATGATCATGCTGCTGCTGACCGATTGGCAGCTCTCGCTGATTATGTTTGTCGTGGCCGGCATCTCCGGCATTTTCATTCGTTACCTGATGCTGAAAGCGACGCGACTGTTCACGGTCGTGCAACAGAAGCTGGGCGCGCTGAATACGCTTGTGCAGGAGAATCTGGCCGGCATCCAAGTGGTCAAAGCCTTTGTGCGCGGCCGCTTCGAGATTGATCAATTCAGCGAAAGCAATCTGGAATATCGCGAAGGGAACATCGAAGTCGGCCAACTGATGGCGATCGCGATGCCGATCTTGCAGGTGCTAACGAACGTGGGCACGGTGGCGGTTCTCTGGTTTGGCGGCGCTTCGGTCATTGGCGATCGGCTTACCATCGGGGAGTTGATCGCCTTCAACAATTACCTGATGACCGGCATGGGTCCGCTGCTTTTCCTGGGCAATCTGCTGATGATGTCGGCGCGCGCCGAGGCTTCCGCCGAACGGGTTATGGAAGTGCTCGATACGAAACCCGCCCTGAAGATTGCGCGAAACCCGCACAAATCCTCTCGCCGGGCGGAGCCATCAGCTCACCCGATGCGCGTCATCTTCGAGAATGTGTCTTTCCATTATAGTCGCCACAATGGGAGCAGGGCGAATGGCGTCAATGGCGTCAGCGGCGACGACGTCTTGCACGAGATCAGCTTCAGCGCCGAACCAGGCCAGCAGATTGCTCTACTCGGCGCGACCGGCGCTGGCAAGAGCACCTTGGTCAATCTCATATCCCGATTCTATGACGTCAGCGACGGGTCGGTGATGGTGGATGGCGTCGATGTGCGCGCTTGGGATCCAGCCGCCCTGCGCGGCAATATCGGCATGGTGATGCAAGAATCGATCCTATTCAGCGGCAGCGTGCGCGAAAACATCGCTTACGGCGCGCCCTCGGCGACGCTCGCCGATGTGATCGCCGCGGCGCAGGCGGCGCAGGCGCACAAGTTCATCACACAGATGCCGCGATCCTATGACAGCCTTGTCGAAGCGGGCGGCGCCAATCTCTCCGGCGGTCAAAAGCAGCGTATCGCCATCGCCCGCGCGCTGCTGATTCAGCCGGGCATCCTGGTTTTCGACGACAGCACCAGCGCGGTCGACATGGAAACCGAATACCGAATTCAGGCGGCCCTGGAACAACTGGCGGCGCGGGCGACGACTTTCATTATCGCGCAGCGCATCACCAGCGTCGTGCATGCTGATCAGATCCTCGTCCTCGATCATGGACGGATCGCCGCGCAGGGCACACATCAGCAGTTGCTCGACAGCAGCGAGATCTACCGCGAAATCTATGAATCCCAACTCGGCGAGGTGACGCGTGCGAATGGACGAGATTAGGGATTATTTGGTTTACCACCGAGGACACCGAGTTTGATTGAGTACACCGAGAACTTAAATTGAGGTTGAAGATTAACTCTTTGACCTCACATAAACTCGGTGAACTCGGTGGTTAAAGGGAAGGAATAAAACTTGGATGCAGTAAGGACTGATGCAAATCGTCATAAGCCCGACAGGCTTACATTTCGCATTAACGGCGCAGCGATGGCGGTTCATAGCAATTTAGGAGCGGGTCTGTTTGAAAGCGTCTACGAAAACGCGCTTTGCATAGAATTCAAGAAGCGTGGGATTCGATTTGAGCGGCAAAAGCGTTTTCGTGTGCAATACGAGGGTGAAGATGTAGGCGAAATGGTCGCCGACCTGGTAATAGAAGGACAGGTGATTGTTGAATTGAAATCGGTTAAGGAATTGCTGCCAATACACGAGGCGCAAATCATCGCTTATCTCAAGGCGGCGAAAATGAAAAGAGGGCTCTTAATCAACTTTAACGTCGTTTCTCTGAAGGCAGGCATTAGGCGATTCAGTGTTTAGGCTGTTCTCTGTGCCCTCATTAATACTCGGTGTCCTCGGTGGTAAGAATAGCTCGGTGTCCTCGGTGGTAAAAACATTTGTGGAGACCCTGACTTGGAACATAATCGATGACTAACCAATCCTCCTCAAACGCCCGTCCCCGCTTTATCGGCGGGCATGGCGGCGGCCGGCCGACGGGCGAGAAAGCCAAGGATCGGCGCGGCACGCTCCGGCGCCTCTCCGATTATTTGAAGCCCTACCATGGCCGTCTGCTGCTCGTCGCCGCGTTGGTGGTATTGGGCACATTTCTCGGCCTGCTAGGTCCCGCGCTGTTGGGGCGCGCCATCGATCAATATGTGGTCCACCATGACTTGGACGGCTTGTTGAGCATTGCTCTGGTGATGGTCGGCGTGTATTTGGCGCAGGGACTCTTCACCGCGATTCACGGCATCATCATGACCCGCGTGGGCCAGCACTTCGTCGCCGATATCCGCGCCGCGCTCTTCCGTCATTTTCAAGCGCTCTCGATGGATTATCACGACCGCCACCGCACGGGCGATCTTATGAGCCGCATCAGCAACGACAGCGAGACGATCAACCAGATACTTTCCAACGGCTTGATCCAATTCACCACCAATATCTTGTCGCTGGGCGGCATCATGGTGGCGATGCTGCTGCTGAATCTGCCGCTGGCCATCGGCACGCTGATCATCTTGCCCATCATGCTTTGGATAACGCGGCAGGTTACCGAAAGGACGCGGGTCGCCTTCCGCGGCATGCAAAAGAATCTCGGTGTGCTGAACGCGGTGATGGAGGAAAATATCACCGGCATCCGCGCCGTGCAAGCCTACGCGCAGGAGAAAGCCGCGATCGCGCAGTTTCAGCAAGCCAGCCAAGCCTATCGCCAGGTCGGCATCCGCGCGGACTTCATCACGGCGGCGCTGGGACCGATGTTCACGACAATGATGATCCTGACGGTGGCGGCGACAGCGCTCTTGGGCGGCTGGCTGGCGCTGCGCGATGTCGTTTCCGTTGGCGTGCTGGCGACCTTCGTTGTCTACATCATGAACTTCTTCCGCCCGATGCGCGGCATCGCCATGGTCTACAACCAACTGCAATCGGCTTTGGCCGGCGCGGAGCGGATCTTCGCCGTGCTGGATGCGGCGCCGACGGTCACCGACGAGCCGGGCGCGGAGCCGCTCAGGGATATCAGCGGCGCCATCAGCTTTGACCGCGTCAGCTTCGCCTATGAGCCGGGCTCGCTGGTATTGGAAGATATCAGCCTCGATGTCGAACCGGGGGCGACGATCGCCCTGGTCGGTCCGACCGGCGCAGGCAAGACGACTATCATCAGCTTGCTCAGCCGCTTCTATGATGTCAGCCGTGGCGCGATCCGCATAGACGGCGTCGATATCCGCGCGGTGACGCAAGACTCGATCCGCCAGCAACTTGGCATTGTCCTGCAAGACACCTTCCTCTTCAGCGGCACGGTGATGGAGAACATCCGCTACGGCCGGCTGGACGCGACCGACGACGAGGTCATTGAAGCCGCCAAGCTGGCGAACGCTGATGATTTCATCCACCTGCTGCCTCGCGGCTACCAAACGCAAGTTTCCGAGAAGGGGCATAATTTCAGCCAGGGACAGCGGCAGTTGCTAGCGATTGCGCGAGCGATCCTGGCTGATCCGCGCATCCTCATCCTCGATGAGGCGACCAGCAGCGTCGACACACGCACCGAGATTCATATTCAAGAGGCGCTGCTGCGCCTGCTGGAGGGGCGGACGGCTTTCGTCATCGCCCACCGCTTGAGCACGATCCGCAATGCCGACCTCCTGCTGGTGGTCAATGATCAGAGGATCATCGAGCGCGGCACGCACGATGAATTGCTTGCCGCCAGCGGCTTCTATCACCAGTTGTACATGAGCCAGTATCATCGGCTGGGGGAGATGGTTGCCGCCAAGTAGAAATAATTTGAGGCGGGCAATCCTCTAGCCTTTCAGCGCGCCGACCGTCACGCCTTTTTGGATTTGGCTCTGGAAGACCACATATACCGCTAGTGTCGGCATCATTATGATGGTGAGCGCCGCGAAGAGCGCCGACCAGTCGCTCTTGTAATATTGCTGATGAAGCAGGAAGGACAAGCCCTGCGGCAAGACATACTTGTCCCGCTCGGACATCAAGACCAGAGGCAGGATGTATTGATTCCACATGCCGAGGAAATTGAAGATCGCCATCGCCACCAAGCCGGGTTGAGCCAAGGGCAGCATGACGCGGAAGAAGACCTGGTATTCATTCGCCCCGTCGATCAGTGCCGCTTCATGCAGCTCCGATGGCAGCGTCTTGAAGAAGCCGGTCAAAAAGAAGATCGTGAATGGCAAAGAATAGGCGGTATAAACCAGGCATAAGCCGAGGTAACTGTTCAGCAGCTGCAGCTCCTTCGCCAGAAAAAACAGCGGCACCAGCGCCAGGAAAATGGGAAAGAGCATGCCGGCCATGAACAGGTAGAACAGCGCGCGATTACCAAAAAAGCGAAAACGCGCCAGGACATAAGCCGTCATAGACGAGAGCGCCAGCGTCAATGCCAGAGCTGGGATCACCACCAGCAAGCTGTTGGCGAAATAGCGACCAATGTAAGCGGACACCCAGGCGCGTTCAAAATTGCCCCATTGCAGCGTCGCTGGCAGCGCCCAGGGCTCGAAGAAGATCTCCTGATCGGTTTTGAAGGAACTGTAAACCAGCCAGATCATTGGCAGGATGACGATGGTGGCCCAAAAGATCAGGCTGAAGTTGATCAACGAATGCGATGCCAATTGACGCAGGCTTTGGGGAAGCCGGGACGCTGTGGGCGAATTCTGGGGCATTGTGTTTGTCATGCTCAATACTCCAGTGAATCGCGGCGGGTCGCCAGCATGGTCAGGAGGGATAGGACAAAAGCCAGCAGAAACATGGCGACGGCGACGGCGGTGGCGTAACCGAATTTCCCGCTGAGGAAGGCGCGCTCATAGACATAGGTGGAGAGCACATCGGTCGAGCGGTTTGGTCCGCCTTGCGTCATTGTCTGGGTGATGGCGAACATATTGGTCGCGCCGATTGCCAGGAATACCAGAGCGGTGCGAATGGTATCCCAGAGCAGCGGCAGGGTAATTCTCCAAAACAGATCCCAGCGCGTGGCGCCGTCGATGGTGGCCGCTTCATAATAACTTTCCGGGATGGAATCCATGCCTGCCATGAAAAGCACGACGAAAAACCCCACCGCCTGCCAGATGACGACCGCCCCGACCGCGCCCAGCGCCACATCCGGGTTGCCCAGCCAAGCGATAGGCTGCGGGGCGCCGAGTATCGTGGCGATGCTGCTGAGGATGCCAATGGTGGGGTGATAGATGAAGCTCCACAAGACGCCGATGGCCACCAGGGACATCACTTGCGGGAAGAAGAAGGCGATGCGATAAAACTTCCTGAAGCGCGCCTTGCCATGCGTGAGCAGGAAAGCCAGGTAGAGCGCGATAACGATGGTGATGACGGGGATGCCCGCAAGGTAGATGAGGTTGTGTTTGAGCGCGTTCCAGAAGAAGGCGTCGCCCAGCAGTTTTTCGAAATTCGCCAGTCCGATATAGGTCGGCTTCGGCGTTAGCCCGCGCCATTTCGTCAGGCTGTAGTACATCGCCTGCCCGTAAGGAAAGACCACAAATACCAAAAACAGGGCGAGCGATGGCAACGTGAAGGGAATGATGATGTGGTATTTTTTCTTTTTGAAGGCGGCCCACACCGTAATGGCCTGGTTTATCATGGTCAGTCAATCGAAACGGCAAAATGCCTGAAAAAGATGAAAGAGATCCCCGCGCATGGCAGGGATCCCCTCATCATTGCTTCCCGTCAAAGGGAAGAACGGCAATCAGGCTAAGCGTGCGTGTACTTCGGAATGTCGTCGTCGGCTTTCACGCCGTCAGCCGCCGCCTGGAGCGTCTCGGCAAATTGCTCGGGACTGATGCGCTGTGTCAGCAACTCGCCAGTGGCGTCCCTTGCCGTCGTCCACAAGTCGCTGTACCAATTCTTGTATAAGAAGTTGAACCCGCCATTGGCTGCTTCGGCCGCCTCCAGCGAGGACGCCAGCGCCGTGCTCAACTCGATGCCCTCGGTAGCGCCAAAGACCGGCATAATCGTGCTGACTTCTTTCGCGAAGTAACTGGCGCCGGCTCTGGACATCAAGACGCGCAGGAACTCCTTGCCGCCTGTCGTGTTGGCGGCATTGACCGGCACGATGAAGGGCCCGCTCGGCCAAGCGGACAGCGATGCGTAGGTGCTCTCATCCGGCCCAGGCACTGGCTTGATGACCATGTCGAAACCCTCGGGCGTCAACTCCCGCATTTCGTTTTCCAGCCAGGTGCCGCAGGGGATGAAGACCGCGTTGCCTTGCAGCCATTCGGCTTGCGATTCAGTATGCGTCAAGCCTTCGGTGCCGGGCAATATATATTCGTTGGTGGCAAGCTGACTCATCATGCTGACCGCTTGCAGCACTTCATCGCTCTTCCAGATGTCGTCCACCAGATTGTCAATCGCTTTGATGGCGTCCATCCCGCCGACTTTATGAATCAGATGCATCAATACGCCGAAGACCATGTACTGCGGGAATTTGCCCTGATAGGTCCAAGGGGCGATGCCGTCGCTCTTGATCGTTTCGCATAGCCCCAGATGGCCATCCCAGGTTTTTGGATAATCCCAGCCCTTCTCTTCCATGAGGGTCTGGCTGTGCCAGACGCCGGTGACCGTGAAGGCGATGTTCAAGAAGAGCTGACGCCCGTCGTATACGCCATCCGCTTGCGAACCCGGGAACAGCGTTTCGCCGAAGGTCTTGCCCGGCGCATCCAGCGCTGGCGCCGCCATCAAATCGTTGAGGTCCGCCAACTGCTCATCGGCGACCAGCGAATCGATCGGAATGGAGAAGGCTCCTCCGTTGAACATGACATCAGGGGGATTGCCGCCGATGAAGCGGGGACGCAATATCTCGGATATCTGCTGAATGCCTTCCACCGACAAGGAATTGTCCGGGTGAAGCAGGCGGAACCAGTCAGCGGCGTTATCGAGGAACCCCCGACCATAACCGCCCTCAAAGAAAACACCCTCGACAGCCGCGCCCGCTTCCAACCCCAGCGGGTTCATCGCTTCCGGCGCGACCTCAAATGGCAGCCCGTCTTGCGCTAAGGCTGTCATAGGGAAGAGCTGCGCCAGCGCTAGCCCCCCCCCCGCCGCCAACGCTGTCGACGACTTCAAAAACTCGCGCCTTGTCATTTCTTTCTTCATTGTTTAACTTCCTCAACTCTTGATTGACAGCTACATTAAATATAAGCGGTTTACGGGAGGAAATCAAGCAATTTCGTCCCATCCTACTAACGATTCCAGCGCGGTTTACGCCAGATTGTGCCAGCCGTATGCTCGACAAAGCGCTGCTGACGCTGGCTGGCGCGAACTCGTTTGTCCAGCGCCGCCGGATCCCAATCCGCAAGCAAGTCGGCTTGCATGGCGGCGATACGCTCTTGGTGCTGCGGGCGCTCGGCCAGATTCTCGAACTCGCCCGGATCCGCCACCAGGTCATAGAACTCGAGCGGCTCTTTCCAACTGTAATTCAGCTTGTAGCGACCGCGCCGCAGCATCGCCATAGGACGGTCGGCGCCCGGCCCCAGATACTCGCAGAATGCCTCGTCCTTCCAACCCGCGTCGCCGCCCCTCATCAGAGGCAGCAGGCTGTCGCCATCAAGCGGGAAGCCGCTGTTGTCCCCGGCGATATCACAAAGGGTGGCGGTCAAATCCACTAGCGAGACCGTCTCTGGAAAGCGCCGCCCGCCAGCGATACGCCCGGGCCAGACCACTTGCAGCGGCGCCCGCGCTGACGCCTCATAGAAGTTTCCCTTGCGCCACATGCCATGTTCGCCATTCATATCGCCATGATCGCTCGTATAGAGGATGACGGTATTTTCGTATTGTCCGTTGTCTTTGAGCGCCTGGACGAGTCCGCCTATTTTCTCGTCGAGATAGCTGATGAGCGCATAATAGCCAGCGCGCGCCCGCCGCACGACCTCATCGGGGAAGCGCGGATAGCCATTCATCTTGCGGAAGCGCTGATAAACCGGATGCAAATTCTCCAGATGTCCCTCCGGAATATCGGGCAAATCCATCTCATCGACCGCGTACATGTCCCAGAAGCGCTGTGGCGCAATCAGCGGGAAATGCGGCGCAATGAAGGAGACATTCAGCGCCCAAGGCCTATCGCGACGGGCGGGATCGCGCAGGAAGGCCAGCGCCCTTTCCTGTACCAGGTCATCAACTTCCAGTTCTTCGGTCCTGCCTGGTCCCGCTTGATAAACCCCCTGCCATGGCTCTTTTGCCTGCGTGATGCCATCGTCCCAAAGATGGATGGGATGATAACGTTCGGAATGTAAATCGCGCGCCAACTGCTGCTGGAAGCCATGATATTGGTCGGCGCCGCCGAAATGTTGCTTGCCGGAGAGAACGACATCGTAGCCGACCGCCCGCAGGCGATGCGCCCAGGTTACCTGGTCGGAGCTTAATGGCGTTACGTTGTCCCAGGCGCCAATTTTGCTGGCGAATCGCCCGGTCATGAAGGACATGCGCGATGGCATGCAGACCGGCGAATTGCAGTAAGCCGCGTCGAAGGTCGCCCCGGCCGCCGCCAGCCGCTCCATGTTGGGCGTCCGCACGATGGGATGCCCGTAGACGCTGCTGTACATGGGGGCGTGTTCATCGGACATGATGATGAGAATATTTGGTTTCGACATGGTGGCCTCCTGCAGCTGATGGGCGCCGAGATTATAGCATTGGCCGGGTCATTCTTGCCCCGACTGGCGCTGTGGTAAGATGTCCGGGAAATGCCACCGGGAGTCAAATCCATGACGGAATATGTCGATGTACTGATCGTCGGCGCTGGAATCTCAGGGATTGCGGCCGGCTACTATTTGGGCCGGCGCTGCCCGCGGCTCAGCTGGACAATCGTTGAAGGTCGTGCTGACATTGGCGGCACCTGGGATTTTTTTCGCTACCCTGGCGTCCGCTCCGATTCCGACATGTACACCCTGGGTTACCGCTTTCGCCCCTGGACGGGCGAGAAGTCGATCGCCGATGGTCCGGCGATTTTGCAATACATCAAGGATACCGCCCGCGAATTCGGCATTGACCGGAAGATTCGCTTTAATCAGCGCGTCGCACGCGTCGCCTGGTCCTCCGGCAGGGCGGAATGGAGCGTGAGCATCAAGCGGGGCGAGGGCGGCGAGCGCTTGGAGATGCGCTGCAAGTTCCTGTTCATGTGCACCGGCTACTACCGATACGACCGCGGCTACACGCCCGAGTGGCACGGCATGGAAGATTTCGCCGGCGATATCGTGCATCCGCAAGCCTGGGGGGCGCGTAGACACAGCACCGACGGCGCGCGTGGGGCGCGTAGACACAGCCCGTCACACAGTGCCGACCGCGATGATTTGGAATTCGCCGGCAAGCGCGTCATCGTCATCGGCAGCGGCGCAACGGCGGTCACCATCGTCCCGGCATTGGCGCAAAAAGCGGCGCATGTGACCATGCTCCAACGCTCTCCCAGTTATGTTGTTAGCATGCCCGCACGCGACGAGCAGGTCAATCGCCTGCGCGGCCGGCTACCGGATGCCCTGGCGAGCTGGCTGGCGCGCTGGAAGATGATCCTCTTTGTTATCTACTACTATCGTAAAGCGCGCGTGCGCCCCGGTGAGGTTCGCGAGACGGTTCTGCAAGGCATACGCGAGGCGCTGGGACCGGACTATGATGTAGAGCGGCACTTCAATCCAGCCTACGACCCCTGGGATCAGCGCCTTTGCGTCGCGCCGGACGCCGACCTCTTCCAAGCCATTCGCGCCGGCGCCGTGTCCATGGTCACCGATCATATCGAGCGCTTCGTCGAAGAGGGCTTGCAACTGCGATCAGGCGAGATCCTGCCCGCCGACATCATTGTCACCGCCACCGGCATGCGCATGCGGATCATGGACGGCGTGGAAATCGTTGTCGACGGGCAAAGGGCGCAGCTCGGTGATACGCTGAGCTACAAAGGTTTTATGTACAGCAATATTCCCAACCTGGCATCGTCTTTCGGTTATACCAATGCCTCGTGGACGCTCAAATGCGAATTAATCTGCGAATATGTTTGCCGCTTGCTCAATTATATGGAGCGGCGCGGATTCAAGCGCTGCGTACCCCGCCTCGAAGCCGATTCACAAATCACCGAGCCGATGATCAATTTCACCTCGAGCTATGTGCGGCGGGCCCTGCCGGAATTGCCGCAGCAAGGGACGCGGCGTCCCTGGAAGGTCTATCAGAATTACTTGAAAGATCTCCTGATGATGCGCTATGGCCGGCTGAATGACGGGGTGATGGAGTTCAAATAAGCGAGGTTGGTGTGATGCTGCGCCCTACCGCATGTGCTTGAGGTCTCTGCGCTTGGCTCCCCTCCCTAATTCATTGGGGAGGGGCCCGGGGTTGGGTTTGTAAAAGTGAATTTACACAGTCAACTCAAACCCGCCATCCTTCACCGCCGCGCGGAAAACATCCTCTTCCAGCTTCAATCCAAACCCCGGCGCGTCGGGTATGACCACCTGCCCCTCTTCGACGCGGTAAGCCGACGCGTCAAGGCCCGGCGTCGTTATCTCGTCCCATTCCACGAAAGTAAAACCTTGCACCGCCGTCGCCAGATGACCAGACACATAATTACCCAGGTGCCGGCCATAGTGATGCGGCGCCGCGCGGACGCCCCAGCCATCGAGTTGGGCGCCGGTGTCCAACCAGTTGCTGAAGCCGTGACTGAAAATATCATACTGGATCACATCGACGAGCCCAGCGCGCGCCCAATCCATCAGTTCGGGCGGGGCGCCGCCTTCGCCATCGGCGATCAGCACTGATAGCCCTTCGCGCTTGATCCAGCCCTGAAGATCTTCGTAGAGCGCCGGATCTTCCTGAAAGGCTTCCTCCAGCCAGAAAACATCGCAGTCGGCGGTTTCTGTCAGGACGCGCTTGGCGATATTGAGGTTGTAGCCATTGTTGGCGTCGATCATGATCTTTGCTTCGGGACCGACCGCGTCGCGCACCGCCTTGACCACCAGGATGTCGCGCCGCGTGCCTTTCTCCAGGGGCATCCAACGGGCGCCGCGGCCAACCTTGATCTTGAAGTTGCGGTGGTTGTGCTCGTAGCCGTAACGCGCTTCTTCGGCGATAAGCGCCGCCCCCGCGTCATTCGACTCCAAATGCAGATCGTCGATCAGCAGCGTCGTATCGTAGCAGGGAACGCGCAGCGGCTCGCCTTTTAGCGCCTCCGAACGGCGCACCAGTTCATATACCGGCGCTCCCTTCTGTTTCCCCAGCAAATCCCAGAGCGGGAATTCGAATTCGACCGCGTCTTCTTTTATGCGTCCCTTTGGCGAAAGCAGGTCACTCAGGGGGAGCCCTAGAAGCGCCTGCGCTGAATCCGCGCCGATGCGACCAAGTCCAAAGCCGCTGGCGCCGTCAGCGGTCGTCAAGCGGATGAGCGGCAGCTTTACTTCAAGTCCGTGCACGGGGATGCGCGAATTGTTGCCGGCCAGACGCGGACGCTTGCCAATCAGCGTCCCGTATTCGATTCTGTCGATGCCTGCGTTCGTCATCAGTCCAAATCCTCGTGATCGCGCTTAAGCCTCGCCAAACATGACGCCAGTCGGTATCACGTCGGTGGTTTCGCCACGCCGTATCGCCTCCGCCGTCGCCAGGATGCTGTCGAAGTCGTGCCGTGGCTCGAAACCGAGTTTGGTCTTTATCTTGCTTAAGTCATGGTCAATGTAGTTCCAAAAGGGGACTCGCGCTTCCACGTAGGGCAGCGTGTAGCGTTCCGCCAGCATCGGCACGATTTCGCCCCAATCAAATAAAGCGGCGCCGGACAGGTTGAAGATTTCGCCCACAGCCGCCTCGTGCTGGATCGCCAGCGCCAGTCCATCAGCAATATCGCGCACATCGCCGTAGCGCTGACGGTAGGGAACGCCATCGGGATTCAGGCTCAGCAGCAGCTTTTCTTCCCCGTCCCAACCGGCGCGCAGCGATTCAATCATCGCCTGCACGTCAGGATCGTCCTTGTCCGGCATGTCTTTCACCTGGTAAGAATTGGGATCGCTATATTGCGCGTAGGTCACGCTGTAGAGGAACATCGACGGCAAGCCTGCTTCGTTCAGGAATTCGCTCGGTTCAATCACCGTGGAGAAGCGCATGGCGCAGGTGGGCACACCATATTGATAGTGATAGACCATCGCCAATTCTTCACCCAGCCACTTGGTCATCAGATAGCCCATGCCGGGATATTTGATTCGCGCGTCTTCGGTATTGGGAACCGGGGAATAGCGGCCATTGACGCGCGCGTCCAGATAGACGCCTTCCGTGCTGGCATAGACAAAGCGGTGCAAGCGCGGGCAAAGCTCGCGGACGCTTTCGAGCAGATTCAGCGTACCCATCGCGTTGATGTCGAGGAACTGCCGATTATCGAAGGGTCCTTGAAAAGCGGCCGCCAGATGATAAATCGCGTCAACTCCGGCGACGGCTTTGCCCATATCGTCGGGATTGCGCAGATCGCCAAAGACCGTTTCGACGCCCTCGTATGAATCGAGCTTGCGCGCGCGGCTTGCATCGCCTGGATAAACGAAACTGCGAATGGTATGCCCGGCATCCAACAGCCGCGTCACCAGATTGGCGCCAATGCGGCCCGTGCCGCCGGTGACGAGAATCTTCATACTCGTAGTCCTCCCCCAAAGAAGCCCCTTGCTCAAGCATTCGCGTGAGTGTAGCCAGAATCTACTTGTTCCGCAAACGCTTTGACTTCTAGCGGATTGCAACAAGCCGCTTGACGTAGCCGCCAATCACATTATTATAATTCGCCAGATTTGCTCGCGATAAACGAATGACCGTTGACTAATGGTTGGCGATTGCAGTTTCAGCGGGGATCAAGTCAAAGATTCCCGCCGCGTATCTTGTTGCGGCGCGCTTAGAACTCAGTGGAGCGTATGCTAGTGCCTGGTTTCAACATGGATCGCGCCGTCGACGTCTTCCTGAGTCTATTCGACCTCTTCAATCCGATTGTTGACCCGTACCGCCGCTTCCATGAGAAACTGCCGCCCAAGATGCAGCAGACCATCACCGCCTTTATGTTCATCTTGCCCTTCGGCATTCTTTACGCGATTTTCACGATATTGCCCATCTTCCAGACTTTCTATATTTCCCTGCACAAATGGGAGATCATGGGCACGAATATCCGTTATATCGGGCTGAAGAATTTCGAGCGCCTGCTGACGCGGGATACGCAGTTCCACCAAGCCTTTGAGCAGACGATCCTCTTTGTCGCGTTGACAATTCCGATCATTTTTGTCGGTCTCTTCTTCGCCTTGATGCTCAATCGTCCCGTCAAGGGCATCGGCATCTTCCGCACGATTTTCTATTTGCCCAATATCATGGCGGTGACCGTCATCGGATTGATTTGGGCGCGCGTCTTCGCTTCGTCACGTCGCGGTTTGATCAATGCGTTTCTGGAGAATTTCAATGCCGGTCCCATTCCTTTTCTAGATCAAGGGGATCTGGCGACGCTTGTCGTCGCCTTCACCACCCTCTGGTGGACGGTCGGCTTTAGCATGCTCGTTTTCCTGGCTGGCTTGCAGGATATCTCGCAGGCGCTCTATGACGCCGCCGAGGTGGATGGCGCCAACCGCAGGCAGCAATTCCGCCATATCACGATCCCGGGTTTGCGCCGGCCCTTCGCCTTCCTGTGCATCTTGCAGGTGATCGCGTCCTTCCAGATATTCGGCCAAGTCGATGTCATGACCGGCGGCGGACCAGCCGGCAATACCCGCACCATTGTCTACAATATCTTTGAGACCTCGTTCCTCTATTTTCAAGTGGGCTACGGCACAGCGATGGCGGTGATTATGTTCGCGGTTCTGCTGGTCATCTCACTTTTTCAACTGGCGCTATTTCGTGATCAGGGTGTAGGGAGCTAGCGGTGACGCTTGCTGGCGCGGAACACGCGCGGAAACGACAGCTTATAGAACGCCGGCGCGGCAGCATCTATGTATTGGCGGTGGGCGTTTTTGCTTTTGTCTGGATGCTGCCAGTGCTTTGGACGCTGGTCACCTCATTCCGGCCCGAGCCCGCTTTGCAGCGTAATCTGGCGAGCTTGATTCCCCATCCCTTCACCATAGAGAATTGGACGTTCATCCTCAAGAGCAGCCAACTCTGGAAATGGCTGGGCAACAGCATGTTCGTCTCCACCACCCACACGCTGGCGCAGTTGACCGTCTGTTCGCTGGCGGCTTACGCCTTTGCCCGGCTCGATTTTTATTTCAAGCGCGTCCTGTATATCCTCGTCTTGGCTGGCTTAATGGTGCCCTTTGAAGCGACCTTCTTGCCGGTCTACCTGCTGTTTTCCAACCTGAAATTACATAACACGCTGATCGCCCTGATTTTGCCGGGCATCGCTTCTTCGTTTGCCGTCTTCTTGCTGACGCAGTTCTTTCGCGGCATTCCGCTGGAATTGGAGGAAGCGGCGATGATGGATGGCGCTGGGCGCTTTCGCATCTTCCTCATTATCATCATTCCGCTGTCGACGCCGGTCATCACTGCCTTGGCGATATTCACCTTCCTCGGCAACTGGAACAGCTATTTGTGGCCCATCATCTCCGCCACCAGCAGCGAGGTCTACACCATTGTTATTGGCTTGCGCAAACTCAATCAGGCATGGGCGGATGTCAATTTTTATGGGCGCGACATGGCGGCTGCGGTCTTCACCGCATTGCCCATCATCATCTTCTTCTTCGTTTTCCAACGCCGCATCATCAGCGGCATCGCTATCAATAGCGGCATCAAGTAGAGAGGAAAGCCTATCGAAGTGTGACTATTCAGACACTGTATACGTTTCAAATAGCAAACCTGAAAGGACGCAAATCATGTACAGAATGAAAGCTCTATTGGTCGTAGCTATGCTGCTCGCGCTGGTCGCTGTGCCGGTCGCCGCCCAGGATGCCGTTGAGGTCAACTTTATGCGCTTCTTCGGCGAATGCGCCGACGAATTTGGCGAAACCACCGATTTGTCCGAGGCTTATGGCGAATGCGGCATTATCACAACCCTGGCGAACAACTTCAACGCAATCCAGGACGCAATCCACGTCAATACAATTGTCGTGGACTGGCCCGGCGTCACCGAGTTGAACGCCAACCTGGCCGCAGGCACGCCGCCGGACATCATGGTGCTGCACGGCCGCCGCATTCCCAATTACGCCTCGCGCGGTCTGCTGACGCCCTTGAGCGATGTGCTGGCCGGCGCCGGCATCGACGCCGACGACTTGACCGAAAGCGCCCGCGGCTTCGTCGAATTTAATGGCGAACTCTACGGCATCCCCTTGGATCTGCACGGCCACCTCTGGCACATAAATGTTGACCATTGGGCGGCGGCCGGCTTGGTCAATGACGACGGCAGTCCCGATATCCCCTATGGCATGGATGAATTCCTGTCGCACGCCGAGACTTTCAAAGAAGCTACCGGAATGCCCTTCCTGGGCATGTGGACCAGCCACCTGAGCCGCAACTGGATGGCGCTGGTCTATCAGCAAGAAGGCGGCACCGTCGAAGGCGAGGACGGAATGCCCGACATCAACACCGAAGCGGGCTTGAACGCGCTGAACTTCCTGATGATGCTGCGGGACGAAGGGCACATCACCGACAATGTCGACTATGCCGCGTCGCAGGAAATCTTCCTCAATGGCGAGAACGGCGGCCATATAAACGGCACCTGGGTGGTCAACTTCTACGACAACCAAGTCGCTGATCCGGAAGCCCCGTTGAAGAATTACTACGTGCATAACTTCCCCACAGTGTATGACCAACCGGCCGCCTGGGCTGGCAGCCACGCCTGGATCATTCCGCAAGGCGGCGATCCAGACCCCGCGAAGCTCGAAGCGACATTGACCTTCCTGCGTTACCTCAACGACAACAACATCGAATGGGCGCGCACCGGTCACTCGGCGGTCAACACCTCAGTCGTGAACAGCGATGTCTACAATGGGTATCCGCACCGTCAGGAATACGCCGAATTTGTCCCGAGCGCTGTTATTCCGCCGCGCGAGAATTGGAGCACCGCTTTCGAATCCATCATGGACGAGGAGCTGGCGGCGGCAATGATCGGCGAGAAGAGTCCCGAGCAGGCGCTGGCCGATGCCCAGACCCGCTTGGAAGACTTCGCGCTGTTTGAGTAAGCGACCGCTGACCTGCCTCGCGCCTGCCAAAGCGCAAGGATTGTAGGGGCGAGCCATTGGGTCGCCCGCCAAAGCGCGAAAACTGTAGGGGCGAGCCGGTGGCTCGCCCATTGTTACTAAGGTTTACCAATTAGTTTTTGCATGACTAACTTGGACCTACTTGAGATAAGCGTTTCAATTCTGGAGTGATACATGCCCGATATCCCCCGCAGCGAATACCCGCGACCGCAGTTTGTCCGCGACGACTGGCTCTGCCTGAATGGCGAATGGGGTTTCGAAGTCGACCAAGGCGACAGCGGCATCCATCGCGGCCTGCTGGAGCGCGAACTGCGCGATACCATCACCGTGCCTTTCTGCCCGGAGTCCGAGCTATCGGGTATCGGGAACCACGATTATTACAACGCCGTCTGGTATCGCCGCCAGGCCATCATTCCGTCTGAGTGGGCGGGAAAGCGCATCCTGCTGCACTTCCAGGCAGTGGACTATGACAGCACCGTATGGGTAAACGGCGAAGAAGTCGGGCGGCATCGCGGGGGCTTCTCGCCATTCAGCTGCGACATTAGCAATGTGGCGGGCGCGGGCGACGAAATCACCATCGTGCTGCGGGCGCGGGACGACGGCCAGAAGCCGCAGCCGCGCGGCAAGCAAGCCACCGATTACGGACCGCAGGGCGCCATCTATGTGCGCACGACCGGCATCTGGCAGTCGGTCTGGCTGGAACCGGTGCCCGAAATCGCCTTGCGCCGCCCGCGCATTACGCCTGATCTCGCCAATCAGACCTTTCGCCTCGAGCAGCCGATCACAGGCAGCGCCCCGGGCTTGCGCCTGCGAACGACGCTGTCAGACGCCGACGGCGAGGTCCTCAGCGCCGAGTGCTCTGCGGAGTATGACCTGTCCCCCCGCCTCGATCTGCCGATTCCCGCCGACCGGCTCAAGCTCTGGGATGTCGGGGATCCGCATCTCTACGATCTCGATATCGCTCTTGTTGACGCGAACGGCGATACGATAGACAGCGCCAGAAGTTATGCCGGCATGCGTGCCATCTCGATCGAAGGCAAAGCCATCAAAATCAACGGGAAGACCGTCTTCCAGCGCCTTGTGCTAGACCAGGGCTATTATCCCGACGGAATCATGACCGCGCCAAGCGATGCCGCCCTGATCGAGGATATCGAGCTGAGTATGGCGGCCGGATTCAATGGCGCGCGCCTGCACCAAAAGGTATTTGAGGAGCGCTTCCTTTATCACGCTGACCGCCTGGGTTACATTGTCTGGGGCGAGTTCGGTGATTGGGGCTGCGGCCGGCAAGGTCCACTCGACGGCGAGCATCAGCTGCCCGGACCTGATTACATCACCCAATGGCTGGAATGCCTGGAACGCGATTATTCGCATCCGAGCATTGTCGGCTGGTGCCCGCTGAACGAGACCTGGCAATCGATCAACGACCGCATCACCGCGCTGGACGATGTCACGCATGGTCTCTATCTGGCGACCAAGGCGATGGACGTAACGCGCCCGGTGCTGGATGCCTCCGGTTATTCCCATCGCGTGCCGACCGCCGATGTTTACGACAGCCACGATTACACGCAGGATCCTAAGACCTTCCGCGAACGTCACAGCGGCTTGGCAAAGGGCAATCCCTATCTGAACGATGCCACCCAGTGGGGGGTACCCGCGCGGCTGGCGGGCAATACACGCTGGTCGATCCCCTACAACGGTCAGCCCTATTTCGTCAGCGAATTCGGCGGCATCTGGTGGAATCCGGATGTGGGCGAGGACGAAGACTCCTGGGGTTACGGCACGCGCCCTGACAGCATTGAGGAATTCTATGACCGCTTTGAAAAGCTCTGTGCCATCCTGCTTGATGATGTCAACATGTTCGGCTATTGCTACACGCAATTGACGGACATTTATCAAGAGCAGAACGGCATTTACAAGTTCGACCGCGGGCTGAAGTTCGATATGGATCGCATACGTGCCGCGCAGGTCAAGCCAGCCGCTATTGAACTGGCGGACAATTGACGGCAAGCCTCGTAGGGGCGACCTATCAGGGCGCCCGCCGTCACATGCTGTATTCTCTGTGTTGCCTCTTTTCCTCTGTGGTGAAAATCTGTACCTCACTCGGCTTCGGCGGCAACCCCGCGAAAATAATCCCTCCGCTCCCGGCAATCCTGGGTGGAGTCTGCATCAAGATGTTGTACAATAGCTCGGCTCGCCAGAATCGGTTGACGAAAGACCTGTTTTTGGCAAGTATATGTCTCACAATAACGTGACGAGCGAGGAAAGGAATACCGTGCGAGTAGTCTTACTTTTGCTGCTGGGCATCTCCGCGCTGACCGGTTGCGCATCGCAAGCGACATTTGGCGACGCGATCACGCAGGGCGAGCCCACGGCGATTCCCACACCCGTCGTGCCCAGCAAACCCGTCTATCAGGTCGAGCGGGGCAAAATCGTGTACGAGCGCCGCTTTTTTGGGCGCATTACGCCCCTGGTCACCGAAGAGATCGCATTTGAAATTGACGGCCGCGTGCTGGAAGTCTTTGTGGATGCCGGCGCCGACGTGGTCGAAGGCGACGTTCTCGCGCGCTTGAACACCGCCGGTCTGGAGAACCAACTGTTGGATGCCGAAGAGGAACTGGCGATCGCCACGTCGATCCTGGAGAGCGCCGAGGGCAAGGTGCGCTTCGACAGCCAGCGGGCTTCACTCGCCCTTGAGATGGCGCAGTTGAAGCTGGATCACGCCATCGCGCAAGCCGGCGACTCAGCGACCAGCGACCAAGCCCTGCAGATCAATCTGTTGACCCTTGAGCGCGATTTGGCGCAGGTAGCCGTCGACGAGCTGACCAGCGGCGTCGATCCGCAGTTGCGCTTTGACGTCTCGCGGGCGCAAAAGCGCGTGGACGAGATCACCGCCACCATTGCGCAGGCGGAGTTGGTGGCGCCGATGACAGGACGATTGGTCAATTTCTCCGTCGATGCGGGCGAGCCGATTGTCTCTTACGAGCCGATCGGATTGGTGGCTGATCTGACAATCTTGGAGATCACCGACGAAATGGGTCCGGAAGATTTGACGGAACTGGCGGAGGGCATGCCCCTGCTCATCAAGCGGGCGGCGCTCCCAGGCAACGTTTACAGCGGTACGATCGCCGGCCTGCCATCCCCCTATGGTCTGGCGACTGACGAGCTGGTCCATGTGGCTTTTGACGAGCAGCCGCCTGCCGATGAATTCGATGTCGGCGACCGCATGAATTTCACCGTCGTCATTGAAGAGCGGGATGATGTGCTCTGGCTGCCCCAGTCAGCCATCCGGCAGTTTAGCGGACGCAACTTCATCGTCGTGCAAAACGAAGGCGTACAACAGCGCGTCGACGTCCGCCTGGGCTTGGAAGGCGATGGCCGGGTCGAGATTCTCGAAGGCGCTGACGAGGGCCAGACGGTTATCGGTCCATGAGGCGATTCAATTTGCGCATGCGCGCCGTCGTCATTGTCGCGATAAAGCGCTTGCTGGCGCAGCCGCTGCTGTCGCTGGCGACGATCATCGGCTTGACGGTCGCGGTGGCGCTGGTATTGACCATCCCGATCTATTCCGAGTCGGTGGCGTTTCGCGTCCTGACCGAGCGCCTTACCGAAGGACCTGACCGCATCAATCGTCCGCCGTTCTCCTTCCTTTTTAGTTATATCGGTTCCTGGAACGAGCCCGTCAATTGGGAAGCGACGCTCGACCTTGACAACTACCTGCGTGAAAAGGGCGGGTCGGAACTGGGCTTGAATTCGACCTTGGTAGTCCGTCACCTGGAGACGCAGAACTTCCGCCTCTACCCCTCGGGTGAAACCAATTATCGCGATGAAAACCGTTCGCTCGATTACGTCAGTTTCGGCACCACGGAGAATATCTTCGAGCAAGTCGAGCTGGTCGAGGGGGTTTATCCAGCACCGGCCGATCCGTCGCCGGAAAGCTATGTCGATGTGATGATTCATGAGGAATTCGCCTCCGAGTTCGGCATTCAACTGGGCGAGTATTATCAGGGCTACAATTGGCGGCTGGACCCGGACGACCCCATGCAGATCACGATGATTCGCATCGCCGGCATCTGGCGGCCCCTGGATGAAGACGACGAATATTGGTTCTATCGCCCCAACGTCTTTGAAGACATCCTCCTCATCAACGAAGAGACCTACCGCAACCGGCTGGCGCCTTATACCGAACATGAAGTCAACCTGGCGGTCTGGTATATCGTCACCGACGGCAGCGGCGTCAACACCTCCCGCGTCGACGAGCTCATCCGCCGCCACAAAGACACCGAAAAAATCGCCGACCAGTACTTGTCCGGCACTTATATCCAAGCGTCGCCGGTCGAAGAACTTAGGCCGTACCAGCGTATCGTCACCGTCCTCACTCTGACGTTAACCGTTTTCAGCCTTCCCATCGTCATCTTGTTCATGATATTCCTGGTCATGCTGGTTGGTCTGGTCGTTGATGGGCAGCGCAACGAAACCGCCGTGCTGCGCAGCCGCGGCACCTCGCCCTTCCAGGTGGTGGGCTTGACCACGGTCGAAGGCGTCATCATGGGCGTGATCGCCCTCGTCGTTGGCGGCTTGCTCGCCCTTCTATTCACCCAGCTGATTGGCGCCTCCCGCAGCTTTATGGACTTCCGCTGGGGGCATCACTTTATCGTATCCGTGCCGCCGACAATCGGCTCGACCATTGTTCTTGCAATTGTTTTCACCATTCTCATTCGCGTGATTCCGACTATCGGCGCCGCTCGCCACACTATCATCAGCTATAAGATGGACCAATCGCGCCTGCTGCGGCGCCCCTGGTGGCAGCGGCTCGGCGTCGATGTCCTGCTGCTGGTCTTGATTGGCTATTTTTATTATCAGATCATCCAGCAGGGCGGGCTGATTGACGTCGAAGGCGGCCTTCGCAACATTGAAGACGCTTATGACCAGCCCCTGGTGTTCTTGCTGCCGCCGCTGACAATCTTCGCCTTGACTCTATTCTTGCTGCGCTTCCTGGCGCCCATGCTGCGGGCGATGGCATGGCTGATCCAGTGGAGCAACAGCGTTGGCTTATTGATCGTGACGCGGCAGTTGGAGCGTTCGCCGGGCGCCTATTATTTGCCGCTGATCCTGCTCGTTTCGACCATCAGCCTCGGCATTTACACCGCCTCATTCGCCCGAACTATCGACCGCTATCTCTATGAGCAGCAGTATTATCGCGTTTCGGCTGATGTGTCGGTGCGCGTCTTCAGTCAGAATCCGAGCGCCTTGCCAGGCGGCGGGGGAGGCAATGACGCGCCGCCCGCCTACATGCATATCTCCGAATTTACCTCCATGCCCCATGTCCTCGGCGCCACGCGCATCGGCGAATACGCCGCTAAAGCCCGCTTGACATCGGGCAGCGTCGAAGGCCGTTTCGTCGGCGTCGACCGCGCCGATCTTGGTCCAGTGATTTTCTGGCGCTCCGATTTCGCCGACATTCGCTTGGGATATTTGACAAACGCGCTGGCGCTCCAGCCGGATTCGGTGCTCGTATCGCGCGAGTTCATGGAAAACCGCGCCCTGGATATTGGCGACTTGCTTGAGCTAGACCTGCGCAGCGGCGGTGAAGTCTTCAAAATCAACTTGCAGATTGTCGGCGAGCTCAATTACTTCCCGCGCTGGTATCCGGAAAAGGACGGCGCGCTTTTCGTCGGCAATCTCGATTACCTCTTTGAGCAGGCGCAGATCGAATTGGCGCATCGGGTCATCATGCGTGTCGGTCCGGACTTTGATCAGCGGAAATTCTCGCGTGCGGTCTTCGATCGGGGCGCCGCCGGCGTATTGGTGGACGAGCCGATCTCGCGCATTGACCGCGAGCAATCGCGCCCGGAGCGGCAAGGGCTCTTTGGCTTGCTGTCCATCGGCTTCATTACTTCGTCGCTGGCCACCATGATCGGCTTCCTGCTCTATACGATCTTTTCCTACCAGCGGCGCTATGTCGAGTTAGGCATCCTGCGCGCCATCGGCTTGTCGCAGTCATCGATGATCGTCTCGGTTGCCTGGGAGCTGGGCTTGCTGATCATCATGGGCTTGGCGCTCGGCTTGGGCATCGGCTTGCTGGTCAGCGTGCTCTACATCCCGTACATGCAATTCGTCAGCAGTCTGGAAGGCGTGGTGCCGCCTTATGTCGTGACGATGGCTTGGACCGAGATTGCCCAGATCATCGCTCTCTTCTTGGCGACCTTCCTGCTCATCATGCTCATTCTGCTTGTCATCCTGCGCCGTATGCGCATCTTCCAGGCGGTTAAGTTGGGGGAGACACTCTAATGGCTGCAAGCAACGGCGCGTTTCTCATCTGCGACGATCTCTACAAAATATTCAAAGTTGCCGATATCGAAGTGATGGCGCTGCAAGGGCTCGACTTGACGGTCAAACAGGGCGAGCTTGTCGGCGTGGTCGGCGCCAGCGGCAGCGGCAAGACCACCCTCATGAATGTGCTCGGCGGCTTGACGCGCCCATCGGCGGGCCAGGTCATCATCGACGGCAAGAACCTGCTCAAGCTCAGCACCCGCGAATTGACCGCTTATCGACAGGTCGAGGTCGGCTTTGTCTGGCAGCAGGGCAGCCGCAATCTGATCCCCTACCTGTCCGCCCTTGATAACATCAAGCTGCCAATGACGCTGGCTGGCGGCGCAGGCTCGCAAATTGACAAGCGCGCGCGCGAACTGATGGATTTGGTCGATCTCTCACATCGCTACGACCACAAGCCGATTCAACTCTCCGGCGGCGAACAGCAGCGCGTCGCCATCGCCGTCGCCTTGGCCAACGAGCCCAAATTGCTGCTGGCTGATGAACCGACCGGCGAGTTGGATTCGACTACATCCGATCAGATTTACGATCTCTTCAAGCGGCTCAACAGCGATCTGGGCTTGACCATCTGCATCGTCAGCCACGATCCGCTGATCGCGCAGCACGTCGGGCGCGTCGTCGCCATCCGCGATGGCAAACTGGCCAGCGAGACCGTGCGGCGGAGCCGGCAAGGCGCCAAGCGCCAGCCTCAAAATGCCGCGCAGGAACGCGCCGAACTCGCCGAGCGCTGGGACGATCATTTTGAAGAACTCTTCGTGCTTGATTCGGCAGGCCGGCTGCAAATTCCGAAACAGTATCGCGAGCAGCTCGGCTTCGAGAACCGCGTCGAGATGGAAGTCACCGAAGACGGCATCGTGATTCGGCCCGCGCAAAACCTCGACGAAACCTCATCGCAAGGCGAAATCCAACTGGAGCGCGAAATCCGCGTCGGCGAGAATGGTACGCGCGGCGGTCTCATTAGCCGCTTCCGGAGGAAATCGTGAGCCAAAAGCGATCTTTGGGCGAAGATTGTAGGGGCGATTCTGTGAGTCGCCCGCTAGAGCGCAAAACTGTAGGGGCGTGCTTTGGCTCGCCCGCCAGCATCGGGGGGTTGGTCCCCCGGAGGAAACCACGAGCCTACGATCACCCCCCAC
This sequence comes from Phototrophicaceae bacterium, assembly GCA_965205125.1. Taxonomy (GTDB): domain Bacteria; phylum Chloroflexota; class Anaerolineae; order Aggregatilineales; family Phototrophicaceae; genus UBA6055. The sequence goes on from CBDBFY010000001.1 coordinate 758,529, forward strand.
CCCCCCCCCAAGCTATGGATACTCTATCTATATGGTTCTTCAAAAACGCGAATCAACTATGGAAATCGGAGGACGAATTGCGCTTCGTTGAAATAGAGAGGCCTGTTGGTGGACAGCGTTGAACTTCCTGAGGATATCATGAGCCAAGAGCGAACCCAAAGCGAAAACTGTAAGCGCGACTCTCTGGGTCGCCCGCCAGATCGTAAAACTGTAGCGGGGAGCCTTGGCTCGCCCGTCAGCATCGGGGGATTCGCCCCCCGGAGGAAACCATGACCGATACCGCAATCGCCGCACAAGACGTTGGTCGCGTCTATGCCTCGGATTCCGGCGATGTTCACGCTCTGCGCGACATTAACTTCGAGGTCGAGCGCGGCGAATTCGTCGCCTTGCGCGGGCGCTCCGGCAGCGGCAAGACCACCCTGTTGAATTGCCTGGGCGGCTTGGACAGCCCCACCAGCGGCGTCATCTGGATCCAAGGGGTCGACATCGCCACCATGCAAGAAGCACGGCGCACACGCTGGCGGCGCGAAAGCATCGGCTTCGTCTTCCAGCAGATGGGCTTGTTGCCCAGCTTCTCCGCCTACGAGAACCTCGATGTGATGGCGCGTCTGGGCAATGTGCCGCGCCGCGATCGCCGCCGCCGCATCCTGGATACGCTGGAGCTGGTCGGTTTGCTGGATTACTACGACCACCGCCCTTATGAAATGTCCGGCGGGCAGCAGCAGCGCATCGCCATCGCCCGCGCCCTCGTCACCGAACCGGACCTGATCCTCGCCGACGAGCCGAGCAGCGAGCTCGACAGCGAAACCACCCACATGGTGCTCGCCGTGCTGGGTGAATTCGTGCGCGAAAAAGGCGTCTCCATCCTGCTCTCCAGCCACGATCCCATCGTCGATGAATATGCCGATCGCATCATCAGCCTTCGCGATGGTCAGATAGACGAAACAGTCCCTGCGGGCGGCTGATAGATATGTCCGCTACGTGAAATTACGAGCCAATTGACGTGTATTTGCCTCGCGTCTGCCGCATCCTGGTAAGTCAATCAGCAGCGAATTTGAGTACTGGCACGCGTCGACGCTCCTCTTCCCTCAGAGGTCGGGTAGGGGCTGGGGGATGGCGGTCGTCGGGCGCTGTGTCCTCGGTGGTGATTCTTCTATTGTTTCTCTGCGGCCATAGCTGGGTTTCCGCCTTCGACGACACAGTTCTCTTCCGCGATGTCAGCGCGCTGGCGGGCATTTCGACGACTCACCGCGCAATCTGGTACGAATATGTGCCGGTCCCTTATGACGGCGCTTATCTGGCGGCCGGTTCTGCGTGGGCCGATTACGACAAGGACGGCTGGGTTGATCTCTTTGTCACCGGCAACCTCGACCCCAACGTACTCTACCGCAACAACGGCGATGGCAGCTTCAGCCCGTCCGAGCTCTCGGCTGTCTTGAGCCTGCCGGACACGCCGAGCGGCGGCGCTGTCTGGGCCGACTATGATAACGATGGCTGGCGCGATCTGTATGTGCTGAACAATGACGCCAACCGGCTCTTTCGCAATGTCGCGGGCGCTGATGGCGGTGCTGTGTCTACGCGCGCCGGCGGTGCTGTGTCTACGCGCACCTTCGCCGATGTCACCGCGTCGGCCGGCGTCGGCGATATTGGCAAAGGCACGTCGGCGGCCTGGGGTGATTATGATGAAGACGGCCATCTTGATCTTTATGTGACGAATTGGTCCTGTTATCCCGAGTGCGAATTGCTCGATTTCTCCCGCAGCCGCGATGCGCTCTATCACAATAATGGCGATGGCAGCTTCACCGATGTATCGGGCTTATTGGAATTCGAACCGCTGCTGGGTGCTGGTTTCGCGGTCAGTTGGGTAGATTACGACAATGATCGCGATCTCGATTTGTACGTGGTCAACGACAAAGTGATCAATGCGGTCGGCAATGTCTTGTGGCGCAACGACGGGCCAGGCTGCGCCGGCTGGTGCTTTACCAATGTGTCGGCGATTGCGGGCGCGGATGCGGTGGTGCATGGCATGGGTTTGGCCACGGGCGATTATGACAATGACGGCGATCTGGACTTGTATTTCTCCAACATGATCGACGCCATGGTGCTGCTGGAGAATCTGGGCGATGGAAGCTTCGCCGACAGCGCGGACTACGCCGGCGTCGCTTATCGGACCGGCGCGGCGGTTGGCTGGGGCACGGCTTTCTTCGATTATGACAACGACGGCTGGCTGGATCTGTATCTGGCAGCCACAGGTACTTCAGCCATTGCCAGCAAAAGCGGCGCCGAACTGGAGAATCCAGACCAACTCTATGGCCTGCCAGCCGAGTACGGCTCCGGCGGCATGCACTTTATCTATCCCGATATGTTGTATCACAATCAGCGCAACGGCAGCTTCAGACCTATCAATCAAAGACTCTTCAACGACCGGTCGGCGGCGACAATGGGCTTCAGCACCGCTGATTATGATCGCGATGGGCGCGTCGATTTCGCCTTAACCTGGTGGAATGAGGCGCACGGTCTATATCGGAATACCGCCCACCAAGGTGAAATGAACAATTGGATCGCCATTGAGCTTGAAGGCGGCGGGGCAATAGACCGCGACGCCATCGGTACGCGCGTACGGGTTATCACCGATGATGGACTGTCGCAGCTGCGGGAGATGAAGTCGGGTTCGAGCCTGGGCGCCGGCAACGAACTCGTTCTGCATTTTGGCTTGGGCGACGCGGAAATCACGCGCGTCATCGTCAGTTGGCTCAATGGCGAGTTTCATGAGTACACAAGCGTGCCCCTGAATCGGCGCTGTCATATCAGTTTGACGGCGATGCAATGCGAGGACTAGCCAGGGGAATTCCCACTGAGCGACGCGTCAGAAAGAGCCTGCCTGCTATGATAAAGACTTGTAGGGGCGAGCCGGCGGTTCGTCCGCGAAAATGACCCATATGTAGGCGCAAACTCCGCCGCTCTTGTGGGAGAAGGATCACGATGCGAATCCCATGTTAAATGATGTGATCGTCGCGGGCCATATCGCCCTGGATATCTTGCCGGACTTCACGTCGCTGAGGCCTGAGCAGGTCATCGACGCCGGGAAAGTTTATGAAATCGGGCGGATATCCTATTCGACTGGTGGCGCCGTGTCCAACACCGGGCTGGCGCTTTATCGGTTGGGGGTCAATGTTGGCTTGCAAGCGCTGGTTGGCGATGATTGGGTCGGGCGCGCCATCATCGATTACGTGCGCGGTTTCGAGCCAAGGCTTGGCGACCACATACGCGTCGCGTCGAATGCGGCGAGCCCCTACACAGTCGTCATCGAACCGCAAAACCACGACCGCACTTTGCTGACCCACACCGGCGTTTACAACGACTACTCGCTGGAGGACATCAACCTGGATCAAGTCGCCGGCTGCAAGCTTTTTCACCTGGGTTATCCGACCTTGCTTCCACGCATGTTCGCTGAAGATGGCGCCAACTTGCTGGATACATTGCGCGCCGTCAAAGAGTTAGGCGTAGTCACTTCTGTTGACATGTCGCTGCCGCCGCCCGATTCGCCGAGCGGACGCGCCAATTGGCGAGCCATCCTGAGGCGCTGCCTGCCCTTGATTGATGTTTTTGTGCCGAGCATTGAAGAAATCATGTTCATGCTGCGACCCGACGACCTTGCGAGTTGGGGCCTTGGCTTGCTTGATCGGCTGGATGCCGACTATTTGGCGCGCTTGGCCGACGAGCTCTTGGCGATGGGCGCTGGCATCGCGGGCTTCAAATTGGGCGAACGCGGACTGTTGCTGCGCGGCGCCGCTGACGAATCGCGCCTGGCATTCTTGTCGTCTATCGGGCAAGCGCCTGATAACTGGGTTGGCATACAGACCTGGCATCCCGCCTTCCAAGTCGATGTGGCCGGCACAACCGGCGCAGGTGATGCCGCCTACGCCGGTCTGCTGGCCGCGCTGATACGCGGGCTGGAGCCGGAAGCCTGCGCGCGGATGGCTTGCGCTGTCGCCGGATTCAATATCGAAGCGGCCGATGCCACCACCGGCGTCCGCAGTTGGGAAACGACCGAAGCGCGAATCGCCGCCGGCTGGGAGACGCATTAATCTTCGTTTGCCTCTTCGCCCGCCGATACGCCATGCGGGAAGGTCAATTGCTTCACGCATTTTCACCATAATCGGCCTTTCCTTGGTGTTCTCTTTATTGCGAAACTCGCCCTATTCCTAGTCGCATTCACGTCGAAAACTGTAGGCGCGAGCCACCGGCTCGCCCGTACGCACACAAGTTAAGGCATCATATTATGTGTGAGAAATGCCGCGACTTGTGAGGGCTGTGGTGGAGTTTCTGATTGACATATCGTCGCTCTGGATTTCAGTTCTGACGAGCCTTCTTCGGCAATAGCCAAATCAACACAATCGAAAACAGGCTGAATCCGCAAGCCAGAATCAGCATCGGGTTGTAGGAGCCGAACAGGTCAAACATGACGCCGGCGGCGAAGGGTGAAGTGGTGCCGGCCAGCGTGAGGAAAATGACCATGGAGCTGCTGATGCGGCCGTAGAAAGCGGCGCCATAGGTATCGGCGACCATGAGCGGGCGCGTGAGCGTATGCGTGCCGATTGCCATGCCAAACAGGGCGACGAACATGACGATCAGCCAGGGCGCGCTGCCCAGCAGCAGAATCGCCAGTGAGACGCTCAGCAGGGCAAAGACGCCAATCGCCATCGTCCGGCTGGAAAAGCGGACTTCGACCGGGGCGAAGATCATGCGCCCGACAACCTGCATCACGCCAATGGCGCCGCTGGCCAGCGCCGCGCTGCCCGGCTGAATCTGGACGCTGATCAGCAGCGGAATGAAATGGATGCGCACGGCAAAGATGCTCGAGGTCGACAGCGTGAAAGCCAATGTCAGCAGCCAGAAGTAGCGCGAGCGCAGCACGGCTCGCAAGTTTATGCTCGGGCTTTCGCTCGGTATGGCGGAGATGGTTTCCCCGTCCGATTCCAATCCCAGATCGGCGGGTTTGCGGCGCAGGAAAAGCGCGTGCAAAGGAATCGTGATGGCGCCCAGAATGATGGCGAGGATCAGAATTGCCTCGCGCCAGCCATGCGCCTCAAGCAGCGCGTAGGACAAAGGCGTGAATATGGTGCTGGCGAAACCGGCGATGAAGGTCACAATCGCCATTGCCGTGCCGCGCTTCTGCGCGAACCAGGTCGCGATCACCGCGAAGGCGGGCTCGTACAAGATCGCCGCGCCGAAGAATCCCATCAGCGCCATGACCGCCATGAACTCCGGAAAACTATTCACGCGCGACCAGAGCAAGACCATGATGGTCGCGCCGATCGAGCCAGCTGTCATCAGGAGCCGCGCGCCCCGCTTGTCCAGCCAGTAACCGACGGGCAGAGCGACCAAGCCGGTGATCAGCAGCGACAGGGAAAAGGCGCCCGAGAGCGCCCCGCGCGTCCAGCCGAATTCCGCTTCCATCGGCGCGATGAACACGGGAAAGGCATAAAAGAGCACGCCGTATGAAACGGTCTCGGTGATCGCCAAAACGAGCGCGATGATCCAGCCGTAGTAGAGCCTTTGCCGCCCGAAAAAACGATTCATTCGCTGAAATTTTTAAGGTCGGATTTCTGGTCGATTCCATGAAGAATATCGGCGACGTCCCGATTCTCAAGTGGCAATACGGCTCGTGCGGCGAATGCGCCCCCGCTACCTCCCCCGCCACAGCGCAAAAACTGTAGGGGCGAGCTATCGGGTCGCCCGCCAGAGCAGGCAAACGGTTTGGCACACCACCGCCCAGTGGTAAAATGCAGACTATGTCGCAATTTTGGCGATGAAGTTGGATTCCCCTCTAAACTAGGGGCATCCGCAAACGACGAGAAAGCGCGAGCACATGCCTACACTTTCCGACTTTAGGCAATTTGAAGGACGCTATTGGGACACGGCCGCCATCCGCAATGCCTTGGATTATCAAGGTGTCAGGGCGCCGCACACGGGCGATCCCTATAGCGAAGCGATGCTGCTCGGCATCAGCGGCGGCGTCGCCTTCGGCTATTTCACCTTCCACTATCAGGGATACGATCCGCAGGTCAACCTGCTGACGCGCAACACCTTTGACCCGATGGAGACGATATTTGACAGATTGAAGATCCCGCGGGATTTGCGGCGGAGCGCGAGCGCCGACAAAGGGCGGCAGCATCTCATTGACGCGCTGGAAGAGGGCTATGCGCCGGTCGCCAGCCCGGATGGCTCGCTGCTACCCTATAATGCCATACCCTATGACGAAGCCAGCTGGCACACCATGCCCTTGATCATTTACGGGTATGAGCCGGACAAGGGCGAAGCCTATCTGTCCGACCGCAGCCGCGTTTCCTTGACGGTCGGGGCGGAAGATTTGGACCAAGCGCGGGCCCGCATCAAGAAGGAGCGGCATGCGCTGCTGCTGCTGGGCGCGCCGGATGAAAGCGCGCTGCCCGAAGCGATACGGGCTGGCCTAGCCGGCTGCGTCAAGCTGATGACCGAGAAGCCGCCCAAGGGTTCGGCCAAGAATTTCGGTTTGCGCGCCCTGGAGCATTGGGCGGACATGCTTGCCAAGACCAGCCGCGGCAGCTGGGCGAAAGAATACCCGACGGGGCGTCCGCTGCTGGCGGCGCTGACCAGCGCTTATACCTTCCTGGGTCCGGCCTTTGGCAAGACGGATCAAGCCGAGCGCGATGTCTATGCCGAATTCCTCGATGAAGCGGCGCAGATTCTTGAGTCGAGCGCCCTGACTGAGGTCGCTGCGCAGTATCGCGTCGCCGGCCAAGCCTGGGCCTCCGTGCTCGACAGCTTGCTGCCGCGAAAAGCGCCCATGCTAGGCGACGCGCGCGAAGCCATCGACCGCCGGACCGAGCTATTCATCGAGAGCGGCGCGGCGCGATTGGACGAGATCATCGAATGCCGAGACCGGCTGGAAGCGCTGAAGACCGAATCGGAATCCGACTTCCCCTTGAGCGAGGCCGAGATCGCCGACCTGCGCGCAGATATTCGGGACAAAGTCTTGCGAGTGCGCGAGGCGGAAGAAGCGGCGGTCATGGCGCTGAAAGCGGCCATCAGTTGAGCCCGCCAATCCCAATATGTAGGGGCGATCTACAAGGTCGCCCGCCAGAACGCAAACGATGTAGGGGATAGCCGGTGGCTCGCCCACTATACCTAGCTAGGAGTTCCACATTATGAAAGCAATTATGGTCATGTTCGACTCGCTCAACCGCCGTCTGATGGAACCTTACGGCTGCGACTGGGTGCATACGCCAAGCTTTACCCGCCTGGCGGAGCGCAGCGCCACCTTCGAAAATGCCTTCATTGGCAGCATGCCCTGCATGCCGGCGCGGCGCGAGCTGCATACGGGCCGCTACAATTTCTTGCATCGCAGCTGGGGTCCGCTGGAGCCCTTCGACGACTCCATGCCGCAAATGCTCGACGAGAACGGCGTGCACAGCCACAAGGTCACCGACCATCAGCATTACTGGGAAGACGGCGGTGCCACCTATCACACGCGCTTCACAACGCACGAATTCTCGCGCGGCCAAGAGGGCGACCCCTGGAAGGGTGTGGTCGAAGCCGGCGTCGCCAGCAAGGATGCCGATCGGCGCTTTCGCACCCGCTTGCAAGACGAAGTCAATCGAACCTACCTCAATGAAGAAAGCTTGATGCCCCAGGCGAAGACCTTTGCCAAAGGCATCGAGTTCATACGGAAGAACCAGGATGCTGACAACTGGTATCTGCAAATTGAGACCTTCGATCCGCATGAGCCATTCTTCACGCAGCCGGGTTGGAAAGAGCTCTATCCGCATGAGTACGACGGACCGCTCTTCGACTGGCCGCCGTACACGCGCATCACTGAGCCGCCGGAGCAAGTCCAGCACATGCGCTACGAATACGCCGCCCTGATGAGCATGTGCGATCATTATCTGGGCGCGGTGCTTGATGTGATGGATGAGTTGAAGCTTTGGGACGATACGCTCCTGATTGTCACGACCGACCATGGCTTCCATTTGGGCGAGCACGACTGGTGGGGCAAGATGCGCATGCCCTGGTACAACGAGCTGGCGAACATTCCCTTCTTCGTCTGGGACCCGCGGGCGAAGGTGGCGGACCAGCGGCGGGAGAGCCTGGTGCAAAATATCGATGTGCCGGCGACGCTATTGGAATACTTTGACATCGAGCGTCCGCCGGATATGCAAGGGGTTCCTCTGCGCGATACGGTCGCCGATGACGCGCCGGCGCGCGAAGCGGCCCTCTATGGCGCCCATGGCGGGCACGTAAACGTCACCGACGGACGCTATGTCTATATGCGCGCCTCAGCCGATGAAGACAATCTCCCGCTCTACAATTACACCTTGATGACGACCCACATGCGGCATCGCTTCCAGGTGGCAGAATTGCAAGAAATCGAATTAGCCGAGCCATTTCCTTTCACCAAAGGCTGCCGGACGATGAAGATCCCGGCGTCGCGGGCGCCGCTGTGGATACCCTTCTTCGAGACCTTGCTCTTTGATACCGAAGCGGATCCCGGTCAATTGACGCCGATCCAGAATGCAAGCGTCGAGGCGGAGATGACAGATAAGCTGGTGGACTTGATGCGGGCCAATGACGCGCCGGCTGAGCAGTATGAGCGGCTGGGTTTAGGGGTTTGACCGCGGAAATCCTGCAAGGCTTGATTGGCAAGGTGGCGCGGGCGTTGCAGAATTTTTCACCACAGAGGGTCGCGTAGACACAGACCTACGAATCGAGGGAACACAGAGGGCGCAGAGAGGGCGAGCCAAGGCTCGCCCCTACAGGTCGTGATACGAAGGCGGGCGACCCAGTGGCTCGTCCCTACCGTTTTCGCTGTGAGAGATGCTTGTGACGTCAGACGTGGCGCTTGCATATCGGTTTGTTTCAAATGTGCTCGCTGGTCAGTGCGGGCGGCGCAGCACTCAAACAGCCAGCAGCCCGGCCAGATTCTCCCCCATGATTGCATCCATATCGGCTGCCGAAATGAAACGACAGTGGTGGCGCAGAATCTCAATGGCTTGGCGATGGCTATGGAATTGACAGCATACCGGATAATCGGAGCCCCATAAGAGGCGGCTGGCGCCAAAGCGCTGGTAGAGGGCCTGAACGACCGGCTGTACATCGCTGAGGGGATAATCCCAGGGCGGCGCCGTCGTGGTGTTGTAGAATCCCGAGACCTTGATGAAGACGTTTTCGTGGCGCGCGGTCGCCAGGATTTCGGCCGTGCCTTCGGGTTCCAGCAGCTTGGGATGCCCCATGTGATGCAGCAGAATTCGAAGTTGCGGGAAGCGGCTGGCCAAGGCGCGGATTTCCGCCAGATGCTGCGGGCGGCAATGAATGCTGGCGAGCGCGTCTTGCGCATTCGCTGCCTCGAACATCGCAATGCCATCCGCCGAGTTCAGCCAGCGGGCATCTTCCGCCGGGTCATTGATGTAATGGGTGAAACCGGCGGGCCGCCACCTCGCCAGACCCGCCTGAAGGCGCTCCGCCGCGCCCGGCTGGTGGTAGCTGTCTTTCCACAGGCTGTCCACATCAATCACGAAGTCGAAGCGCTGACGGTCTTCAGCGACTTTGTCGTGGATGTACTGATTGTTGTCGGGATTGCCTTCAATCTCGGCGCAGACGATCAGCGCGCGGTCGACGCCGTTGGCATCCATTTCGAATTGCAGCAGCTCGAAGGAACCGCGCGTCGGTGAATCCGGCACCGGCGGCTGGTAGGGCCAGAAGGACCAGGCGTGACAGTGCGAGTCCATGATCATGCGGTTTGCTCCGTATAAAGCTCGTCGCGGGCAACGGCGGCGCCCCCTCGCTGGGCTGAGCGATAGGCGGCGTCGAGCAGCTCAACCGCGCGCCAGCCGATCAAGCCATCGCTTTGGTTCGATCCACGTCCCAGAATGACATCGACGAAGTTATGAGTCGGCGCGAAGTCGAGATCGCCGTGGCTATCGGCGAATGCGCAACTGTCGTAGCGCTCCGGTTCTTCGCCTTCGCGGCGAATGATCAATCGACCGTGCGAGTCATCAAATTCGATCCAGCCGCGCTCGCAAGTGATTGTCAGGCTGAAGCTGCGCCCGCCGCCGGGCAGGTTGCCGCTGCCGCCGAGATTCGCCAGGCCGCCGCCATCAAGCTCGGCTAGTATCGCGATTGCCAGATCCACGTTCAGCCCATGATTTGCCATCAAGCTGCGCACACGGGCGACGCGCAAGCCGGTAATGAAGAACAGCATGCCGGCCAAGTGCGTGATCTGCAAGTGCCCGTGGCCGCCGCCGGAGCGTATCGGGTCGCTGTAGACATCGCCCGGCGTATGGAGCCTGGCTTGATGGACGACGTCTTCGCCGGCGAGCAAGGGCTGAATGTGCTGCGAGAACAATCCGTTGATGAATTGCACGGCGCCCAGCTCTCCGCCGCGAAGGACATCGCGGGCGCGGATCGCCAGCGGGCTGTGATTGCTGTTGTAACCCATCACGATCTGTCTGTCTTTAGAATCCGCCAATTCGACGAGAGCGCGGGCTTGGCTCGCCCGCAGCGTCATCGGCTTTTCGATGAAAACGTGTGTGCCGCGCTCCAGGCAAGCTTTGGCGACGGGAAAATGCGCCGCATGGTAGGTGGCGACCATGACGCCATCCAACGTTTCGCGATCGAGCATGGTCTCGAGATCGCTGTAATTTGACTCGATGCCGAAGACATTGGCCGTCTTCCGCGACTTGGCCGCGTCCAGATCGCATACCGCGGCGATTTCGGCTTCAGGATGCGATTGCAAAGCGGGCAGATGCGCAGTCGTCGCCCACCAGCCCGTGCCGACTAAAGCAATTCTAGCTTTTCGCAATTCTCGAATTCTCAATTCCTGATCGGCTCGATCCAGTCTTCTTCAATGCCCATGCCAAAGCCGGGTTCATCTGAAATCTCGAGCCAGCCATCGACGGCGTAAGACATGCCCGGCAGGGCAGTTAATTCGCTCAAGGGGATGCCGGGTGGCGCCTCTATGATGCATTCTATCCAGGGCACAGCCGCCATCGCGAAGGAGAAGTGCTGCCCGTAAGGCGTGCGCGCGCCGGTGTGCAAGATGACATGCTTTCCAGCCGCCTCCGCGGCGTGGGCGATCTTGATGCAGGTTGTCAAACCACCGACCCACTCAATATCGGGCTGGAGGATATCGACCAGGTTGTGTTTTAACGCATACTGAAAGGGCACGTGCGTATGCCAGTGTTCGCCGGTCGTCAGCGTTTGCCAGGGCAGCCGCGCCCGCAGCTCGGCATGAGCGTCGAAGTCTTCCGGAATCAGGCATTCTTCTATCCACTTGACGCGATAGGGGCGCAGGGCCTCGGCCAGACGCACGGCATAATCGACATCCAGCGACATCCAGCAATCCAGCATGATCTCGCAAGCATCGCCGACCTGTTCGCGGGTCTTGGCGATGAGTTCGACATTTCTTCGCAAGCCGTCCAGGCCATCTGCCGGTCCGTAGGGGCAGGCGAGCTTGTGGGCGGTGAAGCCCAGTTCTTGATACCAGTCGATATCGTTGCCGGTTGAATAACAGAAGATTCGATCTTTCACTTTGCCGCCGATGAGACTGTAGACGGGCTGGCCCAGCGCCTTGCCTTTGGCATCCCAGAGCGCCAGGTCCACCGCGCTGATGGCGTAGGACGCCAAGCCCCAGGAGCCGTAGAGCTTGGTCAGGCGGAACATCATATCGGCGAGGCGCTCGATGGCGAAGCCGTCTTGCCCGACCAGTTGGGGCGCCAGGTGGTCTTCAATGATGGCGGAAACCGGCCGGCTGTAGGTGGATGAGCCCAAGCCCCAGGCGCCGTCTTCGAGCGTGACCTTGACCCAAACCGGTCCCCAGCCCATGTCAGTCCACTTGCTGCGGTGGCGCTTGACGTGGGGATACCAGGACATCGGATTGCCGACTTCATCGGTGTCGTTCCAACTGGGGCGGCGGGGCTTGGCACTGTATTCGCGTTGGGGAATATTGACGTTGACGACTTCAATGCTCTTGATTTTCATGCGGATGCCTCATGCTGGATACTGGATAGTAATATGCCGCCGAGTATAATGCAGGCGCGTGACGCGAGGCAAATCGGCGATAAACTGAACAAGGGATGATGCGATGAAGGCATTGGTATGGGAAGCGGCGCGGACGATGACGCTGCGCGACGAGCCGGAACCGGTGCCGGCTGCTGATGAGATCATCGTGCGCGTCGGGCACGCGGGCATCTGCGGCTCGGAGTTGAGCGGCTATCTGGGCCATAACGCCTTGCGCGTCCCGCCCTTGATTATGGGGCATGAATTCGCCGGCGAGATCGTCGATATTGGCGGCCTCGTTCCCACGATTCAGCCAGACCTGACGGTGGGTTCGCTGGTGACGGTGAACCCGCTCTGGTATTGCGGCGACTGCGCGCTCTGCGATTCCGGCTTGAACCAACTCTGCGGGAAGCGGCGTCTGATCGGCGCGCATCGCCCGGGCGCCTTCGCGGAATATGCGCGCGCGCCGGCGAAACTGGCGCTGCCGCTGCCGGATGGCATGGATACGCGGATTGGCGCGCTGACCGAGCCGGTGGGCTGCGCCGTGCGGATCGGCGAGCTGGCGGGCGATGTCTCCGATGCCGACTGCCTGATCATCGGCGCGGGACCGATCGGCCTGCTCTCGCTGCAGATGCTGCGCTACCAGGGCGCGGCGCGCGTTTTCATCGCCGAGATTGACGGGGCGCGTCTGGCGATGGCCGAAGCGCTGGGCGGCATCCCGATTCAGCCGAGCGAGATCGACACGGTCGCAACCGTGCGCGAGGCCACCAAAGGAGCAGGCGTAGCGGTTTCGGTGGATGCGGTCGGCACGGCACTGACGCGCGAGCAATGCGTCGCGGCTACGCGGGCGAGCGGGCGGCTGATCCTCAGCGGCTTGCACGAGGAGAGCAGCGCGATGCCGGTCGCGGCGATGATACGCAGCGAGATCATGGCGAAAGGCTCGTTCGCCTATACGCCGGCGAATTTCGCGCGGGCGCTGGAACTGCTGGGTGCGGGCGCGATAGGCCTGGACCCCTGGGTCCATGAGGCGCCGCTGGGCGATGGGGGCCGCTGGTTCGAGCGTTTGATTGAGGCGCCGGGCGATGTGTCGAAGGTGCTGCTGAGGCCGTGATTGCCCCCGTAGAGCGGGCGACCCAATGGCTCGCCCCTACATCTTTCGCTAGGGTGGGCGACCCAAGGGTTGCGCCTACAATTCGGTAGTTGATGAGGCGTTGGCGGGGTGGTTGGGGCCGATCCAGATGGTTTCGGATGTCTCGGCCGGTTCAATATCGAGGTTGACGACGATGGCTTCCTGGTCGCTGCGGACGAGGATGCAGACGAGCGGCTGATCGGGGTCGGCATTGATTTCCTGGTGGGGCACGAAGGGCGGGACATAGATGAAGTCGCCGGCATCGGCTTCGGCGACATATTCCAGTTGGTCGCCCCAGCGCATGCGGGCGCGTCCGCTGAGCACATAGATGACGCTTTCGAGTTCGCCGTGGTGATGGGCGCCGGTTTTGGCGTCGGGCTCGATATTGACGGTGCCCGCCCAGAGCTTCTCGGCGCCGGCTTTGGCGTAATTGATGGCGGCGGCGCGGGTCATGCCCGGGGTTTGGGGGGTGTTGCTATCGAGTTCGCCGCTGCGGACGATGCGGACGCCGTTCTCGCGCCAGTTGGGGGAGTTGGTCATGGGGCTGGCTCCTTTCGGTGTACAGGCATTTTACCACCGAGTGCAGCGAGTTTTCACGCCTCGCCCGGTTAGATACTGAATTGCGATTAGCGCGAAACTGAGATAAGTTAGCATCAGCAAAACATAGCTTTTCCTGAGGCGACCTCATGGCAGAGCCGAACTTCGCGAACCGCACACTTTACCACGGTGACAACCTCGATTTCTTGCGCGGGATGAATAGCGAAACCGTTCATCTAATAGCCACCGACCCGCCTTTCAATAAGAACCGTGATTTTCACGCCACGCCTGACAGTTTGGCAGCGGGCGCGAAGTTTCAGGATAGGTGGTCTTGGACGCGGGATGTACACGAGGAATGGACCGACAGCATAATCGACGATTGGCCCGCAGCATGGGAAGTTATCATCGCGGCGCGGGCTGCATACGGCGATGACATGGGGGCATTCTTGTGCTGGTTAGGCGTGAGGCTGATGGAGATGCACCGGGTATTGCGGCCGGATGGGAGCCTCTACTTACAATGCGATACGACGGCTAGTCACTACATCAAGGCAATGTTAGACGCAATATTCGGTTGGGAAAACTTTCGAAACGATATCGTATGGAAGCGAACGTCAGCACACAATGACGCAAGTCGATGGGGAAGTGTCCACGACGTGCTTCTTTATTATTCCAAGTCGGATGTACGAATTTGGAACGAAATCTATATGGATTACGATGACACCTACAAAAAACGCTTTCGCAACCAAGATTCCGATGGACGATTGTGGACAGACGGAGATATTACGGCAAAAGGCTTGTCCGGTGGTGGATATTCGTACACATACAAGGGGGCAAAGTCATTGTGGCGTGTACCGCTGAAAACGATGGAAAGGTTGGATGAAGAAAATCGTCTGCATTTTACACGTACCGGTGGAATTAGAATCAAGCGCTATCTTGATGAGTTACCCGGGATACCCGCCCAGGATGTAATAACCGACATATTTCCAATCAACTCGCAGGCAAAAGAACGTACAGGCTACCCTACGCAAAAACCGCTCGCTCTCTATCGCCGCATCATCGGGGCGAGCAGCAATGAAGGCGATATTGTTCTTGACCCTTTCTGCGGCTGCGCGACAACGCCCGTCGCTGCCGAGCAGCTCAAGCGTCAGTGGGTGGGCATGGACATCTGGGACGGGGCGAAGGAAATCGTTCTCGAAAGATTGCGGGAAGAGTGGCTGGTCACGCCCGAAGAAGGCGAAAACATGATGTTCCCGCATATCGTACATATCGAAACGACGCCGCCTACACGTACAGACGACAATGAAATGGCGTCTCCCGTATTGAGGCTGAAAATTCAACGTCCCGTCTTACCATGGGAAAAGATCACGCACAAAGGCATGACGAATATACTGGCGTCGGCGCAGCAGAATATGTTTGGCGTCATTTGCGCGGGTTGCGGGCGTGATTTGGAGCGGGAGTTTATGCAACTCGACCATATCCTCCCCAAAGCGGAAGGCGGCGCGAATCACATTCTGAACCGCATCTTGCTCTGTGGTCCTTGTAATCGGCGGAAGCGAAACTACTTGACGCTCGCTGGATTGCGGCGCGAAAACAAGAAGAAAGCGGTAGGCTGGATGAAAGACGAAACCGAGGCAAAAAGAGCACAGGACAAGGCGCGCGACAAGGCGGAGTGGGTACGCGATTACTTTCATACGCAGGAGTGTAAGGATTTGATTGGGGGGTATGAGGATAGTTCAATCCTTAGTTGACATGGACAATTTCAAGTGTCGAATTATCTCCAAAGGACATGCAACAAATGGCTCTAATATACGATTATCGTCTCAAAAACGGGATGGCGTTTTCAACATATAATGGATTCCCATTCTACCGGTCAATAGAAAGAAACTTCAAAAACGATGGTGCAGACGAAGATGAAATTATAGACAAACTCATTGAAGCATTTAGGGCTGTTGTCGATGATACGGTCTTTGGACCAACGCAGTATTTGATAGACAGTGGTAAAACACCATGGTTCAATTTGACAATTCTATCCGTATTAGCTCCTCTTCCTGAAGTTCTGGGAGCTGCTACAGAAGGATATGTATTTGATCTAAATGACAGACGGTCAGAGAAACGACACAATCTTGGAATGAGTGATTACATTCTGCGCCATTATAGTAATGAGGAAAAACAGAAATGGACTAGGCTACATTGGAAAAATGTAAGAAACGCTTTGGCCCATTCGATTACGGCGAATTACGTTTGGCTGGAAGGCGAGGGTGGTACTCATCGAGTAGACCATATTAAGCTTGGAAATCTGATTGCGCATATTGATGTTGTTCGGTGGAACAGTGAGTTCAAGACAGGCTTTGATAGATACATTTGCAAATTAAACAACAAGAATGACTCCTCGTTACGGAGGAATTTCAAGCAATATATCACTCAACTAGAAAGTTATTAGACCATAGGTTTGCGCAAATGCCGCAGGCCCCCCACGCCGGCGACAACGACATCCCGCGCCATGCCAATGAACAGGCCGTGCTCGACGATGCCGGCGCGGGCGTTCAGAATCGCCTCTAACGCTGCTGCGTCGGCGATGAGACCGAAGTCGGCGTCGAGGATGAGGTTGCCCTGGTCGGTTTGGAAGGCGGCGTCGCCGTCCATCCGCAGCGTGGGCGCCGCGCCGAGGGATTCGAGGTAGCGCGCTTGCGCTTCCCAGCCGAAGGGGATGACCTCGACCGGGATTGCCCAGGATGTGCCGAGCTGGTTGACCAGCTTGGAAGCATCGACGACGATGACCAGGCGCTCGGTGGCTTGGGCGACGATTTTCTCGCGCAGGTGGGCGCCGCCGCCGCCTTTGATGAGATTGAAATCGGGATCGACTTCGTCGGCGCCGTCAATGGTGATATCGACGCGCGGATGCCGGGCGAGCGTTGTCAGCGGGATACCGAGTTCGTTGGCGGCTGCTTCAGTGGCCAGCGAGGTGGGCACCCCGAGGATGTTCCTTAGTTCGCCGCTGTGGAGAGAATGGGCGATGCGGCGTGCCCCGAAGATGGCGGTGCTGCCGCTGCCCAAGCCGACGATCATGCCCGATTCTACTAAGCCGGCGGCGTATTCGCCCGCAGCCTGTTTGAGCGACTCAATGTTCATGCGGGCATTGTACGACGGAAGCGCGATTATTTCACCACAGAAGTAATTCCAAGTAAGTAATTGAAATTTGAATATAGTAACTGAATGGAGAAAAAATCGAAATACCACTTGTCCGAAGTTCAGGTGCAAGTTCTGGAAAGAGCAATGCATAACGATGCTCGTGCTGAGGTGGCTCTGCGCTGCGCTGCTATACGCCAGTTGCATCTTGGCGAGAAGCCTTCTGATGTCGCCCAGCATTTTGTCGTCTGCAACACTACTGTATATCGATGGTGGAATCTTTATTGCGCAGGAGGAATTGAGGCTCTTAGCAATCGCTCCAAGTCGGGGCGTCCGCCAAAGACTGATGCGGCATATTGGCAGCGGTTGGAAGAGTTGATCGAGGAGGACCCGCGCGAGCATAACTATGTGTTCGTGGTTTGGACAACGGGTCGATTGCGGGACCATATGGAAGTTGAAACGGGTATTCGAATCAGTGCGGAATGGCTGCGCGAGCAAATGAAGAAACTGGGCTACGTCTTCCGGCGTCCCAAGAAGGATTTGCGCCATCTGCAAGATCCGCAGCAACGCGATGCAGCGGACGAATGGTTGAAAGACGCCAAAAAAAAGCCAGTGCCGCAGAGGATTTCGAGCTTCTCTTTGTGGACGAAAGCACCGTGACACAAGATTTCTCAATTCGCGCATGTTGGATGAAACGCGGAAAACAGAAGCGCCTGCCAGCGCCGCCTGGCGCCAATGCCTTTCACCATGTGATCGGAGCGCTGAACTGGCGCAGCCAACAGGTCGCCTACACCATCGTAAAAACCAAGAACAGCGAGACCTTTATCGAGTTTCTTGAATATCTGCTTCATGTCGCCTATCCGCAAGAGCGGGTTGTCCTGGTCATGGACAATGCGCCATGGCATCGCAGCCACGCGGTACAAGCCATGCTCAGCCTGTACGAAAGCCGGGTGCTGGTCATTTGCTTGCCACCCTATTGTCCAATGCTCAATCCCATCGAGCGATTCTGGCGTCATATGAAAGACCAAGCCTATGCCAACACCCTATACAAGTCGATGAATGACTTGCTCGAAAAGATCCAAGAAGTGCTATCAGCACAGAACACAATCGGCCACCCCTTACGGATGCAATTTGTTGCATGACTTACTTGGTGTTACTGAGGGCACAGAGATCGGGCGACCTGATAGCTCGCCCCTACAAATTTCGACATGATTGCAGATGCAATCTAGCAAGTTCACAAGAAGGGCGGATATGAGGCAAGATTGATCGCACAGAGGGTGGTGTAATGGGCTAATGAATCGGTTATAGTTTGCGGGGTGAGTGAAGGATTTGGCGATTATTGATAAGGGGGAGCGCAGATGTATAAGACATTGAGCCCGGGCGCGCTGGGCATACGCGGTTTGTCGCTGGGGGAGAGCCTGAAGCTGGCGAAGGATACCGGTTTTGAAGGGCTGGATTTCAGCATCGCGGAGGCGGCGGCGCTGGCGGACGAGCATGGGGCGGATTATGTGCGCGCGCTGTTTGCTGACGCTGGCATCCGCTATGGCGCCTGGGGCATGACGGTGCGCTGGCAGCACGAGGACTGGCGAGAAGATTTGGCGGCGCTGCCGAAATACGCGGCGCTGGGCGCTGAGCTGGGCGCGCTGCGCTCATCGACCTGGTGTCCGCCTTCTTCAAGCGAGCGCGAATTTGACGAGAACTATGCCTGGCACCTGGAGCGCTTCAAAGCGATCGCCGAGGTTTGTGGCGAGCATGGCATCCGCTTCGGCATTGAATTCATCGGTCCGCAGACGCTGCGCCCGGCCGACCAGCATGATTTCATCTATAACATGGAAGGCATGCTGGAACTGGCGGCGGCTTGCGGCGCGGGCAATGTCGGTTTGCTGCTGGATGTTTGGCATCTGTATACCTCGGGCGGCTCGGTGGCTGATATGGACAAGATCAGCAATGCGGACATCGTGAATGCGCATGTCAACGATGCGCCGCTGGGGCTGACGATGGCGACCTACGACGATCACGACCGGCGGCTGCCGACCGAGACCGGCGTCTTGCCGCTGGAGGGTTTTATGAAGAAGCTGACGGCGCTGGGATATGATGGTCCGGTGACGCCGGAGCCCTTCAGCAAGCGGATTAACGCGCTGGAGGATCCGCGGGAGGCGGCGGCGGAAACGGCGAAATACATGGCGCGTCTGTGGGAGCTTGGCGGATTGGCTTAGTCTCCTGCGGCGCTCAGTAGCGCAGGATCCAGGGGGCGGAGAATATATCGCGTTGAATTTCCAGCAGGTTCTGCTCGGGATCGATGAGCAGCTTGCTGGGGGCCCCATTGTGCGATACATGGACTTCTGCGTAGACGGCGAGTTCGTGTCGCCCGACGTAAGGGTGTTGGGCGGCGAGAAAGCGGGCAAACTGCAGGATCATGTCCGGTTGGTAGGACATGTGACGCGATTGCTGCGGCCCTAGATATTGACTCCCATATACAACTCTTGTGTGGTCCCTCGATTTATCCACCAGATAAAAGGTGGCGAAGCCCGCTTTTTCATTGAGCATGACGCGCCAGGCAAAGCGATAGCCTTCCATCGTCCAGTTGGCGTCGCCCGGGTAGAGGTAGTGGCGCAAGGGCAGCGTCAATTGAAGGGCGAAGAAGAAAAGCAGGATGAATTTTGCCCGGCGCGACAGGTGAACAGCCGGGCGGAGGGAAAGGCGCGGGGCGGCGGGCAAGCGGATGCCGATTGGTTTCAGCGCGCTGCGGAGTTCGCTCCCGCTGAAGAAAATCAGCGTTGATGCGATCATCACATAGGGGAAGACGCCAATCGGGAATAGCATAGCCGTCAACAGATGAAATGCGATCACCGTGGCGTAAGCGACCAGGCGCGTGCGTTTCCAGGAAAGCCAGACGACAATCGTCAGATCGTAGGCGGCGGCGGCCCAACTGAGCAGAAGCGCCACCCAATGGCAATCCAAGAGCGGACCGAGTATTGGCATTCCCGTGTTCGCCTTGAGCCAGATCGCCAGCGGACGTCCTTGCAGCAGCCAGTCCCCGTTCAATTTGGCGAAGCCGGCGAAGAAGTAGACGATGGCCAGCTGAAGCTGCAGCACAAAGATATGCCAGAAGGACGCATAGCGCGACTTCAGTTTGGGGCGCAGGCGGGCGTCAAACGAGAGGTACCTATGGGCGGGCAGAAAGTTCAGCAAGAAGCTCACGAGGGATACGAAGTAATAGTG
Organism: Phototrophicaceae bacterium; assembly: GCA_965205125.1. Lineage (GTDB taxonomy): Bacteria > Chloroflexota > Anaerolineae > Aggregatilineales > Phototrophicaceae > UBA6055. The sequence goes on from CBDBFY010000001.1 coordinate 778,579, forward strand.
ATTGAGATAAGTGGCTTGGTCGATCAATTCGATGTATGTGAAGAGGATGAAGAACAGGGCGATGGCGACGCGGTAAGCGAAGCCCAGCATGATACATAGCGACAGTATGAGCAGGGCGATGAAGACGGCGGCCATGCCCGTTGCGTCCAGTGGCTTGACCCATTCGAATCCCAGATAGGAAAAATGAAATTCGGGCTGGATGTAGAGCGCGTCCACCCAGCCCTTGAGGATAAAGCGCAGGGTGCTGGCGAACATCAGGCCGCCAAAGGCGATGCGGAAGACAGCCAGCGGCAGAATATCCACCGGCCGGTTCATCTGTTGGCGGATGCGTTCGAGGCTGAAAGCGGGACTGGGCGACATGTCACCGTAGCTATTGGTCACCGTCGCGGTCGGACAGGGTGATGACGATGCTGAGCTGGCTTTTCATATCGGCGCGCAAGGGAATCTGCAGTTGGCGAATGTCTTCGTACAGCGCGGCAAGGTCTTGCGGCGCGTCCGTAACGGCGATTGCCAGGGGTTGTTCCAGCGCGTCAATCGTATTGAGGGCGGCGGCGAAGCGCTGGTTGATGGCGTCGGAGAGTCGGCCGCCGTCGTTGGATTCAGCGCCGAGGAAGTCAAGGTAGTCGTCAAAGCCGAGATGGTCTTCGTCCGTGCCGCCGTTGAAGAGTTTCTGGAGGCCGACCAGACGATGGGCGATGTGCTGCAGCGAATGGCGAGCATGGGGGGATTCGACCAGATCGGGGCGGGGCTCGCCATCGAGGACAATGCCGGAAGGCTCGCCGAGCCACATCTCCAGTTCGGTTTGCAGCGTAATGAAGATTCTATTGGCTAGCATGTTTATAGCGCCTTGTATGACGCCGCCTTCTTGATCGGCTTTGACGAAGCGCCCCCCGAAGTCCCGTCCGTCGGGCGACCAATAGTGTTGGATTTCGCCGGCTTTCCGCTCGATGTTTTGGGCGAGGGCGAGGGCGAATTGGCGCCGCCGTTCGTCGATGAAGGCGTTGACGATGTCTTCGGGCGTCTTATTCGGGTCGAAGATCAGATACTCCAGGGCGTCGAGCCCCTTGGATGTTGAACCGATGCCATCCACATAGGCTTCGGAGATGTCATCGTCGCCGGTGAGGATATCGTCAATGAATTTGTAATTGGCGGGCGGCTTATAGATTTGATTGTGATAGGAGGTGAGGCGCAGGTCGAGGTTAAGGAGTGCGATTTCGTCCCAGGCATTTGCTGTTTCACGCCAAGCATCATGCAGGGAAGCCAGGTTGTCGACATCGGGCGAGGAGACAAACTGTTCGGCGGCGGCGCTCAAGGACTGGGTGGCTTCGCTGAAGTCCGCTTGGCCGGGGAGAATCACATGATCGACGATGCTAGCCAGCATGGCGCGGCGATCGAAACTGTCTTGGGCCTGGGCGACCAGGCCAAGGGCTAGCATGGAAAGCGGCGTGAGCGTGCCGAGGATGATCATTGCGAGGATGAATGTGTGGCTGGTGGCGCGCATGGCGGATCTCCTTATAGGCTTGTCCTTACATGGTTGGGATTTGGCTGGCGGGCGATTCACAGAATCGCCCCTACAGATTGGGGGGTGTGGCGGGCGACCTGATAGCTCGCCCCTACAGTTTTCGCCATGAGAGATGCTTGAAAGGTCAGATGATTCATAATGACTTCAGGAAGTCTATGAGCGCCTGGCGATCTTCAGCGGGAAGTTCTTTGAAGGCGTCGCGGGAGTTTTCCGCCTCGCCGCCGTGCCAGAGGATGGCTTCGGTCAGATTTCGGGCGCGGCCGTCGTGCAAATAGTAGCTGTGCTTGTTGACAACTTCGATCATGCCGATGCCCCAGAGCGGCGGCGTTCGCCATTCGCTGCCGGTGGCTTGGAAGTCGTCGCGATTGTCGGCCAAGCCTTCGCCCATATCGTGCAGCAGCAGGTCGGTGAAGGGGTGGATGGTCTGGTGCGACAGGGCGGCGATGAAAGGGTGTATGCCGGTCTCGTGGGTATCGACATGACAAGAGGCGCAGCCGATTTCGTTGAAGACGCGCTCTCCTCTTTGAACCGCGTCGTCTTCGAAATCGCGCTGTGCCGGCACCGCCAGGGAGCTCAGGTAGAGGACCACCTTGAGCAGGTCGTCGTCGCTTATTTCCGGCTCGCCGCCGTGAATGGCCGCTTGGCAGGCCTCCTGGACGGGGCTGCAATTCTGCGCCGGGAAAATGCTGGTGGTGATGCCCAGGTCGCCGTGAAAGGCGGTGGCGGTCTGTTGCAGGATATTGGGTTGGTTGGCTTTCCAGCCGAAGCGGCCGATGACTTGCCGGTTGCTGACTTGATCCCAGACATAATTGGGCCGCCCGGAGATGCCGTCCTGGTCGGCGTCGTTGGGGTCGGCGAGTTCAAGCAAGCGCGCTTCCGGAATTGCTTCCAGCAAGCCCAAGCCGATCAGTTGGCTCCCGACTCGGCTCGAGGTCAGGACTTCGGGGTGCATATCGCCGTAAGCCAGATTCTCGAAGTGAACGGTGGGCTGCCGCAATTCGTAAGGGCTGCCGTCGGGGAATTCGCCTGGAAAGTATTGGTAACGCAGAATCAGGTCGCCTTCTTCGGCGATTTCTTCCAGCGCGGTATCCTGAAATTGGCCGCCATAGTTGGGTTCGGGCAAGCTGGCCCAGGTGAGGTCGCGATCGCGCATGCCGAGGCGGACGAGGAAGCCGGTGGGCGCTTCGCCATCGAATTCGGGCGGGCGACCGCGGCCGTCTTTGAAATGGCAGCTGGCGCAGGAACGGGCGTTGAAGAGCGGCCCCAAGCCATCGCGGGCGGTGGTTGCCGCGGGCGCTGTCACCCAGTTCTGATTGAAGAAGGAGTTGCCGACGAAGAAGAACAGCTCTTGCATGCGCTCCAGGCCGGGGGCTGGCTGGGCGAAAGCATTGCGCGTTGTATTGAAGATGGTGGTCTGGCCGCCGAGCAACTCGCTGCGGCGCGGGGCGGTCTGTGAATATGAGCGGGATGAGAGAAGAAATAGCGCGGACAGAGCCGCCAGGCTGAGGCAGACCGATAGCAAGATCTTGGTTGTTCGCGCAGGCAGTCGAGACAAAACGAGAGCGTCCAATCCAACATTGGTCCCCGACGGAAACTGCCGGGGACCGGCAACGAAATGTTATTCGGGCAAGGCGGTGTCGATGACCAGTTCCAGAGCCGTGGCCAATTCGGTCAGCTTGTCGCCGACATCCTGCAAGGTGAAGACGGCATCAAAGACGCCGGGGCGTGAATCGGGATTGACGATGGCGCGGTCGAAGGGGACGAAGATGTCATTAACCTGCTGATCGGCGAGGTTTAGCAGAGCGAGCATCTCGGCATTCAGCTCGGGCGCGACCGCTTCGAAGAGATCGGCCAAGCCGGCGCCTTCGACGACTGAGCCGTCGATGCGCGTGTAGGCGCCGCGGTAGACGTTACTGACACCCATGAAGTTGGTGATGATATCGCGGTGGGTGTTATCGCTGAAACAGGAGTGTTCGTCTTCCTGATCCTGGTTGTCGTAGGCGGTGAACATGCGCTCGCCAGCGAGTTCAGATTTGGCGAGGACGCCGATGCCGGTGAGGATGTTGGTGAGGGCGACGTCAGCCGGCCCATCGTGGAATTCCCAGACGTAGTTATCGTCATTCTCATGATTCCACTGTTCGACCATGTCACTCAGGTTTTCGACCAGGAGTTCTCCCGTGATCAGTAGATACTGGCCGCGGCGTTCGGCATTGGGCGCGCTGCTGTAGTCGGATGCGGGGCGTTGGCCGGCGCTGTCTTCGTAGAGATCTTGCCCCCAGAGGAGAAACTCAATGGCGTGGTAGCCGGTGCTGATGTTCTCTTCGGCGCCGACCTCGTTCAAGGAGACGAGCAGGTCTTTGGTGATTTCGGGGTAATCGTCGGTGTTGTTGATGATGCCGGCATCCAGGTCGCCGTCGACGTAGTCGATATAAGCTTCGTCCAGGGGCCAGGCGTTGAGCAAGCCTTCGGGACCATCTTCATCATCGATGGGACCGCCGTAGAAGCGATAGGCTTCGGTCTGCCCGTAGGGTTCATTGGAGGCGAGCCAGGCGTCGCGGGCCGCGGCCAGGTTCTCTTCGCTGGGATCGGCGACGAACGCGACTAGAGCATCGTTAAGCTCTAACGCCAACTGAAGCGAATCCTGGTAGCTGGCCAACACGATTTCTGTGTAGGATTCGACCACATGGCGCTTGAGTTCATCTATGTCTCCACCGCCGGAGGACCAGACGGCGCCGGCGCAGAGAGCCATGCTTGCGAACAAGACGAAGAAAATAGTGAAGCGTTTCATTGGAGTTCTCCCCTGAAATTGAGCGTATTGTCATCATTGACTCGGTCATTCTAGAGGGGAGTAGTTCGGGTTTTCCACGCCGTCGATTAACTCGAAAGTTGCGTCGACTGCTCCAGGGAATGAAGCGTGGACTTATTGTGAAGTTTCTATAGTTTTATATAGATTTTTGGGATTAATAATAAGAAGTTGCCTGGCGGTTAAAGATGGGGGCCAAGGCGGTTAAACAGCGTGATATGCGCATCTGCGGAGAGCCTGACAGGGGGCCTCTCGAGGGCTTGTCCGCTACTGGGTCACGCTGCCGCGCTTTATCTACCCCATCCCCCGGCCCTCCCGCCATCTCTATGGTGGGCATCCCGAAGCACGCTGACGACCGGACAGTTTTTTCTGCGAGCAAGATTTCGTCGAATATCCTGTACTTTTCTTGGCTATTTCGGGCGACCTGATAGGTGGCCCCTACAGATCTTGAGCGCTTGCGGACGACCTGCTAGGTGGCCCCTACAGATCTTGAGCGCTTGCGGACGACCTGCTAGGCGGCCCCTGCATCGTTCGCCAAATGGGAAGTTTTCCACTCCCGCTGAGCGCGCCACTTGACAAATCCCCACTGAAATTATCTAATCAGCATTCAATTTAATGCGAGGCAACTCATGTCTTTGAAGATTGCCATGATTGGCGCGGGTTCGGTGGGTTTCACCCGACGGCTGATGACGGATTTACTCACCGTGCCGGAGTTCGCCGATACACATTTTGCGCTGATGGATATTTCGGCGCGCAATTTGAGCATGGTGGCTCAACTTTGCGAGCGCGATATCACAGCCAACGGCTTGCCGGCGACAGTGACGTCGACGCTGGATCGGCGGGAAGCGATCGCCGATGCCGATTATGTGATTTGCATGATTCGGCAGGGCGGATTGGATGCTTTCGCTCTGGATATCGATATACCCTTGAAGTACGGCGTGGATCAATGCGTCGGCGATACGATTTGCGCGGGCGGCATCATGTACGGCCAGCGGACGATCCCGGCGCTCTTGGAGATTTGCCGCGATATCCGCGATGCGGCCAAGCCGGGCGCGCTTTTCCTCAATTACTCGAATCCGATGGCGATGAACACATGGGCTTGCAACAAGTACGGCGGCGTGCGGACCATTGGCTTGTGTCATGGAGTTCAGCATGGCCACGAACAGATCGCCGAGTGCATTGAGCTTTGGGCGCGGCGGGAGGGCTTGATCGCCGAAGACGAGCGGGTGACGCGCGACGACGTCGATATTATCTGCGCCGGCATCAATCATCAGACCTGGTACGTGCAGGCGCGTTGGCGGGGCATGGATATGGTCCCGCGGCTGCTGGAACTGTTTGAGGCGCATCCGCGATTCCGCGAAGAGGAAAAGGTCCGCATTGATGTGCTGCGGCGCTTCGGTTATTACTCGACCGAGTCGAACGGGCATTTGAGCGAGTATGTGCCCTGGTATCGCAAGCGACCGGACGAGATCACTGACTGGATCAGTTTGAATCGCTGGATTTTGGGCGAGACGGGCGGTTACCTGCGGGTCTGCACCGAGGGACGCAACTGGTTCGAGACTGATTTTCCCAATTGGCTGGAGGAAGAGCCGCCGCAGATCAGCGCCGAGGGACGCAGTTTGGAGCACGGTTCCTACATCATCGAGGGGCTGGAGACCGGGCGAGTTTACCGCGGGCATTTCAATGTGCCGAACCGCGGATACATTAGGAATTTGCCGGATGGCTGCGTCGTGGAGATACCAGGCTTTGTCGACAAGAATGGCATCAATATGCCGGTGGTGGGCGACTTGCCCATAGCCTGCGCGGCGACCTGTTCGGCTAGCGTGCGCGTGCAGGAGATGGCGATGGAAGCGGCGGTGCATGGCGATGTGACGCTGCTGAAGCAGGCGATGCTGCATGATCCGCTGGTGGGCGCGGTTTGCAATCCGGAAGAAGTGTGGCAAATGACCGACGAGTTGCTAGTGGCGCAGGCGGAATGGCTGCCCAATTACGCGGCTGGCGATATTGAGGCGGCGCGGGCGCGATTGGCGGCGCATGAGGCGAATGGCACGCGGGTGATGTTGAGCGCTTCCGCCGGCGCGGCGCGATTGCATTTGCGCAGCGTCGAGGAGTTGGCGGCGGAACGCATGGCGCAGACGAGTGATTAGAAATAGCGAATAGTAAAGGGATAGGCAGCGGGCGACTCACAGGGTCGCGTAGGTCGCGTAGACACTGACCGCCGACACTGACCGTCAGTCGCCCCTACAGTTGACTTATGATAGGAAGTAACGGCGCGGAGCCGATTCTGGAAGTCAAGAACTTGAAGACGCATTTCTTCACCGACAAGGGCGTCGTGCAAGCGGTGAAGGGCGTCGGCTTTGCGTTGGCGAACAAGCAGACGCTGGGCATTGTCGGCGAGAGCGGCTGCGGCAAAAGCGTGACGGCAAGCTCGATCATGCAATTGATCAAGTCGCCTCCGGGGGAGATTGTGGATGGCGAGATCATCTTCCGGCGGCAGAAGCGGCGCGCCGAGACGATTGACATTGTCAAGCTCGACCCGAAAGGCGTTGAGATGCGCAGCATTCGCGGCGGCGAGATCTCGATGATTTTTCAAGAGCCGATGACCTCGCTGAATCCGCTGCATACGGTTGGCCGGCAGATCGCGGAAGTGGTGGAATTGCATCAGGGGCTGAGCCGCAAAGAGTCGATCAAGGTAGCGATTGACATGCTGGATCGTGTGCGCATCGCTGATCCGGAAGAGCGGGTGAAGCAGTATCCGCATCAATTGAGCGGGGGCATGCGGCAGCGCGTGATGATCGCCTTGGCGCTTTCCTGCAATCCGTCAATCTTGATCGCGGATGAGCCGACGACGGCGCTGGATGTGACGATACAGGCGCAGATCATCGATTTAATGGAGAAGCTGCAGGAAGACTTTGGCTCGTCGATCATCATCATCACGCACAATCTGGGCGTCGTATCGCAGATGGCCGATTATGTTGCGGTGATGTATTTCGGGCGGATTGTCGAATATGGCACGGCGACTGACATTTTCCGCAATCCGCAGCATCCCTATACCGTCGGCTTGCTGCAATCGATCCCGGTATTGGGGCGGCGCAAGGAGATTCTGGTGCCGATTGAAGGCATCGTGCCGAATGCGACGACGGAGATTGCTGGATGCGCCTTCGCCGACCGCTGCCCGCATGTGATGGCGAAATGCCGGACTCATCTACCGCCGCCGACCGCTGTCGATGGCGAGCATCAGGTGGCTTGCTGGCTGCATGAGGGCGCGGAGATGCAAGATTGAGCCGGGGCAAGTGGAGTGAATTAACCTGCGGGCTAGTGATAGGCCTGCCGGCTAATTTTTGTTCAATTAGTTTGGAGGAACGCAGATGAAACTACCAACCTTTGTACGCATCCTGCTGATAGCAGCGGTGATGCTCAGCATGGTCGGGTCCGGCTTTGCCCAAATGGGCGAGGTTGCTGATCCGGTTCCGTATCCCGAGGGCGTGCAGTTGGGCGACAACCCGATTGTGACCTTCTCCTTGGACGAGATGCTCGTCTACAAGGCGCTTGATTCATACAGCGAGCCAGCCTATGTGACGGCTATGGTAGAAGCAGGCGATCTGCCGCCGGTCGAAGAACGACTGCCTGAGAATCCGCAGGTGATCTTGGAATCCGGCATGTCGACGGGCCTTGGCGTCTATGGCGGCGTCTGGCGCGACTTCTCGGCTGTGCCGACGGCTGGCTGGAATCTATGCGCCCGTCAAACGCAGGGTTGGTTCGGCATCAACTACATCTATGGCGAATCGCTGGTCAAGTCCGGTCCCATGTTCCTGCGCCATGACAACCTTGAGCCACTGCCCAACCTGGCGACGGATTGGGAATGGAGCGAGGACGGCACGCAGCTGACGATGAACATCATCCGCGGCGCGAAGTGGTCTGATGGTCATCCCTTCGGCGTCCATGACATTATGTTCACCTGGAACCACATCATCCTGGACGAGAATGTCAACTCGTGGACGAACCGCAGCACTTGGCAGGTCGATGGCGAAGACATCAGCCTGGAGCAGACAGGCGACGACCAGATTACCTGGACATTCCCCGTTGCCTACCCCGCCCAGTTGCTGTTCAAGATGGACTTCTTGGACTTCAACATTTGCGCCGAGCACGCCTACGCGCCAATGCATCCGGCGATGAACGCCGAGTCCGATTATGACACCTTCGAGACCTTCCAGGTACAGGACTCCTTGCCCGTGCCGACCATGGGTCCCTGGGTTGCTGTCGACTACCAGATCGACGAATTCATGGTGCATCGACGGAATCCCTATTACTGGAAGGTTGACGAGGCGGGCAACCAACTGCCCTACCTTGAAGAAGTCACTTTCGAGAAGGGTCCCAGCGGCATCGGTCGAACCCTGGGCACGCTGGCTGGCTCCATTGACCACACCAACCTGGAGAACCCGAGCACCTATGTAGAAGCGATCACGCGTTCGCAAGAAGACGACGCTCACTTCTACATTGAGTGGGGTCCCGAGACGTTGGCATTCAATATCGAGTTCAACCTGTCAGCGACCTTGGGTGTTGCGGACGAGCGCGACCAGGCGCTGCGCGAGCTCTTCCGGGATCTCCGCTTCCGCCGCGCGGTCCAACATGCGATTGATGGCGATGGCATCGGCCAAGCGGTTATCCGCGGTCCCTTCATGCGCGCCTTCGCTGGTGGCGTCACGCCGGGCTCGCCCTACTTCGATATCGACAGCGTCGTCTACTATCCCTATTCGCCAGAATCGGCGAGCGCTCTGCTCGCTGAGCTTGGCTTTGAAGATACCGATGGCGACGGCATCCTCAACTGGACTGACGGCGCGCTGGCGGGCGACAACCTGGTCATCGTGCTGGATACCAGCGTCGCCGCCGAAGCGACCGGACAGATCGGCGACGCCTTTGTTCTGCTGATGCGGGACGTGGGCATTCAGGTCAATCTGCGCCCGCTGCAGGGTCCCGCCGCTGGCGATGCGATCACCACCGGCACCTGGGAAGCGCGCGTCGACCGCGCCGGGCAGGAATACACAACCTCCTTCACCCGCTGCCAGGATCTGGGTCCCGTCACCGACCTGACGCCGGACTTCCACCGCGCCGATGGCGGCGAACGCGAACTGCTGGACTTCGAGGAAGAACTCATTGGCATCGTCAACGACTTCTGCCTGGAGCCGGACTTTGACGCGCGCAAGAAATTGATGGCGCGTTACATCAATCTCTTCACCGGCAACGTCTACCATGTTGGCGGCATCATCGGTCGCTATGGCTTGGGCTTGGCGAAGCGCTTCAACAACATCCCGGTTGGCGCGCCTCCCTATTTCTATCAGTGGACCTGGGGCAATGTGATTCCGGAAGCCGTTTGGGTGAACCCGGATGAGCAGATCAATGAGATCAAACCGAACGAGCTCCCGGTTTACGGCATGGACGACATGTAATTCGTTATGTAAAGGGTGAGCTTCGGTTCATCCTTTACATCATCGGCATTACAAGAGTAGTACCGGTTTAGCAAGAGCGGGCGAGCCGCCGGGTCGCGTAGACACCGACCGGCGCTCGCCCCTACAAACTTCCCATTAGCTTGGATCTACAAGGGGCGCGCGCGCGTCCCTGTTGTCGATTTGCGCGGAAATGATTTATACTTGGGAGCGCGTTGATGCCGCTCCGATCGTTGACTGAAGGGTCAACCGCCGATGCTCCGATTCATCATAAACCGGCTGCTCTCATCAATTTTCATTCTTTTTGTCATCACGGTAGTGGCTTTCACCATCATTCAATTGCCGGAAGGCGACTTCGCTGAAGTGTACAAGGCGGAGTTGATCGGGCTGGGCGGCCAATCGGAAGAACAAGCGGAGGAAGCGGCCAACAAACTGCGCGACAAGTATGGCTTGCTTGATCCGCTGCCGGTTCAGTATCTGAAATGGATCGGCGCGATTGTGTTGTACGGTGACTTCGGCTGGTCGTTTTCACAGCGGGTGGACGTCAGCGATCTGCTGGCGCAGCGCCTGCCGCGCACGATCGGGATTGCGCTGGCCGCCCACGCTATTTCGTCGCTGGTGGGCATATTGGTGGGCATCTATGTGGCTAATCGGCAGTATAGCGTCGCCGACAATGTAGCGGCCACATTCGCATTCCTGGCGACATCCGTGCCCCGTTTCTCGCTGGCTTTGATCATCGTCTATTTTCTCGCCTTCGGCTTGAATTGGGAGCACGTGTCGGCACTGCATTCGCCGGAGTTTCGCTATGCCGACTGGTCGATCGAGAAGGCGATCGATTTGCTCAAGCATGTCGGTCCGGTGATATTGATCGCGGGCTTGGGCGGGGTGGCGCGGAATATGCGGGTGATGCGGGGCAACCTGCTGGATGTGCTGAATCAGCAATATGTGACGACAGCGCGCTCGAAGGGCTTGGAAGAACGCAAGGTGATCAATCGGCACGCGGTGCCGAACGCGCTGCATCCGATTATCGCCTATCAGGGCACGGTGTTGCCTTATATGTTTCAGGGCGAATTGGAGGCCGCCATCGTGTTTGGCATCCCCACGATCGCGCCGATGTTCGTCGAAGCGCTGCTCAAGGAAGACGTCTTCCTTTCCGGCAGCATCATGCTGTTGTACGGCATTTTGTTAATCGCAGGCAATTTTATTGCCGATATGGTGCTGGGTCTGTTGGACCCGCGCATCACCTTTAGTTGATCGCGGATTGGTATACGGTGCAAGAGATCGAGATTCACGAAGAGTTGATAGAAGAAGAGTTGGAAGAGAGCAGCGACTCTTACTTGCAGCTTGTCTGGCAGCGATTCAGCCGCAGCCGGGCAGCCATCGTCGGAGGGCTGATGGTCGTCATGCTGATTGTGCTGGCGATATTTCCCGAGTTTTTCTCGCCCTACAACTTATATGAGTCGTCCCTGGGGGATTCCTATACGCCGCCGACGCAAATTCGCTATGTTGATTTGGACGGCAACTTCAGTTTTCAGCCCTTTGTATACAAGCAGGAATTGGAAATAGACCCGGTCACTTATCAGGCGCGGCCGAAGATTGATCCGGAAAATCGCTACAAGGTGCAGTTCTTCGTGCGCAGTTGGGAATACGAACTCTTTGGCTTCATCAAAACGGATCTGCATTTATTTGGCTTGGATACCGATGAGGTTCGGCTGCATCTGCTGGGCACGGATCGCTTCGGGCGGGACCTATGGGGGCGGATTTGCCTGGCGGGTCGGGTGTCGCTCTCGTTGAGCATCATGGCGGCGGTGATCGCCATCATGGTCGGTTCTACCGTGGGCGTTGTCTCGGGTTATTATGGCGGCGCTATCGACAATGTGATGCAGCGGTTTGTAGAAGTGGTGATGTCGTTTCCGGAGTTGCCGCTGTGGATGGCGCTGGTGGCGGTGATTCCCAAGACCTGGTCTGGCGAGCAACGCTTCCTTATGATGGTCTTTATATTTCCTTTCTTGCGTTGGGCGGTGCTGGCGCGCGAGGTGCGGGGCAAGGTGCTTTCGCTGCGCGAGACGGACTTCATCCTGGCGGCGAAGGAGCAGGGCGCGAGTGACTTTCGCATCATCTTCAAGCATTTGTATCCCAACACGCTTAGCCACGTCATTGTGGTATTGACGCTGATGATCCCGCAGATCATTTTGGCGGAGGCATTCCTGAGCTTCCTGGGCATTGGCATTCAAGAGCCGCTGACGAGTTGGGGCTTTTTGATGAAGAGCGCGCAGAGCCTGGAGACCCTGGGGCAGAACACCTGGATCTTGACGCCGGTTATCTTTATTGTGGTGGCGGTGCTGGGTCTGAATTTCCTGGGGGACGGCTTGCGCGACGCGGCCGACCCTTATTCAAACCTGTAAAGAGGACCATCGGAGCATGGCAGAGGCAGCCGCGGAAAACGGCAAGCGGGACATCATCCTCAGGGTCAACGATCTCAAGATGCATTTCCCCTTGCGTCAGGGTCTCTTGCAGCGGCGCGTTGGCACGATCAAGGCGGTCGACGGGGTCAGCTTTGAGTTGGGCGAGCAAGAAGTCATGGGCTTGGTCGGCGAGAGCGGCTGCGGCAAGACAACTGTTGGTCGGACGCTGCTGCGTTTGTACGACCCGACCGATGGCGAAGTGCTCTTTCACCGGGCGGATGGCAGCTGGGTGGACTTGGCGAAGATCAGCCACCGAGAGATGAAGGACTTGCGCAAAGAGATGCGCATGATCTTTCAGGACCCGTTCAGTTCGTTGAATCCACGATTGACGGTGCGGGACATTATTGCCGAGCCGCTGGTGATACACGGCGAGGCTTCTGGCGATGCCATTAGCGCGCGGGTGGCTGAGTTGATGGAGGCGGTGGGATTGAAGCCGGCTTATATGGGGCGTTATCCGCATGAGTTTTCCGGCGGACAGCGTCAGCGGATTGGCGTGGCGCGGACGCTGGCGCTGAATCCGCGGCTGATCGTCGCCGATGAGCCGGTTTCGGCGCTGGACGTCTCGGTACAGGCGCAGGTTTTGAATCTCTTGCAGAAGCTGAAAGATGATTTGCGCTTGACCTTCATCTTCATCTCGCATGACCTATCGGTGGTCGAGCATATCTGCGACCGGATCGCGGTGATGTACGTGGGCAAGCTGGTGGAGTTGGCGCCAACGGATGAGTTGCTGCGCAATCCTCGACATCCTTATACGGAAGCGCTGGTCTCGGCGGTGCCGCCGGCTGATCCGCTGATCAAGATGGAACGGATCATCCTGGAAGGCGATGTGCCAAGCCCGGCGAATCCGCCTTCGGGCTGCGTTTTCCATCCGCGCTGCCGCTTTGCGCAGGACGTTTGTCGCGAGCAGGCGCCGCCGCTGGTCGAAATTGGGGAGAACCACAGCGCGCGCTGTCACTTCGCCGAGGAGCTGGAGTTGCAAGGAGTGGCGGATGTCCCAATCTGACCCCCACCCTAAATTCCCCTCAAAGCATCAGGGGGGACTTCAACCCGCTTTGGGAGAGAGTCGGAAGTTCGCGGTGTTGGCTTATCTCTTGCCGGTCGTCGGCGGCGTGGTCGGGTTGATCGCGGATGGCGGCAATTCGCTGACGCGCTTTCATGCCCGGCAGAGCATCGCAGCCGTTCTTGCGTTGCTATTGGCATTCTTTGGCTGGGCGGCGGGTGGTTATCTCATCAGTTTAATTCCGATTGCTGGACCAATTCTAGCGATCGCCTTGTTCTCGCTGGTGGTCGCGATGGCGATATTTATGGCGGCGAATTGGCTGGTCAGCCTGGCTGCCGTAGCGCTGCGGGGCGAGGAACGGACGATTCCCTTCGCCAATCGCTTGGTCACGCGTCTCTTCGGATCCGAGCCTGCGTTGAAGAAGAGCGCATGATGGGGCGCTGAACTCATGTTGCTGCGCCAATTGCGCGAGGAAGTTTGTCGGCTGCACGCCAAATTGCCGGAAAACAACCTGGTCGCGTGGACGAGCGGCAATATCAGCGCGCGTGATCCGGCGACGGACCTGGTGGTGATCAAGCCGAGCGGCCTGCGCTTTGAAGAATTGACGCCGGCCAGCATGGTCGTCACTGATTTGCAGGGGCAGGTCGTTGATGGTGATTTGGCGCCCTCCTCCGATACGGCGTCGCATTGTTATATCTACCGCCATATGCCAGCAGTTCAGGGCGTGGCGCATACGCATTCGCGTTATGCGACGGCTTTTGCTGTCGTTGGCGAGGCGATCCCTTGTGTGACGACGGCGATGGCTGATGAATTCGGCGGCGAGATCCCTTGCGCCGGCTTCGGCTTGATCGGGGGCGAGGAGATTGGGGCGCTGGTGGTGGATGCCTTGACGGGGCATCGCAGCCCGGCGGCTTTGTTGCGGAGCCATGGCGTGTTCACGATTGGCGCGAGCGCTGAGGCGGCGGTGAAGGCGGCGGTGATGACGGAAGACAACGCGGCCATCGTCTGGACGGCGCGTCAGCTGGGCGAGGTCCTGCCGATATCGCAAGCGGATATCGACCGCTTGTATGATCGCTATCAGAATGTGTACGGGCAGCGGTGAATATGCACCACAGAGACACAAAGGAACAGAGAAAACCCCAAGACTGTTATAGGCCTACAGGGAATATTGTAGGCATCTGGTTGCGGGCGACCTGATAGGTCGCCCCTACAAGCATTCTAGTCTTGCGAGCGCATAGCGGAAATGAACGGAACGTAGCAGAGGGTAGAGCAATGGCACTGAGTGATTATCAGGTATGGTTTTTGACCGGAAGCCAGCATCTATATGGGCCGGAAGCGATTGAGCAGGTGGGGCGGAATTCGCGGGAGATTGCGGCGCATCTCAGCGAGGCAGCGTCGATACCGGTATCGGTATCATACAAGCCGGTTTTGACGACGGCGGAGGAGATTGCGGGCCTTTGCAGCGAGGCCGAAAACGACGCGCGCTGCATCGGGGTGATCGCCTGGATGCATACCTTCTCGCCGGCGAAGAATTGGATCGCTGGGCTGGCGGCGCTGCGGAAGCCACTGCTGCATTTGCATACGCAGTACAACCGCGATATCCCATGGTCCGAGATTGACATGGACTTCATGAATTTGAATCAGGCGGCGCACGGCGACCGTGAATTTGGCTTCATAATGAGCCGGCTGCGGCTGCGGCGCAAAGTCGTGGTTGGGCATTGGCGCGATGCGCAGGTGCAGGCGCAGATAGGCGTCTGGGCGCGGGCGGCGGCCGCTTGGCAGGAGACGGGTCGCATTAAGGTGGCGCGCTTCGGCGACAATATGCGCTCGGTGGCGGTCACCGAAGGCGACAAGGTGGCGGCGCAGGCACAGTTTGGCTATTCGGTGAATGGCTACGGCGTGGGCGAACTGGTCGCTGTGGTGAATGAAGTGACTGAAGGCGAGATTGACGTTTTGGTCGCGGAATACGAGAGCGCGTATCGCATGGCGGCGGACCTGCGGAAGGGCGGCGAGCGTCATGCTTCGATTCGCGAGGCGGCGCGCATTGAGATCGGCTTGGGTCAATTTCTGCGCGAAGGCGATTTCACCGCGTTCACGACGACGTTTGAGGATTTGCACGGCTTGGCGCAGCTGCCGGGCTTGGCGGTGCAGCGCCTGATGGAAGCCGGCTATGGCTTCGGTGCGGAAGGGGACTGGAAAACGGCGGCCTTGCTGCGCTCGCTGAAGGTGATGGCTGAGGGACTGGCTGGCGGCACCTCGTTCATGGAGGATTACACCTATCATTTCCAGCCAGGGAACATGGCGGTGCTGGGCGCGCATATGCTGGAGATCTGCCCAAGCATCGCGGACGGGCAACCGAGCCTGGAGGCGCATCCGCTGGGCATCGGCGGCAAGGCGGATCCGGCGCGACTGATCTTCAATACGGCGGCGGGGGATGGGCTGAATGCCTCGCTGATCGACATGGGCGATCGCTTCCGAATGATCGTTAACCCTGTCGACGTGATCGAGCCGGAGGAGCCGCTGCCGAAGCTGCCGGTGGCGCGAGCTCTGTGGAAGCCGCATCCCAATTTGCCGGTTGGCGCGGCCGCCTGGATCTATGCCGGCGGCGCCCATCACACGGTGTTCAGTCAGGCGCTGCGTCCTGAGCATTTGTACGACTTCAGCGAGATTGCCGGCGTCGAGTATGTGCAGATCGACGGGTCGACAGAGTTGCGGCGCTTCAAGGACGAACTGCGCTGGAATGATTTGGCGTATCGCTTGGGTGGGTAGGGTGAATTGATGTGGGTTGTTCGGGCGACCCAATGGCTCGCCCCTACGGTGTTGCGTTCAGGCGGGCGACTCACGGGGTCGCCCCTGCATTTGGCTGACGAGGTGAGGACACTTGCCAAATGAACCGTCTCTGGGATAAAGTGATACTTGTATGCTGCCGTCGAATTCAGGCGGCTTTAATCATTCTTATTTTGCAGGACGGATGAGGAAAACTGACAATGGCATCATCGACTGAGACCTCACATCACGTCGGGTTGGTCCGCAATCTTGGCTTATTTGATATCACGATGATCGGCGTCGGCGCGATGATCGGCGCTGGCATCTTCGTCTTGACCGGGATCGCGGCGGGCACGGCTGGTCCGGCGCTGATACTGGCTTTTGCCATGAACGGGGTCATCACCGTATTGACGGCGATGGTGTATGCGGAGCTTGGCTCGGCCATCCCGGAAGCGGGCGGGGGCTACCTGTGGGTGAAGGAAGGCTTGCCGGGACCGAACGGTTTCCTGGCCGGCTGGATGAGTTGGTTCGCCCATGCGGTGGCGGGCAGCTTGTACGGCGTTGGTTTTGGCGGCTTCATTTATGAGTTGCTGCGTATTCTATTTCTTGATCCGGCGGCGCATCACGATGAGCACATTGGCGTTTTTCTGACGGGTCCGCTGCATTTGCCTTTTGGGATTGAATTGAGCGAAGCCGATCTAGTGCAAAAGATCTTCGCCGTCCTGATCATTTTGCTATTCCTCTATATCAATTACAAAGGCACATCGGAGACGGGCGCGGTTGGAAATATCGTAACAGTGCTGAAAGTGGTGATCATCAGCATCTTCATCGTCAGCGGCATGTTTGTCATCTTCGGCGATCCGACCCGATTCGAGAATTTCCAGCCTTTTGCGCCCAATGACATCATCGGCATCGTCAGCGCGATGGGCTTGACTTTCATCGCTTTTGAGGGCTATGAGATCATCGTGCAAGCGGGCGAAGAGGTGAAGGACCCGCGGAAGAATATCCCGCGGGCTGTTTTCCTGTCGTTGGCGATTGTAGTGCCGATATACATGCTGGTGGCTTTTGTGGTCATCGGGGCGGTGGATCCGCCGGAGGGACGTCTCATCCACGAATGGCTGGGCGATCTGGGCGAGATCGGCATCGCCCGCGCCGCCGATCAATTCATGCCGCTTGGCTTGTTTCTGATTATGGTTGGCGGCTTGCTCTCGACGATGAGCGCCTTGAACGCCACTACCTTTTCGTCGACGCGGGTTTCATTTGCGATGGGGCGGGATCGGGCGTTGCCGGACAGCTTCTCCAATGTGAGCTCCAAGACGCGCACGCCTCATATCGCTTTGGGCTGGTCGGGACTGTTGATCATTTTTGTCGCGCTCACCTTGCCGATTGAAGATGTCGCGGCATCGGCCGATATCATGTTTATCTTGCTCTTCCTGCAAGTGAATTTGGCGGTGATCACGATCCGGAGCAAATATGGCAAGGACCTCAAATACGGCTTCCTGCTGCCCTTCTTCCCCATCTTGCCGATGATCGCGATTGGCATGCAGTTCCTGCTGCTGCTGTCGCTGTTTAATGTCTCGATCATCGCCTGGATTTACGCGGCGGTCTGGATCGGCGGCGGCTTCCTGATTTATTACCTCTACGCGCGGCCGCGACAGGAGCGGGCGCACCGTACGCCGGTCGTGCAGCAGACGGAGTTGATGACGCCGACGCAAGACGCGCCCTACCGCGTGCTGGTGCCGGTGGCCAATCCCGATTCGCTGTCGACCTTGCTGCCGCCGGCGGTCCACGCAGCCAAGACGCATGGTGGCAAGGTGACCCTTTTGCATATCGTGACGGTGCCGTCGCCGGCGCCATTGTCTTCCGGTTATCGTTATCTTGACGCCAGCGAGACATTGCAGGATCAAGCCATATCGATGGTGCGCGATGATGATGTGGCGGTGGAGTACATCGTGCGGGTGGCGCGGCGGGTGGCGCCGGCAATCATTGATACGGCGCAGGAACAGCGGGCGGATCTGGTGGTCATCGGCTGGCAAGGCGTGAAGGATCAGCAGGGCGCGACGACTGTCGGCCAGAATATCGACCAGGTATTGAGCGAGGTGAACTGCGATGTGTTGATGCTGCAGCCGGGCGATACGGCGGCGGCGAAGCGCATCTTGCTGCCGGTGGCGGAGCCGCGACAGGTGGGCTATTCGCTGCGGCTGATTCAGTTGCTGTCGGCGGCGGAAATGGAGTTGGACCTGCTGCATGTCTTTAGCGTGGATACGCCGCAAGCCGAGCGCGAGCGCATGACCCGGTCGCTGCAGCGCGAGATTGATGAACTGAAGTTGATCGACGCGGAGGTCAATCTGATTACCGAGATCGCGCGCGATCGCATTGACGCCATTGTGGCGGCGGCGCGGGATTATGATTATGTGGCCGTGGGCGAAACGCGCGATCCGGGCTATCAACAGCGCCTCTTCGGCAACACGCCCTTTATCATCGCCGATCGGACGCGGACGCCAGTGGTTCTGCTGCATCGAGAGACGAGCGCGGTTGGCTTCGGGCTGCAGCGGATGGCGAGCTGGGTGGGCGGCGGTTACGCGGATGTCGATCCGGAATCGCGGTTGCGGCTGGAAGAGCAAGGCTATATTGTCGACGGCGAAGCGACTGCGGAATCGAATGGCGGCGAGTTGAAGTCATCGGTGAGCCAGCCGGTCATATTTCTGATTGGCGCGTTGACGGTTGTCGCGGCGTTTATGATGTTCGCGGGCAATGGCGACACGCTCACCTGGGTGGGCGCCATTCTCTACTTCGGCGCTTTGCTGATTTTCACGCTGGTTGCGGTGCGGGCGGCGCGGGCGCCGGGGTAGGCGGTTATGTTCGGGCGACCCAATGGGTAGCCCCTACAATTTTTTCCTGCTTGCGGGCGACTCACAGAGTCGCCCCTACAATATTGCGCTTGAGCGGGCGACCTGATAGGTCGCCCCTACAGTATTCCGCTCGGGTGGGCAACCCATGGGCCGCCCCTACAAGTTTTCGATTGATTGACGCTGGCTACCACAGGCTGGGCGCGCCGGTTTTACGCAGTTCGATTTGCTGGCGCAGGCGTTCCATGAGGTCAACGCCCAGCTGGCGGCAGAGATCGATCATATCGATCGGCACCCAGTTTTCTATGAGATAATCGCCCTCGCGTTTCCACCAGTCGAAATCGCGCAGGGTGATGAGCTTGCCATTTGGCGGGATGCTGGCGTATTCACCGTTGCTGTACGAGAATGCCGCGTCCCAGATGCCGCCGCAGGCGTATTTGCCTTCGCCGATGAAGCCCATGTTGCGGCCGCCGCGCTCGACATCCAGGTGGCGGTCGCCGAAGCCGTAGAGCCAATTCCGCTGATGGAAGTCTTCGAATTCCTCGAGGGTGAAGCAGCCGCCGATGCCGCTGGGTCCATACCACTTCATGTCTTGGCTCCAGTATTTGTTCTGCTCCATACGGCTCATATCGCCACCGTCGCGATCGCGGACGTAGCGCATCAAGCCCTTGCCCATAGCTTGGACCAGTTGCAAGCTCTTGCGGGATTCCAGCGGGTCTTGCTCGGTGAGCAGGATGCCGTCTTTGGCGACCGGCCCGGGGATCTTGCCGCCGTCAAAACCGGGCGAAGGCGGCAGGACTTGGTAGCCGGCTTGCCGCATGACGGAGAGGATGTCGTACTGCACGTAGCTCGCGGCGATTTTGCCCTCGCGCATGACATAGAATTGCCCGAACCAGATATTGGCCTTGATGCCGGTGGCGGGAATGCCTAGCCAGTCATTGATGAAGGTGCCAGTGAGATAGCCGCAGCCGGTGACCCATTCGCTGCCGGCTTCGTCCGCCCAATCCGACTCGCCGCTTTCGATGCCGCCCATGAAGACGTAGGGTCTGATTTTTAGGTCGGGAAAGGAGTGCAGCAAGGGAAGCCAAAAGCCGGAGATGAGGTTTTCCACGCCGAGAAGCTGGTCGATAGGCGCTGAACCGTTCCAATCGACATCGTCATGCACGGCGGCGCGGATGGCGGCTGGTACGTTGTCCAAGCCGACGTGATTCAGTTTCTGCCAATAGTCCCAGACGATTTCTTTGTTCTGCTGGTTCAGGAGGTTTGACATGGCGGTATTCCTCGTCTACGTGGCCTAAGCCCTAATGCGTTCAGATCGCCTTTTCTACCCCATCCCCCGGCCCCTTCCCCGAAGCATCAGGGAAGGGGAGCTAACCGTTACGAGCATTGTATTCATCCAGTTCGTAGCCCACTGTGCGTCGCAAATTCTTTTGCGTGGGCGGCGGATTCACCGCGCGTGTGTCTACAGATTATATCCAGCGGGCGACCTGATAGGTCGCCCCTACAATTGACGCACATTAGCCTTTAACGGCGCCGGAAGTCAAGCCCTTGACCAATTGGCCCTGAAAGATGAAGACGACGATGATGATGGGGACGGCGGCGGATACGGCTGCGGCCGCGGCCAGGGTAATATGCCCCGGGTCTTCGCCGCCGGCGTATTTTGAGATGGCGACGGTCAGCGTCCAGTTTGATTGGGTGAGAATGCGCACCAGCAAGAAATCGCTGTAAGCCAGCAGCAGCGTGAACAGAGCGGTCGAAACGATGCCGGGCCACATGATGGGAATGATGACGGATACAAATGCAGTCAGGCGATTGGCGCCGTCGACCATGGCTGATTCTTCGATTTCTTTGGGGATGTTCATGAAGAAGCTGCGCAGCATCCAGATGGTGAAGGGCTGATTGATGGCGACCAGGGTGATGATCAGCAGGATATGGGTATCGTAGAGGCCCGAGCGCTGGCCGAACCACCAATAGGGCAAGATGTAGGACATGCCGGGAAGGGAGCGGAAGCCGAGCGCGGCCACTAGAATGACGACGCCGGCGATGCCGCTGTAGCGCGCCAGCCCGTAGCCGGCCAGGCAGCCTATCGAAATCGAGATGCAGATGGTGCCGGCAGTGACGATGATGGTATTGAGAAAATAGTCGTAAAAGGTCTGGGTTTTGATGAATTCGGGAATCTGAACGAGGACAAAGAAACCGGCAAGCAGCACCGCGAGATAGACATATCCGCGCGGAAACGGAAAGCGATTGGCGTTGATCGCCACCAAGACCAGGAGGCCAAATATGGCGACGAGGATGATGGCGACAAGCATCGGATCGTCAGGTATGGACTTCAGCCAGAGGTCGGTGTAATTGTCCAAGGTCGGCTCAAAGATGAAAAGAGGCACGCGCGAGTTGGCTTGGCGCGGCGTCTTGAAGGATTGGATGGTTGTCCAGAAGAAGGGAATCACGCTGAAGGCGGCGTACAACGTCAAGATCAGGTAAATGATGCCGAGCGCGTAGCGGTTGTCGATGCGCTTCATGCTAGCGCTCTTCGGTCTGCTCTTTGTAGGTGCGGAGCAGGAATGGCACCAAGACGACGAGTATCATGACGACGGTGATGACGGACATGGCGTTGGCTTTGCCCAGGCGCTGCACGCTCATGGCGGTGCGGAAGGTATAGAGCATCATCACCTCGGCTTTGTAAATCGGATTTTGCTCGGTGAGCACAAAGACGCTATCGAAGACGCGGTAGGCATCCATGATTGAGATCAAGCCGATGAAGACGAAGAGCGAGCGCAGGTGGGGGATCATGATATGGCGGACCTGACGCAAGCGGGTGGCGCCGTCAATCATGGAAGCTTCGACCAGTTCATCGGGCAAAGTCTGCAAGCCGGCGAAGAAGACAATCAGCGGGAAGGGCGTCGCCGCCCAAAGCGCGTGTATGATAATGAGCGATTTGACCGATTGCTCGGTGAGGATAAAGCGCGAGCCGATCAATTGGCGAAATGCCCAAGCGACGATGCCGCCCGATTCGAAGAGTTGCTTCACCATCAGGGTGCCGACGACGGGCACGACGATGAAGGGCATCAGAAAGGCGGCGATATAGATGCCGCGGATGCGCCGCGAGACCTGATCCAGCAAGACGGCGATGAGAAAGCCGGTAAAAATCTGCATCGGCACGGCGATGGCGATGAAGGTCATCGTGAAGCTGAAGGCATTCCAAAACTTTTGGTCTTCGAATACCGCGAGGTAATTTGCCAGCCCGACAAATTCCGGCGCATTGATGTTGCGGAAGGTCATGTACTGCATGCTGAGCCAGACGGAGGTGAGCAAGGGGAAAACCATCAGCGCCAGCATAACGAGCAGGCTGGGAGACATGAACATATAGAAGGTGCGTCGGTGCATGCGGGCGGCCTTTGTGCGGGCGGGCGACCCAAGGGTAGCGTAGACACTAACCTAGGGTCGCCCCTACAGTTTGCGATTCGGCGAGCGGGCGACTTGATAAGTCGCCCCTACAAAAAGATGATATTGCGCGGCAAACCCCATCCCCCGGCCCCTTCCCCAGCGAGCTAGGGAAGGGGAGTTTTACGTTGCGAGCACTGTAATCATCTGGCTTCTCGTACACAGCGAGACGCCCCGACAGAATGATGATATTGCGCGCTGATTGCGCCTAGCCGTCGATGTAGCCTTGCGCCGTCGCTTCGGCGATATATTCTTCCGCGGCGTTATCCAGCGCTTCCTGCGGGCTTAGGTCGCCACTGCCGACCAGGGGCAGCCAGTTGCCAAGCGCGACACGCGCCAGAGCCGCCGCCGGGTTCAGCGAATTGCCGCCAACACCCTTGCCGAGGGAGACGGCGAAGGCGGGCATGTTGCGTCCGCCATGACCGGCTTCACTGACGGAAGTACGAACGATGGCGCCATGCGCCGAGCCGCCGACCTGGCCCTCATAGTCGAAGGTTTCCATGATGGCGCGGAAGGCGAGATCATAATCGACTCCGCCGCGCTTGGTGATCGAGTAGGCGTCGACCCAGGCCGAGCCGCCAAGGATGCCGCTTTCGGGATCGGGCGCTGGCGATGGCGCGAAGCCGATTATGCCGACATAGTCCGACTTATCGGGGTCGTCCATGTTGGCGGCGCGGCTGGCCCAGATATGAACGAAGGCGAGGGCGCCGGTTTCCATGCCAATTTCGCTGTCGTCGATGCTGTAGGTCAGCCCTTCGGGACCCATGCAGCCGTCCACAACTTCTTTCATCTTGGTCAGGGCGGCGACGCCTTCTTCGCCGTTGAAGATCGGCGTATTGTCGTCGTCATTCAGGTACGTTCCGCCGAAGGAACGGATGAAGTGCATGAACTCGATCTCCCAAGCCCAGCCGGCGTGCAGGTTCATGGTGAAGGGCAGATCGATGCTGTCTTCGTTTTCCGCGAGCACGGCGCAAACGTCCATGACCTCGTCATAGGTGGTTGGGACCTCGATCATGTGCTCCTCAAAGATGTCGGTGCGGTAGAAGAGGTGCATGGTATTGGACATGAAGGGCACGCCGTAAATGTTGCCGTCGATGGTGACCGCATCCCAGACCGGCTGCGGGATATCATCCAGGTCGTATTCTTCGCGATATTTATCGACCAGATCATTGAGGGGCTGGAGCGCGTCAAAGTCGGTCAGCGTCACGATGCGCGAAGGAACGGTGTGCAGGATGGCCCAGGGCGAATCGCCGCCGCCAGCCAATGCCAGGTTGGCTTGTTCTTCGGCGCTGGGGGAATCGAGCAATTGGATATTGACGGTCAGGTTTTCAACCTCGTTGCATTTCTCCAATTCAGCGGCGAAGAATTCGGTAATGGGAAATGCCCAGCCCATGAAATTGATCTCGGCCGCCTCCATCGGCGGGTCCAAGACGCAGGGATCCATGTCGTCTTGCGCCAGGCTCGGCAGTAGCAAGAGCAATAGCGCCATCAGAATGAGCAGCTTCTTCATGTTGCATTCCTTTCATATTGTTTGACCATGTTGCCTATAATGCCCACGGTGCCGGACAAGACTGACCTTCCCGCAAACACACTAGATTGAATGATAACGCGAAAATGGCGAATATCAAAAATCGTTGACGCCACGCAGCGTCAATTTGTCGGCGAAGTGACAGGCGGCGACATGGCCGCTTTCGACCTCTTGCAGCGGCGGTTCTTCCTCGCGGCAAATTGCTTCGGCGTAGGGGCAGCGCGGATGAAAGGCGCAGCCCTTGGGCGGATTCGCCGGGTTGGGCAACTCGCCTCGGATAGGGACCCGCGTCTTCTGGATCGCGGGATCGGGCCTGGGAATGCTGGATAGGAGCGCTTCGGTGTAAGGGTGTTTGGGAAAGTGATACAGGCGGTGGGTGTCGGCGCGTTCGACGATTTTCCCCACGTACATAACCGCGACAAAATCGCTGATATGTTCCACCACGCTCAAATCGTGGGCGATGAAGAGGTAAGAGAGCGAGAATTCGTCTTGCAAATCTTGCAGCAGATTCAGCGTTTGCGCCTGAATGGAAACATCAAGCGCCGAGGTCGGTTCATCGGCGACGATGAATTGGGGATTGAGGGCGAGGGCGCGGGCGATGCCGATGCGCTGGCGCTGGCCGCCGCTGAAGGCATGGGGGAAGCGCCGCATATACTCCGGGCGCAAGCCGACGCGCTTCAGCAGTTGCGCCACGCGGTCGATCATTTCTTGGCCCTTGGCTATCTTGTAGATGACAAGCGGTTCACCGATGATATCGAGCAAGGTCATGCGGGGGTTGAGCGAGGATTGCGGGTCCTGGAAGACCATCTGCATGTTGCGACGGACTTGAAATAGCGTGTCCTTTTCCGCTGTCGCAAGATTGACGGCGCCCAACTGGGCATCGTGAAAGATGACTTTGCCGCCGGTCGGCTCAAGGCCGCGCATGATGGTGTGGGCGGCGGTCGTTTTGCCGCAGCCGCTTTCGCCGACCAAGCCCAAGGTCTTGCGCGGGGGAATGCTGAAGGATATGCCGTCAACCGCTTTGACTTGCCCCACTTCGCGCCGAAGCAACCCGGCGCTGATCGAGAAGTATTTCTTTAGGTTTTGTACTTCAAGGACAAGATTTGACGGGTCAGGCGCCATTGCTGCTGCCTCCATCATCGTAGAGGAAGCAGCTTACCGAGCGGCCTGCTTTGGTCTCTTTTAGTTGCGGCGTTTTCACGTTGCAAATGTCGGCAATGTAGCTCTGGCAACGCGGATGGAAGGGACAGCCGGACGGGATGCTCCGCGGCGACGGCACCATGCCGCGAATGGCTTCGAGGCGCCCGGCGGTCTTCTGCCCTACTTTGGGAATCGACTGCATGAGCGCGCGCGTGTATGGATGCTGCGGATCTGTAAACAGGGATTGAATGTCGCTTTGCTCGACGACCTTGCCGAGGTACATGACAGCGACGTCTTCAGCCATTTCGGCGATCACGCCGAGGTCGTGCGTGATGAACATGATTGCCATGCCGAGCTCGTCTTGCAGTTCGCGCATGAGCTCGAGGATTTGCGCTTCGGTGGTGACGTCAAGGGCGGTGGTCGGTTCATCGGCGATGAGCAATTGAGGCCGGCAAGAAAGCGCCATGGCAATCATGACGCGCTGACGCATGCCGCCGGAAAGCTGATGCGGATACTGCTTGATGACGGCGGCGGGTTGGGGCATGCGCACTTTGTCCAGCATTTCCAAGGCGATTTTGCGCGCTTCCGCCTTGCTTACATCCTGGTGATAGAGGATTGCTTCCATGATCTGATTGCCGACGGTGAATAGCGGGTCGAGAGAGGTCATCGGCTCCTGGAAAATCATGGCGATTTCGGCGCCGCGAATTTGGCGCAGTACTTCCCCGCGGGCGTCCAGCGCGGTCAGGTCTTCACCATTGACGGTTTCGCGGCCGAAGTAACGAATCGCGCCGCCCACTATTTCGCCGGGCGGTCGCACGAGGCGCAAGATGGAAAAGCCGGTGACTGATTTGCCGCAACCGCTCTCGCCGAGGACGCCAAGAGTGCCGCCGCGTTTGATTTGCAGGCTGACGCCATCGACAGCGGGGACGACGCCTTGCTCGGTGAAGAAGTGCGTCCGCAGGTCGGTGATTTCCAGCAGGTTTGGATGCATGGCAGGCGCGCTAATTCGAGAAGGGGTCTGCGGCATCGCGCAAGCCGTCGCCGAAGAAGTTGAACGAGATAATGGTGGCCACGACGAAGAGCGCCGGCGTCAAGAGCCAGGGCTGCTGAATCAGCACGCGCGTGTGCTGCGCCTGGTTGAGCAGCAAACCCCAACTGGTCATCGGCGGCTGGATGCCGAGGCCGAGGAAGCTGAGCGCGGTTTCGCCCAGGATCATGGCGGGGATGGAAATGGTGGCGATGACGAGGATATGGCTCAAGGTATTGGGCAGCAGATGCCTGGTGATGATGCGCCAATTGGAGGCGCTGGCGTAGCGGGCGGCGATGACGTAGTCCTCTTCGCGCAAGGCGTAGACCATGCCGCGGACCTGGCGCGACAAGCCGCCCCAATTCACCAGCGACAGGACAATCGAGATGGCGAAAAAGCGCTGCACCGACGACCAGGTTGGCGGTATCAGCGCCGCCAGCGCCAGCCAGAGCGGAATCTGAGGAAATGAAATCAGCACTTCGATGATGCGCTGAGAAGCGTCGTCAAATAGGCCGCCGAAGTAGCCGCCGGCGATACCGATGAGCGTGCCGAATATCAAGCTCAAGCTGACGCCGACGAGACCGACGGTAAGGGAAACTTGAGCGCCGTAGAAGATGCGGGAGAACAGGTCGCGCCCTTGCTTGTCAGTGCCCAGCAAAAATACTTTGGCTGGCTCATTGACATGGAAGAGGTGAATATCTGATTCGATGAAACCGAGGATCGTGTAGGGTGTGCCGCGCGCGAAGAAGTGAAGGTAGTGTTTCACTTCGGTATTGGGCGTCAGAACGCGCTTGAATGTCGCGGGATCAACTTTCGATTCCATCGCATAGACGAAGGGGCGGAAACCGAAGCTGCCTTCTTCGTCAAGGAATCGCGGCAGGAGCGGCGCCGACGCCGGAAATTTCTCATGGGTCTCGCGCAAGCCGTAGGGACCGATGAAGCCGGCGAAGATGGCGGCGAGGTACATGATAATCAGGACGATGCTGCCGATGAGGGCGAGCCGGTTGCGTTTGAAGCGCAGCCACATCAAGCGGCGGACGGAGATGACGTCGGTCTCGACGGCGTCGGGGTCGGCGAAGGCGATTTGGTCGAGCGGAGATTCGGGTGAAAGCATCAGTCAATGGCTTGCGCTATTCATAGCGGATTCGGGGATCCATCCAAGCCAAGATGATATCCGCGAGCAAGGTACCGATTAGAACGAGAAAACCGATCATAATGAGAATCGTGCCGGCAAGGTAGACGTCTTGCTGCAGGGTGGCGTTGAGATAGACGGTTTGGATGGTTGGCAGCTCGAGCACGATGCTGGTGATGGTGAAGCCGTTGATGAGCCAGGCGAGCGTCTGCCCCAGCGCGGCGATCAGCGGGTGCAGCGAATTTTTGACGGCGTGCTTCCAGATGATGACGCGCTCGGGCACGCCTTTTGCGCGGAGGGTGACGATATAGTCGCGGCCCAGTTGATCGAGCAGGTTGCCGCGCATGACGCGCATGACCCAGGCGGTCCCGGTGATGACGACGGCGCAAACCGGTATCACCATATGCTTCAGGAGGTCGAGCAGCTTGGCGAGCGACCAGGGCTGATCGAGGTATTCGACCGATTGCAAGCCCGTTAGCACTTCGCCGGTTAGCTGCCAGCCGAGGATGAGAAAAGCCAAGGCGAGCAAAAAGTCGGGCAAGCCCAAGCCGACGAAGGTGACGGTGGTCAGAAAGTTGTCGGTCTTGGAGTATTGATGCGTGGCGCTGTAAACACCGAGCGGGATGCCGATGCCCCAGGAGATGGCGAAGGTCGCCAACGAGATTGTCAGAGTGAGGCCGATGCGGTTGTTGATGATGTCGCGGACGGGGCGGCGCAAGTCGAAGGAGTCGCCGAAGTCCCCTTGAGCAAAGCGCGCAAGCCATGTTACGAAGCGCTCATAGACCGGACGATCGAGGGCGAGGAATTCGCGGAGTTGGTCTTCAATTCTGGCCGCCTCAGTGTTGCCGTGCCCGTATTCGCGGATGATGTAACTGGTGACGT
The DNA here is from genome assembly GCA_965205125.1 of Phototrophicaceae bacterium. GTDB lineage: Bacteria > Chloroflexota > Anaerolineae > Aggregatilineales > Phototrophicaceae > UBA6055. The sequence continues at coordinate 806,581 of CBDBFY010000001.1, forward strand.
AGTCGCCCTCCGGCGCTTCCATGACCAGGAAGCCGAAGATGATGATGAGCAGGAGCGTCGGCAAAATGGCGACTACGCGGCGCAGGATGTATTTGGCCATGGTGAGTTAATTCTTCAATCCGTCCCCTCACCCCCCGGCCCCTCTCTCACAAGGGGCTGAGGAGCGGAGACCTTTTGACCGGGCAAGAATTTGCCACAAAACCTATATGTCCTGTGGCCTTTTTTCGGGCGACTCACAGAGTCGCCCCTACAAGTTTCGAAGGTCTTGGCGCGACGCCGGCGCCTAGCCGTCTTGATCGAAGAAGAACTGTTCCGGGTCGGCGGTGCCGGGGAAGGCCAGGTCCCAGCCGGCGACCAAGCCGAAGTCTTGTACATTGCGGAAGTTGTTCTTTACGATGACTGGGCTGGGATGTTCACCAATGGTGCCGATGGTGATGGGACCTTCGTCGATATGGATCTGATAGGCTTCCAGCAATTTGGCGGTGCGTTCTTCCGGATCGACGATGCTGATCAATTCGGTGTAGGCGTCTTGAAGCTGCTCGAGCATGGAGCCCGGGCGCGGCGCCACGCCACGTTCGCCACCGGAGTTGTAATAGTCGCCGATTCTGGCGCCACCGACTGAATAGGTCACGCCTTCAATCGGCGTCCACACGGTCGCCGCTGAGACCAAGCCCCAGGCGGCGGCGCTGCCCCAGGCGCGGATCATGATCTCGCCCGCCAGGTGCCGCGCGCTCACGAGTTCCCCGGCGATAATGTTGAGCACGGTCTTCAAGCCGACCGCTTCCCAATCTTCCTTGACCAAGTCCATGCGGTCGATGGAACCGGTATCGGCGGCCGGGATGTCAACGATGAGTTCCAAGGCGGCGCCATCGGGCCGGTCGCGCCAGCCGTCGCCGTCCGCGTCGACGACGCCGATGCCGTCGAGCAATTGGCCCGCAAGTTCGGGATCGTAGCTGGCGTATGACGCTGCCCATTCCTGATAGAATTCCTGGCCTTCCGGCGTCTGGAATTCCGGGCTCTCGGCGCTCAAGGAGAACTGGCGCGCGGTGGCGAGCCCGAGCGATGTGATCTCATTGATGCGATCGCGGTTGATGGCGTGGGACATGGCTTGGCGGAATTCTTTCATGTACATCAGGTCGAGGATGCCTTCGTCCGGATAGTCATACATGGGGATGATCCAGGGCCAGGCGTAGTCGCCGCGGCTCCACATAATGACGCGGTAATCACCGGCTTCCTGGTTTTCCAGCACGAGCGGCACATCCAACAGGTTCACATCGCGCACTTGCATATCCAGCTCGCCGGCGATGCCCTTGAGGGCAACCAGTTCGGTCGCGCTTCCCTGGGGAATCTCAATATCCAGTCGATCAATATAGGGCAATTGGTTGCCTTCGGGATCAACCTTCCAGTAGAAGGGATTGCGTTCCAGCACCAGGCGCTGGCTGGGGACATAATCGACGGTCATCCAGGCGGAGATTGTCGGTCTATCGGGATAGTGCATACGACTGCCGAAGTTGTAGCGGTTGACCAACTCGGTGGCGTCCTCGGCGTCGCTGTACGCGGGGTGAAACTGCCGCATATAGTGTTCCGGCACGATATGAATTGACGAATGGTAGGCGCCGCGCGACTTGTATTCCATGAAGAGCGGGTTGGCGTGCGGGAAGCTGAAATGCAAGGTGTAGTCGTCGATCTTTTCGACTGACATTAGCTCGCCGCGGACGGTGGTGCCAAAGGGCGCGTTCACGGGCACATCTTCATCGAGGACCATATCGTTCCACCAGAAGAGATAGTCGTCGACGGTCATGGGATCGCCGTCTGACCATTTGATGCCCTGGCGGAAGTTGACGGTGAGTTCGGTGGCTTCGTCATTCCATTCCCAACTTGCCACGATATTGGGACGGAAGCCGTTCACATCGCGGTTCCATTTCAGGAATGGTTCCACGTTCATGGTCATTTGCGTCCAGCCGTTGCTGTCGTTGTTATCGACCAGGCGCCAGGTGCCGCCGTACTGGCCAATTTCTTCGACCGGTTCGATGACCAGCGGCTCAGCGGGCAGGCGCTCGTCAACGGGCGGGAGCTCGCCGGCGGCGACCATCTCGGCCAGGGCGGGCGCTTCGTTGTACATGCCTTGGCTTGAGACGAGGCCCAGCGCGAGTAGTGCGATGAGCAGGACGGTGAGAAGGGTAAGTTTCCTTAACATCTGTTCAATTCTCCTTTAGATGCTATTGGGGCAATAAAGTTGGAATGCCATTTGAGCAAATGATCGTACCGCGCCTCCTTATAGGCCGTTTTCACGAGGGTTGCCAACAGACAGATGATAACACTTTTCCGATTGGGGGCAAAAGATGGCGTGGCGGGGGAGTGGTGAATAGGCGGTTATGATAGACTGCGGTTATGAATACTTGTCCAGAATGTCACGATACACAAAGGCAAGTCAAAGCTGGCTTCAATCGTTCTGGCAGCCAGCGTTATCGTTGTAACATCTGCAAGCGCCGTTATACTCCACAGCCGGCGCGTCTCTACGGCGATGCCATGCGGCAGCAAGCTCTGCGATGGTATGTTGATGGCGCCAGTTATCGCTGGATAGCGCGTCATTTGGGTGTTCATCATGTCACCGTGATGAATTGGGTTAAAGCGCATGCCGATCAACTGGCGCCTGCCCCAACACCGCAAGAAACTCCGTTGCATATTGTTGAAATGGATGAGTTGCATACCTTTGTCCAACGAAAAAAAACAGATGGTACATAAGTACTTTCGTTGACCGGGCTAGCAGTTGTATTGTCGGTTTTCTGGTGAGCCAGCGACGGGACGAGGATACATTGCAAAAACTGGTGGATCAAAGTCCGCGAGCGCATTGGTACTACAGCGACTTGATGGCTTCCTATAAGAAATTGCTCTATTACCCCGGAAAGCATACTCCGATGCCAAATAAGAGCGAAACCTACCGAGTGGAGGGTATGAATGCGGAGTTGCGTCATTATTTGGCGCGCTTGCATCGGCGTTCCCGTTGCTTTTCTCGTTGTGCCGAGGCGCTTCGACGGAACGTGAAACTTTTTGTCTATGCCTGGAATCGGCGGCAGTTATATCTTCAGCAGTATCCCAAGTACAAGGCTTTCCCCATGCAATTCATACATCCTTGAAATTCACCACTCCCCGTGGCGGGCGAGCCAAGGGTTGCCCCTAAAGATTTTACGTTCGGCGGGCGACCTGATAGGTAGCCCCTACAGAATTTACATCGTGGCGGGCGACCCAAAGGACGCGCCTACAGAATTTACATCGTGGCGGGCGAGCCAAGGGACGCGCCTACAGAATTTACATCGTGGCGGGCGAGCCAAGGCTCGCCCCTACATTTTGTCAGAATGCGGAGGGTGGAGGGCTTTTGGCGAAGGGACATTGCAATGGGTAAACTTCGGTGACGGTTGCAATTGGGAAATCAAGTTTATGGGTGATATTATGACCGACGAAATTAGAAGGCAGTTATTGGACAAGCTGGAGTGGCGCTGCATCGGACCGCACCGCGGCGGGCGGGTGGTGGCTGTGGCCGGCGATGTCTCGCAGAAAATGACGTTTTACATGGGCGCCTGCGCTGGCGGCGTATGGAAGACGACCGATGGCGGGCAGTATTGGCACTGCGTCAGCGATGGCTATTTCAACACGGCGGCTATCGGGGCGCTGGCGGTTTCGGAGTCCGACCCCAACGTCATTTACGCCGGCACGGGCGAGAGCACGATTCGCGGCAATGTGTCGCACGGGGATGGCGTGTACAGGTCGGTGGATGCGGGCCTCAGCTGGCAGCACCTGGGGCTGAGCGATTCACGGCATATCGGCAAGATTGTGATTCATCCGAATAATCCCGACCATGTGTATGTGGCGGCTTTCGGTCACGCTTTTGGTCCCAATGAGGAGCGCGGCGTATTCCGGTCGCTGGATGGCGGCGGCAGCTGGGAGAAAGTGCTCTACAAGAGCGAGCGGGCCGGCTCGCATGATGTGGCGCTGGATGTCAGTAATCCGCGCATTTTGTTCGCGGCGATTTGGCAGGCGCAGCGCTACCCGCACAAGCTGGAGAATGGCGGACCCGATTGCGGCTTGTGGCGCAGCTTTGACGGCGGCGACAGTTGGCAGGACATCACACGCAATCCCGGCTTGCCGACCGGATTGCTGGGCAAGATCGGCGTGGCATTGTCGCCGGTTCAAGCAGGGCGCGTATGGGCTTGCATCGAAGCCGAAGACGGCGCCGTATTCCGCTCCGACGACTATGGCGAAAGCTGGATCCGGCTGAGCGAAGAATCGCTGCTGCGGACGCGGCCTTGGTATTACATGCACGTCACCGCCGATACCCAGGACCCGGACACGGTGTACATTCAGAATTACAATTTATGGAAATCGGTTGATGCCGGGGCGACCTTTGAAACGATGCCGACGCCGCATGGCGATGAACACGCGCTCTGGATTGATCCGGCTGATAATCAGCGCATGGCGCGGGGGAACGATGGCGGCGCTTGCATCTCCTTCAATGGCGGTAAGAGTTGGTCGTCAATCTATAATCAGCCGACGGCGCAGATGTATCACGTCTGCACCGATGACCGCTTTCCTTACCGCGTCTACGGTTCGCAGCAGGATAATACCGCCATCACAGTGCCAAGCGCGTCGGTTGATGGCGCCATTCACGAGCGTGACTGGCACTCGCCGGGCGGCGGCGAAAGCGGCTATATCGCCATCAAGCCGGATGATCCCGATATTGTGGTGGCTTCGGGGCCAACCGGGCAGCGCGCCTATAACGACCACATGACGCTCTATAACCAGCGCACCGGTCAGCGCTGGATCATCACCGCCTGGCCCGAACTGTATGGCTGGGGCGTTGGCGCCGAGCGGCTGAAGTATCGCTTTCAGTGGACTTTTCCCATCATGTTTTCGCAGCATGATCCGGAAGTGCTTTATGTTTGCAGCCAGCATCTGCACCGCTCGACCAATCTCGGCGCCAGCTTTGAAGTGATCAGCCCGGATTTGACACGCAACGATCCGGACAAGCTCAAGGCTTCGGGTGGACCAATCACGCGGGACAATACGGGCGCGGAAGTGTATTGCAATATCTTCGCGCTGGCGGAGTGTCCGCATGACGCCGGTGTGCTCTGGGCGGGCACGGATGATGGCTTAGTGCATATTTCGCGCGATACCGGCGAGACCTGGCGCGAAGTCACACCGCCCGATCTGCCGGAGTGGGCGCTGATCAGCATCATCGACGTGTCGGCGCATCAGGCGGGCGCGGCTTATGTCGCGGCGACGCGTTACAAGCTGGATGACTGCAAGCCATACTTGTACAAGACGACCGATTACGGCGCGACTTGGACGGCGATCACCAATGGCCTTCCCGATCATGAATTCACGCGTGTTATCCGCGAGGATCCAAATAGGCGCGGGCTGCTCTACGCGGGGACGGAGACCGGCATCTATATTTCCTTCGACGATGGCGCGAATTGGCAGCCGATGCGCGGCAATCTGCCGGTCTGCCCGATTCACGATCTGGTCGTCAAAGACTGCGATCTGGTGGTGGCGACGCACGGGCGTTCCTTCTGGATTCTGGATGATCTGTCGCCCTTGCATCAGGCGCAGGGTGAGCTTGCTGATGGGAATGTCCATTTGTTTGCGCCGGCGCCAAAGATGCGGATGCGCGTCTATTACACCTTCGGCGGTTGGGGGTCGAGCTATCCCCCGGACACAGTTGATTTCGGTCGCATTGATACGAGCGTGGTCGCCTTCGTGAATCGGGCTGATGCGGATCGTCCGCAATTGCTGAACGCCGGCGCCAATCCGCGCGAGGGCATCGTCTTCTGGTATCACCTGGCGGGGGAGACGGACGAAGCAATCGCGCTCAATATCCGCAATGCCAATGGCGAGTTGATTAGAAGCTATAGCAGCGCCGATGGCGAGCTGTCGGCGGCGGCGGGCATCAATCGCTTTGAATGGAATATGCGTCTTCCGGGCGCGGTCGAAGTCGTTGGCGTGGCTGGCTGGTGGGCGCGTCCCGATGGTCCGCTGGTTGTGCCGGGCGAGTATGTCGCCGAGTTGGTCGTCGCTGGGGAAAGCATGAATCAACTATTTGAAGTTCGGGCTGATCCACGGGTTGAGACGTCGGCGGCCGACTTTGAGCGGCAGTTTGAGATGCTGCTGGCAATATGCGACCGGCTGTCGGAGAACAACGCGTTGATTAACAAGTTGCTGCGGTTACGGCGGCAGGTGGAAGCATGGGCGGCGCGCAGCGATGATGAGGGGTTGAAGGCGGCCGCGGCGGCGATTGCTTCCGAGGTCGAGGAGCGCTTGCCGGAGTTGATCAACGTGGGCTTCACCGAGTCGCAATTGTATGCCAGCGGACTGCATGAGAAGTTCAACGCCTTGTTTGAATCGGTGGACAGCGCTGATTACGCCCCGCCGCAGCAGGCGCTCGAGGTCTTTGCGCAGTTGAGCGACGAGCTTGACGGGCAGCTTAATTATGTCCGCACGGATTTGGGCGAGACGGTATCAGACTTCAACGCGCGGGTGCGCGACTTGGGCTTGGAGGCGGTGGAGCCGTTGTAGTTGAAGCCCAACCCCTTCCCCAACCCCCTCCCCGAAGCATCAGGGAGGGGGCAACCTTGGACGATGCCGCCGATTTCAGGGCGACCAGTCGAAGTCGTGGTCGAAGGGGTACATGGGGCGCTGGATCTGGTGGAAGGGGAGGGTCTCGGGCAAGGCGTTGATGGCGCCGGGGCTGAGCGCCATGATCGCCTCGGGCGCGATACGCTGGAAATCGGGGAAGAGATAACCCAGCTTCAAGCAGACAATGCGGTAATTGAGCGGGTCGAGACCCAGTTCGGTGAATTGCGCCAGCGTTGTGAATGCCAGGCGCCGCTCGTTGAGAATGACATCGACTTGGTCGACGCCGAGGATGACTTGACGACCGTTGCTCGCGCTTTCATACAGCTTTTTCACGCTACCGGTAACGGATAGCGGACGACCGTGCACGGGGTCGAGCTTTCCGCCGAGTGACAGCATCAGGCTTGCGCCGGTTCCAGCGTTGAAGCAGGCTTCCACTGCGGCGGCGTCAGCCAGGCTGGCGTAAAGCGTCTTGGGCACGCGATGCGCCAACAGCCGTTCCAGCACGTAAGGCACATCGCCGGCCGCGCCACCGGTCACATTATCGCCCGAGTCGCTGAGGAAGACCGTCGCCGCAGTTGATTCCAGCGCCATTTCGATGCACTCGTCTGTCGTACCCGTTGGAACGCCGAAGTTGAAATCATGCCGCGCGTCCCAATAAGCGGCGGCCAATTTGCGCGCGGCGATCCAGGTGGCGTCTTCGTCCAGGCCGAGGGCGACGGCGGTCGCCTGGCTGCGCGCTTGATCAGCCCAGGTGAAGCCGACCAGCAGCGAAGCATCCAGCACCATCTCGCCGTCGATGACCACCTCGATTTCAGCGTAGACGCTCTTGCCCGGTTCAACGATGGTCATGGCGCGTTCGCCGGAGAGCAGCAGCGGTATGGGGATGAAGGCCTTTTGTGGACGGATTCCCGCGCGCAGGCAGTGAATCAGCAGGTTGAGAGCGCGGGCGCGGGTTTCCAGCGCGTCTTCGTGGGGCGCGGTGCGATAGGCGGTGATGAGATCGAGTTGCTTCATGATGGCGGCGGAGAGATTGCCGTGCAGGTCATAGCTGGCGCTGATGAGGGGGGCGGGTCCGAGAAGATCGCGGACGGCGCCGATGAAGTCCGCTTCGGCGTCTTCGATGCCATCGACCGCCATTGCGCCATGCATGTCAAGATAGACGCCATCCCATGGGCCGCCAGCGCGCAGCCCAGCGATGATCTCGGTCTTGAGGTCATCGTAGACGGAGCGACGCAATACCCCGCCGGGCACAGCGTGAGCTTGCATGATTGGCGCAAAGTCGATAGCGGGATGGGCGGCGGCGAATGGGTAGCGCGACAGCAAAGCGTCGCCGCGGAGCACCTCAAAGTCGGACAATTCCGATGGCAGGGGCGAGAAGGTGGCGCATTCAATGGCGATGCCGGCGGCGGCGATTTTCATAGTTCCTCCAAATCTCCCCAAATCGCATTGAGAATCTTATGCTTGACTTGGCAAACCTTCTAAGGCTCAGGGGCGCTGTCTTTTTGATGAGGGATTGAGGTTCTAGGAAAAGCACTCAAGCTTCGAGCGATTTCTCATTGGAAGCTATACGCGGACTATTTTGTTCAATCCGATTCAGCAACGAAGTCGAGCTCTTCGACGGATGGTATCCGAAAGGTAAATGTCGTACTACTGTCAAAATTGGAAACTGCGAAGTCTCCCAGAGATATGATATCCATTCCAACCAAGACATCGCAGTTGGTAAGCGGGAGTTGCGCCACGGCTCTGCCAACTATCACCAAGCCATTGGGCAATTGCAAATTCACGTAGTGTAGAGGCACGCCGGTAGAAGCGCCGCCAGCATGTTGGATTGGAATACGCGCCTCTATTGGCAACTCCAGGTCAGTTGCTACGCGCTTGGTAACGGCGGAGATCGTAGCGCCTGTATCCCAAAGGCACTGATATTGGACTGCGGTTGGTTGGGGTCCCCCTGAAGACGGGCGCCACGATCGGAAAACTGCACAGGGAGTTAGCAGCGCAGTCGCAATTCCACCATACCGCCTCGTGTAGCTGTACTGACGAGGAATCATTTAAGCGCCACGATTCCCGGTGTGTGAATGATACCCAAAAGCGCATCTTTGCCAGCTTTGATTTCCTTTATGAACACGCTGCCCTGCTCGTGCTTGGCATAAAGAGCCTCGGCGGCTGCCATGTAGTCGCTGTAGAAGCCAAGAATCTCCGTACCTTTTATTGCAACGTACTTGCCGGCATGTTCTTTGGCCAGGTCTTCGCAAATGGTTTGATAGTATTCGTGCTCTTGCTCAAGTGGCGCTGACATGCGGACCTCCTAATATCCTCGTTGCGACGCCAACGACGGATCGATCAACGAGTCTTAATCCAACTAGAGTTTACTTCAGACTATAAAGTACCATCTATATCAGGGCAATCGCATCAAATTGATCGAAGCAGCTGAAGCAAGAAATCGTTATCCATCGCTGCGCGGAAGCGTTTTTGCCGTAAGCTGCTTTTGCCTGTGTCACGCTTGAGCAGATTCAAAGCTATAGCGCGCAAGGTTGCCATATTTTCGGAGCTTTCGCCGTCTCGGATGCGAGAATAATCTTCGCCGAAAGTGACATCCAAGACCCAATGGCAACTGTTTTCGATTGCCCAGTGACGCCGGGTTGCCTGCAAGATAACGGCGGCAGACGCCTGAAGGCTACTGATGTAATAGGCTGTCTGGTGGCTAATCTGCCCGTTATGACGGCGCTCTCGCTGGACACGGATAAGGCTACGCAGGTCAGCCCATCCCTGATAGTGGCGAATATACTCAAAAGCTTTGGGATCACTGAGCACCCAGCATTTCCGTATTTCAATCCGTCCCCTTGACTTGTTAGTCGTTTTGTCGAAGGCACAGTCCATGCCTTCAAATCCATGTTTGTCACCATAGCTGAACCAATCGGCCATGTCCTGCTTTAGATTCTCTTGGTTGCCTTTGACCTGTAGAATGTAATCCGCTTTCTCGTCCCGAATCGCTTGCGCAATCTTGGTTTGACATCCCAAAGCGTCTATTGTCACAATGCAACCGGAAATATCCAGCAGACGCAGCAACTCAGGAATGGCCGTCATTTCATTGGATTTATCAGCCACTTTGCGCTGTCCTAATACCAAGCCATTTTCACTTGCCCAAGCACTGACCAAATGGATAGCCGCTTTGCCGCGCATCTTGTCGTGGCTGCCGCGCAAGGTTTTGCCATCAAGCGCAAGCACTTGTCGCTTATTGACTGCAAACACCGACTCCACCCAGCGCATAAAGCAACGCTGGAACGCCTCATGATTGATCCTGGCAAATACATAGCCGAAGGTATCATGCGATGGAATGCCATGCTCTAACTTCAGAAACTGGCGAAACCAAGCCTCTTTCGCTTTGCCTACGGTTTCGATGCCAACCCAACTATCCGCGCCACAGAGCACCGCGCAAATGGCGATGATAATGATATCGAGCAATTTATGGTCACAGCGTCCCTCTATTCGCGGATCGGGCAGATCAGCAAAACATTCCTCTAAATTCAATCCTCTACCTTTTGACATGAGGCAACTCCTCTTTTTGCCTCAGTGTCTCCCCAAAATGATTTTGATGCGATTGCCCTGCCATCTATATCCAATGACCAGCATCAATGTTTATCGGCTGTACAGTCTGCAAAGGGATTATCGATAAAGGGATATTTGTTCAGGTTGGCGCGTTGGTAGGGGATCTGGGTGAAGACGGGCGGGATGGCGCCGGGACCGGCCATGTAGATGATCTCATCGGCGATGGGCCCGAAGCCGGCGTAGAAATGCTGGGTCGATTTGACGACGAGCAGACGCTTCGATCGGGGATTGATGCCGAAGTTGGAAAAGACGACCGGGCTGAAGACTTGTCCGCGCTGGCTGTTGACGATGATATCAATGCCTTGGCAATGCAGGGCGACGGCATCGCCGCAGTCGACGGCAACGGGACCTTCACTTTGCGTCCATTGCTGCTTCATATCGGGGATGATGCCGGTTACTGTCACGCGCAGGTCGAGCGGGTCGCCGGACATTGGTCCCATTTTGCCGCCCAGCCGCAGGTCGAGGGTTGCGCCTTCGCCGGCCGACATGGCGACGCTGACAGCGACCGGGTCCCAGATCATGCCGAGCGCAGCATCGCTCACGCCGCGTTTGAGCAGCGCCCGCAGCACAAAGGTGGAATCGCTGGGCGCGCCGCCACCGGCGTTATCGGATTGATCGGCGACGACAGCCAAGCCCGACTCCCGCGCAAGCGCCTTATCCAGCGCCTCATCAAGGGGCAGCGATGGCGGATCGGTGTCGTGACGGATGGCGAAGAACCGTTCACCAAACTCGCGCGCTATATCCGCGGCCAAGGACGGATCGTCATCGGTGACCGCCAGCATGTAGGCGCCACAGGTCGGCACGTCTGCCCAGGGGAAGCTATGCGCCAGCGAGAGCGAGAGGACGCCGGGGTCTTTCTCGCGGGCGATCATGGCGTCGACGAAGCCGCGCATCGGTTCGAATGGCGTCAGATAGAGGCCGATCATGCGGCAGTCGAATAGAGCCATGGTTGGATTGGTCCGCCCTGCAGCTGCATCGGCGGTGATGGTGAAGAGTTCCTCAGCGCGTTCGTTGATGTCGATGTGCGGGTACTCTTTGAAGATGACGACAGCGTCAGCAGCGTCGATGGTCTCTTGGGTGAGGTCGCAGTGCAGGTCGAGCTCGACGCCGATTTTGGCTTTGGGTCCGACGATTTCGCGGACGCACGTGACGATATCAGTTTCGCAGTCGTCGTAGCCCTCAGCCACCATTGCGCCATGCAGGGGCAGGAGGACGATATCCACCGGCATCGCCGCTTTCAATGCCGCAAGCAGCTCATCGCGCAGGCTTTCGTAGACGCTGCGGACGGTCGTGCCGGCTGGCTGGGCGAAGGCGTAGAGGCTGAAGATGTAATCCCAGCCGCGTTCCTGGCAGCGGCGCCGGAAGATATTGAAGGGTCCGCCGAAGCCGCCGAGGTCGGCGTTGGCATCCAGGTCGGCCGCGCGAATCACTTGAAAGTCCGCCATCCCGGTGGGCATAGGCGAGAAGGTGTTGGTTTCCGTTTCGATGCCGCCGGCGAAGACTCTCATGGGCGCCGCTCCTGTAATCGCGCGTATCCCAGAATATAGACGCTTCGTGGGCGGAGCGCAAGAAATCTTGCAGCGCCTTTTGCGAAAGCAAGTCCAGTTGTTATAATCAGCCTCATTCTCTCCCGACTGTCCACCACGCTGAAGCAATCGAAGGAAGCCGACATGAAAGCGATGACGATACGATCGATTGATCTGCATACGGTGCTATTGCCCTATCTCGCGCCATTTGAGACCAGCTTCGGCGCCGAGACGGACAAGGTGGCGGTGCTGGTGGAGTTGACGACCGATGCTGGCGTGGTCGGTTGGGGCGAGTGCTCGATTGAGTTATGGCCTGGTTATGGGCACGAGACGGCGGAAACGGCGCTTCACATGCTGTCTGAGTTTCTGGCGCCGGCGGTGGTTGGCGCGCGCGTCAGCAATCCGCGCGAGTTTCCCGCGTTGATACGGCGCTTCAGAGGCAATCATCACGCGCGGGCGGGCTTGGAAGCGGCGGTATGGGATGCCTTCGCCAAGACGAATGAGATGCGGCTGACGGATTGTTTCGCGCATTTCGCGCCCGCTGGGCATGAATCCGCGGGGCGGGCGATAGTTGGCGTCAGCATTGGAATACAGCCATCGCTGGAAGCGACGTTGGCGGTCGTGCAGCAGCGGTTGGAGCAGGGCTACGGGCGCATCAAGCTGAAGATCAAGCGCGGCTGGGATGTGCAAGTGGCGCGGGCCGTTCGAGCGGAGTTTCCCGATGCTCTGCTGATGCTAGACGCCAACAGCGATTACTCAATTGACGATGCCGAGCATCTGGCGCAGCTGGATCAGTTCGATCTGCTGATGATCGAGCAGCCGCTGTCGCATGACGACATTTATGAGCACGGGTTGCTGCAGAAGCGCTTGAAGACGCGTGTCTGCCTGGACGAGAGCGTCAAGTCGGCCAGCGACTTGAGTATCGCGCTGCAGGTGGGGGCGATTGGCATCCTTAATCTGAAGCCGGCGCGGGTCGGCGGATTCAGCGAATGCCTGGAGATTTACCGCATCTGCGTCGAGCAAGATTTGCCCTTGTGGATTGGCGGCATGCTGGAGACGGGCGTGGGACGGGCGGCCAATGTCGCCTTCGCGGCTTTGCCGGCGGTCAATCTGCCGTCCGATATCTCGGCAACTGATCGCTATTTCGCCGCGGATATCAGCGAGCCGCCCTTTGTGCTGGGTGAAGAAAGCACGCTGGCGGCGCCCGATGGCTATGGCATTGGCGTTGAGGTGCAGCGGGACCGGCTGGAAGAAGCGAAGCGGCGCTGGCTCGAGAAGTATCCTTATGGAAAGGCGATGGCGCGATGAGCCTTGTTGAGCGAATTGGCGCAATAATCGAGAATGCGGAAATAAAAGCCGGCGTCGCCGTCTGGCATATCGAATCGGGCGCGCGGTTGGATGTCAATGGCGACGAGCCCTTTCCAATGGCGAGCACCTTCAAGATTCCGATTTTGGCTACGGCATGCCAGCAACTCTCTGAGGGCGCGATCAGCCTCGATGCGCGCGTTCCGCTAGCGGATGTCGACAAGAGCATGGGCAGCGGCATCTTGCCCTACTTCGAAAGTGGCTTGCAGCCGACCGTGCGCGATTTGCTGACCCTGATGATCATCATCAGCGACAATACGGCGACCGACATCATGGTGGATTATCTGGGCGGCGCGGCTCGTATCGAAGGCTATATGCATGAGCTTGGGCTGGGCGAAATCTTTTTCAAGCTGAATTGCAAAGATCTGCTGCGGCATGCCTTCCCGCCGGAGGTGGCGGATTTGCCGCTTGAGGAGTTGGTGAAGTGGACGACGGAGAACGATATACTGCGCGATAGCTTGCCATTCAGCAAGGGACCGGAGAACAACGTCAGCACGGCGAAGGCGATGACTGAGCTGCTGCATATGATCTGGGGCGACCTGTTCCCGGCGGAGATTCGGCAAGTCGCGCTCGACATCTTGTACAGGCAGCAGTACACCCACCGCATCGCGCGCTTCCTGCCGCTCGGCACAAAAGTCGCGAGCAAAACCGGCACCATTGGCGGCATCCGCAACGACTGCGGTATCATCCGTATCAGCGAAACAAGTCATGTGATTCTGTCGCTGTTCGTCGAGTGGGATGAAGCGCCGGTTTGGAACATGCCGGCGGCGCATCATCAGCGGGTCTTTATAGTGGAGACGGCGATGGGCCAGATCGGCCGCGCGGTTTACGATGCATTCGCGAGCTTGAATTAGGCTGCGAAGGGAGGGCGTATCGACCATTTGCGGGATAGCTTCTTTTCGTAAAACCGCAATCACCTTGGAGGATTTAGACGTGTACAAATCAAGACCTGTAATCTTGCTATTGCTCATGGCGTTACTGGTGGTGTTGGGCGGCGCCGCGCTGGCGCAAGACGACATTATGGCGGGCAAAGGCGGGCGCCTGGTGGTGGCCGACGCCAATTCCAATACTTCATTCGATCCATTCGTGTCGTCCTGGCACAGTTGGCCGCATTACGCCATGTACCCGACCTTGTTTTCTCGCGCATTGGACATGAGCTATGTCGGCTACCTGGCGGACAGCTGGGAAGTGTCTGAGGATTCCAAATCGCTGACGATCAATTTGATCGATTTCGCCAGTTTCAGCGATGGCAGTCCGATCAACGCGGAAGCGCTGAAGTGGAACCTGGAGAAGTATGCCGATCCGGAATCGACCGCTTCGACCGGGCGCGCTTTGATCACGCTGCTGGATAATATCGAGGTCCACGACGACTACAGCTTCACGATGCACATGAATTCGCCGCACGCGCCCTTGTTCTTTGTGCTGGCTGGCTTGGAGATAGTATCGCCGACCGCCTACGAGGCGATCGGACCGGATGACTTCGGCACCAACCCGGTCGGTGGCGGTCCCTTCATCTTGAAGGAATTGGTCACGGACAACTACGCGCTGTTCGAGCGCAATCCCGATTTCACCTGGGCGCCGCCCGAGCTGTACGATCATCCGGGTCCAGTCTTCCTAGACGAGCTGCAGATTCTCTTCATTGGCGAGGAGCAGACGGTATTGGCCGCTTTGGAGACGGGCGAGATTTCACTGGCTGGCATCCCGACGCAGAACCTGGCGGACGCGGAAGCGAACCCGGACATCGATGTGCACGTGGCGAAATTGAGCCAGATTCGCTATGTCGGCTTCAATACGTCGAAGGATCCCTGGACAAATCCGGATTTGCGGCGGGCTTTCGCTTATGCCACCGACCGGCAAGAATTTGTCACGCTGGCTTGGGATGACTTGGCGGATCCGCTTTATCAGCCGCTGCCGCCGACCATCTGGGGGCACAATCCCGATTTGAACGCGATCGCTCCGAGCTTCGACCCCGAGAAGGCGGGCGCGATGCTGGACGAGCTCGGTTATGTCGATGTGGATGGCGATGGCTTGCGCGAGGACCCGGACGGCAATGACTGGACCGTGCCGCTGGCGACCGCGTCCCCCGATGAGTGGCTGCGGCAGGCGGAAGTGCTGGAGGCGCAGTGGCGCGCTGTCGGCATCCCGCTGCAGATTGACGTGCTGGAATTCTCGGCATTGATCGACCTGACGACGACGGGCGAGCATGACCTCTTCCTGCTGCTCTATGGTTATCAGGACCCGAGCATTTTGACCTACTTCTTCGATCCGGAGCGCAAGGGCGGCAGCAACCGCGCCTGGTTCTCAACCGACGAATTGACGGATCTGCTGGTCGCGGCGGATTCGCAGCTGGATCCGGACTTGCGCTATGAGGCGGTGACGGCGGTGAGCGAGTACATCATCGAAGCGTCGCCCTGGGTCTATCTGGCGGTGCCGCCGGCATTGACGGGCGTGCGCGCGGAGTTGATGGGCTGGCGCATCCATCCGGATACGAGCTTCCTGTATTGGAACGCGTATTTCGAGGTGGAGTAGGGGAGTCTAATCCGTCCCCCAACCCCCTCCCGCCGGGTCTGTGTCTACGCGACCCCGAAGCATCAGGGAGGGGGGCGCATGAATGAAAATTGGTATACTTCAAGCGGGTCAGCCAATGGCTGACCCCTGCAATTGCCATTTGAGATCTGAACTGTAGGGGCGAGCCACCGCTGCGCGTAGACACAGCAGATCGCTTGCCCGTACGCACAAAATCCTTCTAGGATAGGGTGACCGTGAGCCAGTACATCCTGCGGCGGATTGCGATTGCGTTTCCCTTGATCCTGGCGGTGACGACGGTGGTGTTCGTCATGCTGCGGGTGGCGCTGCCGGGCGATCCGGCTCAGATCATGGCGGGCGATCGGGCGTCGCCGGAGCAGATCGAGCTTATCCGACGCAAGCTGGGACTGGACAGGCCCGTTGTCGAGCAGTATCTGATCTTCCTGCGCAATTTTGCCGGTGGGGACTTGGGGCGCTCGGTCAAGTTTCGCGAGCCGGTGATGGGCGTGATTGCGAGAGCCTTTCCCTTCACGGCAACGCTCACCTTCCTAAGCGTAACGGTTGGCACGACGATTGGCTTGGTCATCGGCATCATCACGGCGGTTTATCAGCGCACCTGGGTCGATAATATCGGCATTGTGCTGACCGTGTTTTTCTTTTCCATCCCGACATTTTGGCTGGGGCTGATGCTGATACTGATATTCTCGGTGGGATTGCGCGTACTGCCGGTGCAGGGGACGGGCAGCTGGCGTCACTTTGTCTTGCCGGTGACCACGCTGGCGGTGGGCCAGAGCGCGCTGATCGCCCGCCTGACGCGCTCGAGCATGATTGAAGTGCTGAGCACAGATTATGTGCGGACGGCGCGGGCGAAAGGCTTGGCGCGGCGGCGCGTGCTATTGCGTCATGCGCTGCGCAATACGCTGATCCCAGTGATCACGGTGGTCGGCTTGTCGGTGGGCGGCTTACTCGGCGGGGCGGTCATCACTGAGAGCATCTTCGGCTTGCCCGGCGTCGGGCGCCTGGCAATTGACGCCATCAGCAATCGCGATTATCCGATGATACAAGGCGCGGTGATCCTGGTGGCGGCCTCCTTCGTCTTTGTTAATCTGATTGTCGATATCATCTACGCCTTCGTCGATCCGCGGATTCGGTATGCCTGAGGTCGATCTTGTCGCCGAGCGGGGAGCGCGCCCCAGCGGCTTATACCAGTTGGTGCTGCTGAAGTTTGTTCGAAACCGCGTGGCGGTTTTTGGTCTGTGCTGCCTTCTGCTGCTGCTGTTGGCGATTTTGTTTGCGCCGCAGGTGACGCCCTACAACCCGATAGAGAAAAATACGCCGGAGCGCAGGCAAGCGCCGTCGCTGTCGCATCCCTTCGGCACGGACAATCTGGGGCGCGATATCCTGAGCCGCGTGCTTTATGGCGGGCGCGTTTCACTCCAGGTTGGTTTCTTGTCGGTTGGGCTGGCAGTTATCGTCAGCACGCCGCTGGGGTTGATCGCTGGATTCTTCGGCGGCATGGCCGACAATGTCATCATGCGCGTGATGGACTTGATATTGGCTTTTCCCGGCTTGATCCTGGCGATTTGGCTGGTGAGCCTGCTGGGATCGAATATCAACAACGTCATCATCGCGATCGCGTTTTTCTCGCTGCCGACATTCTCGCGCTTGATCCGCGGCATCACGCTGTCAATCCGCGAGATGGAGTATGTGATGGCGGCGCGCGGCATGGGCGCGGGTTCGCTGCGCATCATGTTTTTCCATATTTTGCCCGGTGTGCTGGGTCCGATGATCGTCTTGACGACGCTGGGCGTCTCCGGCGCGATTGTGGCAGGCGCGAGCTTGAGCTTCCTTGGGTTGGGCGTGCGGCCGCCGACGCCGGAATGGGGGGCGATGCTGGCGGACGGGCGGAATTATTTGAGAACGCAGTGGTGGATGGCGGTTTTCCCCGGCATGACAATTACGCTGGTGGTGCTGATTTTGAATGTCATTGGCGATGCGCTGCGCGATGCGCTGGATCCGAATGTACGGGCTTAGGTGGCGGCGGCGGGTGACTTAACGGGTCGCCCCTACAGGTTTTCCGTTTTCGCGGGGGAGTCGCAAAGTCGTGCCTTCGCACAGTCGCATTGGCTATTCGTCGTCGAGGGTGAGCAGGTTGAATTGTTTGTAAAGTTCTTCGAGGCTTTCGAGGCGCTCGCGCGTTTTCTCAGGATAGCGCAGCGAGAGGGCGCCGAGGATGGCGTCAAGCAGGGCGAAAAGCGCGACCGTATTGCTGTAGAGACGCAGGCGGTAGGGCACGACCAGGGCGAGATCGGAGCGGATGGCGGCTGGCGAGACGTGGCTGTCGGTGACGGTCAGCACGGCGGCGCCCCGTTGTCTGCCGACATCCATCACCGTCAGCGTTTCGCGGGTGTAGCGGGCGAAACAGAGCGTAAAGATCAGATCGCCCGCTTCGAGCGGGGCTAGCTGCGCCGCGATGGGATCAATGCCAGGCGTCAGCACGGTCGTGTCTGGGCGGATGTAGCGCAGGACGATGCCGAAATTGAGCGCGAGCGGAAATGAGGAGCCCAAGCCAATGATATAGACCTGGCCTGCCTGATCGACCATATCAACAGCGCGGTCGAAGATATGGGTGGGTACGTGCTGTGGCAGGTCGATGAGGGTCTGAACTTCATCGCGCAGCACGGTATTGAGCAGGTGCGCTTCTTCCTGATTGGCGGCTGAGAGGTCTTCCAGCAGTTGCTGCGAGCCGATTTGCATGCGCTGGGCGATCTTCGCCTGATTGAGAAATTGACCGCGCAGAACCGATTGCAGTTCAGGGAAGCCTTCAAAACCGAGAGCCTGGGCTGTGCGCACGACTGTTGACGGGTTAACGCCGACCGCCTCGGCGATTTCCGTGATGGTCAAGTGGATAGCGCCGATGCCGCCTTCAAGCAGAAACTGAGCCACCTTGCGTTGGCTGCGCGAGAGGGATTCGTGCTGGTGTCGAATCCAGCGTACGATGTCGTCTTGCGGTTTCGCTTCGCTCATGGTTTAAGCCCGTCTGCTATTGTCGCCGAGACCAGAGATCGGTGCTGAGGTATTTCAAGCCGGAATCAGGGAGGAGGATGGCGATACGCCCACCGCGGTGGGGACCTTTGAGCAGCTGCAAGGCCGCGGCCAGGTTTGCGCCCGATGAGTAGCCGGCGAAGAGACCTTCCTCCTTTGCCAGGCGGCGTGTCATCCGCATGGCGTCGGCATCGCTGACTTGCAGGCAGCCATCGACGAGCGCGCGATCGACTAAAGCCAGATCGCCCATGGCATATCCGCCGCCCTGGATTTTGTGGTTGGGGCGGGTGACAGCTTCGCCAGCGAAGGCCGCGGCGCCGGCCGGCTCGACGATGTAACATTGAATTGCCGGGTCGCATTCTTTGAAGTAGCGGGCGCAACCGGCGAAAGAGCCGCCGCTGCCGATAAAATCGCAGAAAGCGTCGATGCCGCCGGAGTCGTGGCTGTGTCTACGCGCCACTGCCCGTATGATCTCGGGAGCGGTATGCCGATAGTGGGCGCGCGAATTGCCCTTGAGCAGGAATTGGTCGGCGCGAAAGGCGCGGCGCTGGCGGACGATCTCTTGGGCTTTTTCTTCGACGCGCGCGAGGTCGGCGCCGGAAACTTCGCCTGGCGTCGACTCGGGACATTGATCGACGAGCACCACTTCAGCGCCGAGCGCCGCCATCATGCGGGCGCGCTCGCTCGAGTTGCCGCGGGACATCACCGCGACAAAGCGATAGCCCTTGACGGCGCAGACGATTGCCAGCCCGGTACCGGTATTGCCGCTGGTGAGCTCAACGACGGTATCGCCAGGGTGGAGGGCGCCCTCCGCTTCGGCGTCTTCGATCAATTGTCGGGCGATGCGGTCTTTTTTGGAGTAGCCGGGATTGAGGAATTCCAGTTTGGCGAAGACACGTCCGTCGAGTTCGCCCGCGATGCGCGACAACTCGACCAAGGGTGTTTTGCCGATGGTGTCCAGCACGGAAGCAGAAAGCGACTCATGTGACAAATGTTCGCTCCTCAAGCGATCAGCGGCAGGCGGAGGAAGAATTAGACTCCAAGCGCGTAGCTGGTGATTTTAGCATGAAGCGCGGTCGCTTTGCCATTTGACTTCGCGCTTGCTATGATTGCAAGCGGTGACTGGCGCAGTCGATTTCTGGCATGACTGAAAGAATAGTGATTCGCGAATTAAGGACGATGCCCGAGCTTGATGCGACGGTTGAATTGCAGCGGGCGGTTTGGGGCATGCGCGATGTTGAGGTCACGTCGCCGCATACGCTGCGGGCGATCGTGCATAGTGGCGGCGCGGTTTTCGGGGCGGAAATTGGGGAGCAGCTTGTCGGTTTCTGCTTTGGATTCGCGGCGCCACGATCAGGCGAACTTTGGCTTTGGTCGCATATGGCGGCGGTGCATCCGGATTTCCAGGGCCGGGGCATTGGCTTTCTACTCAAGCAGGCGCAGCGGGAATGGGCGCTGGAGCGGGGTTTCCGCTGGATGGCTTGGACATTCGATCCGCTGCAGGCTGGCAACGCCAATTTCAATTTCAACCGGCTGGGCGTGACGGCGCGGACGTACTCGGCAGACCACTACGGCGAGATGCGGGATGGCCTCAACGCGGGCTTGGCCAGCGACCGCCTGGAAGCGCAGTGGGAGTTAGATGCGCCGCATGTCGTTGAAATGGCGCAGGATCGGCGGCGCGGAGCGGGACCGGGATTGGCGGAGGCGCGGCCGCTGGTATGGGTTGATGCAGCAGGCGCTCTCCAAAGCGATGCAGGGACGGCGTTTGATCAAGCGCATTTCGCCATCGAGATACCGGTGGACATTGCCGCGCTGAAGCAAGGTGATATTGAACGCGCCAAGACTTGGCAGTTGCTGGTACGTCAGGCGATGCTGACCTTATTCGACGCGGAATACGCTGTGACTGGTTTCGAGCGCAGCGGTGGCAAAGCCTGGTATATCGTCACCCGTGAAAGCTAGGCGGTCACCGATTCGGCGGCGACGCAAAGACGGGTTAACCAAGCCCACCCCCCGGCCCCCTCCCGCAGGTCTATGTCTACGTGACCCGAGGCATCAGCTGACGACCGGACAGTTTAGCTGCGAGCGATATATCGTCGAATATCCTGTACCGTTGAGGCCTTTTTCGGGTGCACTGATAGGTCTCGCCTGCAGATCTTGAGCGCTTGCGGGCGACTCACAGAGTCGCCCCTACAGCATTCGCCAAATTTGATGCTTGTGTTGGCTTCCGCAGCGCTTTCATTTGTCGTCTGTTCAAACCTGTCCTGTCCTCAGGAGGCATCAGGGTCGCCTAGACACTGACCTTCGGAGGGGGAGAAGCGCATAGCCGAATCGCCTAGTTAAGGTGGTCAAGCTCTAGCGCTCGACTCCTTAGGCGATAATGGGTTCAGAGGCGGCGCAAAGACAGGTCAGCTCGTCAATGTCGTCCACTGACTCCAATTCGTTACAGACGGCATAGATGGCATCGGCGCGCTCCTGCGGGAATAGATCGCCCGTGAGGACGCTGAATTTCTCGCGAAGTTCGGCGTCGGTCATGCGGAACTCGGGTTCGCCCTTCATGTTGGGCAGGAAGGCAGAGCGCACCTCGCCATTCGCCAAGGTGACACTCAAGCGGCAACCGTTCGAGTCGGGATAGCGTCCTTCGATTTCCGGGTCGACCTGTACATCAATCAGATTGCGCAGACGGCGGACTTCCGGCTCATCCCAGTCAGAGAAGTTATGGGGCCAGGCGCTGCCATGCTTGAGGGCGACGGCGGTTGATGTGCGGATGCTCAAACCAGCGACTTCGCGGGACACCGGGTTGGGATCGACGCGGAAGATGGGGCGCGTAGCGTAGCCATAGGTGCCGAGGTCGATGCGTTTGATTTCGGTCGTATCAAGCGCGCCCTGGCTCAGGATCGATTGGACGGCGTCGATGGCTTGATGGGTGTGGCGACAGCCCCCATGCGGCTTGAAGGCGGTGCCGAGAATGGCGAATTCTTCGCCCAGATCCGCGAACATTTCGGGGTCGAAGCCGTCGCCGAAGGCGCTGAAATAGCCGTAGCTGCCGTCCAGGGCGCTGCGCGGACCGTAAAAGTCGGCTTCAGCGAGGCGCATGGCGAAGACCGCGTTGCGAGCGGCAAAGCCGGATATCAGGTCTTTGGTATCGCAGCGCCCGCCGTCGTATACATACTGCTCGGTGCCGGAGGCCATATCGGCGGCGAGAGCGATGGTATTGAGCATGCGCTCGCGGTCGAAGCCGGCGCAGCGGGCGACCGCCAACGCGGTGGATAGCGCGCCGACCGTGCCTTTCATGTCAAAACCGCGTTCGCGATGGGTAGCGCGCACGTTTCGGCCAAGACGCACGGCGAAGTCGTAGGCGGCGACGGTGGCGACCAGGATGTCTTCGCCGGTGGCGCCATAGACTTCGGCGACAGCCAGGAGCGCGGGAACGACTTGAGAGGCGATATGGCCCGCTTGACGATGCGAGTCGTCCATGCCGAGGATCTTGACCATGACGGAGTTGGCGAAGGCAGCACCTTCAAGGGAGGTGCGGGCGCCGCTGCCCAGGAGCGTCGCCTCGTTGCCGGCCATCACGGTCGTGGCGTAGCGCGCGGCGTTTTGTCCCAGGGCGCGCTGATAGCCGCCCAAGCCGGTGCCGATGGAGTCGTAGATGATGGTTTTCGCGAGTTCGCGAGCGTCTTGCGGGATGTCCTCCCATTGCAGGTTGAAGGCGTATTCGGTGATTTGTTCGAGTAAATTCATTTGATTCTCCTTCTTTGGTGGGCGAGCCAAGGCTCTCCCCTACATTTCCAGTTGGACGTGTGACTCACCGCCGAGCGTAGACTCTACGGTTCAGTCGCTCATACGGATTAATCATATTTGTCCAGAATGCTTCTCGTTGTTTCAATCATATAGTTGATGTCTTCGTCGGTGAATTCAGGCGAGACGGGAAGATTGACAATTTCGCGCCCCAGTCGCTCGGTGACGGGCAACTGGTCCTTATTGGGAAAGAGACCGGCGTAGACGGAGTAATGGGTGATGGGCGGGGCGTAGTGAATCACGGCTTCAATGCCGGCGTCGCGCAGAGCTTGATGGACTTCCAGCTGGCGGTCGACGCAGATGGTGTAGGAGCGGAAGGTGGGCGCCGACTCGGGGCGAAGCTGCGGCGTTCGCGCTGATGTGTCAGCCAGTCCGGCTGCAAGCGCTTCGCCAATGGCGCGACGTTTGGCGGTCCACTCTTTGAGGTATGGGAGCTTGACAAGCAATATGGCGGCTTGCAAGGCGTCCAAGGGGACGTTGTAGCCCTCGGCGATATAATTCTGGTAGGCGGCGGGTTGATTGGGGCTGCGGGGCGCATGGCCGTAATCGGCCAGCAAGCACAGATTCCGGTAGATTTCTTCATCGCTGGTGACGACCATACCGCCGTTGCCGGCGCTGCCGAAGGGTTTGAAGGGCGCCAAGCTGAAGGCAGCCGCATCGGCGAATGCGCCAACGGGTCGGCCATAATCGTGGGCGCCGGTGGCGAGCGCGGCGTCTTCGATAATCTTGAGACCGTAATGGTTCGCCAATGGTCGCAGCGCTTTCACGTTCGCTGGATGACCGTGCAAGTCGACGGGCAGGACAGCGCGGGTATTGGGGGTGATGAGCGCTTCGACCTGATCGGGATCGATCGTATAGTCCGATGCCAATACATCACAGACGACGGGTCGGGTGCCACAGTTCGTGACGGCGGCGGTGGTGGAGATATCGGAGTTCGCAATCGTGATGACTTCGTCACCGCTGCCGATGCCGCAGGCGCGCATGGCGAGGAAGAGAGCGATAGTGCCTGAGCCGACGGCGACGGCATATTTCGCATCCATTTCGGCGGCGAAAGCCGCTTCGAGTTGCGCGCGCGTTTTTGCCGAATGACTATAGGTGTTGAGGACGAGCGGTTCAATGGCGGCCATGAATTCGTCGCGAAGCGCTTGATGCGTTTCGAATGTGCGAGACCGCGGGATACGGAACCCCCTGGTATTCATGTCGTCCACGTTGGCTCCTCGCATTCTGACGCCGGCCGGCGGCTAGGCGCGGGCGCGAATATTAGGATCGAGAAAATCGCGCAGCCAATCGCCCAGGAAAACGACGCCAAGTACGGTAATGGTGATGGCGATGCCGGGATAAAAGGTCATCCACCAGGCGCTGTTGATGTAGGCTTTGCCATCGGCCAGCATCAGCCCCCAGGTGACGGTTGGGGTTTTCACGCCCAGGCCAAGGAAACTCAAAGAGGATTCCGCGAGGATGGTCACGGCGACCTGAACGGCCGCCAAGACGATGGCGGAGGAGACTACATTGGGCAGGATGTGGCGCAGCATGACCATCGGCCGATTTTGACCGACCGCGTAGGCGGCCACCACGTATTCCATTTCGCGCACTTTTAGCACTTCGCCGCGAATGACACGCGCGTAAGTCACCCAGCCGGTGCAGCCGAGGATGAGAATGAGTGTGCCCAATCCGGCGCCGACTACGCCAGAGATGGCGACAACCAAGACGATGAAGGGAATGCTCAGGAGGGCGTCAACGATGCGCATCATCACTGTGTCGACAAGACCGCCAACAAAACCGCTGACCAAACCGTAAGTCACGCCGATGGTGCCCGCAATTAGCACGGAGACAATGCCGACCAGAACAGAAACTCGGCTGCCGGCGATGATGCGGCTGAGGATATCGCGGCCCAGCTGATCGGTGCCCAGCGTGTAGTAACCGGCGCTGTCGCTATATCCGGGTGGTTTGAAGCGGGCGCGCAGATTGTGACCAACCGCCTCATGGGGGGAAATCTGTGGGCCGATTACGGCGAGCAGAAGGACAAAGCCGACGATGGCGGTGCCGGCAACGCCAATGGGACTGCGGAAGAGCGCTGAAGTGACCCGGGTAAACAGGCTGCGCGGCGGCGGCAGGGTCGATATGTATTCAGGCGAGACTTTGCCTACTTCAATGGTATCCATGTTTGCGCTCTAGCCGATTCGGATCCGCGGGTCAATAAGCATATAGAAGGCATCAAGGGCGTAATTGATCAGTATAAAAGAGAGAGAGAACCAGAACAATCCTGCTTGAACCACGGTCGTATCGCGGACGTTTATGGATTCGACCATTAGTCTTCCCAGACCGGGCCAGGCGAAGACACTTTCAACGACTACAGAGCCGCCCAGAAGCCAGCCGAGCTGCAAGCCAAACACGGTTACTACTGGTATCAGCGCGTTGCGCAAGGCATGTCGCAGCACGACATGTTTGCTTTGCAGGCCTTTGCTGCGGGCGGTGCGGACGTAATCTTGATTCAGCACTTCCAGCATGGCGGAGCGGGTGAGGCGGGAGAGGCGGGCCGCCATGCCGACGCCGAGAGTGGCGGAGGGCATGATGATGGCTTGGGGTTCCAGAGCGCCGAATGAAGGCAGAATACGCAGGTAGACGGAGAACACGATAATCAACATAAGACCGAGCCAGAAGCTAGGCATGGCGGTGCCCAGAGAGGCCAAGGCGGTGCTGGCGAAGTCGAGCAGGCTGTTGCGCTTCAAAGCGGAAAGGATGCCCAGTGGCACTGCGATCGTTAGTCCGATCATGGATGATACCGCCGCCAGCAGCCAGGAATAACCCAAGCGCTCAACAACGACTTCCATCGCCGGGCGCCGGGCGAAGAACGAAGTGCCGAAGTCTCCGGTGACAGCTTTTCGCAAGAAGATGACGTATTGTTCCAGAACCGGTTTGTCAAAGCCCCAGGCAGCCCGCAAGGCTTCGATCTGTTCTTGATTAAAGATAGGCGGCGCCATGATGGAAATGGGATCGCCACGCAGGCGAATCATCAGAAAGACCAGCAGCGAGACGATGAACATGGTGACGATTAGTTGGAAGAAACGTGTGACGATGAATTCGCGCATGGTCCCCCTCACCACCCGGCCCCCTCTCCCACAAGGGGAGAGAGGGAGCTAACGCGGGCGGCATTACCGTTGGAACATTTTGCTTTTCGCGTTTTGTGTGGGCAACTCACAGAGCCGCCCACACCGTAAAGTATTCCGACAGATGGATTACATGCCGTCCGCGAGTTTGAGATCGCGGAAGGTCATCCAGCCGTCTTTGCGCAGCGTGAAATCAAAATCGGCCGTGTTCATCGCTGCAATGGTGGTCATCTCGTAGAGGGTGACTGTGCCTTGATATTCCATGTAGTGTTCCCACCACTGGCCCCAGAGCGACAGGCGCTCGTCATAATCGTGGGTGGTCAAGATGGCTTGGGCGACCGCGTCCCATTCTTCAACGCAGGCGGCGTAGCGAGGCGCGTCCCAGGAGCATTGATAGAATAGCGGCAGCAAGCCAACCGAGCAACCGAGCGAAGTCATCATGATGTCGCGATTGTTGCCGGGCGTGGAAATTTCGCTGTAATGGGCGGCGGTGTCACGGACGGTCAAGTCCACGTTGAAGCCGACTTCTTCCAGCATAATCTTGACGACTTCGGCGACTTCTTTCTCATTGCCGTCTCTGTTGTTCATGGTGTCGAAGTAGACGGTGGGTCCTTCGCCTTCGGCATAGCCGGCTTTCGCCAAGTATTCACGCGCCAAGTCCGGGTTGTACCATTCCGAGATCACGTCTGGGTCGGCGTATCTTTCAGCGTAGCCTTCGGGATAGTAGCTGCAGATGCGAGCCAAACGGCCCTCAGCGGCGCCTTGGACTTCCGCCAGCAGGTGACGGTCGAGAGCATGGGTGATGGCCCAGCGCACGTTGACGTCCAGGGTAGCCGGCTGATAGCCGTCGTGAGTTTCCGACATAGCGCCGGTTTCGGCTTGGGTGCGGACGCGGAGATGGTGCATGCGGTTGCGCGTCTCGGTCAGCAGGCTGATGCCTTCAGTTGCCTCGAGGCGTTCGCGGTCCGGGACCGGTACTGATGCGATCAAATCGACTTGACCAGCCAACAAGGCGGCCACCTGCGCCGAGGCTTCCGGGATTACCTGGTAGATGACGCGGTCAACTTCGGGGCGTCCGCTGTGATAGTCGTCCCAGGCTTCGAAGACATAGCGGTCGTTTTCGGTGAATTCAGCCAGCTTGTAGGGGCCGGAACCGACCGGGTTGCGGATGAATTCTTCCTGACCGACTTCCTGGAAGTACTGGGGCGGCAGCAGCTCACAGCCGTTAAAGCTGACATCGTTTTCAAAGTAGGCGTGGGGCTCTTCGGTGGTGATATCGATGGTCAGGTCATCAACGACGATGGTGTCTTTGACGAAGCGCCATTGCAGCCACAGCGGAATCTGCGGGTCAATTTCCACGCGCACGCGGTCGATATTCCATTTGACGGCTGCCGCATCAAGCGGTTCGCCATTATGGAAGGTTGCGCCTTCGCGGAGGTGGAAGCGCCAGGTCGTATCGTCGACCAGTTCCCAGCTATGGGCGGCTTGGGGCACATAGCCACCGCCTTCCGGGGCACGCCAGATCAGACAGTCGTAGAGCAGGTTGGTCAGCCAGTGGCTCGAGATGAACCAGTGGGAGTGCGCATCCATGGAGCGGATGGGCCCGGAGTGAGCGAAGACGAATTCGGACATATCGTCTTGCGCCGTCGCCGGCACGACGGCCAGTGATCCTATGAGCAGGCAGAGGCCCAGTAGGATAAGTACTCTCTTTGCTAACATGGGTTTCTCCTTATGTGAAACACTTCATCGACAACGAACGTTGAGCGTGAGTTACTTGCGCTAGTCACCTCCTGCAACAGATTTCAGCAAAATATGGTCCAATGCCCGCATGCGCTTAGGCGGAAGCTGCGAAATAAGCGAGCTTGTCCTCATCAATTTGTACGCCGAGCCCCGGTCCGTCGGGCGCTTTCAAGATGATCCCGTCGGGTTCGTAGGGCTCGGCGAGGATGGTGTCTGTCATGTCGGAGAAGCCGGCCGGCCATTTGGCGACCGGGGTAGCGGTGGCGAGATGTGCGGCGGCAGCGGCGATGATATCGAAATAGGGCGCCACCGAGATTTCCAGGCCGGCGGCTTCGGCGATAGCGGCCATGCGAGCAGAGGGCAGCAGCCCACCGTATCGATGAATCTTGAAATGCAAGACATGGGCCGCGCGATCCCGTGCGATTTCGAAGACGCTGCGCGGACCGCCGCCTGTCGATTCGTCAGCTTGCAGTGGCGTCGCGAGTCGTGTCGCCAAGTGCGCCATTTCGTCCAAATGCTCCACTGGTTGTTCAAAGAGCGCGACCCCACCCAGACGCTCCAACTGCGTCAGCGCGTGAACGGCATCGCCGAGAGTATACCCCGTATTGCCGTCAAGTTGAAATCTGACTTTATCTCCGACCAAATCGCGGAGTTGACTATACCACAGCACGTCCTCGTCGACTGTGAATCCGATCTTGGTCTTGAACCAGGTCCAGCCGTCGGCGTTTAATTCTTCGATGCGGGCCGCCATCGCTCGCGGTTCGTCACGCTCGACGAAGCCGTGGCAGACAGCGCCGGGCATACAAGCCCCGCCCAGCAGTTGAAAGACAGGTACGCCAAGCGCCTTCCCCTTAATATCCCAAAGCGCGAAATCGAGCGCGGTGCGGGCGTTGACCGCTGGGCGAAGCGCCTGAAACATGGTGTTGTGCAGTCGCTCGATATTGAAAGGGTCTTCACCTTTCAGGGCAGGAGCAAGGTATTGGTCTATCTGATGTTTCACGACCTCAACCGCGTCACCGCCCCAGGGCGCGGGCGCGACCGTCTGACCGATGCCGGTGATGCCATCGTCGGTGCGCACTTGCACGACAACGGTGTTGGTCCCGGTCGAGACGCCGTAAGCTGTTGCCAGGTCGCGCTGGCGCGAGATATTGACGATGGTGGAGGCGACGTCTGCGATTTTCATTGGTCTTTACACAGCTACTTTCTGCGGCACGCTGAGTCGCACGAGATCGCCGACATCATCGAGCTGCTCCAGGCGACTGATGCCGTCGAGCAAAATAGCAACTTGCCCTTCAGGCAGAATGTCGCCGGCCATGTGGCGGAACTTGGCTTCGAATTCTGCATCGGTCAGCATATTCTCCGGCTCGCCCTTCGCGTGTTCGACGCGCCCGCGATAATTTTGGCCATCATCGGTCTGGATTCGGACTTCGCAGCCATTCTTCCCCGGATGTTCCGCCTGAATCGCTTCGTCCAAACCGACCTTTACGAGATGACGCAGCCGCTGTTGAATCGGCTCGTTGTAAGTTTGGATATCGTCCGAGAACCAACGTCCGCGGGTCAAGATGACGGCGGCCGTCACCGGCAGGCTGAATGAGGCTTGCCCGACGGTTTCCGGCTCATAGTTGACGCGGAAAGAGGGTGTGATCGCTTCGTGATAGGTATCAATTTCGATGGAGGTGATTCTATCGAGGTCGGGCTGTCCGGATTGCAGAAGCTCCTGGGTGGCGTCGACACAGGAATGCACGTGGCGGCAGCCGGCGTGGGGCTTGAAGCCGGTGCGCGCCAAGGCTTCGCCATCGAGCCGATCGAGATATGCTGGATCATAGCCGGGACCAAAGGCGTGAAAATAGCCGTACTCGCCATCCAGCGCGCCAGGGGGCCCACGGAAGCCAAACTCCGCCATTTTGGCGCTGGCGATGCCGTTTTGCGCGCCATAGGCAGCCAGCAGATCTTTTGTATCGCAGGCGCCCGCATCGTAGACATATTGCTCGGTGCCACATGCCATATCCATCGACAATGCGATCGCATGGGAGATTTTCTCCGCGGGCAATCCCATGGCGACGGCCGCCGTTACCGCGCTGGCCATAGTGCCGGCTTGACCTTTGTGGTCATGCCCGCGCTCGCGCTGCCAGCCATCGACAGCGACCTGAATCATCTCCATCACGTCATAACCAACCGCCAGCGCGGTAATGATTTGCTCGCCACTGAGTTGGTAAGCTTCGCCGAGGGCAAGGGCAACGGGAACCAATTCCGAGGCGACATGACCGGCGCCGCGGTGGCTGTCGTCCATGCCCATGGCTTTGCCGGTGACCGCGTTGGCCCAAGTCGCGCCTTCAAGCGAGCTGCGGCGCCCATCGCCGATGATGGTAGCATCGTTGCCGGGATGCATCTGCGCCGCGTAATCGGCAGCCAGCCGCCCCAGTTCTGTCTGGATGCCGCCAAGCGTCACGCCAAAGTGATCGAGCATGACTTGGCGGGCTCGCGTTAGCGTGAGCTCGCTCAACTGGTGAAAGTGTCGGTTCGCGGCGTATTCTCCTATGATTTGAACTGCGGTTTGTTCTTTCATGACTCCCCTCCTTTTTCTATTGCGGTCTTACTTTGGCCGGTTTCTTCCTCAAGGGTTATAGAAAGGGACCGGCAATCTGTCGAGCCTTGGGCTGAATCGAATCAGGCGTCCAGCTGAATGTAATAGCGGTCGGCATGATGCGGCGAGAGGCGGACGGCTCCACCTGGAGTGATCAGGAAGTTGTCGGAGATGAGAAAACCGCGATCGTTCTCCAGCACGGTGCCCGGATGGAATGAGAGCACCATATTCGGTTTCAGCACAAAGCCGGGCGCGGCGGGTGAACTGGGTCCGTCGCTGCCGTCTAGCCCGGTACTGTGACAGTCCGGCGTATGCTTGCCATCGACCGGGAAGCCGAGATTCCGCAAGGTGTTGTCGTTTGCCTCGGAAATGTCGTGAAAGGTATTGCCCGCTTTGGCGGCGGCCGAAGACGCTTCCACCGCTGCCAGATAGCCGTCCAGGAGCGCTTGCACATCGTCGGGCAGAGGATCAAAGGAGAAGACAGTGGTCATCTCGAGCCAGTAGCCGTAAGGCGATTCGTAGACAATTTCGAAGTTGATGATGTCGTCGCGTCCCATGCGCAAGTCTTTGGGCGTGGGCACGGTGTAGGGCGTACCATCGATAGAGAGCTTCGTCCGGCCCCAGAAAGCGCCGAAGGACTTGATATAACCTTCGACGGCGGCGCAAACATCCCAGTAGCGGACGCCGACGCCGGCCACATCCTTGAAGATATCCATAGCCGAATCGAGGATGGCACCGTTCTGCTGGATTGCTTCCAATTCAAAGGGGGATTTGATTTGACGAATGACGTTAAAGGCGTCGGTGACTTCGACCATTTCGTAGCCTTCGAGCTGCTTGACAAAAGCCTGATAGGTGCCGAGACCCATCAGCTTGCTCATGTTGACCATGCCAATGCGTTTACTACCGGTGGCATAGTCCTTGGCTTTGTCGGTGGTGGCAACCACGATATCGCCGTCGGGCGTGAAGACGCGCTCAGGCAAGGTGGAGGTTTCGTTGCGGCTCCAGACGGCTTGGTAAGAGCTCCAGACATGAAGCCAGGGGTGGGGATCATCGGCGCCCAGAATGGCGTAAGCGACGCCACCCCAGAGATGCGCGTTCGTGATGTAGCGAATCCCACCCATGCCACCTGGCATTGCCTGCCCGGTGATGATGAGCACGTCGAGGTCCTGCTCCTTCATCATCGCTTGCAGATTTTCCACGCGCCGCGCGGTATCTCGTTTCAGTGCGTCATGCGTCAACATGTAAATCAGCTCCTTATAGCTCATATTCGTACGGTTGATTAAATGAGAACTCGGTACCGATGCCTTTTGCCTTGGCTTTTTCAACTAAACGGGCGGCGACTGCGACGTCTTCTATCGCGGTGCCGCCGGAGAGGAAGAGCGTCCATTTGCTGTCGTCTGCGCGTCCCTCTATCTTACCAGCGACCAAGCCGCCCAAGTCGCCGATCACATGTGATTCATCAATGATACCCGCTTTGAGCGGGATGATGATCTCGCCGTTCTCTTTGAAACCCTGCTTCCATTCATCGACGAAGACGCGGCTGTTGACCACAGTATATTCGTCCACTTCGCGAACCCAGGGATAGTGGGCGCCCAAAGCGTTGATGTGCAGCGGCTTGTCGGGCAGGTCAGCTCCGTCAAAGACGGGCACTGGCGAGGTCGTGATGGTTATGACGATATCAGCGTCCTGCAGGGCAGCGGACGGTGTTGCGGCCGGGGTGACGTCAATGCCCAATTCGGCGGTCATTTTCTCGCAGAATTCATGGCGTTGCGGCGCCCGGCGGCTGTAGGCTTTGACCGATTGAATCGGGCAGACTTGCGTTACGGCGTGGAGTTGTGAACGGGCGTGGCGGCCCGTGCCGAAGAGCGCCAATTGCGTGCTGCCGGCGGGCGCCAAATGACGTATCGCCAGAGCGGACAGCGCCGCCGTCTTGAGCCAGTCGTAGTAAAGCACCTCCATGATGCAAGTCAAGGCTCCGCTATTGGTATCGAAGAGGAACATGAAGGTTTCGAGCCCGGTGGGCAAGCCGGCCGTGTAGGGCTGTATGCCCGCGCCTCCCAGCCCGGGCAATAGAGCCGCTTTGAATTGGAACGAGGCTTTGGAGCCAGCTGGCAGATGTCCAGCGCGGAAGGACTCGTTGCGGTCGCCCTCGATGTAAAGGCTTTCACGGGGAAAGCCGATTCCCGCGCCCAAGCCGATTTCACGATAGCCGGCTTCGACGGCGTCGATGTATTCGGGCAGGTCCATTAGTCCCCGGATTTCGTGATTGCGCAAGAGTAGAACCATGATCAGATCACGTCAGCAACAATTAGAGACGCGGCGACGACATCGCGAGCGGCCAGATGCGGGCGAGCGCGTCGTGGCGCATTTGGTCCGCCCGGATTCAAGAACCTAGTGTCAGTGTATGTGTTAACGGCAAGGTCTCCTCATAACTCAAATTCATAGGGTTGGCTGAATTGGAATTCCGTGCCTATCCCGCGTTCGCGCGCGCGCTCGTAAAGGCGAGTCGCCACAGCGATATCATCTATGCCGGTTCCGCCGGAGAGGAAGAGCGTCCATTTGGTGTCGTCGAGGCGCGCGGGAACTTGCCCGACCGCGAGCGCGCCCAGATCGCCTTTGACGTGCGATCGGTTGATGACGCCCGCTTCCAATGGAATGACGATTTCACCGTTTTCGCTGATGCCCTGCTGCATGACGTCTACGAAGACACGGCTGTTGAGCACGGTATACTCATCGATCTCTCGCACCCAGGGATAATGCGCGCCCAGACCGTTGATATGCACGGGTTTGTCCGGCAGGTCGCGCCCGTCAAAGACCGGTGTTGCGGATGTGGTGATGGCGGTTACGATATCGGCTTCGCGCAGGGCGTCTTTCGGCGAATCGGCAGGATGCACGTCGATGCCCAGTTCCGCGCTCATCTTCTCGCAGAAGGCGCGGCGTCTTTGGGCGTTGCGGCTATAGGCTTGCACACGTTGGATGTCGGCGACTTTCGTGAGGGCGTAGAGTTGCGAACGGGCGTGGCGTCCGGTGCTGAAGAGCGCCATGACCGAGCTGTCGGCCGGCGCGAGATGACGGGTCGCCAAGGCGGAGACGGCGGCGGTCTTGAGCCAACTGAGGTACATGACTTCCATAATTGCAGCCAGCGCGCCGCTTTCGGTGTCGAACAGGAACAAGAATGTTTCAAGACCATGAGGCAAGCCAGCGGTGTAAGCGTTGACGCCGGCGCCACCCAGGTTGGGCAGCAGCCCCACTTTGAACTTGAATGAGGCTTTGCTGCCCGCGGGCAGATGGCCGCCACCGCGACTTTCGTTTTGCTCGCCCTTGATCCAGAGGTTTTCACGCGGGAACACTGCGCCAGCGCCGGCGCCAAGCTCGCGATAGCCGTCTTCGACCGCGGCCATGTAGTCCGACAAATTCATCAGTCCGCGGATTTCGTGATTGTGCAGGAGCAATACCATTTTGCTGACCTTGTGTCTCGCGGCTAGAGATCGAGTAAGGGCGAGCGCGTTGCAATCATAAGAATACAGGTGAAGGCGACGCAGGCGCCCGCTGCCGCCATGACGATCGAGATGCTAAAAAACTCGGCGACCGTACCGCCGATCAGAGCCGAAATCGGAATCAGCCCCCAGACCATACCCCAGACACTCATCATACGGCCACGCAGTTCATCGGCGATGTGAATCAACAGGAGCGCATTGATGAGAGTCAGGAATATGCCGGAGAATATGCCGATGACAAAAATCAGACCGAGCGCGATGAGCGAGTCGCTCATGAAGGCAAATGCGACCATGCCAAGGCCGAAGAGCGCCGAGAAGACGAGAATCGCCCAGCCTTTGGGATAGACATCGCCGATAAGGGCGACAGCAAAGCCAGATAGAGCTGAACCCAGGCTGGCGCTGCCCACCAGCAGACCGAGAAGCGCCGGTCCCTCATTCAGCACGCGGTCTACGAAGAGCGGCATGAGTTTTTGGTAGGGCATGCCGACAGGCACGAAGACAAGCGCCATCAGCACCAGTGCGAAGAGCGCGCGGTCCTGGCGCAGAAAAGCAATGACCTGCCACATGCCGCGGAGGATATTGTAAGCATCTTTCCGCTTCTGCTTTGGCGGAGGCAAGAAATGCGCAGCCCTATGGTAGAGAAACGCGCCTAGGGCGAATATCGCCGCCTGTACGGTCAGCGTGAACGCGATATCGGTCAAGTCCAGCAGGAAACCGGCCAGTACTGGCCCAAAGAAGCCCATCAAACGTGTGCCGGAGTAACTCAATGTACTGGCGTTGAAGATCATATTTTCCGGCACCAGGTTCGGCAATATCGCCATGCGCGCCGGCGCGTAAATGGCGAAGGTCGCGCCCAGCGTAAGTGACGTCAAGAGGATGAATTCCGGACGCGCGTGATCGGTGGCAGCCAGCAGCGCCAACAAAGCTGAGCTCAGGACGGCCAGCGTCAATGAGAACTGGACGATCAATTGGCGGCTGAGGCGGTCGGCAACCAAGCCCGAAAATGGTGACACCATCAGCAGGGGCAAACCATAAGCGAAGGCGACCATGCCGACCATGACGGCCGAATCGGTGATAACCAGCATGTACCAGCCGAGAGCGACCGCTTGCAGCAAGAAAGCGATATGGACGAGCACATTGCCAAACCAGTACCAACGGTAGGCATGCACTCGGAAGCTACTGCGCTTGACTAGGCTGAGGATCATGCCACTCCCATTCGTAGATAGCGTCTCGCTACAGAAGGGAAGCGGGGAGACCGAGCTTGTTTCAGACCTTTGAAGCGCTCGCTTCCAATCGATGGAGGGGTTCTGAGCAGCGAATTAGGCAATGGCGATCTCCTCCACCAAATCACCAAGGATGGCCAGCACGGTGCCTTGCTCGGGTACAGGCCAAGCGGCGCCGCCACGCGCCATGATGCCAGCCCGCGGCGCCAGGATGTCTCCAAGACGTTTGCCGGAAAACGGATGGCGGATGTAGCCGATTTTATCACCGGCTTGCACCTGGGTCCCTCGTTTGTCCTTGTCAATAAAGGTAAAACCGCGTACATCGGATGAGGTCAGGACGGTGTGCTGCCTGATGACGCTCACATTATCAACGTCGGATTCGATGGCGCCGCCCAGCATGCCGAGGTGACGCATGGCGTTGCGCACGGCATTGCGCATGCGGCCGAGATTCTGATCGCGATAGTCGCGCAAGCCGGGACCGCCGCCGATATAGGCCGCGACGCTCGCCTTTCCATCTCTGGCGGCTTCGTGAGCCATCGAGCTATCGGCGCTGCGGTCCAGCACAACATGCGGCAAACCGAGCGCAACAGCCAAATCCCTGGACTTGTCAACAGCGCCTTCGCTGTAAACGCCGACAAACTCGTGGTAACTGGAAAGGGCGCCGGTGCGAATGTCCAGCAGCGCGTCCGCTTCGGCGATGGCGGCATTGTAATAGCTATGTACGAGTTGTTCGCTGACGCTGCCGGCGGCATCGCCGCGACCGACTCGATTGTAGTGTTTCCCGTCCCAAGCGCTGTTGACCTGTTCGAACTCAAAGGCGGAGGTATTCATCAGCGGGGCGAGGATCAAGGCGCCTTTCATCTGGGCGGGATCGAGCTCGTTGGCCACATGCGGGAGGATAAGAGCCGGCTCGATTTCCAAGCCGCTGGCGCCAGCTTGCACGACGAGAGTGGGCCCGTCCTGCGCGCCGACGAGCAGATGCAGGGGAATATGGATGGGAAAGCGCCCATGCGTCACCCCGATACTGAAGAAGCCGAAGGCGCGCTCGCCATGATTCGCTTGAATTGTGCCGATCTTCATGAATCGAATCTCCAGTCTTTCTAGTCGAAGTCGAGGTAAAGGTCCATCGTACGGCGATCTTCGATGCGGTCGATTGAGCCGAGAATGCCGATGGAGGTGGCGCCGACAGTCGGCCATTCTTGCCCGCTGGGGATGACAATGCCATCGTCAGGCGTCGGCATGGCCGCCAAGAGCGCGCCGGTGTAGGGATCGACGAGCCGGCCATAGACATCGCCCGCTTTGAGTTCATCGCGGAATTTGCGATCGCGGATGAAGAGGCCGTCGACTGGTGGTTTCCAGATGACGACGCCGGCGTTGTAGAC
The DNA here is from genome assembly GCA_965205125.1 of Phototrophicaceae bacterium. GTDB lineage: Bacteria > Chloroflexota > Anaerolineae > Aggregatilineales > Phototrophicaceae > UBA6055. The sequence continues at coordinate 842,610 of CBDBFY010000001.1, forward strand.
GGTACACAGCGGACCGTCCGACTCTAATTCACCGTCGATGATGCGCATGGCTTTCAAGATGTTCCATATACCCCGCTCGGCGTCGCGGACGTTGTCATCGCCATTTTTGAACCAGCCGGCGCCGCCGCCGAACTCGATGGTGATCTGCGTCGTGCCGACGTCTTCGAGCGCAAGTTTGGCGAAGCTTGGCGAGAACGTGCCGGCTGGGAAGAAGGCAGCCTGATCAAGCCCGTAAGCCACCACCAGCTTCCGGCGGCGCTTTTCATGCAGGGTGAGATTGGCGGGGTCATCTTCGGCGTCAAACAGGACATAGCGCTCGTAGGCGGTTCGGCCGCCGGCATGAAAGTCGATGAATACATCAGACTGTATGAAGGCTTCCTGGAAGTAGACGTAAGCCATGACGTCGGAGGCGCTGCCGTTCTTATTCCCGGGAAAGAGTTGGCTGATATCTTTGCTGTCGACGCGCGACATGCGTTCGCCGAGTTCGAAGCCGGCGCGGTTGACAACCGGCACGACGATGACGTTGCCTCGCATTATGGTCGGATCGGTGTTTTCGACAAAGTTGAGCAAAGCGAGGGAGCCGATGATTTCGCCGCCGTGGATGGCGCCCTGCATCAAGAGCGTGGGACCCGGCTCCGCCCCAGCCAATAGGTGTACCGGTATATCCAGCTTCAGACCGGAGCGCGTCGTCGTCGTCTCAAGATAACCGAAGGTCTTTTCTCCGGCCTTTGCCGAAACATTGCCGACTCGTAACATGCAATTCCTCCTCTAGTGTTCGGCTGACCCAAAAGTCGCTCGCGACATCTGCTTGTGAGCGGGTCTCGATTAAGAAATCTTGATTTCCTCGACCAGGTCGCCGATGATGGCGAGGATCTCGTCTTCGGGCGGGACGGGCCAGGAAGCGCCGGCCTGGACCATGATGCCAGCACGGGGCGCCTTGATCTGCTCGATCGTCTCGCCGGAAAAGGGATGGCGCACATAGCCAAGGACATCGCCAGCGCTGACCTTTTGCCCGCGAAGGCTCTTGTCCATGAAGGTGAAACCGCGTTCGCCGGTTGGCGTGATGACCGAGTGCTCCTTGATGACGGCGACGCTATCGACATCGGATTCCAGTTTGCCGGCGAGCATGCCCAGATGACGCATGGCGTTGAGCACGGCAGCGCGCACTCGACCGAGATCCTGATCGCGAAAGTCGCGCAGGCCCGGCCCGCCGCCGATAAAGGCGACCACGGACGCTTTGCCAGCGCGCGCGGCTTCCAAAGCCATCGAGTTGTATTCATCTTTGCCGAGCACTACCTGCGGCAGCCCCAGCGCGATCGCCAGCGCTTTTGAGCTTTCCACATCGCCCAGGTCGTTTACGCCGGCGAAATGATGGTAGCTCCATTGCGAGCCGGTGCGGATATCGAGCAGGGCGTCGGCATTGGCGATGGCCGCCTGGTAATAGGCGTCGACCAATTGCTCGCTGACGCTGCCGCCAGCATCGCCGCGGCCGACCTGGTTGAAGTGCTTGTCATCGTAAACGCTATTGACCCGCGCGAATTCAAAGCCGGAAGTGTTCATCAGCGGCGCCACGATCAATGTGCCGCTTACATCGGCCGGGTCGAGTTCTTTGACGACATGCGGCAGAATCAGCGACGGTTCGATTTCGAGCCCGCTGGCGCCGGCTTGCACGACCAAGGTGGGACCGTCCTGGGCGCCGTTTACGATATGCAGCGGAATATGGACGGGGAAGCGCCCATGAGTTTCGCCAGTTTTGAAGAAGCCGTACGCTTTTTCGCCGGGCGCCGCTTGTATGTTTCCGAGTTTCATTTGATTGATTTCTCCTTTGCGGGCGAGCCAAGGCTAGCCCCTACATTGTTGTCACTTATCGGGCGACCTGATAGGTCGCCCCTACACGATTGTAATTTGCGGGCGACTTGATATGTCGCCCCTACATGTTTAGTCGAACGAAACATGCAGGTCCATCGTGCGGCGGTCTTCGATGCGGTCGATGTTGCCGAGGATGCCGATGGAGGTGGCGCCGACGGTGGGCCATTCCTGGCCGCTGGGGATGACGATGCCGTCCTTCGGCGTCGGCATTTCCGCCAGCAGATCGCCGGTGTAGGGATCGACCAGGCGACCGTAGACATCGCCTTCTTTGAGTTCGTCCTTGAATTTGGCATCGCGGATGAAGAGGCCATCGACAGCCGGTTTCCAGATGACGACGCCGGCTTCGTAGACGGTGCAGAGGGGACCGTCGGCTTCGAGCTCGCCGTCCGCCATGCCCATGGCTTTGAGGATGTTCCAGATGCCGCGCTCCGCGTCGCGCACGTTATCCGCGCCGTTAAGGTGCCAGCCGGTGCCGCCGCCGAATTCGAGGGTGATCTGCAGGGTGTTCGCCTCTTCAATGGCGACTTTGGAGGCGCCGCTGCCGAAGGTGCCCGGAGGGAAGAAAGCCGCTTGATCGAGCCCAAAGGCGACGACCAGTCTGCGCCGCCGCTTTTCCATCAGGCTGAGATTGTTCGGATCGTTTTCGTTTGTGAACAAGACGTAGCGTTCGTAAGCGGTGCGGGCGCCGGCGTGGAAGTCGATGAGCACATCGGCTTGGGTGATGCATTCGTTGAAGTAGATATAGGCGGTCTGGTCGGAGACGCTGCCGTCTTTGTTGCCGGGGAAGAGGCGGCTGATGTCCTTTTCATCGACTAGGGAGCCGCGCGTGCCCATTTCGAAACCGGCGCGGTTGACAACTGGCACGGCGATGACGTTGCCGCGGATGGCGCTGGGGTCGGCTTTGGCGACGAAGTCGAGGATAGCGATGGAGCCGATGATCTCGGCGCCATGGATCGCGCCTTGCAGCATGAGCGTCGGACCCGGCTCGGCGCCGGCGATGAGGTGGACGGGAATGTCCAGCCGCATGCCGGAGCGTGACTGCGCCGTCTCCAGATAGCCGAAGGTTTTTTCTCCGGGTTTGGCGGATAGATTGCCTACTTGTAACATCGCGTTTCTCCTTTTGTTGCGGGCGAGCCAAGGATCGCCCCTACAGATTTGTTTTGTGTTCGCGGGCGACATGATAGTGCGCGTAGACACCGCACATCTGTCGCCACTACAGATTCGATTTTCATGCGGGCGACATGATATGTCGCCCCTACAGATTCGTTTTGTAACCGCGGGCGAGCCAAGGCGCGCCCCTACAGATTCGTTTTGTATTCGCGGGCGACATGATAGTGCGCGTAGACACTGCACTTCTATCGCCCCTACACCGATTCGAGTTTGATTGGGTGCGCGCCCAGATGTTTCTTGAACCAGCCGAGGATGCGGTGATGGCGTTCGATGCGGTTGCCGGGTCGCCCACCGCGCGAGAGGCCATGATTTTCGCCTTCGAAGATGACCAACTCGACCGGTTTGCCGCGCCAGCGCAGAGCGGCGAACATCTGCTCGGCTTGTTCGAGGGCGCAGCGGTGGTCTTCGTCGCTGTGGATGATGAGCAGGGGCGTATTGACATCGTCGATGTAGGCGACGGGCGATTGCGCCCAACTGCTCTCTAAGTCGCGCCAGGGGTCGGTGCGGGTTTCGCCGCCGGTGCATTCGGGACCGATGTCCGATGTGCCGAAGAAACTGATCTGATTGACGATGGAGCGCTGGGTGACGGCTGCGCTGAAGCGATCGGTGTGGCCCACGACCCAATTGGTCATGAAGCCGCCGCAACTGCCGCCGGTGACGCCCATGCGCGCGCCGTCGATGTAGGGCCGTGCGACCAACTCGTCGACGCCGAGCATGATCTCATCGAATTCGGCGCCGCCTTGATCGCCCTCGCTGGCTTTGGTCCAGGCTTGGCCGTAGCCGGCGGTGGTGCCGCGCTGGTTGAAATAGGCTACGGTGTAACCAGCATTGGCGTAGACTTGGAATTCGTGATTGAAGTCCCAGCCGAACATCGAGCAATGCACGTATTGAATGTGCGGGTAGGCTACCCCTTCCTGGTAGTTGAGCGGTTTGATAATCCAGGCGTGGACTTTGGCGCCATCGACGCCATCGTACCAGTAGCTCTCGGGCGGCGACAAGTCATGGTCACGCAGCCAGGGATTGAGATTGGTCAGCTTTCGCGATTCGCCATTCCGCCAGACATACAGGTCGCCGGGATTCGCCGGATTGGCTTGGCCGTAAGCGGCGATGCTTCCCGCTGCCGGGCTGTATTCAAAGGTGATGCTGTCGCCGCTGACTAGCCGTTCATATTCGCCGTCGGTATTGATGCGGAAGAGATTGGCCGCGCCCTGTTCTGTGAGCAGGAAGTAGACCCACTCATCGCCGGGCGCCCATTTCATGGTGACATTGGACAGACTCACGCGCTGATCGGCGACCGAATAATTGCCGACTTCTTCGTCGATATCAGCGCCGAGCTTCCAGGCTGTCCGGGCGGCGACATCGGCCAGGTGGGGCTGCCAGAAGTTGCGGCGATTGACCGGGGGCGGCTTGTTGTGGCCCGCGAAGGCGATGTATTTGTCGTCCGCGCCCCAGACCGGGCTGGCGGCGGTGCCCAGCCAATCGGGGATGAGCAGCTCCGGTTCGCCCGCAGGATAATCGCAGGTGAGTATCTGCCCGTAACCGAGCGGCGTATTCTGCTCGCGAGCCATGCCGATGAAGGCGAGCCGCGCCCCGCTGTTGCTCCAGCTGGGTTCGGAGTAGTCGCACTCGCTGTGCGTGACTTGCGCGAAATCGCCCGTCTCCAACTCCAGCACCCAGATCTGCTTGAATTTGTCGTGCACCCAGCCGACGCCGTCCTGCTTGTAGCGGAGGCGGCGTACCACCTTGATGGTCGGTTTGGGTATGCCGGCGACGGGTCCGCGATCGTCGGCGGAACGCATCGGCGTCCAGCGAACACCGACCAGCTTCGAGCCGTCAGCCGACCAGTCGAGGCTCGACAGGGGCAAGCCGTCCGTTGAATAGATCGCCTCGAAATCGTCATCGACTTCGATGACGCGGACGGAATCGCCGTTCACATCGCTATGCGAATAAGCGAGGCGGCTGCTGTCTCGGCTCCAGGCGATGGACGTGACTTGACATTCGCCGTCGGTCAAGCGGCTGGCTTTGTCGCTGCGCAGATCGTGGAGATAGAGATGGGTGACATAGCCGTTGGAGGGGCCATGGGGACGGCGGACGGTGTAGGCGATCTGCGAAGCGTCGGGGGCGATGGCGATTTCGGCGAGCCAACTGAACTTCATCAGGTCTTCGGGGATGAGCCCGCGGCGGCGATCCACCTTTGTGCTGTTGCTGTGGTTCATGTTACTGTCCTCGAACAATGGGATTTTCATCGCAGATTAGATTCTAACGACTGCGCTGCTTTTGTTCAAATATTGCTTCGTTGGAGCCAGTTGCAAATGTAAGGATATCGCAACAGGGCGATTCTTATCAGGTTTGTCAGCGCGGGCGTCGGCCGGCCGGTTTACAGGTTACAGGCGACGCCGATATCGGCGGCCAGCTCTCTCAATTGAGCGACGGTTTCGCGCGAGACGGGGATGCCGCTTTCTTGACGTTCGCTCATGCGGCGAAATTCGACCTCGCCCGGCAGCATGACGGGGCGGGAGGGATCGATCGGATCAGCGCCTTTGACCTGCGCGACCAGTTCCTCAAGTCGCTGGTGAAAATCGTGGGCGGGCATAAGCGCGGCCGGATCGATGGCGATCATCATGTGGCCGACATCAAAGTTCTGATCATCTTGAAAGACATCCAGCCCGAAGAGCGCGCCGGTCATCACGCCGGCGAGCACATCGGTGAAGAGGCTCAGCCCATAGCCCTTGTATTCGCCGATGGGCAGAAGGGGACCGGTCTTCGCCGCTGCTGGATCGGTGGTGGTTTTGCCCGCCGGCGTCAGCGCCCAGTTATCGGGCATGGGTCGGTTCTCGCGTTCATACCAGCGCATCATGCCTTTGCCGGACATGGTCAGCGCCATATCGAGGACGATGGCCTGCGCGTCGTTGCGCGGGATGGCGATGCCCCAGGGGTTGGTGCCGAGCACGACTTTCGCCGAACCCCAAGGCGCCATTTCGGCGGCGGCGTTGGTGCATGACCAGCCGATGAGCCCTTGCTTGGCGGCGGTCAGCGCGTGGTAGCCGGCAATGCCGAAGTGGTTGCTGTGGCGCACGCCGACCATGGCGATGCCTGAGGTCTTGGCTTTATCGACGGCGCGGGACATCGCTCGGTGGGCGGCGACATAGCCAAAGCCCTTGGCCGCGTCCAGCAGGGCGTAAGCCGGCGCGTCTACGAGCCAGGTCATGGGCGCGTCGGGCTGGATGCCGCCGTTCTTGACGCGCCGCGTATAGCGGAAGAGCTTTTCCAAGCCTTGACCCTGACCTGGGTGCCACCACTGCGAGGCGGTCATCAAGCCGTCGCTGATGATGGCGGCTTCGTCCGCTGTCGCGCCCAGACCACGCATGTAGTTGCTGGCGAAGGAATTCAGCGTCTCGAGAGAATATACATTGACCAGGGTTGCGTCTTGTATTTCGTATGCCATAGACCTGACCTTACATAAAGGGATACGCTAGTGGGTTGAGCACGGCTTCGTTGACCACAAACTCGGGCGGGCTCGTCACCAGATGAGCGATCATGTCCGCGACAAGGTCGGGGTCCATGCTTTCGCTACGGGGCAACTCGCCGATGGGCGCGCCTCGCCAGCCGGTGTCCATACCGCCTGGGTAGAGAATCGTTGAGCGAATATTGTGTTCGACGCCGGCTTGCGCGATGGCGTAGTTCAACCCGGTCAAGCCGAACTTTGAGCTGCCGTAGGCTGGGCTGCCCCCGCCGCGCAAACCGGCGCTGCCGGAGATATTGATGACGCAGGCTGATTCGGCGCTGATTAGACAATCCCACAAGGCGCGCGTCAAGTAGAAGACGCCGGACAGGTTCACGCTGATGACCTCGTCCCAATCGGCAAATTCGGTTTCTTCGAAAGTGCGCGGCGCGGGGATGCCGGCGTTGTTGACGAGGATGTCGACGGCGCCGAAATTGTCCTGGATCTTCGCGGCGGTGGCTTTCACACTTTCCGCGTTTGAGACATCGCAGGGATACGTAGACGCTTCGCCACCGCTGGCGCGGATCGCAGCGGCCACGTTCGAAAGCGGATCGGGCCGGCGCGCGATCAAGGCGGTGTGCGCGCCGAGGGCGGAGATCTTAATCGCGACGGACCGCCCAAGGCCATGGCTGGCGCCGGTGATGACGGCTACTTTTTTGTTTAAGATATTGTCCTTCATACTACTCGCCTATCCTCAAGCGTCTTAGGCTCGACGAGACTGCCGCAAGCGATCAGGTTCGAGTAAAAGTCGTGATCGCTAACTCGCGTCTAAAGCGTTCGCCGGTCCGGCTATGGGTACCGGGCACACTGCGCCTGGATTCATAATTGTATACGACGAGCTTAATCGCGTAATCACCAGGTTCCAAGTCGGAAACATCAACACGATAGCGGCCAAGCGACACGGGGCCGATGGTCGAGTCTTGCCCGCGGACCTTGGCGCCGGCGGCATCAAAGACTTGGAGAGACACTGAATGCGCTTCCCTCGGCAAGTTGCTCCAATGGATTTGAATCTCCATGAAGTCTTGAGTGATCTCAACCAAGGCGTTGACTAGTCGGGCGCCGTTATCGTAGTCCACCTGAAATGGCTGGCTAGAGTTTATTAGAGCGCAAGAGAAGTCAAGACTGAGATATTGTTCGATGACCGAGCCGTCTTCATGTTCTTCACGCTGGCAGAGATCAAATCGTTCGAAAGTTAGATGGCTGGAAATCGCTGGCGCATTCATATCTTTACGATTGTAAATCAGGTCAATCAGCTGATTGTCTCGCGCGAAGGCGTCGATGTCGAAATTGCCAGTTCCGGCGCTTTGAATCACCGGTTCGCCGTCGTCCAGGTAGAGATGAATCAGGCTCCGCCAATCAGAGAAGAGCGACGCGAGGTAGGCGAACATGTCTTCGTGGATGGCTTCGCTTGGGTGAAGGCTGATGATAGAAGATCGGAGGCCCGGCATAGCGGCGGGTGATTCCGCGAAGTGATCGAAATGTGGCAGCGTCGATTCCGAGTGTTCGCAGCTCAAGCGCAAGTCACGCAGTCTGTAGACGCTGACGAAGCCATCTTCGTAGGCTGCCGGCACATGCCAAAAGCTATGATTTATGAACTGGTCGCCGTATAGCCAGTTATGCACGACGACATGGGTGAAGCCGACCTCCAGCAGTCTGTCGAGCGCAGTCAGGAATGTGCGCTCATTGTGGGGCAGGCAATGGACGCTGCGCTCGTTATCCCAAGTATTAAGCAGGGCGTTGCTCTCGATGTAAGCGCGGGAGCTTACCGGGTTGCGATTGATTCTACCGAATGCCATCGGATAATCATTGAAGGTCTGCAGACCCATATAATATTGAGCCTTCCTTGTGCCCTGCGGCAGATTGATGAGCTTGATCGAGCTATCGGGCTCAGTTGATAACCAGTCGATATAGGCAAACTTTCCTTGTTCGAATGTCTTCGCCATTAGCGGGGCGTAAAACTCTATGACAAGGATTAGCATTGATAACAGAACGACTGACGCGCGTACGCGAGCCGGTTTCGACCGGATCAACCGCGCAAGACCGAAACTTGCAAGAATGGCAAGCGGCACGACCACACCGAATTGGTAGTATTCCTGTATATAAAAGCTCCCAAAAAGCGCTGGAAACCATTCGCTAAGGAAGTGTTCGGGCAAGAGAATGCTTCGATACTCTTGTCCATTGATTGTGAGAAAATGACCTAGACGCAATATCGCCAAAGCCGCCAGAACCGCCAGCCAGGGAGCTAGCCGGCGTCGCAGAGGTTTATGGAGGATGGCGCACAACAGGAAGAATATATTGATGTAGCCCAGGTAGGCATCATTGTATTTCAGGCTCAAACTATCTGTCTCTGAAGCAGGCGGGCGAGCGAGCGCCAGGCGAAACAAATCCCCGGTGAAGGGGTTGCCTGTGACCACGCAGCATTCCAATACATCATTACTACTTACTAGGTTCAGATGTGTTTCCAATCCTTCCTTCAGGGCAGTAGCATCGACAACCATCGGATAGAAACGAAACGAAGATATGGAAAGGCAAACAGTGGCGAACAGCAATAGTCCGCGCCAGAAAGCAGGCCTTTTCCAATTTGAAACAGCTAGAAAGATTGCCACAATGCCGATGATCATGAGGTTGATGAAAAAGTTATATACGCTGATAAACGCTGTAACGCCAGCGCAAGCGCCAGCCAGCGCCGCGAAGCGCCAGCGATTTTCCTTAAAATGACGGAGAAAGAAATAGATCGTTAGGGGAATAGTCCCAATCATGATGAGATCGGGAAGGGTCGAGAAACTGAGAAAAGGCACGCTCACTCCGACGACAATCGCGCCATAGAGGGCGGTCCATTTGTCGTCGATCAGATTCAGAATCAAGACGTAGGCGCAATAGGCGTTGAAACATAAGATCAGCAGAAAGAGAAGATTGTAGGCGGTATCAACGGACATCAACTTTCGCAACACCATTAATAGGGCTGCGTGGGGAAACGAGCTGTGCTGCCATGCGAGGGAAACGCCGGTGGGATGAAACATTTCGTTTGTGAAGAATAAATCGGCTCGCCCCGTAAGAACACGTTCAAGATGCCAGGCATCCCATATCCTAAACCAGAAGTCTCCGTGCCAGGTATGAACCCAGAATTCTTGTGAGTCAAAGATGCGGGCAAATGTTGGCCAGGTCATCACGATGACGACCAGCGGCACGACAAGCAGGACGTGCCAATGGTTGCGTACAGTCGCTCGAGCGCGCGTTCTCATCGAAATATTCCTAAATACCAGCCTTGATGCCGAATACAGCGATTTTAATTCGTTCCCAATTTACTATAAACCGAATTGCTGCGGCGGGCGGAAAACAGCCAGCCATTCTGTCTCGTCTTTGGAGATTGCTGAGCTTGCCATGAGGAGCAGGCGGCGCGCAGCCAGCGACTCAACAGCATAGCATAGCGCAGGCCATATTCATTTACCGGTCAGCGCGACAGAATTATGTCCGGTCCATTTGAGCGATGTCTAGCGCGCGTTCAAATCTTTCGCCGGTTTCGCGTACCGTGCCGGGAACACTTCGCCTTGTTTCATAGTTGTACACGATCAGCTTGACTTGGTATTCACCGGGCGCTAAGGATGAAAGGTCAAGGCGATGGCGGGCGAGCGAACCATCGCCGACGACAAAGTCTTGATTGTGCGCCATTGTGCCGGACTCATCAAAAAACTGTACCGAAAAGGCGTGCTTCGGAAAGGGCAGAGCGCCCCAGCGCATTTGGATTTCCAGGTGATCTTCAGCGGGTGTGACCAGTAGGCTTGCCAAATGCGCGCCATTGTCATAGCGCGCTCCCAACGGCGCTGGCGAGGTGAAAAGCGCGCAGGAGAATTCGCGGCGCAAAAGACGCATGACGACCCAGCCGTCTTCATACGATTGGCGCCCGCAGCTTTCATATTGATCCAAAGGAGGCGTGTACTCCATCAGCGCGCGGGGGGGGGCAAAATCATGAGTGTGATAGACGACGTAGATGACCTGATCAAGCTTCGTGAAATCCTCCACGGTCACTTGGCGACCGGCGGCGGCTTGAAAGGTCGGTTCGCCCTGGTCGATATAGAGGTGGAGCAAGCCGCCCCACTTGGTGGTCAGGGCGATGGCGGCGTCAAGGTAGGCGAAGTGTGCACTATCGAGCCGTTCGCGCGGATGGAAACTGATTAACCACGAGCCTGGCTGCCGCGCCCCCCAGGGTGATTCCAAGAACTGGTCAAACACAGCCAGTTCTGGCGGCAAGTCTTTGCAGCCCAAGCGCATGTCCTTTAATCGATAAATCCTGACCAGCCCGTCATCATAGGCGGCCGGAAGATCGAGAAAGCTGTGTTGAACTTCCGCCGCGTCTTCAACCCAACGGTGCACGACAATATGAGTAAAGCCGTCCGAATCCAATTGGTCCAGAGCCTCCTGGTAAGCTTGCTGGCGACCAAAGCAATGTCCGCTATGGTGCCTATGCCATTCTCGCAGCAGCAAGTTCCTGTCAACATACTTTGTGACGTCGCGAAGAATTCGCCACAGGTGACCGTAGGCGGTCGGATATCCGGTTAATGTCTGTAGATATAGACCGGTCCTTTTCATTGGCTTTAGGCGCGGCAGGTTGGCGAGTTTGATCGGTTCGTCAGGTTCAGCCTTCAGCCAATCGATATAAGCGGTCGCGCCTTTGGGGACTGAAAAACCGGTGATCGGGGCATAGAACTCTAAGGCGACGATCAGGATGGCGGCCAGGGAAACAAGCGCTCGCGTCCTTGCCGATCGGCCGTGGACGAGCGCGGCCAAGCCAAAGCTGGAGAGCACTGACAAGGGTGTGACCAAGCCATACAGATAATAGTGTGGATCGCCGATTTGCCCGAACGGGATGGGGAAACTTTGGAATAAGACGCGATGGGGCAAAACGATGTCCCGATAGGCGACGCCGTTGAAGCTGAGAGAATCGCCCAGCCGCATGAGGGCGCAGAAGATAAAGAGCGCGGCCCAGGGAAGTAAGATTTTCCACCCCTTTTTGCGCAGCAGCGCGCAGGCCAGGAAAAAGAGGTTGATGTAGCCTAGGTAGGCGATATTGTATCGATAGCCTGAATCGGGCGGGACATTGAAAAGGAAGCGCAGCAGGCTTCCGGTGAAGGGATTGCCTGAATGGACGAAGAATTCGAGTACATCATTGCTTCGCTCCCAGCCGTGGTACTTCGCCAAGCCGTCCTGGAAGGCTGCCGCGTCCGCGATCATGGGATAGAGGCGCAGGGCGCCAATGGCGGCGCAAAATAGGGCAATCACAAGAAGCAGGCGCCAGAACTCACGCTGCCGCCAGCGCGACGGCAGAAGAAAGACGGCATAAAAGGCCGTGCTCAGCAAGATGAAGGCGAAGCTATATATGCCAATGAATGCGGTAATGCCCGCGCAAAAGCCGGCCAGCGCCGCGAAGAGGCGGCGATCTTCAAAGACGGCGCGATGAAAGAAGTAGAGCGTCAAGGGCAGCGTGCCGATGCAGATCAGATCGGGGACGGTGAGGCTGTGACTGAAGGAGATGCCCAGCATGGCGACCACGGCGCCAAACAGCGCGACCCACTTGTCCTTGAGCAGATGGCGAATCAGCACATAGGCGCTGAAGCCATTGAAACAGAGAATCAGCATGAAGATCAGATTGTTAGCGCTGTCCGCTGGCATCACCTTGCTCAGCGCCAGCAGCAGCAAGGCATGGGGGAAGGAAAAACTCTGGAAGACCAGGGAAGCGCCTCGCGGGTGATACATGTCGACGGTGTACCAGAGTTCGGCTTGCCCAGCCAGCACCTGCCCGACATGCCAGGAATCCCATATTCGGAGAAATACATCGGGGCTAGGGTTGTGCGACCAAAAGACATCGCCGTTGAAGAGCTCGGGCAAGACGGGCCAAGTCATGACGATGACGACCAGCGGCACAATCAGCAAGACATGCCAGTGATTGCGCATCAGACTGGCGAGATGAGCGCGCATCCGCCGCCTCTCATGCACGGCCACGCTGTTGGCCTTGGCGATATTCATCCACTTGCGAGCGCGCGCGACAAATTCAAGTCCGAGCAACGGTAGCGATCTCCAGTTCGCGTTCGAATCGCAGACTATCAGCGCTCACGATTCCGGGCACGCTGACTCTCGTATTGAAGTTGTAAACAATGAGCTTGACTTGGTAGTCACCGGGCGCTAAGGATGAAATGTCGACTCGATGACGGGCGAGCGAACCATCGCCGACGACAAAGTCTTGATTGTGCGCCACTGTGCCGGACTCATCAAAAAACTGTACCGAAAAGGCGTGCTTCGGAAATGGAAGAGCGCCCCAGCGCATTTGGATTTCCAGGTCTCCTTCAGCGGGTGTGAGCAGCAGGTTTGCCAAATGCGCGCCATTGTCATAGCGCGCCCCCAACGGCGCCGGCGAGGTGAAAAGCGCGCAGGAGAATTCGCGACGCAAGAGACGCAGGACGACCCAGCCGTCTTCAAACGACTGGCGCTCGCAGTACTGGTATTGATTCAAGGGCGGCGTGGACTCCATCAGCGCGGTATCGGCATCGCGCGAATGGAAGACGACATAGATGACTTGGTCTAGATTTGTAAAGTCCTCCACGGTCACTTGGCGACCGGCGGCGGTTTGAAAGGTCGGTTCGCCCTGGTCGACATAGAGGTGAAGCAAGCCGCCCCACTTGGTGGTCAGGGAGATGGCGGCGTCAAGGTAGGCGAAGTGTTCGCTATCGAGCCGGCTGCTCGGATGAAAGCTGAGCAGCGACGAGCCGGGCTGCCGCGCCCCCCAGGGTGATTCCAAGAACTGGTCAAACACAGCCAGTTCAGGCGGCAAGTCTTTGCAGCCGAGTCGCATATTCCTTAGACGGTAAATCCGGACCAGCTCGTCATCATAGGCGGCCGGAAGATCGAGAAAGCTGTGTTGAACTTCCGCCGCGTCTTCAATCCAGCGGTGCAAGACAATATGAGTAAAGCCGTCCGAAATTAGTTCGTCCAGCGCCAGCTGGTAGGCTTGCTGGCGGCCAAAGCAATGCCCGCTATGGGCCTGATTCCATTCTCGCAGCAGCAAATTCCGGTCATTGTACCTTCTGGTGCTGCGCAGGGTGCGCCACAGGTGGCCGTAGGCGGTCGGATATCCGGTTAAAGTCTGTACATATTGACTGAACCGGTCGACGTTCTTTTGGCTCGGCAGGTTGATGAGTTTTATCGGGTCGTCAGGTTCAGACTTCAGCCAGTCGATATAAGCCGTCGCGCCCTTCGGGAATGTTAATCCCTTGATCGGGGCATAGAACTCTAAGGCGACGATCAGGATGGCGGCTAGGGAAACAAGCGCTCGCGTCCTTGCCGATCGGCCGCGGATGAGCGCAGCCAAGCCAAAGCTGGAGAGCAGAGACAAGGGTGTGACCAAGCCAAACAGGTAAAAGTGCGGCTCGCCGATTTGCCCGAACAGGATGGGGAAACTTTGGACCAAGACGCGATGGAGCAAAACCACATCCCGATGGGCGACGCCGTTGAAACTGAAAAAATCGCCCAGCCGCATGAGGGCGCAGAAGACGAAGAGCGCGGCCCAGGGAAGTAAGATTTTCCGCCCCTTTTGGCGCAGCAGCGCGCAAGCCAGGAAGAAGAGATTGATGTAGCCCAAGTAGGCGATATTGTATGGATAGCTTGTATCGGTCGGGACATTGAAGAGGGAATGCAGCAGTTCCCCAGTGAAGGGATTGCGCGAATGGACGAAGAATTCGAGCACATCATTGCTTCGCTTCCAGCCGCGGTACTTCGCCAAGCCCTCCTCGAAGGCGTCCGCGTCCGCGATCATCGGATAGATGCGCAGCGCGCCAATGGCGGAGCAAAGCAGGGCAAACACAAGAAGCAGGCGCCAAAACTCACGCTGCCGTCAGCGCGTTAGCAAAAGAAAGGCGGCGTATAAAGCCACGCTCAACAGTATGAAAGCGAAGGTGTACATGCCGATGAAAGCGGTAATGCCAGCGCAAAAGCCGGCCAGCGCCGCGAAGAGACGTCGACCTTCAAAAAAGGCGCGATGAAAGAAGTAGAGCGTCAAGGGCAGCGTACCGATGCAGATCAAATCTGGGACCGCGTTGCTGTGACTGAAGGAGATGGCAAGGACGGCGACCACGGCGCCAAATAGCGCAACCCACTTGTCCTTGAGCAGATGGCGAATCAGCACATAGGCGCTGAAGCCATTGAAACAAAGAATCAGCAGGAAGAGCAGATTGAATGCGCTGTCGGTTGGCATTACCTGCCTGAGCGCCAGCATCAGCAAGGCATGGGGAAAAGAAAAATGCTGGAAGACCAAGGACGCGCCACGCGGATGAAACATGTCGAAGGTGTACCAGAGTTCGGCTTGCCCAGCCAGCACTTGCCCGACATGCCAGGAATCCCATATCCGGTGAAAAATATCAGGGGTCGAGCTATGCACCCAAAAGTCGTCGCCATTGAAGACTTCAGGCAAGGTTGGCCAGGTCATCACGAGGACGAGCAACGGCACAATCAGCAAGACATGGGCATGATTGCGTAACGCGGAAATCCAAGGAATTGGCACTGGCCGACCCTCTCAGGTCAATCGGCTGCTTAGAAAGGCTCGGAGTCCATCTACTCCGGATGCAACAGCGATTATAAAGTCCAAAGAGCATTGATGTTGCGCCATCTATGGCATTGTAGGAGAAGTGATACAGACTTTCCACTTATGGCGCGTTTCGATGTCGCCGACTGCGCGGGAGGGGGAATATATCAATGCCTGAATGGCATGTTCGTCCAAATTTCCTGGGCAGAACACATCGTTAGATTAGCGATTACTGTCCGCCATCATGTTGCTCATAGCGACTTTCATCCGCTCCAAGCCTTCAACCAGTTTATCTTCGGGCTGGAGGAAGGTCATACGGAGGTAGTCCTTGCGGTCTTTGGAGAAAGCCGAGCCCGGATAAGCCAGCACATGCTGTTCGCTAAGGATGCGCTGGGCGACTTCACCGCTGTCCATACCGGTGAAGCCAATGTCGGCGAAGACGAATTGCCCGCCTTGGGGCAAGCCGTATGTCATGCCCATCGCGTCCAGGGCGTCCAGGACGAGGCGGCGGCGGCGGCGATAAGCTTCCGCCATCATCTCGACGGCGTCTTGCGGACCTGTTAGCGCGGCGATGCCGGCGTGCTGGGAGATGATTGACGTGCCGCCGCTGATGGCCGCCTTGAGTTCTTTGACGCGCGCCATCAGGTCGGCCGGTCCCACGATCCAGCCCAGGCGCCAGCCAGTCATGGAATAGGTTTTGGAAAGGGCGTTCAGCGTCAGCGTACGTTCTTTTCCGCCGGGCAGGGAAGCCGGGCTGACATGTTTGAAGTCGTCATAGACAAAGATATCGTAGATGTCATCGGCGAGGATCATCAGATCGTTCGAAATGGCGATATCCAGCAATTCGCTCATATCGGGGGGCGAGATAACGCTGGCGGCGGGATTATTGGGCGAGACGAGCAGCAGCGCGCGGGACTTGTCGCTGATGGCGGCGCGGACATCGGCGGGGTCGGCGCGGAAGTCGTTCTGGACATAGGTCTCTACTTCGACTTTGACGCCGCCGGCGAAAGCCAGCGAGTCGGCGTAAGTATTGTAATTGGGCTCGGGCACGATCATTTCGTCGCCGGGGGAGAGGACGGCGAGGACCATCAGGAAGAGCGCTTCTTGCCCGCCGTTGGTGACGACGACTTCGGTCGCCGGATCGACGTCGATATTGTTGACGCGTTTGACGCGTTCGGCGATCGCTTCGCGCAGGGCGGGCAAGCCTTCCGGTGGACTGAAGTCCGCATGGTGATTGACCATGGCGTCTTTGGCGGCGGCGACGATATGCGCCGGCGTATCGAAGTCGGGATCGCCGCGCCCCATGACGATGACATCATCGTAGGTACGCGCTTCGCTCATCAGTTGGTAGAGCAGATTGGTGCCTTCGGCTTTCTTTTTGCTCATCGTTTTCCCTCGCATCCGGTCAGCTGAGCGCTTGCAGCGCGTCGGCTGTGGCGGCGTTTACATTCAGGCGAATGACAGCGGACGCGCCAAATGAGGCGCCGTCGGCATAGTCGAAGCCGGCGTCGCGCAATTTGGCGGCTGCCGTCTCGGATGCCCGAAGCGCAATGATGTTCTTGGCGTCGCCAGTGATGACATCGAGACCGCGGTCGGCAGCAGCTTCGACAAGTCTGCTTTTGAACTGAGACAACTGCGACATCCTCAGACCGCGCGCATCCACGAATAAATTGCTCGCTTCGAGAGCGGCATATTGAGCGGCGGTGCTGGTACAGATGGCCATGATTTGCTTTTGCGATTGCATGGCCGGAATCTGCTCTTCGGGCGCGCCGATATAGCCGATGTGCCAACTCGCCAAGCCCATACCGGGAAAAGCTCCGCCAATGGCAGTGACAAGCGTAGGCGAATCTTCAATGGCGGCGAGTGAAGGGCAGTCCCCTTCCACCCAGGGGGCGAGGCCCTGGTCCCAGATTGCCGCGGCGCCGGCGTCCTGCAGGATTTGACCGATGGCGGCGACCTCGTCGTTCGTATAAGCAGCGCCGCTCAGGCGAGACGGCGACTCGATGTAGAGCAAGCGACAGCCGCCCGCCACCACATCTGCAATCGCTTCTAACGTAGGGAGATAGCCTCGTTCTGGATCAACAGACAGCGGAATGACGTTGCGCGCGCGAACGCCGAGAGCCTTTTGCGCGCCAGGATGCGCCACCGCCGGCACAGCGATGCTCTCGAAGTTTTCGCCGATCTTCTGAATCGTGAGAAAGCGCGATTCCTGGACGCCCGCGGTGACGATGATGTTGCCGGGCTCGTAGCGAGCGCCGGTCGAATTGTTGAGGAATTCGGCGATGGCGGCGCGCAGGGGCGCAATGCCGGGGACATCGACATAATGCGTCTGCCCGGCTTCCAGCGCTTCCGACGACGCGGCGATGATGCGCTCGTCCAGCGGGCTGCGCAAATTGTCGGCGCTCAAGTCCATGTCGTGTCGCGCGACTGGCGCCAGCGCGGGTACCTTCAGCGCCGAATTAGCCTCATGCTGCGCCAAGAGTTCTGATTTGTTTTCTGATGCCAAATTGATTTCTCCTCAAAATTCGTCCAAGCGACTCGTACCTGGTCAAGCCGTAGTGAGCGAAAGAGCCTCGGGCCACGCGCCTACGATCATGGCTTCGCTGTTTGGTTTCGACGCGCTTCAACGCGCCAAGATTTGCCTTTTCAGTCGGATGCAATCGGCCTCGTTTGAAGTCGACGGCGATTCTGTTAGTATTCACGACTGTCGACGATAGTCGCGCGAATGCGACAAATTATAGACTTGCGGTTGTGAGCCTGTCAAGCATAGCGTCTTGGGCGGACTCGGCGGCGAATTGAAAGAACTGGTTTGCTGGCGCGACAGGGCAAATCGTGTAGTTGCGTCAGCCAGCGGGCGCATGAACGCTATATTGCCAAGATGAAACCTGTGGTTGAGATGAAGCGCCGCGCCGGACGCATCGGCAGCTTGCCTGGCTTGAACGGGCAGGTGCTGCTGTTCTTGTGCCATAGCTTGCTTTTTCATATTGGCTTACTGGGCATCGCCGATATTTTGCTGAATTTTTATCTGGTCAGCATCGGTTATGATACGGCGACGATCAGCCTGTTGCAGTCGCTGCCGCGGCTCAGCGGTTTTATCATTGGTTTGCCGATCGGCCTGGTCGCCAACCGCGTGGGCAATCGCCGGCTGATTTTGCTGTCGACGGCCGGCATTGCCATTGCGGTGGCGACGACGGCGCTGACACAGAGTTTGCTGATTATCGCCCTCAGTCGATTTCTATGGGGCGCTTGCTTCGGCGCCAACCAAGTGGTCAAGCCACCCTTTATGGTCACGCTGACGGGCCGCAGCGAGCATACGGCGATGTTCTCGTATCACAACTTGGTCGCCATGCTTGCCGTGGCCATTGGCAGCGTTGCCGGCGGGGCGCTGCCGCTTATCGCCAGCCAGACACTGTCGATTGCCGGCGCCGATGGGCTGCCTCCGGAAGAGATGCCACTGGCTTACCGCGCTGCCATCGTGAGCGCCGCAATCTTGCTGCTGTCGAGTGTTGTGCCGATTCTGTTTTTGCGCGCCGGGGCGGCAAAGCCCAAGCGCGTTGGGACAGCGGGATTCGGAAGCTGGCGCTCGGCGCCCTGGCGACGACTGATACGCTTGACATTTCCGCTATTCGTCTTCGGCATCTCGGGTGGATTGACATTTCCCTTTTTCAATCTCATCTTCCGCGAATTGTTCGGGATTACTGATAGCGCGGTCGGGGGCGTGATTGGCTTGGGCTGGCTGGCGATGGGATTGATGCCGCTGCTGAACCCGGCGGTGGAAGCGCGATTGGGACGTGCGGGTGGGCTGACGGCGCTGATGTTCACCAGCGCGGTCGCTTTTGTGGGCTTGAGCGTTGCGCAAGGGCTGGCTGTCGCGATTCTGTTCTACGCGTTGGCGATAGGCATCCGCAACACGATGCAGCCGCTTTTTCAACCGCTGCTGATGGATTCGCTCGATGCCGGCTTGCACAATGTCGCCAGCAGCATGGGTCTGGTGATGTGGAATATCGGTTGGTTCGTCTCAACGTTCAGCTTCGGATTTCTGCAATTGGCGATCGGCACGCGAAGCATCATGCTGGTGGTTGCTTTCTTCGTCGTTCTAAACGGGTTAAGCATTCATGTCACCGCCGAGCGGCGTTGAGCATATTGGCGAGATAGATTACGGGGAGAACGAACATGGCGACGGACAATCATTTGAAGTTTGAACGGATCGGCAAGCAAGTCGAAAACTGGCGCGCGGAATTGGGCGTCCCGGGCGCGACCTTCGGCCTGCGCGTCGCCGGTGAGACCTTCGCCAGCGGCGTCGGACTGACGCATGTGGAGCATCCGCTGCCGGCCAACGACGAGACCATTTTTCAGATCGGCTCGATAACGAAGACAGTTACGGCGACGGCGATGATGCGCCTGGTCGAACGGGGGCAACTGGACTTGCAGGCGCCGGTCCGAAGGTATCTGCCGGACTTCCGGGTGCGGGACGCGGAGGTCTCGAAACGAGTTACCGTCTGGCATTTGCTGACGCACCGTGCGGGTTGGACCGGGGATGTCTTCACGGATACCGGCGCTGGCGATGACGCGGCGGCGAGATACGTGGATGGCATGGCCGATTTCGAGCAGCTGGCGCCCTTGGGCCGGCATTTTTCTTACAACAATGCCTCGTTTTGCGTCGCCGGCCGGATTATCGAAGTGCTGACTGGCGCGACCTACGAGGAAGCGCTGCGGGAATTGATCTTCGAGCCGCTGGGCATGGAGCGCAGTTTCTTGATTCCCGATCAGGCGATGCTGCATCGCTTCGCCGTTGGGCATCAAGCAGCTGAGGCTGGAGACCGAGTATTAAGCCCCTGGGCGATTCCGCGCGGGATGAATGCCGCTGGCGGGATCTGCTGCCACATTCATGACCTGCTGCGTTATGGCGCTTATCACCTGGGCGATGGGTCGCCGCTGCTGCGCCCGGAAAGCCTGGCGGAGATGCACAAGCGCCAGACGCCCAGCCTGCCATATATGGGATGGTGCGGCCTGGCCTGGATGGTCAGCGGGGAGGCCGGAGAGACGCGCCTCTGGCACGGGGGCGGCACCAATGGACAGAACGCTGTATTGACCGTTGTGCCCGGACATCAATTGACGCTGGGGATGATGACAAACGGGGACAAAGGAACGGCGCTGCACGACCGCTTCAACAAGGCGGTATTGCGCGAGTTTTGTGGCATCGTGATAGCGGAACCGCAAGCCATCGAGTCTTCGCGTGAGGAGTTGGCGCAGTATGAAGGACACTATGTGGGCATGATGCGGGAAGTCCATTTGCGGATGGAGAACGAAGCGCTGGTGGCTCTGATACGCGCGACGGGCGCATGGCCGGCGGATGATACGACGAGCGAGCAGTCGGCCGCTGCCGCCCGCTGCAGCGACGATCAGCTAATGATTCTTGACGGCGATCACAAAAACACCAGAGCCGACATCATTCGCGACGACAGCGGCGAGATTCGCTATTTGCGCTTTGGCTCGCGCCTTCATGTCCGGCAGTGATCGCCCTGTGAATCAAGCATCTCGCCGAGCAGCTTCCAGCAGAGCCAGAGCGCGCGCGGCGTGTGAAAAAAACCCTTCCACATACCGCCCTTGAGCGGGGTGGACAGCCCGCCGTCGCGATGCAGGTAGCCGAACCAGCCGCCGAATTCCGGGTCGGGGAAATGCTGAAAGGTCCAGTCGTGCATTTGCTCGAACCAGCGCGCGTACTTCTCGGCGCCGCTTAAGCGGTAAGCCAGCAGCAAGGCGTAGAGCGCTTCGGCGTGGGGCCACCACAGCTTCATATCCCATTCGAGGCGGGTCGGCGGTTTGCCGTCGACATCGACGAAATAGAGCAGGCCGCCGTATTGCGCGTCCCAGCCGCGGTCGAACGAATAATCGATCATCTTCAGCGCCGGCCGAATCAGCGAATTGTCTCCGCGCTCTATCGCTTCGTGCATGACGAAGGCGGCCGATTCCATGGCGTGGCCCGGCGTGAGGCGCCTGCCATCGACGGTGTCGAGGCGCTCGCCATCGGCACCCAGCACTTCAAAGACGGCTTGCGCGTCGTGGTTCAGAAATTGATTGAGTATCTGGTCGAGCGCGTCATTGACGACTTCGGTATAGAGCGGGTCGGGCGGGGCTGCGAGGCGCAACTCCTGCGTTGTCGACAGCATGATCATCGATACGTTGTGGGCTTTGGCGGGGCGCGTTTGCGGGAAGACTTTCGGCTTGAGTTTGCCCGGCTGCCGCAGATGATCGACCACGAGTCGATAGGTGTCGATCGCGCGGTTGAGGGCGGCGGCGTCTCCCGTAGCGCGGGCGTATTCCGCCAAGCCGATTATGGCGAAGGTCTCGGTGAAGAGGTAGCGCCGTTTTCTCAATGGACGGCCATCGGCGGTGACGGCGAAGAACATGCGGCCGTCGCCATCGAAGCCGCAGCGCATGATGAAGTCGTAGATTTGGCGGGCGGCGGCGAGCCATAGGGGGCGCCCCTCGACTTCGTTATAGAGCTTGGCGAACATCCAGAGGGCGCGGCCCTGCAGCCACATCGATTTGTCGGTATCGAAGACCGAGCCGTCGCGATCGAGGGAGTTGAATTGCCCGCCGTTGTGATGATCGAGCGAGTGATTGAGCCAGAAGGGGACGACGCTGTCAAAGAGTTCGCGACGGTATACTTCGCGCAGCTCGAGCAGGCGGTCGCGAATCATCCTTTGATGCCGGAGACCATCATGCCTTCAATGAAGTAGCGCTGGAAGAAGACGAAGAGCAGAATGACCGGGATAGTTGCCATAGTGGAAACAGCCATGGCCACCGCCCATAGCGGCTCTCGGTCGAGCGACTGGGAGAAGTAGGTGAGTCCGACCGGTAAGGTGACCAGATCGCGATTCTGGGCGATGACCAAGGGCCAGAGGAAACTGTTCCAGCTGAAGAGAAACGTGATGATCGCTAGGCTGGCGGCCGCGGGCTTCAGCATTGGCATGACGATGCGATTGAAAATGGAGAACTCGCTGGCGCCGTCAATTCGGGCCGCGTCCAGCAATTCATCGGGGACGCTATAGGCAAACTGGCGCATCATGAATACACCGAAGGCGCTGATGAGCCCGGGCATGATGAGCCCCTGGTAGGAATTGTGCCAGCCCAATTGATGGACCAGAACAAACATGGGAATCACCAGGATCTGGAAGGGCACCGTCATGATGCTCAAGATAAACAGGAATAAAATGTTGCGCGCGGGAAAGCGAAACTTGGCGAAACCGTAACCGGCCAGCGCGCCGAAGAAAACCGTCGCAATAGTCTGGACAGCCGCGATGAACAGGCTGTTTATGTACCAGCGCTCGATCCGCGTATTCTCGAAGGCGAACTCATACTGACGAAAGCCCTGAAACTCGTGTGGTATCCAGTGCATGGGAATGGAGAATATCTCGCCCTCAGCCTTAAAACTGGAACTGACCATCAAGTAGACCGGGAAGAAGAAAAGCAGTGAGATCAGTAGGGCGACCGAGATTAGGATCAGGTTCCGGATGCGCCGGCGCAGGCGCGCCTCAAAAGCCCAGTCGCTTTCGTATGCTTTAGCGGAGGCCATGCTGCCGCCCCTGGCCGTTGGCAATGCCAGCCAAATCAACTGAGAGAGAAGTCATCGCTGCGTCCCAGGCGCAATTGGAACAAGGTGAAGATAAGAATAAAGGCGAAGAGCACGACGGAAATGGCGGCCGCGTCGCCCATGCGGAAGAATTGAAAGCCATATTTCCAGATGACGATGCCCAGCGTCGTGTTGACATCGAGGGGGCCGCCTTGAGACGGCGAAAGCACAAACTGAATGGAAAAGCCCTGAAAGGCGCGGATGGTGGAAATAGCAGCCACGAAGACGGCTGTGGGCTTCAGCAAGGGAAGCTCGACGCGCAGGAAGGATTGCAGGGCGTTGGCGCCGTCCACCCGCGCCGCGTCGCGCAATTCGGGCGGGATGGACGTCAAGCCGGAGAGCCAGATAATCATGTAGAAGGGCGCGATGTGCCAGTCATGCACTACGACAGACATGATTGGCGACAGCTGCAGGTCAAAGAGCCATTTGATTGGCACCTGCCCAACTATTGGACCGATCACTGCGGACAAGATCCCGGAAGGATGCAGCAGCAGCTTCCATATCACCGAAACGACCACGACCGAAGGCAGCAGCGGCGTGAAGAAGAGCACCTTCATCAGTTCGCGCCCGGGGAAACGCTGGAAAAATAGTACTGCCATAGCCAGCGAGATGAACCAGACGGGCACGGTGCTGCCCAGTACGAAACCAATTGTCACGTTCAGCGATTTTAGAAAGAGACGGTCGTTCAGCAGGTCCTGGTAATTCTGCAAGCCGACCCAGACGGGCGGTTTCAGCAGCGTAAAATCTGTCAGGCTGAGGCCGAAGCCGATGACGATGGGATAGAGAAAGAAGATCGCGAAAAAGATAACGGCCGGAGCGACAAAAAGAAGCCCGTAGTATTGACGCTTCTGCACCAGACCCATCGTCCGCCAGTAATTGAGAAGCTTACCTATACCCATACAATCCTTGTGGATGCTACGCGCTACGCCCCCGCCACGGCAGTCTGTGCCGCGACCGGGGACGCAGGATTTGTTTCCTAAAACCTGCCCGGTTGGCTCGTCGTTATATTAGACCAAGCGAGCACTCGACGAGCCCGGGCAGGTTTCGGCAGAATGGGGCGCCTTAGAATTCGGTTTTGGCGCGCTGCAGGATTGCGTTGACTTCTTCCTCGGTTTCCGCCAGCACGGTATCGATGTCTTCGCCGGCGACGACGACGCGATCGCGCATGCGTATGAGGGCCTCAATCACCTCGTTGAAGCCGGCGAAACGCGGATGGAAGTAGTTGACCGCTATCTCGTCGAGGAAGACCTTCATGACCTCATTGTTCTTGAATTCTTCGCTCTCCAGGTATTCGATTTTCGGCTGGAACAAGCCCCCTTCGTTGAGGTAGCGATCGGGCCGGCTGGACAGCCAGGCGATCAGCTTCCAAGCCGCGGCTTGTTTCGCCTCGGAAGAATTGGCGTTGACCATCCAGTAGAAGCCATAATTGGCGAAGCCGTTGGGGTTGACCGCGTCTTCCCAGCGCAACTGCGGATAGAGGGCCCAGTTGGGTATAAAGCTTTCTGCGCGTTCAAGCAGCGGCACCGCCCAATTGCCCATCGAGCACTCGGTCGCCATCCTCTCCTCGCTGCGGATACCAGTACGCGAGGTGACATATTCGGGACCGCCCAGGTTCCATTCGTTCGCCCAGTTGTTCCAGAATTCAAGCACGCGCTTCACCTCGGGCGTGTTGATATGCGCGACGTAGTTGACCTCGTCGATCATATCGCCGCCGAGCTGCTGCACCATCGGGTTGAAGTGCAGCATCATGAAGATAGCCGCCGACCAGTTGAAATCAAATCCGCGCCGGGTGATGACGCCGTTTTCATCGCGGATGGTCAACTTCTCGGCGACCTCGACCATGCCTTCAAAGGTATAGGGCCAGTCCTCGGCCGGGTCCAGGCCCGCCTCGGCCCAGACGTCAAGGTTGACATAACAGGCGTAGGCGCTCATTTCGGTGGGGATGCCATAGAGCGCGCCATCGTAGGTGGCGCCGGTGAGCATGCCCTCAGCCATGTCGCCGCTGCCGTAGAGCGCCTTCACTTCGTCAATGGTCTCCAAGCCCCAGGCGGCCGGGTCCACCGGAGCAAGCATGCCTTGGAGGTAGTACTCGACGTGGTGAGACGTGGCCTGGTTGAACATGTCGGGTCCGGCGCCGGATGCCATCGCGGTATTCAACGTTGCGTAGAAGTCCGACGGCACGGGATTATACTCAACCGTGATATGGGGATTGTCCTCCATGAAGGCGGCGATCATTTCCTTATCGAGGGCGACGCGCGGCAGATAATTGTGACCCCAGGCGGTGATCGTCACCGGTTCGTCTTGCGCCTGCGCGAATGGAACAAGCAGGCCAACAATCAAAAGAACAAGCAACACTTTGACTTTCATGATCAATCCTTTCTTTAACTCTTTAACCAATTTTTTTTTGAGGGAGCCTTCCTCAACGCTAAACGTAACATATCAGTGGGGAATCTGCAAACGACGCTCCTCTTTGGGAGTGGTGAATAGGCGGTTATGATAGACTGCGGTTATGAATACTTGTCCAGAATGTCACGATACACAAAGGCAAGTCAAAGCTGGCTTCAATCGTTCTGGCAGCCAGCGTTATCGTTGTAACATCTGCAAGCGCCGTTATACTCCACAGCCGGCGCGTCTCTACGGCGATGCCATGCGGCAGCAAGCTCTGCGATGGTATGTTGATGGCGCCAGTTATCGCTGGATAGCGCGTCATTTGGGTGTTCATCATGTCACCGTGATGAATTGGGTTAAAGCGCATGCCGATCAACTGGCGCCTGCCCCAACACCGCAAGAAACTCCGTTGCATATTGTTGAAATGGATGAGTTGCATACCTTTGTCCAACGAAAAAAAACAGATGGTACATAAGTACTTTCGTTGACCGGGCTAGCAGTTGTATTGTCGGTTTTCTGGTGAGCCAGCGACGGGACGAGGATACATTGCAAAAACTGGTGGATCAAAGTCCGCGAGCGCATTGGTACTACAGCGACTTGATGGCTTCCTATAAGAAATTGCTCTATTACCCCGGAAAGCATACTCCGATGCCAAATAAGAGCGAAACCTACCGAGTGGAGGGTATGAATGCGGAGTTGCGTCATTATTTGGCGCGCTTGCATCGGCGTTCCCGTTGCTTTTCTCGTTGTGCCGAGGCGCTTCGACGGAACGTGAAACTTTTTGTCTATGCCTGGAATCGGCGGCAGTTATATCTTCAGCAGTATCCCAAGTACAAGGCTTTCCCCATGCAATTCATACATCCTTGAAATTCACCACTCCCTCCTCTTTTGGGGCGGGCGACCCAATGGCTCGCCCCTACGAATTCTTCTTTTCGCAGTAGCTGTCGCCGATGACGAGCAGATCCATGTGTGTGCGCAGGAAGCAATCGATCGCTTCTTCGGGCGAGCAGACGATGGGATAGAGAAAGAATATCAGGAAGAAGATGGTGGCTGGGGCGACGAAAAGCAGCCCATAGTATTAGCGCTTCTGCACCAGCCCCATGGTCCGCCAAGCGGTGGTTAGCCGACCAATACCCATATTTTCCTCTTGGACGCTTCGCGTTAGACCCCGGTCACGACACCTTTGGCCGAGACCGGGTCACACAGTACGTTTTCTAAAACCTGCCCGGGTAGCTCGTCGGATTACTAATCCAAGCGAGCGCTCGACGAGCCCGGGCAGGCTTCGGCACAATTGGGAGACCTAGAACTCGGTCTTGGCTCGTTGCAAGATTGCGTTGACTTCCTCGTCGGTTTCCGCCAGCACGGTATCGATGTCTTCACCGGCGATGACGACGCGATCGCGCATGCGCATGATGGCGTCAATCACCTCGTTGAACCCGGCGAAACGCGGGTGGAAGTAGCTGGACGCGATCTCATCGAGGAAGACCGGCATGATCTCATTGTTCTTGAATTCTTCGCTCTCCAGGTAGGCGGCTTTTGGCTGGAACAAACCCGCCTCGTTGAGATAGCGATCGGGCCGGCTCGAGAGCCAGGCGATCAGCTTCCAGGCGGCCGCCTGCTCCGCCTCGGAAGAGTTGGCGTTGACCATCCAGTAGAAGCCGTAGTTAGCGAAGCCATTGGGGTTAACCGCATCTGCCCAGCGCAACTGCGGATAGATGGCGTAGTTGGGCGCGAAGCTGTCTTCAGCTTCCAGGCCCGGCACCGCCCAATTACCCATCGTGCATTCAGTCGCCATTCTCTCCTCGCCGCGGAAACCAGTGCGCGAGACGACGTATTCGGGACCGCCCAGGTTCCATTCGTTCGCCCAGTTGTTCCAGTATTCAAGCACACGCTTCACCTCGGGCGTGTTGATGTCCGCGGTGTAGTTGACCTCGTCGATCATTTCGCCGCCGAGCTGCTGCACCATCGGGACGAAGTGCAGCATCATGTAGATAGCCGCCGACCAATTGAAGTCGAATCCGCGCCGCGTGATGACGCCGTTTTCATCGCGGATGGTCAGCTTCTCGGCGACCTCCACCATGCCTTCATAGGTATAGGGGAAGTCCTCCGCCGGGTCGAGGCCCGCATCAGCCCAGGAGTCAAGGTTGACATAGCAGGCGTAGGCGCTCATTTCAGTGGGAATGCCGTAGAGCGTGCCATCGTAGGTGGCGCCGGCGAGCATGCCTTCAGCCATGTCGCTGCTGCCATATAGCGCCTTCACTTCATCAACGCTCTCGAAGCCCCAGGCAGCCGGATCCACCGGCGCAAGGATGCCTTGGAGGAAGAACTGGGCGCTGAAAGGCGTGAATTGGTTGAAGGCGTCGGGACCAGCGCCGGATGCCAGCGCGGTATTCAGCGTCGCATAGTAGTCCGACGGCACGGGCTCGTACTCAACGGTGATGTGCGGATTGGCCTCCATGAAGGCGGCGATCATTTCTTCATCGAGTTCGACGCGCGGCAGGTGATTGTGACCCCAAGCGGTGATCGTCACTGGTTCGTCCTGCGCCTGCGCGAATGGCACAAGCAAGCCCACAATCAAGATAACAAGCAGCACTTTGACTTTCATGATCAATCCTTTCCTCATTGCTTTTTTCGACTGATGCTTACACATGTGACTACAAATTTCTATCATATCGAACGGGAAAAAGCAAACCATGTGCTATATTTCAGATGGCTGAGTTCGCAGGCGGGCGCCCTATGTCCAAACCCAAAATGATCATTGATACCGACTTGCATCCGGTGCCGGTTCATGAGCAGGTGGCGGAATACCTCGACGAGCCCTGGCGGGGCCGCTATCTGCGCGGCGATCATGGCGCGGGGCACCCCAATCTTTATAATCCCAACGGCGTGATGAAATCGGATGCGGTAACCGAAGACGGGCGGCGCATCGAAAAATCGCCGGAGACGATGGCCAGCCACTTCCTGGATGTTTACGACATTGATTACGCGGTGCTTAACCCGATGGAATCGATGGAGCATTGCGTATCGCCGGACGCGCATTATTCGGCGGCGGCGCTGACGGCGGTGAACACCCATTTTGTCGAGGATTGGCTGCCGGTTGATGAGCGCTATTTGGCTTCGGTCATGGTCGCCTTCAGCAATATCGAGCTGGCTGTGCAGGAGATTCATCGCCTGGGCGCGCATCCGCGGGTCTGTCAGGTGCTGATGGTTAGCGGCTCGCCTTTCCCGCTGGGTCACAGCTATTTCCATCCCATCTATGAAGCGGCGGTGGAATACGATTTGCCGGTGGCGATTCATCCGGGGCTGGAGGGCGTCGGCATCGCTGGCTCGGGCGGGACGGCCGGCTTTGTCGCCAATTATCTGGAGTGGCATACACTGCTGGCGACCTCCTATATGACGCAATTGGTCAGCCTGGTGGTCGAAGGCGTCTTCCAGAAGTTTCCGACGCTGAAGTATGTCTTTGTTGAAGGCGGCGTCGCCTGGCTGCCGGCGTTGATGTGGCGGCTGGACAAGAATTGGAAGGCGCTGCGCTCGACCACGCCCTGGCTGACGCGCCCGCCAAGCGAGGTCATTCAGGATCATATTGTGCTGACGACGCAGCCGATCGAGGAGCCGGAGGACAGGAATCATTTTCAGCAGGTTCTGGATATGTTCGACGCCGAGAAGATGCTGATGTTCTCCAGCGATTATCCGCATTGGGATGGCGATACGCCGGATTTCGCCATGCGGCATTTGAGCCCGGACCTGCGTGAGGCGGTGATGTATCGCAATGCGCTCGAGGTGTTCAATATCGAGGCGCCGGCGAATGTCGGCTAAGGCGGAAGTTTTCGTCGCGGCGCTGGAGGATCTCCCTCCTGGCGAGCGCCGGGTCGTCACCGCGGCGGACAAATCCATCGGCGTCTTTAATACCGGTTCGCAGATTGTGGCGGTGCTGAATATCTGCCCGCACGCCTTTGCGCCCGTTTGCTTGGGCCGGCTCGGCGGCACCACCTTGCCATCCAAGCCGGGTGCATTCGTCTGGGGGCGAGACAACGAAATTTTGCGCTGCCCCTGGCACGGCTGGGAATTCGATCTGCACAGCGGGCGCTGCCTGACGGACCGGCGCCGGCTCAAGCGCTTCCCGGTCGTCATCCGCGACGGCCGAATCTATGTGGAAGTCTAGCGCCCCATCCCCCCAGCCCCTTCCCCCATGAAGAGGGTCGCGTAGACACTGACCTACGGAAGGGGAGTTCAATGGTTGACCTGGATGTACTCGACAACCTCGCCGCTGGGTCCTTTGAAGAAAGCCAGACTGATATTGAGCGGGCCCATTTGCACCGTCTTCAGTTCGACGGTGATTTCCATGCCAGCGGCGCGGACGCGTTCCAGCGCCGACTCGATATCGGTGGTCTGCAGGGCGAAGTGGAAGACGATGTCGCCGGTTGCGTCATTCGAGGGCTGCGTCCCGGGAATCGGCTCAAACAGTTCCATAATGCTGCCGTCGCCGATGTCGAGCATCACAGCGCGGCGCCCCTGGTTTTCGAAGCCGACGACTTCGGTCATGCCCATGACTTCGGTGTAGAAGCGGACGGACTCTTCGTAGTCGGTGGTCTGGACCGCGATGTGATGGCTGCCGAGGCCGGCGATCACTTTGTTCCTGGTTCCGATGGGCATGTCAGTCTCCTTCATGAATCAGTTGGCCTGCGTGGGATTATATCCACGATCCGGCCCGAGCCAAACCGCCAGGCGGCATGAGCGCTCGCTGAACGGTTTTAACATTCGCCTTGCTTGACACTTGTGTAACCGTCCATTATAGTCCTACGGCTGTTTCGCCGGATCGGCGAATTGCGACGACTGCCGTCAATCATGCGTTTCTTCCATTCTGGTCCCGGCGCGTCATTCGCCAATCTGTCTGCGAACATCAACCACCATTATCCGTTCACTAGCATTAGGAGAGTAGAAAATGCGCAAAGTTCTAGCTTTACTTGTCATCCTGACCTTGCTCGCGTCGGCTGTACCGGGCTTGACACAGGATACGGTCGAGTTGCGGATCCGCTGGTATAACGACGGCAACGAAGGCGAAGTCTTGCGGGACTTGCTTGATCGCTTCGAGGCGGACAATCCGGACATCAGCGTCGAGATCGACACGGTTCCCTACAGCGCGATTTTGGAGAATCTGCCGCTGGACCTGGCCGCTGGCGAAGGACCCGACATGGCGCGCGTCACCGACCTGGGCGGATTGGCGCAATACTATCTGGATATGACGCCCTACCTGAGCGATCCGGCTTATTGGGAAGAGAACTTTGGTCCCTTCCTCAATTGGAAGCGCCTGGGAGATGACGATTCCAGCATCCCTGGATTCATGACGCAGTTGACGATCACCGGTCCCTTCATCAACCGCACGCTCTTTGAGCAAGCGGGCGTCGATGTGCCGAGCGATATGTCCGATGCGGTCAGCTGGGAAGAATGGGCGGCCGCTTCTGTCGCCGTTGCCGAAGCGCTGGAGATTCCTTATCCGATGGCGATGGACCGCAGCGGTCACCGTTTCGCCGGTCCCGCGATCAGCATGGGCGCGATGTACTTTGATGACATGGGGCATCCGACAGTCATGGATGAGGGCTTCCGCAATATGGCGGAGATCTTCGTCAATTGGCACCTCGATGGCACGATGCACCCGGAGATGTGGCCCCTGAGCGAAGGTTATGCCGGCGCCAATGAAGAATTCGCCAATGCCGAACTGGTCTTCTACATGTCGGGCAGTTGGCAAGTGGGGCAATTCAGCGAGCAGATCGGCGATGCCTTTGACTGGCAGACGGTGCCGAATCCTTGCGGACCGGGCGGCTGCACCGGCATGCCCGGCGGCGCGGCGCTGGTCGGCATAGGCGCGACTGAGCACCCGGAAGAGGTGACGCGCGTCATGGAGTATCTGGCGAGCCAGGAAGTCCTTGGTGAGTTTGCCGCTCGCACGCTGTTCATCCCGGCTCACGCTGGTTTGTCCGCGTCCGGCGTTGACTTTGACACGGATCTGCAATTGGCGAAGGACTCGCTTGGCGTCTTCGTCGGCCAAGTCGGTACGCTGGAGCAGACGGCTTTCGACCTGCAAGCCTACGCCTACAATCGCAATGTCTTCAACGCCACGCGCGACCGCCTGACGCAAGCGATGGTCGGCGAATTGACGCTGGATGAGGCGATTGAGCGGATTCAGGACGATGTCGATACCGCTCTGGCTGAGGTATCTGGCTAGAATCCCCCA
The DNA here is from genome assembly GCA_965205125.1 of Phototrophicaceae bacterium. Lineage (GTDB taxonomy): Bacteria > Chloroflexota > Anaerolineae > Aggregatilineales > Phototrophicaceae > UBA6055. Next base: position 873,976 of record CBDBFY010000001.1, read on the forward strand.
CCCTAAATCCCTCCCCCAAAATGAGGGAGGGACTTGAACCGCTCCATTCAGCGTTCAATACTCCCCTTCCCTCCTTGTGGGGGAAGGGGCCGGGGGATGGAGGCTAGGCAAAGGCAATCCCGTGCGCCTCATAACGATTCTCGATCCATTAACGCGCCCGCTGTTGCTGCTGTTGGTGACGGCCGTCGACCGCATCCTGACGCCGATCCAGCGGCGGGTGGGCATTGACCGCATGGGTTATTTCTTCGTACTGCCCAACCTGGTCATATTTGGCATTTTTGTCTTATTCCCTATGCTGCTCAATTTCTATTACGCGATGACCGGCGGCACCAAACTCTTCCCGGCGGACCGTCCTTTTGTTGGCTTGGGCAATTTCGAAACCTTGTTCGACTGCGAAGACTTCCTCTCGCCCAACAGCTGTCAGGAAGATTTGTTCTGGCGCGGCATCTTCAACACGATTCAGTATGTCATCCTGCAGGTCAGCGGCATTGTGCTCTTTTCGTTGGCGACTGCCCTGGTGCTCAACAGGCGCATCATGGCGCGCGGTTTTTTCCGCAGCGTCTTCTTTTATCCGGTGCTGCTTTCGCCGGTGGTGGTGGCGCTGATCTGGAAATGGGTCCTGCAGTATGAAGGCGTGCTCAACGCGATCGTCGAGATACTTGGCGGCGAAAGCAAGCGCTGGCTGCTCGATACCAATTGGGCGATGTTCTGGGTGGTCTTCGTCAGCGTTTGGGCGCTGATGGGTTTCTACACGCTGATATTGCTGGCGGGCTTGCAATCGATTCCGCCCGAACTTTATGAAGCAAGTTCGATAGACGGCGCCAATACCTGGCAGGATTTCCGCTTCGTCACCTTGCCCTTGCTCATGCCGACGATGTTCGTTGTTCTGGTGCTATCGCTGATTCGGGCGGTGCAGATGTTCGACCAAATTTTCGTATTAACGGGTGGCGGACCGGGAACACGGACGCAGTTGATGGTGCAGTATATCTATACCACTGGCTTCTCCAATCAGATTCAGCTTTTTGGCTTGTCGGCGGCGGCTTCGATGGTGCTGGGCGTTTCGCTGCTGATATTGACGCTGCTGCAATTGCGGCTCGGCAACCAATCGAGTCTTTCCTAGGACGCGGCGGTGAAGACAGATAGCATCAGCATTTCACAGTTTTTGCTGAAGCGCAGCGGCGGGGCGCGCGTCAATACCTCCGATGTCTTGACCTACCTATATCTAACGGTGGGGACCTTCCTGATGTTTGGTCCTGTGCTCTGGCTGGTGTTTTCGTCGTTTAAAACGCAGGCGGGTCTGGTGAAATATCCGCCGCCATTGCTGCCTTATCAGCAAGTGCAAGTCGAGGTCGAAGGCTACGACAAGCCGCTTCCGCTGTACATGGTCACGATGGAAGATGGTGGCGTTCGCGAGTTGGCGCAGGTGCGGCGCGTCGGCATAGAAGCGCAAATGGTTGACCCCGGCCGACCCGAGCGCTGAAAGAATCAAGGTCAACATCAGACAGCGCGAGCCAGTCGAAGAGGTGAAACTGGCTTGGGAGAATTACCTTGATCCACTGGTGGAGTTGGAGAATTTCGACTTCTTTACTTATCTCAAAAACAGCGTCGTCGTGACGACGGCGGCGACGGTTATTACGCTGGTCATTAACAGCATGGCGGCTTTTGCCCTGAGCAAGTATCAGTTCAAGGGGCGGGACGCGATCTTCGTGCTGTTCATCTCGACGCTGATGATTCCGATTACGGTGATATTGGCGCCGGTATTCCTGGTCATCACCAGCATCGGCTGGAAGAACAACCTCTGGGGCGTGATTATCCCGGGCGCGGCGACGCCGACCGGCATATTCTTGCTGCGGCAGTATATGCTGACGATCCCCGACGAGTTGCTGGACGCGGCGCGGATTGACGGCGGGAGCGAGTGGCACATCTATTGGCGCATTATCCTGCCTCTGGCGCGGCCCGCTCTGGCAGTGCTGGCGATCTTCTCGGTGATGTGGCGTTGGAACGACTTCCTTTGGCCCTTGATCGTGCTCAGCCAGAACGATTATTTCACACTGCAAGTTGGCTTAAATGCCTTTCAGGGCGAGTTGCAGATTCAGTGGCATTACGTGTTGGCGATGACCGTGGTGACGCTGCTGCCAATTACTTTGGTCTTCGCCTTCTTGCAGCGCTTCATCACCACCGGCATCGCCACCACCGGGATGAAGTGATGCGCGGGCATCGCGTTCTTGTCACGGCGCCCGGTCAGGTGGAGCTGCAGTGGATGGATCCGCCGGCGCCGCAAAAGGGGCAGGTTCTGCTGCGGGCGCTGAATACGCTGATAAGCCCGGGCACCGAACGCGCCTTCTTCCTTAATCTTGACAATGCGGATCCAGAATTCCCGTTTTGCCCCGGTTACAGTTTCGTGGGCGAGGTCATCGCCGTCGGCGACGAGGTGGCGCTGAAGACCGGCGAGCGAGTCGTCTGCCGGGCGGCGCATCAGTCGCATGCGCTGGCTGACGTCGGTGACTGTCTTAGGGTTCCGGCTCAAGTGGCGGATGAAGAGGCGGCTTTTTTCGCGCTGCTGGCGATCGCGATGCAGGGTGTGCGCAAGGCGCGGATTGAGTTGGGCGAATCGGTCGCTGTACTGGGCGCGGGCGTCGTCGGCATTCTGGCGATGCGGCTGGCACAACTGTCTGGAGCTGTGCCGGTAGTCGGCATCGATTTAGACGAGCGGCGCTTGGAATTGGCTAAGCGAGTGGGGGCGGATGAGGCTCTGATAGGTGATGATCGCGCGCCGGACAAGTTGCGCGCTTTGCTGGGCGCGGCCGGCGCTGAAGTTGTCATTGAATTGACGGGCGCGCCGGCGGCTGTGGTCACGGCTTTTCAATTGGCCGCGCCTCGGGGACGGGTCGTGCTGGCGGGAAGCACGCGCGGCCTCACCAGTGAGGTTAACTTTTATCGCGATGTGCACAAGAAAGGACTGCTGGTCATCGGCGCCCACGAGAGCACGCGACCGCAGCAGGAAAATAGCCCAGGCTACTGGACGCCAATGCGCGAATACGCGCTCTGCCTTGAATTGATGGCTCGTGACCGCGTTCAGACGGCGCCGCTCATCTCGCAGCGTTACAATTGGCGTGAATTCCCGGCGGCTTACGAGCGGCTCGCCAATTGGGACAGAGAAGCGATGGGGATGATTATCGAATGGGACTGAGACTGAATCCGCAAGCGACGCGAGAAAAGATTTGGAAGCTGCTGGGCGAAATACCGGCGCCGGCATTGCCGCAGGCGTCATTGATATCGACGCGCCGGGAAGAATCGTACACAATGGAGCATTTCACTTTCGTCAACAGCGTCGGCGACACCGTCTACGGCTACCTCATCCTGCCGAGGGGCATCGAGTATCCGGCGCCGGCTGTGCTTTATCACCATGAGCATGGCGGCAAATACTCCTTGGGCAAGGATGCGGCCATCAAGATTCGGGAAAATGGCTACGCGCCGGGGCTGGCGCTGGCGGAGGCCGGTTTCATTGTCATGGCGATCGACGCCTATGGCTTCGGCCAACGGGAACATCAGGGACCGGCGGGCGAGCGCGAGCGCGGCGGCGCCACCGAGTTGTCCCTGTTCAAGCGTTTTCTATGGGAGGGCCGGACGCTGTGGGGCATGATGGCGCATGATGATTTAAGCGCGCTGGCCTACCTGCGCAGCCGGCCCGAAGTAGACGCGGAGCGCATTGGGGCGGCTGGCATGAGCTTAGGCGGGTCGCGCACGACCTGGGTGGGCGCGCTGGACGAGTCGGTCAAGGCGGTCGTGCCGATCTCGCAGATGACCCGCTATCGCGACTTCGCCGATGCTGGTGAACTGGCGGGGCATGGCATCTATTATTATGTGCCGGGCGTTCTGACGTCGGGAATCGATATGGAGCGCATCGTCGCCCTCACCGCGCCACGGCATCAGTTGATCTTAACCGGTGACCGTGATCCGCTCTCACCGATTTCAGGGATTCACAAGGTGATGGAATATGCGGGCGCGGTCTATCGTGAGCGGGGCGCCGAGGACAAGCTGGAGCTCGTGCTTTATGAGGGCGTCGGCCACGCCTATTTGCCGCAAATGGTCGAAGCCACGGTCGAGTTTTTCCAGCGGACGCTGTAGCTTTCGAGCGATTCCAGCGCTCGACAAATGCGCCCCGCAAGAGCGTTGATATTCTCGAAAGACGCGCCGCCTCCGCCTGAAAATCTTTCTCCAAGATCTCACCATCTAAGGCTAGAATCACTTGTGCGAACGCGTCTGACTGCGGTATACTGAGTTCAGTTTCGCGCGCGGTATCACCCGATGCCGAGGCGCGAACGAGACGTAGGTTTTGCGTCAGTGTATCGCAGAGGAACGGTGAATACACTGCGAAGAGCGTCCGGATTAGGGGTGTAATTCGGACGCTCATTTTTTATCTAGACAGCGGGCTGGGGGCCTTGCGCCAGTCAGAATCTCCTCCGCCTGCCGATGAGCGACAGCATGCTTCGACCAGCGATTATCCCGACAATATACCAAATACGGGACAGTTTGTTAGAACGCTGAATACCGTTCAGCTGTCATATTTTCTTGGGCGATTTCGGACGACCCACTGAGTCGCCCCTACAACTTTCGCCAGTTAAAGATGCGAGTGATCGCCGCACTAGAGTTTTCGTCCTTTATCGGATTCATCCTTTTCCGTCCTCAACTCCTCGTGGGACGAGGGGATATGTTATGAGTTGTCGAGGCCACAGTAAGCGACACTCTTGGGAATGGCCGCGATTTGACATGCGGCGTAAACCGACTTAGAATTGGTAACACCACTGACCAATCTAGTGATGGTCAAAAGGAGAGTTGGCGTGAAGATTTCCTCGCCGAGCCTGTCCGGCTTGGGGACGATTGAAAAAACCAGCGTTAGAGATCAGACCCTCGAGCAATTGAAGAATTACATCTTGTCCGGCGAGGTGCGCTTGGGCGAGCGTTTGCCATCGGAGCGGGCGCTGGCTGATGCGCTGGGGGTCGGGCGATACAGCGTGCGCGAGGCGCTGAAGGTGCTGGAAGCGGTGGGCTTGGTGGAATCGCGCGTTGGCGAGGGCACCTTCCTGACGACCAATACGGGCGCGAGCTTCGGGCGCATTCTTGGGCTGAGCTTCGCGACTTGGGGCGGCGCCCTTATTGAGCTGCTTGATGCGCGCAAGATGATTGAGGTGGAGGCGGCGCGGGCGGCGGCTGACAGGGCAACGCCGGAAGAACTTGGCTTGATCGAAACGGAATTGAAGACGATGCAAGCCAATATGGATCGCGTGCAGGCTTACTTAAAAGCCGATTTCAATTTCCACCGGCGCATCGGCGAGGCCAGCCACAACGCCATCATCAGCCAATTTGTCAGCAACCTGGTCGACTTGCTGGAGGAGGTGCTGCGCGAAACACAATCTGACAGTTTGCCTGCTCAAGCTGAGGGCGGCGGCACGCATCAGGCGATCTTCGACGCTATCGCCAGCGGCGACGCGGAGGCCGCCGGCGATCTCATGCGCGACCATATTCAGTTCAGCAGTGAAGTCTGGCAGACTGTGATTAGCTTGACTGCCGAGGCTGAAAGCGAGCCAAAGAGCGATTCGCCAATCGAAGAATAAGGAGGTGTCTAGCGCCGCATCATTTTCCGTTCGAGATTTGGATAAGCAGTCTTGTTGAGGAGCTATGATGAACAAGAAATTCCCCTACAACACAGCGGACTTGAAGCCGTCGCGGCGGGACTTCATGCGGCTGGGCGGCACAAGTTTGGCGGCGGCGATGATGATGCGCTACGGTCTGCCGCCGGTTCTGGCGCAAGGCATGGGCGATATCCCGGCTGAATTGCATCCGGGCAGCCCGAACAATCCGCGCGGCTGGACGACGACCTTGCCGCCGGTCCCCGAGGGCATGCCGGTCGATCCGCCGGTGACGGTGACTGGCAGCCGGCGCGGACCTTGGGATTTCGCCGAGGGCGATGATATCGAGAATTCCCCCTTCACCCGTCTGAACGCCGCCGTAACCGGCATTCACTGGAAGCAGGCTTTCAATTGGACGGATAACGAGGGCGAGGTTTTGCAGAAGTACAATCTCGCCATCGCCAGCAACGAACTGCCCGACTTCATGGAGACCGTCCCGTTGCAGATTTATTCCGAGCTGCTGGAGAATGACTTGCTGGAAGACATCACCGATGTCTACGAGGAAGTCGCGCATCCGGTCTGGCTGAAGGAGGCGATGAGCTTCAGTGATGGCATCGCCTGGCGCCTGGCGGAAGTCAACGGACGCAAGATGGGTCTGCCCTATATTGAGCAGGCGGCGCAGAACGACAAGGTCTTGTGGATCCGGCAGGACTGGCTTGACGCTGTCGGCATGAGCGCGCCAACGACAATCGAAGAGCTGCACGCCGTCGCCACCGCCTTCGTGGAAGCGGATCTGGGTCAAGGCGGCGAGGGGACGACCGTCGGCATCGTCGCTTGCAGCGAACTCAACACCTGGTATACCTCGCTGGATCCGATCTTCGGCGCCTGGGGCGCGATGCCGACGTATTGGACGCCGGATGACAGTGGCGACCTGCGCTACGACAGCATCCGGCCCGAGATCAAGGAAGCGCTCGCTACATTGCGGCAATGGTATAGCGAGGGCTTGCTGGCGCAAGACTTCTTCACCTACGCCGCCTGGCAGACGGCGGGCACACATATCGGCGGCAACCTGGGCGGCATCATGTACTCGCCTGCTTTTGGGGCGGTATACGGATTGCCGGACAGCGTCGCCAACGATCCGGAGGCGCGCTGGGCTTTCGGCGACATTCCCAAGGGACCGACCGGCATCAAGAAGAAAGCCTGGAGCAATCCCGTCCCCGAAACGGTCTATTGCTTCCGCAAGGGCTTTGAGCATGTCGACCTGGTGCTGAAACAGATCGCCTGGTGGGCGGAATTGCTGCAGAATCCGGCCAACCGCTATCATGGCTTCGAGGGCACGGATTACTTCTGGCGCAATGAAGACGGCGAAGTGGATCCCATGGGCGGCACGCTGGATCTCAATGGCTTCGACAGCACGAAGCATTGGTGGGGTCCTCCCGGCACCAATGGCGGCAGCCGCACTGATCCTTTCTTCGAGACGAACTGGATCAAGGAGCGGCGCGATGTCTGGGCGAATACGCCGGAAGGCGAACGCGATGCCCTGATGGAAGCTTTCCTGGGTGGCGATCCGCTGTCGGTTCTGTGGGACGCGGCGAATGTCTTCGCTGTTGATCACTGGGAAGCCGATGGCATCAAGAACCATTTCCTCACCGTGCCGACGCGAACGATGGTGCGGGCGGGCACATCGCTGGGAGGTTTGGAACAGGAGACCTTCATCAATATCATCAATGGGCAGGAACCGCTGGACCGCTTTGATGCCTTCGTCGAGGAATGGCGCAGTGGCGGCGGCGATCGCATCACGGATGAAGTCAACGAATGGTGGCATGGGCAGATGTAGCGCCCCCACCCCGGCCGCATTTTGAATTCTTGTAGGGGCGATCGACCTGCGGTGTCTATGCGCAGCGGTGGATCGCCCGTCGGTCAAACTTGCAAGCTAGCGGGCGGCTCACAGGGGTCGCGTAGACACTGACCGTCAGTCGCCCCTATGGCAAATAGCGTGCGGATACGCTGGTCGAAACGCGGGGCAATAGCAGCTGCATGACATTCAAGCAATACATCAAGCGCGCCTGGCCCCTTTACGTGATGATCGTGCCGGGGATAGTTTTCGTCTTGCTCTTTCGCTATTACCCGATGTACGGCGTGGTCATCGCCTTTCAGGATTTCAGCCCGGCAAAAGGCTTCGCGGGCTCGCCTTGGATCGGCTGGGAGAATTTTGAGTATCTGTTTTCTCTGCCGGAATTCGGCCGGATCTTCAGCAATACGCTGATCATCTCTGTCGCGAAGATCGTCTCTGATCAGGTGGGGGCGATTATTCTGGCGCTGCTGATCAACGAAGCGCGCCGCCTTCTGTTCCGCCGCGTCATTCAGACGATGATCTACCTGCCGTATTTCCTGTCCTGGATTGTGCTGGGCGGGATCCTGCTGGATATCCTCTCGACGCAGGGCATTCTCAATCGGGCGCTTGGGGTTTTCGGTTTCGAGCCGCAGCTCTTTCTCGGCAGCAACAATTGGTTCCGCGGCACGGTGATTGGTTCCGGCTTTTGGAAGAATGTCGGTTTTTCCACCATCGTCTATCTGGCGGCGATGACGGCGATCAACCCGACCCTGCATGAAGCGGCGGGGATAGACGGGGCGGGTCGTTTTCGCCGCATCTGGCATATCACTTTGCCGGGCATCCGTCCGACCATTGTGCTGCTGGCGGCGCTCAGCCTGGGCGGTGTCTTGGAAGCCGGCTTTGAGCAGATATTCACGCTATACAATCCCGCGGTTTATCGCACTGGCGACATCATCGATACCTACGTCTACCGCGTCGGTTTGGAATCGGCGCAGTGGGGCCTGGCGGGGGCGGTGGGGCTGTTCAAATCCTTCATTGGCTTTTTTCTGATCGTGCTGTCGTATTGGCTGGCGGACCGTTTCGCTGGTTACCGGATTCTGTAGGGGCGCGTCCATGATCCGCGACAAGACCTGGTTCAGCCGCCTCTTCGATAGCTTCAATTACGTCTTTCTGACGGGCTTCGCCGTGCTCTGCCTGCTGCCGCTGATCCATATATTCGCTGTGTCGCTCAGCGGGCGGGCGCCGGCGACGGGCGGCTTCGTCTCCTTTTGGCCGCTGGACTTCACGCTGGAGAACTACCAGGAGGTGATGGGCTCGCGCACTTTCTTGCGCTCATTTCTGATTTCGGTGGTCCGCGTTTTGAGCGGCACGAGCCTGAACATGGCGCTGGTGATACTGACCGCCTATCCGCTTTCGAAGTCGCCGCGCGTCTTCAAGGGTCGCACGATCTTCATCTGGTTCTTCGTCTTCGCCATGCTCTTCGACGGCGGCTTGATACCCTCGTTTTTGGTGGTGCGCAGTCTGGGACTGCTGAATACGCTGGGCTCGCTGATATTGCCCAACGCGGTGCAGATCTTCAGCGTCATCCTCATGATGAACTTCTTTCGCGATGTGCCTAAGGAATTGGAAGAATCGGCGCTGATCGACGGCGCCTCGCATTGGCGCTTGCTCCACCATATCTATATCCCGCTGTCATTGCCCGCCATCGCCACCTTGACATTGTTCGCGGCGGTCTACCACTGGAATGCTTGGTTTGACGCCTTGATCTATATGACCGATAACGCCAATTACCCGATGCAGACTTTCTTGCGCACGGTGATCGTCACCCTGGATTTGACGCAAGTCGGAATGGATCCGCGAGATTTGCAGCGGCTTTCGGACCGGGCGATACGCGGGGCGCAGATCATCGTGGCGACCGTGCCCATCCTGGTGGTCTATCCTTTCTTGCAGCGCTATTTCATCTCGGGAATCAAGTTGGGCGCGGTGAAGGAGTAGGATGTGAGCGTAACACCGGTTTTCGGCGGCGGCCTGTTTCCCTGGGGGACGCATGTGTATCGCGAGCCTTGCCTCGATCTGGACGGCGTTCTGCGCGATCTGCCGCTGCTGAAAGATTACGGCTTCAACATGATCAAGATTCAGGAGCATTGGTCGGCTGACGAGAGCCGCGAGGGACAATACGATTTTTCGCGCGTCGAAACTGTGGTTAAGCGGGCTGATGAATTGGATCTGGGCGTCTATCTGGGGCTGACGATGGAGCAGGCGCCGGCTTGGCTTTGGCGCAAGTATCCCGACTGCCACTTCGTCTACAGCGATGACCGGCGGCACAACCAGCCGACGCAGTACACGATCCCGATGGATGGCAAGCCGGGACCTTGTTGGGATCATCCCGGCGCGCGCGAGGCGGCGACGCGCTTCATCGCTGAGCTGGCGCGGACCTTGGGACAATACAAGAATATCTGGGCTTGGAACACCTTTCAAGAGATCGGCTTTTGGCCGAATACGGCCGGTAAGCTGGGCTTCTGTTACTGTCCGCATACGCTGGCGCGCTTCCGCGAATGGTTGCGGCAGAAGTATGGCACTCTGGCCGCATTGAACGCGACCTGGCAAATCAACTATGGCGATTGGGAAGAGATCGAGCCGCCGCGCCGGGAAGAGCCGCTGGCGCCCTTCATCGACTGGCGCTATTTCATGGACGATGTCTACATGGCGCGGCAATTGGCGTTCAAGACGGAAGCGCTGCGGGAGAACGACCCCTACCAGCGACCCGTCTTCAGCCATGCCGATACGCCGAGGGTTGGCTCGGGGGCGGAGTGGCGCTGGGCGCGCGTTGGCGATTTCTTCGGCACGAGCAATTATCCCAAATGGAATAACGGCCATCCCTGGGACGATCGGATTGAAAGCGAAGACGCGGCGCTGCGCAACGAAATCTGGGAAGAGATGATGCTCTGCACCGATTTGGCGCGCGGCAACAATGGGCGCGATCGCGCGCTTTGGGGCGCCGAATTCCAGGGCGGTCCAATTTCGACTTCGCTGCACTTCGGTCGAAAGCCAAGCGCGAATGATCTGCGCGTGTGGATCCTGGCCGGGCTGGCTTGCGGCATGACCGGCATCAGCTTCTGGAATCATCGCGTCGAGCGTTTTTGGAAAGAAGCGAATGGCTTCGGCTTGCTCGATCCTCTCGGTGACAGCAGCGAGCGCATGGAAGCGGTCAGTCGGATTGGCAAGGCGATTCAGGCGCATGGCGAATTCTTCTCGCAGGCGCAGCCGCCGCGCGCGCAAGTCGCTTTGTTGGTCAACGAGGACACGTATCATTTCTTCCAAGCCTGCAATGGCGATGTCATCCATCATTATCGCTACAACATGCGCGGTTGGTACGCGCGCCTGTGGCGCCTGGGCATCGCGGTCGATTTCCTCGATGCGGAAGAGGTCGCCGCTGGCGAGTTGGCGCATTATAAGGCAGCGATTCTGACGATGCCGCTCAGCCTGGATGGCGATTATTTCGCGCGCTTGAGCGCCTATGTCGAAGCCGGCGGTCTGCTGATCGCGGAAGCCTGCCCGGGCCGCTGGGACAAATATGGCTGGGCTACGCTGACGCAACTCGTCGATGGGGGCGAAGCGCTGTTCGGGGCGAAGCATCGCGAGTTGACGATGGTCAAGGAGCCGGGCGCCGCGCCGCGTTGGATGCCGCCAGAACGCCGTTTCGAGGAGTTTGATCCGCCGACGGTAATCAGCGGCGCTGGCGAGTTCGTCGATTTGGATCTGCGCGCCAACTTTTACTTGCAACGCCTTGAGCCGACCACCGGTCAAGGCATTCTGACGCATGACGACGAGGTCGTCGCGGTGATGAATCGCGCAGGCGCGGGAAGGTCCGTTCTGCTAGGCACTTTCGTCGGCTTCAGCGCGCTGGCTCATCGCGAATTCGACGCGGGAACGGATCGTTTTCTCGCGGCTTTGCTGGGGTTGGCGAGCGTCCAAGGCGATCGCTTCGGCAAGCTGCTGCGCCGGCGCCGCGTTTGGAATGACCGAGAAGCCTGGTTTTTCATCAATCCCACGGCCGGCGCGGTAACGGCAAACATTCGCAGAGGCGAATTCAGCGGGGTCATTGATCTTCTGGGCGACTGTCTGATGGAAGAGAAAAGGGAAGCATTCACTGTTCGAGTGGAGGCGACGAACCTGGCTTGCCTGCTGCTTTCTCGGTGAGCGCGACAAGCGGGAATCACAATTGTCCCTTCGTATTCTCTGCGCCACTGATGTGAAATGAACAAGAATTGACAGGAAGCGTCATGAAAATCACTCGCATAGATTGCCATGTTCTGCTGGTTCCAGAGTTTCATACGGAAGCCTGTTCGTCGGCGCAGGACAATCTCGTGGTCGAAATCCACACCGATGAGGGCATCGTCGGCATTGGCGAGACGGATGTGAATCCCTGGATCGCGCGCGCCTGCATCAAGGCGATAGGCACGCATATCATGGGCTTGGGCTTGGAAGAGATGTTGATTGGCGAAGATCCGCTGCAGCCGGAAGCGATCTGGCAGAAGCTCTATAGCGGCTCGAAGATGAATGGGCGGCGCGGCGCGCTGATCTGCGCGATGGGCGCGATCGATATGGCGCTTTGGGATATTCGGGGCAAGGCGCTCGATCAACCCATCTACAAGCTCTTGGGCGGCGCGGTGAAGGAGTCGATCACGCCATACGCTTCGCTCCTGCCGATCGGCGATACGCTGGACGAATACCGCGAATCGCTGAAGGAGAAACTGTTGGACGCGCGAGACTTCGGTTTCAAGGCGGCCAAGCTTGAGATCTGCATCAACGGACCGTATACGCACAACGCCTTGCAGGAAGATGACGATCATATCGCCGGCATCGTCGCCGAGTGTCGGGAGGCGGTCGGCGCTGGCATGACGCTGATGGTGGATGTGGCTTATGCCTGGGATGACGCGCGGACGGCGCTGCGGGTCATCAAGCAGCTGGAGCCATTCGATCTCTTCTTCCTGGAGACGCCCATCAATATCGACGATTTGGCCGGTTATGCCTTCATCAGCGATCATTCGCCGATTCGCATCGCCGCCGGCGAATGGCAGAACACGCATTGGGAGTTTATTGATCTGGCGCACCGTGGCAAGCTGGATGTCTTGCAGCCGGATATCGGGCGCGTCGGCGGTTTCACCGAGGCGCGCAAGGTGGCGCAATTGGCGGCTGATTATGGTCGATTGATCGTGCCGCATTGCTGGAAAACCGGCATCGGCATTGCGGCCAGCGCCCACCTTGGTTTCGCCACAGCTTGCTGCCCCTATATCGAGTGGCTGCCGGCGCACTTGTCGGAGTCGGTGCTGCGCGATGAATTAGTCGCCGATGAACTGGCGATGATCGACGGCGAGATTCCGCTGCCGCAGAAGCCGGGCTTGGGCATAGAACTGAATCGCGATGCCCTAGAGCGCTATCTGGTGGATTGATTGCGGAATGGTGATGTGGAAAATGTAGGGGCGACTCTGTTTGTCGCCCGCAAACCGCGACGCTAGCCGCAATTCCCCATCGGCTCGACATGCTCCGCGCTGATCCAGCCCTGCATCCCGTAATACGCGATTTTCCACCAGCCGGGCGCCCGCTCCAGCGGGGTCAGCGTCGCGTTTTCCGGCACGGCGCCCAATCGCCTGCCAGCCGGTCTTTCGCGGAAGTTCAGGCGGTGCTTGGTCCTGATCATGCAGCTGCCCGCGCTCGCGCTCCTGTCTTGCGAAACCTGCGCCTGCGCAACCTGCGCTGGCTGCGCCACCGGCTGAGATGGCGGCGTCGGAGCGGGAATCGCCGCTGGTCCGGGCATCAGCACGACGGTGCCGGGGCGGTCGATGGTCGTACAAATCATGCCCGCCTCGCTGAAAGCCGGCAGTTCCGAGACGCTCCGTGGCGCGGTGGCCGCGTCGAGGAAGCGGAAGCTGCCGCCGGCTCTTTGGAAGCAGACTTTCGTATCCGGCGTGATCCAGCCCCAGACATCGACGGCGTCGATGAAGCCGGCCGCGATGATGTCGGCGTTGCCGATGCCGATGGCGTCGACGCGCTGGCAGGCGGTGCCTTCGCTGCGGTTGCTGACGACAATGCCGGTCGGCATCAAATTCAGGCAGGTCTGGCGCATGGGGATCCTGGTGGGGGGCGGGACCATTGTAGCCTTGGGCTCGGACCGATCTCGGCTGCCGCTTCCGCCGCCGCTCCCCGGCTCTACCCCAAGGCCTTCCCAGGCGCCGATATCGCAGTCGGCGCCGACGGGCCGCGACCGGCCGCGCTGGTCTTCGCTCACGAGGCAGCTGACGGCGTCAATGGCCGGGCTGCCGGCGGACAGCGGGTAATAAGGCGGCGAGCCGCGGCGGGAAGCCAGACGCGGGTTGGAATCCAGCTGCGGCGTTCCGCAGTTGCCACTGCCGATGAGATTGCCGCTGTTGACGGCCAGAGCGGCGTTGGCCGCCTCCTGCTCGCAGTCGCCGCCGTTGTTGTCGTAGACGATGCTGTTGTACAGGTTGCGCGAGCCCTCAATCTGCGCCTGCGACGTCCCCAAATTGATCCCCCCGCCCGTGTCCGTGGCGCTGTTGCCGATGATGGTCAAATGGCGCAGGTTGACGGCGCCGTTGGGGCGTATGTCAATCGCCCCGCCTTGAAAAGCGCTGTTGTTGTAGAAGGTGCTGTTTTCGACTGTGACGGTATAGGCGTTTGTAACTTTTATGGCAATCGCCCCGCCGTTTAATATTTGGCCGTGGGAGGGGCGATTGCCATAAAAGGCGCTGCGCTTGATGGTGGCGTTGCTGCGCAAGATAAGCAATGCGCCACCGTTAGAAAGACTGTTGGTACTACCGGCGATGACGCTGTCGCTCATGTTCAGGCTCGATCCCTCGACGCGAACGGATCCATAGCCTTCGATGCTGGCTTTGTTGTTGGTCAGGGTCATGTTGTTGAGAGTCAGCGTACCGCCGGTGCTGTGAATGGCGCTGGCTTTGAAGTTGAGGCCGCGCCCCCTGGTCAGGGTCATGTCGTTCAGCGTCAGATTGCCGCCGCTGTGAACGAAGATATTTGTGGCGTTATTTCCGTCGATGCTGTGGCCGTCCCCATTGATGGCGATGTCGCTGGTGACCGTGGGCAGGACGGCGGTCAGGGTGATATTGGCGGTGATGTTGATGGTGTCGGCTTCGCTGTTGCCGTTGGCGTCGTTGATGGCGCTGACCAGCGTGGCCTGGCTGTTCGCGGTGAAGGTCGCGGCCGAGACTTGGGAAACGGAGAGCAGCAGGAAGAGCAGCGCGGGAAGGATGAATTTTAAGGCTGTTCCGGAGTTCATGAAGAACCCCGGGGAAGATCGTGATTTAGCGCGAAATGGGGGGGGGGGGGGGGGGGGGGCTGAGAACTGATGTGCTAGGCGCGGCGAACGAAGATGTCAATTTTGCTGCCGCGTCTGCGATAATATCAATAAGTTTCATTGTGAAGCGCTCCTGTGCTGCAAACTGTTTTGATGCGCTTGTCGGAAGAGTGATGCCATACAATACATACTAATGAAAACTTGACCGGAACGCAAGAATTTGAGGAGTGGGGGGTGATGAATTACGAGGATATAATCCCTCGTCCGGAGAATCTGAAATGCGGGCGACTCAAGGGTCGCCCCGACAGATTTCGACATGAATGCAGCCGGGGTTCGGCAGATTCATCAAATAGCCGGACCTCAGGCGAAGCTCGCTGCTGGCAGCTTGATCCCGGCGTTTAGCAATGCCGCTTTGATTTCGGCGCGCTGTTCCGATGAGCTTTCCGGCATGGGCATGCGCGGAATGCCGGCTGGCCGACCTTGCAATGCCAACGCGGTTTTGACATTGGCGGGCATGTTGTCGCCTTGGAGGGCGTTGTAGATCGGCAGCAGCTTCAGATGGGAATCGTGGGCGGCGGCGTGATCACCCGCTTGCACCTGATGCCAGAGCTCGAGACAGAGTTCTGGAACGGCTGTCAAGATCGCGGCGATGGCGCCATGCGCGCCCAGGCAGAATGAGGGGTACATCAGCGCGTCCACCGCCGACATAATGACGCCGGCATCGGCTGAAGCCATTAGCAAATCAGCCAGCAGCTTGAGATCGCCGGCACTTTGCTTCACGCCAATGAGCCCATCAATCTCGCGCAGCATGCGGTCGAGCAGGGCGGGCGAACAATAAGTCCAGGGTACGACGTTATAAATCATGACCGGCTGGGCGGCGCTCTCCGCCAGTTTCGCAAAGTGGTTGAACATCATTTCGTCGGTGGGGCGAAAGAGATAGTGCACTGGCGTCACTTGCAGAGCGGCGACATCCAGGTCGGCCAGCGCTTGGGCTTTCGATATCGCTTGTCTGGTGCTGTCGACGATGATGCCGGCGATGATGGGCGCGCGCCCGGCGACGACTTCGCAGGCAATCGCCACAACCTGGCGAAGTTCTGCGGTCGTCAGGGCCTGTCCCTCGCCCGTGCTGCCGCCGACGGCGATGCCATGCACGCCAGCGGACGAAATCAAGTGCTCAACTTCAGCCCGCAGCAGCGCCTCGTCAACCGACTCGTCAGCGGCGAATGGCGTCACCATTGGCGGTACGATGCCGTGAATTCTCATGTTTGTCCTCGCTTTCTATTTCCGCCTGTTCGTCATTGGATTCTCATGCTCGGATTTATATCCCTGCTTTGTATCATGCCGCCCGGGTCGCGACCAGGTCGCGCTTGCCGAAGAATATCCAGAGCAGCCAAAGAGCCGTCGGCACAACAAGGATTAGGGAACCGAGTTGGAGTACGCCGCTGACGCCCAAGGAGGTGTCGATCAGACGCCCGGTCGTGCCGGAGGAAACAGCGGCGAAGAGCGTATACAGGGCAAATTCGGTGGAAAACACGCGACCGCGCACTTCGTTCGGCACAATTTGGAGTAGCAATTGCGTACCCAGGACCCAGACCAATCCGCCGCCGACGCCGCGCAAGAGCGCCCCAATGAGCACAACTGGCAGCGAGATCAAAGTGGAGCATATGAGAAAGCCGAACGAGGAGCAGACGTAGCCAAAGGCGATCATCAAGCGCAGGCGCCGATCGCGATCGCGCGCCCAATTGCGCCCGAGAATGGGACTGAGGCCCGAGCCGATGCCAGCCATGACGTAGATCAAACCCATGCTGATGCTGCCGCCTTCGCCAATGGGGAAGTGCTGCTCGGCGATCGTGACCTGCGCGACTTGAAAGAAACCGATGATGAAGAAGCCGAGAATGGCTTTTTGAATGGCGATAGAGAAGGTGTCGATGTGCCGGCGCAGGTAGCTCAAGCCGTCGATGTACTGCTGGATGCCGGCGATGATCGATTGGTCAGTATCACGCTTGAGCATGGATTGGTAGGGCATACGCAAGAGAATGAGAGCGCTGAGCAGGAAGGTAACGGCATCAATGGCGAAGGCGGGATAGACGCCGACGACGCCGGCGACCAAGCCGCCCAAGGCGCTGCCGAAAGCGAGCATGACGGACCAGGTCGCTGACGAAAGGGCGTTGGCGATGCCCACTTCGTGGGGCTTGGTAATGTCCGGCAGGAGCGCGTTCCAGGCGGGGAAGTAAAAGCCTTGCGAGGCGGCCTGCACGGCGGTGAGCGCGTAGATGAGCCAGACATGCTGCGGCTCGCGGACCAGCAGGAATCCCAAAACGACGATGCAGCGCAGCACATCGGTGGTGATCAAGATCGCTCGGCGGTTGTAGCGATCGGCGACGACGCCGGCGATGGGGCTGACCAGGAAGGGCGCCAACATGCGGACGACGAATAGGCCGCCGATCGCCGTGCCCGATTGCGTCAGCGTTGCGATCAAGGCTGCGGAAGCGATCAGATTAAACCAGTCGCCGGTTAAGCTGATGACCTGGCCCGCCCAGAGATGCCGAAAGGACCGGTTGCCGCGAATGAGCTGCCCGTAACCGGATGTGGGTTTATGCTTTTGTTTCAAGATGAACTCGCAAGTGATAAACCGCGCCGTCGGCGAGGGCATCGATTAAACCGAATGAGTGGCCTTCTCGCGCTGTTAGACGAGAGGGCATTGAACAGACGTATTATATCCGCAAGTTCCCCCACAATACAGCGGCGAAAAGAAGAGAGGGTATGGCAGCCGAAAGCTCGCCACGCTTTTGGGGCGGAATCGCATATCACATCTTTTCAAATGCGTCTTGCCTTCTGTAAGATTGGGTCAATCGGAGTTATGTGTCGGCGAGTGCGATAGCAGTAATTCGGGAGCAGAGGATGAGGGTATTCATCGCTGGTATAGATGGCTATTTGGGCTGGCCCCTGGCGGTTTATTTATCGGCGCGTGGCCACGAAGTCGCCGGCGCCGATTTGCTGCTGCGGCGCGAATGGGTAGCGGAAGTTGGCGGCATCAGCGCATTGCCGATTGCCAGCCGCGAGGAACGCAGGAAGGCCTTGAAAGAGGCGGTTGGCGCCGAGTTGGATTTCCGCGTTGGCGATTTGACTGATTTTGAATTCGTCAAAGGCTTGTTCCAGGAATTCCGGCCCGAGGCCGTCGTTCATCTGGGGCAAATGCCATCGGCCCCGTACTCCATGATAGATCAGGCGCATTGCGTCTGGACGCAGCGGAACAACATCGTCAACAACCTCAACCTGCTCTGGGCGATCAAGGAAGTCGTGCCCGAGGCGCACCTGATCAAGCTGGGCACGATGGGCGAGTACGGGACGCCTGCGGTTGATATTCCCGAGGGTTTCTTCGAGGTGGAATTTCGCGGGCGGAGAGATCACTTGCCCTTTCCGCGCCAGGCTGGCAGTTGGTATCACCAGAGCAAGGTGCACGATTCACACAATACCCGCTTCGCCACGAAGATTTGGGGCACGCGAGCGACCGATATCATGCAGGGCGTGGTGTTTGGCACGCGGATTGACGAGATGGGGGATGACCCGCGCCTGCGCACGCGGCTCGATTTCGATCAGTGCTTCGGCACGGCGATCAACCGCTTCTGCTGCCAGGCGGTCATCGGTCATCCCCTGACGCTTTTTGGGCTGGGCAAGCAGCGGCGCGGATTCTTGCCGCTGGCTGATGCGATGCAGTGCCTCGGGCTGGCGGTTGAAAACCCGCCGGCAGCGGGCGAATACCGCGTATTCAATCAGTTTGAGAATGCCTATTCCATCGAGGAGTTGGCTTGCCTGGTCAAGGATATCGCGGGGGACATCGGTTTGCCGGTCGATATACATCGCTACGATAACCCGCGGACCGAGATGGAAGACCACTACTACAACCCGGACCGCCAGCATCTGCTGGATCTCGGATATCAGCCAACGCGCGACATCAGATCGGTGATCAAAGCGATGCTGTTGGATCTGCTCGACAATCGAGAACGCATAGCGGCGCACGAGGATGTCCTAATTCCTGACATTCGTTGGGACGGGGACCGAAAGCGGTCGGAAGTCATCGGATGATCGCGGTCCGGAAACTGTCGGCTCTTTCGCAGCGAACCATATTCATTAGCGCGGCGCTGGCAATCTGCTTCCTTTTTTACCTCACCGTTCAAAACAGCCCGCCGCCAACAATTGAATTCGATATTGGCGATACGTCGATCTTTATCGGGGCCGACCGCGATTGGACCTTGTTCCCCGGCGATTGCGTGAATCTGCGTTGGCAATTGGAGGGGATTGAGTCACTGCACGTGGATGGCGAGGGCAGGATCGGCGCTGATGACATGCGCTTCTGCCCGGATATCAATGCGACCAGTCCGCTTTTCGAGGTCAGGGCGGAGAATGGAATCTATCGCAGCTTCCGGCTCAGGCTTCATCATTTGCCCGACTTGCTCTTTTACCTGGCCGGCTTTGTATTTTTCACCCTTTCGCCCATCCTCGCTGTTTATTATATCGGCCTGCGTCGGCTCGAGCAGCCGCCCCCGTTCTATTGGCTGGCGTTCGGCGCGCTAGTCTTGATCGCGCTTGGCGCTTGTCTGCGCCTGACGCCGCATGAACTGCCTGCGATTGACAAAGAAGATGGCGATGTCACCGTCCGCATTTGGTCTGATCACGATCGCATGTTGTTTCCGCACGAGTGCGTTCAAGTAGGGTGGTCGGTGGTTGGCGCGCAATCGATTCGGTTTAATGGTCGGGAGATCTCGGCTGAAATCAATCCGGCGTATGGCGAACATTGCGCGGAAGATGGCGAATACGCGCAAATTGAAGTGTTCAACCAAGATGGAAAGAATAGCGTCTTCGGTCTGCCCATCACTTCGCTTTTCCCCCATCGCGCTGCCCCGCCCCCGTATTTCTATATTTCTCTGCTGGGGATCGTTCTGGGGGTATTGATTTACCTGCCGCTTTTGGCGCGTCATCTGCGGGCATGCCGCGGCCGCGACGTTCGCGCCGATGCGATTTCGGTCGCTGGCTGCTTCTTTGTGGTCATCGTCTTGTATCTGCCATTCGGCTTTGACAGCAGCTTGCATTGGGAAGGCTGGATTTTCCACGGCTACGCTGAAGGGGGGACACTGAGCTTTTACGCGACCGAGTCAGTGTCTCGCCCGTGGGTTAATGTGCCGCGTACCCTGGCATATCTGATCAGCTCGGAGACCTTCGTCGGTTACCATCTGGTGAGCTTCCTGTTATACGCCGGCGAGATGGCGATTCTGTATATCATCTTGCGTCAACTTGGCGTTTCACCGCTGTATGCTTTTATGACGACATTGCTGTTCATGTTCTATCCGGTCAACGACACCATTTTGACGGCGCGGCTGCTGCCGAATAACTTTAGTCTATTTGCCTTTCTTTTATCCACCGCTCTTTTCCTGGATTACCGCAAGAATCCGAGGCGTCTGACGCTGCTGGGCGTGTGGCTGAGCCAGCTTTACTGTGTTAATTCGAACGAGGCGGGATTCGTCGTCATCCTGATTATTCCGCTGGTGCTTTGGCTGCGCGACAGGCGGCTGACTTGGCGCAAGGTGAATCTGTGCGCAGCTTGGTATCTCGTGCCCGCCTTCAAAGTCGCCTACGTGATATTGCTCCTGGCGACGGGCCGTGAGTTCTATCAGAGCGGGCTCTTGAGCACGGCCGCGGATTCGCCGGGAAATAACACGCCGATCTTCGAGACGTTCTTTGAAGTATTGGGCGGCGTATATTCGGAAACATTCGTCGGCGGGTGGGGTAATGCGCTGAAGACGGTAGCAATGAATCAATGGTGGCTGCCAACCGTTGTCATTCTGGCCGGCGCGTGCCTCATTGCCTGGTTTCACCTGCGCGAGGCTAATGCGGAAGAGCCGTCCGCGCGTCAGATCGCTGCTTCGCTGGGGAGTGGATTGCTCCTCATTATCGCTGCGATCGGACTTTTGATGTGGGTGCCTTATTATCGCGAAGATTCATGGCGCATGTATCAGTATGTTCCGATTGGCGCAGCCACGGTCCTATTTAGCATGATTCTGCTGATGGCGTCGCCGTTGCGCGATCATCGGCGGCGTCAGACTGTTATCGTCTGCCTGTGTCTTTTGCTGCTCGTTCCGGCGGCATCGCGCTTGTTCTCCCAGCACAGTCGTTTCCGCGAGAGCGCGTACAGCAAAGCTCGCATACTGCATCAGGTCATGGAAATCGCGCCGGCCTTCGCGCCTAATGCGCAGCTGGCGCTGATTACCGAACTCGACCGCATGGCGCTGGGCGAGCGGGGCATCCGCGAGTTTATCGCCGCCGACATGCTGAACAGCGCGCTGCACGTTCTGTACCAAGAGCGGGCGCCGGAATTCGCTTACTTTTGTCATACGATGATGTATTGTGGAGAATTCAGCGGCGACGAAACGATCTTCTCGTCTTCGTCGCCGGGGGAACTTCTCGGGACGACGCTCGTCATTGTGTTGAATGAGGACCTTTCGGTTGAATTGGTCGAAGATCCCGCGGATTTCCTAGGATTAGATCTGAGCGCGACTTACGATGCGAGCAAGCTGTACAATGCCGACGCGCCGCTCCCGCCGAGGGCGGCGACAATGCTGGGGGCCGCGCTAAGGCCTTAGACCTAGCGGCATCGGCATACCCGACTGGCGTTTGACCAGCGCGAGCCTTGAATCATTAGCGAACTGATAGCTGAGGGTGAAGATCAATGGGGCGCAAACCTGTATTGCTGATTGTTCTGGATGGTTGGGGAATACGCGAGGCCGAACATGGCAACGCGGTCGCACAGGGCAAGACGCCTAACTTCGATCGCTGGCTGCGAACTAGTGAACGCTGCATCGTGCACACTTCGGGCGAGCACGTGGGCTTGACGCCGGGCCAAATGGGCAATTCCGAAGTGGGCCACCTTAATCTTGGCGCTGGGCGCATCGTTTATCAAGATATCTCGCGCATTGCCAAAGCCATCGCGGAGGGCGCGCTTGCGGACAATCCTGTATTGCGAGACGCTCTGCGAGAACTGCGTCGGCGGGGCGGCATGCTGCATTTGGTCGGTCTGTTGGGCGACGGCGGCGTGCACAGCCATTCCGATCATCTCTACGCGCTGATGGATATCGCGGCGGCGAATGGCGTTGATCCTGTCTTGCATCTAATTACTGACGGACGCGATACGCCGACGCGGAATGGGATCATGTATTGTTCCGACCTGCTCGCCAGGATTGCCCGAGACGGTATCGGGCGCGTGGCGACGGTGAGCGGGCGCTATTATGCGATGGACCGCGACCAGCGCTGGGAGCGGACGGGGCGCGCCTACGATGCGATGGCTTTCCGCCTGAGTGATGCAAGGGCGCCCGACGCTTTGACAGCGATTCAGCAAGCTTACGATCAGGGGGTGACGGACGAGTTCATCGCGCCCACGGTTGTAGGCGAAGAGGCGGGCTTGGGCTTTTCCAGTGGCGATGCGCTGCTCTGCTACAACTTCCGCGCCGACCGCATGCGTCAGTTGGCTCAAGCATTTGTCAAGCGAAACTTCGATGGCGCCGAGCGCTTTCGACCAATTGCCGACCTGCGATTGATCACCATGACCGAATACATGCAAGGGCTGTCAGACGCGATTTTGTTTCCGGTGGAGCTGCTGCGCAACACGCTGGCCGAGACGCTGAGCGAAGCCGGCATGACGCAGTATCATAGCGCCGAGACGGAGAAGTATCCTCATGTCACCTTCTTCTTCAATGGGCGCAAGGAAGCGCCATTCGCCGGCGAGACCCGGCTGATCGTGCCGTCGCCCCCGGTTGCCACTTATGACTTGAAGCCGGAGATGAGCGCCGTCGAGCTGACCGAGGCAACGCTCGGGCGGATAAAGGCGGCTGATGACGACTTCTTGCTGGTGAACTTCGCCAATCCGGATATGGTCGGGCATACGGGTTCGCTGCCCGCGGCGATCAAGGCGGTGGAAGTGGTTGACGCCTGCGCGGGCCGGCTGGTCGACGCTGTCCTGGAGAAGGGCGGCGCCGCCATCGTCACGGCCGACCACGGCAATTGCGAGCGCATGATCGATGAGGTCACGGGCGAGCCGCATACCTACCATACGGTTGGACCGGTCTCGCTGTTTGTTATAGATGGCGCCGGCTATTATGACTTGCGGAGCTGGGGCCGGCTGGCCGATGTAGCGCCGACAGTGCTGGAATTGCTGGGCGTCGAGCAGCCGCTGGAGATGACGGGCGCGAGTTTGATACGGGCCGTTCGCGCAAGAGAATGACGACGTCGCGATGCGAGCAATGAAATGAAGCGACAGGATTCCTTGCAAGCCATCAAAGACAATTCCGCCGTCTCCGTCTTGATCATCGGCGGCGGCGTTAATGGCATTGGCGCGTTTCGCGATCTGGCGCTGCAGGGTGTTGACACGCTGTTGGTGGAACGCGGTGACTTCGGAAGCGGAACGAGCGCGGCGTCGTCGCATATGCTGCACGGCGGGCTGCGCTACCTGGAAAACGGCGAGTTCCGTTTGGTGAACGAGGCGCTGCATGAGCGCGACCGGCTGCTGGGCAACGCGCCGCATTACGCCAAACCTTTGCGAACGACGATTCCGATCTTCCGCTGGTTCTCCGGGCTGCTGAACGCGCCTTTGAAATTCGCTGGCTTGCTGGATCGGCCCGGTGAACGGGGCGCGCTGACAGTCAAGCTCGGTTTGACATTTTACGATTTCCTCATTCGCCGGGGACGTGTCATGCCGGAGCATGCATTTCGATTGCGCGGCGCCGCTCTTCGCGAGTATCCGGCTTTGAATCCCGCGATCGTTTGCGCGGCCTCCTATTACGACGCCTGGATGCCGTATCCGGAGCGCATTTGTTTGGAGATGGTCTTGGATGCCGAGGCGAGCAATGCGCATTGTCGCGCCCTGAATTATGTCAGCGCGGCCGGCAGCGAAGGCGATTCGGTAACGCTGCGAGATGACTTGACCGGCGAGACATTCAGCGTCAAGCCCAGGGTGGTCGTGAACGCCGCCGGACCCTGGATTGATATCGTCAATGAAGAGTTGGGGCAGAGGCAGAAGCGTTTCATCGGCGGCACCAAGGGCTCGCATCTGATATTGGATCATCGGGCGCTGCTGGAAGCGACGCGCGGGAGCGAATTCTACTTCGAAAACGATGACGGGCGCTTGGTGCTGATCTTGCCCTTCTTCGACCGGGTCATGATCGGCACGACCGATACGCGCATCGACGCTCCCGATGACGCCGTCACTACCGATGACGAGGTCGATTACTTGCTGGCCATGGTCAACAAGGTCTTTCCATCGATCGGGCTTGAGCGCTCGGATATCGTCTTCACATTTTCCGGCGTGCGACCCTTGCCCTACAGCGAGGGGGACCGCACCGGGCAGATCAGCCGCGACCACAGCATCCGAACGATCGCGCCTGCTGATGAACGGCGCTTTCCGATTCACTCGCTCATCGGTGGCAAGTGGACAACCTTTCGCGCATTCGCCGAGCGAACCAGCGATCTCGTGCTGAGCGATTTGGGCTTGTCTCGCCGGGTGAGCACGGCAGAAATGCCGATTGGCGGCGGCCGGGCTTATCCGCGCGGAGACGTGGCGGGCGAGAAGTGGCTGCGCGAATTGGGAGCAACTTGTGAGCTTCCGCTGGAGCGGCTGCGGCAGCTATTTGATCGCTACGGCACACGCGCCGCGGCCATCGCCGGGCATATTGGCTGTGGAGATGACCGTCCGCTGGCGCATTACCCGTGTTATAGCAGGCGCGAAGTCGAATTCATCTTGCGCGAGGAAAAAGTGGAGCGGCTTGATGATTTGCTGCTGCGCCGCTCGCTGATTGCCATGCTGGGCGGATCGACGCGAGAACTGCTGCGCGAACTGGCTGAGATTGCTGCCGAGACACTGGGTTGGTCTGACCGTCGCATGACCGAGGAGATCGCGCGCGCGGAAGAGATACTGCGGCGCAGGCATCGCGTCGAATTGTAATCGCCGGGACTAGGTCAAGCGGACGGCTGTTCCGCTCGCTGTCACCATGAGCATGCTGCCGTTTGAACCGACCGTCTCGTAATCGAGGTCGACGCTCAGAATGGCGTCGGCGCCCAGCGCGCTCGCATTCTGGGTCATCTCGTTCATGGCGATGTCTTTCGCCCGCCGCAGTTCTTCTTCATAGGCGCCCGAACGCCCGCCGACGATATCGCGGATGCCGGCGAACATGTCTTTGAACAAGTTCGCGCCCATGATGGCTTCGCCGCTGACGATGCCGAGATACTGCCCGACCGGTCGGCCTTCGACGCTGGGCGTCGTTGTTACGATCATGCGTTTCCTCTTGTTTTCCATTGTCGTCCTCGTGATTGTGATTCGCGCCGTATTGTACTGGCAGACTGTTGCAATGTATAGCGCGATGACTAGCGGTGGCTGCGACATTTGCGCTCCGCCACCCTTAAACTCCCCGCAGATCCCCATGATTGGACGCAGTGTATAGACACAGTATGGGTACAGGCGGCGGGGGTGGGGGTAGCGCATTACTTTGGCAGGCGAAAAGGTCGGCGATATGAACGGGCGCCGCCGGCTTTAGTTGAGCGAGCGATGTACAGCTAAGCATAGAGCCAAGCGTAGCGCCGTATACAACGGGAGGGGCGACTGAAAGGTCGTGTAAGCTGTGGCCGCTGAGGAATCGTTATTGGCGGGGCAGAATCAAGCGCAAAAGCTCCTCGGCCGCGTCCGCCGCGGGGAGCTCGCTGGCCATGACTGCCGATTCGATTTCGGGCAATGCCGCCTTGACCGCCGGATGCCCATAGAGGAGATCCCGCAATTGGCGCTCGAGCGCGCTGTGCAGCCAGGCGCGCCGCTGTTCGGTCCGCCGTTTCTCGAAGCCGCCGCTGGCTTTGGTTTGCGCCCTGAATTCGCTGATGACTTCCCAAGTCTGATCGATGCCATTGCCCTTCAGGCCGGAGGCCGTGAGCGCGCGCGTCGTCCAGCCGGCCGTGGCGGGCGCGACGAAGTGCAGAGCGCGTTCGATCTGGGCGCGAGCCGCCTTCGCCTGAGCGACATTGTCGCCGTCGGCTTTGTTGATGATGATGGCATCGGCGATTTCGATTACGCCTTTCTTGATGCCTTGCAGCTCATCGCCGGCGCCGGTGATCGCGAGCAGCAGGAGGAAATCCACCAGGGAGCGCAGCTCGATTTCGCTCTGCCCGGCGCCGACGGTCTCCACGATGATGACGTCGTAGCCAGCCGCTTCGCAGATCAGTATCACCTCGCGCGTCGCGCTGGCGACGCCTCCGAGCACGCCGCCGGTTGGGGACGGTCGAATGAAAGCGTTTGGGTCGCGCGAGAGGCTTTCCATGCGCGTTTTGTCGCCGAGGATGCTGCCGCGGGTCAGGGCGCTGCTGGGGTCAATCGCCAGGACCGCCACTTTGTGTCCGCGCGCGGTCAGCATGCAGCCGAATGTATCGATGAAGGTGCTCTTGCCGGCGCCGGGGGGACCAGTGATGCCGAGGCGGATTGACTTGCCGCTGTGGGGGAGCAGTTGAGCGAGCAAAGCCTTTGCCGCATTCTTGTGTTGGGGCGCGGCGCTTTCGACCAGGGTGATGGCGCGGGCGAGGGCGGCGCGATCGCTCGCCAGCAGGCCTTGTACAAGGGCGCTGACGTCTATTGACTGCATGTCTGCGGTTTCTACCATCGCGGCTGTCTGTTTAAGGTCCATCATACCGTATAGACCTTATCTGTTACACTGTAGGCGAATAGATGATGAAGTGGAGGCTCCTAATGGCGCAATATCTGTGGCAAACGTCGCTGACGTCTTCCGCCTGGAAGGATCAAGTTTCGGGAAATATCGCGGCGCTATTTGATGCCGGCAATGCCGACGCGGCGCATTTTGGCGGCGTCGTCCTACATGCCTGGGTCGCCTTTGGCGAATACGATTTGATCGCCGTGGTGGAAATGCCAGACAACGAAAGTATGGCGGCTTACGTCCTGGCGATGACGGCAAAGGGACATTACTCCTCCGGCAAGACGACCATCCTGCTCAGCGGCGATGAGACCGAGCGGGCGATGAAGCGGGCCGATTCATTGGGCTGAGCCAGGATTCAGTTCGCCGCGTCGTTTCTCGCTTGGTTCAAGCGCCGATTCAATTGGTCCAGCAGCTTCTGCGCCGCGACCGGGATGACCGTGCCGGGACCAAAGATGGCGGCAGCGCCGCGCTCATAGAGGTATTGATGATCTCGCGCCGGGATAACGCCGCCGATCACCACCATCATATCGCCGCGTCCCTGCGCTTCCAATTCGCGCGTCAAATGCGGCAGGAGCGTCTTGTGCCCGGCCGCCAGCGAACTGATGCCGACCACGTGGACATCGTTTTCGACCGCCTGCTTCGCCACTTCGGCTGGCGTCTGGAATAAGGGCGCGATATCCACATCAAAGCCCATATCGGCGAAAGCGGTAGCGATGACTTTGGCGCCGCGATCGTGACCGTCCTGGCCCATCTTCGCCACCATGATGCGCGGGCGGCGTCCCTCGGCGCGGGCGAAGTCGTCGGTCATGCGCCGAACGGAGGCGACCGCTGCTTCATCGCCGAATTCGGCGCTATAGACGCCGGACACCGAGCGAAGGACGGCTTTATGTCGCCCCCAGGCTTTTTCCAGCGCCTTTGAAATTTCGCCATTCGTTGCCCGCGCGCGCGCCGCAATGATGGACAGAGCGAGCAGGTTGCCCTCGCTTGATCGGGCGCATTCGGTCAATGCCTGCAGCGCTGATTGGACGGCGTCCTCGTCTCGCTCGGCGCGTAGCCGCCGTAATCGCTCGATCTGCGCTGCAAGCACGGCGCTGTTATCGACTTCGCGATACTCAATGGGGCTTGGGCTGGCGCTCTGAACCTTATTGACGCCGATGATCGTTTCGACGCCGCTGTCAATATGCGCTTGACGCCGCGCGGCCGCCTCTTCGATGCGCATCTTGGGGGCGCCTGTTTCCAGCGCTTTTGCCATGCCGCCGAGGTCTTCAATCTCTTGAATATGGGTCCAGGCGCGCCGGGCGAGGTCTTGCGTCAATTTCTCGACCAGCCAGGCGCCGCCCCAGGGATCGACGACATCGCAGATGCCGGTTTCCTGCTGCAGGAATAGCTGCGTATTGCGGGCGATGCGCGCGCTGAAGTCGGTGGGCAGGGCGATCGCCTCGTCCAGGGCGTTCGTATGCAGCGACTGCGTCCCGCCAAAAGCGGCCGCCAGCGCTTCGAGGCAGGTGCGCGCGATGTTGTTGAGGGGGTCTTGCTGCTGCAAGCTCCAGCCTGATGTTTGGCAGTGGGCGCGCAAGGTCATGGATTTGGGATTCTGTGGGTCGAAGCGCTTGACCAGCTTCGCCCAGAGCAGACGGGCCGCCCGCATCTTGGCGATTTCCATGAAGAAGTTCATGCCGATGCCCCAAAAGAAGGACAGGCGCGGGGCGAAAGCATCAATATCCAAGCCCGCGCCCAAGCCAGCGCGCAGGTACTCCAAGCCGTTCGCCAGCGTATATGCCAGCTCGATATCGGCGGTCGCGCCCGCTTCCTGGATGTGATAGCCGCTGATGCTGATGCTGTTGAATTTGGGCATCTCGGCGGCGGTGTACTCGAAGATATCGGCGATAATGCGCATTGACTCGGCAGGCGGATAGATATAGGTGTTGCGCACCATATACTCTTTCAGGATGTCGTTCTGGATCGTGCCTCTCAGCTGGGCGGGCGCGACGCCCTGTTCTTCGGCGGCAGCGATGTAAAAGGCGAGCACGGGCAAGACAGCGCCGTTCATCGTCATCGAGACCGACATCTGGTCCAGCGGGATGCCATCAAAGAGGATTTTCATATCGAGCGCGCTGTCGATGGCGACGCCGGCCATGCCGACATCGCCTTGAACGCGCGGGTGGTCGGAGTCATAGCCGCGGTGGGTGGCGAGGTCAAAGGCGACTGACAATCCCTTCTGCCCGGCAGCCAGATTGCGGCGATAAAAGGCGTTGCTCTCTTCGGCGGTCGAGTAGCCGGCGTATTGCCGAATCGTCCAAGGGCGCGCGGCATACATGGCCGGATAGGGTCCGCGCAGAAAGGGGGGTAGGCCCGCGACAAAACCGAGATGCTCGGCCGTTTCGAGATCGGCGGCGGTGTGCAGCGCCTTGATGTCGATCTGTTCCAAGGTCCGCCAAGCGCGCTCGCTGGCGGCTGTACCGGTCTCCGCCTCAAAAGCGGCGCGCCAACTGTCGTTGGAGGCCTCAGCTTTGGGATCGTAGTCGATCTTGCTGAAATCGGGAAAAGCCCTCATGAGCCGCGCTCCGAGTCGGCAATGCGAGCTTCAAAGGGTTCAGCCAGCCGGTTGGCTGTCAAAGGCCGAAAGCTTGCAGATTCGTCAGCGGATTGCGCATCAACGTCGACGGGAAGGGGTGTGAGCGTGACATCAGAATCGACATATCGATTGACGCCGACCAGCACCGCATCCCCGCTGGCCAGGTCTCGCCGCCGGCGCGCAGCGACAGCTTCAATCTCCGCCTGTATTGCCCCCGAACGCAATGACGCGATAAGGCCGCCCGCTGCTTCAATCGCCTGAAAGCGGGACCAAGCCGCGCGCGCCAGCTGATCTGTCAGCTTTTCACCATGCCAGGCGCCGCCGGCCGGATCGATTAGTTGGACCAGGCGCAACTCTTCTTGCAGGATAAGCTGAATATTCCGAGAAAGCCGCCGCGAGAATTCATCGGATCTGCCCTGTGGCTGGTCAAAGGGAGCGAGCTGAATGCTGTCGACGCCGCCGATAGCCGCAGACAGGGCCTCGGTCGTCAGGCGCAGCAGATTGACATGGGCATCCAATCGCGACTTGTTGCGCCTTCCGCTACGCGCGTGGACATGCAAGCGCTGACATGCGTTTTCTAAACCAAGCGCCCGCAGGACCTGCGCCCACAGCGATCTGAATGCGCGGAATTTCGCAATTTCCAGGAAAAAATTTTCGCCGATGTTCAAGAAGAAATGCAACTTGGTTGTGATCGATTCGACGGTGCAGCCGCGCTCATTTAGCGCCCGCAGGTAGGCGACGCCAGCCGCGATTGCCAGCGCCAGCTCCTGCACGGCATTGGCGCCGGCGTCGTGATAAACGGCGGTGCTCAGGGCGATGCTGCCAAGCTGGGGCGAGACTTCCTGCACTTGGCACAGGTGCGCCTCCAAGCGGGCGAAGGCATCGCTCGGCAGGGAACCAGATCGCGCCAGAGCGCTGAGCGGGTCATAGCCGACGCAGCCGCGCAGCGACTTCAGCGCTTCGTCAGCGAACGCCGCCCGCATCCAGGCATGAATTTCGGGCGCCCGCGTCTCGGATTGGATGAGCAGGGGAAAGCGCTCCAGGTCGATATCAGCGAGCGCCAGGCCTATGTCCTCCGCTGAATTCATCTGCAAGCGGTCGTCAAGTGTGATGGCGGTCTGACCGTTCGCCAGCGCCTCGCGCAGCGCCAGATTGAATTCACGCGGGTCGCGGATGCCGAGTTCCGCCGCGATAAGCCAGGGCTGGGCGCGATAACCAGCCGCAGTCGTGCCGCGCAGAAAGGGAAACTGACCGGGCAGGGAGTGATGCTGTTGGATTTGGGCGAGGTCATCGGCGTGGGGTAGGGGATGGATCTCGATGCCTTCGTAAGTCTGCGTGAAGAGGCTAGCGAAAGTCGCGCCTCTC
Organism: Phototrophicaceae bacterium; assembly: GCA_965205125.1. Taxonomy (GTDB): domain Bacteria; phylum Chloroflexota; class Anaerolineae; order Aggregatilineales; family Phototrophicaceae; genus UBA6055. Next base: position 904,448 of record CBDBFY010000001.1, read on the forward strand.
AGCGATTTCTGGACAGCGTCAATCCATTGCTCTCGCGCCGCGGATTCAAACTCAGCAAATAAGGCTTCAGCCATAGACCTTTCGCCGCTAGCACCTGTGGACCTTGCGCGCCATTATACAAGCCGATGGCGAAGCAGGGAATCGTCTGCGCCTCACCAGGCGACCCACAGGGAGGCGGGACCGCGGAAAGAGATGTTGCGCGTGTACTCAAGCGCTTGGTCGGGAAGGAGACGCATGTCCGGCAGCGCGTTCGCCAGCGTCTCCAGCAGGATAGCCATCTCCAGCCGGGCGAGCGGAGCGCCGACGCAATAATGAATCCCGTAGCCAAAGGCGAGATGATCTTTGAGATTGTCGCGACTGGCGATGATCAGATCGGGCTGGGGGAAGACGGCTGGGTCGCGATTGGCTGAGTTGAGCATCAGCAGCAGGTCCGCGTCCGCTGGTATGTCGACGCCGGCGATTGTGGAGGCCGCGGCAGCCCGCCGCCGCCAGGCGCAGACCGATGGATCGTAGCGCATCATCTCTTCCAGCGCTCGCGGAATAGTTTCGGGGGCGGCGCAGAGCGCTTCCCAGTGCTCGCGTTCAGTCAGCAGATGGACCAGGGCATTGTTAATCTGGGCGGTGGTGGTTTCGTGGCCCGCGACCAGCAGGGTGATCATGCAGCTGGCGATTTCGTTCAGCGTCAGCACTTTGTCGTCGCCGGCGCGCAGGCGGATCAGATCGCTAGTGAGATCGTCTTGCGGTCGGCGGGCTTTTTCGTCTACAAGGTCGACGACGTAGCGCCAGAAGGGCAAGAGATTATTCGTCATCTCGACTTGCTCAGCGGCGGATGGGCGGCCGTAGTAGAGCTTGATGCGATTGCCAGCCCAGGCTTTCACTTGCGGCACATCGGCTTCGGGCACGCCCAACACGTGAAAGAGCACATAAGCGGGATATTCGTAGGTCAGCTGAGCCACGATGTCGATTGGCGCGCTATCGGCGATGCGCTGGACGCCGCGCTGGGCGATGTCACGGATGGCGGGCGCGAAGCTCTTCATCCGCCGGGGCGTAAAGAGGCGATTGACCAGGGCGCGGATGCGGGTGTGCTCCGGCGGCATATTGTTGGAGAGGACGGGCTCGGGATTGTAGTCGCCGTCGGCGAGCATCTGCTCCACCGCGGCGGAAAAGGGCAGGATTGGCGTGATGGTGTTGGCGGCGGTGTAAGTCTTGTGGTCGCGGAAGATGGCTTTGATGTCGTCGTAGCGGGTGATGACCCAGTAGTCGATGTCGGGGCTGTAGAAGACCGGCTGCTCGCGGCGGGCTTGGGCGAGCAGGGGGAAGGGGTTGCTGAGGTCGAGCGGGTCGAAGGTGGCGGGGTTTAGGTTTGTGATGGGGCAATGCCTAAGGTTCATCTTGGCGGCGCTGGAACAAAGGGCGCAAATCGAGATGGATCAAGGGAAACCGGCGGCGGAGCCTCCTAGTTCGCTTACGAAATGTAGGGTGGGTATCAACTCTCGTCGGCATCAACCATAGCTTCGCGTTCTAGCTCGTCAAGGAATTCCATCGCATCCTGGCCTTTGTACCCAGCCATCACATCGCGCAGTCCGCGGCGAATATCTTCGATGATTTCTTCTTTCGTCGGCTCGCGATCGTCGTCATTGGCTTCGATAGTTTCCAGAGGAGCTGGCTTAAGCTTGGGTCCGTCCATTTTCATTCTCCTTGTCCATTGGATGCTCAACAGTTTTCGGCATCGTCATAGATTCTGTGACGCATCGCTTCAAGACCCTCGCGCGCGGGTATCCCTTTCTTGCCAGCAATCGCGTCGCGTAAAGCAATGCGCAGGTCTTCGAGGATCTCCTCTTTCGTCGGCTCGTGAAGTTCTTCTTCGGCAACAGTCGGCGAGACTCGGGTCAACTTCGGATTTACGTTGTCGGGCTCCATCGCGCGCCTCCTGAAACTACGCTTGCAATTGTAGCGCAACCGCGCCGAGCTATTCAATAATCTGGCTTAATTCGTTATGATATACAGCAATATCGGGACGCCGTAGGGAGACAATGCATGACGATCAAGCTAGGCATCATCGGCGCGGGACGCATCGGACGCTTGCATGCCAATACCTTGACGACGCGGGTGGCCGGCGCGGAAGTGCTGGCGGTCGCCGATATCTTCAAAGACGCGGCGAAAGCGGCGGCGGAAGACTACCGGATTCCCCATTTTACAGCGGACCCGGCCGAAGTCATTCACAGCGGCGATATTGACGCGGTCGTCATTTGCTCGTCCACCGATACGCACTGCCGCTTCATCATTGAGGCGGCGCGGGCGGGGGTGCAAATCTTCTGCGAGAAGCCGATCGCTTTTGATTTGGCTGAAATCGACGAAGCGCTGGCGGTTGTGGCTGAGGCCGGCGTTCAGCTGCAGATTGGATTCAATCGGCGCTTTGACGCCAATCACGCGCGGCTGAAGCGGGCGATTGAGGGCGGCGAAATCGGCGAAGCGCATACGCTGACGATCATCAGCCGCGATCCTTCGCCGCCGCCGATTGAATATATCAAGGTCTCCGGCGGCTTGATGATGGATATGATGATCCACGACTTCGATATGGCGCGCTTCTTGCTGGGCGAAGTCGAAGAGATTTATGCTCTGGGCGATGTCAAGATCGACCCCGCGATTGGCGAAGCTGGCGATATCGACACGGCGAAGGTGATGCTGCGCTTTGCGAACGGCGCCTTCGGCAGCATCGAAAATAGCCGGCAAGCAGTTTATGGCTACGATCAGCGGGTGGAAGTCTTCGGCAGCAAGGGCGCGGCGACGACTGGCAATTGGCATCCCAACGCGGTGACCATCAGCGACGCCGCGAGTGTCAGGCGAGACTTGCCGCTGCATTTCTTTGTCGAGCGCTATATGGACAGCTATGCGGCTGAGATGGTCGCTTTCGTGGACGCGATAGCAAACGGCAAGACGGTACCGGTGGTCGGCAACGACGGCCGCGTTCCGGTGCTGATGGCGATGGCTGGCATGCGTTCCTTGCGCGAGAATCGGCCCGTCCGACTGGATGAAATCGAAGGGCAACCGGCGTGAGCAAAACATACGACTCTCTGCACATGGGGCGCAGTTCAATTGATCTCTACTCCAATGACGTAGGCAGTCCCTTCGTCGAGATTAACAGTTTCGCCGCGTATGTCGGGGGCTCGCCCACCAATATCAGCGTAGGCGGCCGGCGGTTGGGCTTGAAGACGGCGCTGCTGACGGCGGTCGGCGCTGATCCTGTCGGGGATTTCATCTTGCACTTTCTCAAGAACGAAGGCGTGGAGACGCGCTTCATCCCGCGCAAACCGGCGCATCGCACGTCAGCCGCTGTGCTGGGCATTGAACCGCCGGATAAGTTCCCGCTGGTCTTTTACCGCGACAATTGCGCCGATATAAACTTGAATATCGATGATGTGCTGGCGGCGCCGGTGGACGATTGCCAGGTGTTTCAATTCGCCGGCACCAACCTCAGCCGGGAGCCGAGCCGCAGCGCGACCATGTTCGCGGCCGAGCTGGCGCGGGCGGCGGGCGCGACGGTCATCTTCGATGTCGATTTCCGGCCTGATCAGTGGCACGATGTGCGCGCGTTTGGCGTGGTCGCGCGGAGCGTTCTGCGGCTGGTCGATGTGGTGATCGGCACCGAAGATGAGATCAACGCGGCCATGCTCAGCGATGTCTCGCAGATGAACCTCACGCATTCGCAGGTATCGGATACGAAGGTCGAAGGCGATACGCGCTCGGCAATCGAAGTGATGCTGGGGCTGGGTCCCGAAGCGGTGGTCGAAAAGATCGGACCGGAGGGCGCGCGCATTCACCTGGATGACGGCGCAGTCATTGACGCGCCCGGCTTCCCGGTGGAAGTGACCAATATCCTGGGCGCGGGCGATGCTTTTGGCGGCGGCTTCGTCTACGGCTTGGTCAATGATTGGGGCTGGTACAAGTCGGCGCGGCTGGGCAATGCCTGCGGCGCTATCGTTGTCACCGAGCACGGCTGCGCCAATTTCATGCCGACCATGCCCGAGGTGGAGGCTTTCGTCGCGCCTTATGGCGGCTTGGATTGAAACCACAACCCCTCCCCCGGCCCCTCCCCAATGCATTGGAGAGGGGAGTTCAAGCGCCTAGTGCTTTGGGGTTGGTGGTGTTGGATGAGGGATAGCGATGGACGAGAACCAAACAAACGGCAACGAAGCGCCGGAAGCCTGGATCAGCTGGATGAGCGCCGATGATATTCTCGCGCGAGCGCGGGAAGAGCGGGCGGCGCTGGCGGCGCTTTGGAGCGGGCTGAGCGACGAGCAGCTGACCCGCCGCCCGGGTCCGCAGCCGGATTGGTCGGTCAAGGACGTGATCGCCCACATCACCTGGTGGGAGCAGTCGATGGTCAACTGGGTCTCGCGGGCTTTGAGCGGCGAGATGCTGGCGCGGACGGAGACGCCGGACGAGATCAACGCCCGCATTCACGCGGACAATCGCGACCTGCCGCTATCCGATGTGCTGACGCTGTTCGAGGCGAGCTTCCCGCTGGTGGAAACGCTGCTGGAGCGGCTGGATGATGATGAAATCAATGACGCGACCGTATTTAACATCCGCGATATGCCGCTGCTCTACTTCATCGTCGGCAATACCTTCGCCCATTACGCCGATCACGTGGAGGACATGCGGGCTTATGTTGAAAGCCTGCCCCCACCCCAAACCTAGTCTCCCCATCTCTATGGGGAGCATCCCAAAATGAGGGAGGGGCTTAAATGGAAATCCGTAGGGGCGAGGCGGTGACTCGCCCACGATACAAAAGAAACACGAGGTAAAGGACATGGAGTACACATCAGAAACGATGCTGGTGAAATCGAAGGACAGCGGCGGATCGGGCATCTTCGCCGAGGTCAGCGCCGGGCAGGCGGGCTGGGACTACCTGAACATGGCGGCGATGCGCCTGGGGCGGGGCGAGAGCTTCAGCGTCGAGACGCGCGAGCATGAGAACGCCACCGTCATACTGGGCGGCGTCTGCGATATCGTCACCAGCGATGGCGAGTTCAAGAACGTGGGGCGGCGTCCCGATGTTTTCAGCGGCATGCCCTACGCCCTCTACCTCTCGCGGCGCAAGCAATTTGAGATCACGGCGGTCAGCGATACGCTGGAATTCGCCTCCTGCTGGGCGCCGACCGATCAGGATTATCCGACGCAGTTGGTGACGCCAGACATGAGCGAGATCGAGCTGCGCGGTGGCGGCAACGCGTCGCGGCAGATCAATGGCATCTTGCCGCCAGGTTTCAACTGCCATCGCATTGTGGCGGTCGAGGTCTACACGCCGTCGGGCAACTGGTCGAGCTATCCGCCGCACAAGCATGATGTGCATGTCGAAGATGACGCGGGCAACGTGCTGGAAGCTGACCTGGAGGAGATCTACTTTTACAAGATCGATCATCCGGGCGGCTATGCCTACCAGCGCGTTTACAATGACGACCGCAGCATCGACGGCGTGATGATGGCGCAGAACCACGACAGCGTACTGGTGCCGGAGGGCTACCATCCGGTGGTCAGCGCGCATGGGTATACGACCTATTATCTGAACTTCCTGGCTGGCAGCGCGCAGTCGCTGGCGAACAGCGATGATCCGGCGTATTCGTGGGTGCAGGGAACGTGGACGTTCAAGGATCCCAGGTTGCCGATTGTGCATCATGGGATGGAGGGGTAGGGGCGGTATAATGGAGTTTAGGCAGGTCATGGAGGTCTACATCTAATGCGGATAACAAAGATAACGGCCAAGAAGCTGTTTGGGATATTCGACCACGAGATTCCCTTAAACCTAGACTCGCGTATTACCATCATGCATGGTCCGAATGGAGTAGGAAAGACCGTATTGTTGCGAATGATCGACGGTCTATTTAGTCGCTCATATCAAGTGTTTGGAGAGGTCCCGTTTCAAAATTTCTGCATTGAGTTCGACTGCGGAGATAGACTTGCGGTGATACATGAGGATAATTCGCGACAGTTGCCCTTGGACCTTAGCTATAACTTGGAGCCACACGTTTTTCAGAGAATCGGAACCATCTACGTACGTTACATCAACAGCAACGGAGACATTGTGCATGAATACGAAGTCATGTCATCACGGCCACGAAGGCACCACCACCAATTCATCACCGATTCGACAGAAGAATGGTACTCTGACAGTGACATTGATCTGCATGAATTGGCAGGACTTTCGTTAGAGGAAGCGCGTGACCTAATAGACGACCAAATTAACGAGTGGATGCCAAGCAAGGATGATGAAAAGAAGTGGCTTCAGGAGATACAGCGATCGCGTCAGACACTTCTAATATCTTCGGACCGCTTACAACCCAAAGTACGGTCGAAAGCTGGTTCTATATCGTTCGCTAGACCAGCACCATCAACGGAGCTAGAGGAAACCGTAAAGAAACATGCTAGAGATCTAGCACACAAGATTCGATCCGCGCTCGACGAGTATGGTGAAATTGCGCAGAGAAAAGATCGCACTTTTCCAAGGCGATTGATTCAGTCGGCCGGAAAGCTAACAATAAGTGAAAGTCAACTGAAGACAAGGTTGCGGCAACTTGAACAAAAGAGCACGGAATTGATGCGACTGGGCTTGCTTGACCGTGATGAGGACGCTCTTGATGTGCGAAGATTTGGCGTTGCGGATAAGAACATCAAAGAAACGCTGTCAATTTATGTAGCCGACATTGAGGAGAAGCTCTCTGTCTTCGACACGATTGCACAACAACTGCGGATATTGACCGACATTGTAAACAAGCGTTTTCAGCACAAGAGGCTAACTATTGACAAGCAGCACGGGTTTGTAATATCCCCACTCAACGGCGATCAACCGATACCGTTACAAAGTTTGTCCTCTGGCGAGCAGCACGAGTTAGTTCTTCTATATCAATTGCTGTTCGATGCGAAGCCAAATGCGCTGATCATGATTGACGAGCCAGAAATCTCTCTGCACGTGAACTGGCAAGAGCAATTCTTAAATGATATTCAGCGAGTCTCAGACTTGCGGCAATTTGATGTGTTGATCGCGACGCATTCTCCCGACATTATCAGCGACAAGCACGAATGGATGGTCGAATTGGACGAAGCGGTGCCTGCCTGAATCATGAATATCCGGGCACACAGAGACAAATCAAACAGACTGTTGGCGAGAGATCTGTTGAAGGGAAAATCTGATTCCAGGTACACATATGTCTTGGTGGAGGGATCCGATGATTTCCGTGTTTGGGCAAAATTCAAGGCGCACTTGTGCCAGATAGTAATTGCTGACGGTAAAGACAAACTGGTTGCGAAGCTCCGATTTTTCAATTCCAGATATCCACATTGGAGGAACGTCGCAGCTATAGTCGACCCGGATTTGTGGTTGCTCGAAAACGCAGACGAACTTGAAACAGATAATCTTCTTTTTGACGACATGCCGAGTTTGGAGTTGACGCTCGTTACGTCTCCCGCGCTTGAAGCGGTTTTGCTGAACACGCTACCTGTTGACGTTGCCGCGTCGTATGGCAAACAGTTGCGTAAAACAGCACTGCGACTTGCGACAGATTATGGTTACTATCGCCTGTTAGACTATCGACACCGCGAATACAATCTCAGCTTCAACCAGGTCTCATTCGACTCAGTTATGGATAGTAATACGCTTGAATTTGACGAAGACAGTATCGCTGCAAGCTTGGTAAAGTACTCGGAACTTTCAGCAGGTCAGTTGTTAGACCACATAACGGAGTTACGTCGAAAAGTTGCGCCGGACATCAGACTATGTCGTGGACATGATGTGCTGGACATCATGGCTCGTCTTATTGCGCTAGATTCAGACTTGTCAGGCAAAGCTAAAGTTCAGACGAAAAGCGGGGAACTATCGCGGGCTCTGCGTTTGGCATACGAGTTTGTATATTTCGTAAAGACTGCACTCTACAGTCGTATCCGCAATTGGGAATCCACCAACAATCCATATAGAATTCTTAAACCCGACATCTGAAAGGACACCGCCGCATGACATCACAATCCACCACCCGCCTCACCATGGCCCAAGCCCTCGTCCGCTACCTCGCCCGCCAGCACGTGTCCCGCGACGGCGTCGAGAATCCTTTCTTCGCCGGCATGTGGGGCATCTTCGGGCATGGCAACGTCGCCGGCGTCGGGCAAGCGCTCGAGCAGTACGCGCCCGAGCTGCGCTATTACCAGTCTCGCAACGAGCAGGCGCAGGTGCTGGCTTCGGTCGCTTACGCCAAGCACCGCAATCGGCTGGCGACCTTCGCTTGCGCTTCGTCCATCGGACCGGGCGCCTCGAACATGGTCACGGGGGCGGCGGTGGCGACGGTCAATCGGATTCCGGTGCTGCTGCTGGCGGGCGATATCTTCGCCGAGCGCATTCAGGCGCCCGTCTTGCAGCAGGTCGAGAGCGAGCATACACAGGACATCAGCGTCAACGATTGCTTCAAGCCGGTCTCGCGTTATTGGGATCGCATCTATCGGCCCGAGCAGTTGATCACGGCGCTGCCGGAAGCGATGCGCGTGCTGACCTCGCCTGCCGATACCGGCGCGGTGACGCTGGCGCTGCCGCAAGACGTACAAGCCGAGGCTCATGATTACCCGCTCGCCTTCTTCGAGAGGCGCGTTTGGGAGATCCCGCGCAATCGGGCCGATGCGGGCGCGATTCAACGGGCGGCGGAGTGGATTCGGGCGAGCAGACAGCCGCTGATCATCGCTGGCGGCGGCGTCCATTACAGCGATGCTTATGACGCGCTAGAGGCATTTGTGGCGCGGACGGGCATCCCCAGTTGCGAGACGCAGGCGGGCAAGGGCGTGCTATCATACGACAATCCGGATAACCTGGGCGCGATCGGCGTGACCGGCACCGAAGGCGCCAATATCCTGGCGACCGAGACTGATCTGGTCATCGGCATCGGCACGCGCTACAGCGATTTCACCAGCGCTTCCAAGACCGCCTTTATGAATGAAGGCATCCGTTTCATCAATATCAATGTAGCGGAGTTTGACGCTTACAAGCATAATGCGCTGCCGCTGGTGGGCGATGCCCGCGTCACGCTGGAGGAGCTGTCGGCGGCGCTGGGCGGCTATGCGGTTGACGCGGCTTATCGCGAGCGCGTCCGTGCCTACAACCGCTCCTGGGATGCCGAGGTGCACCGCATTTACAACCTCGAACATGAGCCGATGCTGAGCCAGGGCGAGGTGATTGGCATGGTCAACTCGCTGTCGGGCGCGGGCGATACCGTGCTCTGCGCCGCCGGCAGCCTGCCCGGCGACCTGCACAAGCTCTGGCGCACGCGGAATCGCAAGGGTTATCACCTGGAATATGGCTATTCGACCATGGGTTACGAAATTGCCGGCGGCATGGGCGTCAAGATGGCTGACCCCGAGCGCGAAGTCTGGGTGATGGTCGGCGATGGCTCCTTCTTGATGATGCACACCGAGATCGTGACCATGGTGCAAGAGGGCATAAAGGTCAATATCATCGTGCTGGATAATCATGGCTTCGCCAGCATCGGCGGCTTGTCGAAGAGCGTCGGCAGCGATGGCTTCGGCACCAAGTTCCGCTATCGCACGGAGACGGGTCATCTGGATGGCGAGACGCTGCCCATCGATTTCGCCAAGAATTGCGAGAGCCTGGGCGCCCATGTCATCCGCGCGAAGGACCGCGAAGAATTTTCCCGCGCGCTGGAAGCGGCGAAGGCGCATCAGGGCGGACCGGTCTGCATCGTCACTGAGGTCGACCGGCGGCAGCGCGTCGATGGCTACGGCTCCTGGTGGGATGTGCCGGTGGCGGAAGTCTCCGAGAGCGAGTCGGTAAAGCAGGCGCGCGCGGCCTATGTCGCCTACAAAGAACGCGAAAGCTATTATCAGTAATTGTTTACGGTGCGCAGACCAGCGCTTGTACGCCGCGTAAACGAATTTGTAGGGGCGACCGATTCGGTCGCCCGCTTTGAATCGGGAGACAACTTAATGCACGTCTTGACACGAGATGAAATGGTCTTCTGGCGCGAAAATGGCTATATCATTGTGCGCGGCGTCGTGCCGCAGGCCAACCTAGATGCCGTCGTCGACCTCATCTGGGACTTCATGGAGATGGATCGCGACGACCCGCAGACCTGGTATCGCTCCGGTGACGACGATGATAGCAAGCCCAAGCTGAAAGAATCGGGCATGGCCGAGCTGTATCAGCATCAGGCGCTTTGGGATAACCGGCAGCATCCGCGCGTTTATGGCGCCTTTGCCGACATCTGGGGGACGGACAACTTGTGGGTGTCGATCGATCGCGTCAATCTCAACCCGCCTGCTCGCGCTGACTGGGATTTTCAGGGATTTGTGCATTGGGATATCGATACATCGCTGAAGCCGGTTCCGAATCGGGTGCAGGGCGTATTGTCGCTGGTTGATGTGCCGGCGGACGCGGGCGGCTTGCAAGTCGTGCCTGGATTTCATCGGCGCTTTGAAGAATGGGTATCGACGCAGCCGGCCGATCGCAATCCCCGGATTCCCGACATGGCTGGTCTTGAATTGCAATCCGTGGCGACGAAAGCGGGCGATCTTGTCATATGGCACAGTCTGCTGCCGCATGGCACCGGGCGCAACAATTCGACGCGTCCGCGCCTGGCGCAGTACATCACCATGTTCCCGGCAATCGAAGATGATGAAGCCATCCGTCAAGAACGGATCAGCCTCTGGCGAGAACGCAAATCGCCCGAGCGCAAGTTTTTCCCCGGTGATCCGCGCCGCTGGGAAATTGAGCACAGCAAGACCGCGAAGCTGACGCCGTTGGGCGAGAAGCTGCTTGGATTAAAGAGCTGGTAGCTATTGTGAGGGGCGCCAAATGACTAGTCTTCCAGGAGTTGCGGGCTGTTCAATTGCCGCCCCGTTTAGCGAACGGTCCGCTCAAGTGACAGATGGGGATAAGATGCGGTCCACGCCTTTATGATGCTTTGCCAAGCGAATGTTTGAATAGGGCGGGCAGATTGTTGCCGCCATGGAAGCTGGAAGCTATGAATAGAATTGCTCTGATCGTCCTAGTTGCCACAATAATTGTTAACGCTGGATTGGCCGACGACGATGAAGTCATATCCACCAGCCAGGCGCGCTGTGACGTTATCGCGGATATCCTGCTGAATTACGGCGAATCGCCTCTTTGGAGAACGATTCCGCCAGACGGAGACCCGTCCGATAGCAAATGGCTGACGGTTAACGATACTCTTGGCGGATTAGCGAAATTATACGGCTGCCCGCCTGCGCCGGCTGCAGACATCGCTCCGGCAGCGGTTGAAGTCGATGTGCATGATTTGCCGAACTCGCAGGCGAACATAACTTTTCCGCCTCCGGTGTATCTTGTGCGTGACGGTATCGACATTCGAGGAACGGTAAACTCGCCAGACATGATCCATTACTACATAGAATTTCTGCCGCTTGTGCAGGATTTGACGACCGCGATGAACTGGAGCGGAGTGGAAATTCACTGGTATCCCGCGACTTTGCCGCGGATCGACCCAGTGGCGCAGGGCATTTTGGGACACTGGCACACAAAAGGAATGCCGGATGGATTGTACGAATTGCGTTTGACGATATACACTGGCGCGCCAGAGCTTCAGCACGTTTACATTGGCCCGATTCGCGTCGAGAACTTTCCGCCTAAATTCGCGGACAGCGATACTGATAATGATTGATGTACTCAAGGTCGGGCTGATCGGCTGCGGCAATGTCGTCCAGTATGGGCATCGTCCCGCCTTGCTGACGCTGCCCGATGTCGAGTTGGTCGCGCTCGCCGATATCACGCCGGCGCGCCGGGCTATCGGGCAGGAATGGCTCGGCTTGCGCGATGATCAGCTTCATGAAGATTACCGCGCGCTGCTCGCCATCGACGAGATCGACGCCGTCATCATCGCCGTGCCGCAGAAGCACCGTCCGCAGATCGTGCTGGATGCCTTTGCCGCAGGGGTGCACGTGCTCAGCGAGAAACCGATCAGCAATGTGCCGACGGTCGCGGCGGAGTTGACGCGCGCGTCTGACCAAGCCGGCTTGAAGATGGCGATGGTGCATAACTATCATTTCTTGCCTGAGTATCGGCAAATCAAGAAGTTGCTCGCTGAGGGCGTAATCGGCGACTTGCGCGTTGCCACGCTGCATTTTATGGGCGTCATTGATTATCCGGGCGCGGCCGAATACCAATCCGGCTGGCGTCATACGATGGCGGCTGGCGGCGGCGTGTTGATGGATATGATTCACGCCGTCTATCTGGCGGAGTGGCTCGCTGGCGAGGCGGCGCAGCAGGTCATGGCATTCGTCGACGCGCCGGAATACGCCCACCGGCAGCCCGTGATCGAAGATCTGGCCCTGCTTCAGATCGCATTCCCCAGCGCCTATGCCGTCATACACATGGCTTGGGGCGAGGGCGTCGGCGGCGTCGATATCAGCGGCAGCGATGGACAGATCCGTATGCGCTACAAGCAATATCAGAGCGGCGGCTTCAACCAGCCGGTGGAACTCTACAGCGTCGACTCGCAGTGGCAACGAACCGACCACGCCATCGCCAATCGGGAGGCGCATATGGAGGCAGTGGCGGATTCTTTCTGCGATCTCTGGGCGGACTTCCGCGACGCGATCCGCAAAGACCGTGAACCGATGGCGCCGGCGGCCGCGGCCGCGCGCGCCCTGGAGATCGTGCTGGGCGCTTATGCCTCTGCTGTCAGCGGGCGAGTTGTCACTCTACCGCTCGATAGCGAAAGTCCCGTCTATCAAAAGGGCATCGATGGCATCGCCGAGCTTGCCGTCTGGGAAGAGAGCAAGACGAAGGTGGTCGGTCTATTTGGTTTGAGAGAGTGAGGTCAGCCAGATGAGCGCGCTGCGAGGCATGATGACGCTGGAAGCATTGTCGGCGAGCGTCGCCGCTGACGAGATCGATACAGTGATCCTCGCTTTCAGCGATCATTATGGTCGGCTGATGGGCAAGCGCTTGGATGCGGAATTCTTCATCGCGGACGCGGCGCGGCAGGGCACCCACGCCTGCAACTATCTGTTGACGACCGATATGGAAATGGAACCGGTGCCCGGCTATCGCTTCGCCAACTGGGAGCGGGGCTACGGTGACTTTCATCTCGCGCCGGACATGAACACGCTGCGCCAGGCGAGCTGGCTGGAGAAGACGGCGATTGTCCTCTGCGATGTTGAGGACGAACGGTCGCATCAGCCGGTTGCGGTCGCGCCACGCTCGATACTGCGCCGTCAACTGGAAGCGGCCGCGAGCCTGGGCTTCAAGGTCAACGCCGCCTCGGAGCTTGAGTATTACATCTACCGGGATTCTTACCGCGAGGCGCATGAAAAGGGTTACGCCGATCTCGAGCCGCTGGGCTGGTACCTGGAGGACTATCACATATTGCAAGGCACGCGCGAAGAAGCCTTCACCAGCGCCGCCCGCCGCCACCTGAAGCATTCGGGCATTCCGGTGGAGAGCAGCAAGGGCGAATGGGGCTTGGGGCAGCATGAGCTCAATATCCGCTATGCCGACCTGCTGACGATGGCCGATCGCCATAGCATCATGAAGCACTGCCTCAAAGAGATCGCGGACGGTCAAGGCAGCAGCGTCACCTTCATGGCAAAACCCTTCGCCGGTCAGGCGGGCTCAAGCTGTCATATCCATCTGAGCCTGTTCCGGGGAGCAGCAAACGCTTTCCCGGGTGATTCCGCCTTGGGTCCGGTGTTGGGATCGGATGTGTTTCGTCACTTCCTGGGCGGCTGGATGGCGCATTTGTCGGCGATGATGGTCTTTTACGCGCCGACCATCAACTCCTACAAACGCTACGAAGACGGCTCCTGGGCGCCGACGCGAATCGCCTGGAGCTACGACAATCGCACAGCCGGTTTCCGCGTTGTCGGCTCGGGCGAGAGCCTGCGCATCGAATGCCGCGTGCCGGGCGCAGATTGCAATCCCTACCTGGCTTATGCGGCGGCGCTGGCGTCGGGTCTTGATGGCATTGCCCAGAAAACTGAGCCACCGGACATATTCGAAGGCGATATCTACGCGGCGCGCCATTTGCCGCGCGTGCCTTATACGCTGGAACAAGCGGTCGACAATTTCGAGAGCAGCAAATTTGCGCAGCGCGCATTTGGCGCCGACGTGGTCGAGCATTACGCGCATTTCTTCCGCACCGAGGTGGAGAGCTTCCGCAGCGCGGTGACCGATTGGGAGCGGAAGCGCTATTTTGAACGGATCTAGTTTATTGCGAATCCATGTAGGGGCGACCAATTGGATCGCCCGCCGTAGAGCAAAAAATGTAGGGGCGAGACTTGTCTCGCCCGCCGCACAAAAGGAATCTCTATGAGACTCGAAAACAAAGTCGCGCTGATCACCGGGGCGGGCAGCGGCATCGGCTACCAGACGGCGCTGCGCCTCGCTGGTGAAGGCGCGTCAATCGTGGCGGTCGATATTAATGAAGAGGGTGGGCTGCAATGCGTCGCCGATATCGGTCAGCGGGACGGATCGGCGACTTACATGCAAGCCGATGTGGCGCTGGCGGCGGACTGCGAGAAGATGGTCGACGCCGCCGAAACGACTTACGGCAAGCTGGACATCCTTTTCAACAACGCCGGCATCAGCCACGCCGACGATGATGATGCGATCAACACGACGGAAGCTGTCTGGGACCAGACGATGGCGGTCAATGTCAAAGGCGTCTTTCTCGGCTGCAAGTACGGCATACCGGCGCTGCAGAGGGCCGGCGGCGGCAGCATCATCAACACGGCATCCTTCGTGGCGGTGCTGGGCGCGGCCACCCCGCAGCTGGCTTATACGGCAAGCAAGGGCGCGGTCTTGGCGATGACGCGCGAGCTGGCGGTGATACATGCGCAGGAGAATATCCGCGTCAATGCGCTTTGCCCGGGTCCGCTACGCACCGAACTGCTGATGAAGTATCTGGACACTGACGAAAAGAAGCGGCGGCGGCTGGTCCATATTCCGATGGGGCGCTTTGGCGAGGCGAGCGAGATTGCCGATGCCGTTCTCTTCCTGGCGTCGGAGGAATCCTCCTTCGTCACCGGCAGCGCGTTCATGGTCGATGGCGGCATCACGGCCGCTTATGTCACGCCTGAATAGCGGCGCAGCGCCGGATCGCTCATACAGACTATTCGAATATTAGGTGCGGCGGGCGAGACAAGTCTCGCCCCTACGAGTTTGTAGGTATGCGCGATCCAGTTTGTGTCATTGGGGCGGCAGCGGTTAGAATCTGTTTTTGATTGAAGCGCCGGTCAACGGCATGCCAAACCTGAGGGGAGGTCCCTTATGCTGCGCGGCTTGATGATGGACTATCCGCTGACGCTGAACACCATCGTCGAACACGCTAGCCGCATGACGCCGCGGAAGACGATCAAGACCAAGCAGCCCGACGGGGGATGGCACGAATACAGCTATGCCGAATTTCACCGGCGCGTCAAAAGGCTGGGCAATGTTTTGGCGGCGCTGGGCGTCGAGGCGGGCGACCGCGTAGCCACCTTCGCCTGGAACAATTACCAGCACCTGGAGTTTTACTTCGGCATTCCTTGCGCCGGCGCCGTCGTTCACACCTTGAATATTCGCCTGTCGCATGAGCAGCTCAAGTTCATCATTGACCACGCCGAAGACAAAGTCATCTTCGTCGAGGGATCGCTGCTGCCGCTGATTGAGCCTATCGCCGACCAACTGAAGACGGTCGAGCATTTTGTGCTCTTCAATGTTGCCGACGGCCAGCCATGCAGCCTGCCCAATGCATCGCATTACGAAGACCTGATGGCGGTGGCGAGCGATGATTATTTATGGCGCTGCGATGACGAGAATATGGCGCTGGGATTGTGTTATACCAGCGGCACAACCGGCATGCCCAAAGGCGTCTTGTACAGTCATCGCTCGATGATGCTGCATACCTTGGGCGTGCTGCAGGCGGCGGCGCTGGGTCCGACAGAGGCCGATGTCGCGCTGGCGGTGGTGCCGCAGTTTCATGCAATGGCATGGGGCTTGCCCTATGCTTGCGCCTGGGTGGGCGCGACCATCGTGATGCCGGGCCCGCATTTCCAGCCGGCGCCCTTGGCCGATATGATCGAAAGCGAGCGCGTCACCATCGCCGCTGGGGTGCCGACTATCTGGAACGGCTTGTATCACGAGCTGCGGCGCCATCCGCGCGATATCTCCTCGATTACGCAGTTGGTGGTTGGCGGGTCGGCGATGCCGCGCGGGCTGATTGAGGCTTACGAGCGTGACTTCGGCGTCAATGTCGTGCATGCCTGGGGCATGACCGAGATGTCGCCAATCGGCAGCGTCGCCAAGCTGCAGACGAGGCATGAAGACTTGGACGCCCAGGGCCGCTGGGACATCAAGGCGAAGCAAGGCTATTTCGTGCCCGGCGTCGATGCCCGCATCGTCAGTGAAGACGGAATGGAATTGCCTTGGGATGGCGCGACGATGGGCGAGCTGCAGGTGCGCGGCTACTGGGTGGTCGGGCAGTATTTCAAGATCGAAAATGACCAGGAGCATTTCACCGCCGACGGCTGGTTCCGCACCGGCGATGTTGCCGCCATTGACGAGGACGGCTTCATGACGATCACCGATCGGACGAAGGATCTGGTCAAGAGCGGCGGCGAATGGATCTCGTCGGTCGATTTGGAAAATATGCTGACTTCGCATCCGGCGGTATTGGAAGCGGCGGTGATTGCCGTGCCCGATGAGCGCTGGGGCGAGCGCCCATTGGCAGTCTTGGTCCCGCTCGATGGCGGGCATGACCCGCAGGCGCTTGACGCATACTTGCTGGAGCGCTTTCCCAAATTTTGGCTGCCGGATGCATATGTTGTGGTCGCTGAGATACCCAAGACCGGCGTCGGCAAAATGGACAAGAAAGCGCTGCGTCAGATGCACGCGGACGGGGAGTTGTAGAGGCGAATTCGTAGGGGCGACCAACCTGGTCGCCCGATATACGCCACGGGAGTACGACGGGCGACATAATAGGTTGCGTAGACACAAACCGTCTGTCGCCCCTACAAGGAACGTTAGACAGGACATAGACATGAAAATCACAGGCATTCGCTCGATTATGTTTGAGCATCAAATGGCGCGCCCGATTGGCGATGCAAACAATCCGCGCGGGCGCGATCAATACGCGGCGCTGGCCGTCTTCCTGGATACCGACCTGGGGCTGACCGGCGTGTCGCTCGGCAATGCCGGGCAGGAAGGCGAGATCCATGCGCTGGCGGAGAATCTGCTCGTCGGGCGGGATCCGCGTGGCGTGGTTGGACTGTGGCAGCGGATGGCTGATTTTGCCTTCAAGGGCGGCAACCGCGGCGCGATCACCGATGTCATTGGCGCGCTGGATGTGGCGCTCTGGGACCTTAAAGCCAAAGCCAATGGCGAGCCGCTTTGGAAGACGCTTGGCGCATCCAGCCGGGCGGTCAAAGCATACGCCAGCGGCATCGACCTCTGCCTGAACGACGACGAGATCCGGGCATTCTACGAAAGGCAAGCGGCGCTCGGCATCAGCATCGGCAAACTGAAAGTGGGGCTGGATCGCGAGGGCGATCTGCGGCGCATCGGCATCATGCGCGAGGCGCTGGCGACATCGGGGAAGGCGCCCATCCTGCTGGTCGACTCCAACGAATATTGGTCGCCCAAGCAGGCGATCCAGCATATCCGCTATTTTGAGCGCCACCATGAGCTCTTCTGGGCGGAGGAGCCGGCGCGGCGCTGGGATTACACCGGCTTGCGCCAGGTGTCGGATTCGGTGAATGCGGCGGTCGCCACCGGCGAAAACCTCGATGACGCGGCCGACTTCCGCGCTTTGATTGCGCATCAGGCGGCTGACATCTTGCAGATCGGCGTCGGCGCGGGCGGGATCACCGGCGCCATGCGGATCGCGCAGATGGCCGACGGTTTCGACTTGCCGGTCTCGGTGATGAATTGCCCGGGCAATTACATGGCGCATTTCGCCGCCGTGCTGCCGAATCATATCTGGATGGAAGTGGTCGACGCCGGGCAGGACCGGAGCTTCGATCACGACAGTCGGATCGAAGACGGCTACATCATCCTGGGCGACAGGCCGGGCAACGGGATTCAGTTTGACATGGAGAAGCTGGAGCAGTTCCGGGTGACGGAGCGGTCGGCGTCGGCGGCGCCGAGTCCCTGGGGCAGGCGGCGTGGCGGCGGCTTGTTTGTGGTGGGGGAGGGTGAGCCGGAGGAAGTGGGGGAGGAGTAGAGATTAACGGTTCTATTCTGAATCGAGCAAGGCTATTAGTTCCGTAATGTGATCTCTCGTGAATCGGACTGTCACGATATTCTCGCATAATTCAATCTCTATATCATGCAGTTCGCCATCCCGATACGATCTGATTTGGTCGAAGATATCCGCAGCCTCAACAGTGCCATACAGAAACTCTGACACATGATTTGGGCAAAGACATAAAACGTTGCCGGGTCTGTCTAGCCAGCGCGCTCTTTTATAGGAAACAAGATAAACACCCTCAAAATAAGGCGAGCCATCTGTGCGCTTGGCGAAAGTAAAATCACATATTTGGCAACGTCCGTCATACTGGCTATGTAGGAATGTTCTTGTTGCCTCGTTCTTGCCTTCCCACCTCTTAGTAAGAACCACGTCTTTTCTGTCCCTCTCTCGTGGTTCAAGAGACTTAGCGGAATCCAAATCATCCTTGACTTCTTTTAGGTCTCGCGATTGCGTCGGGATGCGTTTTGCTGATGGGTGGCGAGCCGTAATCGGGCGGTTGAATACCTCATAGATTGCAGATCGATAATCTATTTCCTCGTGCTCAACCTCTTCATCTACAGTGAATGTTGATTCAGATTTTGGCTGAGAAAGGAGTCTTTTGGCCGCCTGCGGGTTGCGCTTTCTCAACTCAATAAACTGCAAGATATCTTGTGTAGCACTTTCATCTTCTATACCAAATGACTCTACTATATCCCTTACTTGATCATGGCTCGAAGTTCGCATACCAAGCATTGCCGCGAGTTCTTCGTCCTCAGTGAAACCTTCGGATAAGTCATGTAGAGACAAATTTCTAGGGCTCACATAATTTTCGCACGAATAGGGTAGCCATTCTGACTGAGCAGCAAGCTTTCCTAAAGTAGATAGTTTTGCCTCATGAGTTGGATTAAGAAAGTCTTGCCTTGTGCTCTTCTCTACAACGCCCTTTACTAAGAACTTGTTGCGAAGCAGCAGTCGATTCCATATGAACTGGGAACGTCTAATGCTTGGATTGTCGAGAGCAAACTCCAAGCCATCTATAGTGCAGTTTGGGTCGAATCCGTTGATTCCATGAACATGCCAGCCGCGCTGTTGTACGATTATTACGCGATTGTCATATCGCAGCCGTCCTATGCGCTGGATTCGTACATTGCTTTCTACGCCCAGCTCAGACAACGACTCGCGAAATTGAGCGTAGTCTGGAGACGCAAACCATGCATTTGGATTGCCTTCAAAATATACTTCCAGTTCCGAGCTACGGAAGTAAATCTGCTTAGGGCAGCAGAATTTCGTTTCGTTTTCCGAATTCGTCGCCAATAAAAATGGAATGGTTTTCAAATCGTCAATCAACCTTCTGCGCTTGCGGTCATCCACTACTGAGTCCGCTTGCATAGATCGCAGAATTAGAGAAATGTCGTCCAAATGGCTTGGGTCATCAATAGACTTGGAACCATTTTTGTACGAAGGTAAGACATATCGCCGTACTTCATCAATCGCATCAGGTGTGTGAAGTTCAAGCCCATCGCGCAGAAATTCCATCGCACTGATGCTCTTGCACAGTTCAGCTTTTACCGTCGGGAATCGTCTAATCTGCTCGCTGGGCAAGAATACACGGGGATTGCCTTCATTATCATAAGGAGCGACGTGGGTATCGTCTTTAAGTCTGATGATTGGCTGCGTCCTTATCGCGTATATCGAGCGGCGTTCAAATTGACTTGCGACTTCGTAAAACTTTACCATCCATTGGTCAGACTGCTTTTCAAAAAAGCCTACATTTAAGTTCCTAATGAACTTTTCAAGGTCAATCTCCTCAACATTAATCATATCATGAAGATATCTCCACAAATCACGAGCGCGGCGCTCTGTGATGTCACTAGATACCCAACCTGCTTGCTGAACATCAAACAGCTGCTGCAGATGTGAATTGTCGAGTAAGT
Source organism: Phototrophicaceae bacterium (assembly GCA_965205125.1). Lineage (GTDB taxonomy): Bacteria > Chloroflexota > Anaerolineae > Aggregatilineales > Phototrophicaceae > UBA6055. The sequence continues at coordinate 924,618 of CBDBFY010000001.1, forward strand.
TTCGCAGTTCGCTGCTGCCTGCCAGCTTCGCGCTCTTGCCCACGATGTAGCCGCCATTGTGCGCGGGAATCAAATCTTCATTTTGAATTGCTGTTAGAACTTGATTGAAGATTGGCTCAAAGAGGGTGTTGCTGTACGGATTTCTCAATACCTTGCGATAAGGATACCAACGGTCGTGTTCAAAGAATGCCAACGGCATAGTTTCGAGGATCTGGATAGTCAGCCAATTGCGGTCTCGCAGCCAGCGGAGGGCTTCAACAACAAGATTGCCTGTCTGATGTATAAGCTCCACATTAAAGTCGTTATCATGCGATATGTTGTCTCTTGCAGGGGTCGTTCTATAGGGTCCCTGCAAGAGAAAACCTAACTTCGTCTCCTTTTGAGTTGGGAAGTAAACGACGAGATTTGAATCCGGCGCGCGTTGGAACCGAGGAGTTGCCTCGTCATGATTCGGAGAATATCTGAACGCTATCTCTACAGCTAAGCTTGGCACATCCACCTTGACGAGGCTGGATATATCCCTTCTGAAAATGAGCCAGTTTTCTTCCCTCTCGTTCTTCTGGTCGATTTGACCTAGGACTTTCACGACTCTTGCGAATCCGTCAGAAAAGGCGTCTTCACGCTGGCGGAGGTAAATTCCCGTTGATTCATTAGTAATGACGTATTCGACAGAATCCAAGTTCTTCAAAAAGAGTAAAGTTCGGATGCCCAGGTCTTTGAGCCGTCCTGCAATGTCGGCATGAGAACTTTCCGGAGTCTTTTCCTCGTGATCGAAAGGAAACCGAAATCTGGTTCCCAATTCACATTGTTCACATTCTAACTCACGCGGTTGAACATACTTGTCAATCGCGAAGTGTTCTCTGCCAGAGTGTATTTCGGGCGTACGCGTATAAGCATGCACAGACTTAAATCCTAGCCCAAACCGTCCAATCTGAGTCAAATCCTCGTATTTGTCTGTGTCTGCTAGTCCGCAGATCGCTCTAACATCGCGCTCATTAAACTCGCGACCGTCGTGCTCGAACTCAAGGCAGTCGCTATGTAGAGTGAACTTTACAGTAGTTGCGTCTGCATCTTCGGCGTTTTGAAGCAACTCATAGACGAAGTGAGTTTCATCGCTATAAAGCTTGTCGAGAAATCGGCGAGCCCAACGGTCAAGTCCCTTACCGTACTCGTCAATGTTTTCTTGCCGTATCTGATCGTAATTTGACGGCATGCACATTCCATTCTTTGCAGTCAGCAGGACTGTAATAATAGCAAATGATTCACCAACTGAAAAGTCTGGATTTGGCGAAGCGCATGGTGAATGGTCTCTGTGCTCTTTGGGACCTCTGTGGTTAAATCACGCTACGAAACATCCACAACTAGGAGCAATCATCTTGCCACTCAAAACAGGCGGTGAAGCGACCGTAGAAGCCTTGATCGCCCATGGCGCGCGCACGCTCTTCGGGCTGCCCGGCATTCAGAACGACTGGCTCTACAACGCCCTCTTCGACAACCGCGACCGCATTCGCGTCATCCACACGCGGCATGAACAGGGCTGCGCTTATATGGCGCTCGGTTACACCTTGGCGACCGGCGCGCCGGGCGTCTTCAATGTCGTGCCGGGTCCGGGCGTCCTTAATGCGACGGCGGGCATGGCGACCGCCTACGCGCTGAACGCCAAGGTCTTCTGCCTGACCGGGCAAATCCTCAGCCGCAATATCGGCAAGGGCATTGGCGATCTGCACGAGATTCCCCATCAGCCGGAAGTCTTGCGCGGGCTGACCAAGTGGAACGACATGGTTCTGCATCCAAGCGATGCCGGGCGCAAGGTGGCGCAGGCATTCCATGAAATGGCATCGGGACGGCCGCGGCCGGTCGCGCTGGAGATACCGCCCGATGTCTTGAAGCTGCGTGCTCAAGTGCCGGAGACGCCGACGCCATGGCCGCCCTTCTCGCCTCCGGTGGATGCCGGCGCTGTTGAGACGGCCGGCCAGTGGCTGGGCGCGGCCAAGCAGCCGATGATCTTCGTCGGCGGCGGAGCCCAGGGCGTCAGCGCCGAGGTCGGGCAGTTGGCTGAGCTGCTGGGTGCGCCGGTGGTCGCGTATCGAACCGGGCACGGCGTGCTGGACAGCCGTAATCCGCTGAGCTTGAAGACGCCGGAAGCGCACGCCTATTACAAAGCGACCGATGTCGTCCTGGCGATCGGCAGCCACATGCGAATGCCGCTGCAGCGCTGGGGAACCGACAGCGATATGAAAGTCATTCGCCTTGATGTGGACAGCGACGCCATGCACCGCATCCAGCGACCCGATCTGCCGATTGTGGCGCGGGCGGAAGACGCGCTGCCGTTATTGCTGGACACGGTCGACAAGTACAACCAGAAGCGAGCCTCGCGCGCGGAGCAGATGCGCGAACTGAAGGCCGATTGGGCGAAGACCAGCGCCTACCTGGAACCGCAGCGGAGCTATCTAAAGATCATCCGCGAAGAATTGGGCGAAGACGGCATCTTCGTTGACGAGTTGACGCAAATGGGTTACGCCGCGCGCATCATCATGCCGATCTACAAGCCGCGCACGTACTTCAGCAGCGGATATCAGGGCACGCTGGGTTATGGCTTCCCGACCGCATTGGGCGCTAAAGTGGCCAAGCCCGATGTGCCGGTGCTGTCAATCGCCGGCGACGGCGGCTTCATGTTCAGCGTCGGGGAATTGGCGACTGCTGTGCAGCACCGGATCCCGCTGGTGACCATCGTCTTCAACAACGATGCCTATGGCAATGTGCGCACGATGCAGATTCGCGATTACGACGAACGTGTGATCGCCACCGATTTGCTCAATCCCGATTTTGTGAAGCTGGGCGAGTCATTTGGCGCTAATGCCTTCCGCGCCGAAGATGAAGGTCAACTGCGGGTAGCGATGCGCTATGGTTTCGCCAGCGAACTGCCGACAATCATTGAAGTGCCCATCGGCGAGACGCCCAGCCTCGACCGCCTGCGCGATCAGGGTCGGATTCGTCCGCCTCGGTGAGTCGACGCCGCGCCATGCCCCAATTGATCCTCTCTCCCGAAAGCGCCATCTATCGTAAGTTCTCGCAGCTGATTGAGCACGCCGCCCTTGTCTTCTTCGCCGGCTTGCCGGGCGTTGGCAAGAGCCTGCTCCTGCAGCAATTGACCTTGATGGCGCTCGCGGCGGGACGCCGGGTGACGCTGTTGCAATGGGATGTCGCGCGCCAACCCTTCGAGACGCCCCGTTATCCCCTATCAGACGGCGCCACCCATCCGCTGGTCATGAGAGCGACTGGCGTCTGGCTGCGCCGGGCGCTAGTCGATTGGGATGCGCGCGCCAGGAAACCAGCCGACTTGCTAATCGGTGAAGTTCCTCTGATCGGAGGGCGCCTGATGGAAATCGTCCGACCGGCCGCTGACCAGGCCGAAGCGCTGCTGAGCGACGAGCGGACGCAGTTCCTCATTCCCGTGCCGTCTCGGCAAGTCCGCGCCTTGATCGAAGCCAGACGCGCGCGATCAATCGCCAAGCCAGAGCACGAAAACGAAGCCCATGACGCGCCGCCAGATTTGCTGCGCGCGCTATGGCTGGACATGTATCAAGCGGCAGTGGCGCTGGGATTGGCGCCGGCGACAGCGGGCGATGCGCCTTATACGCCCTCCGTTTACGAAGCCGTCTATCGCCATCTGCTGCAGCATCGACAGGCGCAAGTATTGCCCGTCGACGAGCCGCTCCAGCCGACCGCCTCGGTTTACGACCAAGCCGAGCCGCTGCCCTTCCTGCGGGCGACTGCTGCTCAAGCCGAGGCGATGCTGGCGGACTTGGAAGCATCAATGGGGACCGAGGCTGCGATTGCCGGCGCCGAAACTTGGCACATCGTCTAGGCGCGGTCGTCGGGTATGACGGCGAAGACATCAATTTCAAAATCGGCATAAGGCTTGCCCAAGGCTTTGACGACCACGCCGGTCGAGCAGGGATAGACATCCGGCATATGACGCGCGAGCACGGGATAGACCAGATCGCGATAGGCGGCATCAGTGACGTAAGTAGTGATCTTGCAGATGTCTTCCATGCGGGCGCCTGCCGCCTCCAGAATGATCTTCACGTTTTTCATCGCGTTGTCCGCTTGCGCCGCCGGGTCGCCCTCGCCGACGAAGGCTGTGTTGTCCATCGTCAAGCCGGTTTGCCCCTCGACGAACACCATGTTGCCGGCGCGAACGGCTTTGCTGGTGCGATAATCGATATCGGGGAAGATATCGCCGCCTTTGCTGGTTTTGGTGAGAATGCGCTGATGCGCCATGATACGCTCCTGAGCTAGATGCGTGTGGATGGAAAGACTATAACACGCGTTGATGAATACGCTGCGGATTAGCGCCGGCGGCGGAATCGGATAGAATCCGTTTTAGCTTTGTCGAAGATAGGCAGGTGTCATGTCAGCTAAGAAACGCTACGCCATCGTCGGCACGGGCTCGCGCGCCGGCATGTATATTGACGCGGCAACGGTCCGATACCAAGACTGCGCAGAGTTGGTCGGTTTATGCGACCTGAGCCATACGCGCATGAACTGGCACAACGGGCAACTGCGAAGGCGCGGTCAGCCGCCGGCGCCGACCTACCACGCGGAAGACTATGATCGCATGATCGGCGAGACCAAGCCGGATGTGGTGATCGTCACGACGATCGATGCCTGGCATCACGAATACATTGCGCGGGCGCTGAATCAGGGCTGCGATGTCATCAGCGAGAAGCCGCTGACCACGACGCTGGATCGTCTAGAGACGATCGACGAGGCGATCCATCGCAGCGGCAAGTCGCTGCGCGTCACCTTTAACTATCGCTATGCGCCCGCCTATGCGCGCTTCCGCGAGCTCATCCGCGATGGCGCCGTCGGGAGGCCGCTGGCGGTCGACTTCTCATGGGTGCTGGATACCAGCCATGGCGCCGATTACTTCCGCCGCTGGCACCGCGAGAAAGAACTGAGCGGGGGCTTGCTGGTGCACAAAGCCACCCATCACTTTGACCTGGTCAACTGGTGGATCGATTCCTTTCCGTGCCAAGTCTTCGCGCTGGGCGATCTGCTCTTCTACGGGTCCGCTAACGCCGAAGCGCGCGGCGAGCGTTATACATACGCGCGCTACACCGGCGAAGAAGCGGCAAAGGACGACCCCTTCGCCTTGCGCCTGGACGAAAAGGAAGCCTACGCCGGGCTTTACCTGGCGGCTGAGTCGGAAACGGGCTACATTCGCGACCGCAATGTCTTCGGCGAGCCAATCACGGCGGAAGACACCATGACCGTCACCGCCCGCTATGCCAACGGCGTTTTGCTGTCCTATTGTCTGGTGGCTTACGCGCCTTGGGAGGGGCTGCGCATCGCCGTGACCGGGACGCGCGGACGCCTGGAGATGGACGTCACTGAGACAGTCAGCCATCTCAAACCGGACAGCGCCTCGGCCGCCGCCAGCAAAGGCGCCTTCAAGCAGACGGCGATCCGCGTCTTCCCGATGTTCGGCGAGGCATACGAAGTGGAGGCGCCGGTCGCTGAGGGCGGGCATGGCGGCGCGGATCCGCTGATGCTTGCGGACCTGTTTTCGCTGGATCCAGCGCCCGATCCGCTGGAGCGCGCGGCAACCTATGTCGATGGCGCGGCGTCCATTTTGCTGGGCATTGCCGCCAATATGTCGATTGAGAGCGGCGAGCTGGTGGATGTGGGCGAGCTGTTTGATTTGGCGAGGTAGTTCGCCCGACCAGCGTAGGTGTAGGGGCGAGGCGGTGACTCGCCCATCACCTGCCCGATCTATTCAATGAATCTTCCGACCAGCGCCCAGGATTGGAAATGATGTAGGCTCGAATCTCATTCAGCGACTCCTCGTTGCGAATGATGTGCTCGTAGTAGCCTCGTTGCCAAACAGGAACTTCACGCGTCGCCGCGACTGTCCGTATACGTTTTGTAGCGATAGATTTGAAATGTCCGATAATCTGCCCGAGCGAACTAGCCGTATTCTGCAAATTGGCATTGTGGTATTCACTAGCCGACTTGTTGGCCGTTGCGTCTTCGACAATCAATACGACGCCATGGAGGTGATTGGGCATGATCACATAGGCATCCAATTCGACATTGGCTCGAACAGTTTCCGTCCGTCGCCACTCGTCATTCACGATTTCGCCCCACTGGCTAAGGACCATATTTCCATCAATTACCGTGCCAAATGTGTTGTGTCGCTGATATGTGCAAATGGTCACAAAGTACGCGCCAGATTGCCTATAGTCGTAACCCTTCAGGCGCATTGATCGCCGAAATCGCTGCAGATTGAGCGTGTCTTGGCAGGTCATGGCGCGGTTTCCAACATGTGTTTCGGTGGGCGAGTCACCGCCTCGCCCCTACAGGACTCACGTTTGCAATGCTTTCTTGGTTTTGGGGAAATTTTGCATCTCCTACCGATAACGCGAATCGGCGCCCGTGCCCCACATATCGGGGTCGGGTCCTAGCTTCATCTTGAGATCATCCGTGGCTTCATCTAGCCGCCGCATGGTCTCATCAGAAAGAGACAGACTCCCGGCGATCAGATTGCTCTCAATCTGCGCTGGATTGCGCGCGCCGGCCAGCACTGAGGTCACCGCCGGCTTGTGCAACAGCCAGGCCAGCGCCACATGCACCATTTCTTCCCCGATTTCGGCTGCGATTTCGCGGATGGCTTCGACGGCGGCGAAAGTCTCCTTTTCGAAGCCGGTTGTGCCATGGCGGGAATCGCGCCGGTCGCCGCGGAAGTGGCGCGTCCGCGTACGCGAATAGGGCATCTCGTCGGCTTTGCGATAGCGGCCCGTGAGCAGCGCCTGATTCAGCGGGCTGTAAGGCAGGATGCTAATGTTGTGTTCGACGCAAAGCGGCTGAATATCGAATTCGATAGCGCGCCAGAGCAGGCTGTAGGGCAGCTGGTTGGCGTCGTAGGGACCGTACTGCAACATGTCTGGCATGTCGAGTTTGCCAAAATTGCTGACGCCGATGACGCGGATTTTTCCCGCGCTTTGCAGGGCGAGCAGGGTCGACATAGAGTCTTCGAAGGGGACATTGCGGCTGGGCCAGTGCACTTGATAGAGGTCGATGTAATCGGTGCCCAAGCGTTGCAGGCTGCGCTCGCAGGCGGCGCGGATGGCGGCGGGGGCCAGGTTCCCAGTGCTGACTTTGGTGGCGATGACGGCTTCGGCGCGCCGGCTCTGGAGGGCGCGGCCGAGCATCTCTTCGGAATAACCGTCGCCGTAGCCTTCGGCTGTGTCGAAGAAATTGATGCCGCTGTCGAGCGCGGCTTGAACGGCGCCAACTGTGTCCGTTTCGTCTTGCGCCCCCCAATAGTCGCCGCCGATGATGCCCCAAAAGCCGACGCCAATTGGCGAGACCAACAATGATGAATTTCCCAGTTGTCTTCTTTGCATGCAGCTAGTCCTTCCTCGAGACTAAATGTCCAATGATTGCTCGTTCGTTCTGATGCAACCGTCATGGCGCGCACTTTGGCGTATTGTATTCTGCTTCGTTCAATGATAGGCTAGTCGGCGAGTTCGACAATTCGGCGAATGCGGATCGTCGAGCGTGCCCCTTTTGTATATCCATAATTTGGGAGAACTACCATGTTCAATTCTACAAGCCGCAGATTCATTCTGCTGCTCGCCATCGTAAGCCTGATGCTGGGAATGGCGGCATCAGTCAGCACGGCGCAGATGACGGAAGTCCCGCGCGACAGGACGCTGGTCATCGAGAACATCAGCGTGCGCAATCCGGCGCCGGAGAACTACAATCCGCTGGCGAATGGCTCGCTGGGACACGCCGGCATGAACCAGGTCGGCTTCGAAGCCCTGTTCTATTACAACTATGAGACCGGTGAACTCGTGCCCTGGTTGGCGGAAAGCGCCGCCTTCAACGACGACTTCACCGAGCTGACCATCAATTTGCGCGCCGGCGCCAAATGGAGCGATGGCGAGGATTTCAATGCCGATGACGTCCTCTATACAATCAACTTCCTGATGGAAAATCGTGATGCGCGCTTCAGCGACCGCCATGCCGATTTCGTCAGCAATGTCGCCGCGCCGGACGACTTGACCGTCGTCATCACGCTGAATGGACCCAACCCGCGCTATCTGTTCAACGCTTTTGGCGTGGGCATCTACTGGTCGACCTATATCGTGCCGGAGCACATTTATTCGATGCAGGAAGATCCGCTCACTTTCACCAACTTCGATCTGGAAGCGGGTTATCCGGTGGGCACGGGCCCCTACCGTCTGGTCATCTCCAATGAGACCGAGTCGGTATGGGATCGCCGCGATGACTGGTGGGGCGCCGAAACTGGCTTCAAGGACTTGCCAGCGCCGGAACGCGTCATCTTCCTGGCCGCCGGCAACGAAGAACGCCGCGCCGCCATGGCCATCAACAACGAGTTGGATACCATGTGGCTGATGGGCCGCAGCACTTTCGAGACGGTGGTCGCGCAGAACCCGGCTGTAACCGGCTGGTACAGCGAATTGCCCTACGCATACCTTGATCCTTGCCCGCGTTATCTGGTGGTCAACAACGCCGTTTCGCCCTTCGACAATGCGGATCTGCGTTGGGCGATGAGCTACGCGATCAATCGCGACGCGCTGGTGGATATCGCCTGGGAAGGGATGACGAGCACAATCAACTGGATCATGCCCGGTTACCCGCCCTTGCTGGAATATATGGGCGCCAGCGCTGATCTCTTTGAAGCCCATCCCACGCTGGAGCAGAACCAGGACAAGGTCGATGAGTTGATGACTGCCAATGGCTTCACCCGCAACGCCGATGACCTCTGGGTCGACGGCGATGGCAATACGGTGCAGATGGATTTGGCAATCCGTCAGGGCGAAACCTTCCAGGTCAAGATGGCGCCGGTCATCGCCGAATTGCTGCAGCGCGCTGGCTTTGACGCCACCTTCAAGCTGCAGGACAACGCCGCCTTCAACGAGACCGCCCGCACCGGCGGCGCCAATGCCTGGATTGATGTGGCTTGCGGCGCCGTTCGCGATCCCTACGGCACACTGGATAACTTCCACAGCCGCCACTCGGCGCCATTGGGCGAAGACGTCACCGGTTCGCGCACCCGCTTCGAGAACGCCGACTATGACGCCATCGTCGATGAGATGAAGCTGACGGCCAGCGAAGACCCGGCCATGCAAGATCTCTTCCGCTCGGCGATTGAGATTTGGCTGACGGAATTGCCGGCCATGCCACTGACCGAAGCCTCGCTGCTCACCCCGTTCAACAATCACTATTGGACGAACTGGCCGACGGCGGACAACAACTACGTCCACCCCGGCTTCTGGTGGCAGACGGCTTTGCTGATGATCACCGAGATTGAACCAGCGGGCATGTAGCTCGGCTGTTTTCACCCCCACCCCAAACCCCTCCCCGACCGCCAGTGTCTACGCGGCGCATGAAGAGGGAGGGGCTCTGATGGTGCAAAGCAGTGCAGAACGTCTCCCCTTCCCTCATTTTGGGGATGCCCTCAATAGAGATTGAGGGAAGGGGCCGGGGGGATGGGGGTCTGCCGGCTCGCCCCGACCCGCATTTGAAGGGTATCCGATGTGAAACAGTCTTACTTCATTCGCCGACTGGTCATGTTCTTCGTCGTGGTGATATTAGCGGCGACCCTGAATTTCATCATCCCGCGGCTGGCGCCTGGCGACCCGATCGGTGCCGTGCTGGAAGAGTTGCGCGCCCGCGGCGCCTCGACCGGGGGCGATGCCGAAGACGAAATCGTAGCGGCATATCGCGCGCGCTTCGGTCTCGACCAGCCGGTCCACATTCAATACTTCCGTTTTCTCTTTAACACCTTGCGCTTTGATTTGGGCTATTCCATTTCTTATTACCCGCAGAAGGTCGAGGCGGCGCTGCTCCGCTCTTTGCCCTGGACAGTCGGTCTTCTGGCTATCTCCACCTTGATATCCTTCGCCGCCGGTTCTTTTTTCGGCGCCATGATGGCTTGGCCGCGCGCCCCCGGTTTCATGCAGCGCTTCGTTCCCATGTTCATGGTGCTTTCGGCCGTTCCTTATTATTTGCTGGGCTTGATCCTGGTTTACATCTTCGCCTTTGTCATGCGAATATTGCCCTTGGGCGGCGCCTACTCGTCCGGCACGATCCCGCAGTTGGATCTGGATTTTCTGCTGGATGTGATCCGCCACGGCATGTTGCCGGCGCTTTCGATCGTTTTGACGAGCGTCGGCTTCTGGGCATTGGGCATGCGCGGCGTGATGGTGACGGTGCTGGGCGAAGATTATCTGACGCTGGCGGAGGCGAAGGGCTTGCCGGACAGGCGGATCTTTTTCGCCTATGCCATGCGCAATGCGCTTCTGCCGCAGGTAACTTCGCTGGCGATCGCATTGGGCACGGTGGCTTCGGGGTCGGTGTTGGTCGAGGTCGTTTTCAATTATCCCGGCATCGGCTGGCTGCTCTATAACGCGCTGCGCAGCTCGGATTATTATATGGTTCAAGGCGTCACCTTTTTCCTGATATTGACGGTAGCGGTGTCGGTTCTGATTGTGGATATGATCTATCCGCTGCTGGACCCGCGCATCGAGCGCTAGGGCGATAGCGAAGCGAGTCAATTATGCCGGAAACGTTTACGCGCCGCGGCAAAGCGCTCGTCAGCAATATTCTATGGATGGCGAAACTGTTGCTCGGCGCATTCTTGCGCCGCGGCAAAGCAGCTGGCCTGTACACACTGCGGACGCCGAAGCTGCTCTTGGGGCTGATCATGCTCGGGTCGCTGCTTTTGGTAGGGCTGGTCGGTCCGCTGTTTGTCGATGTAGAAAAGGCGCGACCGATTTCGGTTCCGACCAGAAAACCGCCATCGGCCGAATACCCCTTGGGAACGGATGGCGGCGGGCGCGATGTCCTGGCGGTTTTGGTGGTCGCCACACCACAAACCTTGAGAATGGGTCTGCTGGCGGGAATCGTTGGCGTTGTGCTTGGCACGAGCATGGGCTTGATCGCCGGTTACTTCGGCGGCCGGATCGATATGGCGATTAGCACCGCCACTGACACGATGCTGACGATCCCGCCGCTGGCGATACTGCTGGTGGTGGCGGCTTCAGTTCGTTCAATGAGCGTCGAAGATATGGCGATCATTATCGCGCTGCTTTCCTGGATGTTTCCCGCGCGCACCATCCGCGCCCAGGTGCTGTCTTTGCGCGAACAGCCCTACGTGCACATGGCCCGTCTGGCTGGGCTGGGCGACATTCGCATCATCTTTGAAGAAATCATGCCCAATATCTTGCCGCTGGCGGCCGCCAGCTTCGTCGGCGCGACATCAGGCGCGATCCTGGCTGGCATTGGCCTTGAGGTATTGGGTTTGGGACCGCAGCGTACGCCGACGCTGGGCATGACGATTTATTGGGCGCAGCTCTATTCGGCTTTGATTAACGGATTGTGGTGGTGGTGGCTGCCGCCGATTCTGGTTCTCATTGTGCTTTTTGTTGGGCTTTTCCTGGTTAGCGCCGCGATGGATGAATTTGTCAATCCGCGCTTGAGGAGAACCGGATGAGCCAAGACATCGCCCTGCAGGTGAACAATCTGCGCGTGTCTTACATGACTGGCGAGCAGGAAGTCAAAGCGGTTGACGATGTGTCCTTCTCGCTCTACCCGGGCGAGCGGCTGGGGATCGTCGGCGAATCCGGCTCGGGCAAGACGACGCTGGCGCTGGCGCTGATGAAGCTCCACAAGCCCCCAGCCTACATTTTGGGCGGCGAAGCGATACTGGATGGCAGCGATATCCTGGCGCTTGAGCGGGAAGAGATGCGGCAGACGCGCTGGAGCAAGCTGTCCTTGATTCCGCAAGGCTCGATGAACTCGCTCAATCCGGTGGTCAAGATCAAGCATCAGATGGCGGACGCGATTGAAGCGCATGAACGCGGTTGGACGCGGGGGCGAATTGCCAAGCATATCGGCGAGCTATTGGGTCGCGTCGGGTTGCCCGAAAGCGTGGCCGAGATGTATCCGCATGAGCTAAGCGGCGGCATGAAGCAGCGGGTTTGCATCGCGCTGGCGATCATCCTGGAACCGAGCGTGATCATCGCGGATGAGCCGACGAGCGCGCTGGATGTGGTGGTGCAGCGGGTGGTGATGCAGACGCTGAACGATGTGCAGGAGCAGCTCAACGCCGCGATGATCATCATCGGACACGATATGGGGCTGATGGCGCAGTCGGCTGATCGCCTGGCGGTTATGTACGCCGGCAAGATGGTGGAGGTCTCGCCAATAGCGTCTTTCTTCAGCGACCCGCAACATCCATACAGCCAACTGCTGATTAGCTCGCTGCCGTCGCCTGAAGAGAAACGCGAGCTGGCCGGTATACCGGGCAGCCAACCGTCGTTGCTTGAGCTGCCCTCAGGCTGTGCCTTTCACCCGCGTTGTCCGCTGGCGGTTGATCGCTGCAAGCAAGAGATTCCGCTGCTGCGCACTTTCAGCGATGAGCGCCGCGCCGCCTGCCATTTGGTGGAAGACCAAGCCTCATGAAGTCAAAGTCAAAGCATCTGCTTGAATTCGATAATGTCACCATGGCTTTTGGCGGCAACAAGCGCAACCCCGCTGGCGTGGTGGCTTTGGAAGACCTTAGCCTGACGCTCCGCGACGATGAGCCTAAGATAATTGCCATTGCTGGCGAGAGCGGCAGCGGGAAAACGACGCTCGCGCGCCTTGGTCTGGCCATGATCAAACCGACCGGCGGGCGCGTCGTCTACAAAGGACAGGATCTGTGGGCGATGTCGAAACAGCAGCGGCGGGATTATCGGCGCGAAGTGCAGGCGATATTCCAGGATCCCTTCGCGGTTTATAATCCCTTCTACACGATTGATCGTCTGTTGATGACGCCAATGCGCACCTTCAAGCTGGCGAAGGATCGGGCGCATGCGCGCTTGTTGATGGCGGAAGCATTGGAAAAGGTAGGCTTGCGCGCCGGGGAAGTGCTGGGGCGTTATCCGCATCAGCTCAGTGGCGGTCAGCGTCAGCGCATCGTGGTGGCGCGCAGTTTGCTGCTGCAGCCCAAAATCATCGTCGCCGACGAACCGGTGTCGATGATCGATGCCTCGCTGCGCGCCAATATCTTGACCAAATTGAAGGAGCTGCGCGACGAATTTGGCATCTCGCTACTGTACATCACCCATGATCTGGCGACGGCGCATCAGATCAGCGACCAAATCTTCATCCTGTATCGCGGACGCGTGGTTGAAGTGGGCGATGCCTCGACGGTGATCCAGCATCCGCAGCATCCCTACACCCAGCTTCTGGTGAGTTCGATTCCGCGGCCCGACCCGGAGCGGCGCTGGGAAGGCACGGTCGAGATCCCGCTGGAGGAATTGTCGCCGGGCGGGGACCGCGCTGGCTGCCTGTTTCGTCATCGCTGCCCTCAGAGAATGGCCGAATGCGAAACCACGCCGGGCGATTACGAGGGCGGCTTTGGGCAGACCGTCGCCTGTTACCTGTATGAGGACAACGGGGTTTCGTCCCTGGCTTAGCCCGCATTTCCTGACTAACTTCCGTAGGGGCGACTGACGCACAGTGTCTACGCGTGCTATCAATTCGCCCTCTGTAAATTCCGTTTCTATCCGTCGGGCGACATAATATGTCGCCCCTACAGATTTTCCAAGTCGCCGGGCGACTCGATGGGTCGCCCCTACATTTTCTCGCAATGCGCGGGCATGGTGGTACAATAGCGCCGCTTGCCCAGCTAGCGTGACGTGATACGTCTATGCGAAACCGCTATTTCGCATCGGAACCGGCGCAGAACAGCGCCGCCCTTGCGCTCTACGATTCGGTGGCGGATCTGCCGCTGATCTGCCCGCACGGTCATGTTGATCCGCGTCTATTTGCCAATTCGAATTATCAATACGGCAGCCCGGTCGATTTGCTGATCATCCCCGATCACTACATCTTTCGCATGCTCTATTCGCAGGGCATATCGCTGGATGAGCTTGGGATACCGCCCGTCCCCAAGGCCGTAGGGGGAGACTTCAACACCGCCAACCATGTAGATCACCGCGAGATCTGGCGGACGGTCTGCGCCAACTGGCATCTCTTCCGGGCGACCCCAACCGGCATTTGGCTCCGTGATGAACTTGCGGATGTCTTTGGCATACATCTCAAGTTGAACAGCCGAAATGCCGACTCTATCTATGACGCCATTGAAGAGCGATTGGCGCGGGCTGAGTTTCGTCCGCGCGCGCTTTTCGAACGCTTTAATATCGAGGCGCTGGCGACCACCGACGCCGCCACCGACGCGCTGGAACATCATCAGGCGATTCACGCTTCGGGCTGGGGCGGGCGCGTCATCCCGACATTCCGTCCTGATGCGGTAGTCAATATAGATGCTGACGGTTGGCGCGCGAATATCGAACTGTTGAGTGAAGTCACCGGCGTGCATATTCGCAATTTCGCGACCTACATCCAGGCGCTGGAAGACAGGCGGGCTTTTTTCAAATCGATGGGCGCAACGGCCACCGACCAGGCCGCGCTGACCGCATACACTGAATGCTTGACCGTTTCGGAGGCGGAAGCGATATTCGCGCGGGCGCTGAAGGGCGAAGCAAGCGCTAAGGACGCCGCCCGCTTCACTGGGCACATGCTGATCGAGATGGCGCGCATGAGCAGCGAAGACGGCTTGGTCATGCAGATGCACGTTGGCTCCTATCGCAATCATAATCCGTCGATATTTGCGCGCTACGGTCCCGATATGGGCGCCGATATCCCGATTCGCAGCGAATTCACCAAGAATCTCAAGGGGCTGCTCGATCGCTTTGGGGTTCATCCCAATTTGACGCTGGTGCTCTTCAATTTGGACGAGACGACCTACAGTCGCGAATTGGCGCCTCTGGCCGGGCACTATCCGATTCTGCGCCTGGGGCCGCCCTGGTGGTTCTTCGATAGCTGGCTGGGCATGACCCGCTTCCTGGACGATGTGGTGGAAACGGCCGGCATCTATAATCTGGCCGGCTTCAACGATGATACGCGCGCCTACCCGTCGATCCCGACCAGGCATGATGTTTGGCGGCGCGTCTGCGCGGATTGGCTGGCCGGTCAGCTTGTGCGCGGTTTCATCGACGAAGAAGACGCCTTTGAAATGATACGCGCCCTCGCCTATGACCTGGCCAAGCAGACTTACAGATTGGATGATTGACTATGCCACCGAGACTATCCAACCGATTCTGCCCGCGCCGAGCGCGCCTTCCGGAGCGCATCGTACAATTTGGGGGCGGCAATTTCCTGCGCGGCTTCGTCGATTGGGTGGTGGATGTGCTGAATGCCGAGACCGACTTCGGGGGCGGCATCGTCATAGTGAAGGCGACGCCAGGGACCTATGAGGCGCTGGATGAACAAGATTGCCTCTTCACGACCTATTTGCACGGGATTCAAGCGGGCGAATTTGTGGAAGAAACGCGGCTGGTCAGCGCGGTCAATCGCAGTGTTTATCCCTATGAAGACTTTGCCGCCTTTCTGGCGCTGGCGCGTCAGCCGGAGCTCCGTTTCATCTTCTCCAATACGACCGAGTCGGGCATTGTTTATTCCGGTGCAGACCGCTTCACCGATGCGCCGCCGGCGAGTTTTCCAGCCAAGCTGACGCGCTTCCTATACGAACGTTATCAGCATTATGCTGGCGCGCCCGATCGAGGCTGCATCATCATTCCGACCGAGTTGATCGTCGACAACGCGACGCGCCTGCGCGAAATCACTCTGCAATATGCCGCGCTATGGCGCCTCGAAAGCGGATTCGGCGAGTGGATTGAAGCGCATAACATTTTCTGCAACACCTTGGTTGACCGCATCGTTTCGGGTTTCCCGCAGGCGGAAGCGGCGGGCATCTTCGCCCAGTTGGGTTATGAAGATCGGCTGCTGGCTGCTGGTGAAATCTACCATAGCTGGATCATTGAAGCCGAGCGCAGTTTGCTGGACGAGTTTCCCGTTGACAGAACAGCGACCGCGTTAAATGTCAAAGTAGTGGACGATGCCGCGCCCTACCGCACGATCAAGGTGCGGCTTCTGAATGGGGCGCATACCTCCATGGTGCCGCTCGGCATTTTGCTGGGCATCGAATCCGTGCGCGAGGCGATGGAGCACGAGGCGCTGGCGACTTTCATCACCGAACTGATCTTCGACGAGGTCATCCCCTCGGTGAAGGAAATCCCGCGCGACGAACTGGAAGCCTTTGCGCGCGATGTCTTTGATCGCTTCCGCAATCCGAATATTCATCACCGCCTGCTGACGATTGCGCTGAACAGCGCTTCAAAGGTGAAAGAGCGCCTCCTGCCGTCACTGCATGGTTATCTTGCCGAGAAGGGCGAGCTGCCCGAGCGCCTGGTCATCGCCTTCGCCGCCTTCGTCCGTCTCTATCGCGGCGAGTGGCAGGGCGAGCCGATCGCCCTGAACGACGACCCTGAGATGCTAACGTGGTTCAAAACGCAGTGGGAGGAAGCCGATTCGTTTGACGCGCTCGCTCACCGCGTCCTGAGCAATGAGGCGCTGTGGGAGAGCGACTTAAGTGCATTGCCCGGTTTGGCGTCCATGCTCAGTGAAAAGCTGCGGGAAATCGAGGCGGGCGAGCTGCCGGCGCTGCTTCGGCGGATCGCCTCATGACGGTTGACTTGATCACAGTCGGGCGGGTCTCGCTGGACCTCTTCGCCCGCGATATCGGCGCGGAATTCTACGATATCACCGCCTTCGAAACGGGCGTCGGCGGCAGCCCGGTCAATATCGCGATTGGGGCGAGCCGGCTGGGTTTGAATGCCATCGCTTTCACCGCCGTCGGCGACGACGAAGTCGGCCGATTCGTGCGGCACTACTTGCGCAATGAAAAGGTGAATACAGAGTTCATCCCGGTCGTGGCGGGCCGGCGGACCGGCATGGCGGTGGTCGGCGTACAGCCGCCCGATCGCTTCCCGCTGCTTTTCTACCGCGAGAACCCAGCCGATGTCCATCTCACGATTGAAGACGCCAAGAAACTGCCGCTGGAACAGGCGCGCGCGCTGTCCTTATCGGGGACGGCGCTGAGCCACGGCAGCGCCCACGATGTCAGCCTCTACTTGACGGAGAGCGCCTCATCGCCGGGAATCATGACATTCATCGATCTCGATCTGCGTCCCGATCAATGGTCGCATCCCTTGGCTTTTGGCTTGCGCGCGCGGCGCATCATGCCGCTTTGCGATGTCATCATCGGCACGGAGGAGGAATTCTTCGCGGCGCTGTCGCCGACGCCGGAAGCGGTCATGGCGGGCGAAAATGTGACGGACACGGGCGATCTGCATGAACGCCTGCAGGACTGCGCCAGGGAGAACGATGCATTGATTGTTTTGAAGCGCGGCGACCGCGGAGCGCGACTTTACTTGAACGGCACGCAGCGGGACGTGCCCGGCTATCCGGTCGAGATCGTCAACACGGTTGGCGCGGGCGATGGTTTCGCGAGTGGCTTCATCTACGGCTGGGCTCAAGGCTGGGGCTGGGAAGAGGCTGCGCGTTTCGCCAATGCCTGTGGCGCGCTGGTGGTGTCCCGGCATGGCTGCGCGCGAGCGCTTCCTTATCGGTCGGAAGTCGAAGCGTTCGTTAAAGAGCGGGGAAGAGCGTAACATGAACAATCATCTCAAGTCGAATCGCAGCCAGATGATCGAACTCGATGTCAGTCCCGCGTCAGCGAATTGGCGGCATCTCTCGTTTCGCATAGTCATGGTCAAAGAACAACAGATTTATCTCCACCATACCAAAGGGACCGAGCTCGCCCTTGTACCGCTGGAAGGCGTGGGAACGGTTCAGACGAAGACGGGCGATTTTGCCTTGAGCCGCGCCGGTGTCTTCTTAGAGAAGCCTTCAGTGCTGTATATCCCGCCGGGGCAGGAATTCGCCGTCGTCAGCGATGCCCGCTTCGAGTTCGCGATTGGCGCGGCGCCAGCGGAAGGCGTATATCCTATGCGTCTGTTTAGGCCGGATGAGATAAAGTCTGAGTTGCGCGGGGGCGGGGCAGCGCGGCGGCAAGTGCATCACACGCTGGCCCATCCTATGCCGGCCGAGCGCCTGATACTCTATGAAGTCTACGTGCCGGGTGGCGCCTGGTCCGGTTATCCGCCCCATTGTCATGATGGTTATGGCGGCTCGGCGCGGCTGGACGAGACCTATTACTTCCGCACCGACCCGGCGAATGGCGTGGCGCTGCATCGCAATTATCGGCGCGACAATGCCTTTGAAGAGATATTCGCCGTTCGCGACCGGGACCTTGTCCTGATCACGCAAGGATTCCATTCGACAGCGGCGGCGCCCGGCACGAATCTATACTTCCTGAATTATCTGGCGGGCGAGTTGATTGATGACGATCGCAAGACGCCATCCTATGACGATCCCGATTATGCCTGGCTGAAAGAGGATTACACCGGCAATCTGATGCGGCTGCCGCTGATGGGCTGAAGGTGGCGTTGACGCCGCGAATACCGCTGGCGGGATAATCGGCCAACATTGTGCAATTCCTATAGCATTAATATACCCCCTGTTATGTTGTGGTAAACTTAGATTAATCGGCGGCGGGTTCGGGCAACAAGCAATGCCATTCCGAGCACTCGTTCTTCTTCTTCTGCTGGTCTTGATCGGCTTCGCCGGTCAGGCTCAGGACGAGGTGTGGACAGCGACCGTTGCCGAGGGCTTATACTATCCCGCGGGTATGGCGCTGCTGCCGGATGGTTCCGTCCTGATCGCCGAGGCCGGCGGGCATGGCGAGCGAAGCGCTGGCATCAGCCTGCTGCAGACGGACGGCAAACTGGGGCGGTTAGTCTCCGGCATCCCCAGCACCTTTTCCAAAGACAATCTGTTAAGCGCGCCGGCCCTAGCTGTCTCCCCGGATGATGAGACGCTTGTGGTCGCCTTGGCCGGCTCTCAATTCTATAGCTTGCCCAAGACGCGCGCTCGGCACTTGCCGGCCTCAGCTTTGGGTCCCGCTGATCTCACGAGGCGGCAGGTCAATCGCGGGAGCGTTTTTTTGCTGCATCCTTTCGACATCGCCTTTGACGAAAATGGCGCGCCCATGGCGACAGACGCGGCCGGCAATGGGCTGGTTGTAGAAGGGCAGGACGGCTCGATCGGTTACGCATATCGTTTTGCCGCGCTCGAGAACCCCGATCATGTCGGGGGACGGCTGGAAGCGCTGCCGACCGGGCTGGCGCGCCTTGGCGACTCCACCTATGTGACGCTCTTTGGCGGCTGCCCGCATGTGCCCAACAGTGGAAAACTGGTCGAGATTAGGGGCGATGGGCGGCAGCGGACGGTTGTTGACGGCTTGAATATGCCGATTGATGTGGATGTCGATGCCGATGGCAACCTATGGCTACTGGAGTTTGCGGCGATGGCGCCTCGCGCGAGTTGCTTCAGCGGGTTGACCGAGCAGGAGGCGAGCGGTCGGCTGAGCCGCATCAATGGGCGGGGCGCGCTGGAGACGGTGCTGGACGATTTGCACTTTCCGGCTGGGCTATTGCCATTGCCGGATGGCGGGCTATACATAACCGAGACCTACGCCGGGCGCCTCTTGCAGGTTCACTTCGAGCCACAGCCGCTCATTCCAAAACGATTTCCGCCGCGAGAGAAACCCGAGGCGACTACGGTCGAAATCCGCGACCTGGACCAAGCATTGCGCAGCGTGATTGACGCGCATGGCTTAAAGCCTTATCCGGGGCGGGAACAGATTGAGCCGGACAGCGAATTGACGCGATTGGGGCGCGACCTGTTTTTCGATCCCATCCTCTCAGGCGATCAGAACATCGCTTGCGCCACCTGTCACCATCCGGAGTTTGCCATGACGGACGGGCGCGTCTTGCCGATCGGCGCGGGCGGGCATGGGCTGGGCGAGAAGCGATCGTTCAGGAAACTGATCCAAACGAACGCGTCCGCGGGCGCCGCCAATGGCGATTCCATCGTCAATCCCTTCATTGATGTCTTCATCCCGCGAAACAGCCCGACGGTAATCAACAGCGCCTTGCTGCGCAGTCAATTCTGGGATGGGCGCGTGGAACGGAAGCCGGCGGAAGACATCGTCCGGACGCTGGAAGACGCCATCAATGACCTGGATATTGCGGATCCGCTGCTGGCGCAGGCGCTGTTCCCGATCACGTCTCAACACGAAATGGCTGGTGTGGAATTTGGCGGCTTTTCGCCGATGGTCATCCGCTTGCTGCTGCTGGAGCGTCTGCGCGGCAACGAAGAATACGCGGCTCGCTTCGCCAGCGTCTTTGGCGCGCCACATATCACTCTGCGGCAGTTGGGCGAGGCTATCGCCGCCTTCGAAAATCAGTTGATATTCACTGCATCATCATGGGATGATTATGTGGCTGGCGATTCAATGGCGCTGACGTCGCGGCAGAAGCGAGGCGCGCTGCTATTTTATGGCGCCCTTAAGCACGAGGTCAACTGCGCGGCTTGCCACAGCGGCGATCTATTCACAGACATGGGTTTCCATAATCTGCTCGTGCCGCAGTTGGGACCGGGCAAGGACAATGGCGTTGACGGCAATGACGATGTCGGGCGCGCCAATGTCAGCTTTGATTATCGCGATCAATATCGCTTCCGCACGCCGAGCCTGCGCAACGTGGAGTTGACTGCGCCTTATTTTCATAGCGGCGCTTACGCGAACCTGGCCGATGTCATCTGGCATCATGCCGATCCCTGGCGCGCCAATATCGTCTATGATCCTTCCCGGCAGTTGCCGCCGGCTTTTCAGGACCAGGTGCTCTCCTATGATTTTGAACGGCAGGCGCACTCGGTTGCTTGGCCTATGCAAGCGGGACTGCCGCTGAACGAAGAAGACGTTGCCGATCTGGTGGCATTTCTGCAGTCTCTCACCGACCCGGCGGCGCGCGATCTAAGCCATATCACGCCAAGCGAGGCGCCCAGCGGGCTGCCGCTTGACCCTCTTCCGCGCTAGCTTCACTCTACGTCGCGGGCAATGCGCGCGAGATTTGCTACACTAAGGCGAGTCAAATCAGCAGATTAGGAGTGGTTATGAGCGCCTCCGCCTACGGGAGATTGCCGGTCCCGCGCTTGACGCCCGAGCTTTTGCGCCTGGTGAAGACCGGCGAGGTTTTCAGTTTGGGCATCGATTTTCAGGAAGGCATGTTGACCCCGGGAGCGGCGATGAAATCGTATTCGATCGCGCCGCATCTGCGCCATGGCGACGAATCGACGATTGATCCGGGCACGGCGGCGGCCGAGACGATCCGCATGTCGATCCACGTCGGCACGCATATTGACGCGCTCTGCCATATTGGAGAAAAGCAGGATGCGCATGGCAATCCCGCCAGCGACGGGGAGCCGCGTCTGTATAATGGCGCGGGCGCGACGGTCCCCGCCAGCGAATGCGTCTCTTCCGCCGGGCAGGCACACCTGAGCATTGAACAGATGCCGCCAATTGTAACGCGCGCTGTGCTCGTCGACGTGGCGGGGTACAAAGGCGTCGAGATGCTGCCGCCAGCGTATGCAATTGGCGCGGACGATATTCGTGGCGCGCTCGCGGCGCAAGGCAGCGAAATCGGCAAGAACACAGCAGTGTTGATCCGCACGGGCACGTATGCGTTGCTGCGTGATGGCGATCCGGTATACCGCGACGCGCAGACGGGCTTGAATCTGGAAGCAGCGCAATATCTGGTGGAGCAGGGAATGACGCTGGTGGGCGCGGACAATATGGCGGTGGAAGCGATGCCGCCGATGGATCATTCGGTACACCGATTCTTGCTGGTGCGCAACGGCATCACGCACGTGGAGAATCTCAATCTTGATGAATTGGCGGCGGTCCCCTGTTATGAATTCCTGCTCATCATCGCGCCCTTGAAACTGACCGGCGCCACCGGCTCCTGGGTGAATCCCATCGCCATTGTCTGACCGCTATTGCGCGAACAGGGTCTCGATTTCGCGCGCCCAAGCGAGCAGTGGTTCATCGCCGCCGAAGCGCCCGACCAACTGCAGGCCAAGCGGGAGACCCAGCATCCCGCGCCCGGCGGGTACGGAAAGGGCCGGCAAGCCCGCGTGCGTCCAGGGGAGATTCATAAGCGGGCTGCCAGTTGCTTCGATTCCGCGCGGCGCGACATCAGGCGCCGACGGACATATCCACAGGTCGATTCCCTCTTCGTCCATGATTTGATGCAAGCGCTGGCGGAATGCCAGACGATGTTCGCGCGCAGCCCGCAAACGCCGATCGGAGACCGCCTGTCCCTGGCGAATCAACGCAGCTGTGCGCGGGCGATAAAGGCGCTCGTACTGCGCGAACCACAGGCGGTGCTGATGGGCCAATTCGGCGGCGACCAGATCTTGATGGCAGCTGTTTATCGCCGCGATATCGTCGAATATGGGGATGCGCTTAATCATGTAGCCCTCTTGTGTCAACTGGTTGACCTGCGCTTCACAGGCAGCCAGCGCCGACGACTGCTCCAGATAGCGCCCGACAGGCAGCGCCAGCGCCGGTCGCGCCGGCCCGTCAATGGTCGGTTGCCACTGTTCTATCACGGCTTGGGCTACTGTCTGCATACTGGCGACATCGGTGGTGAAGAAGCCGACGTGATCGGCCGACGGCGAAAAGTCGACCAAGCCGGTGGCGGCGACGCGACCGAAAGACGGCTTGTAGCCGACAACCCCACAGTAGGCGGCTGGTCGTATGACCGAGCCGATGGTCTGGGTACCTATCGTGATATGGGCGAGCCCGCTGGCGATGGCTGCGGCTGAACCGCTGCTGCTTCCGCCGGGGCTGTGGTCGGGATTCTGCGGGTTGCGCGTGAGGCCGGGCTCAAAGTAAGCGAACTCAGTGGTAACTGTTTTCCCCACGATGATCGCGCCAGCCCGTTTCAATCGTGTCACGATGTCCGCTTCGTCGCCAGCGAACGCTTCCGGCGGCACTTGTGTTCCCGCGTGAGTTGTGAAATCGTCAACGTGAAAAATATCCTTCACGCCAAGCAATGCGCCAAAGAGTGGCGGGCGCGCGTCAAAGTCCGGAAAGCGCTCTTCCAGAAATTCGGCGTCGCGGCGCAGTCGGTCAAAGCGTGCGGGCTCGGGCAGGTAGGCGTTGATCACCGGCTCAACCGCCTCGAAGCGCAACTCCAAATCATCAAGCAGCGCGGAGGGAGTGTTTTCACCCTGCCGCAGCGCCTGGACATCAGCTTCCAGCGAGAGGCTGCTCAAGTATTGGCTGGTGGTCATTGATTCCGCCTTTTCCTTCCGCGTTCCCAAATCGCTTCTGGTACCAATCGTACGGCGCTGCTCCGCGATATCTGGCGTCATGCCGGCATAAAGGCTTTGCTATGCGCCTTTAGCTATCATATCTGCAATCTGGATGACAGGCATCATAGCGCAGGCAGATTGCCAATGTCAGGATGCGGGGCTAAAATTCGTCAAGCAATCCACATTGTTCATGACTTCCGGCGCCATGTTGACCTTTCTCCACATCAGCGATACCCATATCAGTGGCGATCCCGACTATCACCCGCCTTGGATACCGGAATCGGTCGAGCACCCCAATCGCGGGGCCGAGTTGCTTTTGCAGGCGATTCTAGGGCTGCCGTTCGCCTTCGACTTCATCCTCCACACCGGCGATGTCTGCGCCGACCCCCATGAGGCCGATTATCGGCGCGCGCGCGAATTGCTGCTTCGGTTCCCCGGTCCGATGTATCTTTTGCCTGGCAACCATGATTCAGGCGACCTGATGGCGGCCGCGCTGCACGACGGGCAAAACCTGCATGTCCTGCGTGATGCGCGCTCGGTAGTGAAAGGCTATCATCTCATTGCCTTGGACACGGCGGGACAAGGGGACATCCACGCGCCTGCGTTGGGCGACG
This sequence comes from Phototrophicaceae bacterium, assembly GCA_965205125.1. Taxonomy (GTDB): domain Bacteria; phylum Chloroflexota; class Anaerolineae; order Aggregatilineales; family Phototrophicaceae; genus UBA6055. The sequence goes on from CBDBFY010000001.1 coordinate 948,440, forward strand.
AACAGATTGAGTGGTTCGGCGAAACACTTGATGCGGCCGGCGATGCGCCGATCATCGCCGCCATGCACCACTCGCCGATCAAGACTGGCGTCCCCTGGCTGGACGAGCATATGCGCATCCAGAATGGCGACCGAATCCAGCGCATTCTACGGTCGCATCGCGACCAGCTGGCCGGCGTCTTTCACGGCCATATTCATCAGCAGACGGATACCTACCAAGATGGCGTGCTGTACGTCTGCTGTCCGTCAACCTGGTCCAATCTGGCGGGTGACCCAGGTGTGCGCGAGGGCGTCGCTGACCCGCTCACGCCGGGCGGCTTCAATCTTGTCATGCTCCGCGACAGCGCTACATTCGTCAGACGATACAATCTGCCGCCGTTGACGCGCTAAGTTTGAGGGCAGACCAGCGTGGACTTGCGGACGGACGAATTCACTATTCACGACTTCCGCTTCAACAGCGGCGAAGCGCTGCCTAAGCTGCGCCTCCATTACCAAACGTTGGGCGAGCCGGTCCGCGGCGCATCGGGCTCGGTAGGCAATGCCGTTTTGATTTTGCACGGCACCACCGGCAGCGGCGCGCAGTTTCTGCAGCCGAGCTTCGCCAACGAACTGTTTCAACGCGGGCAACTCCTGGACGCCGAAAAGCATTACATTATCTTGCCCGATGGCATCGGACACGGCCGCTCAAGCAAGCCGAGCGATGGAATGCGGATGAGCTTTCCGCGTTACGGTTATCTGGATATGATTCGGGCGCAATACCTGCTGGTCTCGGAAGGCTTGGGCGTCGATCGCCTCAAGCTGGTGATAGGCACGTCAATGGGCGGCATGCAGACCTGGCTTTGGGGCATTCATTATCCCGACTTCATGGATTATCTGGTTCCGCTCGCTTCGCTGCCAGCCCAGATCGCCGGGCGCAACCGCATGATCCGCAAAATGATCATGGACTCGATCAGGATGGATCCCGCCTGGCATGACGGGAATTACATCAAGCAGCCGCCGGGCTTGGTCAACGCGATTCATTTGCTGATCGTGATGACAAGTTGCCCGCTTCAATGGCGCAAAGAAGCGTCGACGCGAGCGGCTGCCGACGCCTTTCTGGCCGAACGCATTCGCAGCTATGCCAGTACGCTAGACGCCAATGACATGCTCTATGCCTTCGCCGCATCGGAAGATTACGATCCGGCGCCGCATCTATCGCGGATCCAGGCGCCGCTGCTGGCGATCAATTCCGCTGACGATCAAGTGAACCCGCCCGAGCTAGGGATTATGGAAGCGGCGATAAAGCGAGTGAAGCGCGGCCGGTTTGTGCTGCTTCCCGTTGATGAGCATACGCGCGGACACGGCAGCCATACCTTGGCCCGCTTATGGAAATATCATTTGGCCGATTTCCTCGCTGGCGGCGACTCTTAATCGTTCGCCTTTTTTCGAGCGCCACATTTGTCTTCACCACTTGCCTCGGCGCCAGCGGCAAGAGTTGTGAAGCCTTCGCTAAACGGGAAATCACCGCAACTCACAAAGCCCAACTTTGCAACTTGTAGCCAAATTGACAAAAGCAAGATACAATTTTGTCTAGCTTAAGTTGTGGATTTGCTCAATGCAAATTGGAAATTGCAGCGGGCAGTTTACGTTTTCGCGCAGGGTAACTTGAATTTGCGCGAACCTTATTGACGCAGCCAAAGATACTGGAAACGAAATGGAGGGGTTTATGCAAGTCGCAATCACTGTAAACGGGGTCGTGCATGAACGAGATGTCGACCCCCGCACGCTATTGGTCCATTTCTTGCGTGAGGAGTTGGATCTGACGGGCACCAAGATCGGCTGTGATACCAGCCAGTGCGGCGCCTGCACCGTCCACCTCGACGGCAAGGTGCTGAAATCTTGCACACTGCTGGCCGTGCAAGCCGATGGCGCGGACGTGACCACGATTGAAGGCTTGGCGGAAAACGGCGAGCATCACCCGATGCAGACCGCTTTCTGGGAGAATCACGGCCTGCAATGTGGTTATTGCACCCCGGGCATGATTATGGCGAGCGCTGCCTTCGTGCGCGACAACCCCGGCGCCTCCGAAGGGGAAATCCGCCACTATCTCGAAGGAAACATCTGCCGCTGCACCGGCTATCACAACATCGTCAAGGCGGTCAAACAGGTGGCGGACGCCGCCGCCGGAAGCTAGGAGGCGGATAATGAGCACTCGCATATTTGGGAGTGGCATAAAACGCCGGGAAGACCCTCGCCTGATCACCGGCGAAGCGCGCTACACCGATGACATCAAGTTGCCGGGCGTGTTGCACATGGCGGTCGTTCGCAGTCCCTACGCCCATGCCAACATCGTCAGCATCGACAGTTCGGCAGCAGAAGCGATGGATGGCGTGGTCGCGGTATATACCAGCGAGGACATAGGCGACGGCTTGGCTGGCTTGCCAACTGCCTGGCTGATCCCCGACAGCGACTTGAAAACGCCGGAGCATCCTGCTTTGGCGAAGGGCAAGGCGCGTTATGTCGGTGACGGCGTCGCGATCGTGTTGGCAGATGATCGTTATCGGGCGCAAGACGCGGCCGACGCGGTGGTCGTCGATTACGAAGAGCTGCCCGCGGTGATAGATCCGGAAGAGGCGGCTCAAGAGGGCGCGCCCTTGATCCATGACGATGTCGAGGGCAATATCGCCTTCCGCTGGGTGATGGGCGACCGCGAAGCCAGCGATGCTGTCTTTGACGCCGCCGATGTGGTCGTCTCGGAGCGGATATTGCAGCAGCGCCTGCTGCCGACGGCGATGGAACCGCGCTCGGCGATGGCGCAATACAACCCGGCGACGCAAGAGTTGACGCTCTGGTGTACATCGCAGAACCCGCATATTCACCGTTTCATCATCAGCGCGGTGACCGGCTTGAACGAGAACAAGGTGCGGGTGATCGCGCCCGAAGTCGGTGGCGGCTTCGGCAGCAAGATCCCCTGCTACCCGGATGAGGCGCTGGTCAGTTGGGCTTCAATCAAGCTCGGCGTGCCGGTCAAGTGGACGGAGACGCGCTCCGAGAATTACTTGATCACCATTCATGGGCGCGATCACGTGCAGCATGTGGAGATGGCGGCCGGCAACGATGGGTCGCTGCTTGGCGTGCGCGCGACGGTCTACGCCGGCATGGGCGGCTATCTGTCGACGGCGGCGCCGGGCATTCCCACAATTCTGCACGGGCTGCTCTACGTCGGTCCCTACACGATGGACAGCGTATTCTGCGAATCCATCGGCGTGATGACCAATGGCACGCCGACCGATGCTTATCGCGGCGCCGGGCGGCCCGAAGCGACTTTCCTGCTCGAGCGGATGGTCGACAATGTGGCGCGCGAAATCGGCATGGACCCGGTCGAAGTGCGGCGCAAAAATCTGATCCCGGCTTTTGAAGATGGCTACGAAGTCGCGACCACGCTGATCTATGACAGCGGCGATTATCCGGCCGCCTTCGAGAAAGCGCTGGATATGGCTGGCTATGGCGACTTCCGCGCGCAGCAGGAGTCAGCAGCTGCGGAAGGGCGCTATCTGGGCATTGGCGTGACCGCCTACACCGAGATGTGTGGTTTGGGTCCGAGCCAGGTGGCGGGCGCGGTCGGCTTCCAGGGCGGCTTGTGGGAAAGCGCTACCGTGCGCGTCACTCCGACAGGCAAGGTGCAGGCGCTTATTGGCGCATCGCCGCATGGCCAAGGCTCGGAGACGACATTGGCGCAGATCATCGCCGAAGAACTCGGCTTCCCGGTCGACGACATTGAAGTCATCCATGGCGACACTACCGAGACGCCGATGGGCTGGGGCACCTATGGCAGCCGCACCACGCCGGTGACCGGCGCCGCCCTGGCGCAAGCCTCGCGCAAGCTCAAGGAAAAAGCGCGCGTCTTGGCGGCGCATCTGATGGAAGCCAATGTCGATGACATCGAATACGCTGATGGCAGCTTCTCGGTCAAAGGCTCGCCCGACCAGGCGCAGAGCATCCAGGATGTGGCGCTGATGGCGCATTTGGCTTGGAATATGCCCGAAGGCATGGACCCCGGTTTCGAGGAATCGCAGTTCTATGATCCGCCGAATTTCGTCTATCCCTTCGGCACGCATATCGCCATCGTCGAAGTGGACGCCGAGACTGGCGTGATCGACTTGCAGCGTTATATCGCGGTCGATGACTGCGGGCCGCAGATCAACCCTGAAATCGTCGCCGGGCAGATACATGGCGGCGTAGTGCAAGGTGCGGCGCAAGCGCTCTGCGAGGGTGCGATTTACAGTGACGATGGCCAATTGCTGACTGGCTCAATGATGGACTACTGCATGCCGAAAGCGGACATGTTCCCGAACTTTGAGCTGGGCGAGACGGTGACGCCGTCGCCGCATCATCCAGTCGGCGTCAAAGGCGTCGGCGAGACCGGGACCATCGCCAGCACGCCGACGGTATACAACGCGGTGCTGGATGCGCTGGCGCCGCTTGGCGTTGCGCAAATTGACATGCCGCTCACTTCGGCGAAGGTGTGGAGCGCGATACAAGACGCAAACGGAGGAGGAAGCTAAACTATGTGGCCCAACAAATTTGATTACGTGCGGGCGGGATCGGTGGATGAAGCGCTTTCTTCGATCACCGATGATGGCAAGTTTATCGCGGGCGGGCACAGTCTGCTGCCGGTGATGAAGCTGCGGCTGGATGCGCCCGAGCAACTGGTCGATATCGGAGGGATTCCGGAATTGCAGGGCATTTCGGCGAACGGCGGCTTGACGATTGGCGCTGGGGCAACCCACGACGCCATTGCGAGTTCAGACGATGTTCAAACGATGTGCCGCGCCTTGGCCAGCGCCTGCGGGCAAGTGGGCGATCAAGCTGTGCGCAACTTTGGCACGCTTGGCGGCAATATCGCCCATGCCGACCCCGCTTCCGACCCGCCGACAGTATTGGTGGCTTGTGGCGCCACGGTCAATATTCAAGGCGCCGGCGGCGCGCGTTCGGTCGGCGCTGAAGATTTCTTCGTTGACCTCTTCGAAACCGCGCTGGACGATGGCGAGTTGATCACGAGCGTCAGCCTGCCCAATTGCAGCGACTGCCAATGTGCCTATGTAAAGTTTCCGCATCCCGCTTCACGTTACGCCATTGTGGGAGTTGCCGTCTGCCTGAAGATGGATGGCGGCACTTGCGCGCAGGCGGATGTCGCTGTGGGCGGCGCGACTGTAAAGGCGGTGAAATGCGCGGGCGCGGAAGCGGCGCTGGCGGGTACAACGCTGGATGACGCGGCGCTGGATGCGGCAGCGGAAGCGGTCAAATCCGATATCAGCGACTGGCTGGCTGGCGACATCGCCTATCCGGAGAGCTACCGGCAGCAAATGGCGGGCGTCTTCCTGAAGCGCGCGGTCGCCGCGGCGCAAAGCTAAGAAACACGGACGTTGCAATTCTGTAGGGGCGACCTAGTTGGTCGCCCGCAATTCAAGAGAAAATTGGAGGCGCGCCTTCTGGTCGCCTCTTTTCATTTGTTTGTGCCATCTCCTATAATTCGCCCTCACATGACACAGAAACCGAGAGAATCATGAACAAGGATATTCAGCAGTTCTGGGATTTGAACCGCATGTACAGCCAACTGCGCGACGAGTTGATGACGAGCTTATCCGACGACGATCTCGCTTTCAGTCCCGGTGGCGAGAACCCCAGCTTGGGCGCGCTTTGCCGCGAATTCGGCGAAACACAATACGCCTATGTACAATCTTTCAAGAACTTCAAAATCGATTTCAGCTATCGCGTGAACGACGATTCGTATTTGGGCAGCATCGCCAAGCTCAAAGCCTGGTACGCCACGCTCGACCAAGAGCTTGAAGCCGTGCTCGAGACCGTCACCGACGAAGATGTCGCGAACAAGAAGATGGACCGCGATGGCTACGAGGTGCCGCTGCATATCAGCCTCGATATCCTCCGCGAAGCCATGCTGATCTTCTACGGCAAAGTCAGCGTCTACCTCAAGGCGATGGGGAAAGAACGGACGCAAATGTGGCAGGATTGGGTCGCCTAACCCCCTCTAAATCTCCCCCATCGCAATGGGGGAGACTTGCTGTTTGTAAGTACGAAACAGCCCTGCGAATCCTCGGTCGACTACGATAGAATACAGGCTCAAATGCCGTTGGGATTCCAGGCGAAACGAAGACGAGAAGGATTGCATGTACAATTCAGTTGACGAATTGCAGGCGGCGCTGAACGAGCAGGATTATATCGCCGAGCGCGGGCTGTCCGTGGCGATTTATCTGGCCTTGAAGACAGGCAAGCCCTTGTTTCTTGAGGGCGATGCCGGCGTCGGCAAGACGGAAATCGCCAAGGTGCTGTCGACGGCGCTATCGACCGATTTGATACGCATGCAGTGCTATGAAGGTCTGGACGTGAACACGGCCGTCTACGAGTGGAATTATGCCGGGCAGATCCTGCACATGCGCTTAATGGAAAACGAAGGGCTGGCGCGCGAGGCGATGGAGAGCGAGCTTTTCTCCGAGCGCTTTCTGCTTAAACGGCCCCTGCTTCAGGCGATCGAACAGAGCCGCGACGGAACAGCGCCCGTCTTGCTGATCGACGAGTTGGACCGCTCGGACGAGGAGTTCGAAGCCTTCTTGCTGGAGCTGCTTTCCGACTACCAGATTTCGATACCGGAGCTAGGCACGGTGCGGGCGACGGCGCCGCCGGTTGTGGTGGTGACATCGAATCGCACGCGCGAGATACACGACGCCCTCAAGCGGCGCTGCCTCTACTTCTGGATCGATTATCCTCACTTCCACAAGGAATTGCAGATCGTTGAGCGCAAGGCGCCCGATGTGCCGGCGATGCTGGCGCGGCAGATCACCGCTTTCATTCAAGATATGCGCTCAATGGAGCTCTTTAAGCGGCCCGGCATCGCCGAGACGCTGGATTGGACCGCCGCCCTGATCGCGCTCGACCAGAACGAGCTTTCGCTGGAGACGGTGCAAGACACGCTGGGCGTGATCCTCAAATATCAAGACGATGTCGAGATGCTCGACCCGACCACGATCCAGAATATGATCGACCGCGCCAAAGTCGAGGCGCAGCGAGCCTGAGCATGTCGGAGAATGGTCCGATCAGGGGCGTCTTTCTCGGTCCGGCTGATGCGCCATACGATTATCACGGTGGCAAGCTGACGCACAACCTCATTCTCTTCGGGCGCGTTTGCCGGGCGTTGGGCATGAATGTGACACCCAATCGCATGATGGAAGTGGGGCGGGCGCTGGCGCATATTCAGTTGGGCCGCAAGCAGGATTTCTACTACACGCTGCGCAGTCATCTGGTCAACCATCCCAAGGAATTCGCTTACTTTGACGAAGCCTTCGAGATCTTTTGGCGGCGCCCGTCTGAGGGCTTCACCACCCTGAATTTGCAATCGCTGGGCGAAGAACGGCGCAAGAAAAAGACGCAGTTTCTGCCGCCGCTGGAATCAAGCCCGAGCGAAAACGGCGCCAATGCCGAAGAGCTGGATTCGAGCATGATCGCGCTGGTGCCGACCTACAGCCGGCAAGAGCGCCTTCGACATAAAGACTTCGCCGAGATGACGGCTGCTGAGTTGGAGATGGCGAAGCGCGTGATCGCCAAGATGCCGGAATCGCTGGGCATGCGCCGGACGCGCCGCTTCGAAAAGGGGGTGGGGCGGGCGATCAATATGCGCCGTCTGATGAAAGATATGATCCGCAAGAACGGTGATGTGACGCGGCTGCCGACCCATCGGCGCAAAGAGAAGCCGCGTCCCGTCGTGCTGCTCTGCGATATCAGCGGCAGCATGGAGCGTTACACCCGTGTGCTGCTTCACTTTATGCACACGCTGGCCGGCTCGCTGTATCAAGTCGAGTCCTTCGTCTACAGCACTGATATCACGCGCATCACGCGGCAGATCCGGCAGAAGAATGTCGATGACGCTTTGGAGGATATAGGCGGGACGGTGCTGCAATGGGGTGGCGGCACGATGACGGGCGAATGCCTGCACCGCTTCAACTGGACCTGGTCGCGGCGCGTGCTGGGTCGGGGCGCGGTAGTGATATTGATCACCGATGGCTGGGATCGGGGCGATATCCCGCTGCTGCATCGAGAGATGGCGCGATTGCAGCTAAGCTGCCGGCGCTTGATCTGGCTGAATCCGCTGCTGGATGTGCCGGAATACGAACCCTTGACCCGAGGCGCGCAGGCGCTGCTGCCTTATGTGCATGACTTTCTGCCAATCACCAATCTGGCGAATCTGGAAGCGATCGTGAAGGCGCTGCAGAACTTGGCGAGCCGCCCGAGCGCCGAAGTTTACCGCAGGCGTTATCTGGCGTAGCGGGAGGGAAGATGCGGGATATCCTGGAAACTATCAATCGCTGGCTGGCGGAAGAGCGTGACGTGGCGCTGGCGACCGTCGCGAAGACTTGGGGATCGGCGCCGCGCCGTGAAGGCTCGAAGATGGGTGTCACTGGCGACATGGGGCGCGTAGATACAGCCCCGCCGTCGATGATCGGCTCGGTCAGTGGCGGCTGCGTCGAAGGCGCAGTCGTCGAAGAAGCGATCGCCGGCTTGCGCGACGGAAAACCGCGCCTGCTGAAGTTTGGTGTGGCTGACGACATGGCATGGGAGGTCGGCTTGACCTGCGGCGGCAGTATCGAAGTTTTTGTAGAGCCGCTCGACGCATTATGGTGGGACGCGCTAGCAGAACTGGCGCAGAAAGACCGCTTCGGCGCGACGATTGCGATCATGGAGGGCGAGCATGCCGGCGAGAAAGTCTTGCTTGACGGCGCCGGCGCTGTCTTGTATCGCAGTCCGAATCTGGACGATGAACTCCTCTCAACTTTGAAAGCGGTCGCGGCCGACGGCAAGAAGAGCGGCATCACGACGATTGGGGAGAGCCGCGTCATGGTCGACTTGCAGATCGAACGGCCCCATCTGATTCTCGTTGGCGGCGTACATGTGGCGATTCCACTGCAGGCGATGGCGACAGAAGTCGGTTTCCGCGTGTCGATCATTGATCCACGGGCGGCTTTCGCCTCCGAAGAGCGCTTCCCCGATGTGGCGAATATCCTGCACAGCTATCCCGACAAGGCTTTGCCGCAGCTCGGCCTGGACCGCAGCACCTATCTCGCCGTCTTGACGCATGACCCCAAAATCGATGACAAGGCGCTGATTACGGCGCTGCCGGCCGGCATCCCCTATATCGGCGTGTTGAGCAGTGGCAGGACTCATCGGCAGCGCGTTGCCCGCCTGAAGGAGGCCGGCTTGAGCGACGACCTCATCGCGCAGATTCGCACGCCGATCGGCATCGATATCGGTGCGAGCACGCCGGAAGAGATCGCCGTCTGCATCCTGGCGGAGATCATCGCGGTCCGCAACGGGACGGAAAATGAAATTCGGTGAGGCGCCGGTCGAAGAATCGGTCGGCGCGATCCTGGCGCACAAGCTCTACGACGCAGACGGCAAACTGATTCTGAACAAAGGGCGTCGTCTCAGCGAAGCCGACGTGGCTGCGCTTCGTCAGCTTGGGCTGGAAAGCGTCACGGTCACCCAACTAAGCGCGGCCGACCTGCATGAAGACGCCGCTGCCGAGCGGATCGGCGCTGCGCTGTCTGGCGCTCATGTTCGGCTGCGCGCGCCTGGCGTCGGCCGGGCAAACCTCACTGCCGCTGAGCGCGGCGTCCTGCATGTTGACGTGCCGCGACTGGAACTGATCAACAATATCTACGATGGCATCACCATTGCGACCTTGCGCGCATTCACCTTGGTCGATGTTGGCGAGATGCTGGCGCTGGTCAAGGTCGTGCCCTTTGGCGTACCGGCGGCGCGCGTGGTGGATGTGGAGCGCATCGCCGAAGCGGGAGGTCCCGTCTTACAGGTAAAGCCGCTCCTGCGAAAGCGCGTGGCGCTGATCGTCTCCGGCACGGAATCGACGCGGACGCGCTTGATGAAGAGTTTTCACCAACCGGTGCGCAAGCGGATCAAGGGCTGGGGCAGCGAGTTGCTGGCGCCGACTTTCGCGCTGCACGATGCCCAATCAATCGCCGAGGCGATCCGCGAGCAATCTAGGGCCGACATGATCCTGATTGCGGGCATCTCCGCGATCATCGATCGGGAAGATGTTGTGCCGTCCGCGCTAGAGCTGGCGGGCGGGAGCATCACCTTGCACGGCGTGCCGGTCGATCCGGGTACGCTGCTGATGATGGGCTATCTGGGCGAGACGCCGGTGGTCGGCGCGCCGGGCTGCATCAAATCGCCGAAGACCAATGTCATCGACTGGATACTGCCGCGTTTGCTCAGCGGCGAGCGTTTGACCCGCGCCAATCTCGTCTCGATGGGGCATGGTGGCTTGCTGAAAGACATTGCCGAACGCCCGATGCCGCGCAGCAAGACGGATGTGTAGGAGACAACCCCCCTCGGTCCCCCCATCGCAATGGGGGGAAGGTTACGGCGCGATCATCCTGGCGGCGGGCTTGTCCTCGCGAATGGTTGAGAACAAGCTGCTGCTGCCCTGGCATGATGGCGCGCCAATCGTGCGCCATGTCGCCTCCAAGTTCGTGGCGGCGTCCATTCGCCATATCGTCGTCGTAACAGGTCGCGACTCCGCTCAAGTCCGCGCCGCCGTGGACGACCTGAACGTGACCTGCGTGCACAATCCCGATTTTGCGACGGGCGAAATGCTGTCGTCGGTCAAGGTGGGGCTGCGCGCGCTGCCGGACGGCTTAGGGTTGCGTAGACACAAACCCGTCACTGGATGTTTCATCCAGCCGGCCGATATGCCGAGCCTGCCGGTCGACGTGATTCGTAAATTGGCGATGGCGCACGAGAGGGGCTGGAATGTGGCGCCGCGATACGATGGCCGGCGCGGGCATCCGGTGCTGCTGGATCGGTCATATTGGCGGGCGATGCTGGAGCTGCCGGCGGAGGCGAAACCGCGGGCTGTCATTGAGGGCGCGCGCGAGCGTCTGCGGCTGGTGGATGTGGATGACGAAGGCGTGCTGCTGGATATTGATACGCGCGAGGCTTATGAGCGGGTGATGGGGAGAGTTTATCGCGGATGAATCGTTCGACGTAATCTTGTCGATAGTTATGTAACACCCCAAGCCGCATCCCGCCGCAACGTCTCCCCGCGTCCGATCTCCCCCAGTCGCGAATTCATCCGCCGCTTCAGCGCCGACCACAGCGCCATGATCGTCAACTCGCGCCCGGCGATGATCAGCAGCAGCGCAAACGCCTCGACCGCCAAGAGCGCCAGCAACGGCGGCTCAAAAACGAACCAGCGGAATGGCAAGTAGACCAGCCCGGCGCCCACCAGCGGCAGCGCGTTGAGCAGCGCGTAGGCAAGCAAACCGACAAGCATGGCGTCTCGCTTGGCCCAATCGAAGCTGCTGGCCAGCAGACCGATGATGTGGCTGACCACGAAGGTCTGCGTCAGATTGCTAAAGGTGAGCGCCGCGAGCAGCAGCGGCAGCAGCAGCAGGCGAATCTGCGCGATGCCAAAGCCGGTCGGGTCTGAAAGGGCGAAGAGCAGCGTGAAAACGCCTAATCCGCCGAGCGCCGCCAAGCCGAATCGCAGCGATAGCCGCGTCCCCCAGCGCAGCGGGGGGAAGTAGCTGCCGCGATGCAGCATGCCGGTGGCGAAGGACCAACTGGCATTGAGTTTGCCTTGCGTCGAGGCGCAGATGAGATCGTAGGTGTTTTGCTGTTTCTCGCGCTGGATGCCGCTGATGATCTCGCCAGTGGAAAATGCGCCGGCAAACCAGATGAGGACCGGCAAGAGCAGCGGCGCCGCCACAACCAGTGTGATCAAAGTAAAGGGCACGATCAAGACAGCCACTAGTAGCCGCGGCGCCAGGATCAAGACGAAGGCGAAGGCCAATGCGGCCAGCAGCCAAAGTAGACGCGACCTGCTTGGGCGCGGTGGAATCTGGCGGGCCGGCTTGTGAATCTGGCTGACGCGCCGGAAAATCGGATCGTGGATATCGGCTTCGGCGATCGTTCGCCATAAATGCAAAGACAGCACGCTGCGACAACTCCGAGATAGCGACGCCAGTATGAATATCTTAGCGGAAGTTGGTTATGCGTCCAACGGCCGGCCCAAACGACGCGCCGGGCTGTGTCAAGGCGTATAGGTCTCTTCCGGCTGCGCATGATGCAGAAGCACATCGATCGTCAGCGCCAGCGCCGCGCTCGTCACCGCACTTCGAACGGCGGCTTCGGTGACCGACGCGACATCAATAATGCCAGTCTCCATCATATCGACGATGGCGCCGCTGCGCGCGTCGATGCCGTATCCGCCGGGCTGACCCTCCAACTCGGCGCGTTTGGCGGAATCGAAGCCAGCGTTCTGGCAGATTGTGCGGATCGGCGCCTCCAATGCTCTCAGCAGAATGCGCCGGGCGGCGCGCGCATCGCTGTCAGCAGTATGCTCCGGCGCTCGGTCCAGCGCGTCGCGGCAAGCCAGCAGGGCGATTCCTCCGCCGGGCAGGATGCCGTCGCGAATAGCGCGGCGCAGCGCTTTTGCCGTCTCTTTCGCGCTGGCGATGCGGTTGTCCATTCGCGTAGGCACTGCATCGCCAATGCGCAGAATGGCGACGCCGCCCAGGATCTTGCCGATGCGCCCGCGCAGAAAGGCCTCCGCGTCCTTGTCTGCGGCATACTCTACCATTTCCAGCAGATCGGCCAAATGCTCAGTGAGTTCGCTTTGGTCATCGCGGTCGGAGACGAGGCCGAACATCGTCCGCTCGACCCAAACTTGCTTCGCCTGACCGAAGTAGCTTGGGCGGCGAGATTTCCCCCATCCCCTGGCCCCTTCGCCATCTCTATGGCGAAGCATCCCCAAAATGAGGGAAGGGGAATCTAAAGACGTCTTCTGCAACGATGAAGTCTCTCCCTCTTTGGTGGGGAGGGATTTAGGGTGGGGGCGCGGTCGTTCGACAGCGGTTGCAAGTGTATCGCCGGCCGCTTTGAAGAGCGGAATGGCGCCCGTGATCACCGCCATGTCGCTCAAGTGGGCGCGGCGCTCGTCATCGGAGCTTCCCGGCGTCTTGATCGCCACGATGCGAAACTTATCCGGCTCCTTGTTATTCAAGAGGAAATTGATGACCGTCTCGGAAAACTTGTCGCCTACCAGCAGGAGGGCTTTCGCGCCTGCGCGCATTAAGGTAGCGATTATCGGCAGCAACTCTTGCGGGTCGTCGACATCGAGATCGCTGAGCAGAATGGCGCAGTCGTTCATTACGATGCGATCAGGTTCTTTGCCGCCGCGCAGCATCGCCCGCGAGACCGCGCCCCGCCGCCAATACATGCCCTTCATGTAGTCGCGCTCAATGGCGCGCGTGTGCCCGCGCCGCACATCCAGCTGACCGTGCTCGCCGATGAAGTCGAAGATTTCGCCCAGCTTTTCCGCCAGTTCGCGATCGCCGCAGATGCACTGTGCCAACTGCGCCAGTTGCTCCCGTCCGGCGATCGGGCTGGTCATCTCTGCAAGCGAACCCAGCACGATATCCAAGAAGTCGCCAAGATACTGTCGCAGGCGTATGGCGTTGCCACCGGCCGCGAGGTATCTGAGACCATCGTTGTAAATGGATTGGAAGATGACGGCGGCGGTCGCCGTGCCATCGCCGCAGTCTTCGTAGAGCTGCCATAGCATTTGCCGCAGCAGCATGGCGCCCATATCGGCATCGCGGTTGGGCAGGCCGCTGATGCGCCGGGCAATCAAACCGCCTTTGTCGAGCAGTTCCGGCGGTTTGTGATCCAGCGCCTGACTGACGGCGACCGTGCGCGGGATGGGACCCAGGGTCGGGCGGATGGCGTCGACGATCAGATTGATGCCGCGCTGCAAGCTGAGGGAAGCATCCGGCTGAAAGACCAGGCGTTCAGTCATAGGCGCAATTATCCGACCCCGCAAGAATACCGTGTAGGGGCGACTCGGTGAGTCGCCCGTTTCGCAAATGGATATGCTATCGCTGTTGGAGGGCCGAAGCTAAAGCGGGCGAGACAAGTCTCGCCCCTACAGCGTTCTTCAGTGACGGCTCGGGCGAAGGCGGTCGGAAGCTGGATAGTCAACCGCGGATCGCCCCTTGCGTGAGCCCGGCGATGATTTGCCGCTGCATCAAGATGAAGATGATGATTATGGGCAGGGTCGCGAGGAAGGAGCCGGCCATGATCGCGCCGGTTTCGACTTCGTAAGGTCCATCCATCGTGGCAATGCCGTTGGAGAGCAGGTACTTCGCGTCATCATGCAGGACGACGAGGGGCCAGAGGAAATCGTTCCAGGTCCAGACGAAGGTGAGGATGCCGACGACGCCAAGGGCCGGGCGCACCAGCGGCAGAATGATGCGGTGGAACATGCCGATTTCTGAGGCGCCGTCGATGCGCGCGGCGTCCATGAGTTCACTGGGTACCGACTCAATGTATTGGCGCATGAGGAAGATGTTGAAGGCATTCACCATCCCGGGCACGATGATGGCGAGATAGTTATCCACCCAGCCAAAATCGCGCATCAATAGAAAAAGCGGTATCAGCAGCATGTGGAAGGGCAGCGTTAATGTCGCCAGGACAAGGAAGAAAAAGAAGCGCTTGAAGCGAAACTCATATTTGGCGAAGGCGGCGCCGGCCAAAGCGGCCAAATAGACGCCGAGGACCGTGCGGATGCTGGCGGTGAAGATGGTATTGCCGTACCAGCGGACATATTCCGTCTTGTCGAAAAGCGTATGGAAATTGTGCATGGTCCATTCGCGCGGATAGACCGTCACCGGCAGCTTATAAAGATCGCCCTCGCGGCGGAAACTCGCTGAAATCATATAGACGAAGGGAATCGCGCAGAGCAAAACGCCGACGAGCACAATGGTGTTCATAGACAGGATATTGACCCGGCCCGCGCCCATTGCGCTTTTGCGTTCCGACTTAAACATGTTTCCTCAGACCTTCCACAGACGGAACAAGAGCAACTGCATGCCGGTGATGATAAGAATGACCACGGTCAAGATATAACCAATCGCCGAGGCATAACCCATACGGATATTCAAGAAACCCATGTCGTAGAGATACATCAATGGGAACAAGCCGCTATCGAAGGGTCCGGTGTTGGGGAAATCCAACAGCAGGTAGGGCTGGCTGAAGAGGCTGAAGGAGCCGATGCCGCCGGTGACGACCACGAAGACGAATACCGGGCGCAGGAAAGGTATCGTGATATGCCAGAAGACGCGGAAGGTACTCGCGCCGTCGATGCGCGCCGCTTCCTTCAGATCATCGGGCACATTCTGCAAGCCGGCCAGGAAGAAGAGCGAGTTAAAGCCTACCCAGGTCCACAGACCGAGGATGATCAGCGACGGCATCACGAAATTGACATCGCGAATCCAGGCGGGGCCTTCTATGCCCAATTGCGCCAACGCGGAATTCATCCAGCCGAAATTTTGGTCGTAGACAAATCTAAATATCCAGCCGACGACGACGGCCGAGGTGATATAGGGCGCGAAGAAGGCTAATCGCCCCAATACTCTGAAGCGTATATTCGGCGAGTTCAGAGCCAGCGCCACGGCCAGCGCCAGCGGCATCTGCACCAGCAAGGTGCCCAGCCAGAATTCGGCGCCATTGATCATGGCTTCGCGAAAACGCTTGTCCTTGGTCAGCAGGCGCTCGTAATTCGCCCAGCCCTTGTATTCGAGCACGACCCCGCCGCCTTGTTCCGCCTGCTGGAATCCGCGCGTGCGCTGGAAGCTCAAGAAGAGGGCGACGCCGGCCGGGTAAACGGTGAAGATCGCGAATGAAAGCAGAAAGGGCGCCAAGAAGATGTAGGGAATGACCTTGCGCTGGTTGCGCGACCACCAGTCCCCGAAGGAGAAAGGCTGCGGTTTCTTAGCGGCGGTCAATGTGTGAGCGGACAAGCGAAGATCTCCCCCTGATGGCCCGAATTACCCAAGATGACTATGCGGGCGACCTGATAGGTCGCCCCTACATTGTCAAACAAGGCGAGAACTGTACAGGTCAGGTCGCGTAGACACTGACCCATGCCAGTGGCTGACCCTCAAGAACACGTTACTTGCTGAACTCGAATTCTTCGATCGCTTCTTCCAGCGCGGCGCGCGGGTCGGCGTCCGCCTCGAAGACCGGATCCATAACCACGCGATTTACGATATCGCCGAACAAGCCCCAGTAAGGATCGACGTTGATGACAGCCATTTCGGCGGCCGCTTCGGCGATGAATTGACCGGGCACCTGCCCGCCGAAGTAATCATCCGAGCGCAGCAATTCCTCGCTATCCCAGACCGGTGTGTAGGACGGGAAGAGGTTCATGCGGCGGAAGGCCAACAGCGAACCCTCGGCGGTGATATTGCAGACGCGGATGAACTCATAGGACTCCGGCTTGTTTTCGGAGGCGGCGGTGATGCCCATGCCGGTGCCACCATAGGGCGAGGTCTTGGGGCTGTCCGGGCTCCATTTCGGCAGGTGGCGCATCCGCCACTGACCTTCCATGTCGGGCACGTTTTGCTTCATAAAACCCTGCAACCAGGGCGCGGCGTACTTGGTGACGTAGGCGCCATCGCCTATCAGTCCCCAGTAGTCGGCGTCCGATACCAGGAACAAGCCGGAATCGACGTGCCCCTTCTGCCAATGCAAGATGTCGACAGCCAAGTCAGTTTCCAGCACCGTTACATTGCCGTCGCCATCGAAGAATTGGCCGCCAGCCGCGTTGAGGACGTTGTTCAATTCGCGCCAGCTTTGCGCGGCTCGGTTAAATTCCGCCAGCGCCGTGCCCGAATCTTGTACCGGACCGCCAACTTGCTCGATCCATTCTTCCCAACTCACCGGCGCTTCGGCATCCACGCCCAGCTCTTCCATGACATCGACGCGGTAGAGCATCAGCAACGGGTTGACCTCGTTGCCGAGGCCATAGATATTGCCGCGGACGGTCCAGGGCGCGGTGGCGGAGGGAATCGAAAGGTCGTCCAGGTCCTCGCCCAGCAGGTCATTCATGGCGGCGAAGGGCTCGTTGCCTGGTTCGCGCACGTATTGGCCCGTCTGGTTGATCTCGATATCGACCATATCGGGGATGCCGGCGCCGCCGACAAATGCCGCCGTCAGCTTGGGCCATAAATCCCAATAGGGCGTCTGCTCGAAGGTAAAACCGACATTGGGATGCATGTCGGACCAGAGTTCGTCAACCACGTTCTGCATCCATTCAACGCGGTTGCTGGCGAAGCCCCAGAGCACGAGATTGATTTCTTCGTCCTGGGCGCGCACGACGCCAACCGGCAGCGCCGCAAAGCCGGAAGCCGCCAGCGCGGTTGATGCCGCTTTCAAAAAGTCGCGGCGCGAAAGTTTGTTTTCGGACATGGTTTTTCTCCTCCATAATCCATACTCGCCAATAGAATTGCTGCATACTACAAGTCGTGAGCGGTCATGACTTGGCAGTTGCCGATCACACTGATGATAATAACCAAGCGAGCCATAATTGTCAAAGCGAGGCAGCTTTATGCCTGAAACCTCAATTGTCGTTTTGCCCTCGGAACGCTGGCGGGAGGCGAAACAACTGCGCCTTGAAGCGCTACTCGCCGAGCCGGCTGCCTTCGCCTCGAGTTACGAAGACGAGCTGGCTTTCCCGGACGAAGTTTGGGTCGCTCGCCTGAAATCGGCATTCGAGCGCGACGGAAATACGACCTTCTTTGCGGAGGTGGATGGCACGCTCGCGGGCATGGCCGGGGCGGGCTGGTCGTCCAAAGCCAAGCTGCGCCATGTGGCGGAAGTCTACGGCGTCTACGTGTCGGCGGATATGCGAGGCAAGGGCGCAGCGTCGCGTCTAATGCGGCGGCTGCTTGATGAGCTAAGGTCCCTGGTGCAGATCGAGAAAGTGAGCTTGGACGTTAATGCCGAGTCTCTGGCGGCGGTTCGTCTTTATGAGAAACTGGGATTTGAAATCGTTGGCACGGCGAAGCGGGAGCTCAAAGTCGAGGGCCGCTACTACGACCTGAACATGATGGAATTACACTTTCGCGCATTGATGTAATACTTGTCCGGTTCTCCAGATTATGCGGAGCCTCAGCCATATTTGCGTCTCGGCACAGCGAAAGCTGGCTTGATCTATGCGAATACAACCTAATCCATACCTACTCCGCGCATCTTAGCTCCCCTTCCTTAGCTCGCTGGGGAAGGGGCCGGGGGATGGGGTTGCCCGACTCTATTGCTTGACCGCGCCGATGGTCAAGTTGTCGAGGATTTGGTTGCGCCCGGCGACGAAGATCAGCACGATCGGAAGGGTGGCGATGAAAGCGCCGCCGAGGATCATGCCGTATTCGACCTTGTACAAGCCATCCAGTGTAGCCAAGCCGATCGGATAGGTGAAATTCTCCGGCGTGCGCAAGACGATCAGCGGCCAGAGGTAATCGTTCCAAGCTGTCAAGAATACAAGCACGCAAAGTATCGACAGCGCGCCCCGCGAGAGCGGAATGCCGATGCGCCAGAAAAGACCCCACTCGCTGGCGCCATCAATGCGCCCGGCATCAAGCAACTCCTGTGGGATCGACACCATCGCTTGCCGCATGAAGAAAGCGCCGAACGCGCTGACCGAGCTCGGCAAGATGACGCCGAGAAAACTGTCCAGCAATCCCAGCCGGACGATCATTTGGAAAAGCGGCACCAGCGTCACCTGGAAGGGTATGGTGAAGGTGAAGAGCAAGAAGATGGTCAGGAAGGTCTTGCCGCGGAATTCATATTTGGCGAAGCCCCAGCCAACCATCGAGGCGAATAACAGCGTCAAGGCGCTTTGGCTGACGGCGATGATGACGCTATTGCCCATCTGCTGCAAGTAGGGAATTTCCTCGCCGCCGAGCAGCCTTTCGTAATTGTTGAGCGTTGGCTCCGGCGCCAGCAGATTGACGGGCCAGGAGAAAAGCTGACCGTTGGTTTTGAAGGAGCCGGTGAACATATAGAGGAAGGGGATGCCGACCAGAAGCGCGAAGAAGAACAGGATGGCGTAAACGATCGTCGCTTCAACGAGCTTCATATAGAGTGATTTGCGCTCTGCGGATTCTGAGGGACGCGAAATGGCGAGTCTCATGCCGGTCAGTCCTCGCGGAAGGCGCGGATCAGAATCAACTGAATCACGCTCAGGACCAGAATAATGACGGTGAGCGAGTAGCCGATGGCTGAAGCGTAACCCATTTTCAACTCGCGGAAGCCGCGGGTATAGAGGTACATAGTCATGGTCATGCCGGCGTTATTGGGTCCGCCCTCCAAACCCACCAGAATCGCTGGTTCGGCGAAAAGATTGTAAGAACCGATGATGGCGATGGTCAGCACGAAAGCCAGGATGGGGCGCAGCAGCGGCAATGTCACATGCCAGAATACCTGCCAACGGGTGGCGCCATCGACGCGCGCCGCTTCTTTCAACTCGGGCGGGATATTCTGCAAGCCGACCATGAAGTATATCGCGTTGATGCCGGTCCACTTCCAGGCGCCCAGCAGGATGACCGCCGGCATGATCCAGCGCGCCTCGCGCAGCCAGCGCACATTCTCTATGCCCAGGGGCGCCAGCAGCAGGTTGTTGATCAAGCCGTATTGCTCTTCGAATACCAAGCCGAAGATAATGCCGACAACGACGCCGGCGGTGATATTTGGCGTGAAATAGAGGAAGCGGAAGAATTCGCGAAAGCGCAGTTTGGGGCTGTGCAGGATCAGCGCCAGCAGCAGCGCCAGCGGCACAATGATGAGAATGCTGCCCAAGGCGTAATAGGTCGTATTTGTCAAAGCCTTGATGAATAAGTCGTCTTTGGTGACCAGGCGGATGTAATTGTCGAAACCGATGAAGCGGGGCGCCTTATTCAAGCCAACTTGGCGGTAAAAGCTCAGTTGCAGCGACTGAATGACGGGGTACAAAAAGAAGATGGCGTAGCCGATAAAGAAGGGGCTGATGAATAGATAAGGCGCGATTTTACGGCCGCGTCCGAACATGGTCGGTTCTCAGCACGTTTCAATGAGACAGGCAAGAATGGTGGCGAGCATCTGCCCGCCACCATGATAGCATCGCGGTCTAGCTTTCGAATTCCATCTCGTCGCGGATGGTATCAGCTATCTCGGTGAAGACCTCTTCCGGACTGCGGTTGCCGTCGATGACGTCCTGCCAGGCAGCGGTGCGCAGGCTGTTCAGCTGCGAGCGGAAGGGGCTCTGCCATTGCGGCGGCGCTTCGGGACCGACATCAGAGAAGAGCGCGCCCAAGTCCTGCCCTGAGAAGTATTCATCCGCGGCATGCAGCCGCTCGTTTGCCATCGCCGGGATATAAGGCGGCCAAAGTGTAGTCAATTCAAAGCGGCGCACGTTGCCTTCTATCGACAGCATGGAGAACTCCAGGAAGCTCAACGCCTCTTCGACGTGCTCGCTTGTCTTGACCACCATCGCGCCAGTACCGCCCCAGACGCTGGTGCGGCGGCCGCCTTCTTCAAAGGCCGGCAGAGGCGCCGCTTTCCATTTGCCCGAAAGCTCAGGCGCGTTGTCTTTGAAGAAGCCGCCATACCAGTCCGCGCCGACCATCGAGATCAGCGTGCCGTCTTTGAAAGCCGCCCAAAGCGCATCGCCCGTCGGCGGATCGCCCGCCACGCCTTCGTCCTTCAGAGCCAACAGCCAATCCATCAGCGCGATCGATTCTGCGGAGTCGATCGTGACATCGCCATCGGCGTTGAAATAATCATGTCCCTGTTGGCGCAGCAGCAATTCATGCAAGCCGCCGTGAATGTGCAGCGGAATCACATCCGGGTTCTCCGCTACGATGGCGCGCCCAGCCTCAACGAAGTCATCCCAGGTGACGAATTCTTGCGGATCAAAACCGGCGCCCTCCCAGACATCGGCGCGGTAGTAGAGCACAACCGGCGTCAAGGCGTGTTCGATGCCGTAAACCGAGCCCATTGATGTGTAGAGCGCTTGCCGCGCGGCGACCAGGTTTTCCGTATGGCCGCCTTCGTCAAGCAGGGCGTTCAACTCGACGAAACCCGGATCGCCGCCGCCGCGCAGGAAGCTGCCGAAGCGTCCTTGCTCGACATCGGCGATATCGGGCGCACCGACGCCGCCCGACTGAATCGAAATCAGCAGCCTATCGTGCAGGTCGCCATAAGCGATCTCCACGACGTTAAGCGAGAAATCCGCGTTGACTTCCTCCGCGTAGCGTTCCGCTTGCTCGCGGAACCAGCGCGCGTGCGTGTTGACGAAAGCCCAGAGCTCCAGCTCCTGCGCCGCAACGGGCGCCACAGCGCTGAACAACATTAGGCCGACCAATAACAGAAGTAAGACTTTCAGCTTTTTCATGACACCCTCCCAATGGTGACTTTAAGAAATGAGTCGATCGGCGCGCATGTCCACCGCGTCCCTGCTAGCAAGGGCGATTCAAGGATGCGCGCACAATCTCAGAGATTTTATCGTAGCTCCTGGAGTCGCTGCAACTTCACATTTGTCTCAAGCCTTGATCGACCCGCTGGTCAAGCCGCTGATGAATTGGCGCATGGCCACCGCGAAGACGCAGAGCAGTGGAATCGATGAGATGACATAACCGGCGAAAAGCGTACCCCAGTCGGTCTCAAAGTCCGACGAGAATTGCATCAGCCCCATCGCCAGCGGCATCTTGTCCTTATCCGTGATCGTGACCAGGGGCCAGATGAGGTCGTTCCAGGTGCTGATCAGGGTGGTCATCGCCACCGTGGCGATCATGGGGCGGGCGAGGGGAACTGACACGTAGATGAAGACCTGCCACTCGGCGGCGCCATCGACATAGGCGGCGTCGAAGAGCTCTTGTGGCAGCGACTCAAAGTAGCTGCGCATCAGCCAGGTGGAGAGCACCAAGCCACCACTGACCCAGACGGAAATCAGCGCGCCGGGCGTATTGACCAGGCCCAGGTCGCGCACCAGTACAAAGCGCGGCGCCAATGTCAGCACGCCCGGCACCATAATCAGGGTGATGAAGCCGAGGAAGAGAACCGTCTTGAAGGGAAAGCGAAAACGGGCGAAGACATAACCAGCGACCGAGGCGATTATGGCGATGAGGCAGATGGTCGAGCCAGAGTAGAGTACGCTGTTGACGATATATCGCCAGACGATACGAAAAGCCGACGAGTAATTGCCCAAGTGAAGTGGCAGCTCGGGCAGCCAGAAATTGTGGTAGAACTGTGTATTGCTCTTGAATGAGGTGATGACTACCAGCACCAGCGGAAAGAAGGTCACGATGCCGAAGGCGACCAGCACCATCTGAAATGGGAGATCATGATTGCCGAGGCGGAAGCTCTTGCGCAGTCTAATAGTCATGCGCCCATCCTACTGATTGGTCGCGCCGGCGGAGACGCGCAGGTTGATGATGGTCAAGGCGAGCATGGCGACGAAGAGCACGACGCCAATGGCCGACGCATAGCCGAATTCCAAGAAGTGGAAGGCGGATTGATAGAGCTGCAGAGCCGGCACCATGCTGCTATAACCGGGTCCCCCGTCGGTCATCACTAGAAAGAGATCAAAGCGCTGCGTCATGAAGAGCATCGTCAGGATCATCGCCAGCGTGATTTGCCGCTTGGTCATGGGAATGTCGATGTAGAAGAGCCGCCGCCAGAAACCGGCGCCGTCAATGGCCGCGCTCTCGTGCACTTCTTGCGGGATCGTCTGCAAGCCGCCCAGGATGATAAGGAATTGTAGTGTCGGCAGCCAGGGAAAGCGCACGAAAGCCAGCGCCCACATCACCGTGTTGGGATCGCCCAGCCAAGCCTGTGCGTACTGCTCCAGCCCGATCAGCTTCAAGCCTTCGTTGAGCAAGCCGACCTGCGGATTATAGATGAAACGCCAGATCAGATAGTTGAGAATGGTCGGCACCACCATCGGGAAGACGAAGATGATCTTCCACCAGTAGGACCAGCGCGCGCTGCGCAAATTGACGATCATCTCGGCGGCGAAGAAGGGCAGCAAGGTCTGCATGATGACGCGGAAGAAGACGAAGCCGATCAGATTGGTGATGGCGACGCGGAAGGTGCGGTCGCTCAGCATGCGCTCGTAATGCTCGAGGCCGACGTAGAAATGGACCTTGCCGCCGTTCCAGATATAGAGCGAGTTGTAGAGGGCGCTAAAGGCGGGCAGCCACTCAAAGATCAACAGCATCGCGACAGGAATCAGCAGCGCCAGATAGAGCCACTTCGCCCGCCACATTCGTAAGGGCAGCGGGCTTTGGTTTTCGCGTTTGCTGACCCTGACGGAAGGGCTTGTGGAAAGACGTCGTAGCATGACGGAGTTGTGGATTTCAGCGCGGGCGACTCACTGCGGCGCGTAGACACCGCCGGTCAGTCGCCCCTACAATTTGATTCTTGGGCATCATGTTTGATGGTCTGTGGGCGAGACAAGTCTCGCCCCTACAGATTTATAAGATGTTGTCGAATTGGTCGGGACCTACTCCATCTGGAAGTCGCAGGACCATTCGTTTTCGGCGATGACGACGCGCGCTTCCCGCGACATCAAGCGATCTTCTTCGGCGATCAGCGTTTCCAGATCGATCTGATCGGTGAAGTATTCCTGCATCAGGCGGCGATGATCTTCGCCGTAGCGACGGCTGAGGCGCGGATCGGGATCTTTCAGCGCGCGAATCGGCAGCTCAAGGAAAGCGACCGTCGGCTTCAGCGCATCAGGCACATCTAGGCCGAACTGCGTCGGTATGCTGCGCGGCGAGTCGGTGACGACGCGACCCCATTGCGGCTGGGCAGTCATGTACATGAGGAAGTCGACGACCTGCTCTTCTATGCCTTCGCGCCGGGCGCGGTCGGTCACGGTGAAGCCGGCGGTGAAGCCACCGACCAGATAGGCGCTCTCGTTGTTGGCGGCATGCGGGCTGGTAGTTTCAGTGACCGGCGGGAAGTAGCTGATGCCCCAGTTGAAGTCGGCATCGCGAGTGACATTGATGGTCTGCGAGGCGGCGTTTTGCAACAGGAAGGGCACTTCTTCCGTCACGAAGAGGCGATAGGTTTCGTCGTTGGTCAAGGTGGAGTAGCCTTCCACCCACATCGGCTCGAAATCGGACAGCAGCCCCAGCCAATCGGCGAAAGCATCGTCATGGGCGCTGATCAAGCCGTTCTGGATCGCGCAGGCGAATTCGCGCTGGTTGAGCGCGTGCCAACTGGCGCCCGGCTCCCACCAACTCTCGATGTGATCGATGTACATGCTGGTCAGGCTGGTGCCATCGAACCAATTGTAAGTGTAAGGCGCGGCGGTGGACATCGAGAGCGCCAGCGGTTTCATGCCGGTCTCGGCGATCGCGCCCATTTCGGCGATCATCGTCTCCCAATCTTCCCAGAGCGAATAGGAGATATCGAATTCGGTATCAATGCCCATTTCCTCCAGCATATCAATGTTGTAGTAGAAACCGACCGCGACGGCGTTGACCGTCACGACATACTGATTGCCGCTGCCGGTGTGGTAGGTGGTGTTCCAGACGACGTCGGGGATGCTGTCCGCCCAGCGTTCGTGGCCCGGCGTGCCTTCGGGAATGTGGGGGTTGGGCGCCTCAATGTAATCGTTGAGCGGCACATACCAGTCGTTGCCCTGCTCCTGCCATACGCGGATGTAATTGTTGACGATGATATGCGGTTC
Organism: Phototrophicaceae bacterium; assembly: GCA_965205125.1. Taxonomy (GTDB): domain Bacteria; phylum Chloroflexota; class Anaerolineae; order Aggregatilineales; family Phototrophicaceae; genus UBA6055. The sequence continues at coordinate 973,019 of CBDBFY010000001.1, forward strand.
GTTCTGCCCGTTGAAGACGGTGCTGCGCCACTGGTCGCCGGAGATGTTGGACGGCACATCGACCAGTTCAACATTGACGCCCGGGTTGGCTGCTTCGTATTCGGCGACGATCTCGTTCATCATCTTGGGCGGATTCGGGTTGTTCTCGGTCGGCTCATCGGGATAGTAGCCGCCGACGGTGGCGTAGATGGTGATCTCATCTTGCGCCATGCCGGTGAATGCGCCGAATATGAGCATGAAGAGCGATAAGAGTAGTATTCGTTTGTACATGAGCGTTTCCTTTCTGAAATTGATGGGACTACGAGACGCTGGCGTTTAATCGCGGAGAATTATAGCGTATCTCTCCCCGCTGCAAAAGATTCGGCCGCTTGTTTCAAGCCTGGGCAAGAACGCGGTGCAATGCCTGATTGAACTCTTCCGCCTTTTCGACGAAGGGCGTGTGGCCGCAGTCCTCAATCACGACCTCTTCCACGCTGCCGCCGGCCGCCGCATAATTGTCTAGCACATGCCGCGTCTGTGCGATCATCGGCTGGGGTGGGCAGATTTCGTCGCCGGGCCAACCAGGCACCACGCCGAGCTTGCCGAAGGTCGCCAGATCAAACATGGACATATCGGCGATCACTTGGTCGCTGTCGCCGCGCAACCATAGCAGGGGCGGCTTGGGTTCAATGGCGTAGAGTCTGATCACATCGGGCTGGTTGTTGGGCGCCATGCCATTAAGCACGCCCCAGCGTCCAGGCGCGACGCCGGGCCAGTTCTCCGATGCGATCGAATCGCCCGGGTAGTCGCGCTCGCCGGTATGCGTTTGCAGCACCGAGGTCAGTAGGTCTTCTTCGCGCGCTGACGTGTAGGGCGGCTTCCAATAGAAGTTGTTCATCACTTGTCGCGGCGTCATTTCGCCATCGCCGCGCTCGCCGTCTTTCAGCATCTGTGTGTATTGGGGATTGGCGACGCCTCCACCGGAGCCGGCCGCATCGTCGGCGCAAAGCGTCCCTTGCGCGTCTTTGGTGCCGCCGAAGCCAAAAGGCGAGACAGGCGCGATGAAGCTGGCGCTCAATAGGCGCTCCGGTGCGTCCATCATCATTCGCCAGAGTACGCCGCCGCCCATCGAATGCCCGACCACATGCGCCGCCTCTATCTCGAGCCTGTCCATCAGGGCAAGCACATCGTCGGACATATCAGCCAATCCGTGCGCGCCATCCACCGCCGCGGCCGGGTCAGACTGGCCGAATCCCCGCTGATCGAGCGCGATGCTGCGGAAACCGGCGGGCAGCGCCAGCATGGTCTCCTCCCAGAATGTGGCCGAGGTCAAGTTGCCGTGCACAAAGATTACCGGCGTCCCATTTTCGTCGCCGGCCGAGAGGACGCGCGTCTCGATCCGCGCCGTCGTGACCATTCTTGCGTTGATGCCTGGCAAGGTCGGTATTGACATGATTCAGCTTCCTTTCGTTGTCAACTATCTACGGACAGAATGTAGCTTATGAGCCACGAGCTCGACAATTTGTGCATCAAAACGGCCCGTATCGATCGGTCTGCGCCGGACGGGCATAGACCGTCGCGTCATAGCTACGCTGCAAGAGCTCCCATTTCAGCGCCGCATATTCCGAATCCTCTGACAAATCCTTGTGCTCCCAAGGATCGTTCTCCAGGTCGTACAGTTCGCAGAGCTGCTTCTGGTGGTAGACGACCATCTTATAGCGGCGATCGCGATACATGGTAGCATGGGTCCCGTCCGCTAAATTGGTCGCGCCGTAATGCTCCGCGCGCACGAATTCGCGATGAGGCGCGTTCAACTCGCCGCCGCCAATCCAGGACGCGAGCGAGCGCCCCTGCACCCAGGGCGGCACGTCCATACTTAACAATTCATAAAGCGTCGGCGCGACATCCACCAGCTCCACCAGCTCGTCGCTGATCCGCGGCGGGATCCGCCCGAGCCAGGAGATCATCAGCGGTACGCGCGCCAAGCCTTCGTAAAAGCGGCAGCCCTTGAGCGCCAGCCCGTGATCGCCCAGCATCTCGCCATGATCACTCATGAAGATGATGATGGTGTTTTCTCGCAGTCCCGTTTCGTCCAGAAAAGTGAGCAGCCGGCCGAACTCCTCATCAAGGAATTCGATCATGGCATAATACGAGGCTTTAATGTGCTTGTGCCGCACTTCATCGGGGTGACGGGCGCGGTTCTGGAAGTCTATTTTCGCCGCTTCTAGCCGCCGCTGCTGTTCGAGGTCGCCGGCTTCAAAGTGGGCGCCGGGCAGAGACTCGGGGTCGTAGCGCCGGTAATACTCGAAGGGCGCGTCGAAGGGCGGATGCGGGTCGAAAGGATTGACGCTGAGCAGCCAGGGCTTCTCCGGCTCGCGGTTGCGCCTGATGAATTCAATCGCCTTCTCCGTGCACCAGTGCGTCTGATGCAAATGCGGCGGCACGTTGTCCGCTTCCTCTGTCGGCTCGATGAAGCCGCCGAAACCGATGTGCTCGTGCGAGTTGCGATAATCCTCAAGCGAGGCGATGCCGCGGGCTTGCAACACGGTGTTGTGATCGATGCCCTGCGCCTTGATCCATTCGACGTATTCGTTGCCGCGCTCGTCCCCGCCTTTATGATCATGACTGTATTGAAAATAATCGTAGCCATCGTTCACGCGCTCCTCGCGGCGCAGGAAGGCGCTCGCCAGGTGCAGCTTGCCAATCAAGCCACAGTCGTAGCCCGCGTCGCGCAGCGCCTTCGTGATCAAGCGATCTTCAAAGTGGCGCGGGAAATTGAGGAAGCCGTTGCCATTCACGCCCAAGGCGCTCGGATACATGCCGGTGAGGAAGCTGGCGCGGCTCGGGCTGCATATCGGCGACTGGCAGAAGGCTTGGGTGAATACGGCCGATTCCTCGACGAAGCGGTCGAGATTGGGCGTACGGATATGCGCATTGCCCAAGGCAGCGATCGTATCAAAACGCTGCTGGTCGGTGCAATACCAGAGGATGTTGGGTTGAGAAGGCATAAGCGGGCTCCTGAATGTTCCTCATTCCGCCGCCTGATATTACCGCCTTCCGCGAACATTCGCCGCAAAATTGATGGCGGAGATTTTCAGCGAAAGGCAGTACAATAGTCCAAATGACAGTGACTAAGGAGCGATGCGATGGTCGATTTTGGATTAGCTTTGTTGCATGGACCGCCAGCGGGACAGACCGATCAATTCCTGGCGGATCTGGACAAGACGCTGCCGCAATTGAAGGGGGCCTTCCGCAGCATCTGGATGACCGATCATTTTCAGTGGGAAGGGCAACCCACGTTTGAAGCCTGGACCGTGCTGAGTTATATCGCCGCGCGCTATCCCGATTTTGAGGTTGGCCCGATGGTGCTGGGGCAAAGTTACCGCAATCCGGCGCTGCTGGCGTTTATGGCGGCGTCCTTGCAGGCGCTCTCCGGCGGCCGCTTCATTATGGGCATCGGCGCTGGCTGGAAAGAAGACGAATACCTCGCTTATGATTATCCCTACCCGTCGCCGCGGGTTCGCGTGCAGCAGCTTGAGGAGACGCTCATCATCCTGAAAAAGATGTGGGAAGAGCCGGGACCCGTCAGCTACGAAGGCACGCACTACCGTATCAAGGACGCCTGGTGCGAGCCCAGACCGGAACCGAAGATTCCGATCCTGGTTGGCGGCGGCGGTTACACAACGATGAAGCACGCAGCCAAATACGCCGACATTTGGAATTATCCTGATTCGCCGCTGGATCCTTACCTGGAGCGCCAGGAAATCCTCAAGCGACATATGGACGATATCGGTCGCGATCCCGCCACGCTGCGCGGCAGTTGGTTCGGGCGCGTCGCCATTGGTCGCACCGAAGCTGAGGCGGTCGCGCGCGGCTTGTCCCGCGAGAATAAGTGGACGCGTGAGAACGCCTTCGTCGGTATTCCGCAAGACATCGCCGAGCAGATGAGCGCCTTTGTCGAGCACGGCTGCGACTATTTCATCATCGATGTCATTGGCGCGCCCAATGAAGACGTCATCGGCATGTTCACCGAGGAAGTGATTCCAGCATTGAATGGAGATTAGACAGATGAAGATCAAATGGTATGGACACGCCGCCTTTATCATCACTGCTAGCGATGGCACATCGGTAATCACCGATCCCTACACGCCTGAGACTTCCGGGTATCAGCCGATTCCCGATGTTCCCGACGTGGTGCTGACCTCGTCGCTGAATGACGACTTTCATGATCGCTCTGATCTGATCTTGGGCGATCCGCTGCGCATCAACATGTTGGATGTGGCGCGCAGCGGCGGCGCAATTGAAGCGGCAGATTTGGTGTTCAAAGGTATCGAATCGTCCGAGATGTACGAGCATCCCTATCACGAGCCGGACAAATGCGCCATGTACCGCTGGGAGATGGACGGCATCAGCATCGGGCATATGGGTGATGTGGGCAATCCCTTAACCGACGAGGAAATCGCCTTTTTTGAAGGGCTGGATGTTTTCCTGGTTTTGGCGGGCGATGTGCCCACGATCCGACTGCCGGATCTCAAGCAGGCAATCGACCGCGTCCAGCCCAAGCTGGTCATCCCCATGCACTTTCGCACACTGCGTTACAAGCCGCGTAACATGCAGTGGATCACCGCTTTTCTGCACCACTTCAACGATGCCGATATCGATTTCCAGTCGGATTGGGAAGTGGAAATCAGCCGTGACGATTTGCCGGAGTCGACGCGGGTGCTTGTCTTGACGCACGCGCAGTAGGGCGATCAGATGCGACAGCTTGTGCCGGACGCCCAAATGGAGCAGATGATTCTGGAGCGCGGCTGCTATTCGCCGGAAGAAAACCGACGGATATACGACAAGTGGTTTGCGCCGGGTCCCCGTCAGAAGTTTCAAAGGGTTAATCAGGCATATCGTTTGGAAGAAAAGGTCGTTTGCGATATTGGCTGTAGCTACGGCACGGCGCTGATGTTCTGCAAAGAGGGATCCTACGGAATCGACTTCGCACCCTACGAATCACAGTTTGCGCTAAGCATTGGTTTGAACGTCTATCAACGCGATTTCTTGAACGACTCAATTGCGGATCTGCCAAAAGTGGAAGCGATCTGGTGTTCCGCTGTGCTGGAACACGTCGAGAGCATTCATGTTTTCTTGCGGCGCATGGCGCTGTTGTTGGAGCCTGAGGGGCTGGTCGCGATTTATGTGCCGACGATTCCGCTAGTGCCGGCGCTGCGTTTCTTACCTCCACTGCGGAAGTACACAACCGGCTATCTCTACAGCGACCACATAAACGCCTTTACGCCATCGACCCTGCGCTTTTTCTGCGAACGGGCTGGTTTCGAGACCTTGGAGGTCAGTCCTTTTCTGCCGGGCATCGCGGCTCTGGCAAACAGAATCCCGCTAGTCAATCGTCTTGTTGACGGCTGCGTTTACATCGGTCGCAAATTAGCCGACTGGGAGTACCCTGAAGGCGCAACGCGACTTTCAAGCGAAAATGAAAAGGGCTTTGTATACAAGTGACGCGCAGCGAAGCCCTTCGGTTTCGGCTCGGCCAATGATAGACAATTCTGGCTGCGGTCTAATCACCGCCTTGTCTATGCTACAGCTTGGCGAAGGTCGTCTTCAAAGTCGGATACAGCGACTGATAGATTTGGTAGCGCTCCGCATAGACTTCGGCATCAGCTCCGACCTTCACCGTTTCGCCCGTTTGAAGCATCGCTTCGCAGGCAGTAGCCGCATCATCGAAGACGCCAGCCGCCACCGACGCCAGAATCGCCGCGCCGAATGCGCCGCCCTCGGTGGTATTGATGTTGACCAGAGGGGCGGCCAGCACATCGGCGATGATCCGCTGCCACACTGGACTCTTGGCGCCGCCGCCGCTGATGCGCACTTCGAATTGCGCTGGCAAGCCCGCTTGATCGATCAAAGTGAATGAGTCTTTCAAGCCGAATGCCACGCCCTCGAGGACGGCGCGGGTCAAATGGCCGCGACTATGCCGAGTTGTCATGCCGATGAACGCGCCCCGCGCCAGTGGATCGGGGTGCGGCGTTCGCTCGCCCGTGAGGTAGGGCAGGAAGAAAAGACCTTCGCAGCCGGCGGGAACTCCTTCCGCTTCCGCCAGCAACCCCTCGAAATCAAGATCCGGCGCAAAGCTGTCTCTGTACCATTGCAGGCTGCCGGCCGCGCTGAGCATGACGCCCATGAAATGCCAGGTCTCGGGCACGGCGTGGCAGAAGGCGTGCAGGCGGCCCTCAGGCTCGTAGGCGTAGCTGCTGAGCGGCGCAAAGACGACACCCGATGTGCCAACGGTGACGCCGATTACTTCCGGTGTGACGCAGCCCATGCCGATAGCGCCGGCCGCTTGATCGCCACCGCCGCCGACGACGGGCGTGCCCATCTTGAGCCCGGTTGCCGCCGCGCCTGCCGCGCTGATTGTCGAGGTAACTTGCGTTCCCTCATGCACAGGCGGCATCCACTCGGCGGGAATCTCCAGCGCGTTCAGCACTTCGGCGGACCAAGCTCGTTCGGCGACATTCAGCAGCGATGTGCCGGCGGCGCCCGCCAAATCGGTGGCGTAGGTACCGGTCAGTTTGTAGCGGATGTAATCTTTGGGCAGCAAGACCTGCGCCGCTTTTGCGTAGACTTCCGGCTCATTGTCCCGCACCCAGAGGACCTTGGGCGCGGTGAAGCCAGTGACAGCCGGGTTGCCGGTCAATTCGAGCAGCCGATCGGCGCCGATGACCTCGGTCATGGCGTCGCACTGCGCTTGCGTGCGTTGGTCGTTCCAAAGGATAGACGGGCGCAGCACTTGGCCATTTTCATCCAGCAAGACCAAGCCATGCATCTGTCCTGTCAGGCCGATCGCGCTGATGTCATCGCCGCGCAAACCCGCGTCCGCCAGCGCCTCTCGGATACTGGCGCTGATGCCATCCCACCAGTCGGCCGGGTTCTGCTCGCTCCAGAGTGGTTTAGGCTGACTGATCGGCTGGGGCGCGTTGGCGACAGCGATGACCGCGCCGGTTTCATCTATAATAAGCGCCTTTGCGCCGGTGGTGCTGATATCAAGTCCCATCAAGTAGGGCATGATGTTTCCTTTCTCATACAGCGTCACGCCGATCAACGTAACAGACGTAGGGGCGACTCGGTGAGTCGCCCGAATGCGCAGCAACTGTGCTTTTGCGGGCGAGCCGCCGGCTCGCCCCTACATCGCCCAGATGATTGGGACTAGCGCACGCCCAGCAAGACATCAAATGTCAACTGATCCAGCCGCTCGTAGGGCAGGTTGCGCGCGCCCATGCCGGCGCGGTCGAATTCAGTCCCCTTGAGTTTATCGGCCGCTGCCGCGCTGTAGCCATCGCTGAGGTAGGCGTAGCGGCCATCGTCGGCATTGATCTCAGCCAGCAGCGCCTGGATCTCGGCATCGGCGTTGAACTGCGCCGCTTTCTCTTTGAACACGAGGTAGGAGCGCATGCAGCCGCGGGCGAACTCCTTAACGTCTTCGTATTGCGAGCTGCGATAGGCGTGGGCGTCAAAATGGCGGCTGCCGTCATAGCCGACATCTTCCAGAAAGCGCACCAAATGGAAATTCTGTTTGATCATCATGCTGCCAAAGCGGAAGTCTTGATCGTAGCGGCCAAACATTTGGTCGTTCAGATCGATGTGGAAGAGCTTGCCCGCTTCCCATGCTTGCGCCACCGCGTGCAGGAAATTCAAGCCGGCCATGTGTTCGTGCGCCACCTCGGGATTGACGCCCACCATTTCAGAATCATCAAGGGTGGCGATGAAGCCGAGCATGCTGCCGACGGTCGGGAAGTAGATGTCGCTGCGCGGTTCGTTGGGTTTTGGCTCAAGGGCGAAACGATAGCCATAATCGCTGTCTTTGGAGTATTCGCAGAGGAAGTTAATCGCCTCGCGAAAGCGCTTGACGCCCTCAGCCGGGTTCTTGGCGCTATCGCATTCGGCGCCCTCGCGCCCGCCCCAGAAGACGTAGACCTTGGCGCCCAGATCCGCCCCCAGGTCCATTGAGCGCATGGTCTTTTGCAAGGCGTAAGCGCGCACGGCGGGGTCGTTGCTGGTGAAGGCGCCGTCCTTGAATGCGGGATCGGCGAAGAGGTTGGTGGTCGCCATCGGGCAGACGATGCCGGTTTCGTCCATTGCGCGTTTGAAATCGGCGACGATCTGATCGCGCTCGGCGGCGGTTGCGTCGATGGGCACGAGGTCATTGTCGTGCAGGTTGACGCCCCAAGCGCCGACCTCCGCTAGCATATGCACGATGTCCACCGGCGAGATCGGGTCGCGCGTCGGCTCGCCGAAGGGGTCGCGGCCAATGTTGCCGACCGTCCACAAGCCGAAGGTGAATTTATGTTCCGGAAGGGGAGTGTAATCCGCCATTGTTGTGTCCTTTGCTCCGTTCAGTTTGGCGGAGATTGTAACAGATTGGCTTGTGGCGGGCGACAGCTTCGCGTGGAGCGAATGAGCAATTCACCGCCGCCGAACTGTTCAGAGCGGCAAGCAAAGGCAAATCTGACAGTGTAAGGAGATTAATTGTTGACAGCTAGAATATATGTGCTATTCTATGAGCAAGCATTCAAATCGTCTAGCGGCTTGCCGGGCGAATGGCTTGCAACAGGGCAGACCGCAGCGGACGCATTCACAAATCAATATCTTAGGAGGATTCGATGTCAATGGCATTTACACCCGGATTTGGCGGCGGCAACAGACCGACCATTGTGAATCCTAATCCCACTTTGCCTCTAGTCATATTCACCGCTTTTGACGTGCACGCAGCCGAAGAGTTAAAGCGGCGTCTGCAAACGACAGTGCGTCCAGCGCAATATCAAACTTCGCCGCAGAAACCGAAGGCTGACGATCGGCCGGCGCCGACACATAAGCAGGGGGCCAAATCCGCCGCCAAATCCGCCGGCAAAAAACGGCAAAGGCAGCGCGAAAGCGAGCCAAGTCCGTCGGACTTGCCCCAAGATATTGAAGAGGATGCCGAGGTTACATTGCCTGATTTGGAAAAGGCCTGGTCAAGCGCGGATCCCTATCTCCACATGGGCGCTGCCGACTTGTCGTATTACATGTCGGCGCAGGAAGACCAATTGGTTCGTGGCGTGGCGATTTCCTTAAAGCATGAGAAGTTCATCCTTCACTACCTGGACAACCCGACCGAATATCTGAAGCGCTTCGCCACCTACACCTGGGATGAAGAGTCGGACGAGGCGGCGGAGGAGTTCATCCAGTGGTATGTCGAGCGCTTCCGGCCCGAGTTGGAGCGACAAAGGGATATTGACTGGGCGGGCGGCGCAGAGAGCGACCTAGAATATTGGATCAGGGATGTCGCAAATGATGAGCGCGAGAGCGTAATCGTTTACGACCTGGAATCAGGCGAGACGCTGTTTGTGCGTTATGGGGACAAAAACTCCGTCGCCCTGCAGGACTGGCAACAGAAGCTGGCGCAGGGGCGCAATATCGTCCTAATCCACAACCATCCCAACAACACGGGAGCATCACTGGCGGACCTCAGCGCGGCCGCCTGGCTGGACGCGGAACTCATGATCGTGGTCAATCCGGATGGCACGCTGCATCGCTACGCGCTCGAAGGAGATGAGATGGTGGCGCTTGAGCCGGTTCATAACCCCGATTATGTTGCCCCGGCCGATCCTGTCGAGACGCTAGCGGCGGATGTGGCTTACTGGGCGCAGACGTTGCGGGAGCTGGGCAATCCGCCGGAGATGGTGATGCGGCAAGGGGAAGAGCAAGTTGTCATTGATGCTGGAGGTGACACAAGAATCACCTTACCCCCACTTGAAGGCCCGACTCTTGAAGTCTCGCAGAAGTTGGCAGAGCATCTGTGGAACAATCTTGTCGCTGATTTTGAAAGTTGGGCCTATGAAAGTTATGGCTATGTACCACAGGCTGGGACGCCGGAATACTTTGACCTGATTGTTGATCTAACGCAAAAGTGGTGGACTTTCTCTGAGAAAGAGACTTCTCGCCAGCGAGATGCTGCTTATAAGCTGCGCTATGAAATGGTGGAGCGGGCTGTAGGCATACAAAGTGGAATCAAGTTTTTCCACGCGGCACAAACCGTTAATCACATTATGTCACTGGGTGAATACGCCGGTAACATTATTTATGCGGGCTTATCCGATACTATTGACAATGTTACAGATAACTTCAATCAAGTAGGTAAGAAACTTATAGATCACAATGATCCGATCTTGGCTGCGGTTCTCGAAAACGATGGCAAACTGCCAAGCCCCTATCATAATTCCCTCGAAGATTTTGATGCGTCAACGGCAATATACGTCGACACAGCTATTGATTGGGATATTCACATGGTTTGGCGGGAACAGGGGAAAGTGGGGGAATATATTGATGACCTGGAAATTAAAGAGAATCATCTCGAAGAGATTACCGATCTGTTTGGGCTAAAAGATCGGTTAGAAGGAGGCGACTTCGCGATAGGTGAATCAGCTGCTGCGATTGATTGGGCAGCTAGAGCTGTAGGAAGTTTTCTGGACTTTGATCAACTCGAAGACCGCATCACGCTCGGCGTCGCCATGATCTTCCAGAAACAAGGATATGATGAAGATGAATTCAAGATTTACTATGATGAGATGATGAAATGGGTGAACAGGCAAGCTGGACAAGATAAATTTAGATTGCCAAAAGTAGAAGAAGTCTTGCCCCAATATGATTAGGAAATTTGATCAGGAGAATTGAGACGAGCCGCCTCATCTTCTCGATTCCGCGCAAATCGATGCCAAAACAGGGCAGACGTCAAAAGTGGGCGAAAACTGTAGTTTGTTAACCTGACATCTGCCAAACTGAGTTTGACTGTTTTCTTGAGACGGTTAAGATTACACTGTTCTTGATGACGACCTGCGCGGCTGTCTTCGGCAAACTATCCGAGCCGATGTTTATCTATGGAAAAGGATAGAAAACGCTTCAGGCCCAGGGTAGTCGGCTGCCGCCGGCTGTTTTTGATGGCTTGCCTCGCTCTGGGCTTAATATGTAGCCTTCCATTTCTTCTTACCTCGCCGGAACTGCAATGGCATATCGATCATAATGTGAAGTTGTCGGTTATCACGCCTGTGCCGGCGAGCAAAGAATCGGAGCTGATCGCCTTCATATGCAAACGGCGTGACGGAATACAGCCTGGCGGAGTCTATGTTGTTCATCCTGACGGAAGTCATTTGAGACAAGCTCGCGCGCATCCTAACGAGAGGTATAAGTATCTCAATTGGTCGCCGGACGGCAGATGGATGGCGATGGTTATTAGTAATGTCGCTAACTTGTTGCCAAATGAAAAATATGAGATTTATCGAATTCGCTTTGATGGGTTGGATTCCAGTCGCTTAACCTATAATCACTTCAGAGAGTACCATCCCCTTTGGTCAAACGACGGGAAATCCATTTGGTTCTTTAGCGACGGAACCATTCACAAAACATCTATCAATGGACATGAAGTCAGTCATTCGCATATTTCGAACATTGGTAAGGATCTATTCTCACGGCGTCCTGTTGACTGGTCTTCAGATGACCAGCGAATAGCTGGTATACGTAGTTACGACAAGCTACTGGTTGGTACAAATCCCGATGGCTCAGATTGGCGAGTGTTGACAAGAGCAGGAAGGACAATTCATCACGTGGCCTGGGCTCCGAACGACGAGCAGATTATGTATTATACCTTTGACGCAACGTACGATTCTCGAAAGCTGGCTGTATTTGATGCCAAAGGGCAAGTTGAAGACTTTTCAATTGAGATGGACCTCATTAGGGACGCGCAATGGTCGCCAGATGCAAGGTGGATCGCAATAGACGGTCGAGCGCTTGATGAAGAAGAGGGGGAATATTTATATCTGCTTGATGTTGAGTCCGGCCACATCCGCTACGTTACATTGATCGGCATGTACCATTTTGGCGCAATATCATGGTCGCCCGATAGCGACTGGATTGTCTTTTCCTCCTCTCCGCGCAGCGGAGGGAATAGTCAAATATTAAAGGTAAAGCGCGATGGCACGAGACTGCAGCAACTGATAGATATAGATTGTGAAGTAACCGAAATAAGCTGGTCGCCGAGATAATCACCTCGGCGTTCAGATTTCCACTATAGGTGGTGGACGTCGAGAAATCTTCTGCACTAAGTGAGCAATGGCTTGACCCGCCGCTTTTCGGTACACAATGTGCCGTTACTTCACTCGAACCGAAATCGATATGATTGGCACTACCTCAGCGCGGCCGCCTGGCTGAAAGCGGAATTCCTGCTCGTCTCCAACCAGGACGGCACGCTGCATCGCTACGCGCTCGAAGGAGATGAGATGGTGGCGCTTGAGCCGGTTCATAACCCCGATTATGTTGCCCCGGCCGATCCGGGCGAGACGCTGGCGGCGGACCTTGCCGACATTGGGTCATAGCCGAAATAGCTTTATCGCCGACATATACTCGTTGCAGCCGTCTCCAAACACAAGCAAGTTAGGCGACCAATATCTCTTCTTCGCAATGACGGGCTTGGCAGAGTCTTTATGACAAGTATGCGAGCCTTGATCCTGCAGAAAACTCAGTTGGGAGTGGTGAATATGTTAATATGATAAACTGAATATATGAAAAGATGCCCCCACTGCGAAGATACAGAACAACAAGTAAAGGCAGGTCGCACTGGTTACGGAAGTCAAATGTACAAGTGCAAGCCCTGCGACCGCCGTTATGTTGCACAATCTCGTCGATATAGCAAGGAAATGCGGCAATTAGCCGTTGAATACTATGCGGATGGCTTGAGTTACCGAAAGATCGCCCGTCATTTTAAGGTTCATCATGTGACGATAATGAATTGGGTGAAAGCTTGCGCCGATCAACTGCCACCGGCGCCGATACCGCGAAAGAAGCCACTGCATATCCTTGAGATGGATGAGTTGCATACTTTTGTCGGGCGAAAAAAAACAGATGGTACATAATCACTTTGGTCGAGCGAGCTAGCAGTTGCATTGTCGGCTCACTGGTGAGCCAAAAGCGTGATGAAGCGACTTTGCAAAACCTGGTAGATCAAAGCCCGAGAGGGCGCTGGTACTACAGCGATCTGATGGCCTCGTACAAGAAACTGGTCTATTATCCGGGCAAGCATATACCGATGCCGAATAAGAGCGAGACTTATCGGGTAGAAGGCGTGAATGCGGAACTTCGTCATTATCTATCTCGTTTGCAACGGCGTTCCCGCTGTTTTTCCCGCTGTGCCGATGCGCTCCGGCGGGCAGTGAAGCTCTTTACTTATGCTTGGAATCAGCGGCAGTTGTATCGTCAACAGTATCCCAATTACGATGCTCATCTATTTGAATTCGTATATCAATGATTCACCACTCCCCTCAGTTCGCGCAATAGCTTGTCATCCAGCTTTTCGGTACACTACTTGCTTGACCTTTCCAGAGCAAACGAAAGCGACCTGCATGGCGCTACCCGCGCGCGAATCGCCAATCGGCAAACGAGTTTCCCTCTTCGTCACCTGCATCGTCGACATGATCTACCCGGACACCGGCATGTCGGTGGTGGACATCCTTGAGCATGTCGGCGTCGAGGTCGACTTCCCGCCCGACCAGACCTGCTGCGCCCAGCCCGCCTTCAACGCCGGTTACCGCGATGAGGCGCGCACGGTGGCGAAGCACTTTTTCAATGCCTTCAAGGACGCCGAAGTCATCGTCACGCCCTCCGGCTCCTGCGCGGCGATGGTGCGGCACGAGTATCCGCATCTCTTCAGCGCCGAAGATGGCCAGCCTTACGAGCAGGCGCAACGAATGGCTTCCATCACCTGGGAATTTAGCGAGTTCCTGGTCGATGGGCTGGGCATCGCCAATCTCGATTTGACATTGCGGGAGAAGCAGTCTTTCGCGATTCACGACGCCTGCCATGGGCTGCGCGGATTGGGGCTGGGAGGCGCTTCCCGTGATTTGATCCGCCACTTGGGCAATGCCGAATTGGAGGAACTCAACGAGTGCGAGGTCTGCTGTGGTTTCGGCGGCCTGTTCAGCGTGAAGATGCCGGATATCAGCAACGCGATGCTGAAGAACAAGATCGAAAATATCAATGCGTCGGCGGCCGATACGATTGTGACCGGCGACGTCAGTTGCCTGACGCAAATGAACGGCGGGCTGTCGCGAAATAGATCCGGCAAGCGCGTGATGCACCTGGCCGATGTGCTGGCGCAAGGGCTGGAAAGCGGGCGCGCATGACGCTGGAAGCGCAATCCAACAACTTCATCGCCCTGGCCGATATCGCGCTGCATAACGAGGACTTGCAGCATGCCATCGGCGAAGGCACAAGAACCGCCTACTACCGGCGGCTGGATACCATGTTCGCTCACAGCGATGAACATGGCGAATCCATGCGGCAGCAGGCGGCCGAGGCCAAGCGCCGCGCCCTGCGGGAATTGCCCGATCTGCTGGAGAAGGCGGAGCGCAATCTCAGCAAAAACGGCTATCAGGTGGAATGGGCGGTCGATGCGGCGCAGGCGAATCAATTGGTTTTGGATATCGCGCGCCGTCACCAGGTGCAGACCGTCACCAAGAGCAAGAGCATGTTGACCGAGGAGTTGGGCACCAATCACGCTATGGAAGCGGCCGGTTTGCGCGTGGTGGAGACGGACCTGGGCGAATACATCATCCAGCTTGCGGGCGAAACGCCCAGCCACATTGTCGGCCCGGTCATGCACAAGACGAAAGCGGAAATCCGCGATGTCTTCGTGCGCGAACTGAATATGGCGCCGACCGATAATGCCGAGGAGATGGTGGCTTTCGCAAGACGGATGCTGCGTGAAGATTTCCTCAGCGCAGATATGGGCGTCTCCGGCGGCAACTTCCTCATTGCCGAAACGGGATCGATCGGTCTGGTGATGAATGAAGGCAATGGCCGCATGTGCACTTCGCTGCCGCGCGTACACGTCGCCTTGATTGGGATCGAAAAGGTGGTCGACACGGTCGAGGACTACGCCACGCTGACACAGGTGTTGCCCAGCAGTTCCACTGGCCAGAAGATGACTGTCTATACCAACATCCTCAACGGGCCCGGGCGCGCGGACGAAGGCGACGGACCCGAGCATGCCTATGTGATTCTAGTCGACAATGGGCGAACGGATATCTACGCCACCAAGTACGCCGAGGTGCTTTCCTGCATCCGTTGCGGCGCTTGCCAAAACGCTTGCCCGGTTTATCGCACCATGGGCGGCCATGCCTACGGCTGGGTCTATGGCGGACCGATCGGCGCGGTGTTGACCCCCTTGTTCGTCGGCTTGGAGAACGCCAAGCCCCTGCCGCATGCCAGCAGCCTCTGTGGCAGCTGCAAGCAAGTCTGTCCGGTGGATATCGATCTGCCGCGTATGTTGCTTGACCTGCGCTGGGACTTAGTGCGCGAGGGGGAATCGCAGACGGGCTGGAACGCGGCCATGAAGCTCTGGGCGATTGGCATGACATCGCCAAGGCGCTTCGCACTCGGCGGCAAGGCGGCGCGCGCGGGCCAAGCCGTCATGGGCGATTACATGCCGGGACCACTGGGCAATTGGAGTAAACACCGGGACTTTCCCGATTTTGCGCCTAAGCCGTTCCGGCAACTATGGGGGTCGCGCAGGTCGCGTAGACACAGACCGTCGACACAGACCCGACAAGGAACGCAATAATGTCCGCGCGTGAAAAGATACTGGGCAAACTGCGGGAGGCGCGCAGACCCTTCACGGATGTTGAGCCGATTCCTGAACGCCGTCACATGATCCCGCCGCAAGACCTTTCTTCACAGGAACAACTGCAGATCTTCATCGACGAGGCGGAAGCTGTCGGCTGCTCGGTTTATCAGCTTGATCAAAACGCGGCGTTTGAACAGATCATGGAGCTCATCGGCGCTGACCTGTCCGTGTTGAGTTGGGACGAGAGCCAGATGCCCTTTGAAGGATTGCTGGGGATGCTGGAATCTCTGGGGGTAAGGGTGGCTAACCATGATGACGGTGAAGTGCGTGTGGGCATCAGCGGCGTGAGCGCGGCGCTGGCGGCCACGGGCAGCCTGGTGCTGGAAAGCGGGGCCGGGCGTCATCGCAATGTCTCCCTGCTGCCGGATGTGCATATCGCTTTGATGCGCGCCGAGCAGATCTTGCCTGATCTGGAAACCTGGCAAGATTTGCAGAAGGAGGCGGGCTACCCAGCCTTTACCAAGTCGAGCAACACGACCTTGATAACGGGTCCCAGCAAGACAGCCGATATTGCGCATCAACTGGTCAGAGGGGCGCATGGTCCGCGGGAGCTGCACGTGATGATACTGCGTTAAGCGATGCGAAACACGTTAACCTGAGAACGGTGACTCGTCGTCAAAGTCCATGTGGCTAGGAAAGTAGGTGCTGTAGTAACGTTCTCTTAGAAGGCCAGGTTCAACGTAATCAAATAATTCCTCTATACTGCCAGTCATTGCAACCTCCATCGCGTGTGTCATAAGAGGGTCTTCGTAATCACGCTCTAGAACGCTTTCATTCGCACATTTGGCTAGCAAAAGCAGGTAATTCTTCCGCACTCGAGAATTCTGTTCTAGCTCGATAAGTTTCTGTATCCTGGATCTGTGTTCTGCAACATGCGTGCAGTCTAATTTCATGAGCCACGTTTCTGTTGCAAGGAGACGCACTATATGATCGAATCCATCATCAATTGCAAGTCGAATGATGCCGTCTTCTAGCGACTCGGGCACTTCGCTGAGGTGTCTTATGGCTCGAACAATGACCGCTAGGAAAGAACTTGACCAGCTATTGTCCAATGCTTTATAGTGATTGAATAGATTCTCTATGTGCGATGAAAATCCTTGAATGGCCAAGCCTCTGATCACGTATTGGGGTTGACGGATTATCCAGGGCTGGCAGATAAGTATGTTAGTGAGCAACTCTACCGAATCGCCATAACCCAAACGCGCAAGCCGGTTGGCGCTAAAATATATGCGAGTTGACAGTATGCGCTTCTGTTTGTCACACGTCACCTCAGACAACTCTCGGTAGCTGTCTTTAGCCAATTCAATAAGCTCTGCACGCAAGCACTCGCGATTCTTAATCCATTTGTCATTTGCCGTCGTGAACTCTTCAGCCCAAGTAGGATTTCCAAGCGACGGCAATTTGAAATTGTCTTGGTCTTTTCCTTCTTCTTCTTGCTCGAGCGTGTACTTCTCCACATATTGATACAGTTTCCTGCTCAGTCGATGCGGCTCAATGTAGTGTCCGATGGCATGCAAATGATCTCGGTATACGCCAATCGTTGGCCACCAACTGCCTTCTCTTCGGAGTTGTTCCCTGATGACTCTGTTGGTACGCCATAGTGGCTTGGTGAGGTCATCGAATTTCTCAGACAATTCATTCATCACGCCCTTGTCTCGTGGGAGATTGAGATACTTGTTCTGGTCAAATGGTTCGGATTTTTCTTCATTCACTTGCAGGCCGAGATCCTTTAAGGTTGCAATTGCAGCGTTCTTTACGTCGTTCAGATAGGCTAGATCCGGTATCACAATTACGATATCGTCTACGAAGCGAAAAAGCTGAGCTTCCCACTGGTTATTGATCCCAAACTTGCTGTCGAACTCTGTTAAGTATGCATTTGCATAGAATCCCGAACCGGCGCCGCCCTGCGACAATCCGTGATTCGGTTTGTCCGGATCAAGTTCTTCACAGAGCAGTCGTTGCAGTAGCCAGCGAATTCTGGCGCTCTGAGTTCGTATCTCTCTCTGCACAGATGCGACGAGAGGCTGTTGAGGTATTTCAGTAAAGTACGACTTGATGTCAATGGTCAAGACTTTGCAATCTGTGTGCTTGGCGACGGCGTTACGAGATTCTTCTTTGTATCGTAGGTAGGCAGGAAACCAAAATTCATATAGAAACTCAGGGAGTGGTGAATTTCAAGGATGTATGAATTGCATGGGGAAAGCCTTGTACTTGGGATACTGCTGAAGATATAACTGCCGCCGATTCCAGGCATAGACAAAAAGTTTCACGTTCCGTCGAAGCGCCTCGGCACAACGAGAAAAGCAACGGGAACGCCGATGCAAGCGCGCCAAATAATGACGCAACTCCGCATTCATACCCTCCACTCGGTAGGTTTCGCTCTTATTTGGCATCGGAGTATGCTTTCCGGGGTAATAGAGCAATTTCTTATAGGAAGCCATCAAGTCGCTGTAGTACCAATGCGCTCGCGGACTTTGATCCACCAGTTTTTGCAATGTATCCTCGTCCCGTCGCTGGCTCACCAGAAAACCGACAATACAACTGCTAGCCCGGTCAACGAAAGTACTTATGTACCATCTGTTTTTTTTCGTTGGACAAAGGTATGCAACTCATCCATTTCAACAATATGCAACGGAGTTTCTTGCGGTGTTGGGGCAGGCGCCAGTTGATCGGCATGCGCTTTAACCCAATTCATCACGGTGACATGATGAACACCCAAATGACGCGCTATCCAGCGATAACTGGCGCCATCAACATACCATCGCAGAGCTTGCTGCCGCATGGCATCGCCGTAGAGACGCGCCGGCTGTGGAGTATAACGGCGCTTGCAGATGTTACAACGATAACGCTGGCTGCCAGAACGATTGAAGCCAGCTTTGACTTGCCTTTGTGTATCGTGACATTCTGGACAAGTATTCATAACCGCAGTCTATCATAACCGCCTATTCACCACTCCCGAAACTCAGAGCGGCTTGCAAAGCGCGGATTTGGTCTGTAAGCAAAACTTGTGGCATTTAGCCCAAATGCAGCAGCGCCAAGCTCTTGAACCATAGCTATGGAAACGATCTCCTCTTCGATTCGGGATAGGACTCTAGGGCGTCCTTCTTCCTCCTTTTCATTCTTTACGAATCTGAATTGCAGTCGTTCGCAAGTACGGGCTACATTTACATCGTATGACAGAAGTTCCTGACGCAGTCGCTTCAGATTAGCCTCCAAATTTCTCTCAAACAGTCGGATTTCGATTTCGTCGTAAAGGACTTCACGCTGAAGAAGTGCGCGAGCACGAGCCCAAGCAAGCTCAAGATTCTCGACAGCAATGACCTTATGCCAATCAGCGTCGCCTTCTGTTTCTGAGTTCTTTACGGTTGCAATATCTGCGTAGAATTTACTACAGTATTTATTTATCCCTTTGCGTTCTCTCCAGAAGCTTCCCAATGGGTTTACATAGTCGACACGGTATAAGGTTTCGTCGGCCAACCTTACAGGTTGGAACCTGGAGAATTCGTCCGCTAGTGAGGCCGCCATAGCGCTTACAAGTTGCCTAATGTCTTCGCCGTCAGTGCCAACAGTTACCATGAGTTGCTTGTCAATTGGAATACGACTAAAAAGTTGATGATACATGCGTGCCTCGCGTGTACCAAAGCTGGACTCAAGTGCAAACAATTCGGACGGTACTTGCAGGTGTCGAAGACGTTTCTGCGCCTCCAGTTGTTTATCGTGTTCGCGTCCTAGCGGCTCGACTACGTTGGATTGCACCAGTATGACATTAGAAATCGCAGGTTGAACGCAAGTCGTGAGAACGCTTCGTAGACAATCTTCAACTTCAGTTCTGCTTTCAGCAATTGACTTGTAGATGAGTCTCATCTCGAGACCAATCGAACGCGCATACAGACGTTGCTTAAGTGAGTTAATCATCCTATAATAGATTCCAAGTGCGCTTGGAATCGGATCCACCCCAATGCAAACAATGTTCATGTTTGGATTGAGTTCACTCGCATCTTGAAGGTTGATGAGTTGTGCAATAATTGCCGCAGTCGCAGCTCCACCTCCGCATCCTAGGTCGACAATTACCAGAGTTGTACTCAGTTGCAACCAGTCCCGCAGGGTTTCACGCCCCATGATTTCGGAAAACGCATACAGAGTCTTAAAGTAGTGTGCTGGAAAGTAACACCCAAACTGAGCGGCTATATCTTTCAGCGCTTCGGATTTAATATTCGGAGGATAGAGACTCTCGTAACCGTAAGCCTCTGGGAATTCACTCAGCCAGCTATGGACTTCTCGGTAAGCCGTTTGAATCTCGGAGCAAAGCTTGAAGTTTATAGTCATTGATGTTCCTCGTTTGACTGTCGCAACGACAATCGGGGTGTGGCTACCGACTCTCCTCAATCCCCGCCTCCGCCATTAACTCGCGCAGCGCGCCGACGGCCGCTTCCATCCCATCCGCGCCGCTGAACCCGCTCGAATGCCGCGCCTCGAGCAAATGCGGCTCCAGCGAAAGCACACCCTCGTAGCTGCTGTCTCGCAAGCGCTGCAGCAGTTCCAGCAGTTGCCCGTCGCCATCGCCGGCTACCGTCACCGATTGGTCGGCGAGCCGCGCGTCTTTGATGTGAATATAGCCAATGTAGGGATGCAACTCGTCCCACCAGCGATCGACCTGGTCGACGGCGCCGCACTGCACGAAGTTGGCCGGATCCCAAATGAAGCGCAGACGCGGCGAATCGATCGCGCGCATGAGCTCCAGGCAACGCTCCGGGATATCGCCGACGACGCCTTTCTCGTTTTCGAGCAGCAGTTGAAGATCTTGTTCCCCGGCGATCTCGCAAAGCGCGCCCAGCCGCTCAATCGACAGTTGAAGCGCCGCGTCGTCGATGGCACGCTCCGGATAGAAGCTGAACAGGCGGATATTGCGTGTGCCAAGCTGGCGCGCCGTTTCGCCGATGGTCTTGAGTCGCTCGCTTTCAATCGCGATAGGATCCGTTATGGGCGACTTGCCGATGGGGCTGCCCATGCAGCTGACAGCGATGTTGTATCGGGCGCACAATTCCGTAATGCGGCCGATGTGTTCATCGGTGAATTGAGAGCAGTTCACGCCCCAGGCGGCGCGGATATCTATCAGCGGAATCTCGAGTGCTTTCAAGACGCGCAGTTGTTCTTCAAAATCGACAGCGATTTCGTCGCCGAAGGCGCTAATTCTCATCATTCTGAATTTGTCGCTTTCACTCGTCAATGGCCTGCGCGCGCGATTGTAGCAAATCTCGAACAACAAATATATCGTGCGGATGAAAGGAGAATCGGCGGGGCTACGGTTCGTAGTACGGTCCCAACTCGCTCAAAAGCGTCGGCAGATCTGGCGCATCCTGGAAGAGCAGGCCATCATCGCCGTTCGGATCGGGGAATACCGGCGGCTCATATTCGCGCCAGGCGCCGTTCTGCGCCGCCAGGTCATAGCCATCGCGCTCAAAGCGCCCGATGAGCGTATCCCGCAGCTCGCGCAGGCGCCCGTCATAACGTGAATTGCCCGCCCAATTCTTCGTCTCTTGCGGATCAATGCGCAAGTCAAACAACCACTCCTTTTTGTCGGCGGCGGAATAGATGTATTTCAAGTCGCGGGAGGCAATCATGTAGAGACCGATATTGCCTTCGCCGACCTGGCTGTAAACATACTCCCGCTCAATGGCGCCGTCCGCCAATTCCAACAGGTTCGCGCCTTCGGGCGATGGCTTTGCCATATCGGCGCCGCCGGCAGACGCGAAAGTGGGGAATACATCAAGCAGGCTCACTGGCTTGTCTATCAGTCGGCCCTGATTCACGCCACCGGGTTCACGGACGATAAGCGGGATTTTCGCCGCCGGATTCAACATCGTACGCTTGCCGAAACTCCCGTAATCTCCGAGCAGTTCGCCATGATCAGCGGTGTAAAGGATCAGCGTATTCTGGACGTCTGGACCGAGCGCCTCCAAAATTCGCCCAAGGTTGAAGTCGATGAAGGAGATGCAGGCATAATACATCGCCTTCATCGTGCGGAGGAGCATTTCATCATAACCCTTGTCACGATACTTGTAGCGATTCTGATGGTGATTCCAATAAGTCAAGAGTTGCTCGAAGCCTGCCGGGCGGCGCGGCGGCAGCATATCGGCAGCGCGATAAAGCTTGTTCCAGGGGACCGGCGATTCAAAGGGCGGGTGCGGTTTTATGAAGCTTGTCCACAGGAAAAACGGCTTGTCGCCTTCCCGCCCACGCAGAAATTCGATGGCGCGGTCGGCCACCCAGGTGCTGTGATGATGTTTGGCCGGCAGTTGAGAAGGCTGCGGGATGTAGTACATTTCGCTCCGCAGACCCTGCGGTTCAAGCACGTGGCCATAGCCGTTTTCGCTAAGATAGTCGTGAAAATCGTTGCGGCGGCCGCCGAGCCTGGCGCCTTCTTCGGAGATGTCGCGGCTGTCAAAGCCCCACATCGCCTCGACCTGCGGATTAAAGTGCATCTTGCCGATGCCGTGGGTTCGATACCCAGTCTCCCGCAAGACTTGCATGATGCTGCGCAGATGAAGCGGCGATTCATTGTTGGACGCGCAGCCATTAAGATGGGGCGGCAGGCCTGTAATTGTGGCGCTGCGCGCGGCCACGCAGACCGGCGACGGCGTGTAACAATTGGTGAATGCTGTGCCCGCCTGAACCAGCGAGTCGAGCACCGGTGTGCGGATTGCGCCGTTGCCCAAGGCGCGGATGGTATCGCTGCGCTGCTGGTCGGTCATCACGAAGAGTATGTTTGGACCTTGACTCATAAGCTTGCTTTCCTCATATCGGACTGTGTATTCATGCGCCCTACGCGACCTGAATCACGACCTTGCCAAAGTGATCATGCTCTTCCAGGATGCGATGCCCTTCGCGAATCTCCGACAGCGGCAAGACGCGGTCGACCACGGGCCGAAGCAGCCCTTGATCCGCCAGTTCCAGGCAATGGCGCAACTCATTATAGGTTCCGCCATTGGCGCCCAGGATGCTCAGCTGGCGATGATAAATCTGCGGAATTCGCAGATCGAAGCTCTTGCCCGAATGCGACCCGCAAACGACCAGCCGGCCATTGCGCGCCAGCGTGCGCAGTGAGCTTGCCCAGGTGGCGGCGCCGACCAGATCCTGAGCCACATCGACGCCGCGCCCGCTGGTAAAGCCGATCACCTGTTCGACCCAATCCGCGTCTCGATAGTTGACCACCTCATCAGCGCCCAACCCGCGCGCCCGTTTCATCTTGTCCTGCGTCGACGTGCTTGCGATGACAGTCGCGCCAGCGAGTTTGGCGATCTGAATCCCCATGGAAGCGACGCCGCCCCCGGCGCCAGGGATAAAGACGATCTCGCCGGCTTGCAAGCGCGCAACTGAAATGAGCATATGCCAAGCCGTCATCGACACCACCGGTAGGGCCGCGGTATCCACATGCGACAGATTCTTCGGCTTGGCGATCAGATTCCGCGCCGGGACAATGGTATATTCTGCCAGGCCGCCATTCATGTGCTCGCCAATAATCTGGTGTTTCGGGCAGACCGTTACCGCCCCCGCGCGACAAAACTCACACTCTCCGCAGGTCACTAGCGAATAAAAGGTGACGGCGTCGCCGGCGCGCCAAGCCTTTACCTCAGAGCCGACCGCGTCAATGATGCCGGAGACATCGACGCCGGTGGTCAAGGGCAACGGGACGGCGCCGAATTGCGGTCCGCGCCGAATGCCGACATCAAGCCAGTTGAGGGCGCAGGCAACCACCCGAATCCGCGCCTCATCGCTGGCTGGCTCGGGAATCGGCGCGTGCTCCAATTGAATCACATCGCGGTCGCCATGTTCATGAAAGACCGCCGCTGTCATCGTTCCCACTTTAGTCCTCCCCGGCAATAGCATGGCAAATGAGCTTCATGCCGTGACGGTAATCGCTCCCAAGGGCGCGCGAGCGTCGGCAAATGGCGCCCCGTCGGCATCGTTGACGGGTACGCGCTTTTCGTCGGTCAGTCGATAGAGACCGGTGAAAACCCGGTATCGTCCTGGCTGGAGATCAGCCGGCAGCGGCACGGACCAGGTCTCGCTATCGGCCAAACCGCGATACCAAAACCGAGTTGGCAAGCGCGGACCCAAGGGCTGCTGATCATAGCCCCACCACTCACCACTAGCGACCGGCAAAAAATGCAGAAATTGCGCCAGGTCTTCCGTTTCGTCTTGGTCGCTGCGCCACCAAAAACTTACCTCCAAGGTCTGGCCCGTTCGGGCGTATTGCGGCAAGCGAACCTCTTCCAGGGCGAATCCGTTATCGAATAGGGCGACAGCTGCAAAGGACCTGCGAGTCGTTGCCGCCTTGAGCGCGAATTCACCCAGGATGACTTGCGTATCGTTCAGCCGCTGATGATCGCTCGCGATGACGGGCAAAGGCAAAAAGGCGCCGCCTTCCGCCCGCCATAGCGTCAAGGTGATCCAAAGCGCGCGATTGGGGTCCGCAGACGGCGGAAAGATCAACTCTGACCATTGGCGGTATAGCGGAAGATAGCCGGGAGCCAGCAAGAATTCCAGGTGTTGATGAAGATAAGTATCGTGGCTGGCGATCGAGTTGCCGTGTACCTGGTCGACGAGGTGAATGGAATAACCTATCGCGCTGTCATCCCATGCGCGCGATGATAAAAAAAGATGGGCAGAAAGATCTTCTGCGCCGCTTTCAATACGATAGCCGTGCAGCCGCCAGCCCGATTCAAACTCGATCGCGGCCGGCTGCGCAATCGCTTGTGAGGTGATCGGAAGGATGGACCCGCTCTGAAAGAGGATGAGAATCCAGATCGCCGGTCCGGCGTAGAGCGCAAGCTGGACGCGGCGAGGCGGCGACGGAGCGCATATTGAAAACTGACCGAGCAAAGCGACGAGAGCCAGCCAAATCCCGGCAAACTCCAATGATTCTTCAAGGAAGTACATTTCGAGGCAGGGCTCAATTTTCAAGAGGCCGTGGAATCCGCAAAATTGCCTTTCCGCCTCAAATGCCAGCGCGCCAAAACCGCTTAGCGCCAAGCCAACCAGAAAGCAGCCCTGCCAGATCCAGTAGCGGCGGCGCCCGCGCCAGGCGACGATGAGCGTCGTCACAGCCAGCGCCGCGCCAAGAGCGGCAATAAGCCATTCCCAATCCGGTATCATTTCGTGCAGATTGGCGTATTCATCGCGCGCCATGATCAGGAACAGGAGGCCGATCGCCAGCAGATAAAGTCGGTCCCGCAGGCCTCTTTCGTTGCCGAGCCAAGCCGCTGCAATTGCGACCGTTCCGACAAGCGCCAATTGCGCGGAAGCAAGCGTCGAGGGGATATTCCATTCGCGGTCCAGATGCCAGAGCCAGAATTCAAAGCTGGAAGATGGCTGGAGCTCCACCGAAACCAAAATCACGAAAAGCTGAGCCGCCAGCAGAATCGCCGCCAGCCGCCTAGATAGCAGCGACAGACGCGGCATAAGCCAGCGAAAGACAATGAAGCAGATCGGGACGTACAGCAACAAGAGGAAAACGCGGATCAAAGTCTCTGGTGGAATCACAACTGAACCGCCCACGAGTGCGCTAGGCAGGCGCTTTGCCACGAGTCGCGTAAGTTCCTCTGGTCCTCTTCGTTCATTGACGGATGTCAACGTTGAATTGTCAAGAAGCCGAGTGGCGCCCGGTCGTCGGCATAGAGCCTTCCGTCCTTATCGCTCGCCGCCAGGCGCACGAGATCGCTCAGGCGATACAAGCCAGTGAACACAGCGTAATCCCCCGCCACGACCTCAGCCGGAATCGGCACTTCCCAAGTTTCGCTATCTTGCAAGCCACTATACCACAGCCGCGTTGGCAATCGCGCGCCCAAGGGCAGTTGATCGAAGCCCCACCATTGACCGTTTCCGATCGCGCTTGCCTCACCAGCTTCCGGCGATGACACCGGCAGGAAGTGTAGAAATTGTGAGTAATCTTCGCCCCCGGGAAGTTCAGTTTCCCAATGGAATGAGAACTGCGCCGTCGAGCCAGCTTGCGCGCGCTCCGGCATTTGGACTTGATTCAGCGCAAACCCGTTTTCAAAAACGGCTAACGGAGCGGAGGTCGAGACGGTCGGCTCCGCTCTTAGCGCCAATTCTCCCAGCACGACCTGCGTCTCGTTCAGCAGCCGCAGATCGCTGGCGACCACCGCTTGCGGCAAGAACTGGCCGCCGATCTCTCGCCAGTGTGTCAGCACTATCCAAAGCGCGCGATTGACGGGCGCTGTCGGCGGAACGCTAAGATCGATCGCCTGCGCGTAAACGGGCTCGTAGCCGCGCCCCCCGGGCCAGACGGCATAGCGGCGATGCGCGTAGATTTCTCGGCTGGCAACGGAATCGCCGGAGACCTGGTCCACGAGATGAACAGAAAAACCCAGCTGCGAAGTGTCGATATCGTAAGGCAAGAAAGTGAATGCGATTGTAGGCAGACCGCGTCTATTGGTTTGGAAACCGTGCAATTGCGCATTCGACTCGAACAGCACCGAGGCCGGCTGTGCCGGAGGCTCGACTTCAAAGCTGTTGACCGGGGAATAGCGGACCAAAAAGAGAACCCAAACCAGCGGAAATAGACTCAACAACCACCAGCCCCGAGGCGACAAAGGCGCCGCGCCGCGCGAAAGCCAGCAAAGCAATGCCAGCAGCGCCACCCAGGCTCCGAGGATCTCGACAATCTCCTCGGGACTCCGATAGAAGTAAAAGCATCCATCAATGCGCAGTATGCCGATATCGCCACATATTTCGGGCAGCATGTCGATGAAGCCGCCACCGATCGCCAGAAGAGAAAGACCCATTAGCAAAATGATAAGCGGCGCGCGCTCAGCTTTTGGGGTATTCGCCGCGAACAATGTGGTGAAGATGAATACGGCCGCGCCCAGAATGGCGTAATTCGTTCGCCAAGCGGTCTCGGTTATGGATTCTTTCCAGGCGAAGAATTCTTCCAGACCGAGAATGAAGAAAGTGACAGCCAGCGCCGCGAGATAGAGACGCTGAACCACAGCGCCTTTTCGGTAGACCCAGGCTGCTGCCAGCGCAATGCCACCGATCAAGGCCAGCTGCGACGAGCTAAAGATTGACGGAACGTTCCATTCCAGATCCAGGTGCCAAAGCCAATAGGCAAAGCCGGATGCTGACTGATGTTCAATCGCAATGACGATCACCAGTAGTTGCGCTGCCAGCGTGATGAACGCCAGCCGCTTGGCCGGTGGCGACAGCGCGGGGATGATCCGCCTAAAGGCAAGCAAGCCGGCTGGGATGTACAGCAAAGCGAAGAAGATACGGAGCAAGGTCTCCGGCGAGAGGACAAGTTCAACGCCACCGTTCAATGTCGCGCTCCAAAAGCTAGCGGCATCCAATCCGTTGGCGGCCATTCATCTGAAAGATGCGCGAGCCCTTACTTTTCGATGTTCAATGCACCCAATGGCAGAGCCGCGTCGGCATAGGGCGCCCCGTCCGCGTTCTTTACCGGCAGCCGCTCAAGATCACTTTGGCGATACAGTCCGGTAAACACAGCATACGTTCCTGATGCAAGGTCTGCCGGAAGCGGAACAGCCCAGGTTTCCGTGTCGACCATGCCACTATACCACAAGCGTGACGGCAGGCGCGGACCCAGCGGCTGCTGGTCAAAGCTCCACAACGCGCCGCTCTCTTGGTGGACAAAATGCAGAAATTGCGCATATTCCTCGCTGTCATCCGCGTCCATTCGCCAGCGGAAGGCGACGCGCATGGTTTCGCCAGCCTGGACGTGTGCCGGCAGATTAAAGCTATCGAGCGTAATCCCGCCATCAAATGCGGCCACCGGAGTCGCTGGGGACGGCGCCGATTCAGCGCGCAGCACCAGTTCGTCAACGACAACCTGTGTTTCGCTCAACAACTGGCGATCGCTTTCCAAAATTTTCTGATACGCGAAGTCGTCACCGCTTTTGCGCCATACTGACATCACCACCCAGAGCGCTCGATTGGTCGGCGCTTGCGGCGGGATCTGCAGCGCAAGCGGCTGTTCATAGACCGGCGTATAGCTCTTGCCGCTGAGAAAACCGAGATGAACGCGATCCGCCCATTGATTGCGGCTGGCAATTGAGTCGCCCGTGACCTGATCCACCAGATGCACCGAATAGCCCAGCCCGGATCTTACCGCCCGCTCGGACACCCATAGAAAGGCGGAGGAAGGCAGCCGCTGATCATTGGAACTGTAACCATACAAGTGCAGGCCCGACTCGAACCGTACCGATAGCGGCTCTGCCGGCAAACTATATTTGAAGCCTGAAACCGGCGAAATCACGAAACAAAAGAGAATCCAGACGACAGGCACGGCGTACAAGACCAGCCGCAGCCTCGGCCCCGGCTTGGGCACAGTGTATGAGAACCAGCCGAGCATGGCGACCAGCGTCAGCCAACTGCCCAGCAGTTCCAGCGACTCTTCCAGGATAGAACGGTTCAGGCAGCCATCGACAACAAAAAGTAGAACAAGATTGCAGATGCCTGACAGCGCATCAAACAATATCGCGCCGGCGCCAACGAATGCAAGACCGATGATGAGCAAGAGGAACCACCGGCGCATGCCCCAGGGCGATCGCAGCGCGATAGAGCCGGCAATGGCGGCCAGCGTCGCGCCAAAAATCGCGTAATGCAGCGGCCAATCGGGAACTGGGTGTTTTGTATCAAGGAATTCTTCCAGCGCAAGAAAGAGAAAAGCCAGCCCCATGCCAAAGGTGCATACACGCTGCCATGTCGGTCGTTCACTGGCCCGCCAGGATGTCAGGAGTATGACCGCGCCGACTAGCGCCAACTGAGTCGATGCGACGCCCGAGATGAAGTTCCACTCGAAGCGCACGCTCCACAGCCACTCTTCGGTCGCAGAATTGGGCTGAACCACCAGAGCCGCCACAATGATAAATGCCTGCGCCGCCAGAACGCCGGCCGCAAGGCGCCTTGCAATTGGCGTCATGAGGGGAAACAGCCAGTGGAATATGAAAATGCTGACCGGCGCATATAGCAGGAACAACAGCACGGGGAGGAATATGTGGGGCGAGACTATCACTTGAACGAGCTCCGATGTCTGCTCCGCGCGCGTTCAGGTAAGATGCTTCGCCCGGTTCCGTAGCGGTGGCGGCAAATCATGGGAGTTGGCGCTCGACGGTTAGAACGCCAACCGGCACACGAGCGTCGGGGAAGAGCCTTCCGTCTGCGTTCGCAACCGGCAGCCGCTCCTTGTCACTTTGACGATACAGTCCGGTATACACCGCATAGTTCCCGGGCGCGAGATCCGTCGGCAGCGGCGCCGCCCAAGTTTCAGTGTCGGCCATGCCACTATACCACAATCGCGTTGGCAGTCGCGCGCCTAAGGGCGGCTGGTCAAAGACACGCCATTCGCCGCTCTCCGTATTCCCGAGATGCAGAAATTGCGCTAGATCTTCGCGTCCCTCAGTTTCGCTGCGCCAGCTAAAGATGATAGGCAGGTCCGCGCCGGCGGCAACCCGCTCTGGCAGGATGGCGGCGGTCAATATGAACCGATTGTCAAACCGAGCCAGGGGCTGCGCAACGGGCGCCGCTGAGGCAGCTGGCAGCACGAACTCGCTCAAGATGACCTGGCTGTCGCTTAGCAATGGCAGATCGCTCCGCAGAACTTTCCGCCGAATAAAGTCATCGTCTTCGTTTCGCCAGAAGGTAAGAACCAGCCACAGGGCGCGGTTTGCCGGTGTCGTCGGTGGAATCTTCAGTTCGGTCGAGTCTCGAAAAACGGGCAGGTAATCGGGACCAAGAAGCAGGAATTCCAATTGCTTGCCGACATATTCGTTCCGATTGGCGATAGACTCGCCACTGGCCTGGTCGATAAGATCAATGGAGTAGCCTACAACGTCGCTGTTTATGGAATTCCAGCGCCATACATTTGCCGATGAATACAGGCGAATATCGAATTTGCCATCGCCTAAGTCAATGCGATAACCACGCAGACTAATGTCCGACTGGTATTGCACACTTGCCGGCCGAGCCAGCAGGCGCAGTTCCAGAAGCGGTACAAAGTGAGGGAGCAAAAGGAAAAGAACCGAGAGCGCTGGCACAAAATAGAGCAGGCGCTTAACCGGCGCAGTTGGAGAGGGTGCGACAATCGTAAAATGTCATAAAACGGCTATCAACGCAAGCCAGGCGCCCAGAATCTCCAAAGCTTCTTCCATGTATCCGCGTGTGCCTGAGCTGGGCAGTTGGTCTACGAAGAATGCGCCCAGCGCATTCAAAGCCAAGCCTGCTAGCAAACTGGCATGCCACTTCCAAGCGCTACGCGGCGAGCGAGCAGCCACAAACAATGTTGCCGCCACTGTGACCAAGCCGAGAACGATCGTGGACTGGATCCAGCTCGATTCCTGTGTATAGCTCTTGAAAGACAGAAATTCGTCCAGCGCGACATACGAGAAGACCAGGAACAGTCCCAGCAGATAGAGGCGGGTCACTGCCGACTGTCGCCTGGCATGCCACGCGCCTAAAAGAGCTAACCCGGCGACGGAACCGAGCTGTATGGAAGCGACGATAGACGGGATATTGAACTCGCGATTGATGCTCCAGAGCCGCTCCTCGAAAGCGGTTGCGGGCTGCAACAATAAAGACAAGCCGATAACTATTGCTTGCAGCGCCAGCATGGCGCCCGCCAACCGCCTGGCCGGTGGCGAAAGGCTTGGGATTAACTGCCGATAACTAATCAGACAGACAGGTACAAATAGAATTAGCAAAGACGCAAGGATCCGCGACAAGACTGAAAAGGGATACAAGCCAATGCTCACAGATGCGTTCCTCGCTCAGTCATAAGCCCTTTGCTTGCGACAGCCGATCAATTCCTGGGCAGGCGCCAAACTCGATCTTGCGGCAAGACCGGGGCTTAGGCGCCCTCAATTGTCAAGCTGCCCAATGGGACGCGCGCATCGGCGAACGGCGCGCCACTCAAATCGCTCACGGGTATCCGCTCATTGTCGCTCAGGCGATACAGACCGGTGAAGACTCGGTATTTTCCTGGAACTAGCTCCGGCGGAAGCGGCACTTCCCAGGTCTCGCTATCAGTCAGTCCCATATACCATAATCGAGTTGGCAGGCGCGGGCCGAGTGGCTGCCGATCAAATGCCCACCATTTGCCGCTGTCAATGTGACCGAGATGCAGAAACTGAACAAGGTTTTCGCCGCCAGCGGCATTCGCGCGCCAGGTAAAAGAGACTGACAACTCAGTTCCTGGGCTGGCGCTCTCCGGCAGGTCCGCCATGCCCAGCGTGTAGACGTCGCCAAATTCCGCCAGCGGCGTGAAGGCTTCGGCGGATGGCGCGGGAAACACAAGTTCGTGCAGGACGATCTGTGTCTCATTCAGCAAATGGCGATCGCTTTCGATGACTCTCTGGCCGACGAATTCATCGCCGTCATCACGCCAAACACTCAGCGTGATCCAGTAGGCGCGGTTAGTCGGCGTTTCGGGTGGAATATCAACCACGATCCGCTGCCGGTAAACATGGGCAAAACCGGGCGCAAGCAACAAATGAAACTGTGGCAGCGCGTGTCTGTTTCGGCTGGCGACAGATTCGCCGCTGGCTTGGTCGACAAGATGAATGGAGAATCCCGCCCGCTCATAAGCGCTTCGCCAAGCGGAAGGATACAGCCAAATATCGATCGACTCCCCTTTCCAATCCAGCGTATAGCCATGCAAGTTTAAGCCGGATTCAAACGCAATTGATGCCGGCCGAGCGGCATACCGCAGCTCAAGACGAGGGCGCCAGACATCGCTGGTGATCAAAACTATCCAGCAAACTGGCAAAACGAAAAGGCATAAGTACACTAGGCGAGGCCGCTTTAGAGTTGCTTCGGAAGCAATGCCCAGGACCGCGACCAATATCAGCCAGACGCCCAAGAATTCGAACGATTCCTCCAAATTGTAGAAGTACAGGCAGCCCTCAAGTTGAATGGAACCCAGACGCTTGCAGATTTGCGGCAAGGCATCCACGATCATCGCGCCCGTCACGTTGAGCGCCATACCGGCCAGCAGACAGATATGCCACAAGCGGGCGCGGCGAGGCGAGCGCAGCGTCGCCAATAGTGTCGCGCCAGCAATCGCGATTCCGGAAGCGATATAGGCTGTTTCAAGCGCCAGGTCGGTTTCGTGCAGCGTGAAGTATT
This sequence comes from Phototrophicaceae bacterium, assembly GCA_965205125.1. Classification (GTDB taxonomy): domain Bacteria; phylum Chloroflexota; class Anaerolineae; order Aggregatilineales; family Phototrophicaceae; genus UBA6055. The sequence goes on from CBDBFY010000001.1 coordinate 1,004,868, forward strand.
CATCCCAGGCGAGGAATAGAAAGAACAGACCGATACCAGCGATGAAGAGCCGATACCGTCCGTGATAGGCGCGTGCGAAGGTGGCAGTCGCCAGGGCGGCGCCACTGACCAAGGCCAGTTGCATTGACGCGTAGGTGCTGGGGATGTTCCATTCCTGGTCCAAATGCCAGAGCCATCCCTTGAGTTCCCACCGAGGACCGTCTTCCAGCCCCACGACCAGTAGCACGATTTGGGCGGCCAGCATGCCGACCGCCAGAAGCCGGCCGCTAAGAGACAGGCGCGGAATCAGCCAGCGAAGGACGACCAGACAGATTGGCGCGTACAGTAGCAAGACGAGCGCGCACATCAACCCGCCGGCCGAGATCACGATGTCAGTGCTTTGCATTGATGCGAGACTCCTATGCGCGGCCTCAGCCATCCAAGCGCCTGGGAAGCGTACTTCGATAGCAAATCAAATATAGATTGTAGTCGCTGCGAATAGAGGCGGGAATACTAAGCCTTAGCGCGCCGTCTCAGCCTCGCGCTGGAGCTTGGGCGATTCGCGGTGTTCGCCGTAGAGATGACACTGCGCTTGATGCCCTCGTTCATCGGCAATGAGGGGCGGGCGAATCTCGAGGCAGGCTTCCATCACTTCGGGACAGCGCTGCGCAAAAGGGCAGCCGATGAATTGTTCGGTGGGGCGGGGCACGCCTTCGCGGATGCGCAATGGCGGATTCTCGATCGTGGGATCGGGCACCGGCACGGCCGCGATCAACGCTTGCGTGTAGGGGTGCTGCGGCTTGTTGATGACCTCATTACTGGGACCGATTTCGACGATTTCACCGAGGTACATGATGGCGATGCGGTCGCAGGTGTATTGCAGCAGCGACAAGTCATGGGAGATATACACCGTCGCCAAGCCCAATTCGCTTGCCAGGCGGCGCGTCGTATTGAGAATGCCGGCTCTCACCGAGACATCAAGCATGGAGACCGGCTCATCCGCCACCAGGAAATCGGGATGCAAGACCAGCGCGCGCGCCAGCACCACCCGCTGCAATTGTCCGCCGGAGAGTTGGTGCGGGTATTTGTCGAGGAAGACCTCAGCCGGGCGCAGGTTGACGCGATCCAGCGTCTCGACCACCCGCTGCAAACGTTCGTTCTCGTCTTTCCAGCCGTGAATGATCAGCGGCTCGGTCAAAGAGCGGTAGAGCGTGAAACGCGGATTGAGGGCTTCAAAGGGGTTCTGGAACATCAACTGCACGCGGCTGCGGAAGCCCAGCAATTCCTTATCGTCGACGCCGGACAGGTCTTCGCCATCAAAGACGATCTGCCCGTCGCTGGCGTCGATCAGCTTCACCAGCAGCTTGCCGGTGGTTGATTTTCCGCAGCCGGATTCGCCCGCCAAGCCCAGACTCTCGCCGCGGCGCAAGGTGAAGGAGATGTTGTTGACCGCGTATACTGTCTGCTCTGTATCGCCGCGCAGCAGACCGGCCAAGCCGCCGCCAATCTTGAAGCGCTTGGAGACGTCGTTCATCTCGAGCAGGGGCGGGTCATCAACCCCTCCCCATTGCGATGGAGAGGGGGGCTTCTTGGCCAAGGTTGCTGCTGGCAGTGGCGTATCCAAGTCCCCCTCCATTGCGATGGGGGGGGGATTTAGGGGGGGTTGGCCAACTAACCGCGCCACCTCGACATTTTGCCAGAGGGTCGGGTCTTCCGCTCTCGTGCGCAGGGCGTCCATTTCATTGGAGCGCAAACAGGCGGCTATACGCCCGTCGCCGACCGTCTCCAGTTGCGGATCGATTTCATGGCAGGTTTCTTGCACGAAGGGACAGCGTTCGGCAAAGCGACAGCCGGCGGGCGGTTCGCGCAAATCGGGCGGATAACCTTCAATCGATACCAGCACGTCGCGCGGATTGGCGAGATTGGGGAATGCCTGCTGCAAGCCGAGGCTGTAGGGATGGGCTGGCGATGCGAAGAATGGCTCCGCCGCCGCCTCCTCGACGATACGCCCAGCATACATCACCGATACCGAATCACAGACCTGCGCCACCACCGATATGTCGTGCGTGATCAACATAACGGTCAAATTCAGCTCGCGCTCCAACCGTCGCAGCACTTCCAGGATCTGATGCTGCACGATGACATCCAGCGCGGTGACCGGCTCGTCGGCGATGAGCAGGCTGGGCTCAAGCGCCAGCGCCATGGCGATGACGGCGCGCTGCTTCATGCCGCCGGAGAATTCGTGCGGATAATGCATCAAGCGCTCGGTATCGAGGCCGACCATGTCGAAGAGATCGATCGCCCGTTTGCGCGCCGCCTTTTTTGTGTAGCCACCGCGCACGCGCAGCAGTTTCATGAGTTGGCTGCCGACGCGCTGCACCGGATTCAGCGAATCCATCGACGCCTGCGGAATGGTGGCGATTTCGCGCCAGCGCAATTGCCGCATCTCGGCCGGCGGCAGTTGCAGCAGATCCATGCCCTTGAATTTGATTTCGCCGCTGACGATGTGGCCGTTGCGCGGCAACACCTGTACGATGGCTTTGAGCAGCGTGGTCTTGCCACAGCCCGATTCGCCGATCAAACCGAGGTGTTGGCCCTCGTCCATATCGAGCGATACGCCGTCAACCGCCTGAACGGTCCCGTCCTGGGTATGGTAGTTGACCTTGAGATCGCGGATGGAGAGGATGGACATGATGGAAACTTTCGCTTCCGCTTCTAGTGGATAAGCATTCTAGTATACCACTCTATTTCAACTCTTTGTCAACACGGGACACATTGTGCATTATATCCCAATATGTAGGCATATTCGAGGGTCTTTGATAAGGGAGTGGTGAATATGTTAATATGATAAACTGAATATATGAAAAGATGCCCCCACTGCGAAGATACAGAACAACAAGTAAAGGCAGGTCGCACTGGTTACGGAAGTCAAATGTACAAGTGCAAGCCCTGCGACCGCCGTTATGTTGCACAATCTCGTCGATATAGCAAGGAAATGCGGCAATTAGCCGTTGAATACTATGCGGATGGCTTGAGTTACCGAAAGATCGCCCGTCATTTTAAGGTTCATCATGTGACGATAATGAATTGGGTGAAAGCTTGCGCCGATCAACTGCCACCGGCGCCGATACCGCGAAAGAAGCCACTGCATATCCTTGAGATGGATGAGTTGCATACTTTTGTCGGGCGAAAAAAAACAGATGGTACATAATCACTTTGGTCGAGCGAGCTAGCAGTTGCATTGTCGGCTCACTGGTGAGCCAAAAGCGTGATGAAGCGACTTTGCAAAACCTGGTAGATCAAAGCCCGAGAGGGCGCTGGTACTACAGCGATCTGATGGCCTCGTACAAGAAACTGGTCTATTATCCGGGCAAGCATATACCGATGCCGAATAAGAGCGAGACTTATCGGGTAGAAGGCGTGAATGCGGAACTTCGTCATTATCTATCTCGTTTGCAACGGCGTTCCCGCTGTTTTTCCCGCTGTGCCGATGCGCTCCGGCGGGCAGTGAAGCTCTTTACTTATGCTTGGAATCAGCGGCAGTTGTATCGTCAACAGTATCCCAATTACGATGCTCATCTATTTGAATTCGTATATCAATGATTCACCACTCCCTTGATAAACTGGAAGCTATTGAAGAAAATCGGAGGAGGTAATGATGAAGACGATAGTTTTAATGATGGCGGTACTGCTGGTCGGCGGGCTATTCGCTGGTTCTGCTTTCGCGCAGGATGCAGATGTAATTGGTCTATCACCCGCCGGTCTAAATGAAACGTCTCTAATGCCCGACTTTGAATGCTTGTCCGAGATAGACTTTGAAGAGCTCGGGCTCAGTGAAGCTCTCATATTTCCGAGCCTCGCCGCGCTTTATTACGGCTTCGAGCAGTTTGGAGGCGTAGGTATGTCGGGAGAGGGCCCTACCCCGAGAATATGCTTTCCCCACTGGTGGTATGACGAGTGTTACAGCTGCACTAATGGCAGACTGTTTTATCGGGATATGTGGTGCTTGGGAATAAGAATTTACCGCAGGATACGTTGCGTGGCGTGCGGCTAGCTTTGAGTTGCATCAGATTGACAGCAACATCCTTCTAAAGCACTGGAGCCGTCCGATCTTGAGACGGCTTTCTCTTCTACTGTCTATAGGGTTCGCCGTAAAACACTTCTGTTGCTGGGCATTTGCAGTACGGGTAGTAATCCTCTTCAGGAAACATCTTGTCCAAAGTGGAGGTGGAATACAGGAATGATCCTACGGATAGGACGGCCTGGGTCACGATAACGACGGCGATGAAGACCAGGATCCGGGCTTTAATCTTCTCATACTTGGTCATGCCGCTGCGTTTCTTTTTCTCTTGCGGCGACTCTTGTTGCTTCTGCATGGTCGTATCTCCCGCTTCCTGCTAGTATAACCGAAATCAAGCTTTATGGAGTGGGGGCGATAATCGGAAAAAACGATAATCATCCGTTTACATCCGCCGCAGACGCGGGAAGAGCACTTCTTCGTAGCCGCGGCCGATGAAGAAACCGGCCATCACCGTCAGCATAATGCAGAGACCGGGCGGCACGATCCAATAGAAAGCCTCGCGAGATAGCGCCAGTGAATTGAAGGCGTCCTGCAGCATGAAGCCCCAGCTGATCGTCTCCGGGTCGCTGAATCCGAGGAAGCTGACGCTCGCTTCTGTCAGGATCGCCCAAGCGATGGCGAAGGAACCATATAGAAATGAAAGCGGCAATATGCTGGGCGCGATATAAACAAAAATGATGCGCAGATTGCTGGCGCCGGAGACGCGCGCCGCGCTGACGAAAGCTTGCTCCTTAATCACAAGCACCTGTGAGCGGATGACCCGGCCCGTATCGCGCCAGAGCAGCACCGCCATCGCCACCACGACGTTCCAGATGCTGGGATCGAGAAATGCCGAGACCACAATGATGAAGGGGATGAAAGGGATGCCGAAGGCGACATCAGCCGCGCGCATGAGAATAGCATCGACCCAGCCGCCGTAATAACCCGCGAGCAAGCCGACCACCGTGCCGATGACCGCCACCGCCGCCGCCGCCGAGAAACCGACAAGCAGCGCCGAACGCGATCCGTGAATCAGCTGCGAATAGATGTCGCGCCCGATGTTCGTTGTGCCCAGAAGGAAGGTATTTGTATAGCCTTCGGCTTCGTCCTCGCCCGGTTCCGCCAGCCAATAGGGCATGGCGTCTTTGATCCAGTCGCCTTCGTTATTCTTGAGCGGCGTCAGCGGGTCGTTCGGCGCGATCAGGGGCGCGAATATCGCCACGATGGTGAAGACGGCAAAGATGCACAAGCCGAAGAGCGCTATCTTGTCGCGTTGGAAGACCTCGAGGTTGGTCTCCCAAAGCTGGCGGATGGCCGAGCCCTGCCGGAATTGCATTGTCGCCTTGCCCGCCGGCTCTTGGCGAGCGCTCGCTTCCTGTTGCATCATCTTGCCTTCGGCTTAAGAAACCTGCGCCTGCGCCGACGCGCCCACGCGCGGGTCCAGCAGGCTGTATAAGATATCGGCGATGAAATTCATGAATACAATAATGACCGCAATTAGAAAGAAGGCGCCCTGCGCAAGCGGATAATCGGCTTGCTGGACCGCCCGCACCAGCGTCCGCCCCAGCCCGGGCCAGGAGAATACATGCTCGATTACTACGTTGCCGCCGATGCTGTAGCCGATGCCAAGCGTCAGCGCCGTCAGCACCGGCAGCATGGCGTTGCGCGCCGCCGTATGAATCATCACGCGCCACTCGCTGTAGCCGGCCAAGCGGCTCATCGTCACGTAGTCCTGGTCCAGCACTTCGAGCATATTCGAGCGCATCAGCAGCAGCGGCAGCCCGTGCAGGTAGAGCGCCAGCGTGAAGGTGGGCAAGATCATGTGGCGCCAGAAAACCGGCGACATCAACTTGTCCCACTCAGTCTCCCAACGATAGCGCACCATCGGCGGTCCGATGCCGGAAGAGGGCAGCAATTTCCATTGAAAAGCGAAAAATGTCAGCAAAAGCATGCCGACCCAGAATTGCGGCGCCGCCCGCGTCATCAGCGTGAAAGTCGTTCCGACGCGCTCGATCAGGCGGCCGCGCATGGCCGCCATCACGATGCCGCCGAGCACACCTACCGCATAAGCGAGCAGCAGCGAAGTCAGCGTCAAATAGATGGTGTTCGGCAGGTCAGCGCCCAGGATATCCAGCACCGTCTTGCCCGAATAGCTGAAGGTATCGCCCAAGTCCAATTTGAGCAGGTTGAACAGGTAAATGATGTACTGCTCGCCCAGCGGCTTATCCAGCCCGAAACGCGCCAGCAGCGCCGCTTCCTGCTGTTTGGTGAAGGTCGTGTCGATATAACTGGCCAGCGGATTGCTGGGCGCCAGGCGGAATAGCAGAAAGAGCAGCGTGACGATGATCCAGAGCACCATCACACTCTGCAGGAAACGTCCCAAGATGTAATAGGCGACGCCGCGGTTCATGCGTATTCGTTCCCTTGCCCCCATCCCCTGGCCCCTTCCCCCAAAATGAGGGAAGGGGTGGCGCCATGTACGGACTTGGCCAATAAAGCCCCTCCCTCTTTATGCGCCGCGTAGACACTGGCGGTCGGGGAGGGGTTTGGGGTGGGGGAAGTATTCGTTTAGTTCCCCGGGTAATGCAGGCGTCCCTCGTCATCCCAGCTGTAGCCGGCGCCTTCCAGCAGAGCGCGCGCGCCTTCAATGCTGAAGTCGTAAGTCGGCAGGTCGTCGCATTGGCGCCAGTATTCCAGCGCGGCCGAGACGAAACTATCCGCCGGCGCAGCCAGCCCATTAAAGATGTTGTCAATGATGAACTCCTGCGGAATCGTATGCGCGACTGCCTGGCGGAAGGTCACATCGTCAAAGGGCGCGTAACGCACGTTAAAGGCGAAGTAGTTCATCCCGATGCTGATCGCCGAGAACAGATCAAGGTGTTCGTTGTCGTCCACGATGCTTTGCAGCACGCCCGGATCGCCCGGCCATTCCCAGAGGAAGTTCATCTCGCCGGCTTGAATCTGGCCGAGCGTCGCTTCCTGATTCGGCAATACGTTCATTATCCAGGCGTCGATCTTGGGGCGCGCCCAGTGATCATCAAATGCCTCGAGGAATACGTACTCGTTGACATCAAAGTCGACGTACTTGAAGGGACCGGAGCCGATCGGAATCTCTTCCTGAATCGAATCGGCATCAGCGTCATCCCGCTCCAGCAGGTCGTTGATGATCGGTTCCCAGATGTGCTTGGGAATCAAGTTCAGCTTGGCTAACGAGCTAGTCTCGAAGGCGGCTGAGGGCGTACGCAGCGTAAAGCGCAGCGACAGGTCGTCGATGATCTCGATATTGGCGACGTTGCGGGCGAAGGGATGATAATCGGGCGCTTCCGGACGGAATTCTTCCTTGCCGTCTTCGTCCGTCTGCGTTGTGCCAGCCAGCGCCGCTTCGAAGGAATAGGCGGCGTCATCGGATTGCACGTCTTCGCCATCATGCCACTTCATGTCTTCGCGCAAGGTGACGACCACGTTCAGCGGATCTTCCCAGACGACGCTCTCGGCCGCCCAAGGCTCCGGCACGCCAATCGGATTGATGCGCATCAAGCGGTCCCAGGTCATCTCGGTTACGCGGCTGGGCGCGTCGCCAGCGATCTCCAGCGGATTGAAGGAATTCAGGAAGGAAGTCGTCGAAGTGATCAGGGTCTTGCCCTCATCGCTGGTCGGTTCAATGCCGATCCAGGTCCAGAAATTGTGCACGCCGATGCCGGCCTGCGTCGTGATGCTATCCGGATTGAAGACCGCTGTATTGACCACCTGCGGCGTCAACGGGTGAATGAAGTAGGCGTTGACCATATCGTTGCGGATGACCCGCTGCGCCTCGCAGATGATGTCCAGCCGCGCTTCCCTATCGCCGACTTCCACGCGCTGCGCTTCAGCCAAGGCGTCATATTCGGGGTTGTTGTAGCCGATGAAATTGTAACCGCCGTCACGCACGCTGGAGTGGAAGAGGTTGTAAGTGAACTCATCCGGATCGGAACGCTCGGGGCGGCCCACCATGCGCCAGTGCGTCATCTGGAAGGGACGGTCGGCGGCGGAGCTTTCTTCTGTGCGGCTGTACCAGATCTCGTCAATCAACTGCGCCCAAGGGATGGCGCGGTGCTCGACCTCGAGGCCCAGCTCGCGCATGTTTTCGACGACCAGGCGGGTGGTCTCATATTCGATGGGGCGCTCAGCCTGTGTCACCGAATGCACGATGATCGGTGGCACAACTTCGCCCATCATCTGCGATGTGACTGGCAATGCGAGTACCAGCATCATCATCGCCAGAACAGCTAGACTTACAAGTTTCCTGCTCATGGTAGGGTTTTCTCCTTACAATTTACATGGCAAGCATAGCGAAGGAACTTCACATTTCGCAACGTCGCTGATTCTAACCCACCTCCTTCACAAAATGACCTGTGAATTCCAGACAGAATCCAAGTATGACTTGTTCACCAGGACAATTGCAAATGCCCCAGCCCATCACTGAAAGAGAATTCGGCGACGGGCGACATCGCCTCCAGCCGCTCGATGACCGCGCGCGCTTCATCGCCGGCGAGCAACTGTGGGTTGCCATCGCCATCAAGCAGTGCAGGAATCAGGGCGTAGCGCGCCTCTCCCGCTTCCCTTAGATCCGCGAGCGCGATCACCGTCTCCGACCACTCGCGATTGCGCCGATCAACATTAACCGAGTAAGGCGCGTTGCGGCTGACCGGCGTCTCGCTCACCGGACCCTTGTTGTGATGAAAGATGAAATTGCCCAGGCTGTAGAATATTGGCTTGCCTTGATAGATCTCTACCTCCTGCAAGGAATGCGGATGATGCCCGACGATGACATCGGCGCCGGCTTCAATCAGCGCATGACCGACTTCAATCTGATAATCGGCCAAGCCATCTTGAAAGCGCGGACGCCAGAAGGGCGGCACGCCCCAATGCAGCGCCAGCACGACAAAGTCGGCCCCCGCTTTTGCCGCGCCCACCGCAGCGATGGCGCGCTCCAGGTCTTCGCGCCAGGCTCGGGTGAAGACGTATGGCGCGCTGCCCGGCTGCTCCAGGCTCGCTGGCGGATCCAGATGATAGGCTTCAGAAACCTGAATCGCCGCGACGCCCGGCCGTCCGGCAGCCGCGGCCGAACCTGGTCCCAAGGTAGATGCCCCGCCGAGAAAGGCGACTTTGTGATCGCCGCGTAAAATAATCTCCGCGCGCCAAGCCTCGTCAAGATCCGCCCCCGCGCCGACATAGGGCAGGGCATGATCGCGCAAATGGCGCAGCGTGTCGTTGAAGGCGGCCTCGCCGAAATCCCACATGTGGTTATTCGCCAGCGTCACGATGTCGAAGCCCAGGTCAACCACATCGACGAGCAGGGCGGGCGGCATGCGCATGTTGATCCACTTGTCGATTGGCGTCCCGCGCTCGGAGACCGGCGTCTCCAGGTTGCCGAAGGCGATGTCAGCGCCGCGCAGGACCTTGGCCACCGCCGCCAGTTCCGCTGTCTGCGGCAGCGATTCCTGCAAGAATATATCGCCGACCATCGCTATCGTGGGCATCACCGCGCCATTCTTCTGGACGACTCTTGTAGGGGCGACCCTTGGGTCGCCCGAACTCGCCCCTACACCGCTTCGCCGCCTTTGTAAACCGCGGCGATCTCCCGCAGATTCCGAATATCGACCAGGGGGTCCGCGTCAAGCAGCAGCAGATCAGCGTACTTGCCCGCTTCCACCGTGCCGATCTCGTCTTCCCAGCGCAAAACCTTGGCGTTGTTGCGCGTGCCGATGGTGATGGCTTCCATCGCCGTCAAGTCATTCTCGACCAGCAATTCAAGCTCGCGCGCCATGGCGAATTGATGCGGCGCCAGCGGATTGCCGCCGGCATCGGTGCCGATGCCCAGGAAGATACCCTTGGACCGCGCCAAAGCGATCGTCTTGCGGATCTGCTTGACGCCCTGCTCAATCATGGGCTTGCGCCGTTCGGCATCAGCCTGCTGTACCGGCGATAGCGGATAGCTCTCCAAATCGGGATTGCCGGCGCCAAGCGTCAGCACCAACTGCGCGCCGTTTTCCACCATCATGTCGGCGGTCTCTTCGTCGAGATAAGTCCCGTGTTCAATGGTGTCGACGCCGCCGAGCATGCAATTGCGGATGCCGCCGGTGCCATGGCAATGCGCCGCCACGTGACGCCCCATCATGTGCGCGACTTCGGTAACCGCAGATATCTCTTCGACCGTGAGCTGGCTGGCGTGGATATCCTGCCCGGGCGTGGCGCTGCCGCCGGTCGCCATCAACTTGACCAGATCGGCCCCCGCCTTGATCTGTTCGCGCGCCGCCTTGCGCATCTCATCGGGGCCATCGGCTTCGCGGGCGATGAAATGGGCGTGCCCGCCGGTCATCGAGATGACGCGCCCGGAGAGTTTCATGCGCGGTCCGCGGATGAAGCCACGGTTGATGGCATTGCGCAGCGACATCTCGATATACTGCTCGCCACCGACATCGCGAATCGTCGTCACGCCATGCGAAAGCGTGCGCTCGCAGATATCCACCGCTTCCAGCACCAGGTCGTCCCGCGGTTTTTCCAGCAGGGCGAATGTGCTTTCGCTACCGTTGTAGCAGATGTGGATATGGGCGTCGATAATCCCGGGCATCAGCCACTTGCCGCTGACATCGATTTGCTCTGCATTCTGCGCAGTTTGCGGCAGATCAGCCGCGCTGCCCACCCAGGCGATTCGCTCGCCTTCAATATATACCGCTGCGTTGTTCAGCGGCGCGCCGCCATTGCCGTCAATCAGGGTCGCGCCTGTTAGTACAAGTGGCATGTTTTTTCCTTTCGCGTTTTAGGGCGAGACAAGTCTCGCCCCTACAGTTTGATTTGATGGCGGACGATACAAGTCACGCCCCCCACAGATTTTCATGTTGTGACGTGTTAGTTCTTGCTGTAGTAAAGATCAGCCGGACCGCTCGCCTCGCCCGATGCAATCTTCGGCGGCGTCATGTAAGCCTGTTTCGAATGGCTCAGTCCGGAACCGAGCATCGCTTCCAGGAATTTCAGTTGCACGCGCGCTGGATTCAGGAAGGGCAAGCCCAACTCGGCTTGGCAGGCTTCTGGAATCTCGAGGAAGCCCATGCTCATGCAGCCGACGATCAGGGTATCGGCGCGGTCTTCTTCAATCGCCTTTTTGCCTTCTTCCAGCGTCGCCTCAATTGCCAGTTCGCGGTCCTTATGCAATTCGAGCACCGGGATATTCACCGCGCGCACGCTGGCCAGCTTGTCGCCGCCGCCGCTGTTGCGCATGGTCTCTTCCAACGGGCCGATGACGCTGTCGGTGACGGTGATGACCGAGTAGCGCCGCCCGACAGCCGAAGCCATCAGCGCTGTCGCCTGCCCCGCGCCTACCACCGGAATATCGACAATCTCGCGCAGGGCGCCCAAGCCGGGATCGCCATAACAGCCGAGCAGGATGCCATCCCAGCCATCGGCTTGCAGTTCGTGCGCCCGCTTCACCGTCTCGGGGATCGACAGGTATTCTTCGTACATGCTCTCGATAGAGCCGGGCCCCGCCGGGATATCGGTGATGTCGACTTCAGTGCCGGCCGCCGCGTGACGCTGCAAGTACTCGCGCCGCCTTCCGAGTTCGGCTAAGCCTTCGGGTGTTCGCCCCATTGGTCCGGATACAAGGTAGATCAGTTTCATGTGCTTTCCCTTTGGCGGGCGACACTTGTGTCACCCCTACAGTTTTCGACAGTGGTTAGATTTTTTCGAGCGCCGCGCGGACGATATTCGCCGAGCTCTCAAAAGCCCAGGCGACACGATTGACGCCGCGAACCAGATGCGTCCGTGTCACCCGCCGCATGTGATGATCGGCATTGGCGATGTCCATCGCTGGCGCCAGGTCCGGCAATTCGGGCACTCGCACCGCCGGTTCGTTGCGGAAGCGCCCCTTGCGCGTGTAATTGATCAACACCAGCTCCCGCGCCAGCGCCAACAGCGCATCATTGTAAGCGCGGGCAGCCGGGTCATCGACGGCGCCGTTCGCCAGCCGGTCCGTCTGCGCGTAGAGCCCGTCGAGCGCGCCATTCAAGTCATCAAGCGCGTCATAGCAAGGCGAAAAGTCGACTTCTGCGCCAGCCGCCGCCGAATACTTGTCGAGCGTATCCTTGAATTCAGCGGTCAATCTGCGGAAGTCGTAGGGATGCACGGGATTGTTCAGCAGGCGCTGCAGCGAAGTGGCGTAGACCCGCAGATCGCGCATCAGATTATCCTTGTCGGCGATCTCCAGCGTATCGTTCTCGGTATGCCAGGCGATGTTGGCGCCGCAGCCGCCGACCCCGTAATAGCCCAGTTCATCGATTCTCGCCTGGGGCATCGACGACAGCAGCATGAACAAGCTGGAGATGCCGATGTTGTTGAAGGAATAATCGCCGGCTTGATGCGGGCGCTCGCCGGTGAAACCCTTGCCCGTCGAATCCAGCACCGACTGGGCGGCGAAATCCTCGACTTCGCTCATCACCGTCACATCGCGATACTCGGTCGCCCAGCGGCAGCCGGGCGAATCAATGTTCATCTGCGCCACACAATTCCGCGCCAAATCGAGCCCGAAGGCATCGGCGTACCAGGTTGAGGCGCCGTAACGCCCGGTCGAGTGACCCGACCACCAGGCTACGCGCAGGCTGCGCGCCATCTGACCGCGATTGTCCTGGAAGATGCGCGCCAACTCAAGCAGGGTAGCGTCGCCGACAGCGTTATCGCCGATGCCGATATCCCAGGAATCCATGTGCCCGTGCACCAGCACAAAACGCTCCGGCTCGATGCTTCCCTTGATCTCCGCCACCAGGCAGGGGCATTCAAACCAGCCCTCCTTGAGCTCGGCGTGAAGGGTGACATCGCTTAGTCCGTTCTCCAACTGCGCCAGCAGCGCCTCGCCATCGGGCCGATTGATGGAGATCACCGGGATGGTCGGCTGACGATGATAATTGTCGAGGTCGGGCGCGCCCCAGATCGTCGTGCAAATGCCCCAGTGGATATCGACGCCCGGGTTGATGAAGATCGCGCCCTTCGCGCCTTTGTTCTGGAAATACCAGACCGGCGGCGGACCGCCAAAGCCATCGACCACCACGATCTTGCCCTCGACATCCACTTCGGTCGTCGGCGAGAAATCGAAGAAATCGACGCTGCGCCCGGCGGCGAAACCCTCAATGACGATCGCCTCGCCGCTGATGCCGCCGGCTGGTGTGCTGATTGAGAAGCCCGGGGTCTTCGCGCGATAGGTGGCGCCGCCCGCCTCCAGCGATGCTTTGACCGGCACGCTGAGAAACTGTTCCGGCATGTGCATCGTGTACGGGACGCCCAACTCGCTTAAGCGGCCAGCAACGTAATCGAAAGCCGCGCGCTCGTCTTCCGATGACGATTCGCGCACCAGCGTGGTGAATCGCTCGATCAGCGACCAGGGTTCCTCCGGCGCCAGCGACTCCAGCAGGGCGTCTTCCAGATTCGCGTTTTTGCTTTCGTAAAGTGCTTGCATATTTCGCCTTTCCTCCTGAGCATGGTGGCAGATAATTCAGTTGATCGCTGACCGTCAAGCTATCGCGAAGCCGCCGAGTCTACGCCGACCGCTTCTGAAATAGAGTGCGCACCAATCAGACCGCAAATCCAACGGAGAGTCTAACAAGTCGTGCCGGATTGTCAACGAACGAGCCAGAATTAGCGAGTCTGATATTAGCGGCTACGCGCCGGTCTCGCTACAATCCCAGAGTCGCTATGAATCAAAAGGGAGTCAAAATGTATCGCAGGCTCTGGTTGTTTTTGTTTCTGGCATTTCCGCTAACCTTGCCATTTTGGGCGCAGAACGAAGCGGATATCTATCGCGACGTCAGCCCGTCAGTGGTGTCGATTGAAGTCGCAATCAGTCGCCTCGACACAGCTGGCGGCGCCGGGTTTGTGATTGACAAAGACGGGCATATCGTCACGAATGCCCATGTAGTCGAAGATGCCAGAGCCTTGACCGTTAAATTCCACGACGGATTCGAAGCGCCAGCCGCCTTGATTGGAATGGATACGCGCGTTGACCTCGCTGTCATCAAAGTGGATGTACCGCGTCATCGTCTCAAACCAGTAACCTTCGGCGACTCAGACGCCCTAGTCGTGGGGGAGGCTGTTGTGGCGATAGGCAGCCCCCACGGCCTGGACGCGACCTTGACTCGTGGGATCATCAGCGGGCTTAATCGCAGACTGGAGTTTGACAACGGTACGGTGATGGAAGGCGCGATACAGACGGATGCCGCGCTTGCGCCTGGAAATAGCGGCGGTCCCTTGTTGAATGGAGCTGGCGAAGTCATCGGGGTCAATACGGCTCGCTATTTCGGGACGGCGCTGGGCTTCGCTATCCCATCTAATACGGCGCGGCGGGTTGCTGAGAGTACGATTCTTTCCGCGGGAGCGTCAGCGACAAGAGAAGCTTCGACCGCGACCGCCGCACACGCCACCGCCAACGCGATGATTGCTACCGCCAACGCGATGATCGCGGCCGCCGGCGAAGAGCCTGCCGAGGCAGCGGAGGATGATGCGGTAAGCGCTGAGCTCGAGACAGAACCCACAGAAACTTTAGAAGGGGGCGAGGGTACATTTGCTAATCCGACGGAGTATGGCTGGCTGCGGGGTGATGGCGACGGGCGCTGGATTGGTGTCGACCATTTTACCAGAAAGATAAACGAGACTTGCAGGAGACCCGACGCCCGGTGCAAAGAACTTACGCCTGGCAACGAGTTTATCGGCGTTATGGTGATTGCAAAATGCGATGAGTCGCGGAGAACCCGCTGTGAGTTCAACTCGAGGGAGTTTGAAATCGCCGGGAAGCGTGGCATCCCCTACAGCGTCGAATACAACTTGTATTTCGACGCCCTGGATGAATTCTTGCTCCCGGAGGCTTTCATGCCCGGCGGTTACCTCGAAGGACTCATAATCTTTGAAGTGCCGCGGTGGGATGGCGACTACCGATTTGGCTGGACTCCGTCCTACGGTTGGGATACCGTCTGGTTTGTCATGTCAGACTATGAGACGCTAGCCGCGACAAAGGCGGCTGAGCAACGCGCAACTTCTACTGCAAGGGCGATCAAGCAACGCGCAACTGGCAATGCGAGAGCGACCGGGCAACGAGCCACTTCGTGGGCGAAGGCGACCGAGCAAGCCGCTACTGCTAATGCGAGAGCGACCGGGCAACGAGCCACTGCCTGGGCGAAGGCGACCGAGCAAGCCGCTACTGCTAATGCGAGAGCGACCGGGCAACGAGCCACTGCCTGGGCGAAGGCGACCGAGCAAGCTGCTACTGCTAATGCGAGAGCGACCGAACAATCGACTCTTAGGGCGAGAGAGACCGAGCGATTCTCGACTGCTTGGGCACGGGTAACCGAACACAACGCCACTCTTGACGCGGGGACACGGCAAAGTGTCAATGTTGACGCATGGGCAACCCCGACGCCCACGCCGTAGTATGCTCCGGTCGATGGTAGGGTCAATTTGCAGTCAGATCCGGGGAGAGATTACGAAATCACTGGTGCGGGGCAACCCGGCGATTCCTTTACGGTTGTTGGCTATCAGGCAGGCAGCCCGCATTACTGGCTTGTGATACGTTGTGGCGACGGCGTGGCATGGATCGCCGAGTCGCTCACGCGATTGAGTAGGTGAAATATGAAAACCATGTCCTTCGACTTCAACTCCCGCCGCTCCATGATCAGCGCCCGCCGCGGCATGGTCGGCGCCAGCAACCCGCTGGCCGCGCAAGCCGGACTCAACATCCTGCGGGCTGGCGGCAACGCAGCCGACGCCGCCGTCGCCACATCAGCGATGATGAATGTGATGGATCCGGCGTCTTGCGGTGTCGGCGGCGATTGCTTCGCGCTCTACTTTGACGCGGAGACCAAGCGAGTCACGGCATTGAATGGCAGCGGACGCGCGCCTCAAGCCTTATCGTTGGACGCGGTCCATGCGCTCGGCTGGGAGAAAATGGACCCCCGCCACGCTCACTCCGTCACCGTTCCGGGAGCCGTGCGCGGCTGGCATGATCTGCTGGAGCGACATGGCTCGATGACGCTGGCTGATGTGCTTCAAGACGCCATTCACTACGCGGGCGAGGGCTTTCCAACCGCGCCGGTGGTCGGCTACCGCTGGGAGCATTCGGGCGCCTTCCTGCAGGGCGCCGCCAATGCCGAGGAATACCTGCCGAATGGCGATACCCCGAAGGCCGGGCAGGTGATTCGCTTGCCCGGGCTGGCGAAGACACTGCGCGCCATTGCTGAGGGCGGACCCGATGCTTTCTACACCGGTCCGATTGCCGAAGCCATCGTGTCGTCGTTGCAGGAACAGGGCGGCTTCATGACGCTGGACGACCTGAAGAACCACCACTCCACCTGGGACGAGCCGATCCATACTGACTATCGCGGCGTCACCGTATATGAGTGCCCGCCCAATGGACAAGGCTTGACCGCGCTCATTGCGCTCAACATCGCCGAGAACTTTGACCTCGGGTCCCACGCTTGGGATTCGCCGCAGCGCATCCATCTGATGGTCGAGTGCATGCGCCTGGCTTGGGCGGACGCGCACGAATACATCGCCGACATGATCCGAGCCGATGTTCCGCTTGATGCGCTGCTCAGCAAGCAATACGCGGCTGCGCGAGCGGCGCTTATCCATCCCTTCTACGCCGCTGATCCGCCAAGCCCGCCAGGTTACTTGCCCGGCGGTTCCGACACGATCTATCTCAGCGTAATTGATGGCGCCGGCAACGCCTGCTCCTTCATCAAGAGCCTGTACATGGGCTTCGGCGTCGGCATTGTGGCGAAGGGCACGGGCGTCTGGCTGCAGAATCGCGGCTCGGGCTTTTCGCTAGTTCCGGGGCATCGCAACGCGCTCGCGCCGGGCAAGCGCCCCTACCACACTATCATTCCGGGCATGGCGCTGAAGGACGGCGAGCTCTGGGCCAGCTTCGGCGTCATGGGCGGCTTCATGCAGCCGCAAGGGCACTTCCAGGTCATCAGCGCCATGGTCGACGATGATCTCAATCCACAGGAGGCGCTGAATCGGCCGCGCTGGCAAGTCCAGAACGGCGATCCAGGCGGCGCGCTGTTAATTGAAGACGGCAGTCCCTTCAAGACGATGGCGGATCTGGCTGAGCGCGGGCATCGGATTCAGCCGGAAGCGGGACTGGGACGCGGCAACTTCGGGCGCGGGCAGATCATCCGCTACGATCCGGAATCCGGGGTCATGCACGGCGGCAGCGAACCCCGCGCCGACGGTCAAATCGCGGCTTATTAGTCTGCGCGCGGCTTTGCTCCGAATCTCACGCGAATGTTGCAATCTGCTGCGAAACCGATTACCTTAAAGTTGCGCAACAGATTGCACGATAAGGTCTAGATGGAGGTTTCACATTATGTTTGTCAAAAGAGCAATTCTCGCTACGCTGTTGCTTCTCCTTGCCGTCACGCCGTCGCTCGCCCAAGACGTCACCACAATCACCTGGCTGACGCTGGGCTGGCCGGCGGAGTATATCATCGAGGAATTTGAAGCGCGCAATCCGGATATCAACGTAGAGGCGGAACAAGTCGGCTTCAACGATCTCTTCGCCCAGATACAGGTGCGTTTGGGCGCCGGTTCGGAAGTGCCCGACGTCATTTCGGTTGATGTGCCGCTGGTTTCGGGTTATGCACTGCGCAATTGGCTGCTGCCCTTAGATCCTGTCTTCACCGGCGACGAAGTCGAAGATTGGCTGCCGGCCGCAGTCAATGCCGGCTCCTACGAGGGTACGCTTTATGCCGCGCCCGTCAGTACTTCAACGCAGTTGCTTTTCTACAACAAGGGCTGCTTCGATAGGGCAGGCTTGGAGCCGCCGGGCGCAGATGATCGGTTGACCTGGGAAGAAATCGCCGAGATCGCCCAAGCACTGACCTTTGATGACGACGGCGATGGCACGCCCGATGTCTGGGGCTTCATCTGGGAACAGATGGTGCGCATCTATCAGCTGCAAGCGCTGCCGGAATCGCTCGGCGGCGATGCGATTGGCGAAGACGGTCTGTCGGTTGACGGCGTCATCAACTCGCCCGAATGGATCGAAGCCTTCACCTACTACTACAACATGTTCAACGTCTGGAACGCGGCGCCGCAGGGCGAGGAATTCTGGCCCGCCGATATCTTCGAGACCGGTAATACCTGCATGTTCGTCGGCGGTCCCTGGAATATCGGGCGCTTCGCCAACAATGCCGATCTCGAAATTGAGTGGGGCGTCTCGAGACATCCCTACTTCGCGGACGGTGAGCCAGCCACGCCCACCGGCAGTTGGCATATCGGCGTCAACGCCAACACCGAGCACATCGACGCGGCGACCAAATTCGTCCACTTCATCTCCACCGCAGAGGGCGCTGAATTGTGGTGGCGTCGCCCCGGCGGCGGGGACTTTCCGGCGCAGCAATCAGTACTGGCGCTCTTCGCCACTGAAGCCGAATTCGATGAATTGCCCATGTCCTATATGCGGACAGCCGCAGACGAAGCGACCGTCAATCCGAGACCGCGCGCCGTCACGGTCGGCTTCCTGGAATATGAGCAGATCTTGCAGAACATCTTCCAGGACATTCGCAACGGCGCCGATGTCGAAGAATCACTGAATTTGGCGGTACAGCGCATCGAAAGCGAAATGGCGAAGTATCGTTAACTCCTGAACATGGCACAACACGTAGGGGCGACTGAACCGTAGTGTCTACGCTCGGTTGTAAGTCGCCCTCGCGCCAAATCATTAGCGTGTAGGGACGACCTAGCAGGTCGCCCTAATTAGCCTGAAATTGTACTTCTATCGCGATGGAGTCAAGTTCAAGCCATGCGCCTGAACAGACATCTCATCCCCTATCTTTTTCTCGCGCCCGCTCTGCTATTGCTTATCGTCTTCAATCTGGTGCCCACCATCGCCACACTGATCGAAAGCACCTTCGTTCTCTCCCTGCGCAGCGGCGAGCGCGTCTTCGCCGGCTTCGCCAACTACAATCGCATCTTCAACGATCCCGTATTTTGGAAGTCGCTCCAGGTCACCATCGTTTTCAGCCTGCTGGTGAACCCGATCCAGATTTTCCTGGCGCTCTGCCTGTCTATCCTCATCAACCAAAAGCTGCCCGGCATCGGCGTATTTCGCAGCATCTATTTGCTGCCCATCGCCGTCTCGCTCAATGTCACCGCCATCGTCTGGGGGCTGATGCTCGACCAGAATTCGGGCATGATCAACGGGATACTGACGCAATGGGGCATTGCGCGGCAGCCATTCTTGCATTCTGTCGATCAAGCGCTCTGGTCTATCATCGTCATCGCCTCATGGATCGGCGTGCCGCTGTGGAGCCTGTTCATACTGGCAGGCTTGCAGAATATCCCGCCGCCAGTGCTGGAAGCGGCAAAGATCGACGGCGCCAACAGCTGGCAATCCTTCACCAAGATCACCCTGCCACTTCTGCGTCGGGTGCTTGCCTTTGTGCTGGTCGCCGATACGGTAGCCAATTTTTTGATGTTCGCGCCCATTCTGCTGCTCACGTCGGGCGGACCGCAATTGTCGACCAACCTCATCATGTACGAGACTTATCGCCGTGGCTTTCTCTATGGCGATCTGGGCGCTTCCTCCGCGATGCTATCGGTGATGCTGGTCATCGTATTCGTCATTATCGGCGTCGAACTATACGTCCTGCGCGGCCAAGACTAGCGACTCATCAAGATATATATGTCTCGACTCGCGACCACTGGACAAGCAACTCGGAGCAAGGCGCTCGTGACGAAGAACGCGAAGCCAATAGCAACATACCTGCAGCCAGCGGTCGTATACACGTTATTGGTAATCGGTGTCATCCTTGTTGTTGTGCCGCTGATGTGGGCGGCCGCCGCCTCTTTCACGCCCAATCATAAAGTCTTTGAATACGCCTATCCCTTCTCCTGGCGCGCGCTCTTCCCGGTGGACTTCACAATGGAAGCCTACGACAACCTTTTCGCACGCGGATTCGGCCGCGCGGTAGGCAATTCCTTCTTCCTCGCCATCGCTACTGTCGTCATCGGCGGCGCCGCTAACGCGCTGGCCGGTTTCGCCTTTGGTCGATTTGACTTCCGCGGCAAGCAGTTTCTTTTTCTCACCGTCATCATGCTCACCTTCATGGTCCCGGTTGATCTGACCGCGATACCACGTTACATCCTGGTCAACAACTTTGGCTGGATCAACACCTGGCAGGGGCTGCTCGTGCCAGGTTTGGCGAACAGCCTGGTTATCTTTCTCTTTCGTCAGTTCTTCGCCGAGATACCGCAAGAGCTAATCGACGCCGCGCGCGTGGACGGCGCCTCCTGGCTGCGGGTTCTGGTCAGCATCATCTTGCCAATTTCCAAGCCAGTGCTCGTCGCCGCCGGCTTGCTGATGTTCATCAGCCAGTGGAATTCTTTCTTCTGGCCCCTGCTCATCGCCCCGCGTCAAGAAATGCGCGTCGTGCAAGTCGAGATCTCGCTGGCGATCGGACAATACGGCACCGTCTGGAATGAACTGCTGGCCGGCTCCATGATCGCCGCTATCGTGCCTATTCTGCTGGTTATGCCTTTCCAGCGCTATTATGTACAAGCGATCACCGGCACCGGCTTGGAATAACTGGCCCAGCCCGCTTAATTCCCGTTTTCTTTGCGGCGGACAGAGCATGATGCAAGAGGATAAAGATACTTGCGCAATCGGTTTCCTATGCGTTATCATTTGCCGGTAGCTTGCCTTAGGCGCGCTTATTGGTGTAAAATCTCGTCGCTTCGGCGCCTGCGTCTGCGCTTGAATACGCGTCTTGCTCTGCTATTCGCTATTTCAATTCTGGCAGGCGCAATGGCGAGATAGGCAGCCGATGCACACAGTTTGTGATCGAATCGTTTTCCAATAGTACAAGAGGAGGAAACATGAAAGGCATAAAGTTTCTGTTTGCAATTGCAGTTCTGATCTTGGCGCTTGCGCCCGTCGGCGCGCAAGACGTCACCACCGTCACCATGTGGTTCGGCGAAGGCTCCACGCTCGATTGCTGGGGTCCCATCATGCTTGAATTTAACGAAGTTGACCCGTCTGTCCAGTTGGAAATCGTGCCGCAGGCTGATACCTGGAATGTCACCCGCACCGCTGTCGCCGGCGGCGGCGGACCCGACATCGTCCGTACGCCTGGTCCCTCTTTTGTTTACGAAATGGCGCAGGCGAACTTGATTCTGCCCATGGATGCCTTCGCCGATGAAATGGGTTGGGGCGATTTCTTCTTCGATTGGGCGCTCGACCTCGGCTTGGTCGATGGCCAGCTCTACAGTCTTTCGGATGAACTCGAAACCCTGCTGCTCTATTACAACGTGGAAGTTTTTGAGGCGAACGACTGGACGCCGCCCGACACAATCGACGAATTGAACGCCCTGGGTGAAGAGGTGGCCGCGGCTGGTTACACCGTCTTCTCACATGGCAACGCCAGCTGGCGCCCCTCGAACGAGTGGTTCGTTGGCGAATACATGACTCAGCTCGCCGGTCCGCACAACGTCTACAAGGCGCTGACCGGGCAGATTCCCTGGACGGACGAGAGCATGGTGATGGCCATGGAAGTCCTGGACGCGCACATGCAAGCCGGTTGGTATGGCGGCGGCATTGACCTTTACTTCACCAACGATGGCGCGACCCGCCGGGCCATGTTCGCCGATGGCACCGCGGCCATGAATATCGAAGGCAGTTGGGCTATCCGCAGCTTGGGAGAATACTTCGGCGAGTCGGGCCAGACTTGGGATTGGGTGCCCGTACCCAGCCACGACGGCACCGATTACTTCACCATCGGCATGGGCAACACCAGCTCGATCAACGCCAACAGCCCTCATCCGGAAGCGGCCGCCCAATTTCTGACCTGGTACTTCTCGCCGGAAACGCAGGGCAAGATGCTCACCGATTGCCGTAAGGGGCCCGCCCCGGTAGAGATTTCAGAAGAAGTCATGGGCGAGCTTGACCCGCGCATCGCTAGGGTCTATGCTGAGCTGTCGGACGCATCCGCCAATGACCGCTACGGATACACCACCTGGACCTTCTGGCCGCCCAAGAGCGACGTCTACATCTATGAAGAAGTAGAGCGCGTCTGGACCGGCGAAATCACCGTCATGGATTATCTCGAAGGCTTGAATGAGCTCTTCGCCGAAGAACTCGCCGCCGGTGATATTCCACCGATTCCAACCCGTTAGCGTAAGCGATACCGGCGCTGGCTGTCGTGATCGCGGCGGTCAGCGTCTCTTCATTATTTGGCTGAAAGCTTGGGAACAAAGCAATTCGACCGTCAAATTCTGGAATACCCCAGAGGAGGAAACATGAAAGGCATAAAGATTCTTTTTGCGATTGCAGTACTTGTCCTGGCGCTGGCGCCCGTCGGCGCGCAAGATGTCACCACTGTCACCATGTGGTTCAGCGAAGGCTCCACCCTCGATTGCTGGGGTCCCCTGATGCTCGAATTCAACGAAGTCGACCCGTCGATCCAGTTGGAGATCGTGCCGCAGGCGGATACCTGGAATGTCACCCGCACCGCTGTAGCTGGCGGCGGCGGACCTGACATCGTGCGCACGCCGGGTCCTTCGTTCGTCTACGAAATGGCGCAAGCCGGGCTGATCCTGCCCATGGACGCCTTCGCCGATGAAATGGGCTGGGGCGATTTCTTCTTCGACTGGGCGCTTGATCTCGGCTTGGTGGACGGTCAACTGTACAGCCTTTCCGATGAGCTGGAAACGCTGGTGATGTACTACAACGTCGAAGTCTTCGAGGCGCACGGCTGGACGCCGCCCGATACGATGGAGGAACTGAACGCCCTGGCTGAAGAGGTCGAGGCGGCCGGCTTGACCGTCTTCTCGCATGGCAACGCCAGCTGGCGCCCCACGAACGAGCACTTCGTCGGTGAATATTGGACACAAGTCGCTGGACCGCACAAGGTCTACCAAGCGCTGAGCGGTGAAATCCCGTGGACCGACGAGAGCCTGGTCGGAGCCATTGAACTCCTGGACGCCCACATGCAGGCTGGCTGGTACGGTGGCGGCGTCGACCTCTACTTCACCAACGACGGCGTCTACCGGCGGACATCGCTGGCTGAGGGCTCGGCGGCGATGAATATCGAAGGCAGTTGGGCCATCCGCGGCACGGTCGATTACTTCGGCGAATCGGGCCAGACCTGGGATTGGGTGCCTGTGCCCAGCCATGACGGCACCGACTACTTCACCATCGGCATGGGCAACACCAGCTCCATCAACGCCAACAGCCCCCATCCGGAAGCGGCCGCGCAATTCCTGACCTGGTATTTCTCGCCCGCGACCCAGGGCAAGATGCTGACGAATTGCCTCAAGGGGCCGGCTCCCGTAGCCATTGGCGAAGATGTCCTCGGCGCGCTTGACCCGCGCATCGCCAGGATCTATGCCGCGCTGTCGGATGCCTCGGCCAACGACCGCTACGGTTACACAACCTGGACATTCTGGCCGCCAAAGAGCGATGTCTATATCTACGAAGAAATCGAGCGCGTCTGGACCGGCGAAATCACCGCGATGGAGTATTCGGAAGGCTTGCAAGAGCTCTTCGCTGAAGAGCTTGCCGCCGGCGATATTCCACCGATCCCAACTCGCTAACGATGAATATACTGGCGCTGGCTGCTGTCATCACGGCGGTCAGCGCCTCATGATCGGTCGGAATCAATATTGTGAGCATCACCTTTTGAACGTCAAATTCTTTATTGCTTAGGAGGCAAAAAATGAATCGCCTGAAAGTTCTTTTCGCAATCGCAGTTCTGATCCTGGCGCTTGCGCCCGTCGGCGGGCAAGACGTCGTCACCGTCACCCACTGGATGAGCGAAAGCGCATCGGCTGGGTGTGTAGCAGACATATATCGAGAATTCAATGACATTGATTCATTGGTTCAGGTAGAGATTGTTCCGCAGGCTGATACCTGGAATGTCACGCGTACCGCCATTGCTGGCGGCGCTGGACCCGATGTCGTAACCACGCCGGGACCATCCTTCGTTTACGAATTAGCGCTGGCCGGGCTGCTCCTGCCCCTCGATAGCTTCGCCGACCAAATGGGCTGGCGCGATATCTATGTCGACTGGGCGCTCGACCTCGGCTTGGTCGACGGTACGCTCTACAGTCTCCCCGACTATTTGGAAACGCTAGTCCTCTTCTACAACAAGACCCTTTTTGAAGAGAACGGCTGGACGCCGCCCGAGACCATGGACGAGCTAATCGCCCTGGCTGAAGAGATTGACGAGGCCGGCATCACCGTTTTCTCCCATGGCAACGCCGATTGGCGCCCGACCAACGAATGGTTCGTCGGCGAGTTTATGACTCAGGTCGCCGGACCGCACAACGTCTATAAAGCACTCACGGGCCAAATCCCCTGGACCGACGAGAGCATGGTCGAAGCCATGGAAATACTGGACATGATGATGCAGCGCGGATGGTTTGGCGGCGGCCTCGAATATTACTTCACCAATACCTTCGATGCGAACCTGGCCGCCTTGGGTTCCGGTGAAGCGGCGATGAATATTGAAGGCAGTTGGCGTTTCAACAATATCGACGATTACTTTGGCGAAGCCGACGGCAACATGAACGATTGGGACTGGGTTTCCGTGCCTTCAAAGACCGGCGACGATTACTACACCATTGGCATGGGCAACACCAGTTCGATCAACGCCAACACCCCTCATCCGGAAGAGACAGCGAAGTATCTGACCTATAAGTTCTCGCCCGCGACGCAGGGGCGGAAGGTGTCAGAATGTGGCAGCGGGCCGGCGCCGGTCCACCTTGCCGAAGATGCCATGGAAGGTCTCGACGAGCGCGTCGTTCGCGCCTATGCCGAGATATCGCGCGCTTCCGCTGACGATCGCTACGGCTACACCACCTGGACATTCTGGCCGCCCAAGAGCGACGTCTACATCTACGAAGAAATCGAGCGCGTCTGGACCGGCGAGATCACCGCGATGGAGTATTCCGAAGGCTTGCAAGAACTCTTCGCCGAAGAGCTCGCGGCTGGGGATATTCCGCCGATTCCAACCCGCTAAACTAAGTAAGCTGGCGCTGGCCGTCTTCAAGGCGGCTGGCGCCGACTTCGCTTCCCCGTCAGTTAGGAAAGGCAAGCACCATGGCGGTTCTGACACAGAAGAAACCGATGACCATTGCTGAAAAATTCAATGATGAATCCTGGCGCCGGAAATTCTTAAACAATGTTCTCATCCCCTGGATCTTCATCGCGCCGCTGCTGATCATCCACTTATATGTCGTCGCCATACCAGCGGTCCAAGGCATCTATATGTCTTTGACTGATTGGAAAGGCGTTGGCATGAATGTCAACTTCGTCGGCTTGGAAAATTATCGCGAGTTGTTCTTTGAAGATGAGACATTCGGCAAAGCCTTAAGCAACAATATCTTATGGATGGCCTTCTTCCTCACGGTGCCCTTCATCCTCGCGCTCTTCTGCGCCACCATGCTGTCTCAGGTTAGGCGCGGCGGCATGATTTACCGTAGCATCCTCTTCGTCCCCTATGTCTTGGCCAGCGTCGTGACGGCGACAATCTGGAAAAACCTGCTGAATCCGCAGCGCGGCATTGGCGCCGCCATCGATAACATCTTTGGGCTGGAGGATGTCTTCGGCGTCGCCTATTTGGGCCGCACAGAAAGCGCCCTGATGTCCATCGCCTTCATCGACAACTGGCAATTCTGGGGCTTCTTGATGATCCTCTTCCTGGCGGCCATGCAATCCATCCCGCCGGTGCTTTACGACGCCGCCAAGATCGACGGCGCCAACCGCTGGCAGGAATTCCGCCATGTTACCTTGCCAGGCATTAGACCAATCTTGGTCTTCATGTTCATGATGGTCGCGATCTTTTCCTTCCTGGCATTTGATTACATCTTCCTCTTGACGCAAGGCGGGCCGGGCGGCGCTTCCGAGGTGATCGCCACCCAGCTATACAAGAACGCCTTCTTCCGCTTCCAAGCGGGCTATGGAGCGGCGCAGGGCGTCGTCATTAGCATATTCGCCGGTTTCATCATCTTGATATTCGTCACCGTCAAGCGTAGAGGATGGGATATATGAGCGCCATCGGCAATGTATCGCTTCGAGACACCATATTGCAGCGGGGGCGCAGCCGCGATCGCAGCCGGTTGCTAGTTTTCAACCATGTCGTGCTGCTGGCTTTGACCGCCTTCGCCGTCATCCCGCTCGTGGTAGTGGCTTTCAATTCGGTGAAGACGAATCTTGAAATTGGTCAAAACCCATTGGGACCGCCGGTCAACGTCGTCGTTGAAAACTTCCCCAATGCCTGGGACAAAGGCAACTTCCGCACCACCATGAGCAATAGCGTTATCTATGTCGTGGCTACAATCGCCGCTGAACTGGTTTTCGGCGGTCTGGCCGCCTATGCCTTGGCGCGCAAGAAACCGCCTGGCTCCGACTTGCTCATGCTCTATTTTCTTGTCGCCTCAACGATCCCGCTTTGGATGTATATCGTGCCTCTGTTCGTCCAAATCAACTTCTTAAAGGTGAAGGTTGGCGTGGATGCGCGCATTCTGCTCATCATGGTCTATGTCGCCACCCGTGCTCCCTTGAGCATCTTCCTGCTGCGCTCTTACATGATCGACTTGCCCACCGAACTCGAAGACGCCGCCCGCGTCGATGGCGCCAACGAACTCCAGGTGATGACCCGCATTGTATTTCCTTTGACCAAGCCCGGCTTTCTTACTGTCGGTTTGGTGGTTGGCTTGGGCGTGTGGAACGAATTCTTGCTGGCGCTGACCTTCATCCACGACCCGAACCAATACCCGGTCACCACCAGTTTTTACAAATTCGTCGACCGCTTTGATCGAGATTGGGCTTTAACCAGCGCCGGCGCCATCATCATCATCTTTCCCGTCATGGTGCTCTTCCTGTCATTGCAGCGGCAATTCATCGAAGGCTTGGCTGAAGGCGGCGTCAAGCTCTAGCAAGCGCAATGTTGGCCGCTTGCATAATTGATTTTGGTTTACCATCAGAAGTCGGCCCTTGGCTGGCTTCTTTCAATCTGGTTATGGCATAGGAGAAGAAAATGGCAATTCCATCAGATTATCTTGAACGCGTATATGCCGGTGTTCTGGGAAAGCTCATCGGCGTCTATCTCGGCCGCCCCTTTGAAAGCTGGCCCTATGAGGCGATCACCGCGCGCCTGGGCGAGATCAACTATTACGTGCATGACCGCCTTGGCGTCCCGCTGATCGTCATCGATGACGATATCTCCGGCACCTTCACCTTCATACGCGCCCTCGAAGACTACGGCTACGATCCAGAGATCTCACCGGCGCAAATCGGACAGACCTGGCTCAACTACCTCATTGAAGAGCAAACCGTGCTCTGGTGGGGCGGCATGGGCAACTCCACCGAGCACACCGCCTATCTGCGGCTCAAGCAAGGGTATGAGCCACCGCTCAGCGGCTCCGTCGAACTCAATGGCAAAGTCGTCGCCGAGCAGATCGGCGCGCAGATCTTCATTGACGGTTGGGCCTTGGTCGCCCCAGGCAATCCCGAATTCGCTGCGGATCTTGCGGAGCGCGCTGGCAGTGTCAGCCATGGCGGGGAAGCGGTTTACGGCGCGCAATGCTTGGCGGCGATGGAAGCCCAAGCCTTCGTCGAATCCGATATCAACAAGCTGATTGACACCGGCCTTTCAGTTATTCCCAACGATTCGATCATCTATCGCATGATCAACGATATTCGCGAATGGCACGCGGCAGAACCCGATTGGCGCAAGGGGCGCGAATTGCTGGCTGAGCGCTATGGTTATCACATTTACGGCGGCAATTGCCATATGGTGCCCAACCATGGTCTGATGATTCTGTCGCTGCTCTATGGCGATGACGACTTCCAGCGCACGCTAATGATTGTCAATACCTGCGGCTGGGATACCGATTGCAACTCGGGCAATATCGGCTGCTTGATGGGCATCAAGGACGGCTTAGCCGGCTTGTCCACCGGACCCGATTACCGCGGACCAGTCGCCGACCGCATGTATATCCCAACCGCTGACGGCGGCAATTCGATCACGGACGCGGTCACGCAGACGATTCGCCTGGTCAACACCGGACGCGCGCTTCAGGGGCAAGCGCCCATCGCGCCTAAGGGCGGCGCCCGCTATCACTTTGAGCTGCCCGGCGCGGTACAAGGCTTTATGAACGACGACTCGGTCGAATCGCGCGATGTGGTTGCCATCAGCAATGTTGAGGCGCCCGACCTAAGCAATCGTGGCGACCGGCTGCTCGCGCTGGATTATACTGCCCTGGCGCCGGGGCGCGTTGGCCGCGCAGGAACAGCCGTCTTTGTACCCTCAGCCGCTGTATCCGAGCATTTCGAGGGACCACCCGGTTACAACCTCCAGGCCAGCCCGCAGCTCTACCCCGGTCAGACGATCCGCGCCCGCGTCCTCGCCGACAAGGCTAATGCCAGCGCGGTCGATGTCGGCCTTTACGTGCAGCATTACAACCGCGAAGACGGCTTGGATACGCTGGTCGGCGTATCAGAAGACTTGAGCGCCGGGCAGGCAGCCGAAATGGAATGGCAAGTGCCCGATCTCGAAGGCTATCCCATCGCCAAGGTTGGCATTCAAATCAGTGGCGACGGCGGCGCCAGCGGCCGCGTTTATCTCGATTGGCTGACTTGGGATGGCGCGCCCAACATCCGGCTGAAGCGGCCGCACCCGCACGATTTCACGCGCTGGGACCGCAAGCTGCGCGGGATGATGTGGAAGAAGGCTTGGGTAAATGGTTTGGACGCCGCCAAAGGCAAGATGGTTTTCATCGACCGTTATCCGGAGACCTACCGACTGATTCAAAACGAGGGCCGCGGGCTGATGATGCACGGCTGTCGCGACTGGACCGATTATCAGGTCAGCGCCACGATGACGCCACATATGTGCAAAGCGGGAGGACTTGGCGCCCGTGTACAAGGCATGAAACGCCACTACGCCTTGCTCTGCGACGAAGAGGGCACGCGCCTTGTTTCAACGCTGGAAGGCGAAGATACCATCTTGGCTGAAGCGAGCGGCGGCTGGACACTGGGCAACGAACATCACCTAGCGCTCAAGGTCGAGGGCAATATGCTTTCTGGTTATCTGGATGGTCAACTCGTGGTCAAAGCGGAAGACCCGGAGGCGCGCTTTGCTGGTGGCGGCATCGCCTTGGTCTGCGAAGAGGGGCGCATCGGCTGCGAAGAAGTCGAGGTGCGCCCGATCTAGAACGACAGATCTGTGTGCTGTCTGTAGGGGCGACCGACGGGTAGTGTCTACGCACCCATTGGGTCGCCCTCCTTCAAAAAACTGGGCCACCTGTCATGACCATCCTCTGCTACGGCGAGATTGATCTCGATATTTACGTCAAGCTGAACCGGCTGCCGACTATGGAACGCTCGGCCTCTTGCTCGGATGACTTTGAGAATATCGGTGGCGCTGCGGCAAACAGCGCGATGTGGCTGGCCAACTGGGGCATTCCCACTCGTCTCGCCGGCCACGACCTCGGCGATGACCGCCCGGGCGATGTCGTGCGGGAATTGCTCGCCGAGCTGCCGCTGCTCGATACCCAATACATCGCCTATCACGCCGGTTATCGCACCCCGCGCTGCCAATGCCTGGTCACACCCGATGGCGAACGCAGTTTCATCACGCACTGGCCTGAGGAGGTGCTAATGGCGCCACCGTCGCCAGCGATGCTTGACGGCGTAAAACTGCTCAATCTCGATATGTCCGGTCCCACGCCGCTGCGCCTGCGGGCGGCTGAGTGGGCGGCCGAACAAAACATACCGGTCTTGATCAACGACATTTACCAAACCGACCATCCGCTGCTTCCCTTGATTGACGTGCTGGTGATTTCCGCGGCGATCGCGCGAGGCAAACAAGCCGAGACGCATCCCTTGGACCTGGCAAAGGCATTGATGCGGGCTGGCGATTGCGATGTGATCGTGACTGACGCGAGCGCGGAAATCTGTATCGTGTCGCGCGGCCGAGCAGGGGAGGCGGTCAGCCCGCCGGCCGTCGACCCTGTGGACACAACAGGCGCGGGCGATATCTTTAAGTCGGGTTTAGCCTACGGTCTGTTGCAGGGATTGCCGCTAAGAGAAGCCGTCAAATGGGGCGCCGCCGCCGGCAGTTTGATGTGCCAATACGCTGGAACAACCAAAACGCTGGCGCCGCTAAGCAAGGTTCGAGCGCTTCTCGAAACAATGATGTAAGCCCGCCCCGTCCGCCGAAGCGCAATGCTGTAGGGGCTACCCACCGGGTCGCCCGCCCGGTCCACCGAAGCGCAATGCTGTAGGGGCTACCCACCGGGTCGCCCGCCCGGTCCACCGAAGCGCAAAGCTGTAGGGGCTGCCCACCGGGTCGCCCGCCCCGTCCACCGAAGCGCAATGCTGTAGGGGCTACCCACCGGGCCGCCCGCCCCGTCCGCCGAAACGCAAAGCTGTAGGGGCTACCCACCGGGTCGCCCGCCACGTCCGCCCTGTCCGTTGAGAATCTCCGCCAAACTGATACAATCAGCCCGCGTTTATTTCCAGGGCACGAGGCGCGCATGAGCGGCAAGGTAGACTGGAATATCATCACCGATGTGGACGAGGCGCGGGAAACGATCCTCAAGCGTCGCTCTTTGCGCGATTACGCTGTTCCGGAGCATGTCATTGAGCGCTCGGTGGATCTCTTTGGCGAGCGTGTCATGCCTGACGATGCCGTAAGGCGCATCATTCACAGCGTCCGCGAAGACGGCGATCAAGCGCTAATTCAGTGGAATC
The DNA here is from genome assembly GCA_965205125.1 of Phototrophicaceae bacterium. Classification (GTDB taxonomy): domain Bacteria; phylum Chloroflexota; class Anaerolineae; order Aggregatilineales; family Phototrophicaceae; genus UBA6055. The sequence goes on from CBDBFY010000001.1 coordinate 1,035,683, forward strand.
AAACGATCGACCGGACGCGAACCGACAACCTTCTTGTGACGCGCGCCGAGCTTGAGGCGGCATTGGGCGATATCGCGCCTGAATTGCGCCGCGCCCTCGAATTTGCCGCCGAACGCATTCGCGCATTCCACCGCAAGCAGCCGCTTAGCAGTTGGATCGACGCCGGAGAAGGCGGATCCCTGGGACAGTTGATCCGGCCGGTTGATTCGGTTGGCGTCTACGTGCCGGGCGGTAACGCTCCTTTGCCTTCGTCGCTGCTGATGAGCGTCATCCCCGCGCAAGTCGCTGGCGTGCCCGAAGTCATCGTCTGTACACCGCCGGGCAGTGGCGTGGGCGACATCCATCCGACGATTCTGGCGGCCGCCGCCATCGCCGGCGTGGAGAAAGTGGTACGGGTTGGAGGCGCGCAGGCGATCGCCGCCATGGCTTACGGCACGGAGAGCATCCCGCGGGTCGCCACTATCGTTGGCGCCGGCAACCTCTTCGTCACGCTGGCCAAACAGCAGGTTTATGGCGATGTCGGCATCGATGGCCTATTAGGACCGACTGAGACGATGGTCATCGCCGATGAGAGAGCCGATCCCTCACTTGCCGCCGCTGATCTGCTGGCGCAGGCCGAGCACGATGAACTGGCATCCGCCATTCTGCTGACGCCCAGCCTGGATTTCGCCTATGCCGCAAAAGCCGAAATTTATCGCCAAATGGAGCGCCTGGCCCGCCGCGACATCATCCAGGGCGCTATCGGCAACGCTTGCGGCACAATTGTTACCGCTGACCTGGATCAGGCATTTGAACTCGCCAACGAATATGCCGCTGAGCACCTCTGCTTGCTGCTCGAAGATCCCTGGTCCTGGATCGGGAAAGTGCGCAACGCCGGCGGCGTCTTCCTGGGCGAGCATTCTTATGAAGTGCTGGGAGATTATGTCGCCGGTCCCAGCCACGTTATGCCGACGGGCGGCACCGCTCGTTTCGCCTCGCCTTTGAACTTGCTCAATTTCGTCAAAATCACGAGCTTGATTGGGCTGGACAAGGGCAGCGCTGCCGAATTGAGCGGGCCCGCTCAACGATTGGCGCGAGCGGAATCGCTGGATGCCCACGCCGCCGCTGCCGAATTGCGGAGCCGATAACATCATGAGGGATGAAAAAGTCCGCATCCGCGGCGATGTCGCTTCAATGAGCGCCTACACCCCAACCACATCGCTAGAAGTCTTTGCCGAAAGGCTTGGCTTAAAGGCGGAAAACTTAATCAAGCTTGATGCCAACGAGAACCCCTACGGTCCTTCGCCCAGGGTTGTTGAGGCGCTGGCGGAGTTACCCAACATGCAGGTCTACCCCGATCCGGCATCGGGACGTCTGCGTGAGGGACTGGCTGATTACACTGGTGTCCCCGCCGAGCAGATCCTCTGCGGCGCTGGCGCTGACGAACTGATTGAGCTTATCCTGCAGTTGTTCATCGAGCCGGGCGATGCAATCATTAATACCCCGCCCACATTCGCCATGTATAGCTTCAACGCGCCGCTCTACCACGCTCATGCCGTGGATGTCTACCGGCGCGCCGATTTCTCCATCGATCTTGACGCGATTCAACAGGCAGTGGCGCAGCATAAGGCCAAGCTGGTCTTTCTTTGCTCGCCCAATAATCCCAGCGGGGATCTTATCGCGAGGGCGGATATCAAAGCCCTGCTCGATCTGCCTGCCACCATCGTCGTTGACGAAGCCTATATCGAGTTCGCCGAGGGCGGGAGCCTTGCGGACTGGGTCGGCGAATACCCCAATCTGATCGTCCTGCGCACCCTGAGCAAGTGGGCGGGGCTGGCTGGCCTGCGCATCGGCTACGGCCTTTTCCCGCGCGCGCTTATGCCGCACCTTTGGAAGATTAAACAGCCTTATAATGTGAATGTTGCGGCTGACCTGGCGGCGCGCGTCTCACTGCTAGATGTCGACTTTCTGATGGAGCGCGTTCGACAGCTGACCGAACAGCGAAAGCGCATGGAAGCCGCCTTCGCCGAATTGCCCTACCTCTCGCCTTATGCAAGCCAAGCCAATTTCGTCCTGAACCGCGTCAAAGGCCTGTCAGCAGAAGACTTCCGTGACCAGCTGGCGCGCGCTGGCATCATCGTGCGCTACTATCAGAAACCGCGCCTCGAAGACTGCATCCGCATCAGCGCCGGGACGCCCGCTCAAATCGACCGCCTGCTGGCAGTATTGCGCGCGCTCGTTGATTAGCATAGGGGCGACAGGGCGGCCAGAATCGAAGGACTATGTCTACGCGCCCTGATGGCTGGCCTTCACCAACAATCATTTGTACGGGCGTAGCCGGCGGCTCGCCCACCAACCCATATTATCGGCCGCGCCCCGTGCAGACCCGCACCCTGTTCTCTCCCCGATTTTGTGCTATCTTTCCGACGGAGGAGGAAGCCCATGACAGCGCGAAAAGCCAATATCTCGCGGAAGACCAAGGAGACCGAGATCGAGTTGAGCCTCAGCCTGGATGGCGCTGGCGCTGCGGAAATCAACACCGGCATTGGCTTCTACGACCACATGCTGAGCCATACCGCCCATCACGGCAAATTCGATCTGCGCGTCCAAGCGCAAGGCGACCTGCACATCGACGCCCATCATACGATTGAGGACGTCGCGATTTGCCTCGGTCGCGCGATTGACCAGGCGCTTGGCTCGCGCGGCGGCATCCAGCGCATGGGCACGGCTTATGTGCCGATGGATGAGGCCCTGGCTCGCGCCGTCATCGACTTGAGCGGCCGTCCTTACGCTGTTATCAAAGCCGATTTCAAGACGCCTCTCATGGGCGAAATGCCGACCGACCTGGTCATACACGCGCTGGAAACGATCGCCGCTCAGGGCAAGATGAACCTGCATGCCGAAGCGCTTTACGGACGCAACGATCATCATAAAGCCGAGGCGCTGTTCAAAGCCTTCGGTCGCGCTCTGGCGGGCGCGGTCGCTGCCGATCCGGGGCGCGAGGGCGTCCCCAGCACTAAGGGCACACTGACGGAGTAAGGTCGCCATGCGAGAATTTGTGGATTACAGCAAAGAACTCGCCCGCGCCAGCGGCGAAGTCATCATGCGCTACTTCCGCCGCGATTTCACCGTGGAGACGAAAGCCGACCAATCGCCCGTGACCATCGCCGACCGCCAGGCTGAAGAGATCATGCGTGAAATGATCATGAAGGAATATCCTGAACATGGCATCATCGGCGAGGAATTCGGGAATCACAACGAAAGCGCCGAATATCAGTGGGTGCTGGACCCAATCGACGGCACGAAGTCCTTCGTCAGCGGCACCTTTCTCTTCGGCACCTTGATCGGCTTAATGAGGGACGGGCAGCCGATCGTCGGGGCGATCCACCATCCGGTCACCTCGCACTTGCTCATCGGCGATGGCGACGAGGCGCGCCTGAACGATGAAGTCGCGCGCGTCCGCGATACCCGCAGCCTGCGCGAGGCGGTCATGCTCTACACCGATTTCATCCATGTTGGTCAATATCAGAATGGCATCGCCTTTCAGCAGTTGATGGGCATGACCCAATTCAACCGCACCTGGGGCGATTGCCACGGCTATTTCCTGCTGGCCACCGGCTATGCCGATATTATGCTCGATCCCGTTATGCACCTCTGGGACATCGTCGCCTTGATCCCCATCGTTGAAGGCGCCGGCGGAAAAATCACCTCCTGGAATGGCGGCCCCCCGCTCAGCGGCGATGGCATTATCGCCAGCAACCGGCACTTGCACAGCCAGGTCCTGCGCGTGCTGATTGCTTGATTATTTGTAGCGGCAACAAGAAGGATAGCGCATGCAGCACTTGTGGTCGGCGGCAACTTGGGAAATCGAAACAAGTGAGGATGATCCGACGAGCGCGAAGCGAATTGGGGCACCGGTATCGGAACATTATCTGCAGATAGACGGACGGAAAACTAAAGCCAAGCGTTTGGGTAACTTCTGGGAAGTCCCTCTACCGAGTGTCCTCTATTTGCTTACTGCATGGTATGTGCATGACTTCCTGGATAAGATGCGCATTTCATTTACCGACCCAAATGGACGTGAATTGTGGTATACTGAGCCTAAGCCGAAATCAAGAGGCATTTCGACAAAGGCGGTTCACGTCATCCCAATTTGGCGCCTGTGGTATTCTGTGGATGGACTATACAGATTTACTTTCCAGTTTAGCAATGATGATGGTCGTAGTTCCGAACAAGGCTCTTTCAGAATCGTGTTGAATAGCGCAGGGAGGAGTTAGCATGACCGAAAAAGTTGATTGGATCTGGTATGAGAATCCGACGCGACCCGCGACCGAGGAGCGTGAACCTGCGAGCGTCAAGCATAGCCCCGCAGCCAATCGACAGGAATCGCAAGAACCATCAAGCGCTAAACCCAAGAACGCGAAGCCCGTAAAGGCTAAGTCAACTTCTTAAGTGGCTTATCGCGAATTCCATTGGACCGCCTCGGCAATTGTCGGGGCGGTTTTGTTTTTATGGCCTGGTAGACTTCCGCCAGTCATGCTTAGTTAAGCGCGGCGTCACCCAGTGAAACAGCAATGGTTATCCCGCAATAATGAGCGCAAATGATGCTGCATGGCAAGACGGGAATCATATCCGGCGCAGGCTTGGCGATTTTCCAGTGCGCTTGCAATCGCATATTCAGAACGGTATACTCACTACGCTTAACCTTGCGCACTATTATCTCAACGTCCACACGGGAGACGTTCAATGAAAGCCAGGTTTCTTTTAGCGAATCTGTTACTTCTTGTCTTCGCAAGTGGAGTGTCATTGGCGCAGACCTACCAGATCCGCGTCACTTACAACACCAACTTGCGCGCCTCCTACAGCCTTGACAGCGCCGTCCTGGCATCGGCGCCAGCCGGTACCACCTTGCAAGTTGTCCAGCAGTTCAATCGCTGGCTGCAAATCAGCCGCGATGGCAGCACGTATTGGATGGCCGATTGGGTTCATTACACCCGCCTAGATCAAGCGCCCGCCGCCGAACCCGCTGCCAATGAACGGACGCCATCAGATATCGACAATTGCTGTTTCGTCAATCGGCAGTGCCAGACCGACCAAGAGTGGGTTGACGGCTACTGGACTTACCAGCGAAATGAATGCCCCGCTCCCGCGCCATCTCTCGAGCCAGCCACGCCGACCCGGCCGCGCATCGAAGGCTCGCCCAGCTTCGTCCGCTTCATTGAGTTGACTCTTAACCTGCTCGAAGCGCGGTCGACGCGCTGGTATCGTTACGTAATCGACCAAACAAACCTTATCGTCGAGGGCGATCCCTTTGGGCCAGGAATCTGTGGAGCGCATGTCCGCGCCAACGAGAGAAGAGTTACTGTCGATACGGACTGTCAGACATGGGGTATCGGGCAAATGGCGCCCATATTGGTTCATGAAGCTTGCCACGTCTACCATCACGACAATGGAATAACCTATCCAGAAGGGCAGCTCCGCGAGGAGTGGGAATGTGGAAAACCACACGTAGCAGCCCGCATCAAGCTCGGCTATACCGGCAGCTACCACATGCCTTGGGACGAATACGTTGCGTGGATGAGCACGAACCCATTTGGCTAGACCGACTCTCTTGCCAATGCCGAGCCAACGCCATAAGATAGTGTTGGACGCTGCTTCGGCGTCGCTCTAACTGTCGTCAGGCTAGCAAGAGGGCGCGCTCACTATGCTCATTGGCAGTAACGCACTCATCACCGGCGCGGCCGGCGACCTGGCCTGCGCCAGAGAGGACGTTCTGTGAAAGCAAGATTGATCATTGCAACTTTACTTCTTGTATTCGCAAGCGGAGCGGCTTTGGCGGAGTCCTATCAAATCCGCGTCACTTGGCCCGTGCGGCTGCGTGCGTCTTACAGCCTCGACAGCCCGGTCGTAGGCAAAGCGCTGGCCGGCGATGTGCTGCAAGTCGTGGGCAGATTCAACCGCTGGCTGAAAATCGACCTCAATGGCGAGACGGCTTGGCTGGCCGATTGGGTCGATTACACTCGCCTGGATCAGCAGCAGGCGTCGCCCGCCGGCGAACCCGCTATAAACGGGCAGACGCCATCGACCATCGACAACTGCTGCTTCGTCAATCGACAGTGCCAGACCGACCAAGAGTGGGTCGATGGCTATTGGGCGTACCAGCGCAATGAATGCCCCGCGCAGCCTCAGTCGGGCTCATCATCGGCGGCAGGCGGCAGCCACGCGATACGAATCGAAGGGTCGCACTTGTTTACTGGCTTCATCACGGAAGCCCTCAATCGGCTGCGCGCGGACTCTCAAAAGTGGCATGACTACGTGATCAGCAGCGCCGATCTGATCCGGGAAGACCCGAACACCTTTTCTGGAGCAGCGCTACTTGGTCAACGGATCATTCTCATAGCGCCTTACGGCCAAAGGATTACAACTAGTGATACGTACACGAACCTTGTCAGAATTATGGAGACCCTTGTCCACGAGGCCTGTCACCACCACCGATATGAAGCTGGATTTGAATTCTCACCCTACACTGAGATTACAGAAGAACTCGCCTGCGTTCAAAAAGGAAACGAAATGCGACGCGATCTCGACCCTCACAATCGAAGCAATAGCTTTGACACTACATTCATAACCCTTTTACATATGTGCGAAGAATCGCTTGAGAATCACCCGCGCTGCAAGCCCTTCGAAAGATTCTACGACTAAATAGGCTGCGCAAGCGAACTGTCAAGTAAGGACGATACCATGCTCCCAGGCAAGACCGCAATCGTAACCGGCGGCCAGCCACATGGGCAGCGTTAAAGGAGACGTTCTGTGAAAGCTAGATTAATCATTGCAACTATGCTCCTTGTATTCGCAGGTGGAGCGGCTTTGGCCGAGTCCTATCAAATCCGCGTCACTTGGCCCGTCCGGCTACGCGCGTCTTACAGTTTGGATAGCCCCATTGTGGCAAAGGCGCTGGCCGGCGATGTGTTGCAAGTGGTGGGCAGGTTCAATCGCTGGCTGAAGATCGACCGGAATGGCGAGACGGCTTGGCTGGCCGATTGGGTGGATTACACACGTTTGGATCAGCAGCAGGAGCCATCGCCCGCCACCGAACCGGCTGCCAACAAACCGGCGCCATCGGATATCGACAACTGTTGCTTTGTGAACCGCAACTGCCAGACCGACCAGGAGTGGGTCGACGGCTATTGGGCTTACCAGCGCAGCGAATGCCCCGCGCCTGCGCAATTGCAAATATCATCGCCACATTGGTCAACACACGGGATAAGCATAGAGGGGTCGGATCTCTTTTTCAGCCTGATGAAGAATGCGCTGGACTATCTGCAAGCGCGATCACAGAAATGGTACGCTTATATCGTTAGCGTCGTTGATCGTATCATCGAAAAAGACGACCCGACGTTCTTCGGGGCAGCTTTGACAGCACAACGTACTGTACTGCTTACAGCCTACCGCCATTTGGTCAATGTCGGAATTCTTGAATCGGACATTCAGAATATGTTAACAACCCTCGCTCATGAGGCCTGTCATATCCATCGTTATGAAGCTGGATTTGAATACGTTGTCGATCCCGGACTTGACTATGATAAGTCGGAAGAATTCGTCTGCAACCAAGTCGAATGTGAAATACGTCAAAACGTTTTCTACAAAGATCAACAGTATTGCCCAACGCTTGAGGATCTTCGTGCAGAACGCGCCTAAAACAGCGCTCGGAGGCGCGGCACCGTCGTTCAGGCCCGCACTTGGCTGACTGAAAGGAGCGAAACCGATGCTGCAGGACAAGACCGCAATCATAACCGGCGCCGCCGGCGACCTGGGCAAGGCCATGGCGCGGCAACTGGCGGAGCAAGGCGCCCACGTTGTCATGTGGGATATCGTCCCGCGCGCGGAGGCGGCCGCCGCGATTGAGCGCGTCCGAGCGCATGATGCCGCCGCGGGATACGCCGAGGTCGATGTCCGTGATCGCGCTGCGGTTGACGCGGCGATTGCGAACCTGGCGCGGCTGGATATCGTCTGCTCCAACGCCGGCATCGTCGAGGCGCAGCCCTTCCTCGAGTTGAGCGGGGACAACTGGCAGAATCACCTCGATATCAACCTTACCGGCTGCTTTAACGTCTGCCAGGCGGCCGCGCGGAAGATGGCCGCGGCCGGCACGAAGGGTCGCCTCATCCTCACATCGAGCTGGGTCGGGTCCATTCCCTGGCCAGAGATTAGCGCTTACACCGTCAGCAAAGCGGGCGTCAACATGCTGGTCAAGCAGATGGCGCGCGAGTTGGCGATTCACGGCATCCGGGTAAACGCGGTGGCGCCGGGTATCGTGGACGCCGGCTTGGCCGGGCGGCAGCTGCGCGAAGAGCCGCAATACGCCGCTCGCGTGGCCAAGGTGATTCCGCTGGTCGAACCGGGCAGTCCGGAAGAAATCGCGGCCGCCGTCGTCTATTTGGCGGGGCCCCAGACGGCTTACATGACCGGCAGCATCCTGACGCTTGATGGCGGCTGCTCGCTGTTTCAGTTCGACGCCTAAGGAAAAACCGTCTGCGCGCCTTGACTCGCCCGCGTGACATAAAGCGCGGGCTGAACCCCGGTGGCGGCGATGTAGCATTTAAGGACGCGCTCAACGAAGTCTTCTACGGCGTCTGCTCTTACCAAAGCTACCGCGCAGCCACCGAAGCCGGCGCCGGTCATGCGGGCGCCAAAACAGCTTTCGTCGGCCTTGGCGCAATCGACGATGGCGTCGAGCGCCGGGCTGGACACCGCGAAGTCATCACGCAGGCTGATGTGGCTCTCGATCATCAATTTTCCCAGCGCCGCCGCGTCGCCGGCATTCATCGCGTCTCGGGCTTGCAGCGTGCGCTCGTTCTCCGTAATCACGTGACGCGCGCGTTTGCGGCTTAAACTGTCCAGCTCATGCGCGCGCTCGGCAAATGTGGCGCTGTCGATATCGCGCAGAGCGGGCAGGCCGAAGTGGCGCGCCGCCGCCTCACATTGTTCTCGCCGTTCGTTGTAGGCGGAATCCACCAAGCCGCGCCGCGTGCCGGTATCGAGGATGACGACGGCGGATCCGGCCGGCAGTGGCGCGCTAGCGGTCTCGAGGCTGCGGCAGTCGATCAAGAGGGCGCGATCTGGCAAGCCCGAAGCCGAGATCATCTGGTCCATGATGCCGCAGTTGACGCCCAGCCATTCGTTCTCGGCGGTTTGGCAAGCCAGCGCCATTTCGGTCGCGTCCCAGTCGAAGTCGGAGACGCAGAAAAAGGCGCGCGCCGCGGCCAGCTCCAGCGCCGCTGACGAAGACAAGCCCGAGCCAATCGGCACATCGCCGCTGACGACCCCCTCCCAGCCGCGCAGCGCATATCCGCGATCTTGCAAGATCCAGGCGACGCCGATCAGATAATCGATCCAATCGACTTCGGTGGGCCGCCGCAGGTCATCCAGGGCGAAGTCGCGTTGGTCGCGCATATCGCGGGAAATCGCCAGAACGCGGTTGTCGTCACGCGGGCGCAGGGCGATATATGTGGCGCGGTCAATCGCCATTGGGAAGACGAAGCCGTCGTTGTAATCGGTATGCTCGCCGATGAGGTTGACGCGTCCTGGCGCGCGGACGATGAAGGCGGGTTCGGCGGCGAATTGGGAGACGAAACAGTCTTTGACCTTGTTTGCCAGTGACATGCAGCATTCCAGTCCTTCAGCAGAGTCAAGCCGGTATTGTAACGCAAGCATGTCGCGGAGACACGGAGACAAGAAAAGAAGGGCGAGCAAATGCCGCGCGTCGAAACCGCAAGTCACACACATGTGAACACCGGACAAGAAACGGCAACTCAGCGTTCTGGGCGCGCTCTTTGATCAATTGCGAACCCTTGTGAATATGCAACGGTTTCACCAGCAATTTGAAAAATTCGGCGAAACCCGCCATAATACGAGCTAACAGTGCCAGGTCGTGTCTCTCACGGCGTTAGGATCCCCTATCGAAAAGTGCCTGGCTGGCTGTCGAAGGAAAGACAGGGAGACACGAATCATGATTCACTTCACGCTCAATGGCAAAACGGTAGCGTATGATGGCGACCCCGAGCGCGCCTTGATGAACGTCTTGCGCGAGGACTTGGGCGTTATCTCGCCGAAGGATGGCTGCGCGCCGCAGGCCGCTTGCGGCTGCTGCGTTGTCGGCATGGAAGACAAGGCGGTGCTTTCTTGCGTGACCAAGATGAGCAAGGTCGAGGGCAAGTCCGTCACCACCACGGAGGGGCTGGGCGAGTATCGGCAAAATGTCTTCGCCGATTCTTTCGTCAAAGAGGGCGGCGTGCAGTGCGGATTCTGCATTCCTGGCATCGTCATGCAAGCCAACAACCTCATCAATCACAATCCCGAGCCCAGCCGCGCCGATATCGAGAAATGCTTGACGCCGCATCTCTGCCGCTGCACCGGTTATAAGAAGATTGTCAATGCGATTCAGAACGCAGCCGAAGCGATCCGCAGCGAAGAAGAAATCGAGATGCCGGAAGTTGGCGGGGGGATCGGCACGCGCCTGCCGAAATACGAGGCGCAAGATCTGGTGCTCGGGCAGCATCGCTATGTCGATGACATCCGCATTGAGGGTATGAAGATTGGCGCGCTCAAGTTCAGCGATCACCCGCGCGCGGTCATCAAGTCGATGGACATGAGCAAGGCGGAGGCGCATCCGGGCGTACTGCGCGTCTTCACTGCTGATGACGTGCCGGGCGACCGGCACATCGGCTTGATCAAGCAGGATTGGCCGCTGATGATCGCGGTTGGCGAGACGACGCGCTACGTCGGCGATGTGCTGGCGATTGTGGTCGCCGAGACGGATGCCATCGCGAGGGAGGCGGTGGGCTTGATCGAAGCTGACTACGAGGTATTGGAACCGATCACCGATATGCACGCGGCTATGCTGGAAGACAGCCCGTCGATTCATGAGGGCGGCAATGTGCTGTCGCAATCGATCACCAACCGGGGCGACCTTGAAAGGTCGATGGCGGAATCGGCATATACGACGAAGGGCGTCTACGAGACGCAGATGATTGAGCACGGTTTCATGGAGCCGGAAGCTTGCGTGGCTTATCCAAGGCCCACCCTCCCTAAATCCCCCCCGACGACTCAGGGAGGACTTGAATCTTCACCGCAATCTTCCCTTCAGCACGGGGGGCAAAGGGGAGGCGTGGAGGTGCTATCGCAGGGGCAGGGCGTCTTTGAAGACCGGGTGCAGATCGCCAAGCTGTTGGGCCTGCCGCAGGAGAATGTGCATGTGGTGCTGGTGCCGAATGGCGGCGCGTTCGGCGGCAAGGAAGATCTCTCGGTGCAGGGTCATGCGGCGCTGGCTGCCTATTTGATGGGAATGCCGGTCAAGGTGCGCCTGACGCGCGATGAGTCAATCGTGATGCATCCCAAACGCCATCCGATCTGGATGGAATATACGATTGGCTGCGATGAAGAGGGTATGCTGACTTTCTGCAAGGGGCGCTTCGTCGGCGACACCGGCGCTTATGCTTCGGTCGGCATGAAAGTGCTGGAGCGCTCGGCGGGCCACGCCACCGGCGCTTACAATTTCCCGGTTACTGATATCGTTAGCACGGCGGTCTACACCAACAATTTGCCTTGCGGCGCCATGCGCGGCTTCGGTGTCAACCAAACGGCTTTCGCGCTGGAGAGCTGCATTGACGATCTCTGCGAGCAGGGCGGCTTCGATCGCTGGCAGTTCCGTTATCAGAACGCGCTGGATGACGGCGATATGACCGCGACTGGTCAGGTGATCGAAGCGGGCGCGGGCGCCAAAGCGACGTTGGAAGCGGTGAAGGACGAGTTCAACGATGCCAAGTTTGCCGGCATCGCTTGTGGCATCAAGAATACTGGCATCGGCAATGGGATGCCGGATTCGTCGAAAGTGACGCTGTCGGTGGTGCGTGACCCCCACCCCCCGACCCCATCTCGCCATCTCTATGGCGAGCATCCCATGAAGAGGGAGGGGGAGAACTTGGATGGCGTGAAGGTCATAATCGATCATGGCTGGACCGAGATGGGGCAGGGCGTGCATACGATGGCGGTGCAGGCGCTGGTGACGGAAACGGGCATTCCGCCGTCCATGATTGAAGTGCGAGTGGAGACCAGCTCGGAGATGGTAACCGGCATGACGACAGCTTCGCGGGCGACCTCGCTGATCGGCAACGCCATCATTGACGCTTGCAAGCGCTTTAAGGAAGACTTGGAATACCACAAGCTGGAAGAACTCGTGGGCCGCCGGTACGAGGGCGAATTCACCGTCGACTGGACGACGAAGCCGGGCGCCATGGTCGAGAAGATTTATACGCATTACTCCTATAGTTATGCGACGCAGTTGGTGGTGCTGGATGAAGATGGGCAGCTGGAGAAGATCGTCGCCGCGCATGACGCTGGCAAAATTTTCAATCCGACGCTTTTCGAGGGGCAGCTGGAAGGTTCGATACATATGGGCTTGGGCTACGCCATCAGCGAGGATTTGCCAATGGAGGGCGGGCGCCCCAAGAGCACGATGCTGCGGAAATGTGGCATCTTGCGCGCCAAGGATATGCCGGAGATGGAGGTCATCGGCGTGGAAGTGCCCGATCCGTACGGACCTTATGGCGCCAAGGGTGTCGGTGAAATTGGCTTGGTGCCGACGGCTGGGGCGGTGGCCAACGCGCTGTATCAATTTGATGGGGTGCGGCGTCATAAGCTGCCGATGCGGCTGCCGCGGAAGCGTCCTCCTCGGCGCTCGCGGGCGAATGGGGGGAATTAGCCGAACGGAAAGAAGTAATCTACCCCGCCGCCAAGCTCTCTCCTTGAAGCATACGGCAAATTCGGGCGACTCACAGAGTCGCCCCTACAGTTTTCGTAACGAGAGATTCTTTTTTACGCTTAATGTGGCGCATTCGTGTCCAAACGGATGAAAGTGAATTTCCGGCGCCTATTGAGCGAGCCGCCGGGTCGTGTAGGTCGCGTAGACACTGACCGTCGACACTGACTGCCGACACAGCGCGAGGGATCAGTTGGGGAAGATATCGCCGACGCGGAGTTCAAAGCCGGGCAGGACGTCGCCGCCGGAGAGGGTGTCGTCTTGGTGGAGCGTCCGGGCGCCTTCCGCCGTTTGCGTCACGACTGTGCGGCTTTCGGGATAGACCAGCCAGACGAGGCGCGTTCCGGCGTTCAAGAGCTGCATGACTTTGAGATGCGTGTCGCCCGCTTTGTTGTTGGGCGAGATGACTTCGACGGCGAGGTCGGGTCCGATTTCGTACCAAGTAAAATCCAAATCCTCAGGTATTCTCGGATTGCTGACAAAGGCGATATCCAAACCACGAACGGTGTCTCTGCCAAAACGGCTGCGTTCCAGGACAAAACCGGCATCACCTGTGGTCACCTCGCCGAGTTCCATCGCGTCGACATGGTTGGCAATCTTGACAGCCAGTCGTGTCACAGTGAGTCCGTGAATCCTGCTTGGCTTTGACATTTCGACGATGACTCCTTCCACGAGTTCTAGGACGCGGTCGTCATACTGTGGTTGGTCAACCAAATCGAGGAATCGCTCGGCATTGATGAACTGTTCTTGGATCGCCATGTGGAGTTTGAGCCTTTCAGCATCCTTGCTGATGCCGCTATTGTACCAGTTGCGCTGGCGGAGACAAAATAAGGGAAGTTATCCGCAGAGCGTCTCGCGGAGCCTGGCTTTTTGGATTTTGCCGAGGGCATTGGCGGGAAACTGGTCGACGAATATGACGCGCCGGGGAACTTTGTAAGGCGCCAGCTGCTCGCGGCAGAAGGCGCAGATCTCGGCTTCTTCGGCCGCGGCGCCTTCGCGCGGGATGATCGCCGCCAGCACGCGCTCGCCCCATTCTTCGTCGGGACAGCCGATGACGGCGCAAGCGTCTACGGCTGGATGCTCCATCAGCACGAGCTCGACTTCGGGCGGATAGACGTTTAAGCCGCCGGTGATGATCAAGTCTTTGGCGCGCCCTTTGAGCGTGTAGTAGCCGTCGGGCTCGCGCAGTCCCATATCGCCGGTGCGCAGCCAGCCATCGGCGGTGAAGGCGGCCGCGGTAATTTCAGGCTGCCGCCAGTAGCCCTTAAAGACGTGCGCGCCTTTGATCTGCACCTCGCCGACTTCGCCATCGGGCAGGGGAGCATCGGTGGCCGGATCGACAATGCGCGCGGAAACGCCGGGCAGAGGCAAGCCAACGGCGCCGATCCGCCGCTCGCCGCGCAGCGGATTCGAGAGGTTCATGCCGGTTTCGGTCATGCCATAGCGCTCGAGCAGTGCCACGTTGAAAGTCTTCTGATAGCCGAAGAAGAGATCATCGGGCAAGCGATCGGAGCCGGAGGTCATCAAACGCAGATGGCTGAGATCGAAGCGGCGCCCGCCCGCCAGTTGATGCAAGCGGCGGTGCATCGTCGGCACGCCCATGAAGACGGAGAAGCGGCGCGAGCAGAGCAACTCAAGCGCGGCGGCCGCGTCAAATGTCGGGAGGGCAAAGATTGAAGCGCCGGCATGCAGCGCGCCATGCAGGGCGACGACAAGACCGTGCACATGAAAAATCGGCAAGGCATGCAGCAGCACATCGTCTTCGCGCCAGCCCCAAGCCTCGTGCAGGGCGCCGATGTTGGCGGTCAGGTTGCCGTGGGTGATTAGGGCGCCTTTGGGTCGGCTGGTTGTGCCGCTGGTGTAGAGCATCATCGCCGTCTGGTCCGGATCGGTCGGCAAAGGCGCGGACCACTCTATCGGCCATGACTCGACGCGGGCTTCCCAGCTATCGGCCGGGTTGATGAAGACCCATTTTTCGAGCGCGGGCAATTCGGAGCGGATCGTATCGATATCAGGCTGCATTTGTCGGTCGGCGAAAAGGATCCGCGTTTGCGAATCGGCCAGGAAATAGCGCAGTTCGGTCAGCGGATAGGCGGGGTTGAGTGGCAAGAAGATCGCGCCGATCTGCGCCGCCGCCAGGTGCAAATAGATGAAAGCCATGCATTTGGGCAATTGGACGGCGGCGCGATCCCCGGGTCTGATGCCCAGCGAGAGCAAGTCATGGGCGGTGCGGTTGACGGTCGTCTGGAGGGCGCCGTAAGTAACGGGGGAGCCGTTGACGAACTGGATGGCGATCTTGTCAGGGTGATTGCGGCAGTGGTCGGCCAAGGCGTCGAGGAACATGGGCATTCACCACAGAGGCACAGAGGGCACAGAGAAAAACAATGTATTCACGAGGGATATTCGTCCTGGTGTATATACGAGGGAATAAGTTTACATCATTGAATGGCGAGTGCAGCGACTGAATTAGCGAGCGATTAGAATAATGACCGAGCGGGCGCCGACGAGCATGGTGTTTTGGTCTTCCAAGGGGATATCCTGCCCGGGCGGGTAGGCGTCATCCGGCGGCGTCATGCTGGTATTGACGGCAACGTGCCAGCGCAAGCGCTGAGGCAGGCGCGGCAAGCCAAATGTGGATGGTTCCCAGTGCGCATTCATGATCACGTATACGATATCGACGGAAGCCTCTTCATCGTCGGTCGCGGGACCGCAGAACATCACCGCTAACTGGCGGCTCTCGGACGACCAATCGGGCGACCAGGGTTCAGCGCCATGATAGGAGACGCTTTCGGAAAACTGATCGCCGTTGAGCTCGTCGGTCGGCTGATGTTTCAGGTAGGCGCGCCGGCGCAGAACCGGGTGCGCCTGACGGAGCTGAATGAGGCGGCGGACAAACTCGAAGATCTCCGCGTTCGCCCGCATTTGGCTCCAATCCAGATAGTTGATTGGATCGTCGTGGCAATAGCTGTTGTTGTTGCCTTCTTTGCTGTGGCCTATTTCATCGCCCATCGAGAGCATCGGCACACCCTGACTGACCAACAGAATGCTGAGGAAATTCTTCATTTGGCGTTGACGCAGATCATTGACGGCGGGATCGTCGCTGGCGCCTTCCTCGCCACAATTCCAGCTGAGATTTTCGTCCATGCCATCGCGGTTGTCTTCGCCATTGGCTATATTGCGCTTGCTCTGGTAGCTCACCAGGTCGCGCAAGGTGAAGCCGTCGTGGGCAGTGATAAAATTGACCGAGGCGTGGGGGCCGCGTTCGCCATAGATATCGGGCGAGCCTTGAATGCGCGCCGCCATCGCCCCGACCATGCCGGCGTCGCCCTTCATGAAACGGCGCAGATCATCGCGAAAGCGTCCATTCCACTCCGCCCAGCGGCCGTAAGCGGGGAAACTGCCCACCTGATACAAGCCGCCGGCGTCCCAGGCTTCGGCAATCAGTTTGGTGTTCGCCAGGAGTGGATCGTAGGCCAGCACTTCGAGCAGAGGCGGATCGGGGTCGGGTCGGCCTTCGGGGTCGCGCCCCATGCTGGAAGCCAGATCGAAGCGGAAGCCGTCGATATGATACTCGCTGACCCAGTAGCGAAGGCAATCGAGCAAGACCACGCGCACGACCGGATGATTGCAGTTGAAGGTGTTGCCGACGCCGCTGAAATTCTGGTAGCTGCCATCGGGCTTCAACAGATAATAGATGCTGTTGTCGATGCCGCGGTAGGAGATGGTGGGTCCGTTCTCGTTGCCTTCGGCTGTGTGGTTGAAAACGACATCCAGCCAGACCTCGATTCCGTTGCGATGGCAAGCTTTGACCAGCGATTTGAGCTCGTCAATTGGCGCGCCACAGGCGGCATAACCCGCTTTTGGGGCGAAGAAACCGATCGGATTGTAGCCCCAGAAGTTCAAGAGCGCTTCGCCGGTTTCGGGATTTGTCCGGTCGTTGTCCAGTTCATCAAACTCGAAGACGGGCATGAGCTCAATGCAGTTGACGCCCAGATCTTTCAGGTAGGGGATTTTTTCGATGATGGCGGCGAAGCTGCCGGGCGCGCCGACCTTGGAAGCGGGATGAGCGGTGAAGCCGCGGGTGTGCATTTCGTAGATGATGATGTCTTCCAGCGGAATGTTGAGCTGGCGGTCGCCTTCCCAATCGAATTCATCCAAGTGAAGGCGGGCGCGGTAGGGATAAATGCCTTCTCGCGTTCCCGATTCGCGCCATTTGTCCAGCCCGCCGATGGATTTGGCGTAAGGATCGAGCAGAATGCGCTGGGCGTCGAAGCGATGTCTATTGGCGGGGTCGAAGGGTCCGTCCAGGCGAAAACCGTATTCGATGTCGGCGGGGTCGAGGTCGAGGACGGTCATGGCATAGACGTCGCCGGTGCGGAAGGAATCGAGAAAGGGTATCTCGACCAGTGGCTGTTCAGCGCCTTTCTGAAACAGGACCAGGCTGCAAGATGTGGCATAGCAGGAGAAGATCGAGAAGTTGATGCCGTCCGGGGTGACAGTCGCGCCGAAGGGACGGGGCTTGCCCGGACGGAATTTGAAGTTGCCAAGTTTGTAATTTGGGAGGGAAGTCATAGTCTCATTGTAGCAGAGTTCCAAGTGCGTTGATGATATTGAATCGGCGCGGCGGCGCTGGGGGATGGACGCGTTTGCGGCGCGTTGTACAGATTATTTGCCAGAGGGGGCGAGCCGTCGGCTTGCCCGTACAGAACTTGGGCAGAGACGGGCGACTTGATAGGTCGTCAGTACAGCATCCGAATATAGCGAATCAGGGTTGCGTTTCGACGAGAAGTTGAAGAAAGGGACAAGACTTGGCATACTAATGAACGCAATGTAATATACTGACTCGGTTTAGACAGCGGTGATGGATGGTCGCTGTCGGCGTGATCTGCAGTTGTGGTGAAGCGGGCGACGCCGAGCCGCGCACAGGTCGGGCAGGTCGCGTAGGTCGCGCACACACAGACCGCCGGCACAGCAGGTCAGTCGCCCGTGGGGGATGTAATTTCTTTGAATAGAGCTTCCGGCTTTTCACAGTCCGCATTGGCGGGTCGGCTCAACCGGTTGATTGATTTCGCGCCGGTCCTCATCGCTTTGATTTTGGCGCTGCTGGTCGCTTCGGTCTTGCTGCTCGCGCTGAATGCGAATCCGCTGGAAGCCTACGATTTCATGCTGCAGGGGGCGGCTGGCAGCGAGAATGCGCTTGCCGAGACGCTGGTCAAGGCGACGCCGATTTTGTTCGTCGGCATCGGCATCACGATCGCATTTCGCGGCGGCATGATCAACATCGGCGGGGAAGGGCAGATGATCGCGGGCGCTCTGGCCGGGGTGACGATTGCGCTGGTCATGGGCGAGATGCGCGTTCCGCCGGAGTTGGCCAAGGAGAAGGGCGCCTTTGATGTCATCATCGTGGCTTGTTCGCTGGTGGGCGGCTTTTTGATGGGCGCGCTTTACGGCGGCTTGGCCGGTTTCCTCAAAGCGTACTTTGATGTCAACGAGATCTTAAGCACGATCATGCTCAATCAGATCGCCGTGCAGATGATGAATTTCCTGCTGAACGGCATCTTGTTAGATCCGGCCGAAGCCGGCTTCAACAACATTCCCAAGACGGCGAGGCTGGTCAGCGCGGCGCAGCTGCCCCGGCTTTCGCTGCCGATTGGCGATCCGCATCTCTTCGCGCGAACGCGTTTGCATTGGGGATTGATCATAGCGATATTTTTGGCGGTCATCATCTACATCTTTCTCTGGCGCACCTCGCTCGGTTATCGCATTCGGGCGGTGGGCGAGAATGAACGCGCGTCGAGCTATGCCGGCATCAATGTCAAGCGGCAAATGATGTTTTCGATGTTTTTGGCTGGCGGATTCGCTGGCTTGGCTGGCGTCGTGCAGGTGCTGGGACTGCAATACCGCTTGCAGACGGATGGCTCGCCGGCGGGCTTCACCGGGGCGGCTGGCTTCAACGGCATCGTGGCGGCGCTATTCGGCGGGCTGAACCCGATTGGCGCGATTCCGGCGGCGGCCTTCTTCGGCGGTTTGCTGGTGGGCGCGCAAAAGATGCAGCGCGAGCTTGGCGTGCCGGCTTCGCTGATCACTGCGGTCAACGGCTTGATTGTCGTTTTCGTTGTCAGCAGCGAAATCTTCATCCTCCAGCGCAGCAAGCGGCGGGTCAGCGTAGCGGAGACAGAGACCCCTGCCCCCTTACCCCCCCTCGGTCCCCCCAACGAATTGGGGGGAAGCTCTGTTCGAGATAGGGAGGATGGGGACTGATGGGCTTGGATGATATTTTCACCGCCAGCGTCTTCGCTTCGGCCATCCGTCTGGCGACGCCGTACATCTTTTCCGCGCTGGGCGAGACCTTCGCCCAACGGAGCGGGGTGCTGAATCTCGGCGTGGATGGCATGATGCTGATGGGCGCTTTTGCTGGATTTTACGCTGTCTACCTGGCACAGCAAACGGAGACGTTGAGCGAACCGGTGAGCCTCTTGCTGGGGGTGGCGGTGGCATTGATCGTCGGCGGCTTGATGGGATTGGCGATGGCTTTCGTCAGCGTCACGCTGAAGGCGAAGCAGGGCATCAGCGGCATCGGCGTTTATCTTTTTGGTTTAGGGCTTAGCGAGCTGCTTTTTCAGCAGTGGGTGGGAACGCCGAAATCGGTCAGTGGATTCCCGCGGATCAACTTTCCGGTTTTGACCGATTTGCCGATTGTCGGCGAGATTTTCTTCCACCACAATCTGCTTGTTTATGTTGCTTTCGCGCTGGTGCCGATCTCGGCTTACGTGCTCAACAATACGACTTTTGGGCTGATGATTCGCGCGGTGGGGCAGAACCCGGAAGCGGCGGACGCGATGGGTGTGAGCGTGGCGCGGGTGCGTTACGCCACCACGACGATCGGCGGCATGCTGGCTGGTCTGGCGGGGGCGTCGCTCTCCATTGCATTGATTAATCTGTTTCAGCAGAATCTTACGGCGGGGCAGGGCTTCATCGCGGTCGCCCTGGTGTATTTCGGGGGCTGGCGGCCTTGGACTGTCGCGGCCGGCGCGATGCTTTTCAGCTTCGTCAACGCGCTGCAGCTGCAGATCAAAGTTGTCGGGGCCGACATTCCGTCCGAATTCGCCGTTATGGCGCCTTATGTGATTACGATCATCGCACTGGTTTTCGCTACCAAGCGTCATGAGCAGCCGACGGCGTTGACAAAGCCCTATGAGCGGGGGGAGTAGAGCGGTGGCGCTCTACTTAGCCATTGTCGATGTAAAGCGAACATTGCACGTTTTTCACCACCGAGGGCACCGAGGAAAAAGAGGAAATAGGGGCTTGCGTGAAGGAGGGATCATGAAAAAGATTTTGACAATCGGCTTGTTGCTTCTGTTTGTGATGACGGGCGTGGCGTCGCAGGCGCATGATGAGGTGTTCCGGGTGGCGGCTTTGATGCCAAGCGCAACTAATGACCTGGCATTCAGCCAAAGCATGTATGACGCGCTGGTGGCGATTCAAGCGGAACTGGGCGAAGATGAATTTGAATTTACCATTCAGGACAGCACCTATATCGTGGATGACGCCGCGGTGGCTCTGCGCGACTGGGCCGCCTCCGGCGAATATCAGCTGGTGATCGCGCATGGCTCGCAATATGGGCCAATTGTAGAGGAATTGGCGGCTGAGTTTACCGACGTGTCCTTCGCCTGGGGAACGCGGCAAGACACCTTCGGCATGGACAACGTATACAGCTACGCCGCCGCCTCAGACGAAGGCGGGTATTACAATGGCGTATTGGCGGCGCATCTCACCGAGACCGGGGTAGTGGGCTTGGTGGGACCGATTGAAGTTGGCGATGGCAAATTGTATGCCGATGGATTCGCCAACGGGGTCGCGTCTGTCGATGAAGATATTGAAGTAAACATTGTATTCATCGGCTCATTCAGCGATGTGCCGCTGGCGACGGAAGCCGCGGAAACCCATATTGCCAACGGCGCCGACATATTGACCGGCACTGCGCAGATGGTTGTGGGACCAATTGCGGTCGCCGTGGCCAACGATGTGCTCTGGTTTGGTTCCGATGCCAGCCAGGACGAACTTTCCGAAGATATCGGCGTCGCCTTTCAGATATACAAGTGGGAAGTTCTCTTGCTGGACATGATCAGCAACATTAAGGACGGCGTTTTGGGCGGCGAGTATTATAAGCTGACTTTAGCAAACGAAGGGCTTGTGATGGAGTATGACAAGGACTTTGAAGCTAGCAAAGAATTGATGGCGATTGCAGATGCGACCATCGCGGGCATCGTCGCGGGCGATATTGTGCCGATCCCGGAGATGATGGAAGACGAGATGTCCAATGAAGAGGACAGCGGGGAATAGCGCCAAGGCAGTCACCTTGTCCTTCAAGTGTTTATTCTCGGGCGAAGCTGCCCGGTTTAAAGCCAAATATCCATAAGAGGAGAGTACAGCCATGAAGAAAGTTCTACTGCTTACCCTGATAGTCGCCCTGTTTGCCGGGGTGATGCCTAGCATGGCGCAGGATGTTTTTCGTGTTGCCGCCGTAGCGCCCAGCGCGACCAACGATCTCGCCTTCAGCCAGAGCATTTATGATGGCTTGATGGCGATTCAAGCAGAGATGGGTGAAGACGCCTTCCAGTTTGATTTCCAGGATGGCACCTTCATCGTTGATGATGCCGCTGTCGCTTTGCGCGAGTGGGCGGCCTCTGGCGACTACAATCTTGTGATCGCGCACGGTTCGCAGTTCGGCTCCGTCGTAGAAGAGCTGGCGGCGGAATTCCCTGAGGTGAGCTTTGCCTGGGGCACGGACGAGAACACCTTCGGGCTGGACAATGTCTTTGCCTACACGGCAGCTGCCGATGAAGGCGGCTTCGTCAACGGCGTGATCGCGGGATTGATGACGGAATCGAACGTCATCGGCGTTGTCGGTCCGATCGAAGTGGGCGATGCCAAGCTCTATGTCGATGGTTTCGTGGCTGGCGTCGGCGCTTCCAACCCCGAGGCGACAGTCAATGTGGTTTACATCCAGTCGTTCAGCGATGTCCCGCTGGCGACCGAAGCGGCGGAAACGCATATCGCCAATGGCGCCGACATTCTGACCGGCACGGCGCAGATGGTGGTTGGCGCTATCGCCGTCGGCAGTGAGAATGGCGCGCGCTGGTTTGGCACGCAGTCCAGCCAGGCTGAGCTCGCTGGCGACTCGGCCGTCGCCTTCCAGATTTACAAGTGGGAGGTCATCTTGGCCGACATGATCGGCCATATCCAGATGGGCGTGTTGGGCGGCGAATCCTACGTGTTGACGCTGGCCAATGGCGGCTTGGTCATGGAGTTTGCGGGGTAGGGTCGGCTGGCAGCAATAGTTGTATGCAGATGGGCGAGCCGGCGGCTTGCCCGTACACACAGCCAGTACGCTTACCGAAGATCTCACGTGTCGAAAGCGGGCGACCTGATAGGTCGCCCCTACAACATCTTCGGCGGCGGACAAGGGCGAACAAGTGGCTCGCCCCAACAGAAACTTGTTAGGATGACACGGTAGTCAAATATGGTTGAGGCGATCGAGTCGAAGGGCAACTTGCTTCCGACCGGGCATGCGCCGATCAGCCAGCTCGAGATGAGCGGGATTGTCAAGCGCTTTCCCGGTGTGCTCGCTGCTGATGGCATCGACTTCGATGTACAGGCGGGCGAGATTCACGCGCTTCTCGGCGAGAATGGCGCGGGCAAATCGACGCTGATGAAGATGCTCTACGGCCTCTATCATCCGGATGCGGGGCAGATCCGCATCAACGGCGAAGAGACCACAATCCGAAACCCGCAGGACGCGATTCAGCACGGCATCGGCATGATTCATCAGCACTTCATGCTGGTGCCGTCGTTAACGGTCGCGGAAAACATCGCCCTGGGCATGAAATCTTCGCGCGGGGCGCGGCTCGATTTGGACGTGGTCAGCCGGCGCGTGCTGGAACTTTCGGAGATTTACAACCTCAAGGTCGATCCGGACTTGCCGATTTGGCAACTGGCTGTCGGCGAGCAGCAGCGGGTCGAGATTCTGCGCGCGCTCTACAAGGGGGCAGCGCTTCTGATCCTCGATGAGCCGACCGCCGTGCTGACGCCACAGGAGGTTGATGGCTTGTTCCGCATCCTCAAGCAATTGGCGGATGATGGTCATGGGCTGGTATTCATCTCGCATAAATTGCACGAGGTGCTGGAAATCAGCCACCGCGTCACGGTCTTGCGCGATGGCCGGCGCGTCAATTCCATCCCCACCAGCGCGGCGACCCGGCCCAAACTCGCCGAAATGATGGTGGGGCGGCCGGTGCTGCTCGAATATGACAAGAATCCGCCGGACCCGCGCGGTGAGCGCTTGATACTGGATGGCGTCAGCGCGCTCAGCAATCGCGGCACGGTCGGGCTGGACAATGTGTCGCTGCGTCTGCGTGGCGGGGAGATTGTGGGGGTCGCTGGCGTTTCCGGCAATGGCCAGCAAGAGCTGGCGCAGTGCATCTGTGGCTTGCGTCCTTTGACCGCCGGCTCGGTGACGGTGGATGGCAGCGATGTCAGCAACGCGCACCCGTCTTCGCTGAACGCGATCGGCTTGTCGCATATCCCGGAAGAGCGGATGCTTGATGGCGTGATCAAGGAATTCAGCGTGGCGGAAAATTACGTCTTGCAGGATCACGGACACCCGAAATTCACGCGCGGGAAGATCTTCATGCTCTTTCACAAGATCCGCGAGTTTTGTCGGCGCGCCATTGAAACTTACGAAATCAAGACGCCCGGCACGGAAACGCTGGTCAAGAGCTTGTCCGGCGGGAACATTCAGAAACTGGTGCTGGCTCGCGAGTTGTCGCGGGATCCGGGTGTGTTGATTGCGGCGCAGCCGACGCGGGGCGTCGATATCGGCGCGACCGAGTATATTCATCAGCGCCTGCTGCGGGAGCGCGACAATGGCACGGCTATCTTGCTCATCAGCGAAGATCTGGATGAGATCCGCGCGCTATCGGACCGGATCGCGGTCATGTATGAGGGGCGGATCGTGGGCGAGGTCGAGAATGTCGACGTGGATATTGAGCATCTGGGTCTGCTGATGACGGGTGGGGGGTAGGACACGTCCTCAGTCAGTTCTAATCCACTTCTTGTCTTCATCTTGCCGCCAACCCAAAGGCAGCCTGTGCTCGCACGAGTCTGGGAGAACAGGTTCGTCAGGCGCATTAGCGAACTCGATATGGACTCGGCTGCCAGTCAACTCTCGGATGAGGTTCCCCAAGACAAATTCAGCTTGCTTTCCCGCTCGCTCGAGGGTGTCATCTTTCTGCGCCTCCGTCACAAAGCGCTCCATCGCCAAGTGCCGGGCAATGTCTTGCATATCCATCCATTCATTTGCGAAGCATCTAGGTGTTCCACCACCTAGTTGAATGTACTGGTCAACTTTCTCTAATCGGCAGCTCGATATGGCGGGCGCGGGCGCGTTAATCCAATAAGTGTTGCTGCCAACGTTATACTTGATACTGTCTTCATTAATCGCCTCAAGATTGATTCCCGCTTCAATGACGCCTACAGCAGCGTGCTTCGCTGAATACTCGCAGGGGTAGTTTGCTCGGTAGCGCACCTCAATATCTACTTCCGCCATTTCAGACTTGACGGTTATTAACTGGGCGCTTGCCCGGATGCCTTTCAATATTCTTGCTGGGGGGATTGGTGTGTTTGTTGGCGTCAAGGTCGGTGTTGAAGTATGAGTGGGTGTATTGGTCGGTGTGGCTGTAGAAGTAGGAGTACTGGTTGGTGTTGAAGTTGGTGTCGGTGAATTGGTTGGCGTGGGAGTGGGAGACGCTGTGTTTGTAGAAGTTGCGGTTAGCGTATCGGTTGATGTTGCCGTAGGAGTGGCGGTCGCCGTGGGAGCATCATCTAAAATCCCGCCAACCTGAAATGCGTTCGCTCCCGCTAGCAGGCCGATGATGAACACGAAGGCAACTATTCCAAGCGCTACAGGTTGACTCAATGATATTGCGGGTCTCTGTGTCCTTTGGTTATTCATCTAGCTTTCCCCGTTTCCAGCCGCCTTCACCATCGTCAACCCAACCAGGTGGTAAATCAAGTCGACATGAAGGTGGGACATTTGCCTCAGCGGGCGTCGCTTCATATTCGATATGGACTAGGCTGCCGGTTACGGCACTGATGAAGTTCCCTAATACGATTGTCGCCTGATTCTCAGCCCGCCTGAGAATTCCGCTCTCAAGTGCATCCTTAACAAAGCGATCCATCGATACATGTCGGCCAATGATACTCATGTCATCCCAGAAGTCGTCGAAGCAGACTGCCGGAGCACTGCTACTCTTGGAATATTGATCAAAGTATTCGTTTCGACAACTGGTTATCGCTGGGGCAGGCGCTTGTATCATATAGACGTTGTTGTTTTTATCGTATTCGATGCTGTCTTCACCAATATTTGAAATATCAACTCCCGCCTCAATGACACTCTGCGAAACATAGTGTGCTTCATATCCACAGATTGGTGTTGACGTGGTCACGTTCACATTTGCGTGAGCAACTTCTACGCTTATGGTGACCAATTGTCCTAACGGCTGTATGCTGTTTACAATAGTGCGGGTTGTACCTCCTTGAGCGGATGGAGTAAGACGCAGAAAGTTTCCGAGGGATGGAATGAATTCAACAAGCGGTCTAACGATCGCTACACCGATTACTATGGAAATGACCAAAGTGATCACGATTAAGATTGCGGTTTTCATTCTGACACCTCTCGGCAGTTCCCTATGCACCGCATTCAGCGGCAACGGCGGGCGGCAATCTTGATTTGCAAGATTATACGATTGCTTATTCCACACAGTGTAGCACGGCAATCGGACTCAACCATGCGAAATAAGACAGCCCCATATCAGTAAAGTTGCACGTCCAATCTTTATCTCCCCGGTATGTTACAAAAGCGCAGTACGCTGCCGCTCGCTTCCTCCGCGCCATGTCGATTTGAGGCGTGCAGGACTTCCGCTGTTGCAAGCCCGACACCGTGGGCGAGTTGGCGGTCATGTCGAAGGATAGGCGGCGTCGGGAGCATTGCTCCAGCTTTGCAGGGTCTGCCCGCCGTCGATGAGGAGGGTAGCGCCGGTGATATGACGCGCGTCATCGGAGGCGAGGAAGGCCACAGCAGCGGCGACGTCCTCGGGCTGTCCAACGCGGCCTAGCGGAATCCGCTGGGCGAAGCGAGCGAAGAATTGCTCCCATGCGGCTGGGTCAGCGGTCGCTTGACGAAAACTCAATGGCGTCTGAATTATGCCGGGGCAGAGGGCGTTCACGCGGATGCGATGACGCGCTAATTCCAGCGCCAGGCTGCGCGCCAGGGAATTGACCGCTTCCTTGCTGGTCATATAGGGACCAGCGCCGCGAATGGTATCCCAGCCGCCGGTAGACGAGCCCATCAGCACGATGGAACCGCCGCCAGCGTCCATTAAGGCGGGCGTCGCCGCCTTGCAAGTCAGCACCATGCCGCGCAGGTTTACGCCGATGACACGATCCCACTCTTCCATCGGCATATCGACGAACTCGAATTTCTCGCCGCCGACGCCGGCATTGGCAAAGACGACATTTAGCTTTCCGAAGCGGGCGCGCGCGGCCTCAACCATAGCGGCGCAATCGTCTGGATTTGTTACATCCGCTTGAACAGCGAAGGCGTCGGCGCCGATCTCGGCAGCGAGCGCATGGGCGCGTCCCAAGTCAACATCGGCGATGACGACGCGCGCCCCTTCCTCGACGAAACGCAATGCGCTTGCGCGTCCCAAGGCGCCGCCACCGCCGGTGATCAAGGCAACTTTACCATTGAAGCGCTTCATGAAATTATCTCCAGTTGACGCCTCGCCGGCGGCGTATTTTTGCTCGCGCGCGCTTTTAATTCGCCATCAATGATGACGCCGGATATGCCGGGCGTATCACCGATTTGGAGCGTCTCCAAGGCATTAGCGGCGGCGCTGCCAATGGGCGCATCCATGATGACCAGGTCGGCTTCCAGCCCGGGCGCGATGCGACCCGCCGGAAGATTGTAGACTTGCGCCGTTGTACCGGTCGCCATGGCGATCGCTTTCGCAGGGGCGACATCCCCCAGCGCGCTGACCCAGGCGATGGTGCGCAGCATGCCCAAGGGAATGACGCCGGTGCCGGATGGCATGTCGGTGCCGATGATGACGCGATCAAGGGCATCGTGCCGCCGGGCAGCGTCGAGGATGCGGGGGATGATGGCGGCGTTCCCACATTGAATGATCTCGAGGGCGGCGTCGGTTTCGCTGATGATCCGTTCGATATCGGCCAGCGAAGGCGCGGTGGGACCGCCGTTGAGGTGTGAGGCGATGTGCGGCTGCACTTTGATGGCCTGCTCGGCGCCAATGGCGTCACTGCCCGGAATGGAGGCGCCGCCGACGTGCATCATCACGGTCATGCCGCAACGTTTCGCCCAGCGCACCATCTCGGCGATGCGATCCCAATCGTGATAGCCGCCCAGGCCAACTTCGCCCAGATGCTTGACGCCGGCGGTCGCCATCTCCTCGAAGTCCGCTTCGGTGAGGCCCGCTTGCAAGAGCAGCCCGCCACCCTGTACCTTCATGCCGCCGGGGCGGACACGGTCCCAGGATTTTGCGCCGACGATCGCCATCGCTTTTGTGCCGAGCGCGCCGGTTGGACGGCCGGGCATGTGAACCTCGCCGGCGGATATCATGCGGGTGACGCCGCCGTGAACGCAACTGGCTATGAAGTCGACGGCCTTTTGGCGCGGGCTGAAGTCGCCGATGACTGGATGCACATGCGAGTCGATCAATCCAGGCGTCACCGTCGCGCCATTGGCGTTGATGGCAGTCGCGTCGACGGCGGCCGTGAGCCCACTGCCGATGGCGGCGATCAAGCCACCGCGGATGCGAATCGAATCGCCCGCTAGAAGGGGAGAATGGAAATCGCCGGAAACGATCCGACCGATATTGTGAATCAGCATTTCGCTCATCGGTCGGCGTCCCGTCTAAGCTGCAGCGCCGCTAAGATATTCTCGAGATTGGTGACATCGCCGTAGTGGGTATCGATATCGTACAAAGTCACTTCCTGCGCCTGCGGGCTGGTGGCCATCACCAGATCTTGCGGCACCAAAACCTTGTAGCGCAGGAAGAAGGCGTCGTGGACTGTCGAGCGCACACAAATGTTGGTCACCACGCCGGTGACGATTACGGTGTCGATGCCTCGTTCACGCAAGGCGAGATCAAGCGTAGTTTGGAAGAAACCGCTGTAGCGCCGCTTGGGAATGACGATATCGCTTTCTTCGACGGGCAATTCGTCGACAACTTCGGCGCCCCAAGACCCGGCCAGGCAGTGAACGGCGCGCATTTCAAAGAGGCTGTCATCGGGCGGCAGGCTCTGGTTGAGCCAGAAAACTGGCATGCGGGCCGCGCGCGCCGCCGCAAGCAACTTCTGGTGCGGGGCATACAGCGCCTTCCCGCCTTCCAATACCATGGCGCCGCCATCGTCGAAGAAATCCTTGAGCATATCGACGACTAGCAGGGCGGTGGTCGCCGGGTTGAAATCCGTGGCCTTGTTTCGCTGCTTGTCCGATTGCTTCTCCGAAAATGTGTTCCTGGTTGTCATCGGCTTCGTTTCCCTTTCCACTCAGCTTGGCACGTCGGGCAAGCGATCACCGCCGCCTTTGATGTCGCTGACTTGGAGACCGCCGACGCGGGCGTGCGGCCGGCCGCCATCGGTCACGGCCACGATGACCAGGATTTCGTCGGCCGCCGGCGCGTCTTCCAGGCGAAAGGTCAAGGCATCGAAATGCGAGCGCACATACATCGCGTCTTTGTGGTGCAGGGGCACGTCGATGGCGGCGCCGGGACCTCCCATTTTCTTTGCCGAGGGAATAATCGCTTCGCCGCCGCCGACAGCTTTGCGCAGGGGCGCGCCCAAGGCCGGGTGCAGCAAGGCGGCCGCGTGTTCGAGTTCGCCGTCCATGCCGACGATCGCCGCTTTTCCATAGCTGTGAGCTTGCCCGGCGAGTTGGGAGACGGCGGTCTCGCCCAGGCGCTTGCCGAGTTCAGCGCCGATCGCGTAGAGTTCGCTAAGGTCTTCGACATAGCGCCCGGCGAAGGGATTCTGGATTACGGCGCCGACCGCCACCTTGCGCAATGGTTTCTCAAGTCGACGGCAGCCCTCGTGGTAGATGAGGTCCACGGTCGTCGTGATTCGCACTACGTCCACTCGTAATCCTCCCAGGAGAATTGTGGCTCATAACCGAGCATGGCCTTGGCTTTGCCGGTGTCGAAGAGCGCCTGATTGCCCGATAATGGCGGCCGGATCTCAGCTTCTGGATAATGGACCTGCGCAAGCGCGGCAGTGTCCGTCTTCACGAAGGTGTTCTTTGCGCTGATGTAGAAAGCCTCGTGTCCGCTGATATCGGCTTCCAGCGCGAGGCGGCAGGCTTGCGCGACATCGCGCGTATCTATATATCCCCACAGAACTGTCGCGCCCATGGCTGGATCCTGCCGGAAGGGAGTTAGCTCAGATTTGAAGGTCTCCAGCGAGTGAATCCAAGGGAAGCGCAGGCTGACGACGGAAAGCGCGCCCGCCATCCGTCGGACAGAAGCGCGCGCAATATCCTCGCCAAGAGCCTTCGAGAGCGCGTAGGCGTCTTGGGGCGCACCCGGGTGATCCTCATCAATTGGGAAGTATTCGTAGCGGATCGGCGTATACGAAAAGGGCAGGCCCAAAACCGACATGCTGCTGAAATAGACAACGCGAGGGATTTGCAGAACAGCGGCGGCCTCGAAGATATTGAAGGTCGCCATGACGTTGATGCGGAAGACCTGATCGGGCGTATGGTGAATAGGGCGCGGGATGGCAGCGAGATGCGCGATGGCGTCGACGCCGTGGCAAGCGCCGTAAACCTGTCCCAGATCTTCACAGTCGACGAGCCGAAACTCCGCGATGGGATATGAGGGTGGCCGGCGGTCAATGCTGACGACATCGTAGCCTTGCGCTAGAAGGTGCGTCACGACAGCCGAACCTGCGAGACCGCTGCCGCCGGTGACTGCGACTCTCATGCTGCAAGCTCCCGATCTGCTTTGACGGTTGCAGCCATCAAGCCTCGGCCACTGGCTCCATCCAATTGGGCCCACCGACTGTCGTGATGCTCATGTGGGTCATGTTTGTGCCTGCGACCGCGCCGTGCCAGTGCTTTTCACCGGGCGGGAAATGAATGACATCGCCCGTTTTTGCGATGCCGCCTGCGCCTGCTTCGTTGCCAAAGCGACATTCGCCCGCGGTGACCAGCAGCACCTGCTCGCCCGGGTGCGTGTGCCAGTGGGTGACGGCGCCGTCGGTGAAATGCACCAGCGCCACCGCCACGCCGCCCTCCGTCTGCGCCGCTATCAGCCGCTCGAGCTGTGACGATCCGCCGGAAACGTAGACGTTGGCGGAAGATTCGCGTTCCTCTTTCGGCAGATGTTTCATCGTTATCGCTCCTTGATTCTCAACTATGCTTAGTGCAGCAGCGCCCAACGCAAGTATAAAATGCCGGCGAGATAAAGCAGGGCGCCGGTCGCGATCAGCAGATACGATTTGCGGGGCGCGCCTTTGAATTCGCCCGTCGCCAAGCCCCAAAAGTAAGTCCATAGATGCGATGTTGTGCCTATGGGCCAAGAGACGGCGGCAGTCAGAGCGCCAGTGGCGAAGGCGTTGATGATATTGCCGCCATAATGCGCGCCAGCGGCGATGAGCGAGTAGCGGTGCATCGCCCAGCCGGCGCGGCGCAGCAGCGACCATTGGCGGCGAATCGTCAATACAGCGCCCGATGTCAAAAGCGCGCCGATGAGCGAGCCGGTCGCAAAAGCAGCCACGCAGGCGAGCGGCGTCAAGCCGTAATCATTAGCGGGCGTGCGCAGCGAGTAGGCAAGACCGAGGGGGTAGGCGGTGATGATTGCCGATGCCGGCGCGACCAAAAGAATGTTTCTAGCGATCAAGCGTCGGCTCGTCGCCGCGGCGATGTCTCGCAGCTCTGATGCTGCTGTCTCGAAAAGCGAGCGGTCGCGAACGATTCTAGCCCTGACGGTTGCCATAGCGGCGGCGAATAAGAGCAGACAGGCGACCATCAGGTCGGGCGGGGCGAGTGTTGCCGGCGTGCCGCCGACGAGCGCGGCCAGCGATGTGCCCAGAATCAGGCTCATGAAGGTCTGAATCGGCGCCGTCACCGAAAGACCGACAGCGGTCAATACCGTCAGTGTGATCCGCACGCCAACGACAAATGTCCCGCCAGCGACCAGGGCGACGATGATGACCGCGGGCCGGTAGCGCCAGACTTGCCCCATCTCTTTGAACAGTTCTTCGCCCATAATGACCAGCGCAATGATCCAAACGAAAACGAAGGAGAAGATGTAAAGTCCCAGGAAAAAGGCGTCCAGGGGGTAGGTATCCAGCTTCTTGAGGACAACTGTCCACGATCCCCAAAGGAAAGCGTTAAACAGCGCGCTCACTATGGCGACTTCCTGCGTCATCTGACTTGGATGGCGCGGATCATCTCGACTGCCAACTCGACATCGGCATTGGCGTCGGCGCCGGTCGTGCGCGCTTCGCTATTTTCACGAATGCAATGGTAGAAGTGCAGCCATTCCAAGCGAAAGGCTTCTTCGTGAGAGGCCGGCGCCACCTTGGTAATGGGCGAGCCGTTTTCGTTCTGCTGGATGGTCACGGTGGTGGGCGCGTATTTGACATAGGGATTGGGGAAGGCGATGCTGATGGTCTCGCTTTTGCCGTATGCTGTCAGCTGCTCGTCCCACCAGAGATAATCGGGCCAGACGCCCGCTTCAAAGACGCAGCGGCGCTGAGGACCGAAATCGAGCACGGACAAGAGCTCGGTGGGCGAGATGGCATCGCTGAAGAGGACACCCTCTGCCGCCCCAAATGCGCCACGCAGGATCGCCAGATCGTGGCTCGAAAGCATCAACAGCATATTGTAAAGCCCCGATAGGTGCGCGTGGCTCGCTCCCAGCGCCGCTTTGGACGCGGCATCGATTTTCGCGGCGCCATCGTCCAGCGCGCTCTGGGGGATGTCATCGCCGGTGACCAGGGTATAGAGCGGCTCATGCACGCTGAAGTCGCCGGCGAAATCGTGGACGCGGATCAGCCGAACGTCTTCCATCGCCCGCATGCGCGCCATGCCGTATTCATAGCCGGGATCATAGCGCTTCATATAACCGACCATGAGCTTGACGCCAGCGCGCTTGACGGCGCTCAAAACGCGCTGTCCTTCAGCTGGATCGAAGCAGAAGGGCTTTTCGACGAAGATGTGTTTTCCGGCATCGGCGGCGGTTTCGGCGATATCGCCGTGATCCATGGTCAGAATCGCGACGATGTCAATATCGGGCTGTGCGAGCAGCTCCTGATAATCGACAAAGCGATTCTTGACGCTGTACCATTCGCCGACGGTGTTGACGACTGATGCCGATATATCGCATACCGCGCCAATCTCATATTGCGGCAGCTCTTTCAGATACGGCAGATGCATGATCTGGGCGATCTGCCCGCAGCCGATGACGCCTACACGTAATTTGTCCAAACCGATTCTCCTTCTCAGCGATATCAAGTTTGTCGTGCTACAAAGCGGGCGATCCAAGGCTTGCCCCTACAATTCGTTTGTGTGGCGCGCCTAGCTCTTGACGGCGCCGGCGGTCAAGCCTTCGATGAACCAGCGCTGCATCGCGACGTAGAGGACGATGACCGGTATCGTGACCATGCTGAGCGCGGCGAAATAAAGCGTCCAATCCGCGGAATAGCGATAGAAGAAGTTGACCAAGCCTAGGGGTATCGTCTGCAGCTCGGCTTGGCGGATGAAGATGAATGCCAGAAAGAATTCGTTCCAAAAGAACATGCCCTGGAAGATCGCCACCGTCGCCAGCCCGGGCCGCGCCAATGGCAGCACGACATACCAGAATACTTGCAGCCGATTGGCGCCGTCGACCAGGGCCGCGTCTTCCAGTTCAGGCGGAATCGACATGAAGAAGCCACGCAAAAGGAAGATGCTGAAAGCCATCGAGGTGCCGGCGTATACAAAGACGAGCCCGAAACGACTGTTGAGAATGCCCAAGGTCCTGACCACGATGAAGAGCGGGATGACAGTCACTTCAGGCGGGATCATCATGGTCGCCAGGATGATGAGAAAGATCGCCTGCCGGCCGGGGAATTGCAGGCGCGCCAGGGCATAGGCGGCGATTGATGACACGACGAGCAGAACTGTCAGGCTGAGAACGGTGATGATGATGCTGTTGCCGATACGCGCGCCCAGATCGGCAATCCGCCAGGCATCGACGTAATTCTGCCAGATCATCGTCCGCGGCGGTCCCCAGACGTTGTTGAAGAGATCGGCGTCGGTCTTCAGCGAGCCGAAGACCATCCAAAACAGAGGGTAGATGGTTTGAACGGTGGCGACGATGAGGATGGCGTAAACGAGCAGCAGCTTGATGCGATCGCTGAGATGTCGCGAAATGACATCAGAGAATATATCGGGATTTCTTTGTCCAGCGGCGGTTGCCATTTGCTTTCCCGACTTCAAAAGTTGTAGGCGCCGCTACGGCCGATGCGGATATAGGTAAAGGCGATGACGGCCACGACGACAAACAAGGCGAAGCCCATGGCCGAGGCGTAGCCCAGCTTGCCGAAGCGAAAGGCTTGCGTCACCAGATGGGTCAGCACGACTTCGGTGGTGTGATTCGGTCCCCCGTCGGTCATCACGAAGACCAGCTCGAAGTTCCTGACGAAAGCGCCATTCAGCGAAAGCAGCACGCTGATAAAGGTCACCGGAGCGAGCAGGGGCAGGGTGATACGCGTCAGCCGCGTCCAGGCGTTGGCGCCATCGATGATCGCGACTTCGTAGAGATCCTTGGGGATGGACTGCAAGCCAGCCAGGAAGAGCACCATGTGAAAGCCGGTCCATTTCCAGATGTCCACGGTGATAATGGCGCCGAGCGCGGTCGCCTGATCGCTCAGCCAGGCCCGTATCAGCCCCTCCAGCCCCACGAGCTCCAAGCCGGCATTCAGCAGACCGAAGGTTGGATTGTAAATCCAGGACCAGAGCAAGCCGATGACGACAAATGAAAGCGTCACCGGCAGAAAGAGGGCGGTGCGAAAGAAGATGACGCCCTTTATCTTCTGGTTGACCAGCAGCGCCAGAAAGAGACCCAGCACGTTTTTGACCAGTACGACGGAAATGGCGAAGATGATCGTATTCGTGACCGCCTTCAAGAATACATCGTCGCGTTCCATCAGCCGGATGTAATTCCTCGTGCCGATGAATACGGGCGCATTGAAGCCATCCCAGCGATGAAAGCTCAAGTAGAAGCCGTAAAGTATGGGGATGATGACAAATATAATGAGCAGAATGATGGCCGGCGTCATCATCAAATAGGCGGAAAGATGCCGGTACACGCGCGGGTAGCGTTTGCGCCGGGCGATTGCGCCGGCAGCGAAGGACGCCGGCTTGTTGCGGTTTGAAGGCGTCTTAATGATCTTCTAGTCCCAGCAGTCCCAAGTTAGTCATGCGAAATTGATCGGTAGCGGTGGCGCAGGCGGGCGACCCAATGGCTCGCCCCTACAAGGCTTTCGTTAATTCTGGCAATTTCTTTGGTACGGCAGCCATCCTTATTGCTTACTTGGAATCACTTCAGAAATCGCTCGCCGGTAGCAACAGCAATGACATGCAAAGAGGGCGAGGTAATCGGTTCGCAAAACTTGCCCGACTCGCTAGGCGATATTGAGCTTTAAGCCCAGGTCCTTCACGACATAATCGATGCTTTCGAGGCAGCTTTCTTCTGCCGTCTTATGCGACGCGTCGAGCTCGATGAGCGCCAGCCCGTCGTAATCGCTTTCCAGCATAATCTCGACCATGGCGGGAAAATCAACCACGCCCGCGCCCAACTCGCAGAAAGAAAGATAGCGCGCGTAACCTTCCAGCCCTTCGAAGTCTTTGGCGTCTTTGAAGTGAATGTAATCGATATGCTCCATGTAAGTCCGCATGATGTCCACCGGGTCGGTATCTTTGATGACCAGGTGAGCGGGATCAATGCAGAGCCCGACCAGGTCCGTATCCACAATAGCCATGAAGCGGTCGAGCTGCTCGCGCGTTTCGATGAAGCAGTCCAGATGCGGATGGTATACGGTGCGGATGCCGAGCTTGTTGCTGAAGGCGCCCAGCTCTTCCAAGGCGCTGGCGAATTTCCGGAAGTCGTCGTCCGTTTGCGGTTTTACGCTGACTGGGGGACCGCCGCCACAGACGAGAATCTTGGAGCCGAAACTCTGGAGGAAGCGCGTCACCGCCATGACGCAATCGCGTTCGTAGGGCCAAAGCTCTGCATTGGTGTACTCGCAATTAGCATAGAGCGAAGATAGCCGCAAGCCATAATCTTCCTGCGCCGTGTTGAAGAGGTGCATGCGGCGCAAGAAATCGGTGTCGGTCAGCATATCGGGGGGACCCGAGTCCTCCAGGGTCATGAAGCGGCGGGCGAAGTAATCGCTGAGGCTGTTGAAGATCAGCGCTTCGTACCAGACGAAGCCAACATCAGCGAGAAAGGGAAAACCTTCTTCGGGGCGGCCCTCGAAATCCCATGTATTGAGATGATAGCCGATTTCAAACTTCTGCTCTTTTGGCATGGAATATTGTCCTCAGATGTGGGGTAGATGTTGACAATGTCGGGTGGATCCATCCCAAGTAAGGGATAGATCCACCACCACCTAATCGTAATCAGACTCGCTCGACTCACTCAGTCATCGTAGGAGTAGCCGTCGAAGACGAGATCGTCGAAGACATTCTGAATCGAAGCCATGCCTTCTTCGGCTGTAATCGTGCCGCCGACAATACCCTGGATGGCGCTTTGGAATGCGTCGTTGATCTCGGTGGGCCAGATCCAATCGAGGAAGCGCGCGGTATTGGGGAAGTGGTTGGAACGCAGATCATCGGCGATTGCCGATTCGACAACGGTCACGCCTTTAATCGAGGTCGCCAGCGGCTCCATGATGCCGAGGTGCTTGTCGGCGATATCGGGCCGGGAAAGGTATTCGAGGAAGGCGACGGCGTGCGGCAATGCTTCGTCGCTGACGCCGCTGTAGATGCAGTAGCCCGAGTCGGGTCCGCCACCGTGCCCGCGCGTGCCTGGTACATCAGCAAGCTGCGGGAATTCGAAGACGCCCCACTCAAAATCAACGACATTGGCTTCGATCCAGGGCAGTTCCCAGGTGCCGCCGTAATAGACCGCCGACTGCTGACTGGCGAAGGCGCTGCGCATGCCGTCCCAATCGACCGAGAGCGAATCGCGATCGAGAATGCCGTCATCGACAAATTGGCCGATCCGCGCCAAGGCTTCGACATCGGGAGCGTCAGTGAATTTGGCTTCACCACGCAGGTTCTGCACCGTCTTGGCGATGGAGTCGCCCATGGTTTGCGCGGCAGTCTCGAAATACCACATTGGCCACATCCAGACATTCTTGCCTTGGTGCAAGACGGGAACATAGCCGGCTTCGTCCAGCGCCGCCGCAACCGCAATGAAGTCGTCGTAGCTATCCGGCTCAGCCAAGCCGAGTTCAGTGAATACATCGACATTGTAGAAGAAGGATGAGGTGGAGACGGGCGAGACCGGAATGCCATAGACGCGGCCGCCGATGGTATAGGCATCGAGGGAGGCCGGTTCGAATCGGTCAACCCAGGGCGCGATGTCATCGGTGATGTCGCGCAAAACGCCACGGCGGACGTAGGCGCCGTTGGTGGGGTTGGCAGCGCAGCCGATGACATCCATTCGCTCGCCTGCGAGATGCGCTGTCAGGAGTCGCGTCACTCCGCCGTCGATGGGACCTTGCGCATCCCAAACGACATCCGATACGTCAGCATTCTCGGCCAGGTAGCCATCGATGACCTCGCGTTCGACTTGCGCCTGTACATCGTCCGGCGCCATGGAGCCGAGGTTATCGAGCGAAGTTGGACCAAAGACATGGAGAACAAAATCGTCTTGAGCGGCGACGCCGCCAAATGCGAGCGATGTCAAAATAACGAATAGCGAACAATAGAAAAGTCTTTTCAACATTGGTCAATTGCCTCTCTACTAGAAAATCACTGCGAAAGTTTTTCAACACGACGAATATAACATGTTGGATTCCGCGCCGCAAACATCGGGTGCCCAGGGGAGTGGTGAATAGGCGGTTATGATAGACTGCGGTTATGAATACTTGTCCAGAATGTCACGATACACAAAGGCAAGTCAAAGCTGGCTTCAATCGTTCTGGCAGCCAGCGTTATCGTTGTAACATCTGCAAGCGCCGTTATACTCCACAGCCGGCGCGTCTCTACGGCGATGCCATGCGGCAGCAAGCTCTGCGATGGTATGTTGATGGCGCCAGTTATCGCTGGATAGCGCGTCATTTGGGTGTTCATCATGTCACCGTGATGAATTGGGTTAAAGCGCATGCCGATCAACTGGCGCCTGCCCCAACACCGCAAGAAACTCCGTTGCATATTGTTGAAATGGATGAGTTGCATACCTTTGTCCAACGAAAAAAAACAGATGGTACATAAGTACTTTCGTTGACCGGGCTAGCAGTTGTATTGTCGGTTTTCTGGTGAGCCAGCGACGGGACGAGGATACATTGCAAAAACTGGTGGATCAAAGTCCGCGAGCGCATTGGTACTACAGCGACTTGATGGCTTCCTATAAGAAATTGCTCTATTACCCCGGAAAGCATACTCCGATGCCAAATAAGAGCGAAACCTACCGAGTGGAGGGTATGAATGCGGAGTTGCGTCATTATTTGGCGCGCTTGCATCGGCGTTCCCGTTGCTTTTCTCGTTGTGCCGAGGCGCTTCGACGGAACGTGAAACTTTTTGTCTATGCCTGGAATCGGCGGCAGTTATATCTTCAGCAGTATCCCAAGTACAAGGCTTTCCCCATGCAATTCATACATCCTTGAAATTCACCACTCCCGTGCCCAGCGCGCATGCCGCTCCTCCATCGCTTATTGCAGCTTTCATCCAAGCCATCTCGGCACGCGAACTACTGCTAGCATGCCGTCCGCATTAGAATATGCCTAGCGAAGAGAGCGCTGACCTGGAAGTCATCCTTTGATTCATACTGTCTGGCAAGTTCGTTTTGCAACAAACTTTGGCGTCGCCTGAACACCGTTGCGCATTGACTTAGTTTAATGGAGTTTCAGCTATGACATTTCCCTCCGATTACGTCGAACGCGTTTATGCCGGGGTACTTGGCAAGATGATTGCGGTCTATCTGGGGCGCCCGATTGAGGGCTGGTCTTACGAGATGATCATGGAACGATTTGGCGAGATCCAGTATTACGTGCATGAGGCGCTGGACCTGCCGCTGGTCGTGACCGATGACGATCTCTCCGGGACCTTCACTTTTGTTCGCGCTATGCCGGACTACGGCAACAGCCCGGATCTGACCGCGGTGCAAATCGGCCAGACCTGGCTCAATTACATCGTCGAAGGCAAGACCACCTTATGGTGGGGCGGCATCGGCGATGTCACCGAACATACCGCCTATCTCCGGCTGCAAAATGGCATTCAGCCGCCGCGAAGCGGATCGATGGAACTCAACGGTCCGGTGATGGCAGAGCAGATTGGTTCGCAGATCTTCGTCGATGGCTGGGGCATGATCGCGCCGGGCGACCCGGAACTGGCGGCCGATCTGGCACGGCGGGCGGCCTGCGTCAGCCATGACGGCGAAGCGATTTATGGCGCGCAGGTGGTCGCCGCGTTAGTCGCGCAGGCATTTGTCGAATCGGATATCGGCAACCTTATCGACAGCGCCGCGTCTCTGATCCCCGCCGATTCGACCACCTTCCGGATGATTGAGCAGGTGCGCGACTGGCACGCGCGGCAGCCGGACTGGCATCAGACGCTGGGGCAGATCGACCGCGAATATAGCCGTGACCGATATCCCGGCAATTGCCATATCGTGCCGAATCATGCACGGATCATTCTTGCGCTGCTCTATGGCGACGACGAATTTCAGAAGTCGATGATGGTGGTCAATACCTCTGGTTTCGACACGGACTGCAATTCCGGCAATGTTGGCTGCATTATGGGGATTAAGAACGGGCTTGCGGGGATCGACGCGGGACCAGACTGGCGCGGTCCGGTAGCGGATCGCCTGTACCTGCCATCGGCGGACGGCGGCAGCGCTATCAGCGACGCCCTTGGCGAAACGGTTAAGCTGGTCAATATTGGGCGCGAGATGCGGGGATTCGCGCCCGTTAGCCCGAAAGACGGAGCGCGATATCACTTCAGCTTACCGGGGTCGGTGCAAGGTTTTGAATCTGAAACCAGACCGGAATGCAATCATGCGGTGACCATCGAAAATGTGGCGGGACACAGCGAGAGCGGCGACCGCTCGCTGGCGATTCGCTTTCACCGGCTGGCGAAAGGGCGCATTGCCAGGGCGGCCACGCTCACCTTTATCCCGTCGAAGGAAATTGCCGATTACTTCGACGAGCGCGGTTACCGCTTGCTGGCGTCGCCGACACTGTATCCAGGTCAGGTCGTCCGCGCGAGACTCGTGGCCGCTGAAGCCAATGCGGATACGGTGACGCTGCGGCTCTACGCGCGGCATTACAACGAAGATGATGCGCTAGAGATCATCGGGTGCGAGCCAGCCCAGGTTACGCCCGGCGAGGAAGTCAAGCTGTCGTGGCGCGTGCCGGAGACCGGCAACCAGCCCATTGCCAGCATCGGCATTGAGATAACGGGCGAGAATGGCGCCAGCGGCAGCGTCTATCTGGATTGGCTCACTTGGGATGGCGCGCCCAACGTGCGCTTGAACCGGCCTGCCATCAGCGAAGCGGGACGCGAAAAGCGCAAGCGACCGAAGTTCTGGAAGAAAGCCTGGATTTACGCGCTGGATTCCAGCGAGCGTTTCGATTCCTGGGACTACTGGACGCAAGCTTATCGGCTGATACAGAATGAAGGACGTGGTCTTCTGATCCAGGGGACGCGCGACTGGATCGATTATCAACTGGAAGCCGCAGCTATGCCGCGTGTCTGTGAAGCCGGAGGGATCGCGGTGCGCGCCCAGGGCTTGCATCGGTATTATGCGCTGTTGCTGGATCAAGAGCGGACGCGCATCGTACGCGTGCTGGATGGCGAAAAGGTCCTGGCGCAAATCGACTCAGGCTGGTCTGTCGAGCAGAACTACGATCTCAAATTGCAAGTCGAAGGCAATCGGCTGACCGCCTTCGTCAATGGCGAGCAGGCGCTTGAAGCAATCGACCCGGACAATGCTTTGACTGGCGGCGGCATCGCCCTGATTGCGCAAACAGGATTCATCTACTTCGATAAGGTTGCGGTCAAGCCCGTGTGACTGGCATCATTGGCGCCAAATAGAGCGCATTGGCCAGACCGACAGCCTCTTGACCTGGCCCTTCCCGAAAAGGCGCAGACATTGGCTGTCTGCTCGCGACGGGTAGATGCGGCTGCAGATGCTCGTCCGACCATTGGCGATGATCTCCAATACTGAGCCGTCAAGCAAGATACGCAGCTGCAAGCTTTCGCCGGGAGCGAGCTCGTGGGGCGCTTCGTCGGCAAAGGTTTCGTTTCCTTGACCCTGGCTGGATCGCTCGCGGTTCACGCTCAGCAGCATTGTTTCGGTACTGTAGCTGACGCGCGTCTGCTCGCTGCCATCCGAGGCGCAAGCGACGGCGAGACCAATTGCGCCTTCCACATCAAATTCAGCGTCTATATCCAGAGCTAAACCTTGGATCTCAAGATCGCGGTCGCCGCCGGTCAGCCGCATATCGCGGATCTCTGTGGAGGGGCCGCGAAGTCGCTTCAACTCCGGCACGGGGACCATGTGGAGCTTTCCATTACGCAGGCTCAGTTCACGCGGGATAGAGTGGCAGCCAGCCCAGCCAGCGGCGACATGCGCCTTTTCGCTGCGGCCTTCGCGCAGCCAGCCCCAGAGCAGGCGGCGGCCCCGGTCGTCTTCCATGGTGAAGGGCGCGTAAAAGTAGGCGTGATCCAGGGTTCCGCTGCTCTCGGGTCTAAACTGCTGATCCACATAGTCGCCGATGAAGTAGAAAACGGTGAAGGGAATCTTGCGCCCCTTGCCGGCAACGATCAGCACCCACTTGTCGTCCAAGGGGAAAAAGCTGGGACATTCCCATACGCAGCCATCTTTCGCATAGCCCCCAGTCAATAGAGGACGCAGGAATTCCCACTGAAACAGGTCAGGCGAGCGATAGAGGAAAACAGAGCCGCCAACGGGTTTGATGCGCGAGGCGAGCAACATATACCAGGTATCGCCTTCTCGCCAAATCATCGGGTCGCGCAAATCGGTGGACTGATTGGCGATGGCCGGGATTTCGCTCAAGATCGGGTTGTCGCTGTATTTCTCCCAACTTAGCAAGCCGTCCTGGCTGGTGGCGATACACTGTGATTGCTGACCGTAACCTTGTGGACCAACACCAGTATAAACAGCCGTCGGTACGCCGCCATTATCTACCACAGAGCCAGACCAGCAGCCGGTGGCATCGGGTCCACCTGGGGTGGGGGAGAGGGCGACCGGCAGATCCCGCCAGTGAATCGCGTCTTCGCTTACGGCGTGCCCCCAATAGGCGAGGCCAAAGCGGGGGCTCTCCGGGTGGTATTGGTAAAAGAGATGGTATTTGCCGCCCCAGTGGATCACGCCGTTGGGGTCGTTCATCCAGCTCGCCGGCGCAAGGAAGTGATAGACAGGCCGGTGGAAATCCGGCACCAGGTTGCGGCGTTGCTCGGCGAAATCGTGAATCGATGTGGTCATTAAAACTTCGTCCCAGGTTAATCATGCGAAAAAGTGATTGTCTGTGGTGGCGCAGGCGGGCGACCCAATGGCTCGCCCCTACAGAGATTTCACTATTTTGGCGATTTCTATTTTGTAGTCAGAAGTCTTGATAACTTGATTTCCTTCGCGATAACAGCGTAAATTCAGACCTGCCATTAGCCCTTCAAGCCGACAGAGGCGATGCCGCCGATGAGCTGCTCCTGGGCGAAGAAGAAGACTAGGATTGGCGGGATCATCATGACCAGGTTGGCCGCCATCAGCAGATTGGTGTTGGGACTATAACGCGTGGCGAAGTTCGCCAAGCCGATTGCGATTGTGAATTGATCGGTGTTGTTCAAATAAATCAGCGGTCCCAAGAGATCGCCCCAGGAACTGAGAAACATGAAGACCACGACCACGGCCAGCACCGGCTTGCACAATGGCAGAATGATAAATCGAAAGATGCCAAAATAGCTGCAGCCGTCGATCTTGGCCGCTTCGTCCAGATCACGCGGGAAGGTGCGCATATATTGACGTATGAGAAAGATGAAGAAAGCGTTGCCCGCGAAGGAAGGCACAATCAGGGGCAGATAAGTCCCGTACCAGCCTAATTCAAGAAAAAGCAAAAACTGGGGAATCATCTGTGATTGCCAAGGAATAAGCATGGTGACAATCAGGACGTTGAACAGAAATCCACTCCCGCGAAAGCGCAGCCGGGCGAATGCGTAAGCGACCAGCGTACAGGAGAAAATCGTGCCGACGACATTTCCGCCGAAAATGATCAAGGTATTCAGCGTGAAGCGCAAGAAGGGGCGTACCGGGTCCAAGAGCGCTTTTTCGAAGTTGCGCCATTCGAAGTGCTCGGTGGGGAACCAATGCGGCGGGATAGTGTAGAAAGGCACGCTGTCCGGCTTGAGCGCGGCGGTCAACATCCAGGAAACCGGAAGCAGCACAAAGCCGCAGAGCGCGACGAGAATCGTGTAGAGGAGTAGCAAGCGCAGGAGTTTACGCGCGCGGGGAATGATATCATCGCGCAGACGACGCGCAGTCGATATATGAGACTGCCTTGCTGCTAGACTGCCGCTCATGATTAAGCCTTATCCCCCTCGCTCTCGTAATAGACCCAGCGCTCGGAGGTGCGAAAGGTGATCAAAATGACGATTGTCGCAATTACGACCAATACCCAGGACAGCGCCGAGGCGTAACCAAAGCGCCCGTTCTGAAAGCCTTCTTCATAGACATTGAGCAGATAAAATTGGAGCGCGCTCGCGCGAGTGCCGCCTCGTCCAGCCAGAACATAGGCTACGTCGAAGACTTGGAAAGCCCCTACCAGTCCGGTGATGAGCTGAAAAAAGATGCTCGGCGTCAGCATGGGCAGGGTCACGAAGCGAAGTTTCTGTGAGGAATTCGCGCCGTCAATGGTTGCCGCTTCATAGAGGTGGGGCGGGATATTCTGTAATCCAGCCAGGTAGATGATGACGCCGCCGCCGACGCCCCAAAGCCCCATCAGGATAACCGCCGGAATCGCCCAGTCGCGGCTGGCGAGCCAGCGGGGCGGATTGGCAAGGCCAAATGCACCCAGGACTTGATTGACCACGCCGACATCGGGATTCAGCAGTATGGACCACAGAACGGCGACAGCGGTTCCAGCGATAACGGAAGGCATGAACAGCACGGTGCGGAAGAAATACATGCCGCGTATTCGTTGATTCAGCAGCAGGGCGAGAGAGAGACTGACGACGGTATAGATGGGCAACGACATAATGACGAATCGGAATGTCACCCGAAGCGAGTTGTAAAAGTCGCGATCGGAAAACATCTTCTCGTAGTTTTTCAAGCCAACCCAGTTCGGTGGCGTGAGCAGGTTCCAGTCCGTCAAGCTGATGAGCAAGGAGGCGATAACAGGACCGATGATGAAGACGACCAAGCCGATAAGCCAGGGCAACAAGAAGAGGTAGGCGACGCGTTCTTCACGCCGTTCCATCGTTCCCAGCGTCCGATTAAGCTGAATCTGGTTGGTTAGGCGAGACTGTTTAAGCGCTTGCATAACCTACAAAGTCCAAACGTGGCGCCGCGGTAGCTGATCCAAGGCAGTCGTGCGAATCAGTGGTTGGTCGTGTTGACGAGGGCGGGCGAGCCAAGGCTCGCCCCTACAGTTTCATCATGGATGGGAAATTCGGCTAGAAACTCGCTTTTCCTCATCGGGAATACTGTGTCCCGCAGCGCCATGTCTGATGCGAAATTACTCAGATTCAAATGTGTCCCAGGTTTCCCAGAGCTGATCCAGGTCATCCTGAATGACGGGCGCGATCTCGTCAAGCGCCTCTTGCGCCGGAATGC
The DNA here is from genome assembly GCA_965205125.1 of Phototrophicaceae bacterium. Taxonomy (GTDB): domain Bacteria; phylum Chloroflexota; class Anaerolineae; order Aggregatilineales; family Phototrophicaceae; genus UBA6055. Next base: position 1,079,615 of record CBDBFY010000001.1, read on the forward strand.
CATCTTCGATCATCAAGCTATTGATCGCCTCGGCTATCTCCCCATAAGCGCCCCAGACAGTCGGAACGAAGACGGTCGAGCGGCCCAAACTAATGGCTTCCAGCAATTCCTGGCGGCCCTCGCTGCCTTCCGCCCAGTTCATCTCCTCCGCCATGCGCATATTCATCGGCAGCCCGCCAGCTTCGGCGCGCAAACGGTTGCCTTCCGTCGCCCAGAAGAGAATAAATTGCAGCGCCTCTTCCAGGTTGTCGCTGCCGCTAAGCGCCATCAATTCATCAGAGCCGGTGTAGACCCAGGCCGCATCACCCTCAGCTTCCACCGGCGGCGGCGCAGCGCCCCAATTCACGCCGGCCGCTTCCAACAAGGGCTGGGCTATCGGGCTGTCAGCCATAGCCATCGCCAGCTGCCCCGATGCCAACATATCATTGGCAGAGTTGCCCGCCAGGCTCAGGTCAGCCGAAGTCAGGATGCCATCCGTGGCGGCCATATCGGCCACGACCTGATAGAAGTGCGCGGTCGCCTCGTCATTGACATAGCCGATGACGCTGCGGCCATCTTCGCTGAAGTAATTGGCGGCGTCCGTCCACCAGGGCATTGGCAACGTTCCGCCCCAAACCCGCTCCGACATATCGTCGCTGTAGACCGAAAGCTGGGCGACGAGATCGGCATATTCGTCAATCGTGATCGGCTCCGTCGACGAAAGATGCGGCGCGCCAGCGGCATCGAAGACATCCTTATTGTAGAAAATATTGTAGCCGGCCGTGAAGGTACCCAGGCAGTATACGCGCCCGTCCAGCGTGCAATTTCTCGACACTGCGCCGGCGTTGTAATCCTCGATATCAACGCCCGCAGACTCCAAGACCTCGTCAATCGGCGCGACCAATCCAGCCCTGATCCAGCGGATGACATAGGGGAAAGCGATATCCGGCGGCTGCCCGGCAAGGAAGGCGGTGTCCAATTTGGTGACATATTCACCTTCCGGGACATCAGTGATTTGGACCTTGATGTTTGGATTCGCGGCTTCAAAAGCCTCGACCACGGAGGGCAAGAAGCCCGTGCCATCCAGAAACATCCACAGATCAAGCGTCACTTCATCATCCTGCGCGACTGCCGTTCCAAAAGCGGAACTCAATAGAATTGCAGCACTGCCACTAGGAGAATTCGGCTTAGTCGGTACATTTCCTTCGTCCTTTCTTTTCATCAAGATGCGCGGTTAAACTGGAAGCTCGCTCTAGAATCCTGGCATAGTCTCTCCTCCAATCTCCTCTGCGCAGGTCGAATCATGGTTCTCGAGTTCATAAGGCATTTCGGCGCCGGTTCCGCCGTTTCCTATCGGGCGAAGTTTACCCGATTAAGCCGCCTGAAGGCTATCGCGATTTGATGATTTATTGAAAACGGATTGGCATTCGATGGCGCCCCTGGGCGAGCCCTTGATCAGGCGGCGAAGCGGGAATTGCGGTGAGCGGGGCGGGCGAGTGGCTGGATGAGCGATGGCGCGATAGACTTGGATTCCCACTGCCGTCGACGACGTTCTCGGTGAAAGAGCGCCGGACAACTGCAAGTAATGAATTCGAGGGATAGCATCATGCGCATTCGACTTTTCATCTGCCTTCTGGTGCTGCTAAGCGTGACCATCTCGGCGCAGGCGCGAGACAACCTGCTGCCGCCTTGTTCGGATGCGCAGCTTGCCACGCTCTCCGAGATTCAGCCGGGGTACGAGGCTCTGATTGTAGCCACGCCATCCATGTTTAAGCGGGATAGTTTCCGGCCATATATCGGACATTCTATCGGGTTAACATCTACCGAAACAGGAATATGACTGCAAGAGAGCAAGATATCCGGCGCATCATCCGCGAGATGAATCCGTGCTGGCGCCTGGAAAAGAGCGAGCCGCTGCGGGGCCGCGCCAGCGCGCTGCATGTCTCGACTGGCGCGGGGGCGAATAGGCGTCTGATCATGCTGACGCACAGCCAGGCCGATCGCGAGCGGAATCCGCAGATCGCGCGTGACGAATTCCGCTTGCTAGAGATCTTGAAGGCAGACGGGCTGCCAGTAGCGGATGCCCTGTATTTGAGCGAGGCGCATCAGCCGTCCTTTCTGATCACATCGTTTGTGGAGGGATCAAGCGGCTTGGGCGACAAGCCGATTCCCGCATTCTCTCGCACGCTCGCTGACATTCTCCATAGCATACATTCGACCGACCTGGGCAAATACGACCTAAGTTTTCTTCCCGACATCGATGACGCGATGGCTGGGGGGCGGGATGCGCAATCGCTTGAGCAGCGCGAGATTCAGGCGGCGATGCGGCGCGCGTTGCCTCGGGTTCAGTTCAACGCGCCCGCTCTGCTGCATGGCGACTTCTGGCCCGGCAACCTGCTTTGGAAAGACGGCGCGCTATCAGCCATCATCGATTGGGAGGACGCCATGCTGGGCGATCCGCTGGCGGACCTGGGCAAGAGCCGATTGGAAATCCTCTGGGCGCTCGACGCTGCGGCGATGGAGGCCTATACGGCGCGCTATTTGCAGGTGAATCGAACGCTGAATGCGGCGGCGCTGCCCTTCTGGGATTTGTGGGGCGCCGCTCGCTTGTCGCACTTTGCGTCATTTGCGCCCGAGCCGGACAGGATCCCAAAGATGAAGTCGCGATACGAGGCTTTCGTCGGCGCTGCGATATGTCGGCTAGAGGCGCTGTAGACAGGAGCGAAGCGAGCGGCAGAAGGCGGCGGGATTCTCCAAGTGCGTATTGTGCCCGGCCGCCGGAATGACTGAGAGGCTCGATTGAGGCATTGCCCGCGCCATGAGTTGATTCGTTCGGCGAAATTTCTCATCGCGCTCGCCGACGATGAGACAAGCCGGCGCTTTCAGATTAGGAAGCTGCGTCCACAGATCGGGCTGCGCGCCCGTACCCATCCCGCGCAGGCTATTTGCCAGCCCCCGAGGGCGGTTCGCCAATCTTTGCGGGCGCTGCGCCCGGATTTGCCCTTCCGATTGAGTAGCCCAAATGGGCAGGCTTTCCCAATAATCGACGAAAGAGGCGATCCCATTCGCCTCGATATTGTCCGCTAGATCGCCATCGCGCCAGCGCCTATCCGCGCGCGCGCCTGCATCCGCCAAGCCGGGCGAAGCGCTCTCCAGGATCAATGCGCCAAATCGAAAGGGATATTGGAGCGCCAGGTACAGCGCGAGCCGCCCGCCCATCGAATAGCCGAGCAAATTTGGCTTCGTCAACTCCAGCTCGTCGAGCAAATCAACGATGTCGGCAGCGACAGAATCCATCCGATAACTCGCGATATCGGCCGGCGCATCGCTAAGGCCATGGCCGAGCAGATCGATGGCGAAGCACTGACAGCTATCGGCGAGACGCTCCATGACCGCGCGCCAGGTCGAGGCGTCGCCGCTGAATCCATGAAGAAGCACCAGCGGTTGACCGGCGCCGCGGATCCGAATATGGTAGTGATGCCCGCTATTGGCAGCTCGATATCGCGTCATCAAAGATCCGCCGCGCTTCCCGGCGCTGAATCTTGCCCGAAGCGGTAAGCGGCAAGGCATCGACCAAGACAATTTGGCGCGGGACTTTGTAGCTCGCCAGGCGCTCGCGCAAAAATCTGCCGATGCTCTCATCCGCTATTGAAGCGCCGCTGGCGGGTTGTACCAGCGCGACCACACGCTGGCCCCACTGCTCATCGGGCACGCCGAATACGACCGCCTCAGCCACCTGCGGATGCGAACGCAGGGCACGCTCAACCTCGGCCGGGTAAATGTTCTCACCGCCGCTGACGATGAGATCGCTGCGCCGCTGCAGGATGAAAAGATCGCCGTCTTCGTCCAGGTAGCCGATGTCGCCAGTGTGTAGCCAGCCATCGCGCAGCGCAGCCTTAGTCGCCGCCGGATCACCGTAATAGCCCCTCATCACGTTGCCGCCTTTGACCAGCACTTCGCCGCTTTCGTTCGCGCGAGCGTCTTCGCCTCGCTCGTCAATGATGCGCAACTGTGTGAATTGCAGCGCTTTGCCCACCGTGCCCGACTTCCGATAGACTAGATCGGGCAAGGCGGTAGCGACTTGTGATGACGCTTCCGTGAGCCCATAAGTCGTCGCAATTGGCAGTTTTTCGGCGATGCAGCGCTCGACAAGTTCGGACGATGGCGCTTCGCCACCGAGCAAGATGAGGCGGAGACGAGGGTTCCAGGGGCGCGTCTTTGCGTCCAGCAGGCGCTGCAGCATCGTTGGCACGAGGGAGACCAGCGTGACGGGATTGTCGCTCAATACGCGATTGGTCTCGACCACATCAAAAGACGCAGTCGGAGCAAATTCGACGGCAGTGCCGTAGATCAGCGAGCGCAGGATGATGCTCAATCCGCCGACGTGATAAAGGGGCAAGACGCAGAGCCAATTCTCGTTTTCAGTATGACCGAGCAGCTTTGCCGAAGCACGGGCGCTATGATAGATATTGCCATAGGTCAAGATTGCCGCTTTGGGCCGTCCACTTGTGCCAGACGTATGGATGATGGCGAAGTCGTCATCCAGATTCATCCAGCCGAATTCGTTATATTCTGACGGGGGTTCGATAAAGCTCTGCCGCCGGAATTCAAGCACATCAACGCCTAAGCCATCAGCTTGCGCAATTGTCGAAGGGTCGCATAAGAGCAGTCGGCAGTCGGCGTTTTTCAACTGCCACCTTAGCTCGGGCTTGGTCAAGCGCGTGTTCAAGGGTACCGATATTAGTCCCATCCTCATGGCGGCCAAAAGCGACCCGACGAAAGGGAGCCCGTTTGCCATCAGTATGCCGACTTTGTCGCCGGGCGTGAGCGGCTTGAAGCGCTTAATCACCCCGCATCCGCCCGACGCCAATCGATTCATACCGGCAAAAGTGATGCGCTGGTCGCCCAGTATGAGAAAGGTCTTGTCGGGCTCAGGATTGAAGCGCCGCTTTAGATCACGCATTGCACTCTCGCCTTGGCGCCTGAATCCGCTCAAGACCGGCGCGGGAATTTGCTGAAGTCCGGCCGGCGCCCTTCGAGGAAGGCATTCTTGCCCTCGCTGCCTTCTTCGGTCATATAGAAGAGCATGGTGGCGTCGCCCGCCAGCACTTGCACGCCGGTCTGCCCGTCCAGCTCGGCATTTAGGCCCGCCTTGATGAATCGCAGCGCGATTGGGCTTTTGCTCAGGATTTCGCGCGACCAATCCAGCGCCTCTTTCTCCAGCGCGGCCAGCGGCACAACCGTGTTCACCATGCCCATTTCCTGCGCTTCAGCCGCGCTGTACTGGCGGCAGAGGAACCAGATTTCGCGCGCCTTCTTCTGCCCGATATGCGCCGCCAGAAAGGACGAGCCGAAGCCGGCGTCAAAGCTGCCGACGATGGGACCCGTCTGGCCATAGATGGCGTTATCGCTGGAGATAGTCAGGTCGCAGCAGACGTGCAGGACGTGCCCGCCGCCGATGGCATAACCGGGCACAACGGCGATCACCGGCTTGGGGATGTTGCGGATATAGCGCTGCAGCTGCAAGACATTCAAGCGCGGCAGGCCATCATCGCCGACATAGCCGGAATGCCCGCGCACTTTCTGATCGCCGCCGGCGCAGAAGGACCAGACGCCGTCTTTGCTGCTGGGACCATTGGCTGTGATCCACAAGACGCCGACCTCGCCATCATGCCAGGCATGCAGCAGCGCCTCGGTCATTTCGTCGATCGTCTTGGGACGGAAGGCATTGCGGATATCCGGGCGGTCAAAGGCGATGCGCGCGATTCCATCCGCCTTATGATAGGTGATGTCGTCGTATTCCCGCACCTCGCGCCAATCGGCCAGCCGCATCAAGTTCTGAGTTTTGATCTGCGCTTGTTCTTCTTTGCTTGTCACCATCGGTGGTCTCCTTTTCTCAGTCGTTCCAAGCTGGTCACGGAAAAAAGCAATCGGTAATGGTAGCGAGGCGGGCGACCTGGTAGCTCGCCCCTACAATTTTCGCCAATTCTGATGTTTGTGAATGCTGCCGTGTCGTATTCATAGACATTCGCATCAAACTTGTTGCGATTTCAGTTTCTCATGTACCGCCGCCATGATCCCGTTCCGGCGCTCGAGATCAGCGACGGCGTCGGTGCGCACTTCAATCAGGGTCGAAGTTGTTCCGCCGACCGACTCGCTGAAAGCCTTTCGAAACGAGGCGCGATCATCAGCGCGAATGTAGTTCATATCGTACAGAGCAGCCACGTGGGCGAAGTCCAGGCCGTGCGCGGTGATGAAATAATCGCTGAAAGCCGGCTCAAACTCACGTATCGGCAGACGGTGAAAGATGCCCCCACCCTCATTGTTGAGCAGCACAATCGTCAGCGGAACGCCGCAGCGTTTGATCGAGAGCAAGCCATTCATGTCGTGATAGAGCGTGATATCGCCCAGGATCGCCACCAGCGGTTCGCCACTGCGCGCCGCGCCGATGCCCAAAGCGGTCGAGACATTGCCGTCTATGCCCGAGGCGCCGCGATTGGCGAAGGCGAATACGGGCTTACCGCGCGGCAAGCCAAATTGATCGAGATGCCGCACCGGCAGGCTGTTGCCAGCGAAAAGCGCGCCCGCAGCGGGCATCAGATCGACGACATCATGAAGGACCGCGCCGTCAAAATAAGCGCCGATGTCAATCTCATGGGCGATGACCCGCCTGGCAGACCGATCCGCCGCTGACCATAACTGCAGCCAATCGTTCTGTGGGGTCTTGCTGCATCTGCCTTCCCATTCCGCAACCGAAACGCAGGCGGGATCAATGACCAGGTGATGGCTTACGCTGTGGCTGTCATCCGCCCATTCGCCGGCCCGGCTGCAGTAGATGTGGACGCGCAGTTGACTGCGCTCCAGGAAGTCCTGCATGGGCTTCGAGAGCGGTGGGGCGCCAAAGCGGATCAAAGCCTCAATCCCGCTGAAGTCCAAGGCAGCCGAATGCATGAAACTTTCATAGGCGCCAATTGCGTTCGCGGCGCGCAAATTGGAGGTGAACTCGGCCAAGATGGGGAAGCCGCTAACACGCGAGAGCTGCGTCGCCCAAGGCAGCATGCGTTCACGTTCCGCTTCGCTGCGGCAGCTCCCGTGCCCGAAGTAGATGATGCCCCGCCCCGCCATCATCTCATCCGTCAGCAGAGCCGAAAGCGCGCCTTTGCCCCTGCCAGTTTTCGGGACATAATCCGGCGTCCCTTGCATTACGATTGGCGCTGCCGCTAGGTCGTCGGCGGCCGGCTCAAGCGGCTTGCGATACGGCAAGTTGACGTGGACGACGCCTCGCTGCCGCGCTGCGATGGCATAGGCGCGGGCCGCCAGCGACCGCAGATTGCGCAGCGCCACCGGGGGCGGGTCCGTTTCAGGCAGCGGCGCATCATAGAACCAATCGGCGTAATCGCCGTAGAGCTTGATTTGGTCGATGGTCTGGTTCGCGCCGCTGGCTCGCAATTCAGGGGGTCGGTCGGCTGTGAGCACGATTAAGGGGATGCGCGATTGACGCGCCTCCACAATCGCCGGGAAGAAGTTGGCCGCCGCCGAGCCAGAGGTGCAAGCCACTGCAGCCGGCTCACCAGAGCCAATCGCCAGCCCCAGCGCAAAGAAGGCCGCGCTGCGTTCGTCGAGATGCGAGTACAATTCAATCTCGTGCCGTCGCCGCGCCAGCGCGAGAACGAGTGGAGTATGCCGCGAGCCCGGCGCCAGGCAGACGCGCTTGAGACCAGAAGCGATCAGTGCGTCTATGAAGGTATGGGCGTAGAGCGTGTTAGGGTTGGGCATACAACGACGCCTAGACTGTTTTCACCCCGTGCGCGTCGAGCATGGGGCGGAATTTGAGTTCGGTCTCTTCCCACTCAAGATCGGGCAAGCTTTCGGCGACGATGCCGGCGCCGGCGTAGATCCAGGCGCGGGACTCCTGGGCGACGGCGGAGCGGATCGCGACGGCGAACTGGCCATCGAGATTGGTATCGATCCAGCCGACGGGAGCCCCATACCAGCCGCGCGGAATCGGCTCCAACTCACGAATTAGACGCAGGGCATCCGGCCGCGGATCGCCGCCCAAAGCAGGAGTCGGATGCAGCGCCTCAACCAGCGGCAAAATGCCGGACTGCCGCTTCAAAGTCCCGCGGATCGGCGTGTTGATGTGTTGAATATTGCTCAGTTTCAAGATGTTTGGTGGTCTGATATCCAGCGATTCCGTCAATGGCGCGAGGCGGTCGCGCATCTTTTCGACCACGATCTCATGCTCTTGACGGTCTTTGGCGCTGCCGAGCAGCATAGCACCCAGGCGCCGATCGGACTCGTCGGTAGCGCCACGCGCGGCGCTGCCGGCCAAAGCCATGGTGTCGAGCGCCCGTCCCTGCGTCGAGGCAAGCAGCTCGGGCGAGGCGCCATAAAAGGCGTAACGCGGGCGAGGCTCAAAGAGAAAGCGATAGCAGTCGGCATAATGCGCTGCCAAGCGACGCAGAATCGGCAGCAATCGCAAGGGCGTGTGGAAGCGTAATTCAGCGGCGCGCGCCAAGACAACTTTCCGCAAGGCGCCGGCGCGAATGCGCTCAGTCGCGCTGCTGATGATCTTTTCCCAGGTCGGGTAGCGCATCGGATAATCAATGCCGACAAGGGCGCTCTGCTCGTCCGCGCCCATGGATCCTTGAGCCGCCTTCAGTTGGGCGATCTTCTGTTCGAGCGCGGCTTTTATGTCGGGAATCAGCGACGCGGGCGATTCTTCCGGCGGGATCTGCGCATTGATCGTCAGCCACATCCTGTTGCCGTCTCTCACCAGTTGATAATGAGGGAGCACAAAGAAGGCGGGGCTGTAAATCGACCAGGTGTTGTCGGGCGTGAAGTCGCTGCGGAAGGCGAAGCCGCCAAGCAGACGGGGGCCGCTCAGCGGATTGTCATCGCTTTCAAGGCGGGCGCCCGCGAATAGCTCACGCGCGTAATTGGCGATCCGCTTGAAGCGCTGCGGTCCCCATTCCATCAGCTCGACAGCCATACCGGCGCCAGCAAAGGCGACGCCGCCGCGTCGATCTTCCCAGTAGAAGCGCGCGCCGCCCTCAGCCGCCGCCAGAAATCCGCTGAAACTGAGGCCGGCGCAGGGGGCGCTGCAACTGAGCAATGTGCCATAGCGCTGATTGATCGCTGAATCCCGGATTGTGCTGGAATCCATTTCTCATTCCTGATAGCCGACGCTCTTCAGCAGCAGCGGCAGCAATGCTTGCATGATCTCGTCTTGACTCGGTTCGCCGGTATAGACCCACTGAATCACGACGCTGTAGATGGCGCCCATCCAGGCGTGCGAAACGATGTGCGTATTCACTGGCGCGATCGACCCATCGGCGACCGCTTCATCAAGATAGGTCTGGATCAGCAGAGCAAATCGGTCGGTGACTTCCATGCGCTTGCGCTCGAAGACTGTGCCCAAGCCGACGGCTTGCACCAAGAGCAGCTTGGCGGGGCGCCGATACTTGCCGAAAGTCTCCAGCACCGCTGCAAGCGCAACATGGACGCGGACCATGCCTTGGGCTTCATTTCCAATCGCTTCGAGGGCGCGGCGTTCGATGACATCGGCGAATTGATCAACCAGCGCGATGAAGAGCTTTTCTTTGTTGGGAAAGTGAAAATAGATCGAGCCCTTGCTAATGCTGGCCTCGGCGACGATTTCATCCAGCTTGGTATCGTGAAAGCCTTTGGCGCTGAAAATATTCATCGCCGCGTCGAGAATGCGATCGCGGGTGGAGCGGGGATCCGTGCTCTGTTCTGTCATTACAACACACAATACTGACTGGTCAGTATTATCATTGTAACAGAGATCCGCCCCTGCCGCTATCTGTGATTCGGCGCGTGCAAGTCGATTGAGGGGTTGAAGAAAAGAATCCCGCTAGTCGGAAGACATCCGGTGCGCCCAGCCGCCCGCGATGACGCCGGCAGCAACCGCCAGCGCGGCGGCGCTATCGAAGAAGGACTTCACGATCACAGCGATAATGTCGTCGCCTTGTGCCGGGCTGACATCGACCGCGCCCTGGATAGCTGAAAGAATGAGGGCGGTGATAATGCCGACGACAATCGCAGCGGCAATGGGCCCGATGATCAAAGCGGGTCCGATATTCTCGCTCGGCGCATTGCTGCGAATTTGCGTGGAGACGCGTCGGCCGATTCCCATTCCCGATGTGAAGACGGTGCCCATCACCAGGCCGAAGATCAAGTCCCGACCTGCCATCAAAGCAAGCGCGACGCAGATGATAATGCCGACCACAGTGATGATGCCGTGCTTGTTCTGATGTAAATCCTGAAGTTGATTTGCTTTTGACTCGTTCACGGTAAGGCTCCAATACGACTGACAAACGTTATAGAGGATGTTTTGAGGCTTCTATTATACAGGCTGGGTAGAACTTCTCCATTCTGCGCTAGAATTGTTTCTTGAACCGACAAGGGTAAAGAGCCGGATTGTGAGGGCGAAAATGGACCCGTTCATGGCGATTGCGATTGAAGAAGCCTACGCCACCAAAGCGGAAGGCGGCAGCCCGTTTGGCGCGGCGCTGGTACGGGCGGGGGAAGTCATCGGGCGCGGGCGCAATATGATGATCCAGAACAATGACCCGCTCAGCCACGGCGAAATGGAAGCGATCAAAGCGGCGGGCTTGCAGGAGAGCTATGCCGACACCGTGCTCTACACCACCGCGTTTCCCTGCTTGATGTGTGCTGGCGCGATCGTGCGCTATCAGATCCCCAAGGTGATCATCGGCGCTTCCTGGGAGCACAGCGCGCCCTCGCGCGACTTCATGCGGTCCCATGGAATAGAATTGGTGGAATGGCGTCTGGCGGAGTGCTACCGGATCGTCGAGTAGGTTCAATCGGCCCACAAGGTCTGCGGCAGGGAGAAGCTGAAGGTGGTGCCCTTTGATTCGACGCTGGTGGCCCAGATGCGCCCGCCATGCGCTTCGATGAATCCGCGGGCGATCGCCAAGCCCAAGCCGGTTCCGCGCCCGCCATCGTCGCCCCGTCTGCGCGAGCCTTCGCCGCGATAAAAGCTCTCAAAGAGGCGGGGCAAGACATCCTCCGGGATATAGGACCCGCTATTGTGAATATCAATGCGGATCTCTTCATCGATTTGCCAGGCGCGCAAAGTGACGCGCTCGCCGCTCTCGGCGTATTTGATGGCGTTGTCGACCAGATTTGTCAAGACGCGCTGAATCTTGTCCGGCGCCATGCGGATCATGTCGACGTCATCCGAGACTTCGCCGTGCAGGTCGATGCCGCGCCCTTCGGCCTTCAGCCGCATGCTGCCAAGCGTATCCGAGATCAAATCGCGAATCGACGCGCGCTGAATGCGAATCCGTAGATGACCGACATCGAGTTGCGCCAACTCAAAAAGATCATCGATCAAGCCGCTAAGGTGTTCGATCTCGACGCGGCTGCTGTCCAGATAGCGATGCACCGTCTCGTCATCGGCGACCACGCCATCGAGCATGGCTTCAATCATCACGCGGATAGACGTCAGCGGCGTGCGCAGATCGTGCGATACCCAGGCGGTCAGGTCGCGGCGCGTTTGCTCCAATTGCCGCTTCTGTTCCTCGACTGCCTGAAGATTCTGCGCCATGGCGTTAAAGGTATCGGCTAATTGAGCGATTTCGTCGTTGCCGGAAATCTTCAGGCGGATGGTAAAGTCTCGGCCTGCCAGCGAGCGCGTGGCATCGCTCAGCTTGCTTAGGCGGTCGGTCATTGTCTTGGAGGCGAAGAAACCGATGGTCAGCGCGGAAAGCCCGGCGAATACCAGCAAGACGGAGGTCAGCGTCAGGTAGTGGTTTTGAATGAACGTGAAGCGGGCGATGACCCAAACGTTGAGAAAGATCATCAAGACCAGTAGCGCGATCACCATCCAGATTGCCCAGCGCAAACTGCGAAACCACTCCAAAACGCCCAAACGATAAAAGGCGTAGGACAGCAGCGAACTGGTCAAGCCGGTGACGGTCATGAATGCCATCAGATCTTGCACTTCATTCCCGGGCAGGTCAAACATGACCAGTTCGCTAAACAAGGCGCCGGCTATCGGAATCAGCAAGACGATCAGGAAAATAATGAGGGGGTTCTGGTAAAGTCTCTGATCTACGCGCATCGTCTCAATTACTTTCGCTACGTGGCGGCGGGCGATTCAAACTTGTAGCCCACGCCCCAGACCGTCTGGATGTAACTCGGCTTGCTTGGGTTCGGCTCCAGCTTTTCCCGCAGTCGCCGCACGTGAACCGTCACCGTGCTTTCGTCGCCATAAAACTCGTAGCCCCAAACCTTGTCCAGCAGTTGCTGCCGCGTAAACACCTGCCGCGGATGGCGCAGCAGAAACCAAAGCAGATCAAATTCTTTTGCCGTTAGCGAGACGCCTCCGCCGTCGACGCTGACCGAGCGGCTGCGCGGATCAAGCGAGAGACCGCCAAACTCGACCGGGCTCTCGCTTTCGACTTCGGCCGCGGTCGTCCGCCGCAGCACTGTCTTCACGCGCGCCACCAACTCGCGCGGGCTGAATGGCTTGGTGACATAGTCATCCGCGCCCAACTCCAGCCCGGCGACGCGATCGACTTCGTTGGTCCGCGCCGTGAGCAAGATAATGGGAATATCGCCATCGATCGCCAGAGGACCGTAGTCATCGGCATGACGCAAGCGACGGGTGATAGCAAAGCCATCGACGCCGGGCAGCATGATATCGAGCACGATTAAATCGGGGCGGCTGTCCTGCAGGATGGACAAGGCTTGGGGTCCCGTCTCGGCCTCGGTGACGGCGAAGCCCTCTCGCTCGAGGTATCGCCTTACCACTTCGCGGATGGTGCGTTCGTCGTCTACGACCAGAATGTTCCGTTCTTTTGCCATCTGTCCCACACCATTCACTGCGCCATTGTCGCCATTCATTTTAGCTTAGATTGAAAATCTAAAGGAGCGGTTAAGGGAATTGAGCGTGGTGAAAAATATTGGATATGCGCATATTCCACCCCATTCCCCGGTAGGCCAACAATCTCTATGGTGGGCATCCCGAAGCATCACTGACGACAAGACAGTTTTTCCGCGAGCAAAATATCGCGGAGTTCGGGCGGGCGACCTGATAGGTAGCCCCTACAAATCTCGGTTTCTTGTGGGCGGGCGCCTGTATTCGCTGCCGCATTTTCAACAGCGGTGCGCTATGATTGTCAGCACAAAAATGACAAAGCAAAAGAGGGATCGAAATGACGGACAGCATCCAGAACACGATCGATTATCTGCGAGAAACGCAAGACAAGATGATGGAAGATTACAAGGCGCTGCTGCGCTTTCCCTCCATCAGCGCTGACCCGGCACACGCGGACGATGTGCGGGCCTGCGCCGACTGGATCTTCGTGCAGCTCGAGGCGATGGGATTCGAGAATTGCGAGGCGATCGCCACCGCTGGTTATCCGGTGGTCTATGGCGAATGGCTCAATGCCGGCGCCGACAAGCCGACCGTTCTCGTCTACGCGCATTATGATGTGCAGCCGGTGGACCCGCTGCCGCTTTGGGAAACCGAGCCTTTTGAGGGCGTCATCAAAGGGAGCAAGATGTTCGCGCGCGGCGCCAGCGACAATAAAGCCGGCGTTTGGGGCAATCTCAAGATTTTCGAGGCGCTTCTCCACACGAACGGCGCGTTGCCGGTCAACGTCAAGATCATGTTTGAGGGCGAAGAAGAATCCGGCTCGCCCAGCATTGAAGCCTTCGTCAAAGCGAATGAGGAGCGGCTCAAAGCCGATGTGCTGCTGAATTGCGATGGCGATTTCGCGCCTGATGATCCACGGCTCTATTATGGCGGGCGCGGCATGGTCACTGCTGAAGTCCGGGTGTCTGGACCAAAAGCCGATATCCACTCGGGGCTTTACGGCGGCTTGGTGGAGAATCCCTTGCACGTCGCGGGCCGGATCATCGGTGCCTTCCATGACGATGCGGGACGGGTGCAAGTGCCCGGCTACTACGACAAGGTCCGACGGGCGAGCGCGGCCGACAAGGCGCGCATCGACGCCGGTTATCAGGAGGAGGCGCTGAAAGAAGGCGCGGGCGTCGAGCGTTTCTGGGGCGATAGCATTGCGCCGGCGGCTGAACGCGCGACTGTCTACCCCACCTGTGATATCACCGGCATGTGGGGCGGTTATCAAGGCGCGGGCAACAAGACAATCATCCCGGCGGAAGCCGGCTTCAAAGTCACCATGCGGCTCGCGCCCGATCAAGACCCGCCTGAAATCGCCAAGGCGCTAAAGGAATATGTCGAGGGTTTCGCGACCGATACGGTCAAGGTCGAGTGCAATCTTGGCGAACTGGCTTGGTATTTCGAGCTGGTCACCGAGGGTCCCTGGCTGGAAGCGGTGCAATCGGCGATTGAAGCGACGGTGGGGAAGCGGGCGCAGCTCGTCCGCACGGGCGGCTCAATCCCGATACTGGGCGTCTTCAATCGCTTGATTGGTTTGCCCATCACGGCATTTGCTTATGGCGAAGGCGAAGGCATCCATTCGCCCAATGAGTACTTGAAGCTGGACAGCTTCTATACCTCGCTGGAGGCGGCGGTGCGCCTGTATCACAATTTGGGGGCGGTTGAGATCTAAATGCATTCGCTCCGGATTGTGTCGCGGACGACATGATATGTCGCCCCTACAACATCCAATATGCGCGAGCGTTGTAGGGGCGAGCATACGATAGTGTCTACGCTGCCCATTGGGTCGCCCGTCAGATCAAGAGTCCCAGCGCGACGAAAATGATGCCAAGGAGGGCGAAGATCAGCGCCGAGCGCCGCGTCTTGGCATCCCAGGCGGGCGTGCGTTCGGGGTTGTCTTTGCGCCAGCGCGGCTCGAGCGAATAGAGGCGCCAGACTAGATCGCGGCGGAACGCGCAAAGTCCCGCGAGGATCCAGAAGGCGATGCCGCCGAGGATTAGAATGCCGTCACCCATTCAAAGGCCTCCGAATACGCGTCCTGGCTGTTACCGCGGGCGACCAGGTTGGTCGCTCCTACACGTACTTGGTGAAAATTAGTTCGGCTGCAGGATGATCTTGGCGTCTTGACGGCTTTCGAGGCGCTTGAAGGCGGCCAGGGCGTCGGCGAGCGGCAGGCGCGCGCTGACCATCTTGCGCATGTCGATTCTGCCGGCCGCCATCAGCCGGATCACGTGCATAAAGGGTCCGCCTGCATGCCCGAGCGAACCGGCGTATTGCACACCCATTCGCTTGTAGGCGACGATCGGCATTGTCGGGTTGTCGCCGCCCATGCCGATATCGATAATCGAGGCGTTCACCGCCAGGCAGCGGTCAAGCGGCTCGATAGTCTTATCGGCGAAACCAGCGCATTCCACCACGTAATCGACGCCGCGCCCGAAGGTTTGCCCCATGATCGCCTCGTCGAGATCAATGCCGACCGGGTCCAGCGCGGCGGACGCGCCCATGTTCATGGCGATTTCGCGACGGCTGGCGGACGGGTCGAACATGATGACCTGCCCTGCTCCCGCAGCGATGACAAGCGCTTCTGCCGCCAGCCCGATCGGTCCCGCGCCGAAGATGACGACGTTGTTGCCCGGCTGCCAGTTGCGCAGGCGATTGAAGAGCCCCTGATAGGAAACGCCGGTGGGCTCGACCATGGCGCCCATGACCAGCGCTTCTTCCTCGCCGTAACGCTCGGCCACTTCGTCCAGCTTCCAGCAATACTTGGCGCGTACGGGCAGGTATTGCGCCATCGCGCCGGGGATGGTGAAGCCAGTTTCTTCGATATCGAGGCAGTGATTGACGAAGCCGCGCCGACATGCGCTGCACAGGCCGCACCACTGAATCTCCTCGACCGCGACAAGATCGCCGACTTGCAGGTCTTCCACATCCGCGCCCAGTTCGACGATGCGGCCCGCGTATTCGTGGCCGAGGATGTTGGGCGTATGCACCAGACCGGGATAGATCATGTAGCCATCGTCGCCAGCCTCGTACATGTGCATGTCCGAGCCGCAGATGCCGACCGCAGCCACTTCCAGCAGCGCTTGATCGGGCGCCAGCGTCGGGTCGGGCACGTCGCCCAGTTCAAGCCGGGGCGACTTCCAGGTCATATTCGCGTTGCGCGGGCGGCGCAGCTCGCGCTCGCTGTCGGTCATTTCGTAGCCGGATTTGGGCGCCCATTCGGCGCGAAGGGTCAATGCCTTCATAGCTTTGCTCGCTCCATTGGCGTTAGGAATTGCGCATCAAGATTCTACCCCATCCACCGACCCGTTTCCCACCATTTCTATAGCGTCCACAGATTCGTCGGCGGGAGGGCGAGACAAGGGTCGCGTAGGTCGCGTAGACACCGACCGCCGACACCGACCGGCGACATCAACCGGCGACGCGGTCTGCTTTCGCTGACCATCGTTGTGGGAGGCGAGTCGCAACTGCCCCCGAAAACACCCCAATAAACCGCGACCATTTGGTCTCAGGAATTGACACGGTATAGATATAGCGCTGGTTTTCAGGGGGGTATACCCCCCTCCGTGATTGGCAAGCAGCGGGAGCGGCAAAAGCTGCGCGCTGCCAAAGCCAGGAAGGGGGAGAAAAGACAATTCGCCATAGGGCAGAGCGTAACATTGCATTGAGAGCAGCGGGAGAGCAAATGGTCGCGTAAGTCGTGTAGACACTGACGGCCGGTCGCCCCTACAAGGCTTGTCCGATAATTAACATATGAGGGTTGCCAACGCCCCATCTGGTCGTCCACATTGGCGATTGAAGTGCACGCCAACGTTGTAGGCAGCCATTTTAGCCGCTATTCGCGCTAGCATTCCGTCTTCGCTGTGTGCATTGACGCGATGCAAATCAAAGGTTTGAGTGAGTCTGGCAATCGCCGTTTCGATGATCTGTCGGCGTTTGCGCAGCCAGCGCATGATTTTGCCGGGTCGATCCCCTTTGATGTTGCTAGCTCGCGGCGCAATGACTTCAGCGCCATATTCGACACGCCAGTGATCGATCCGTCGTTTACCACTGAATCCACCATCGGCAAGAAAGGGCAAGCCGCGGTCACGCCCCGCAGTTATCGCCGGGCTGAAGGATTCAGGCACTGGGATATGGCGATGTTTGTAGGTTCTGTGCTTAGGCAATGGCGGTTCAGTCAGCCGCATATCTCCTTTTCGGCTGCTCAACAAGGCTTCCATCATCCAGCGGTCGTCAATGTTTGCCAGACCGAGCATCCAACCGGTGATGATGCCGCTATCGCTGGCGCAGAGCAACAGCTGCTCCCCGTAGAACCAGCCGCCATGATTGCCCCCGCGACCTTTCTTGCCGAACAGCCAATGGCGATCATGGCTGATAGCTTGGCCCAGACTACAGTGCGGCACGGGTGTACAATCCACAACCTCGTACATCGCATCCTTACTGAGAATCTGACTCAGTTCTTGTTGCAACAGAACCAACTCTCGCCAAACCTGTCGCGCTCGCCGGTTGAATTGACTATGTTGCAACATTGTAGGAAACCAGCTCAGACCGTGGATCCGCATATAGCGCACCAAACCACGCTCTGACCGCCAAGGGACGCCAACTCGCCATTGACCGGCTATCACAAGTGTTAGTATCTCCACATCTGTCATGCGCTGCGGACGTCCCAAGCGATGCGAATCATCGAATTTCACATTCGATTTGTACCAGTCGTCAACAAAACAGTACAATACCGTCACGAAGGTGTCTAAATCCATGAGTAAGCTCCTTGGTGGTAGAGGACACTTACTCATATTTAGCACCTTCTCTCATTTCCTGCTTTATCGGACAAGCCTTACAGATTTCGACGAGAGTCGTAGTATATTTTGCGTTTTCGCCAGGAGGGGGTAGAATCCACAGGCAACCAAGAATTTCTCGTTTATCGATAAGATCCATAAAGGAGCTAGAAATGAGCAAAGTCACGAATATGTCGCGGCGTACGTTTTTGAAGGGGGCGGGCGCGGTCGCGGCCAGCTCGCTGCTGCCGCACTTCCCCAACATCGTCCGCGCCGACAACCACGAGATCAACATATTCGGCTGGGCCTCGCCATGGTTCGACCCGCTCTTTGAGGCTTGTAAAGAAGCGACCGGGATCACAATCCATCTCCAAGGTTTGCCAGCGCGCTGGAGCGATACGATGCAGAAGGTCTCGCTCTGGGGCCAGTCGGGTTACTCGTATTTCGATGTCATGATGATGGATGACATCACGGTGGGCTTGTACGGCACGAATGGCTGGGCGCTCGATCTGAGCGACCTGGATGCCTATACCGACAACGTCGATGACATCGTCGATAGCGTGCACGAGCTCGACAATAGAGTGGGTGGCGTTTTCCGCCTTTTGTACTTCTTCGGCGCCGCGCCCTTCTTCTACAACACGGACCTGGTGCCGGAACGGCCGACGAACTGGGACGAGTTCCTCACCGCGGCCCAGTCGGCCACCGACAAGGAAGCGGGCGTATGGGGCTGGCGGCCGATGGGCGGCCAGGGCATCGCCTTCCAGACCGTGCTGCAGGCGCTGCACCACACGGGGGCGGACCTGGAGACGCTCAATGACGACGCCACGCGGACAGCGCTGCAGTGGATTTACGACTGGGTGCATACCTACGAGATCACGCCGCCCTCGACCATTAACGAAGGCTATGGCGAGCTCATCGGGTTGACGGCCGCCGGCAAGGCTGGCATGCTTTGGCAATACGAGGAGACCTACAACCAAGTCCTCAATACCGTTGACTCCGTTATGACAGCGGACAATTACAAGTGGGGGCGCTTTCCGATGGGTCCCGCCAATGACAACCTGCTGTCACATGGTTGGGGCTATGCGATACCCAAAGCCGCCACCAAGATCGACCAAGCGAAAGAGGTGGTCAACTTCCTTGCCCAAGCCGACAATCTGCGTTATGTGGCGCTGCAAGGCCTCCCGCCCCCCTTGAAATCGCTCACGACGGAAGATGAGGTTGTAGCCGCCCTGCCAGTCCTGGGTGGTGAGCCATCCTGGGAGGAATTGCTGGAAGGCGCGGTGTTCCGTTACCCGATTGTGGATCATAAGCAAGCGGTGCAAATCTGGTCGATGCTTGACCAGCTGGGCGAGATGGTCCTCTCCGGCGAGCGCACGGTGGATGAAGCATTCCAATGGCTGCAGGACGAGTACGCGATCATCAAGTTTGCGTATTAGGTTGCCTTGCCCCCACCCCTATGAACGACTGTTTCGGGCGACCTGATAGGTCGCCCCTACAGGCTTAGCCCGTGCGAGCGTAAGGGCGAGGCGGCGACTCGCCCGTTTACGACCTGGCGCAAAGGTCTCTGCAATGGCGCAAGCCAGCGCGACGCCACCGGCGCAGAGCCGTCTGCAAGACATATTTTCCAGCAGGTATGCCGTCTTCTACGTGCTAGTGCTGCCGGCTTTTCTGCTGCGCATGATATATAGCGTCATCCCCGTTATCCAAACCATCCTGCTCAGTTTGACAAACCGCACCATCGTTGGCGGCGGTTTTATCGGCTTGCGCAACTACGAGTTTATGACGCGAGACGCCACCCTGATCGGCAGCCTGGGCTGGACGCTGCTTTACACTGGCTACGCGGCCGTGGCTGAAACCGTCATTGGCTTGGGCATCGCCGTACTCTTGATGCAGAACCTGCGTCTGCGCTGGCTGAGCAATTTCATCATGCTGCTGCCCTGGGTGGTCGCGCCGATACTGGCGGCGATCGCTTTTCAGATCCTGTTCTTTGAAGATGGCGGGATATTGAACGAGATACTGCGCCAGCTAAGCTTTGGCAACGTCGCGGTGCGCTGGCTCAGCGATGCCGAGACGGCGCGCTTCTCCGTGATCGTCATGACAGTGTGGAAGAACGTCTCCTGGGTCGCGCTGATTTTCATGGCGGCGCTGGGCTCTTTGCCAAGAGAGGCGCTGGAAGCGGCCGCCGTTGACGGCGCCAATGCCCTGCAGCGCTTCTGGTACGTTTCCCTGCCGCTATTGAAGCCGGCCATCTACCTGGTGCTGCTGCTGCGCGCCATGGCTGAAGTACAAACCTTCGAGCAGATTTATGGCTTGACGCGCGGAGGGCCCGGCAGCGCAACCAAGACGCTGGCGCTTTACGCCTTTGAGCGCTTCTTCCAGCAGCAGCGTTATGGCTATGGCTCGGCGGTGAATATGGTGCTGCTGGTGGTGACCATCGCCGTCGGCGGCATATTCGCCTGGCTCTTGTATCGTTCGCGGGAGATCTGATGACCCATCGACGACGTCTTTTGCGCAATGCCTTGCTCTACATCTTGCTTTTCATCGTCTTAGCGGGCTTGGTTTTCCCGGTCTTGTTTATGGCTTTAACTTCGTTTAAGACGGCGCAAGAGGTGAACCGCATACCGCCGACCCTGTGGCCCAAATACCCGACCTTGGAGAACTATCCTTTCATGGCGCGAGCGTGGGACTTTTGGCTGGCGCTGCGGAATTCTGTTTTCCTCGCGGGCGGTTCGGGTTTGGGCGCTACCGTGCTGGGCGCGATGGCAGCTTACGCCTTCAGCCGCGGTACCTTCCGCGGCCGGACGTTGATGTACGCCCTGCTTGTCGCCAGCATGGCCGTCCCGGCCATGGTCGCCCTGGGACCCATTTTTATCGCTTATTTGCAGCTTGGACTGCTGGACACGCACTTCGGCTTGATACTCGTCTTCACGGCTGGCGGGCTGCCGCTGGCGACCTTGCTTCAATTCGCCTA
This sequence comes from Phototrophicaceae bacterium, assembly GCA_965205125.1. Taxonomy (GTDB): domain Bacteria; phylum Chloroflexota; class Anaerolineae; order Aggregatilineales; family Phototrophicaceae; genus UBA6055. The sequence goes on from CBDBFY010000001.1 coordinate 1,100,256, forward strand.
TTTCAACGCCATCCCGCGCGAGCTGGACGACGCTGCTGCCATTGATGGCGCCGGGCGCATCACCACCTTGTTTCGCATCATCATGCCGATCGCTATGCCCGGCGTCTTCGTCAGCTTCCTGCTGCTATTTGTCGTCGGCTGGAACGATTTCCTCTTTGTATTCACCCTGTCGTCATCGCCGGATACCCAAGTGCTCACGACGAACCTGTATACGATTCCTCCGCGCGAGGCCGATTACCAATCGAGCAAACTCGATCTTATCGCGACCGCCGGCATGTTAGTTTTGCTGCCGCTGGTGCCGCTGCTGATGCTGACGCAGCGGCAGTTGGTGGAGGGCATCACCTTCGGCGCGGTGCAGGGGTAGGACTTGCGCAATCTCGGCGTGCGAGACAAGTCTCGCCCCTACAGTATTCATATCGTAAGTCATTTGTAGGGGCGACCTATCAGGTCGCCCGAATTATTTGAAATATCACGGAGAATACGACAATGACCGCATCTCGCAAAATAAACGTCGCCCTGGCTGGATTGAGCTTCGGCGCCGAGTTCGTGCCGATCTATCTGCACCATCCAAATGTCGAAAGCCTGACCATCTGCGACTCCGATCCTGAGGTCTCGCAAAAGATCGGCGACCGCTTTGAAGTCGATAAACGCGTCTCGGACCTGGACGACGTCCTCGCCGACGGCAGCATCGACGCCGTGCATCTGGTCACGCCGATCCCGCTCCACGCCGAGCAGACAATCGCGGTTTTGCAGGCGGGCAAACACTGCGCTTGCACCGTGCCGATGGCTATCAGCATTGATGACCTTCACGCGATCGTGGCGGCGCAGCGGGAGAGCGGCAAGAATTATATGGGCATGGAGACGGCGGTGTATACGCGGCGTTTCTTGCACGTGCAGGAGATGATCAGGCGGGGCGAAATCGGGCGTATCCAGTTCTTGCGCGGCGCGCATTATCAGGACATGGAATACTGGCCGCCCTACTGGATGGGTCTGCCGCCGATGTACTACGCCACCCATGCGGTGTCGCCGGTGCTGGCGCTGGCGGGAACGCAGGCCAAGGCGGTGCATTGCTTCGGCTCCGGCGTGATGCGTCCAGAGCTGCATGAGCAGTACGGCAATCCTTTCCCGGTCGAAACCGCCATCTACGAACTCAGCGGCGATCCGCCCTTGGCCGCCGAAATCACGCGCAGCCTCTTCCACACCGCGCGCGGCTACACCGAGAGTTTCAATGTCTACGGCGAGAAGGCGACATTTGAGTGGGAGCAGATTGAGGACGAGCCGCCGGTTGTCTTTCGCATGAAGCCGGTGGTCACGCATTGGGGGCGCGGCAACGATATCACGGCCGAGCGCTTGGAGGTGCCCGATCGGCAAGACCTGCTGCCGCCCGAAATCGCGCGTTTCACGCAGCGGGGCGTCTATGACGAGACGCAGGCGCATCTCTCTTTCTTGCAGGGTGGCGGTCACGGCGGCTCACATCCGCACCTGGTGCATGAATTCGTCAGCAGCATCATTGAACAGCGGCAGCCTTATCCCGATGTAATCACAACGGCGGCCTGGACCGCCGCTGGCATCTGCGCCCACGAGTCGGCGCTGAATGGCGGCGCGCGGGTTGAGATTCCGCAGTTCATTTAGGCGACGTCGTAGAGGCGACTGTGTGAGTCGCACGCCTGCGAGAAGCAATCAAACTCGAATTCTGTAGGGGCGAGCCATTGGGTCGCCCTTTTGTCACTTCGCTCAATTTCCCGGGAGTGGCAAACCGATTGGGCGTAGGATAGGCTATGCTCATGAACCGTTTCATCCGCTTGGGAGAAACCCATGCTTGAAGGCATCGCCCCGATTCTTTTCACGCCCTTTGACGAGAGCGGCGACATCGACGCCGACGGCTTACGTAACATCGTGCGATTTGAAGCTGACGGCGGCGTACACGCAATCGGCATCAACGGATTCGCCAGCGAAGCCTACAAGATGAACGATGATGAGCGCCGCCAGACTGTCGCGATCGTGGCGAGCGAACTGGAAGGCGCCCTGCCCTTGGTTATCGGCATCGCGCCGGTCAGCACCGAAGCGGCGATACAGGAGGCGCGTCATTTCGCCGACTTTCAGCCAGCCGCCTTGATGACATTGCCGCCGTCGACGATGGACAATGGCACGGGGGCGCTGGTGGAATTCTACGTCGAGCTCGGCAAGGCGACGGATGTGCCGATCATCCTCCAGCAAGCGCCCCATATCCCGCAATATCGCCACACCGAATTGCCCGCGGAGGCGCTGGCCGAAATTGCCGACCGCGCGCCAAATGTTCTGTATTACAAGCTCGAAGGACCGGGGTCGGCGGCGAAAATGCGAGAATTGAATCCGCTGCTCCCCGCTGACCGCAAGATGTTCGGCGGTGGCGGCGGCATCACCGTTCTCGAAGAACTGCGCAATGGCGCTGCGGGTTTGATCCCCGGCGTCGGCTTCAACGAGATATTTCTAGCGGCTTGGGACAAGTGGAAGCGGGGCGAAACGGAGGCAGCCGAAGCGATCATCGTGAAAGGCGCTGCCTTAACCCGCGCCGTCTCGGGCCGAGGCCACGAGTATTCGCTGCACATGCGCAAGCACTTGATGAAGCGCTACGGCGCGATACGGAGCGCCACGGTGCGGAGACCGACAATAGAATTCGACGAATGTAATTTGCCCGCGTTCTTTGCTATAGTTGACGAATTGGACTTGAGAGTCAAACGCCCCCACCCTAAATCCCTCCCCCAAAATGAGGGAGGGACTTAAATTGGCCGAGATTTGCATTGGTCGGAAAGTGGGGGTGCAATTCTAGGGGAGATATCATGCAACTCACGGGACAGAATTATATCGCCGGCAGGACTTCCGCAGAGGGCGCCGAAACATTCTTCAGCGTCGATCCACGGAGCAAGGAGACTGCCGCCCTGCCCTTCCATAGCGCGACGGCCGCGGAAGTAGAGCGCGCGGTAGAGGCAGCGGAAGCCGCCTTCAGCGAGATACGCAACTATTCTTCGAATCGGATCGCCGCATTTCTCGACGAAATCGCGGACCAGATTGAAGCGCTCGGCGACGATTTGCTGGATTGCGCCGATCGCGAAACCGGGCTCGGTCTGCCGCGTTTGACCGGCGAGCGCGCCCGCACGACTGGCCAGTTTCGCGCCTTTGGGTCGTTTCTGCGCGAGGGCAGTTACCTACGGCCCATCATCAATTCCGAGCAGCCGGGCCAGCCGTCGATCCGCCAGATGCAGTTCCCGGTTGGTCCAGTGGCCATTTTCGCCGCCAGCAATTTTCCCTTCGCTTTCGCTGTCGCCGGTGGCGATACGGCCTCGGCGCTGGCGGCTGGCTGCCCGGTGGTCGTCAAGGCGCATCCGGGCCACCCGGCAACGTCGGAGATGTTTGCCCAGGCTTTTGACGCCGCTGTTGCCGCTCAAGGCTTTCCTGCCGGGGCATTCTCCATGCTGCAGGGGAATGGCATTGATGTCGGGCAGTGGCTGGTGGCGCATGATGGCATTGAAGCAGTCGGCTTCACCGGCAGCCTGCGTGGCGGGCGCGCGATTTATGATGCGGCCGCGCGCCGCCCGCGCCCGGTTCCCGTTTATGCCGAGATGGGCAGCGTCAACCCGGTGGTCATCACGGGTGCGGCGCTCGCCCAACGCGCTGAGGATATCGCCGAGGGTCTGGTCGCTTCAATCACCATGGGTACCGGGCAATTTTGCACCAATCCCGGATTGATCCTGCTGCAAGACAGCCCGGCGGCGCAGGACTTCATAGCGGACGTCACAGCAAAGATGAGCGCGGCGCCGGCCGGCGTCTTACTCAACGAGACGATCGCGCGGGGCTTGCAGGGAACGGTGGGGCAGACGATCGCCAATCCAGAAATCAGCGTCTTGACCGGCGGCGAAGCCATCGCCGATAGCGACTCTTTCTGCTTCAGCAATACGGTCATGCAGACGAGCGCGGCCGCCATCCGCGCTGACGACCGCCTGCAAGTCGAGCACTTTGGTCCGGTCACGCTCTTCGTCGTCTGCGCTGACAGCGATGACCTGCGCGCCACGGTCGACGCCCTTGAAGGCAACTTGACCAGCACCATCCATGCCGAAGCGGACGAGTTGGAGGACATCGGCGACCTGCTGCATCAATTGCGGGAGAAGGCGGGCCGGGTGATTTGGAACGGCTTCCCGACCGGCGTCGCCGTGGTGCAGGCCATGCAGCATGGCGGACCCTACCCAGCCACCACCGCGCCGGGCACGACCTCCGTCGGCATGAACGCCATCTACCGCTTCATGCGTCCCATCGCCTTCCAGAATGTACCGGACGCCCTGCTGCCGGATGCGCTAAAGAATGGCAATCCGCTGGGGATTTTGCGCATGGTGGATGATGTGTATACGGATGGGGCGCTGTAACCAACATCAAAACAGCCCCATCGTTTGATGAGGCTGTCTTTTGCTGTCGCGACACTGTGGGCGAGCCGGTGACTCGCCCCTACAACTTCAGCTTGATTCAGGCTATTCCAGCAGATCGCCCGTGATCAAGTTCACGCCGGTCTCGATCGCCCCGGCGATCAGTTCGGCGTTGACCGCGTTCACCTTCTCCCACACTTCATCCGGTATATCCGCTTCATGGGGCGGCGCCAGGCCGACGCCATTCATCGCCGCGTCCATCAGGAAAACGCCGCCGCCGGGGAAGCCACTTGTATCGCCTTCGGCCAGCATGGCGACCATATCGCGGACGCCGACGTCAACGCGCTTCATCGCTGAAGAGATGATGAATTCGGAACCATCGGTCTCGCCCGCGCCGAAGCTGGTCAGCCATTCGTCTTTATCAACGCCGATGACGTAGACGCCTTCTTGCGCGCCCGCCAGGATGGCGCCGGTGCCGGTGGGTCCGCCGCCGCCGAAGAGCACAGTCGCGCCTTCGCCGATGAATTGCAGCGCCGCCGAGCCGCCGCGATCGGGCGCGATGAAGCTGTCAATATAGACGCCGAGGATGGTGAGGTCGGGATTGACGTAGCGGGCGCCTTGCTCGTAACCGTTGCGGAAGCGCTTGACCGGCGGGATATCAATGCCATAGACGCCGGCGATTGTATCCGAGCCTTGCCATTCGGCGACGTAAGCGGCCAGGACGCCGGTCATGAAGCCGGATTGATCCTCGCGGAATTGGATGCCCACGTAGTTGCCGGGTCCATCGGCGACAAATTGATCGACGCCGAGGAAGTAAACATCGGGGTTGGCTTCAGCCGCGGCGTAGGTGGCATCGGCAATCAGGAAGCCGACGGTGATGATGGCTTCGTAGCCCTCGTCAATGCAGGTCTGGATATTGGCTTCGTAGTCAGTCTCGGCTTGGGTCTCGATGAAGTCATATTCCAGGTCGTATTCATCAGCCGCCGCCTCCGCGCCTTCATGCGCCGACTGGTTGAATGTGCCGTCATTGACGCGCCCCAAATCAGTGACCAGGCAGACGGTCTCGATGCCCATCATCTCAGCCGCTTGATCATCCATCATGTCCATTGCCATCAGATCGCCGGAGACGGGATCGACGCCGGTCGTGACCGAGCCAGCGATCATCATCTGGGCGACGCCAGCGGCGACCTCGAAGAAGGCATCGTCGATATCGGCGTCGTGCTTTTCCGCCAGTCCCACGCCATTCAGCGCCACGTCCATCAAGTAAATGCCGCCGCCGGGAAAATCGGCCATCATGCCGTCAGCGATCGCGGCGACCATATCGTACACGCCTTGATCGACGCGCTTGATCGCGCTCGAGATGATGTATTCGGCGCCGTCGGTCTCGCCCGCGCCGAAGCTGGTGACCCATTCATCCTGATCGACGCCGATGACGTAAACGCCTTCCTGCGCCGCCGCCAGGATGCCGCCGGTGCCGGTGGGTCCGCCAGCGCCGAAGATCACCGCTGCGCCTTCGCCAATGAACTGCTTCGCGGCAGAAGCGCCGCGGTCCGGCGCGATGAAGCTGTCGATGTAGACGCCGAGCAGGTTCAAATCGGCATTGATGTACAGCGCGCCCTGCTCAAAGCCGTTGCGGAATTTCTTGACCGGCGGGATATCGATGCCGTAGATGCCGGCGATGGTATCGGCGCCCATTGAATCAGCCACCTGCGCCGCCAAAACGCCAGCCAGGAAGCCCGATTGATCTTCGCGGAACTGAATGCCGACATAGTTTGTCGGCCCGCCCATGACAAATTGATCAACGCCCAGGAAATAAACATCCGGATTGGCTTCGGCGGCGGCGTAGGTGCTATCGGCGATCAAGAAGCCGACGGTGATGATGATCTCGAAGCCCTCGTCTATGCAGGTCTGGATGTTGGCGTCGTAGTCGGTCTCGGCTTGCGTCTCGATGAATTTGTATTCCAGGTCATATTCATCGGCGGCGTCCAACGCGCCTTCATGGGCGAACTGATTGAAGGTGCCATCGTTGACGCGCCCGATGTCCGTCACCAGGCAGAGCGTTTCCACGCTCTGCGCCGCCGCGACGGGAATAAGTGACAGCAGCGCTATCAGGCTCAACAGAACTATGAGCTTCTTCATGTGGTTTTCTCCTGAAAAGATTGTTAGCAGGGGTGAACTGCGACACTTCAATTTACTATTTTAGCTGCTCTTTTTCAACTGCCTGGCGAGCCCGCAGGAATCGTCACGTTACCGTCAAAAGCCATTGGCCTGACAATGGATACCAGCGGCAACAGGATTGTACAGCGCAAAGACAAAGCTCGTATCAGCAATGATGCTCATTCGGCTTGATGCCGCCGTATGTAGTCGGGGAATTCCGCTTTGAGGATCTCGCGGCTGCGCGCGGAGGTATCGGTGAACTTGCCTCCGGACAGATTCGCCTGGCGAGCGTTCAATGCAAGCGCTGCCATGGACCCCGGCGGCGACCAATCCACATCGTCAGCGTCGACTGGCGCTGCCGTCGGACTTGCGTCATTGGGGTTCTTCATCGCGGGATTGCCAGTTCTGTCTCGCACAGCATCATTTGCGCCGCGAACAAGCAGGCTTTGAAGCAGTTCGCCAACCGTGCAGCCCTGTTCGCCCGCCATCGCTTGCAGACGCAAAGCGACTTCAGATGGAATATCAATCAACATATTGTCTTTCTCCTCTCGCTTTTGCCGGCGGGGACAAGCGGCGTCACTCCTTCACATCAAGGTTACCCGACCGCCCTCAGCGCGCCTGGCGATCGTAGGGAATGGTTTGCTCTCGCTCATCGGGCGCCGAACGCGCGATAACCGCCAGGCAAGGCTCGGTATCGCTCAGATTAAAAACCTCATGCGGCACTCCCGGCTCAATAAAAAGAAAATCGCCCGCCTGGTTCTCCATGACCAGCTTGCAGCCGTCGCCATATTCGTGCCGCACGCGCCCTTCGAGGATATAGATCATCGTCTCGAAATCGACGTGGAGATGGGCGGGAATAACGGCGCCGGGCGGGATCACGGCGAGTTTCATCGAGAGTCCTTTGGCGTCGACATTGCTGCTCGAAAGCGCTGTGCCGCCGCGCAACATGCTGATGCCGCCCCCGCCCAAGACCTGAGAATTCGAATTGTCGTTCATCGCCGCCCCCCTGATTTCCCGCGCCAGCGCCCCGTGAACTGCAACCGCGCATTCCCACTATATCACGCTCCAGGGACGAATATCAACAAGGGCGCCGGCGGGAGCGGCAAATTGCGAGGATATAATCTCCGCCCAACTTTAATTTGAAGCGATTGCCCTGGCCCCTTCATCCGATTTCTTGCGTTCCAACCAAAATTCGAGTATTGTGATAATGATGACGCTTAATATCAACATAGCGCTATAGTCAGGTGATTTAACATGAAACTCATTGATTTTATCGCAGACGCGGCAGTAAAGTTGACGCTGGTTTCGTCCGCCCCTAGCACATCAGTTCTCAGCCCCCCCCCCCCCCCCCCCCCCCCCCCCATTTCGCGCTAAATCACGATCTTCCCCGGGGTTCTTCATGAACTCCGGAACAGCCTTAAAATCCATCATCCTCGCAATCATTTTCCTGCTGCTCTCCGTATCGCAGGTCTCCGCCGCCACCATCACCGTCAACAGCGCTTGCAGCCTGGCGGACGCCATCACCGCGGCCAATTCGGACAGCAATACGCATAATAGCAATTGCACGGCCGGCAGCGGCAACGACACCATCAACCTCCCCAGCGGCGGCAGGACCACGCTGACGGCCGATCTGCCCGATATCACCTCGGATCTCACTATCAACGGCAACGGTCACAGCATCAGCGGGAACGACCAGCGCCGGATTTTCAAGGTGGCGGTCGGCGGTTTTAAGACAGTCAATATCGTCGGTCTGACCATGACGGACGGGAACGCCGGCAATGGCGCGGGCGGCGCCATCCTGCTTGAGTCGGGCATGCTGAACATGAACGTGGTGACCATACGCGACAGCAGAGCCGCGCGGGGCGGGGGAATCGGCACAGGCGCGGCGGTGCCCAACGGGTCGGCCCTTGGTATCATCAACAGCACGATCAGCGGCAACAGCGCCAGCGAACATGGCGGGGGCATTTATGCCGTCGGAATTCACCAGAGCGGCATCCATTACAGCGCCGTTTTCAACAATCGGGTCACCGGCGCGGGCGGCAAGGGCGGCGGCCTCTATTACACCGGAAACGGTTTTTCCCTCGATAACAGCACTTTTTACGGCAACCGCGCCTCCCAGGGCGGCGCCGTATTTTTCGGGGGAGACAACTTCACCCTGATACAAGTGACCTTCACCCGCAATACCGCCACCTCGACTGACGGCGGCGGCGGACTGCGGCATGAAAGCACGGGCAACAACATCATTGAGCACGTCTTGCTGGCGGGCAACACAAATGGCGACTGCACGCAGAGCGGCAACGCCACCTACGCGACGAACCGCTTCAAGGAAAGCCTCGTCCGCACGGGCAACTGCAACAGCAACGGGATCAACATCATCACCGGCGACCCGAGGCTGGAGGCCAGCCCGCGCGGGAGCCCCCCCTATTTCCGGCTGCTCGCCGGCAGCGCCGCCCTGAACGTCGGCCCCTGCCCGACCGGCACTGGCTTTACTGACGACCAGCGTCACGTCCAGCGGCCCGTCGGCGGGGCCTGCGATTACGGCGCCTGGGAAGGCGTCGGGGTAGAGCCGGGGACCGGCGGAGGTGGCGGCGGAAGCGGCAGCCGAGATCGGTCCGAGCCCAAGGCTACAATGGTCCCGCCCCCCACCAGGATCCCCATGCGCCAGACCTGCCTGAATTTGATGCCGACCGGCATTGTCGTCAGCAACCGCAGCGACGGCACTGGCTGCCAGCGCGTCGACGCCATCGGCATCGGCAATGCCGACATCATCGCGGCCGGCTTCATCGACGCCGTCGATGTCTGGGGCTGGATCACGCCGGATACGAAAGTCTGCTTCCAAAGATCCGGCGGCAGCTTCCGCTTCCTCGACGCAGCCACGGCGCCGCGAAGCGTCTCGGAACTGCCGGCTTTCAGCGAGGCCGGCATGATTTGTACGACCATCGACCGCCCTGGCACCGTCGTGCTGATGCCCGGACCAGCGGCGCCTCCCGCTCCGACGCCGCCATCTCAGCCGGTGGTGCAGCCAGCGCAGGTTTCGCAGGCGCAAGTTTCGCAAGACAAAAGCGCGGGCGACTGCATGATCAGGACCAAGCATCGCCTGAACTTCCGCGAAAGACCGGCTGGCCGGCGATTGGGCGCCGTGCCGGAAAACGCGACGCTGGCCCCGCTGGAGCGGGCGCCCGGCTGGTACAAAGTCGCGTATTACGGGATGCAGGGCTGGATCAGCGCGGAGCATGTCGAGCCAATGGGGAATTGCGGCTAGCGTGGCAGTTTGCGGGCGACCTGGCGGATGAACTACTCCTTCACATAAGGCTGCCCAACCGCTTTCGGCGGACTGGCGCGCCCGATGAAGCCGGCGAGCACGACCAGCGTCACGGCGTAGGGCACCATCTGCAAGAATTGCACCGGGAAGCCGACGCCGACCATTTGCAAGCGGATGCCCAGCGAATCGGAGAAGCCGAATAAGAGCGCCGCGCCGAACGCGCCGATGGGCGTCCACTTGCCGAAGATCATCGCCGCCAGCGCAATGAAGCCGGCGCCGCGAGTCATGCCATCGTTGAAGCTGCCGGTCGCCTCCAGCGAGAACCAGACGCCGGCCAATCCGGCGATCATGCCGCTGATGAAGACATTGATCCAGCGCGTGCGATTGACGTTGATGCCAAGCGTATCGGCGGCATGCGGATGCTCGCCCACCGCCCGCGTCCGCAAGCCCCAGCGCGTATAGAACATGACGATATGAGTGAAGGCGAGCATGACAAACATCATGAAAAAGATCGGCTGGTTGGTGAAGATCGCCTCGCCGATCACTGGCAAGTCGCTCAGAATCGGGATGGCAAAGTTGCCCAGCTTGGCCGCGCCCGCCTCGGTCGAGAGCAAATACTCGCGGCGCACGAAGCTGGTGACGCCGACCGCAAGGATATTGATGACCGTGCCGCTGACGATTTGATCGGTGCGGAAAGTGATCGAGAGCCAACCATGCAGCAGGGCGATCAAGCCGCCAGCGAGAAGTCCGATGATCACCGCCAATAGCTGCGCCGTCTCCAATGGCAGCGCAGTGCCGCGAAGGAAGAAGAGCGTGGTGAAACCGAAGCAGGCGGCGAAGAGCATCATGCCTTCAATAGCGATGTTGACGACGCCGGCGCGCTCGCACCAGATGCCGGCGAAGGCGCCGATGGCCAGCGGCGTCGCCAGGCGCAGGCTCTCGGCAATGATCGTGGTGAGGTTGGTGTCGTTGCCGGCCGCGGCGGCGATGATCACGGTCGGGATGAAGAGCGCGCCACAAAGCGCCATCAACGCGAGGCTGATACGACGCCAGCGCTGGATTTCAAATTCAGCGAGATTGAGCGCGCCGGTGACGACGAAGAGCAAGCCGATGACCAGCAGGTATGATGATGTCGGCACCGGGATATCAGCGACAGCAGGAACTTCGCCAGTCGAGCTCGATTCAAAGGTCAAGGTGGTGATGAGCTCGCTATCGAGCGCGCTCGATTCGACAAAAATGAAGGCGCCAAGAAGCAGCAAGAAAAGGGCGATAATGCGCTTCCGCGTCAGCTTGAAGCGGAGGCGACGCCCGCTCTTCTGCTTGCCAGCTGTGGACATGACTAACCGCCCCACCCGGTCGAGAAGACCAGCTCGCCCTCTTCTTCAGCGCCGCGTTTGGGTACGCGCCACAAGAAGCGGATGATCTGATCGGCGGCGACAAACATGATGATCAGCGCTTGCACGATCTTCACCAGGTCAATGGAGATATCGGCGCGAATCTGCATCAGCGCCGCGCCGCTCAGCAGCCCGCCCCAGAGCAAGCCAGACCAGACCATGCCCTTAGGATTATTGCGCGCCAGCAAAGCCACGGCGATCGCGTCAAAGCCAACGCCGGCGAAGAAGCGCGGCAGCATCTCGTGCTCGACGCCGCTGATCTCGATCGCGCCCGCCAGACCAGCCAGCATGCCGCTGAGCGCCATCGCCAGCACGACATTGCGCGGCACGCTCATGCCGGCGTACTTGGCCGCGTTTTGGTTGGCGCCCACGGTTCGCAGCTCGAAGCCGAGCGTCGTGCGCGTGAGGAACCAGTCCGTCAGCCAGACAGCCCCAATCATCAGCCAGAAGCCAAAATGCAGCTTGGATTGATCGCCGACCGCGATCAGCACGAGGAAGAACTGCAGCGCGCTCATGATCCCCGCCCAAATGAGGCCGCTGCGCAGAGCCGCTCTTGGATTGTCGCGCCGGACCGGCAGATAATTCAGCAGGAAGGCGACAATGGCGACCGCCGCCATCAACAGGAGCAGCGCGAGCGGCGAGCGGATCGTATCCATCGTCGGCAGCATCGCCGCCGGCAGGATTACCGGCGTCTTCGGCACGCTGGCGTTCACATCGCCCAGGATGACGGGATCGACCGACTTGATCAGCCAGTCGACGATCAAGATGGCGATAAAGTTCAACATGATGGTCGTGATGACCTCGTGGGCGCCGGTATACGCTTTGAGCGCGCCGGGCAAGGCGCCCCATAGAAAGCCGCCCAGGATGCCGAAGAATATCACCGCTGGCAGCAGGAAGAGCGGCGACGATGCCGGCGGCGAGAATGCGCCCAAAGCGGCGACCGCAATCGCCCCGGCGTAAAGCTGCCCCTCGGCGCCGATATTGAAGAGACCGGCTTTGAATCCCAGCCCGACGGCCAAACCTGCGATGATGAAGGGGATGGCGCGGACGATTGTCTTTTCCAGGTTCGAGGGGATGAATAGCAGCACTTGATCGCCGAGGCGCAGGAAAAGCACCTCCAGATCCTGATCGTTTTTGAGGATGCCGAATGTCACCCCGCCGAGATCGTCGGCATTGAGGACACGGTTGCCGGGCCGGCGGATGACGAGATGCTGCCGCAGCGCCGCATCCAGCTGCTGGTCCAGCGCCGCGTTGACTGACGCGCCCGAAAGATATTCCGACTCATACATTTTTCCGACGATGCGGAATTGCGCGCCCAGCGCGGCCGGATCCTCGATGCCGAGCGTATCGAGCGCCGCGAGCGTCTCAATAGCTTCGCGCACATCGTCGTAATCGGACCGCACAATCGATTGAATGGTCTCGGCTTCGGGGCTGTCCGGCGCGATCTCAAGGGCGTCCAGTTGCATCAAAGCGCCATGACTGCGCAGCAGCGCAACCTGGCCGTATTCGTCGATGACTCGCAAGCCCGCCCAGGCGCGCGCCAATTCCGCTTCCGACAAATAAGCCAAAGGCGGGAAGATCGCCATTGCTTCGGCAATCACGTCTCCGCTTGGCTCGGCTTCGCCGGCAGCCAATTCAGCCAGGGCGCGGGCGTCGGATCGCTTGAGCTCGCCCAGGTCGTCAAGCAGGGGTTTGATCGCACGAAGGCGCTCGCCGCCGACTTCGACGATCGTCGCTATGCGTTCGGCAATGGAGGCCGCCGCTTCCTCACTTATTTCGTAGCGGGCGAAGAAGGCGCCAAAAGCGCGCGTTTCTTCCATGCCGACTTCGAGAATACGCTCAAAGGGCCGCGCCTGGCGCGATAGACTGCGCCGCGTCGTGAGGTCGTGGCTCGCGGCATAAGCGCGCATCTCGACGAAGTCATCGACGCCCGCTACTTCGTTGATGGTCAGTCCGGTGATGGATTCGACCAGCGCGACGTATGCCGTCGACGAGACGCGCAAGCCTTCGGCGATATCCGGCTGCAGCGCATTATCGCTGACGGTGATGGTGATCAGAGGGATGCCGGCGAGGAAGGCGGTGATCACGGCCAGCAGCGGCACCAGATTCGGGGAGATGCCCGCCCACAAGCCAATGAGGCCGCCGCGGCGTCCGTTCTCCAGTGAAGCGCTCATGGCTCACTGACCATCTGGCTCTCATTGCGGACGCCAGCCATGCGCAAGCCAACCGTATCGCGATCGGCTTCTTCGATGGACAGGATGTCGATAATCTCGCCTTCAAACATGACCGCCACTCGATCGGCCAAACTAAGCACTTCGTCCAACTCTGAGGACACCAGCAGAATGCCGGCGCCGGCATCGCGCATGCGCACAATCTGCCGGTGGATGAACTCAATGGAGCCGACATCCAGGCCGCGGGTCGGCTGCGAGGCGATCAGCAGGTCCACATCGCGGGAGAACTCGCGAGCGACGATGACCTTCTGTTGATTGCCGCCCGATAAGCCGCCGGCGATATTATTGATGATCGGCGGCCGCACATCGTATTGCTCGACCAGCTCGCGCGCATTGTCGGCGATGGCGCGCTCGTCCACCACGATGGCGCGGGAAAAGGCGCTCTGATAATAGGTAGATAGCACCAGATTGTGCATTACGGTGAAGCTCGCCACCAAGCCGTCGCGTTGGCGATCTTCCGGCACATGGCCCAGGCCTTGCTCGGTGACTTTGCGCGGCGAGGCATTTGTCATGTCGACCCTTTTGACGAATATGCGCCCATCTTCGACAGCGCGCATCCCGGTCAGCGCCTCCACCAATTCCGTCTGCCCGTTGCCCTGCACGCCGGCGATGCCCAGGATTTCGCCGCGCCGCAAGGCAAAGCTGAGAGCCTCCACCGCCGGCAAACCGCGATCGTCATGCACATGCAAGTTGACCACATTGAGGATTTCGTCTCCTGGGCTGGCTGCCTCCTTGTCAACTTCGAGGATGACATCGCGGCCGACCATCAGCGATGCCAGCGACTGTTCGGTCGATTCGCTTGGGTCAGCGCGGCCCGCCACTTTTCCGCGCCTCAGCACGACCACATCATCGCAGATCTCGAGCACTTCTTTCAATTTGTGGCTGATGAAGATGATGCTGACGCCCTTGTCCAGCAGCGTCCGCATGATCTTGAAGAGGCCGCGCGTCTCTTGCGGGGTGAGCACGGCTGTCGGCTCATCGAGGATGAGAATATCGGCATGGCGATAGAGCGCCTTGATGATCTCCACGCGCTGTTGAATGCCGACCGGCAGATCCGAAATCTGCGCGTCCGGATCGACATCGAGCCCGTATTCGCGCGAAAGCTGTTCAATCTCGCGCCGCGCCTTGTCACGCCGCAAGAAAGGACCGCTGACGGTCTCGTTGCCCAGCATGACATTCTCGGTCACGGTCAAGACGTCCACCAACTGAAAGTGCTGATGCACCATGCCGATGCCGAGTTCGATGGCGTCTTTCGGTCCGGCGATCTGAACGAGCGCGCCATTCACCAGGATTTCGCCCTCGTCCGGCTTATACAGTCCATAGATCATGTTCATCAGCGTGCTTTTGCCAGCGCCGTTCTCGCCTAGCAAGCCAAGGACCTGGCTTTTGCGCAGGGTCAAATCAACACTGTCGTTAGCCAAAACGCCGGGGAAGCGCTTGGTAATGCCCCGAACTTCCAGCACGGGCGGGGCTTCGCTCATGGGAGGGTCCTTCGGCTGAGCCAGTTGTGATAGGCTTGACCACGATTATACCGCATGTTGGTTGTCGACAGGCACAGCCTGAACGCGCGGCGCCAGATAGTAGTGACATGCCAGGCTAGCGCAGCGCATGCGCCATCAAGTGATCGGCCATCGCCGCCTGCAATCGCGCTCGCTCCGGCTGCATAGCCCGATCGCTGATTCGATTGACGAACTCATACGGATCGGATTCGAGCTCAATCAACTCGGTATACTGCCTTTCGCCCTGCGCCACGCGCGCCAGCTTGTAGCGGCCGTCGCTCACCGCGAGGAAACCCTCGCCTTCTGCGAAAACGTATTCAGCGCCGCCTGATTTCACTCGTTCTCTCAGCGGGATTCCATCGCAAAAGTCATGCGCCAAGCCCGCGGCCGCCAGGCAAGTCGGCAATAGATCGACCAGCATGCACAGCGAATCATTCACTTGCGCCTCGTCGCTATCCGGATGCTTGATGATCAGCGGGACGTTCCAGACATCTTCATAAACGCAGTTGTTCTTGCCCCATAAACCGTGATTGCCTAACATTTCGCCATGATCGGCGGTGAAGATGATCAGCGCGTCCTCGCCAAAACGCGATTCAAGCGACGCTAGAATCCGCCCGATGCAGTCATCGATTTGCGCGACGTTGGCGAAATAGCTGCGCCGCAAATCGCGCCAGTAGGCTTCGCTGAAATTCTTGGTCGCGCCGCCCGGCGCCTGCCCCAAGCCGTCTATAGCGCCGGTCGGTCGCCCGTGGAAGGTCGCGCTGTGAATGCGGGTCGGGTCATCGAATTCGGTTGCGTCGGCGACGCGGGCGTCAAGCGACATATCAACTCGCGGGTAGAAATCGGCTGGCGCATCGAAAGGATAATGCGGACCACTGAACGACGCCCAGAGAAAGAGCGGCTGCTCTGACGCGCGCGACTCCAGGAGCTCGCAGGTTTTGCGGCCCACCCAGCTATCGGGATGCCATTCTGCCGGTGCCGGAAAGGGGAAGACTTTAGCATTCTCCTTGCGCCAGGTGGCGTCGCGGTAGGCGCGCAAATAGCCAGCCGCGTTTAGCTCGGCCGCGTAGTCATCCATGAACCAGACGGAGACTTGCTTGTCGTCCTGCAGCGCGAGTGTGTCAATGCCCAGACTGAGGTAAAAGTCGCGGAAGTCATCGTAGGGCATTGTCTGGTCGGACCGTGTTTGACTATAGGGCACCGGCGCGTAATGACATTTGCCGATATGCGCCGTGTGGTAACCCGCGTCTCGCAGCAAGGTATAGATGTTCGGAATCTCAGGATTGAGCGGAATTTGGCGGAAGTTGCTGTAGGTGCCATTCCTGTGCGGGTACAAGCCGGTCGCCAGCGAGCAGCGGCTGGGCAGGCACCAGGGACTGTTGCAGTAGGCGCGCTCGAAGCGCATGCCGCGGCTCGCCAGCGCATCCAGATTCGGCGTGCTGATGACGCGATTCCCATAGCAGCTTAAGGCGTCGGCGCGCAGCTCGTCGCAGGTGATCAGCACGATATTGGGCCGCCGGCCGCTTGCTACGCTCATCCTTTTGACCCGGTGAATACGACGCCCTGGATAAAGTAACGCTGCATGAAAAAGAACAAGATCACAATCGGGATGACGACAAAGACCGACGCCGCCATCAACAGATGAGTCTGCGAATAATACTGTTCGTTGAAGAGTCGCAGTCCCAGCGCCAGCGTGTACTTGGCGCGATCGGTCAGATAGATCATCGGCAGCAGAAAGGAGTTCCAATTATTCTGGATGATGTAGATGGCGACCACGGCGAAGACCGGCTTGGCGTTGGGCGCGACGATGCGCCAGAACAGGCCAATGAAGCTGCAGCCGTCAATCCGTCCTGCGTCGATGATGTCTTGGCCCATCGTCATGAAAAACTGCCGAAAGAGGAAAACGAAAAAGGCGTTCTCGGCAAAGAAGCCGGGCACCAGGAGGGGCGCGAATGAACCGACCCAGCCCAGCTTTGAGAACAGGATATAGCGCGGAATCAGCGTGACCTCAGTCGGGATCATCAGCGTAAGAAGGACGACAAAGAAGAGGGTATTCCGCCCTCTCCAGCGCAGCTTGGCGAAGGCGAAACCAGCCAGCGAGCAGCTCAGCGTCAAGCCCGCGATCCGTCCTACTGCCAGGAAAATCGTGTTCAAGAAAAAGACATCGAAGGGCATCGCCGTCAGCGCCTCGGGATAATTCTCCCAGGCGATAGGGTCGGGAATGAACTCGGGCGGGAAGGTATAGACATCGCCGGCCGTCTTCAGCGAAGTCGACAGGACGTAAATGAAGGGCATCAGAAACATAATCGAACCGGCGATTAGAATGACATGCGCCAGCACTTTCGCCCAATCGATCGGACGATGCCGCTCCGGCGACGCTTTGAATGAAGACCCTGCGGTTATCGGCGTCATCGTCGGTTCATTCGTTCTTGATTTCGCCTTCGTAAAAGACCCAGGCGGCGGAAAAGCGAAAGATAAGCAGCGTCAGGACGGCGATGTACAGGAATAACACCCAAGACAGCGCCGATGCGTAACCCATGCGGAAGAATTCAAAAGCGTTGCGGAACAAATGCAGCAGATAAAAGAGGGTCGAATTCTGTGGTCCGCCCTGGGTCATGATGAAGGGCTGGGCGAAAACCTGGAATGCGGCGATCAAGCCAACGACCAGTTGGAAGAGAATCACTGGCGAGATCATAGGCAGGGTGACGTAGACAAACGAGGCATAGGCGCCAGCGCCATCAACTTTTGCCGCTTCGTAGAGATCTGTGGGGATGCCTTGCAAGCCGGCGAGATAAATCAACATGCCGGAGCCGACGCCCCAGAGGCTCATCAGGATCAGCGCCGGCAGCGCCCACTCTGGCTCGGAAAGCCAACCGGGACCATAGACGCCGAACACGGACAGGAACCAGTTGATCAAGCCCCAATCGCGCGAGAGGATCCAGCGCCACATCACCGCCACAGACACAATCGGCAAGACGGCCGGCAGATAAAACAAGGTGCGATATACACCGATGAGCCGGATCTTGGTATTGAGGAGTACGGCAATGAACAAGCCGACGACGATTTGCAAGGGCACCGCAACCAGCGCGTAAATCGTCGTCACCTTAAGCGACTGAAAGAAAAGCGGATCGCTGAGCATCAAGGCATAATTGCCCAAGCCGGTCCAGACTGGCGGATTGACGATGTCCCACTCGGTAAATGAAATGACAAAGGACGCCAAAATGGGTCCGCCTGTGAAGAAGATGAATCCAAGGATCCAAGGCGCCACAAATATCCAGGCGTTAAGCGACTCCCAGAAGCTCAAGCGTTTGGGGTTGAAGATATTTTGAATCAGCATCTAGGTAACAGCAGGCAAGTCAATACGTCAGTGGGCGACCCACCGCTGCGCGTAGACACAGCAGTCCGACCGCCCCTACAAATAAACCGTTAAGCTGATGGGCGAGCGCCCGTATTGCGCTTCACGACGCCGAAGTTACTCGGCGCTCAGAATCGCATCGACCTGCGCTGCAATCTCTGTGCCGACAGCTTCCGCCGACTTGTCGCCGCTATAGAGCGCGTCCAGTTCGCTGTTGATGACCGTGCTGATTTCGGGCCATTGCGGATGTTTGGGCCAGGTGCGCGCCCAGCCGTTCTCCATGATGTCATTGAAGACGGTATTGAGCCCGTTGCCAATCGCCTCGCCGCAGGTGAAGTTGACGTACCAATCTTCCTGCACCACCGACCGGCGCGAGGGATAAGCGTAGCCCGTGCTGATCTTCAGAGTTTGCCCGCGGCTGCTATTGATGAACTTCAGCAATTCCCAAGCGGCGTCTTTATCGGGGGTGTCGGCAGACATGACGGTGGGTCCCACGTTGGTGCGTCCCACACGGACTTCGCCGGCCGGCGGCAGCGCCGCGTCAAAGCGGAAGGGCGCGTTGCAGAGCGCGCCAAGGAAGCCACGCGCGACGGTGAAACTCGCCATCCGACCGGAAGTGAACAGGGCGCCTTCGTTCTGATCGGCCAAGTCTGAGGCGGAGGGCGCGCACTCGTGCTCGACAACCAGGCTTTGCGCGAAACGCAAACCTTCAATTGCTTCTGGCTCGCCCATTAGACAGGCGTTGCCCTCTACATTCAGCACATCGCCGCCCGCTTGCCAAATCCAGTCGATCCAGGCGCCGCGGCCACCGCCGATGACACGAGCGCGTCCGCGGTCGTCTCGGTCGGTAAGCTCAACAGCCTGCGCCACGTACTCTTCCCAAGTCAGCGCGTGCGGATAATCAAGGCCCGCCTCATCATAGATATCCGCATTGAACCAGGTGGCGTAGGGCGCGCCATCACGTGGCAAGCCCCAAAGCTGATCTTGCCAACGGTGAGCCTCGATGTGACCGGCATAGTTGTCTTCCAGATCAACATCTGGATTGGCGTCGATATAGCTGTCGATCGGCACCAAGACGCCTCGAGCGGCGAAACCGACCATGAATCCGTCCATCACAAAGAACACATCGGGTCCGGTGCCAGCCGCCAGTTGCGCTTGCAGCAGTTGCAAGTACTGCGGACCGTAACCGCCGCCAACGGCGAGATAATTCGCTTGAATGCTGTCGTTCTCTTCGTTGAACGCTTCCCATACCGGCTCCCAGGCGGCGTCTTCAACAACGCTGCCCGGCGTGGCATAGGTCACTTCCATCACATCCTGCGCGGCTGCAACCGGTATGCGGCTGGCCAAGCCACCCGCCATCTGCGCCCCAAGCACCGTGCCTGAAGCGGCCAAGCCTTTCAAGAAGTCTCTACGACTTAGCTTCGACATGAATCGTTTCCTTTCAATACAACTGTGTATTCTTATGCGTATCCAAAACGTGGCGCCTGGATGAAACTCCAAGAATCGATTGTATCGCACCAGGGACAGACTGGCAAAACGCCAAAGCGGCAGAGGCTTAGCATTATCACGGATCACTTCTCACTGTAGATCAGGCTGCGGATTATTCCACCACAGAAAAGACGGAGTTCGCTGTTCCCCTAGCGAAGCGACTAGTTGGTTGGTATCTGCCAGGCTTCAGCCTTTACTCGCATGAGGCGCCCTCCGGCGCTAACAGCAGCCGATCTGCCCTTGCTCCGTCGAGCAGGACTGGGACGCGCGCGCCGCTATCCGGATCATATAATCCGATGGCGACTTGAGCGACGCCATCGACGATTTCCAGCGAAAAGCCGCTCCTGATATGCTGTCCCGCGCGCCAATGCGATGTCGGGTAGACGCCCGGCAAGGGTTCGCCGTCGTTCTGGATGATGACCGCCCCCGCTTCGTCCAATCCATGTACAAATTGATGCAGGTCGCGCGCCGGCTGTTTTATGACCTCCCAATCCAGGGTCCCGCTTAAAGCCTCGTCCGTTCGCAGCATCTCGATGCAATGCAAGGTCAAGAAACCGCCAAAATCAATCGCGCGCGAGGGTCCGGCAAATGGCTCGCCGGGGCGGTTGATCTTAATGACGTCGGGAAGCAAATAGCGATTGGAGCCGTCAGGCATTTCGGCAAAAGCGCCGCTGTCATCCGCTGCCATCAGCTGAACAGAGATTCGCCCGACATAGGCGGGAGCATGCTTCGTCAACTTCAGCTTGTGACCATCGGACATGAATTGCCCGGGCGCAAGATCAGAAAGCGAGCCGCCTTCAAACTTCCCCGGCTGGCTGACCGCCCAGGCGCTGGAGACTGTGAGATCAACAAGCTGCACAACGGGCTCGTAGTGGACCGCCGGCGCGGTTTCAAGCCCCCAATACAGGCGGATATCCAAGGGTTCTTGGTCACTGATAGCGTCCGAGGCTATGGTATAGCCCAGCAGTGTGACAGCGCCGGCGAAACTTGCCTGCGCTTCCTGCCGCATATAAGCGGGCTTGCCATCGTCCGTCGTGAGGCGAAAGACCTTCTCCTGCAAATGGGCTGCGTTGAGGATGGCGAAGACGATGATTCCGCCTCCCGTCAGCAGCGCGGCGCGCGTGGGGATCGCGGGCGCGGGCGCGGTCCGGGCGCGAGTGGACGGGGCAAATCGAAAGATCATGAGACTTAGGCAAACCCCCGCCAAGCTAATCGCCGCTGCCAGGTGCTGAATCGGCGTCCCCACATAATCCAGTTGCACGAGATGCGCGCCTTCGGGCAAGCGGAATTGGATCAAGCCAAAGTGATCATCCGCTTCAAAGGGATGTTCCTCGCCATCAACGGTTAAGCGCCAGCCGGGCATGTAGAACTGGCGCAGGCGGAGATCAGCCGCTCGGCCGCTCGCGGTGATCAAGATCTGATTGTCCGCTTGATATTGATAGCTGAGGTCGAAATGGAGACGCGCGAAATCGCTTGGGAAAACGTGAATCTGCAAAGGCGCGTCGATGTAACTGTCCAGGTTATGCGGCAGGTCAAATGCAGTGGCTTCACCCCAGATTGGCCGGAATTCGTTATAGGCGGTCGTGCCCCAATTGCGCTCGCTGTATTCCATCTCGATCTCGTCCCGAGCGGAAAGTGCGCTCCAGACCAGATCATCATCGCGCGGGTGCATGAACGGGAGCGCTTGCGCGATCGCGGCCGCGGATAGGGCGAAAGCCGCTATCGTTCGCCAGCGAGCGGGCGCCAGCAGCAAGCTCGAAGCGCCAATCAAGGCGACAAACAGCGCGGCCAAGCGGATGAGGCGGGCGGGAAAGCGCAGATTGCGAAAGCCGGGCATGGTCAACCAGAAGTCCAGCGACGGCTCCAATGTCAAAAAAACCGCGACAACAAGACCGATGAGCAAAAGCAGAGCGATGCCGTAGCACCGGCGAAATAATAGCGCAAGGCCGCCGAGAGCGCTCAATATTGCGCCAAAGGGTCCTAGCGTGCGCGCCATCAGCAAGGTGGAGTCGTTGCCATCGATAAGCTGCGGAAGGCTAAGGAGCTCGCTAAGGCTAAGAAACTCATGCTTGAGAAAATCGACAGTGTCGCGGAGTTCGCCGCCGATTCTCACATAGGGCAATTCAGCAGCGACCGGCAGCCAGAATATGGCGGACAAGCCCAAGCCGAGCGCCAATCCGCCGCCGATGAATAACAGACGCTGTGCGGCCTCGCGCCGGGTCTCCGAGAAGAAGGCGGCCGCCAGGCAAAAGGGGATGGCAAATATGAGGACGATATAGGTCGTTGGCGTATGCGTCAAAATGACCGCCGCCAGCGGAAGCGCTATCCAAAGGCAAGTTCGCAGATTGGGCCGGTGCCGCGCAAGCAAGATGCCGTAAAAGACGGAGGGGATAAACGAGGTCGAGACGATTTGCGCCAGACTACCCTGCCACCAGAATTCAAAGAAGCGCGAGGGCGCGTATACCCAGAGGACGCAGGCGAGGAGCGCGGCGGATAGGGGCAAGAAGCGGCGCGCCAGCAAGTACATCGCCAGGCTGCCGACGCACCAAGCCAACACGACCGTGAGCGTGTAGGCGCTGACGACATCAAAGCCGAGGAGATGCAGCCAAGCGCCGATATGGGTCGCGCCCGGCGCGTAGTAGGTGAAAACGGGGTAGCCGTAGCCCAGGTGGAAATACGGTACCCAGCGCGGATAGAGGTCGCCCGCTTCGATAAGGCGCGCCAGGGCGAAGATGCGATGGGCGTGGAAGGGGGCGTCGGCGCCGTTTGCCAGCCCTTCGCCGAACATGGGCAAGATGCCGATTAGCGGGATGACGAGGGCGAGCCAGATGCCTTTGTCGCGGGGGCGCAATTGTTCTCTCGTTCGCTCGCTAAATGGCGTTCAGGCGGTCGGGACTCCAGATTCAGTTTTGCATATCTATCATGTAGCAGCTATGCTACACCATAGATATACTACCTACAAGATAGTAGCCAAACGTGTGAGACGATGAATACAAACCTGTTTTACGCAGGTGATAATCTAGAGGGTCTGGCATACCTTAAGCGTCAGGGCTTGCTCGCGAACTTGGTCTATATTGACCCTCCCTTTGCCACTGGCAATGACTTCCTTATAAGTGAAAGTCGGGCTAACTCGATAAGCGGTAACGGCTCGGTGGCATATTCCGACCGTACGAAAGGTAAAGCATATCTTGAAACACTAGAACTTCAACTTCAGTCCATAAGGCAAGTGATGTCGCCGACCGGTTCAATTTATGTGCACATCGGCTTGGCAGTGGAGCATCATGTACGCCTTCTGATGGACAGAGTGTTTGGCGCTGAGAATTTTCGCAATAGCATTAGCCGCATAAAATGTAACCCAAAAAACTTTGATCGTTATTCGTTTGGTAATGTCAAAGACAGCATACTGTTTTATTCCGTTTCGCCAAAGCAATTGACCTGGCATCCGCAGAGAGAACCGCTTAGCGCGGAAGATATGGAGCGACTGTATCCATTTGTAGACGATATGGGAAGACGATACACTACGACTCCTCTTCATGCGCCGGGCGTAACACAGAATGGCAAGACCGGGGATTCGTGGCGAGGTATTGAGCCGCCTGAGGGACGCCACTGGCGCTATCGTCCCGAAAAGCTGGACGAATTAGAATTTCAAGGTCTCATCGCGTGGAGTTCCACCGGTAATCCGCGGATGATCAAATACGCCGACGAGGCAAAAGGGAAACTTCCGCAAGACGTATGGGAATACAAGGATCCGCAGAATCCAATCTACCCAACTCAGAAAAACGCCGACATGCTGAAACGCATAATACTAACTTCTTCGAATCCAGGAGACATCGTGCTGGATTGTTTTGCTGGGAGTGGAGAGACTCTGATACAAGCTTACAGGTTGGGGAGACAATTTGTTGGAATGGACATTTCCACAGCTGCGCAGCAACTCATCGGTTCACGGCTGGTTGGGTTGGAATCGGAATGGATACAGGAAAATGCCAAAGTTAGACTTCGAGTCTTTAGAGCGGGAAGTAAATCGCAGAAATCTGCTGGAAGTCGAGGAAGAAGTAAGCAATCGCTCAAGACGTCTGCGGAAACGAATACTACACTTCTCTGAACAATTCGGTATACCGGAGC
Source organism: Phototrophicaceae bacterium (assembly GCA_965205125.1). GTDB lineage: Bacteria > Chloroflexota > Anaerolineae > Aggregatilineales > Phototrophicaceae > UBA6055. Next base: position 1,124,158 of record CBDBFY010000001.1, read on the forward strand.
AACTGTACTGGGACGCGCTTGAAGCTGACCCCACTGGCCCGCTCGCCTCGACATTAGCGCGAGAAGCACGACGGCAAAACATTCACGAGAATCATGCTGCTAATTTTATTTCGCGAATGGATTACGTATCCGAATTCAAAAAACTTCCATCAACAGGACCCAATGCACTATATTTCAATAGTGATGGTCAGCTAGTGACTCGAGCGCAACTGGGAACCGCTCGAAAGCCGTCAAAGTCCGTAGATTTTGAATGGACCACAGGCGGTATTCGATGTTTGGCGGCACAGAAGTACACAAAGGAAAGTGGTGGACATCAGGATGGCCAATACATTGAAGTGGAAAATCTGTTACGGAATTACCTCCCTCGCAGGAACAATGGCATGGCGCTATTCGTGTTGGTGGATGGTGGCTATTACAATCAGGCCCGCCTGGAACAACTCAATGGTTTGATACGCGATCGGCCGCCACGAAGTTATGTAACGAGTGTGAATTCTCTACAAGATTTGCTTAGAGACATCGTGGCAGATAGCTAGCGTCAGCACCTCTCGCTTTCAAGAAACTGGCTTCAATCCTCCAGCGTGCTCAAATCCCCAAGCGGCTGACCCAGGGCCTGCGCCTTCAATACGCGCCGCATGATCTTGCCGCTGCGGGTCTTGGGCAGGTTGTCGACGAACTCGATCTGCGCCGGTACCGCGATGGGACCGACCTCATGACGGACGTGGGCTTTGAGCTCGGCCTCGAGCGCGTCCGAACCTTCGGCGCCCTCGACGAGGATGCAGTAGGCGAAAATCTTGTTGCCGCGCAATTCGTCCGGCACGCCGATCACCGCCGACTCGGCCACGGCGCTGTGGCTGACCAAGCCCGACTCGACTTCGGCCGTGCCCAAGCGATAACCGCTGACTTTCAGCACATCATCGTTGCGACCGATAACCCAGAGGTAGCCGTCTTCATCGCGCCGCGCGGTATCGCCGGCCAGATACCAGCCTTGATCGCGGAATTTCTCCCAATACTGTCTGATGAAACGCTCGTCATCGCCATAGACAGTGCGAATCATGCTGGGCCAGGGGCTGGTGATGACGAGGTTGCCGTCTTCGTTGGCGCCGACGGGCGCGCCGTCTTCATCGACGATATCGACTTCAATGCCGGGGAAAGGACGGGTGGCGCTGCCCGGCTTCAAGCCCACTGAGGGCAGCGGCGTAATCATGAAGCCGCCGGTTTCGGTTTGCCACCAGGTGTCGATGATCGGACAACGCTCCTCCCCAATCACCCGATGATACCAGCGCCAGGCTTCGGGATTGATCGGCTCGCCCACTGAACCGAGCAAGCGCAGGCTGCTCAAATCATGACGCCGGGGCCAAGCCTCGCCGAAGCGCATCAAACCGCGGATGGCGGTAGGCGCGGTATACAAGATCGTCACGCCATAATCGGCAACGATCTGCCACCAGCGGTCGGGATAGGGGTATGTCGGCGCGCCTTCGTAGATGATGCTGGTCGCGCCCAGGATCAGCGGCGCATATACGATATAGCTGTGCCCGGTGATCCAGCCGGGATCGGCCGCGCACCACCAGCGGTCTTCTTCCTTGATGTCAAAAGCCCACTCCAGCGTGGTCGAGGTATAGACTTGGTAGCCGCCATGCGTATGCAAAACGCCCTTTGGCTTGCCCGTGGTGCCGCTGGTATACAGGATGAATAGCGGGTCTTCGGCGTCCATCACTTCGGTTTCGGCATTGGGCTTGGCGAAGGGCAGCGCCATCAGATCGTGATACCAGTAATCGCGTCCCCCCTCCATGTGGATTTCCTGGCCCGTCCGCTTGACGACGATCACCGTCTCCACCACCGGCGAGCGCGCCGCCGCTTCATCGACGGTATCTTTGAGCGGGACGATCTTGCCCCGCAGCCAGGCGCCATCGCAGGTGATCAAGACTTTGCTCTGGGCGTCGTCGATGCGGCTCGCCAGCGCCTGCTCGGAGAAGCCGCCGTAGACGACGCTGTGCGGGGCGCCGATCTTGGCGCAAGCCAGCATGGCGATCGCGATCTCAGGCACCCTTCCCATATAGATGGTGACGCGGTCGCCTTTTGATACGCCCATACCGCGCAATACGTTGGCGAACTTGTTGACCTCCTGCCAGAGCCGCCAGTAGGAAAGCGTGATCTTTTCGCCATCTTCGCCTTCCCAGATGATCGCCAGTTTGTTGCGCCGCCAGGTCGTTACATGACGATCGAGCGCGTTGAGAACCATATTGGTCTTGCCACCAACGAACCATTTGTAGAAGGGCTTGTTGCTGTCATCAAGCACCTGTTCCCATTTCTTGTACCACTCGAGTTCGTCGGCGCGTTTTGCCCAAAAGGCTTGCGGGTCCTGCCGCGCCAATTCGTAAACGGCATCGTAATCCGGCACATTCGCCTGCTTGACCATGTCCGCGTCCGGGCGATACCATTCGCTGGTCGGCGGCGTAAATCCTTGTTCAGCCATGCGTCACTCCTCGTGTGCTTTCCATTGGCGCGCCAAGCAGAAATCTGCTGAGCGCGATTCGCAGTCACAGTGCCATATTATAAACGATAGACGCGATATATAGAAATTGGGGCAAGCGATTCGGATTGCCCCCGATTGCCGCCGGAGGAAGGGCTATTCGCAGGCTATACGGCAATTGGGATGGTTGCCTGGAGAATGGCTGGGGGAGCGCCCTGGTCGCTGCCTTGCCAGCCAGCGGCATTGGCGCGAACGATTTGAGACAAGGCGTCGATGAATTCAGGATTCGCATTCAGGCAAGGGGCGAGATGATAATTGACCCGCCGTCCGCCGCCCTCTTCGAATTGCTCGCGGCCTTCGTTGCCCAATTCGTCCAAGGTCTCCAGGCAATCGGTTGTGAATCCGGGCGAAAATACGAAGGGCCGCTTTAGGCCACGAGCTGGCAGTTCAGCCAGGACATCTTCGGTATAGGGTTGCAGCCATTCTTCGGGACCGAAGCGCGATTGAAAGGACAGGACCCACTCGTCATCGCGCCAGCCCATTGCCGCTGCCAACAGGTTCGCTGTCCGCTCACACTGCGCCCGATAGGGATCGCCCGTGCGGACATACCGCTCGGGGATGCCATGAAACGAAACAACGAAGTGATCGGGCGTCATCGCTAGGCAATTCAGTTCCGCCAGAATATGCGCTCGCATCGCTTCAATATAGGCGGGGTGGTCGTAATAAGGAGCGACAAATCGCAGCGCTGGCGTGAAGCGTTTGTGATCGTGGGCGAAGATGCCATGACTGCCGGCGGCGGCGCGATATACCGCATCATATATGCAGGACGTTGTTGTCGACGAAAACTGCGGGAACATCGGCAAAACCACGAGGCGGTCGATGCCTTCGTCTTCCAGCGCAGCCACAGCGCTGGCGATGCTCGGATTGCCGTATGTCATTCCCAGAATGACGCGAAAGTCATCGCCCAAACTGGATTGCAATGCCGATACCTGTTGACGCGAGTGAATCAACAGTGGCGAGCCTTCCGCAGACCAGATCCGGCGATACATCTTTGCCGACCGTCGTGGGCGCAGACGCAGAAGGATGCCGTGCAAAATGGGGCGCCAAAGCAGCGGGTGATAATCAATCACGCGGCGATCGGACAGGAACTGCCGCAGATAAGGCCGCAGCGCCTTCGCCGTTGGCGCATCCGGCGTGCCAAGCTGAGCAAGCAAAACGCCGACTGTCATTGAGAGCTATCTTCCTCCACTAGCATGCAACTGGTTGGCAAAGACCGTCTGTATCTTCGCGAAATATACAAAAAACTGAACAATCCTACTAAAGATTAGTCAATTCGCAACAGCGGATTTTCCGTCGTCAATTCATTTCATTCGGTTAGTTATTCGTAGTCCGGTTTTCGCGAGACTGGGATATCGCCTATAATTGATTTTGATACTGCAGACGTTTGAAGCAAGCGAAGAGATTTAGGCAAGAAACTGATTCAATAAGTCAAGCCTGATGAAATCAAGAGCGTTCGCGCTTTTTGCCGCCTTTGCCCTCCTCAGTTTATTTGCCGCTCTGGCGCTTAAATCGCTGGCCGACGAGTCAAGCTGGGGCTATAGCGGCGATACAGGACCCGAGTACTGGGGCGAACTGTCGCCGGAATATGCGCTCTGCGCCGACGGGGCGGCACAGTCGCCGATCGACATTCGCGAGGCCAGCGAACTCGATCTGGTCGATATCGAATTCCAATATGGCGAGAGCGCGAACAATATCTTCAACAACGGCCATACGATTCAAGGGAGTGGTGAATTTCAAGGATGTATGAATTGCATGGGGAAAGCCTTGTACTTGGGATACTGCTGAAGATATAACTGCCGCCGATTCCAGGCATAGACAAAAAGTTTCACGTTCCGTCGAAGCGCCTCGGCACAACGAGAAAAGCAACGGGAACGCCGATGCAAGCGCGCCAAATAATGACGCAACTCCGCATTCATACCCTCCACTCGGTAGGTTTCGCTCTTATTTGGCATCGGAGTATGCTTTCCGGGGTAATAGAGCAATTTCTTATAGGAAGCCATCAAGTCGCTGTAGTACCAATGCGCTCGCGGACTTTGATCCACCAGTTTTTGCAATGTATCCTCGTCCCGTCGCTGGCTCACCAGAAAACCGACAATACAACTGCTAGCCCGGTCAACGAAAGTACTTATGTACCATCTGTTTTTTTTCGTTGGACAAAGGTATGCAACTCATCCATTTCAACAATATGCAACGGAGTTTCTTGCGGTGTTGGTGCAGGCGCCAGTTGATCGGCATGCGCTTTAACCCAATTCATCACGGTGACATGATGAACACCCAAATGACGCGCTATCCAGCGATAACTGGCGCCATCAACATACCATCGCAGAGCTTGCTGCCGCATGGCATCGCCGTAGAGACGCGCCGGCTGTGGAGTATAACGGCGCTTGCAGATGTTACAACGATAACGCTGGCTGCCAGAACGATTGAAGCCAGCTTTGACTTGCCTTTGTGTATCGTGACATTCTGGACAAGTATTCATAACCGCAGTCTATCATAACCGCCTATTCACCACTCCCCGATTCAAGTGAATGTCGATGCGGGCAGCGCCATCGTTTACAATGGCATCACTTACGACCTGCTGCAATTTCACTTTCATGCGCCCAGCGAGCATACGATAGACGGCGAGGCGGCGCCGCTTGAAATCCACTTTGTGCATCAGGATCCGAACTCGGACAACCTCGCCGTGGTTGGCATCCTGCTCACAGAAGGCGAAAGCGACAACGAGGCTTACGCAACGGTATTCGATCACCTGCCGGCGGATGTAGGCGAGCCGGAAGCGATTGGCGAGCCGATTGCTCTCGCCGCGCTGCTGCCGGAGGCGCGCGCCTTTTACACCTACCAAGGCTCTCTGACCACCCCGCCCTGCAGCGAGATCGTGCGCTGGCTGCTGCTCGATAACCCGGTGGAGCTCTCGGCGCAGCAGATCGCCGCCTACCGCGCCCAGTACGACGGCAACGCCCGCCCGGTTCAAGCGCGCGGGAAACGCGATCTATTGCGTGATACCGGTTAATCCGCTTTACGGGGCTCGCCGCTGCTATCGCGGATGACGAGTTGGCAGGGCATGACTATATTGATGGGCACGGCGTCCTGGTTCTTGATCAACTGATGTAGCCGCTGCATGGCGATATGTCCCATCGCTAGGCGTTCGCTGGTCACCGTCGTCAGCGCTGGCGCCGGGTAAACATCGGGGGGCATATCGTCAAAACCGACTATGCTGATATCCCGTGGCGCCTGCAAGCCGGCTTGCTCAATCGCTTGTATGGCGCCCAAAGCCGTCCGGTCGCTGACCGCGAAGACGGCTGTCGGCGGCGCGTCCAGGGCGAGCAGAGCTTTCATCTCTCGATTGCCTTTGTTGGGCAAGCCGCTTGACAAGGGAGGCGAAATAAGCTCCCGGTCGATAGCGAAGCCAGCGTCGATCATGGCATTGAGGTGGCCATGATAACGTTCGGTCAGGCTCTTGTATTTTCGCGGTCCCTGGATGATGGCGATCCGCCGATGGCCCAGTTCAATCAAATGCCGCGTCGCCGCGTATGCGCCGCGATAATTGTCGACGACCACGCTGTTGACCGGCTGCAATTCGCTCTGATTGTCCACCGTGACCAAGGGCATATCGCGTTTGAGGATGAGTTGGAGCAATTCATCGGTGATATCGCCCCCGCCCAGCGCGAGCAGCCCTATAACGGCGTTCTCGGCGACCAAACGCGGCAAGACTTCGGTTGGCTCGCTGATTACGCTGACGGCGATGCTGTAGCCCAGGCGCTCGGCTTCTCGCTGGATGCCATTGGTCACATCGGCATAGAACAAGTCGCCAGTTAGCAGCGTAGGCAGCTTCTCGACCACGATGCCGACAAAGCCCGTCGACTGTTGCCTGGGTATATTGGAGCGCGGCACATAGCCCAGTTCATCAATGGCATCGGCGATGTGACCCTGGGCGCCGATGTGAGCGTCTGGTTCAACGGCGTGCTGCGTGGCGACAGCGAGTCGCTGCGTATCGGCACCGGCGGCAATATCCAGGACGGCGCCGTCTGCCATGCCGATCCTGGCATACCGCTGAACCTCGGCGAGGGCGTAACCATCGGGCACCGCGCCATCGCGCACGGTGCGACGATCGGCGATCACAGCCTCATCGGCATGGGCGCCATCATCATGAACAGCGCCCGCATCGGATCGCAGTGCCTGGTGGGCGCGGGCGCACTGGTGTTGGATTACTTGCGCAATCGCGTCGCGAATGTTATAGTTTCACGCTAATGTATGTCTTCCAATTGCCTACTGGCGATAAGTGAGCATTCTAGCATGAATAATAGCGCAACATTTCGCGCCCATGACCGGCCCAGCCGCTTCAGCTTGCGAATGAGCCGGCATATTCTTTTCCTAGCCACCCACCGTTACCGGAGTATCCCATGATCCGCAAATGCCTAATCCTCATCCTGCTCGTCGCCGTCAGCTTGCCAATCGTTCACGCCCAGCGCCGACTCAATCGACCGAAGCCAACCGCCAACGGCGCGACCATCTCCTGGCCCCGCGTCCGCAATGCCGCCGATTATGAAATCTGCTGGCAACTGCACGATGGAGGATTCGGCGGCGGCACCATCCAGGAGCCAGTCCGCAATTACGATCCGCAGTGCCGCAACACCCAGAAGCGCCGCAGCTACCGAATCGCGGACCTGTTCAGGAACGAGCTCTATTTCATCAAGGTTCGCGCCCTCAGTGGCAATGAAGCCCGCCGCCGACACAGCCTCTTTAGCAAACCGATTCCGCTCCGCTTGCAGCCGCCAGCGCCAGTCCAGCCGACCAATACGCCTATTCCGCCGACAGCCACCAATACGCCAATCCCGCCTACCAGCACCCCTGTCCCGCCCACCAATACGCCAGCGCCGCGCCATCTCGGGACGCCCAGCCTTCGCCATGTCTCCGGCACGACTATCGCTTGGAACAATATCGAGGGCGCGGTTGAGTATGTCGTCTTTGTCATCCGCGGCCGCTTCTACAAAACCACCAGCACCGATTTCACCATCCCCGACCTGGCGCCCGGCAACCATCGCGTTCTCGTGCAGGCTCTCGGCGATGGCAGGAAGTACCAAAGTCAAGGCGGCAACAGCAACATCGTCACCATCAATATCCCTGTCCCGCCAACCGACACGCCCATACCGCCTACGCCGATTCAGGAGAGGCGCGAATGGTCAGATACCAAGACCGAAGCCTGCGGTCCCCTGAAAAACTGCACCTACGAGAAATCGTGCGCCGTCATCTGCTATCGCGCTGTGCCCGGCGCCGCCTGCGTCGACGATCCCAAAGAATCGCGCTGCCAAGATTGGATCAAAACCAGCGAGGAATATCACACCACCCCGACGCCGGCGCCAACATCCCCGCCCAAGAAGAAAGGCGGCGGCAATGGCAACGGCAACGGCGATGACAAGACCTGCAAAAAGGACTACAACGAGCGCACCGAGACGCAAAGTTGCAGCGGCGGCGGCCAGCAATCCCGCACTTGCTGGAGCTCATGCCGCGTCTCAGGCACATGCCAAACCGAATGCACAAGCGGCTGTGGCGAATGGTCAGCTTGCCCACCACGAGAATGTCAAGTTACCAGTGAATCCTGCGATAGTGGTGTACATAGGCCGGAGACGCGAAGAGTTAGAATCTCTTATGTGCCATGTCTCGATAGGATCGAATCACGCTCGGTTTCAAGATACACTTGTACCAATAACTGCGACAAAACCCGAACGAAATGGGACATCTCCACTTGGTCATCTACAGGCGTGAGATCTTGCGGTCGATCTGCATCCAACGAAGGCGAAGCACAGACAGTAACGGCAAATGCCCAAAGCCCATCCGAACCAGAGCCGCCACCACCTGTAAGCGCGCCAGAGGAAGCAGCGCCGCAACCTGAAAACCCGCCAGAGCCAGAGCCGCCGCCACCTACAGACACACCAGAGCCGCCGCCACCTACGAACACGCCAGAGCCGCCGCCACCTACGAACACGCCAGAGCCGCCGCCGCCTACGAACACGCCAGAGCCGCCGCCGCCTACGAACACGCCAGAGCCGCCGCCGCCTACGAACACGCCAGAGCCGCCGCCGCCTACGAACACGCCAGAGCCGCCACCGCCTACGAACACGCCAGAGCCGCCACCGCCTACGAACACGCCAGAGCCGCCACCGCCTACGAATACGCCAGAGCCGCCGCCACCTGCAAGCGAGCCAGAGCCAGAAGCTCCAAGCAATGACGGCGAGCCAGAGGAAGAAACAGCAGACGACGAAAGCGAAGAAGCCGACGCATAGATCATAACCTCTTTGCGAACGCCTCGACTGTCGCTCATGTTATAATTCAACATGCTCTAGGACTTGCCCGTTATAAAACGAAACTAAAGCGGCATAGAATCTCCCAGCCGATACAGCATCGTCATTAACAGGACAGATGAAATGACAAGCCATCTTAAGTTCTAGAGCTTGCTCTTTTCAAACCCGCGCTTCTTTTCTCATTGCCCGCCCGCCGCCGTGTCCATGACCCTTTTCGCCATCATTCTGGTGCTGACCGCGCTGCAATTTTGGATCAGCCGCCGGTGGGTGCATTACGAATAGCGGGATTTTCAATCATGGCAGAGACACAAGCGACAGCCTTCGGGCAAGCAGCCAAAGCGCGCGGAAAAAGCAAAAAGCCGGTCAATGTCGGCGATATCATTTCGTATACGATTTTGACCATCGCCGCCATCCTGGTCATGATGCCGCTGGCTTGGATGTTCTCTACTTCCTTGCGCCCCACACAAGAGAGCTTTCACCTGCCGCCAGCCTGGCTGCCGACTGAATTCCGCTGGGAGAATTATCTCGCGCCTTTTGATTCGAGCGTGCCCTTTGTTGACCTGTTCATCAACAGCGTGAGGATCACGGTGGCGGTCACCCTCGGTCAATTGGTGACGTGTTCGCTGGCCGGTTACGCCTTCGCGCGCTTGCGCTTTCCGGGGCGCGACCTGTTATTTCTCCTGCTGCTTGGTTCTTTGATGGTGCCATTTCAGGTGACGATTATTCCCATATTCCTGCTGATGCGTGACCTGGGCTTAATCGACAATCCGCTGGCGATCATCTTGCCGGGGCTCATCAGCGCGTTCGGCGTCTTTTTGATGCGGCAATTTTTCAAACAGATGCCGCAGGAGCTCTTTGACGCGGCGCGGGTCGATGGAGCCGGGCATGTCCGGTCCTTCTTGCAAATCGCCCTGCCGCTCGCCGGTCCGGCGATGGCGACGCTGGGCATCATCACATTCAACGCCACCTGGAATGCTTATTTTCTGCCGCTGGTCTTCCTCAATTCCTGGCATAAGATGACGCTGCCGCAAGGCATCGCGCTGCTCACCGGTTATATGGGCTCGGGCAATCCTTCCGTCGTGATGGCGGCGGTGACGATGGCGATCATCCCGGTGCTGATCGTGTTCATTGCGGCGCAGCGCTGGATCATCGAGGCGTTGACGCGGTCGGGATTGAAGGGCTAACAGATTCACTACCAAAGCAATAGAAGCCAAACCAAGTTGATCATGCGAAAACTGATTGGAAATCTATGCAAAAGTGGACGAGCCACCGGCTCGCCCGTACAGCTTTTCGATTATTATGGCAATTTTTTGCATACGGCAGTCATTCTCATTACTTTGTTGGAACTACTGAGGTCTATACGAAATGACAGAACTGAACGGTTCAGGCTATCCATCGTTAGTCGCATACGACCAAGACCACCTGCGGCAGATTGGGCTTCCGCTCGGCGGCATCGGCACCGGCGTCGTCTCCTTGGGCGGGCGCGGCAATTTGCACGATTGGGAGATCGTCAACCGCCCGGCCAAAGGCTTCGATTTGCAGCAGAGTTTCTTCAGCTTATACACAGAATCCGCCGACGGCAGCCGGACGGCGACAGCGCTTGAGGGCGTCATCCCGCGAGCAGATTATGAGGGTGCGCGCGGCGCCACCATCCCCAATCATGGCTTGCCACGCTTCCGCCAGTGCAGCTTTGAAGCAGCCTATCCCTTCGGGACGGTCACGCTCAGCGACGCCGATGTGCCGCTCGGGGTTCAGTTGCAGGCATTCAACCCGCTGATCCCGACGGACAGCGACAACAGCGGCATCCCGGTCGTCATCCTGCGCTTTCTCTTGTCGAACGAGAGCGATGCCGATATCGAGGCGGCTGTCTGCGGCAGCTTGAATAATTTCATTGGCGCCGACGGCACGAGCGGGGCGCCTCAAGACAACTACAACACCTATCGCGAGGCGGACGGCTTGGCCGGAATCTTTATGGAGTCCGCTGGCGTTGACCGCGAGGCGCCGCAATGGGGCACGCTGGCTTTGACGACGCCTCTACCCCCCTCAATCCCCCCGTCAAGACAGGGGGAGGCTGGCGGCAGCGTGTCTTCCCTCCATCCTGATGGGGGGACCGAGGGGGGTATCTCCCATCGCACAGCCTGGGCGAATTACAGCTGGGGCGATTCGCTGCTCGATTTCTGGGATGATTTCAGCGACGATGGCCGTCTGGAAGAACGAGAACGCGACGGCAAGGACGACCCGACCGGCTCGCTCTGCGTCTCGCTGGTCGTCCCCGCCAATGGCTCGGCCGAGGTGACCTTCTTCTTGACTTGGCACTTCCCCAACCGCAGCACCTGGAAGGAAACCGGATCCAACCACCCGCACAGTCTCAATCAAGCGGGCACGGTCATCGGCAACTACTACACGACGCAATACGCCGACGCTTGGGAAGCGTCCGCCTACACAGCGAAGAATCTGGACTGGCTGGAAGCGGAAACGCGGGCATTCGTTGATGCCGTCTGTGAGAGCGACTTGCCGACTGTGGTCAAGGAATCGTCCCTATTCAACTTGAGCACGCTGCGCTCTCAAACTGTTTTCCGCACGCCGGATGGTTTCATGTTCGGCTGGGAAGGCTGCGACGATACCGCGGGCTGCTGCTTTGGCTCCTGCACGCACGTTTGGAATTATGAGCAAGCGACGGCCTTCCTCTTCGGCGGCTTGGCGCTAGGCATGCGCGAGGTCGAGTTCAATTACGCCACCCGCAAGGACGGCGGCATGAGCTTCCGCGTCGACCTGCCGCTGGAGCAAGCCCAAGCCTGGTCGCTGGCGGCCGCCGATGGTCAGATGGGCTGCATTATGAAGCTCTACCGCGATTGGCAGCTCAGCGGCGACGACGAGCGGCTGCGGGACATGTGGCCAAACGCGCGCAAGGCACTGGAGTTCTGCTGGCTGCCGGGCGGCTGGGACGCGGACAAAGACGGCATCATGGAAGGCTGCCAGCATAATACGATGGATGTCGAATATTATGGTCCAAATCCGCAAATGGGCATCTGGTATCTGGGCGCTCTGCGCGCGATGGAAGAGATGGCGCGCCACTTGGGAGAGACGACATTTGCCGATGAATGCCAGCGGCTCTTTGAGAACGGCAGCGCCTGGATCGACGCCAACCTCTTCAATGGCGACTATTACGAACACGAGATCGTCCCTGCCTCAGGCGCCGACGCCGTGCTTGGCATGTTAATGAGCGACATGGGCGCGGCCGACCCCACCCAGCCCGTTATGCAATTGGGCGCCGGCTGTCTGGTGGATCAACTGGTCGGGCAGCTCCTCGCCCATGTAAGCGGTTTGGGTTACCTGGTGGATGCAGACCACGCCAAGCGGACGCTGGACAGCATCATGCGTTTCAACTTCAAGGAGACCATGTACGGCCACTTCAACCACATGCGCTCCTACGTGTTGAACGATGAGTCGGCGCTGTTGATGGCGACCTACCCACGTGGCGAACGGCCCGCGCGGCCCTTTCCCTATTACAACGAAGTGATGACCGGCTTCGAATACACCGCCGCCATCGGCATGCTTTACGAAGGCGAAATCGAAAATGGCTTGAAGTGCATCGCCGCCATCCGCGACCGCTACGACGGGCAAAAGCGCAATCCCTTTGATGAAGCCGAATGCGGCCATCATTACGCCCGAGCGATGGTGAGCTGGGCGGCGATCCTGGCGCTGACCGGTTTCCAATACTCGGCTGTCGATCAGAGGATCAGCTTCGCCGCGCCCGATACCAGCCGCCGGTATGTCTGGTCGAGCGGCTACGCCTGGGGCAGCTGCTCGCTGAGCCCAAATGGCAGCGCCTGCGCTGTCGATTTCAGCGTTCGCGGCGGCGAGATTAGCTTCAGCGAATTCGCCGTGACGGGACTGGGCGAAGTCTCTTTTGCGCCGAGGAAAAGCCTCAAAAAGGGCGACTCGCTTCAACTTCAAGTGAGAGCATAGCGGACGAAACATTCCTCGATATACTCGGTGGTCGAGTAGTCAAATCTGGAGACCGCTGCCCATGCTCATCATCGCCAGCAGCAACGGCGCCATCGGCATGGACCAAGCAATGCGCACGCTGAAGAACGGCGGCAGCGCGCTCGACGCCGTCGAAAACGGCATTCGCCTGGTCGAAGCCAATCCTGACGAGCACAGCGTCGGCTACAACGGCTACCCCAATATCCTGGGCGAGCTTGCATTGGACGCGAGCATCATGGACGGGAGGACGCTGGATTCCGGCGCCGTCGCGTTACTGCGCGGCTACCCCTACGCCATTTCGGTCGCCCGCCAGGTCTTGGAGCGGGAGTTGCCCCATATCTTGCTCGCCGGCGAAGGCGCAGAACGTTTCGCCCGCGAGATCGGCGCCGAAGCCAGGAATGAAATGTTATCCGATGAAATATCCGAAGTCTGGCGACGGCGATTGGCCGCTGTAGGGGCTACCCAGTGGGTCGCCCGCGAGTCGGGAGACATCCCCAATCTGACCGACGAAACACGCTTGCTCGGCTTGGTGAAGATGGCCACCGACCCCGAACGCGTCGAGGGCACCGTCAACTTCATCGCTGTCGACGGCAATGGCGATATCGCTTCCGGCGTCAGCACTAGCGGCTGGGCTTGGAAATATCCCGGGCGCATTGGCGATTCGCCCATCATCGGCGCTGGCAACTATGCCGATAACCGCTACGGCGGCTGCGCCTGCACCGGCATGGGCGAAATGGCGATCCGCGCCGGGACCGCGCGCAGTCTGATCCTTTATCTCAAGACGGGTATGTCGCTGAAAGAGGCGGCGCATCAGGCGATGATGGACCTGCGAGACTTGGGCGGCGACTTCATCGGCGGCATGAACCTGATTGCGATCGACCGAGACAGCGAGCACGTTGGCATGTCTTCGCGTTCGGGAAGCAACTATATCTACCAGAGGGAAGATATGGATTCTTATCAGGAGCGAGAACGGGAAGTGGTCACGATTCCGGCGCGTTGGGCTGGTATGGCGCGGGGGTGAATCTACATTGGTGATTAGAGCCTGCCGTAATTCCGGCAGGTAGCGCTGATCAGGATCTAAATCTAAAGCTCATCCAACAGAAGGACTGACAGCTCGGTAATTCGCGTCATGTCCTTGTCGTTTGTGAGCATGGCCTCGCAGTGAGACAGGATAGCGGTGGCGACATGCAGTGCATCGGGCGTCCGCAAACGGTACCTGGCGCGCATTTCTGCCGCCAAAATACAAATGTCAGCTGTGACAGGATTAAGCGCAAACGCGTCTTCGTATAGAAGCATATTTTGATACGCTTGTAAAAGTCGCTGGCTGTCCTGTCTGAATGGCAACACCAAGACTTCCGCCAAGGCAAGAACTGAAGTAATCACCTTTAAGTCAGCCGTTTTGGCAATGCTCACGACCTGGAGCATCTTTGCGAAATACGAGGGATTCGCTTCAACATAGTAGATCAGCGGGGCGGAATCAACATACAGCCTCTGTATTCCAGAAAGCGCCGTTATCACGCTGTTCAACGAGGATTGTCCCATTCGTCGCGCAGTTCGTTGATATACTCTTGCGCATCTACGCCCTGCCAGACCTCTTTCCCCAAGCCTTGAAGTTCCAACAGGCTGCGCTTCGGCTTAGGCGGCTGGCTCGCCAAATGGTCCACCAGCAATATGATCAATTCTCTCTGCTGACGCCGCTCGAGCGTCTTGGCTTGTTCCAGCAATTCGCTTACCGTCATGATGCTCTCCGCCCGCTCATCGTTAGTCCAATTATAGCATCCCATGAATATGTCATAAATGGCTTTGATCGGCCGTCGGCGGACCTTAGGTCAAATGCTCCAGCACAATCGGATAGCGACTTGCCATGCGAGCCAATTGTGAATGCGACAGGCGGCGGTTTGGAAACCTCGCCAAATTCGTTGCAAACGCGAATCTACGCTAGAATACGCCCCACTAACTCTAGGAACAGGAGGGACGATGAGCGATCGACCCACTGTGATAGCGATTTTCGGCGTGACGGGGGACCTCGCCCGCCGCAAGCTGATCCCGTCGCTCTACAGCAATTTCATCAAAGGGCGCACCCCTGAGCGCCTGCGGATCGTTGGCGTGGGCCGCCGCGAATGGACCGACGCCACGCTGATTGACCATGCCCATCAGTCGCTGCGGAATTATGCGGCCGCCATTTATGACGAACGCGCCTGGGATCGCTTCCGCCCCATGCTCTCATATAGCAAGGTGAACCTGCCCCAGCCCGAGACTTACCGGAATCTAAAGGACGATCTTGACGCCTTGGACGGGGGCTGCAGCAATCGCCTATATTATCTGTCCATCGCGCCCGAGTTCTATCAGGATGTCGTCTGCAACCTGGGCGCCCTGGGCATGGCGCGCGAAGACGGCGGGGCTGCTTCCCCTTCCTGGCGCCGCATCGTCATCGAAAAACCATTTGGCTACAACATGGAGACGGCTCAATCGCTCAATCGGATTGTTCATTCCGTCTTCAACGAGTCGCAGGTGTATCGGATTGATCACTACCTGGGCAAGGAGACAGCGCAGAATATACTTTTCATGCGCTTCGCCAACACCATATTTGAGCCCGTTTGGAACCGCAGCCATATCAGCAACGTGCAGGTGACGGTCGCCGAGACGGTCGATGTCGGCACGCGCGCCGGCTATTACGACAGTTCCGGCGTCATGCGCGATATGGTGCAGAATCACCTGTTGCAGCTGCTCTCGCTGATCGCCATGGAGCCGCCCTCGGCCTTTGACGCCGACGCGCTGCGCAACGAGAAAGTCAAAGTCTTGCAAGCCGCGCGCGCCGTCAGGCTGGAAGACACGGTGCGCGGGCAGTACGATGGTTATCGCCGCGCCGACGGCGTCGCGCCCGATTCAATCACTCCGACCTTCTCCGCGCTTAAGCTCTTCATCGATAACTGGCGCTGGAAAGACATCCCCTTCTATCTGCGTTCCGGCAAGGCGATGCGCCAGAAAACGACCCAGGTCAATATCCAGTTCAAGCGGCCGCCGAACAGCATCTTCGAATTGACCGAGACCGGCGATCATTCGCGCAATATGCTTTCAATCTGCATACAGCCGGATGAGGGCATACACCTGACGATCGAAGCCAAAATTCCCGACCGGCAAATCGCCAAGTCGGTCGATATGGAGCTTCATTACGACAATGCCTTCAAAGCGGAAGATTTGCCGGATGCCTACGAGCGCTTAATCCTGGACGCTATCAATGGAGACGCCGCCCTTTTCATTCGCGGCGACGAGATCGAGAGCGCCTGGAAGATAGTCGATCCGATCATTGACGGTTGGGCGAGCGACCCGGCCGCGCCGCCGATGCAAGGCTACGCCAAGGGCTCATGGGGACCAGAAGCCGCGGACGAACTGCTCGAACGCGAAGAGCATATCTGGCGCCTCAGTTGCTTGCACGAGGACTAAGCCAACCCTACTCCCAAGCCCCTTTCACGCACGCTGATCAGGAGAGAAGACTGCCTTCAGCGAACTGTATATCGTTGCAAGTTCTGAATTAAGTTGAGCTTTTTCGGGCGACCTGATAGGTCGCCCCTACGAATGTCGCGGTCTTGCGGGCTCGCCCCTACGACACTCTTGTCATTTGCAAGCGCAGTCTATTCTCCCCAGGGTTCGGCTTTGAAGAGCTCCATGATATAAAAATGCGCGCCGGCCGGGTCTGTCGTCAGCGCCCAATAGCCAGTATCCGGCGCCTCGTTGGGACCCATGTGCACCTGCCCGCCCAGCTCATTGACGCGCGCGATGCCCGCCTTGATCTCGCCGATGTTGAAATAGGGCATCCAGCAGGGCGGCGTATCGCCAAAGCTCTCGTCCATCTCAATCATGCCGCCATTGTTGCGGCCTTGATTGCTGATGTGGATGTAATGCTCATCGCCATAGAACTCCCAGCCTAGGAGCTCGCTGTAGAAGGCTTTCGCCGTCGCCGCGTCGCGCGTGAGCAGCTCGTTCCAGCACATGGCGCCGACCGTGTTGACGATACCCGCGCCGATGTGGCTCCGCGGCTGCCACAAGCCCAGGGCAGCGCCAGTCGGGTCCATCAAGAATGCCATTCGCCCACTGTCGAAGACATCCATAGGACCGTAGATGATCTGGCCGCCATTCTCGGTGACGACTGGCAGCAGCGCATCAACATCGTCGACAGACACATAGCATGACCAATGCGATGGGATATTCTGCTCAAGCGCCTCGGGCGTCGCATCGCTGAGGGCGGCGACATTTTGGTCCTGATGCTGGAACATGGTGTAGGTCATATCATCGCTGATAGGGATATCGAATTTCCCCCAGCCGAAGAGATCCATATAGAACTGCTTGGCCGCGGCCGAATTGGTTGAGCTTGTGTCCGCCCAGGAAAAGGTTCCGTGCGGGTACTTCGTTACTGTGTACATCGAGATTCTCCTGTTAGTGCGGGCAGCTTACAGAGCCGCCCCTACATCGCTATTTCGGGCGACATGGTATGTCGCCCCTACAGTCATTTTGAAGGCGCTGTCTATTCTTCCCAGGGCTCAGCCTGGATCAGCTGAATGATATAGAAGTGGGCGCCAGCCGGGTCGGACATATAGGCGAAGTGCCCGGCGCCGGGCGCTTCCGTCTTGGGGATGATGATCGTCGCGCCCGATTCTCCGGCTTTCGCGATCGAGGCGTCGATATCGGCAACGGTGAAATAGGGCTGCCACATTGATGGCATTTCGCCGAAGCTCTCATCCATCTGCATCATGGCGCCGTTATTGCGGCCACGGTTCTGAATCATGATGTAGCCGTTCTCGTCAACGATGTATTCCCAGCCGAACAGAGCGCTGTAAAAGGCTTTGGCGGCTTCCGCGTCCTTGGTCAGCAATTCATTCCAGCACATGGCGCCGACTGTGTTGACGATGCCGGCGCCGATGTGGTTCTTCGCTTGCCACAAGCCGAGCGTCGCGCCGGTCGGGTCCATGAATTGCAGCATCCGGCCACTATCGAATATGTCCATGGGGCCGAATAGGATTGTGCCGCCATTGGCTGTGACTACATCGGCGAGCGCATCCACGTCATCGACTGACACGTAGTTCGTCCAGTGCGACGGGATGCCTTGGTTCTGCATATCGGGCATCATCACGGCGAAGCCAGCCGCATGCTCGCCTTGATTCTGAAACATGGTGTAGAACATGTCTCCGCCGATAGGTATATCCTGGGCTCCCCAGCCGAACAGATCCATGTAGAAGGCTTTCGCCGCTTCCGCATTAGTGGACGTATTATCCGCCCAGGAGAATGTTCCCGGCGGGTATTTGCTGACTTTGTACATCGCTAATCTCCATAGAATGTTTGTTCAAGGGCGCACATCTTAACGCAGGGCGAAGGAATCGTCAATGCAGCAGATTGGCTTTACTCGATTACAAGGAGCTGCTTGAGTTCCAACGCATCTGCAGCGCCCACGCCGATGCGCTCTCCAGACGCGGGCCGGTACCAACCGACCGCCAGACGATACTCGCCCGCAGGCAGCGCGAAGGCCTGCGATGTGGTAATGTACTCGCCTTCGACCCAACCGGTCGTGGGCCGCGTCCAATCGACCGGCACGCCGTCCCATTGCGCTACGATATGCGCGTCCGCGTCCAAGACGTGCACAAACAGTCGGAGGCTTTCGCTTAGGGTCCGCTTGCTGCCCCAGGTCAAATGGACCTCGCCGGCGGCGCTCAGGTTGAATCCATGGAGCACGATGCCGTTCGCCCATTCGCCCTCGGCAGCAAAGTCGAAGTCTGGCGCCTCAAATCTTCGTTTGGGCGCCGTCACGGTCATGGTCCGGTCAAGCGGAAGTATACGTCCCAGCGGCTGGCTCATGGCATCAAGCAGGCGGACGCCCAAGTGGTAGCGCCCGTCCCCCAGATTCGCTGGCACGATCAATTGATGATGACCGCGGTTGGCTTCGCTGATTCGCCAATCGGCAAAGTTATAGCCATAGACCAGCGGCAGCGCGGCGCCAGCAGCTTCGACGGCGCCGCTCTCATTCAGCCAGAGCAGTTGCGCCAACACGTCGCTACTGCTCTCGCGCAATTTCTGCCAGACCCAACTGAATTGCCGGGCGTCGCCTGCGGTCGCCGAGTCAGGCAAGTGGGGCGCAGCGACGAGCAAAGCCAGTTCGTCGCCAAAATCCGGCGGCAGCGGCAAGATATTCCGCGCTTCAAAGTCCGCGTCGGCGGGTCGAAAGCGCAGCGCGCCGATCAGGAATTTGTCGTCCTGCGGATTGCCCGTTTCATTGATCAGGCGCAGAGCCTCAAGCGATTCGCTGTCGTAGAGGCTCAGGTTGAATGTATAGGCTTCGGGCAGCGATGGCGTGAACAGCGGCGGCGCCAGCTCAATCACATCTTCAATATAGGCGCCCGGCAGCCAGTTGCTCGACGCCAATCCGCCGGGGGCGAAGGCGCTCGCTTGCGCCACGACAAAGCCCTGCGGATCGCGCATGCGAATGATGCTCGAATAATCGCGCATTAAGGGCGCGCCATGCAGGCGCCAGTAGAGCTTGAATGTCACGGTGGGCTGCGTAATTATTTCTTGAGGCGCTTCAACGGCAAGCAAGTCAATGCGGTTGCCGAAGTTCGCCAGCGCTTCCGCTTCGCGCAGGTCTCCGAATTGGCGGCGCTTAATCGGCGTATCTACCGCGTCCAGCGCCAAGGTTTTCAAAATAAAAAGCGCGATGCCGATCGCCGCGAAGATCAGCAGCCACTGCCTTTGGGAATCCGAGCGCGAGCGCCCTTGCGCCCCTTCCCTTGTCAGGCGAGACCAGAACAGCAGCGTCAGGCCGGCGGAGGCCAAGCCGAGTCCGCCAAGCGCGGTCGCCAGCGATTGAGGCATCGTTGGCGACAGGGTCAGCTGCAAGTCGAACTCGCCGATGGGCGCCTCCAGCGCGAGCAAACCAGCGGGCGCCGACGGGTATACGGCGACCGGGACTCCGTCGATGACCGCAGCCCAGCCCGGCACATAGAGCCAATCGACCACGAGCGTTTGCGCTTCGGAGGATCGCAGTCGCAGCGTCGCCGACGTGCCCCGCCACGCTTGCGAAAGGATGTCCAAAGTCGCCGAAGGAAGCAGGCGCGGAATGACATCGCTCCCCTCAAAGCGCGTGATCAGGCCTGTGGCGTCGAGCTGCCCCGCGTCGGCGCTGACCGGCAGATACTCGGCGTAGGACGACAGCGCCAACTGCCCGCTCTCCCGCTCGAAGCGCTGAACCTGGCGGATGTCATCGGCATCGATATCGTTGCGGAAAAGCGAATGCGTCCAGGGCATAGCGTACAACAGGAGAGCCGCCAAGAAGCCGCAAATGACAGCGAGCGGTCCCCGCCCTTGACCCAGGTTGAGCCAAAGCAGCCGCGCTCCGACGGCGTTCATCAGCGCGAGAAGCAGACTGGCCAGCCCCAGCAGGCGCCAGGGAAACTGGGTGAATCCGATCAAGGGAATGTTCCGCCAGAGCCAGGCCGAGGGCGAAGTATTGAGGAACAACAGGACCCCGACGACCAGAGAAAGCGCCATCATCAACGATCGGTATTGGCGATGCGCCACGCGCCAGCTGAGCAGGACGCCGAGCGCGGACAGGATCAACTGCGGCCAGCCGACGGCGATGGGCAGCGCCTGATTCTGTTGCGACGGATCAGCGGTCTGTGGCAAGGCGAGCACTTCCGCGAGCGAGCGCAGATGGCGCGTGACGTCGATATGCCCCAACTGCTCGGCGATGAGCGGCAGCTTGATCGTGTCCCTTTCAGCAAGCGCTGGCAGCCAATAGAAAGCCGACAGCATCAGCGCTAGAGCGCCCGCCAGCGCCAGACGCCACAAGACCGCGCGCCCCTCTTCAGCGCGCCAAGCCAGGAAGAGACCATAGAGCGCTAAGAGCGCCGCGCCATGCAGGGTGACAATCGTATGCAGTGGTATGAAGATCGAGACGGCCGCCAATGCGATCAAGAAGTCGGCCCGGCGCCCGCTGAAAGCCAGGCGCGTTATGCCATAGAGAGCGAAGGGAAGCGCCGCCAGCGCCGCCAACTCGGCCGTGGCGCCCCGTATCACGCTATCGAAGAGCAGATACGGCGAATAGACGTAAGCAGCGGCCGCGATCCAGCCGCCCAGCCCCGAGCGCGTCCAGAGCCGCCCCAGCAGATACATGCCCGTTCCCGCTAACAGAGTGAACGCGGACATGGACAGGAGCCAAGCGCTTAAGAAGCTCAAACCCAGGCGATGCGCCAGGCTCGCTGGAAAATAAGCCAGGGGCGGGAAGAAGTTGAAGAGAGGCGCGCCATATCCATAGGCGAGGCCCGAGGAGAAGCGGGGCCAAAGCGGGTGGTCGACGCGCAGCGAGTGCTCAAGCGCCAGGGTTCGATGCAGCTGCAGCAGTCCATCGGCCGAATGCGGCATCTGATTCAGCGTATATGGCTGAACCGCGACCAGGCAGAGGCAGGTCATGCCTGCCAGAAATAAGAGCGAATGCCAAGCGCTTCTCAGAAATGCGCGGCGGGACAGCGACATCGAGTTTGACTCAGTTGACATGCGCCGCCGGAAATCGCGCGCGGTCTTGCGGGATTATTGCCGCGCCATTTCCCGGTTCCGCAGGGCTTCTTGAATTTCAAAAATGGAGCCGGCATTTTCCGGCTTGGGCAAGGGGATGCTCACCGGTACCGCCTCCTGCCGCGGGCTGACGCTCGGCTGGCCACGGACGACCGAAGCGCAGTATTCTTCATAGGTGGCGCCCAGCAAGGGCCAAGAATCGAGCGAACAGTATTCATAGAGCAGCAGACGGCGCGGATTCGCCGAGTGATTCGGCGTAGAGGCGTGCAGTGTGCGGGCGTGATGCACGGTGATGCCGCCCGCCTTGACCAGGCATTTGGCTGTTTCTGGTGCTTGAAAGTCCGGGTCGCTCACCGCGCCGACGAAGACGCCGTTTTCGTGATGACTGTATAGCGCGCCCTTATGCGAACCGGGCACCATCAACATGCAGCCGTTTTCTTCGGTCATGTCATCCATGCAGACGCCAACTGCCAGAACATCGTCATTGGTATGCGGATAAAATGCCCAGTCTTGATGCCATTCCACCGCGCTGCCGTGGTCCGGCTCTTTCATATTCAGCTTGGTGTTATGCCGCCTAACGCCGGGACCGACCAGTTGCTCGACAATATCCAGAATGCCTTTATGACGCATCGTCCGATCGAAGACTTCATGTTGAGCGATCGGATTCTTGATGCGCCGCAGCCGCGGACGTTCAGCGCTGTGATTTGGCTCCAGGTCAAAGATTTCGTCGCTCTCGCTGATGCCGCGCGAGCGCTCGACGAATTCGTCCGTCACCCGCCGCAAGTCCGCCACTTCGCTATCGCTGAGCACGTCTTCAACGACGATGTAGCCATTCTCGTGATAGAAGGCGATCTGTTGCGCTGTTAGCATGGTTAGCAATCCCTCAAGTGAATTTGTCCGAGAGTATAGAAGATATGCTCCGTCCTGACAACGTGGAAGCGAAGACGAGAACCCACACGCAACTGCTCGAAAATGCGACTTCTTGCTATACTTGTATCGTTCTCAAGCAATGTGGAAGACCTGACTTATGGTGGACCAACTCTCGCTCTTTCCACAGATTCAGACCAAGTTCCCTAAAACTAGGTATCAGGGTAGTAAAGCTAAACTTACTAATTGGATATGGGACAAAATCTCGCATTTGGAATTTGAGACCTGTCTCGATGCTTTCGGTGGTACGGGAACAATCTCGCATCGTCTCAAGCGAGAATTTAAGCAAGTAACTTATAATGATTCTCTCAAATTCAACTATTGGTTTGGCCAAGCTCTTATAGAGAACTCAGATGTCGTGTTGCAGGAAAACGATGTTGAATGGATTCTCAACTCCTACGATACATCTTATCCGACGCTAATCGCCGATACGTTCCAGGATATATATTTTCTGGCAGATGAAAACAAATGGCTCGACAAGGTAATCACAAACATCCATAGAATTGAGAATAAGTACAAGAGATCGCTTGCGTTCTTCGCCCTAGCCCAGTCCTGCATAATTAAAAGACCATACAATCTCTTTCATAGAAAGAATCTATATGTCCGTACTGCCGACGTAAAGCGTTCCTTCGGCAACAAAACAAGTTGGGATCGACCCTTTGAATCGTGGTTCCGACACTTTGCAATGGAAGCAAATCAGGCAGTGTTTTCCACCGGAATATCGTGCCTAGCCAAAAATGTGGACGTCTACTGTATTGAAGGCAAATATGACCTGGTCTATTTTGATCCGCCTTACATATCGGGCAAAGGCGTAGGCGTCGATTTCCGAGACTTTTATCACTTCTTGGAAGGACTAGCGAATTATGACCAATGGTCGGAAATGATCGATATGACATCAAAGCACCGTCGGCTTATCCGAATACCAAACGACTGGATTGAAAAGCGTCGGATTTACAGTGCATTTGAGAAAGTATTTGAAAGGCATGCGGACAGCATTCTCGTTGTATCGTACAGGAGTGATGGAATCCCATCCGAGTCAGAATTGATAAGACTCCTCGCGCGATTCAAATCTGATGTGCGAGTTGAGAGATTTCGCAACTACCAGTATGCGCTTTCAAAGAACAAGATCTCTAATGAGATCCTCTTGATAGGTCAGTAGCCGATGACAGATTTCGAACGTCAGATGCGGGAGTACCTACCAAAGTTTCAGTCGGCTCTTGCAAACGATATTGGGGATTGGGTCGTCAAGGGATTTATCGACACCTATCAGAATATCTATACAATATCGGCTGATACTAAGGTCATCTCCAAACTCATTGAGCTCATGTTGTTTCCGCTTTTTTCACAGTTTGCAGAACAATACGGTTACGAACTACATTTGGCCGAACATCAGAACTACTATCCTGATATGACATTCATTGATTCCAATGGGCGTAAGGTTGCTGTTGATTTGAAATCCACATACCGTGTCACTGAAAGGCGCGTCAGTGGATTTACATTGGGAGCCTTTACCGGATATTTTCGCCAAAGAAAATCTACCAAGAATATTTCATTTCCCTATCGAGAATACAGCCATCACTTTGTACTAGGAATCATCTACTCCCGAAGCATTATTTCAATTGACGAAAGACAAGTCTTTAGACTCGAACAATTGAGGAATATCCAATCAGTCGCGCACGATTTCGTGTTCTTGTTTCAGGAGAAGTGGCGCATAGCCAAAGATGGACCGGGAAGCGGAAATACAAAGAACATTGGTTCAATCAATAACATCGAAGACCTAGTGAATGGGACCGGTGTGTTTGCACCCTATAGCAAAAAGACATTTGATCATTATTGGATGAACTACTTCACTTCCGACATGGCTCAGGCCATCGATTCTGACGTGCCGTATAGGAACTTAAAGGAGTATCTTACTTGGCGAAGTGAACTGTAACCAGTTATAGAGCTTCGGCGTCGCCTCTATCCTACTAGTGTGTTCCGAGTAATACATTGTCTCCTCTGGCGACGTTACTCCACACGCATTTCAAAGATGTGATTGAGAAAGGCGAAGATATCCACCTGCTCTTCAATCAGCTTCGAGGTCGCTTTGCCCAGCGCGTGCCCGGCTCTGGTGGTGACGCGCAGCAGAATGACATTGTCCGTCTCATTGGCTTGCTGCAGGGCGGCGGCAAGCTTCTTCGAATGCATTGGCACGACGCGATCATCGTGATCGGCGGTGAGAATCAGGATGGGCGGATAGGCTTGCCCGATCTTAATGTTATGCAGCGGACCGTATGCCGTCAGAAACTCGAAAACTTCCTTGCTGGCTTCGGCATCGCCATATTCGGTGGTCCAATAACGCCCTGAGGTGAAGTATTTGAAACGGAGCATGTCGATGGTCGGCACGTGACAGAGAATCGCCCCATATAGATCTGGACGCTGCAGCATGCAGACAGCCACCAGCAGTCCGCCATTGCTCCTGCCCTCAATCGCCAGCTTGCGGTTTGAGGTATATTTGTTCTCGATCAACCATTCGGCGGCCGCGTGAATGTCATCGTAGGTCTTCTGTCGGCCAGCGAACATGCCGGCGCGATGCCAGGCTTCGCCGTATTCACCCCCGCCGCGGATATTGGCGACGACGAATATCCCGCCATTTTCCAACCAGACAGGCAGCCATTCTCGGTAGCTCGGCGTTTGACTGAAGCTGTAACCGCCGTAGGCGTACATGATGGCTGGATTATCGCCATTCAGGTCCAATCCCTTCTTGCAGGTGATGAAGATTGGAACCTTCACGCCATCTGTCGAGGGGCAATATGCCTGTCTCGTTTCGTATTGGTCGGGATCAAACGAGGGGACGGTCGTATGGAAAAACGGTTCCAGGTCGCCGGTCGCGAAGTCATATTGCAGTATCTGCGTCGGCTGCAAGAACGAGGTCCAGGCGATGAACATGCTGTCGTCTTTGGCGCCGCCATAAGCGCCGGCTTGCTCGCGCAGAGCAACCGCGCCCAGGCCCGGCGGCAGCAACTCGCGCTCAAGCGAGCCGTCTTTGTTGTAGATCTTGATGACATGCCGACTGAGGCGCATCGCGGTGACCACAAACTGCTGATTGACGATGGCGACGCCGTCTATCGCTTCTTCGCTTTCCGGCACCACATCCACCCAGTTCTCGTTCGCCGGATTATTGATATCCACCGCGACCACGCGCCAATTCAAGGCGCCGTTGGTTGTCAAGATGTAGAAGATATCCCCATCGTTGCCGATAAAGCGGTATTCGTCGTCCAATTCGTCGAAGAGTCGGACGAAGTCGCCCTCATCGTCAATCGGTCTGTAATAGAGGCGGTTGGCGATCCGCGACTCCCAAGTGATATCAAGAATGAGGAATCGATCATCGGAGCTGACCGAGGCCGATAACTGAATGCCTTTGCTCGCCGGATCATCATAGATAAGTTTGTCATCGGCTTGTTGAGTCCCGAGTTTGTGGTAGTAGACTTGGTAAGACACCGCTGGATTGTCGGGTCCTTCGTCGGGCGCGCCATCGGTGTAGCGGCTGTAGTAGAAGCCGGCGCCGTCTTTGCGCCAAGCCACCGACGAGAACTTGAGCTTGGCCATCCTGTCGTCCAGATCTTGGCCGCTTTCCACATCTCGAAAGCGAAAGTGGACCCAATCCAACCCGCCATCGGAAAGGGCGTACATCACCAGCCGTCCGTCACCTGTCGGCTGCCAGTCAAAGATCGCGACGGTGCCGTCATCGCTGAATTCGTTTGCATCGATCAGAACGCGTTCGGGCCCGTCTCCATCTTGCACATAGAGGACGGGCTGCTGCTGCAAGCCATCATTGCGCATGTAGAAGAGCTTGTCGCCGCGTTTTCTTGGGATCTCGAATTTGGGAAAATCCCACACCTCGCGCAGACGCCGCTCGAAGGTGTCGCGCCCGGCTAGGCTGTTCAGCGCTTCCACCGCCATTTCATGCTGCACCCGCGTCCAATCCCGCACTTCGGGATCGTCGGCGTCTTCCAGCCAGCGATAAGGATCGGCCACCGGACTGCCAAAGAAATCGTCGATTACATCGCCGCGGCGCGTTTTGGGATAGGTCAGTTTTTCGAACATCGTATTTTCCTCTTAAGGGACTCCAACTGAAAAATGCGACAGTACTTGCCACGGGTGTAGGGGCGAGCCACCGGCTCGCCCGTACGTAAGAGTGACCTTTTGCATTTTTGGGCGACTCACACGGTCGCGTAGACACTGACCGTCAGTCGCCCCTACAGCTTTCGTAGTCAATGCGACTTGCAACTGATGCACCGTGGTTACTGAATTTGATAGCCGGCCGGCGGATCAAGGCCGAGCAGATGCTGGACGAAGTAATCCCAGCGGCGGCGCACAAAGTAGGGATGCGCGGTGCAGCCATGTGGCTGATTGGGCATGATGAGCAGGTCGAAGTCCTTATTCGCTTTGATTAGTTCGTCCACCACAACCATCGTCGACGCGACATGCACATTCTCGTCCATGTCGCCATGGATGAGCAGCAGCTTGCCTTTCAAGTTTCGCGCGTGATTCTGGTTGGCGGAATAGACATAATGCTCGCCCACCGGCAGCCCCATATAACGCTCGACCCAGGTGGCTTTATCAAGCCGATGGTCGTGATTGCCCGCCGATGACACTGCCACCTTAAAGAAATCGGGATAAGCGAACATCGCTCGACAAGAGGCGTATCCGCCGGCCGAATGCCCGAAGATGCCCACGCGCGAGCTATCCACGTAGTCGTAGCGGTCGGCCAACTGCCGAATGGCGGCGATATGATCGGGCAAGCCATTGTCCGGCAGGTTGCGATAGCTGTGGTCGTGCTGCGCCTTGGAACGGCCCGGCATGCCCAAGCCATCGATCATCACCACCAAGAACCCCAACTCCGCCAGCGATTGCGCCTCCCAGAAATTCTTGTCGCGTTCGCGCGCGGCGCCGGCGAAGGCGGCCGGGGCTTGTATCGCTTGGGGACCGCCGTAAATGTAGTCGATCACTGGATACTGCGCGTCCGTGTCCAAGTCCGAGGGCCGGAAGAGCACTCCATATACATCGGTGCTGCCATCGCGGGCTTTGGCTTTGAAGCGTTCCGGCTTGCGCCAGCCCGTCGCTTCCAAGGCGCTGATATCGGCGCGCTCCAGTTCACGAATCAGCGACCCGTCGGCCGCGCGCAGCAGAATCACCGGCGCTTGATCCACCGTCGAATAGTTGTCGATGAAGCAGCCGCCGGCGGGCGCAAAGGCGATCGTATGATCGGCATCTTCCGGGGTCAGCAATTCCGGCTCGCCGCCTTCAAGGCTGACGCGATAGAGATGTCCAAAATAGGGATCGCGATTCGCTTCGCGCCCCATCGCTGTGAAATAGAGCAGACCATTCGTGTCGTCCACGTGCTCGACATTACTCACCTCGTAGTCGCCCGCGGTCAATTGTCGGATCAGGGAACCGTTTCCAGCATCGTACAGATACAGATGTCCCCAGCCATCGCGCTGCGAATACCAGATGACGCGCGAGCCATCGGCGAAAACGCGAACATTGGACGTGCCGCGCCAGACCGACGGATCGATGCCAGTGCCGCTCTCCTCCGATATCGCATTGCGGGCGGCGCCCGTCGCCGCGTCAATGATGCATAAATCAATACGGAAATAGCCGCGCCCCTGCCGAACAAAATAGACCGTCTGCGAATCATCCGACCACCAAAGACCATCGCCATAAACGGGAGGACCGTGATACTGAACCTCGATGGGTTCGATATCGACGGCGGTGACGGCGCCCGAATTCACATCGGCGCAGTACAAGTAAGCCAGGGGCAGAACTTCATCGCCCGGCAAAGGATAGGCGAAGGAATGCAAATGGGGACGCAGGCTGCCATCTTTGGGCACTGACTGCACCAGGTGAAACTGTGGCGCCTCACGTTGATCCACGCGGCAGAACAGCAGCTTGCCGCTATCGGGCGACCACTTGATAAAGGGCGGCGGCGGATCGTCGATGCCCCCGCTGGTCAATGGCGAGGGCAGATGCTCGCCGTAATCGTTCTTTTCGGCGCCACCGGTGGTGATTGCACGCTCTTCGCCAGTCGAAACGGAACGTACCCAGACGTTATGGTCGCGCGTGAAGGCTTCCCACTGTTCATCGGGGGAGCGGACGACATCATCAGCTGCCTCTGGCGGCTCGCCCAGGCCTGTACATTCATAGGACTCCAGATCACAGGACCAGCGCTCGTCCTTGCCACTTACCTCAAGCGCGAAGACGATGGCGCCGCCGTCGTCAACAAACTCGATTTCGCTGAAGGGCAGCTGCGCCGCATTGCAAGGCGATCCGGTCGCTTGGCTTAGCGCCGCCGCCAGCCGGCTGTGATCGAAGGCGGGTTTTCTTTCGCCCGTCGTCGGGTCGACCAAGACAAACTCGACGCCCGAAAGTGATTTCCAGCGATACCAGAAGCGAGCGGAATCGGCGATCCAATGCGGATGGATCAGCAAATCGGAGGTCAGTTTCGCCGCATTGCCCGCCAGCAGACGTTCAGCGCGGACGTAGCGCTGCCACATATCCGGCTCGGTTGCGGGCTCGTGCCCGCGCGCCAGCTTCATCTTGATTTCCATAGATATGCCTCACAAAAAGGAACTATTACAGTCAGTGAATCCCTGAACTGACCGAGCTCATTGCGTAGCGCTTCCGGTCGATCCGCATGATTCGTATTTCGTTCGCGCCAATTCAACTTTGGATATAAGGATCGAGGGCGTCGCGCAGGGCATCGCCGATCAGATTGATCGAGATCACCGTCATGGAGATCAGGGCGCCCGGGAAGATCATCAATAGCGGCGCCTTGCGCAGATATTGCCGCCCATTGCTGAGCATATTGCCCCATTCGGCTTGCGGGGGCTGCACGCCCAAACCGAGGAAGCCAAGCGCCGCCGTGGTCAAAATCGCGAAGGCGACGCCGAGGGTGGCGTAGACGATGATGGGCGCCAGCGTATTGGGCAGCAGATGCTGGAACATGATGCGCACGCGCCCCGCCCCGAGCGCGCGCGCGGCTAATACATAATCTTGCTCTTTCAGCGACAATACGTTGCCGCGCACAATGCGCGACAAGGTTGGTATCGCATAGATCGCCAGCACAATGATCAGATTAAACAAACTCGGGCCCAGCACCGAAATTATCAAGATCGCCAGCACGATGCCCGGAAAGGCGTACATGATATCGATCACGCGCATGACCAACGTGTCGACCCAACCCCCAAAGAACCCGGAAATCAAGCCAATGATCGTGCCGAATACGACGCCGATTGCTGTGCCAACGATGCCGACAAAGAGCGAGACGCGCGCGCCATAAACCAGACGCGAATAAACGTCCCGTCCCAATTCATCGGTGCCCATCCAATGTTCCGCCGTTGGCGGCTTCATGCGCTTGCGCAGCGATTGCTTGTAGGGATCATGCGTCGAGACAATCGGCGCAAATGCACCCATGAATGCGATGAAAATGATGAAAGCTGTGCCAACCAGGGCGAAACGGTTGCGGCGGAATTCTAACCAGGCTCGCTTCGTGCCAGAAATGCGCAGCAACTCATCAGCTTCCAGTTGCGCGATTTTCTGTTTTTGGTGTTTGTCCTGTCTTACAAAAGCCACCGTGCAACTCCTGAACAATCGGGCCAATTCACCCTGTCACCGCCCGCGCTTATCCCAGTCATTCGAAGCGAATGCGTGGATCCACGAGTACCAGCATCACATCGGTGAGCAGATTGACCAAGACGACGGATGCGGCAATCAACAAACACGCTCCCTGTACAACTGGAAAATCGCGCCCCTGTACGCCATCAAACAAATACAAGCCAACGCCGGGCCAGGCGAACACAGATTCAATGATGATCGAACCAGCCAAAATAAAAGCCAGGTTAATGCCCAGCACGTTCACGACCGGCAACAGGCCATTGCGCAAGGCGTGTTTGATCAGCACATTGCGTTCGGAAACGCCCTTGGAGCGCGCCGTGCGCACAAAATCTTGATTGATCACCTCAAGCATGCTCGAACGCACATAGCGAGTAAGGGAGCCCGCGCTGCCATAGCCCAGTACGAAAGTGGGCAAGATCATGTGCTTAACGCCGCCCAGCCCTGATGGCGGCAAAATAGGAATATATAAGCCGAATAACAGAATCAGCACATAAGCAAACCAAAAGCTGGGCATGGAGACGCCCACCAACGCGAAGACCATCAAGGCGCTGTCGACCCAGGTACCGCGCTTGATCGCCGCGAGCACGCCTAAGGGGATTCCTATCGCCATTGCCAGCAGGAAGGCCGCCACCCCTAAGCGCACGGAATTGGGTACGCGGCGCACAAGATCCTCGGACACCGGCCGCAGCGTGCGCAAGGAGGTGCCAAAATCGAAGCGCAGCGTATTGCCCATGTAGCGCAGATACTGCAGCGGCAGCGGATCGTTAAAGCCGTATTTCTCGTTGATTTTCTCCAGGTAGGCTTCCGCGTCTTCGCCCTGGAAATCAGGCGGCACGAACATCAACGCTGGATCGCCCGGCGCCGCCTGCATGGCGAACCAAACCAGCGTAATCGCTCCCAATATCGTGGGTATCGCAAGCAATAGACGCCTAACGATGTATTTATGCATGAATGCAACCCCCCATCCCCGAGCCCCTTCCCCCATTATGAGGGAAGGGGAGCTATTGCTCGGGGCAACTCTCCGTTAGTGGGAGAACGGGTGATGCGGGGACTAGCTACTCGTTTAGCCAGGCTTTGTGGAAGAGCGGGATGCGGCCGCCCAGTTCCCAAACGATGCCCTCAACCGCCGGGTTGATGACATTGATCCAGGGCGAGTGCCAACCCCATATCGTCAACTGCTGCTCCAGGAAGATAGTCTGCGCCTGGTGTGAAAGACGCTTGCGTTCTTCCAGATCAGTCGTTGCCGAGAAGGCATCAAATGTCGCTTGCAGTTCCGCCGCTACCTCGACCAGATAGGGATCGGTCGCGTCGTCAATCTGGTAAATCGACCAGAACGAATCCGGCGCCCAGGCCGCTTCTATCGCCGATGTCACCGCAAAGAAGGAACCCTGCGAATGGTGGCCGAAGGTCCAGTTGCCCTGGTTCTCGCGCCATTCATCCAGCATAGCGTTCCATTCGGCCGTCTTGATCGGGGCGTCGATGCCGATCTCGGTCAGAAACTGCTGGTAAATCTCGTTGAACGTCCCCCAGAGGGCGAAGTCGGCCGAGATGATGTTGACGACCAGCCGCTCTTTGCCGTCGACACAATCGACGGTTCGATCGTTGCAATCGCGATAGCGGAAGCCATCATCGGCCAGCGCCCAGCCCGCTTCCTCCAGAATCTCAGCCGCCCGCTCCGGATCGTAAGGCGCCACTTCCGGCAGATCGTCAGTCCAATAGGGCGAATTGGGCGAAACCCCGCCGCGCGAACGCTGTGGCAAGCCGAAGAGAATCTCTTCGATGATCGCGTCGAAATCGACCGCGTGCGCCAGCGCCTGGCGCAAGGACAGTTCGGTCATGGGATAGCGCGAAGTATTGATGCTGATCATGGTCACGCCGGGACCAACGGGCGTGTTCACGACGAACCTGCCTTCACCCTGCAAGCGCACCGCGTCTTCCGGCTCGATGCCATCGACATAATGCACGTTACCCGATTCAACCTCAATCAGGCGCACCGTGGTATCGCCATGAATGCGAATAGTCAAGCCATCAAGCAGTGGCGCGCCCTGCCAGTAATTCGGGTTCGCGACGTATTGAATCTCGCTCTGCGGTTCATGCGACTTAAACATGAAGGCGCCGGTGCCGACCGGATTCTCGTGGAAGGTCGAGCCATCTTCGCCCCAGGCTGTCGGGCTGATCTGATAGGCATCCGTGCCCACCGCTACGATATAGATGAAGTCGCCGTTGGGTTTGTCGATCCAAATCTTGACCGTGTGGTCATCAACGGCTTCCATCTGTTGGATTTTGCTCAACCGAACATGACCGCGGGCATCGGGATCATCAAGTTGGCGTTGGATATTAAAGATCACCGCATCGGCGTTCCAAGGTGTGCCATCGTGGAACATCACGTCGTCGCGCAGATGGAAGGTATATTCCAAGCCATCCTCGGAAATCTCCCAATCGGTGGCCAGGAATGGCAGCAAATTATCGTTCTCGTCCACCGTCAGCAGCGTGTCATAGAGCGGCCGCACGTTGCGAATGCTGGGCCAGGTGGTCCTGGTCTGATCCCAGGCGATTACATCAGCGGACTGCATCATGATCAGCGTGCCGCCTTCAGTCGCGTCCTGCGGCTGCACCGGCGCCGCCAAGACCAGCAGCGCCAGCAAAACAAGGGTTATGCTCAGTAGTCTCTTCGACATATTCTTACTCCTATTAGACTTGAACTGCGTTAGCGTAACTGAAGGATTGTGGTCTATATACCTCCCTCCGTCTCATCTTGGCGACCCCGGGGCCATCATCCGGGCGATATATGCAAACAGGCCGCGTTCAAGGATCAAGCCCGGCGGTTCACACAAGAATAACAAGTCAGACGCGCATAGGCAAAAAGACGCGCGAAACGAGAGCGCAAATCAAGCGTCGCAAATCCGAATGAAATCGCCACAAGGACGCCCCCGCCCTACCACAGCCCGGGAGCGCCCTGCTTGCGCGCCACGACTTGCAGGCGCAGCCGCTCCATCAGATCGACGCCCATCTGGCGGAAGAGGTCGATCATGTCGATCGGCACCCAATTTTCAATCAGGTAGTCGCCCTCGCGCTTCCACCAGTCGAAGTCGCGCAGCGTCATCAACTTGCCGGTGGCGGGGATGCCGGCGTAAGTGCCATTGTGATGCGAGTAAGCGGTGTCCCAGATGCCGCCGGCGCAGTATAGTCCCTCGCCGATGCGCCCCATCCGCCGCCCGCTGCCAGCGCGCGAGATATGGCGATCGCCGAAGCCCTCCAGCCAGGGCCGCTGATGAAAGTCTTCGTATTCTTCTTTGCTGAAGCAGGCGCCGATACCGCTGGGACCATACCACTTCATATCGGGATGCCAGTATTTGTCTTGCTCCATCGAGCGCAGGTCGCCGCCGTCGCGCCCCCGCAGATAGCGCCGCATGCCCCGCCCCATCGCCTGAACCAACTGTTGGCTCTTGCGCGATTCGAGCGGGTCCTGTTCGGCCAGCTGCAAGCCGTCTTTGGCGAGCGGACTGGGTATCTTACCACCTTCCGCGCCCGGCGCCGGCGGCAGAACCTGAAAGCCCGCCGCCCGCATCACCGCCAGGATATCGAGCTGCAGATAAGCTTCGGCGATTTTTCCCTCGCGCATGACATAGAAAACGCCGAACCAGATATTCGTCTTTCGACCTGTCGCCGGGATGCCCAGCCAGTCGTCGGCGAAGGTACCAGTCAGATAACCGCAGCCGCTGATCCACTCTTCGCCGCCTTCAGTGGCATAAAGCGCGGAGCTTTCGTCGATGCCGCCCATGAAGACGTAGGGCTCGTGCTTGAGATCGGGAAAGGATTGAAACAGCGGCGCCCAGAAGCCGGCAATTGCGTTATCCACGCCATGCAATTGATCGACGGGCGCCGAGACGTTCCAATCCACGTCCTCGCGCAGCGCCGTTTGAACCGTTGCTGGCACGTTCTCCGCGCCGACATGATTCAGCTTTTGCCAAAAATCCCAGACGGCTTCCTTGTTGTCTTGATTAAGTTGATTCGACATCGTATCGCTTTCTGGCATTTTCCGAATTTTCGGGCAACCTGATAGATCGCCCCTACATCGTCTGTATTTTGAGGCTGGAGAATTATTTTCGAGGTCTTGGTTTTTCCGTTTGCCCTTCGCCGACCGCTCGCAGACCAGCCTCCAGCGCTTCCGTGATCTTATCGACATCGTAAACGCTGCCTGCCCAGACGCCGCCGCTGGCCGCCTGCAATGCCGCCCACAGACGCGTATCGTCAGGCAAATCGGGATGCGGTTTCAAATCCGGGTGCGGCGCCCGGTCATCCAGCAGCGCCAGCGCTTCGGGGGTCGAGAGCTCGCGGTTCGCTGTGCCGACTAATTCAACCGACCCGCTCAGGGCGTCGCGGTCGATCGTGATTTCAATCAGATCGCCGTCGCGCAGCTTGCCAATCGGACCGCCCGCCAGCGCCTCCGGTCCCACATGGCCGATGCAGGCGCCGGTCGATACGCCGGAAAAGCGCGCGTCAGTGACGATTGGCACCTGTTTGCCCCAAGGGATGAACTTGAGCGCCGAGGTCAATTGGTAGGTTTCTTCCATGCCGGTGCCCATGGGACCGACGCCAGCCAGCACCAGCACATCGCCGGGCTGAATCGCTGCGCCTTCCAAGCCTTTCAGCGCCCGTATCGCCGCGCGCTCGGAGGTGAATAGACGCGCCGGACCGCGATGGCGATAGTTGTTGTCGGCGTCAATCACCGAAGGGTCGATGGCGGTCGCCTTGATGACGGAACCCTGGGGCGCGATATTGCCCATGGGGAAGACCACCGTGCTCGTCAGCCCGCGCGCCGTCGCACCTTCCGGCGACATGATGACGTCGCTCGGGTCAATGCCGTCGTTCTCGCGCAGCCGCTCCCGCGCCAGGCGCCGCCGCTCGCTGCTCTCCCACCAATCCAGCACGTCGTCCAGTTTATCGCCCGTGACCGTGAGCGCATCGGTGTTGAGCAGGCCCATGCGGCGCAGATGACACATGACTTCGGGCACGCCGCCCGCCATGTACACTTGTACGGTCGGGTGGTTGCGCGGTCCGTTGGGCAAGGCGTCAACGATGCGCGCCGTGCTGCGATTGACGCGGATCCAATCGTCGACCGTCGGCGGCTTCAAGCCGGCCGCATGGGCGATAGCGGGGATATGCAGCAGTAAATTGGTCGAGCCGCCAAAAGCCGAATGCACCAGCATGGCATTCTCGAGCGCAGCGGGCGTCAAAATATCGGCGAGTGTCGTGCCCGCCGCTTTCAGCTTGAGCAGAGCCAGCGCCGAGCGCCGCGCATTATCCAGCCAAACCGCTTCGCCCGATGGCACCAGCGCGCAATGGGGCAGGCTGAGCCCGAGCGCTTCCGCCACCACCTGCGATGTCGCCGCCGTGCCCAAGAACTGGCAGCCGCCCCCCGATGAGCCGCAGGCCTTGCAGCCCATCTCGGCCGCGTAATCCAAGGTGATCAGGCCGTGGGCGAAGCGCGCGCCAATTGTCTGGACGGTGCCGGCATCCTCCGCGCCTTCCGCCGGCAGAGTCACGCCGCCGGGCACGATGATGCCGGGCAGATCGCCGCAGCCGGCCAAGGCGATCATGGCGGCGGGCAGCCCTTTATCGCAGGTGGCGACGCCCATCACGCCATCGCGGGTGGGCAAGGAGCGGATCATGCGCCGCATCACCAGCGCGGCGTCATTGCGATAAGCAAGGCTGTCCATCATGCCGGTCGTGCCTTGCGAGCGCCCGTCACAGGGGTCGGAGCAATAGATGGCGAAGGGAATCGCGTCTTGGGCGCGGATCGTCTCGGCCGCTTCCTTGACCAGCAGGCTGATCTCCCAGTGGCCGGTGTGGTAACCCAGCGCCACCGGGCTGCCGTCTTCCGCGCGCAAGCCGCCCTTGGTGCTGACAATCACGTATTGCTCGCGATTGACCTCCTCCGGATGCCAACCCATCGCAACATTTTGAGTCATGGCGAAGAGATTGCCGCTGGCTTCATTGAGCAGCATATCTTCGTCGAGTGGCAGCGCCCCTTCCGCGCCCCGGCCGCGCGTTCGCGTCGTGCGCAGCAATTCAGCCCCGCCGTAGATATCGTTTTGCATGCTGAAGCTCCTGTACTATCCGACTACGCGGCATGTTATATCACGTATGCGTTTGATGTCATTTCGGGCGAGTCAAGATTCGCCCCTACATCCGCCTTGCCGCAGAGGTGTCGCTGTGTCTTCTGCGCCCTCTATGGTTAGAATAACTGTGCCGTCTTCGTTAGACAGGACAGATTATGACACAGAAGCGATTTCTAAATCAAACGGTCATCGTCACCGGCGCCGGCGAGGGAATCGGGTATGAGGTGGCGCGCCAATTCTGCGCGGAAGGCGCGTCCGCCATTTTAAACGACATCCTGCCCGACCGCGCCAATGCCGCCGCCGAAGCCATCGCCGCCGAGACGGGCGCGCCCTGCCTGCCCGCTGCCGGCGATGTCGCCGATATCGAGGTGCTGCGCGCCCTCGTGCGGCAAGCGGTGGAGGCATTTGGTCAACTGAACGCCTGCGTCTGCAACGCCGGCTTGACCTCGTGGGGAGACTTCTTCGATTACAAGCCCGAAGACTTCGAGCGCGTGGTGGGCGTTAACCTGCGCGGCGGCTATTTTCTGGCGCAGGCGGCCGCCCGTCAATTTCGCGCCCAGGGAAAAGGCGGGCGCATCGTGCTCATGTCATCGGTCACGGGCCACCGCGCCGTCCCCTACCTCAGCGCTTACGGCATGACCAAGGCGGCGTTGGAAATGCTGGCGCGGAACCTCGTGCTCGAGTTAAGCCCGCACGGCATCACGATCAATTGCGTCGCCCCCGGCGCGGTCATCACGCCGCGCAACCTGAATGACGATCCGGACTACGAAGCGCGCTGGGGAAATCTGATTCCGGTTGGGAAAGCGATTCAAACAGCCGACATCGCCAACGCCGCGCTCTTCTTGGCAGCTCCCGAGTCGGCCAAGATCACTGGTCAAGCGATTGTGGTGGACGGCGGCTGGACCAGCACCAGCCCGATACCGAATATGGATTACGGAAGAGATTACGAGAACTAGGCTTCGCCACCGCGTCAGTCCATCAATTCTTGCACTAGGCGGTTGGTGGTCGACAGCCGATCCGACAGCATGCTTGCGATCAGCACGTGAATTGCCGAAGCGGTCTGCGGCGCCGTCTCCTCCATTTGGCGCAGCGCCTCGTGGCTCAGCCGCTGCAATACGCCGGCCTCGGTCACCACAATGGAAGCCGAACGCGCTTTGCCCAGGTAAAAGCCAACTTCGCCGATGACAGCGCCGGCGGTCATGCTGCGCAGGCGCAAGACGTGGCCCGCTTCATCGCGCAAAAGGACATCCACACGGCCCGACTCGATGAAGTACAGCGAATCCGATTCTTCGCCCTGATTGAAGATCGCATCGCCTACTCCGGTTTCCATCCGTTCGAGATAATCCCCCAGCGCGCCTGCGTCTCGCGGACGCACAATCGCCTGCTGCGCCAGTTGCTGCTCGACGGTGACGCGCTCGGCATCCAGCACGCTGGCTTCCTGCAGAAGTATGCTCTCGCACCATTCCAGCGCGTGATCCAAATCATCGAAGAGCGACGGTTTGCCGAGCCGCTCTTCCGTGATCCCGCCACCGGCAAGCAAGGTCTGTAATTGCAGGGAGGCGTTCGAAATCAGTAATTCGATGCCGTTTCCATCCGCAAGCTTCTTCAGCTTCTGGAAATCCACAATAGTGGAAACATCAAGCCCGCGGACAGATTTGAAGTCGAGGATGATGAAGCTGAGCGCGCCTCCTTTCGCCCCCGAGACGCGCGCTTTGAGGTGCTCGTAAAAGCGATAGGCGGTGCCAAAAAAGATGTAACCCTGCAGGCGGACGATCCAAATCCTCTCCCCCGCTTCTTGCAGCAACTGATTCTGCGCGAAGGAGCGGTCGACGTTGCTGCGATGGATGCCGCCGGAGAATTCTTGCTTGATCACCTCCATCCGGCTGTATTCCAGAACAAAAGCCACAGTCGCCACGACCAAGCCAAGGGCGATGCCGGGCAAGAGGCCCAGAAGCGCCGTCGCCAGCGCAATGACAAGGATAATAAGGTAATCCTGCCGCGGCAGCTTTGGCCAACTGTCAATCAGCCATTCTTTCATGAATTGCAAGCCGAAAAACATCAGCAAGCCAGCGGGGATAAACCGCGGAATCAGAGAAAAGACGGCGCCGCCAATCAAGAGCGTCAGCGTGAACATCATTGCCAGGATGAAGCCCACCAGACGACCATTGACCCGCATCGCTTCCACCAGCGAGGAGGATATGGGACCGTGATAAGCCACGACGCCGCCACCGGATAGAGCCGAGGCGATATTGGCGACGCCATTGACGATGCATTCGCGATTCAAGTTTAGCTCGCGCTTCACGATAATCTCCTGCGCGCTGGCTCGCAGAAACAGGTTCAGCGTGAAGACGACGATCAGGGTCAAGACATCGCCCGCGCTCGCCGCCAAAATCGCGGGATTGATCCTTGCGATAGCGGATAGATCGGGCAAGGTCCAGTGCAGGGCGTTCGACACGTTTGGCAGCAGCCAACCGGCTTCGGCGACAATGTTGACATCGCCGACGACTACGTATGCCCAGAAGTAAAAGAGGATGAGAGAGGCAATAATGACGCCCGGCATCACCAGCGTGCTTTTGATGCGTGCCCGCAGCCCAAGGATGCACAAGGCGAAGGCCATCGCCGGCAGCCAGCGCGACAAGGTTTCGCCCTCGAGCAGGAGGGGCACGGAGGCCGCGTTCAGTCTAAGACCAACAAGCACATTGAAGCCGGCGCCCAATATCAGCCAGCCCAAGCCAGCCATAAAGCCGCCGATGATGGGATAGGGAATATAGCGGATTAAGCCGCCAGCGCGCGCCATGCCCAGCAGCGCCAGAATGGCGCCGGCAAGCACTGAAGAGAGCGCGATGAACAAGAACACCGTCGCAAAGAGCTGCGCCGGCGGCATATCGGCCGGCAGAGCCTCGACCACGCTGCCGGCAACCAAGCCCTGAATCACCGCCGTGGGGCTCTGCGGCACGACCTGCGTCGCATGATCGGAACTGAAAAGCGCGGTGAAAAGAACAGTGACGATTTCGCTAACGAGAACAATCGCCAGCCCAGCGGCGAAGTAGCCGGACAGTTTGCCCTGGAAGATCAGCCCGGAATACGAGGGCATCGCGCTCGCCATGAGCAGCCAAATGATCGCGCTCGCGAAGACGCTGCGCAATAGTATCCTGGGTTGAAGCGCCTGGCGAATCGTCCAATGGGAGCCGTCTACTGCATCAGGTTGTGACATAAATGAAAGGTCTGCCAGCAAATAGTAGGCTCAATGACCTAAAGCATAGCGCATTAAG
The DNA here is from genome assembly GCA_965205125.1 of Phototrophicaceae bacterium. Lineage (GTDB taxonomy): Bacteria > Chloroflexota > Anaerolineae > Aggregatilineales > Phototrophicaceae > UBA6055. Next base: position 1,163,507 of record CBDBFY010000001.1, read on the forward strand.
TAGATGCCCCGCTTGACTTTGCCCCTTCAGAAGCCGGCTGGCGTCGGCGGCTGCCCATTAGATCATGACCCAGCCAGCCCAAGCCCAGCAGCGCCAGACCGACGCCGCCGAGGATCATCATATTGAATTGCTCGGCAACCAATCGCCGCCGTTCGATATCGGAAGCCATCAAGCCTTGAGCTTGACCTTTGCTCTCTATCGCGACTTCGCCGCCCTGCTCGTGAATCTGCGCCGCCATATTGGTGGATAGTTGATTTTGCAGCATAAAGTAGCGAATCGCCCCGCCCGCCGCCATCAAGATGCCGACCACAATGGCGGTGAAGAGCAGCCGCTCCACGAGGCCGGAAAACATCGGATTTCGCATCTGCCTCACCTGTCAGAGATTCATTGCTTTCTCGGTTATGCAAAACTACAATGCACTGTCACGCGCAATCTCATTGTACGGAAGAGTTGTATGACTAGCAACACAGTCTCTGTCGGCGTGGTAGGCACCAGCTGGTGGGCTGACGCCATGCACCTGCCCGCGCTCGCCAGCCATGCGGGCGCGCGGACGCTGGCCATTTGCGGCCGCAACCGCGACAATGCGCGGAAGATGGCGCGCACCTGGGACATCCCGCAAGTCTATACCGACTACCGCGAAATGATCGACCGCGCCGATCTCGATGCCGTCGTCATTGCCACGCCCAACAGCAGCCATTATCCCATCAGCATGCAGGCGCTGGAAAACAACCTGCATGTCCTTTGCGAGAAACCCATCGCCCTCACTTATGCGCAAGCGCGGGAAATGGCGGAGAAAGCAGAAGCGCAAGGCGTGAAGACCCTGGTTCCCTTCACTTACAGCTTCATGCCGACCGCTCGCTACCTCAAGGAACTCATCGATGGCGGCTTCCTGGGCGCGCCCTATCATCTCAACATGCGCTACTACACCGGGTTCGCCCGAGATGGCGAATACTTGTGGCGTTTCGATCGCGGCATCGCCGGGTCCGGAATCATCGGCGATTTGGGCTCGCATTTTCTCTACCTGGCTGAGTGGCTATACAGCGATATCAAGGCGATCAGCTGTCGTCTAGGATTCACCGTCCCGCGCCCGCCGCTGGATCCCGCCGGCAATTCTTATGAAGTCCTCGACGACTCCTGCATGCTCACGCTGGAATTCGCCAATGGCGCATACGGCATGATCCATTGCACCGCCCTCTGTTATGAAGACACTCCATTCGGCCAAACGCACCATATGGAATTCCACGGCGCGGACGGCACGCTCTACAGCTACACCGATTGGGACAGGACCCAGCAGGTCAAAGGCGCGCGTGTTGGCGAAGGCATGATCCGCGAGTTGCCGATACCCGAGCATATTTGGGGGAATGCCCGCCGCGACACGGTGCATAACACTTACCGCGACATCTTCCGTTCGGAAGACTTTATGATCCGCGCTTTCATCAACGGCATCCTCAACGACAAGGAGTTGACGCCGAATTTCCAGCAGGGCGCGCGCATTCAACGCTTGCTGAGCGCGGCGGTGAAAAGCCACGAAACAGAGGCGCGAGTCGAGGTCGAGTCGGTAGAGGCATGATGACGGTGATGCGTCAGACTGAATAGCCGCGCCGGTCAATCGCCACGGGCTGAGCCAGCCGGCTGGATTCGAAGGCAGCTTCAATGACCGCTTGCGCCAGCAGCCCGGCGGCGCCTGGAATCGGTGGCGGCTGCGCGGAACGCAGAGCCTCCAGGAAAGCCTCCAATTCCGCGGTGAAGCTATCGACCGGATCCAAAGCGAAGCGTTCAATGCCGCGCGCGGTGGCGGATACAAAATGCCCGGCGCGGTCGCCGGCGATATAACCCGCTTCGCCCACGATCTGGAAAAAGAGATCGTCAGTCGCGGCGACCTGGGGATAATCGCTGCCGACCCAGCCCCCGTGAATCGACGCCAGCGCCCCTTGCGGATAGGCCACTTGCAGGAAGACCTTGTCCTCGCCTTTGAATCCCAGCGACCTGTCAAGCCGAGCCGTGACCTGCGCCGGAGAGCGATCCAGCAGCCAATTGGACAGATCAATCGCGTGTACGATATTATCGCGCGCGGCGCCGTAATCGGTGTACCAGAGGCGATCCGGCGGCGGAACTTGCTGAAAATAACTGAATATCGAGTAAAGCGGGCTTCCGATTTCACCCGCCTCGATCATGGACTTGGCGCGCGCGAAGTGGGCTTCGTAGCGCATTTTGAAACCGATGCCCAGCATGACGCCAGCTTCTTGCGCCGCGCGGCACATTTCCCGCGCCTGTGTCAGGTTTTCCGCCAGCGGCTTCTCGCAGAAGATATGCCGCCCTCGCTGCGCCGCCACCAGCACCGCCTCGTAGTGAAAAGGCGTCGGCGAGCAGACGCAGAGCAAGTCGATATCTTCGCTTTCCAGAAGCTCGCGCGCGTCAACATAACTCGCTGCGCCGCAGATCGCCGCCACCTGCTGAGCGCGCTCGGGCATCGGATCGGCGACGGCCGCGACATGCGCGCCCAACTGCCCCAAGCGCTGCGCGTATTGCCGCCCGATCAAGCCGCAGCCGACGATGCCCACGCGGATATCGGCCATCATTCAGGCGCTCGGCTTTCCATTGCCTTGCGCGTCCACGCCTTTCAAGGCGATCTCCCGCGCGCGGTGACAGGCGACGACATGACCGGGCTGAATCTCTTCCAGTTGGGGCGTTTCGGTTCGGCAGCGGTCGATGGCATGGGCGCAGCGCGGATGAAAATAGCAGCCCGCCGGCGGATGAGCGGGGTCGGCCACTTCGCCTTGCAGCACGATGCGCTCCGAGCGCAGGCGCGGGTCCGGCTTGGGCACTGCCGAAAGCAAAGCCTCGGTGTAGGGATGCTTGGGCGCCTTGAACAGCCGGTTGGTCTCGGCAATCTCAACAATCTTGCCGACATACATCACCGCCACTCGGTCGCTGATGTGCTTGACCACGCTCAGATCATGGGCGACGAAGAGGTAGGTCAAGCCCAGCTCATCTTGTAAATCCAGCATGAGATTGAGAATCTGCGCCTGCACCGACACATCCAGCGCCGAAACCGGCTCATCGGCGACGATCAAGCTGGGATTGAGGGCGAGAGCGCGGGCGATCCCGATGCGCTGACGCTGCCCGCCGCTGAAGGCATGGGGAAAGCGCTGCATAAATTCGGGCCGCAAGCGCACCAACTCCAGCAAGTTTTCCACCCGCCGCCGCCGCTGATCGCGACTCTTCATTCCGCTGGCCAGCAGCGGTTCCGCGATGATATCGAATACGGTCATGCGGGGATTGAGCGACGAGAAGGGATCCTGAAAGATCATCTGCATCTGATGGCGGAAGGGCTGCAACGCCCCCTTTGGCAGCGCCGCCGTATCGATCAAATCGCCGGCCGCGGTTTGAAAGCGCACCTCGCCCGCGGTCGGCTTTAGAGCGCGCAAGATACAACGCGCCGTTGTCGTTTTGCCGCAGCCGCTCTCGCCAACCAGCGAAAGCGTCTCGCCTCTATTGATATGAAAGCTGATGTCGTCAACCGCCCGCAACTGCCCGACCACCCGCCGCAGCAAGCCTTTGCGGATGGGGAAGAATCGCTTCAGATTCCGCACTTCCAGAAGTGGCGCGCCGCCTTTCGCTCGCTTCATGATTCTTGCGGCGCCTCCGCCGGCTCGTGATAGAGAAAGCAGCTTGCCATCTGCGACGCGCTGACCGGGCGCAGTTGCGGCTGGTGCCGGTCGCATTTCCCCGGCATGAAGTCGGCGCAGCGCGGATGAAAGGGGCAGCCGGGGGGACGATTATGCGGATGTGGGATCGACCCGGCGATCGTCGGCAGCTTGGTGCGCGGCTCGGCGAATATACTGGGGATCGAGCGCAACAGCGCCTTCGTATAGGGATGTTGCGCCCGGTGGAATATCTCGTCAACTGGTCCGCTTTCCACCACTCGCCCCAAATACATCACGATGACATCATCGGCCATTTCGGCGATGACGCCCATATCATGGGTGATGATGATGACGGACATCTGGGTCCGCTCTTGGATCTCGCGCAGCAGGTCCAGGATCTGCGCCTGCGTCGTCACATCCAGCGCCGTGGTCGGCTCGTCCGCGATCAATATTTTGGGATTGCAGGACAGCGCCATCGCGATCATGACCCGTTGCCGCAACCCGCCGCTGAGCTCGAAGGGATATTCATCGATCCGCCGCTCGGGCCGGGGGATGCCGACCATGCGCAGCAGCTCGATCGTTCTGTTTCTGGCTTCCGCTTTACCGACCTCCTGATGCAGTTGAATCGTCTCGACGATCTGATTGCCAATGGTGTAGTGGGGGCTGAACGAGGTCATCGGCTCCTGAAAGACGAGGGCGATTTCACCGCCGCGAATGGCGCGGATCTCGCTGCCTTCGGCATCCAGCATTGTCAAATCAATTGCTTCCCTGTCATCGGCGCGCCGAAACAAGATTTCACCTTCAACGATTCGTCCCGGGCTTTGCACGATGCGCAGAATCGACAGGGCGGTGACGCTCTTGCCGCAGCCGCTCTCGCCGACGATGCCCACGGTCTTGCCCGCGCGGACCGCGAAGCTGGCGCCGTCAACCGCCCGGACCGTGCCTTCATCGGTGAAGAAATAGGTCTTCAGGTTGTCCACCGTCAGGACGGGCGGCTGTCCGTTGCTGATCATGGGCGCGGCACTCATCGCGGATCTAGTCTCATTGGCGAACACTGCACATTCTTTACCAAGCCCTCCCCGAAGTACATCTATTGCGCTTCGGCGGGCGACCCAATGGCTCGCCCCTACATTTTGCTGTGCTTCGGCGGGCGACCCAATGGCTCGCCCCTACAACATGCGAATTCGTAGGATTAGCCATAGGGATCGGCCGCGTCGCGCAAGCCATCGCCCAGGAAGTTGAATGCCAGGATCACGAAAATCACCGGCAGCGCCGCCGACAGCAGCCAGGGCGAAATCGCCACCGTCTGGATATTCTGCGCGTCTTGCAGCAGCACGCCCCAGCTTACGGCAGGGGGCCGCAGCCCCAGGCCGAGGAAGCTGAGCGCTGTCTCGCTGATGATCATATTGGGCAGCGCCAGGGTCGTCGCCGCAATGATGTGGCTCAGGAAGGATGGCACCATGTGGCGCAGAATAATTCGCATTTGGCTTACGCCGGCCAGCTCGGCCGCCAGGACAAAGTCCTCTTCCCGCAAGGCGAGAAAGCGACCGCGAACCACCCGCGCCAAATCGGTCCAGCCGATCAACGACAGGATGACTGTAATCGCAAAATAAACCTGGACCACGCCCCAATCCCTGGGCATGGCCGCCGCCAGCCCCATCCACAGCGGAATCGTCGGAATCGAGCGGAGTATCTCGATGACGCGTTGTATCAGCGTATCGATGGCGCCGCCGTACAAGCCCGAGATGCCGCCGAGCAAGACGCCCAGGACCAGGCTCAGCGTGACGCCGGCCAAGCCAATCGTCAGCGAGAGACGACAGGCGATCATCATACGCGACCATAAATCGCGCCCCAATTGATCAGTGCCCAGCAAGAATATTGCTTCTTCGGCAAGCCCGCCGTCGACCCCGATCAGATGACGATTTGTCTTGAACAAGCCGAGGAACTTGTATTCATACCCTTCGGCGAAAAGGCGCAGCGGTATCTTTTGTTCGGGGTCGGGCTCATAAACCCGTTTGAAGGTTCGCGGATCGCGCTTCCCAACCAGCCCGAACACGTGCGGACTGAAGCGACCGCCATCGAAGAAGTGAATGGGCTGCGGCGCGATCAGGGAGCGGAAAGCCTCGGTCTTGTGTGGATCGGCATAAGCCAGAAAGTCGGCGCCTATCGCCACCAGATAGAAGGCGGCGATGACGATGCCGCTGATCATGGCCAGGCGATGCTTGCGAAAGCGCCACCACATCAGTTGCCATTGCGTGGCGACCGAGACGCGTTCTTCGGCTGCGGTCGCAGTCGGGGCGCCGTCGAAGTGGCTGTCGAATGCGCCTTGGTTTCCCGGCGTCGATTTCGCTTGCGTCATTCACGCCTCTCAAAGCGAATGCGCGGGTCGACCCACATCAGCAGTATATCTGAGATGAAGGTGCCCAAGACGGTCATGATGCCCAGGAAGAGCACGATCGTGCCCGCGAGGAACATATCCTGCGCCACCAGCGACCGCAGCAGCAGGGGACCAATGGTCGGCAAGCTCAATACGAGCGCCACAATGATGCTGCCCGAAATGATGAAGGGAAACAGATAACCTAGCGTGCTGACGAAGGGGTTGAGAGCGGCGCGAACGGGATACTTCAAGATAAGCCGAAACTCGGACATGCCTTTGGCGCGCGCCGTAATGACATACGGTTTGCGCAATTCGTCAAGCAGATTCGCGCGCATAATGCGGACAAGCTGCGCGGTGCCGGCCATGCCCAGGATGATCGCGGGCAGCGGCAAATGCTTGATGAGATCCCATAGCTTGCCAAGGCTCCATTCCGCCAGCTGATATTCCGGCGAAAACAAGCCGCCGATATTGGCGTCAAAATAGCGGAAGCCCAGGTAGAGCAGAATGAGCGCGAGCAAAAAACTGGGCACCGCCAGACCGATAAAACCGATGAAGGTGAAGATGTAATCAGCGATCGAATACTGCCTTACCGCCGAGTAGATGCCGATCGGCAGCGCCAGCCCCCAGGTGAAGAGCACCGCGGAACCTGACACCGCCATCGTCAGCCAGAGTCGGTCGCCGATCATATCCAGAACGGGCGCCCGCCATTCCAGCGAACGCCCGAAATTGCCGCGCGAAATCTGCTCCATCCACTTCAGATACTGAACCCAGATTGGGCTGTCCAAGCCGTACTGCTGGCGCAGGTTCTCGGCGAATTCTGGCGTGACGTCTACACCGCTGCTTGCCAACTGAGCGATATAAGCGGTGACATAATCGCCCGGCGGCAGTTGAATGATGGCGAATGCCAAAACGCTGATCGCCCAAATGGTGAGCAGCGCCAGCAGAAAACGGCGAATTATGTAGGTCAGCATGGCAAGGCGGCTATCATCGGTCTACCCCATCCCCCGGCCCCTTCCCCAGCGAGCTAGGGAAGGGGAGTTTGCTCAGTTAGTAAGCGGTTTCAACACCTTGGTCCAGCCTCCCCCCATTGCAATGGGGGGACAGAGGGGGGTGAAATTTAGCGCAGCGCCGGCCGTTAACGCCGCAGGAAATAGGTCTCCGGCAAGGTACAGCCGGGCGTCATGCAGAGCACATTGGCGAGCTGACGCGCCGGCACGTTGCCCATCGTGTCCTTGACCACGCGCGTGCCCAGCACCGCGGGCGAGCTGCCGACGATGCCCGCCTGCCAGACGTTTTCGGCGAATATCTCCCAGAAACGTTTACCGGCTGCGATGCGCTCTTCCGGCGGAAGCGAAGGCCCGCTCACCCAGATCTCCATCGCCTCTTTGATCGCGGGCGGCGGCTCGTCGCCAATGGCGCCACCGCTGCGCATCCAGTCAGTGTAATTCGGGCGCGCCCAGAGCCAGGTGTTGTTGTAATGCAGGAAGACATCCTCGGTGCCGCCATTGTCCCACAAGCTCAACTGAATCTCGCCGTTGTCGATCCGCGACTGCCACAGGCTGCGCTCCAACTGCTCGGGGATGACATTGAGGCCGATGCCCTGAAGCTGGCTGGCGACCATCTCGGCGATCTTGGGATAGGGGACGAAGCTGGCGCCCGGCGTTGTCAGCGTCAGGGTCAGCCGTTCGCCGTTATCCGTGCGCAGGCGGAAGCCGTCGTCGTCTTTTGCAGACAAGCCAATATCGTCCAATAGCTGATTGGCGGCTTCAGCGTCGAAGGCGGTATAGAGCGTTTCGTATTCTTCGCCCGGGTAATAGGGATTGGCGGCGGTCGGCACGACAGAGCGCGCTTCGCCCAAACCGAGCAGGAAGGTCTCGTTGACCTGCCCGCCATCAACGCCCATCGAAACGGCGCGGCGGAAGTCGATATTCTGCAGCCAGCCGGCGATCTCGGCGTCGGCGCTGTAGGTCTGGCCGAAAAAGAGCAAAACATTGGCGCCATAATCCGCCGGATCCAGTCGAATTGAGTAATTGCCGCGCTCGGCGTTTTCCAGATAGAGCGGCAGTTTCTGCAAATCAATGTGGCGGCTCTGCATATCATACTCGCCGGCGATGGCGCGCAAGTTCAGCACCTCAAGGTCTTCGGCCAGCGTCAGCACGATGGAGTCGATATAGGGCAGTTGGTTGCCTTCGGTATCAACGCCGAAGTAGTAGGGGTTGCGCTCGAGCACATAGACCGGGTTTTCCGCTGGCGCCAGCTTGACGCGCCAGGGCGCCAAGGTGGGCAAATCCGGATTGCGTGCCCAGTCATTCTTGGATTTGACCAGGTCGACCCAATTGGAATAGCCGCCCTCTTCCAGAATCGCGTTCAGATCGGCTTCGTCAGCGAAGTCCGGATGGAACTGCTTGATGTAATGCGCCGGCGCGTAACCGCCATGGCCATTCCAGCCGCGCCGCGCATGGCTGGCGATATTGCTGGAGGGCGTCGCCATCACCTTGAGGAAAAGCGGATAGGGCGCGCTGAAGCTGTATTGCACCGTGAGATTGTCGATCTGGGTCAAGGTCGCGAATTCGCCATTGACCGAAAGGAAGGTCGACGGCGCCGGCAGAAACTCTTCGTTCAGGAAAAGTTCCTCGAACCAGAAGACAATATCATCGGTGGTGAATGGAGTCCCGTCGGACCATTTGTGACCCTCGCGCAGGCTGAAGGTGAATTCGGTGAAGTCGTCATTGGCTTCCCAGCTTTCGAAGACCCAGGGTTTGATTTCGTTCAAGGTGTAATCCATGAACAGGAGATTGTCGTTGCCGGCGATTCGGCGGGCGTTCCAAACATCGCCTGGTCCGGTATAACCGCGGCGCCATTGCCCGCCATATTGGCCGATTTCGTGCACCGGTTGGATAACGACCGGATGGGCTGGCAAGCGTTCTTCGACCGGCGGCAAGTCGCCTGCCTCCACCATTGCGCTCAACATCGGCGATTCGCTGAACATGGACGGCATCATCCCCATATCGGTGATGATGGTCGGACCTTCAAACTCGCCGACCAGGAAGGAGCCCATCTCATCGGATTGGCCCGCGGCTGAGAATACGCCCAGCACCCCGATTAACAGAATGAACAGGAACTTCTTTGACATTTCTTCCTCCTATGGAATGCAATCAATCTGAATTTGACGCCAAAATTCGACTTGCTTGCAGTCGGCTCGATTCGATAAAGCTCCTTTCTCAGTCGTCCCAAGTTGGTCGTGCGACAGGTGTTTGGCAGCGATGGCAACAGTGGGCGACTCACAGCTGCGCGTAGACACAGCGGGTCCGTCGCCCCTACAGTGCTTGAGAATCATAGGGTGTTACCAAAGCCTTGTCATAGATCTCGTCTATGACTTGCATCGCGCGATAGCAGTCCCGCAGCGTGGCGATCGGCGGGCGGCCGTCGCGAAGCCGCGCCAGGGTATCGCGCCCGAATTGATCGTAGCGCGCGCCTTGATCGGGAATCGCCAGCGTGCGCGCTTCTTCATCATCCAGCGTCGCCACTTCCAGCGTCTCGTTGCGATCGATGATATAACAGTTGGCGGCGGACAGGCGGGCTTCAAAATCGCCGCCCGGCTTCATCGAGGCGTAGGAATAACCGGCCTCCACCGTGCCAATCACGCCACTCTCCGAATGCAGCACGGCGGCGCAGAACTCTTCGATCGCTTTGCCATGCGCGCGATAGCTGATGGCGGCGCCGAGCGCTTGGACTGGCTCGCCCTCAGTGTAGCGCAAAAAGCCATCGACCGTGTGGATGCCGACGTTTCGCATGCAGCCGCCGCCGGAAACCGCCGGGTCCAGCATCCAGCCCACCCCATCCAGGGCGTAGCGCTCCGGCGGTCCATTGATGACGCGAAAATGAAAATGAGTACGCGCGCCGACCCGGCCGGCCGCTTCCAATTCATCAAGCTGGCGCCAAAGCGCGCTGTAGCGATTGATGAGCGGCACGGCGACGAAAGCATTCCGCGCCTCCGCCAATTCGACCAGCGGCGCAACATCGCTCGCTGATAGGCCGATTGGCTTCTCCATAGCGAAGGGGATCCCCGTTTCCAGCACATCGCGGACGATTGCAGGCATGTCAAGGTGGCGGCCCATCGCGATGACGAAATCGGGCGCTGTCGCTTGCAGCATCTCCTGGTAGCGCTCAAAGGCGAGGCCGCCGGATTGCTGGGCGAAGGCCGCGGCGACGCCCGGTTGATGATCGGAGACGCCGACGATCTCCACCTCGTCCGCCAATTGGAAGGAACGCAGGTGCATGCCCGCGTGCCAGTGCCCCACTTCAATCATGGCGATGCGCATGTTTTCCTCTCCCGCCTTCGCGTTAACGGTTTCGCCGCAGAGGCATGATAATCAGTATTCAAGGATGACCACCTCGTCCTCTACCTTCACTGGGTAGGTCTCGACGCCTTCATTCAAGCGTTTCAGCGCTTCTTTTTCGACGCGCACATCGTAGGTCTTCACGCGCGCCCGGGACTTGAAAACAGTGCGGCCGTTGAGTATATCAAATTCCCAGCCATGCCAGGGGCAGCGCAGAATCTCGCCCTCGCGCGTCCATTCGATCTCACCCGGCTCATCGGACACGGTCAGCCCGGTCAGCTCGCCCAGGCAGAGCGGCGCGCTCTGGTGCGGGCAGAGGTTGCGCAAGGCATAATACTTTCCCTTGACGTTGAATACACCAATTTCGCGCCCGTTCACGCGCACGATGCGGCGGCTGCTGGGAGGCAGCTCAGACACTTTGCATACGACAAATCGGCCCATTCAGTCGGTGGCTCCTACAAATTTGCGTTTCGGCGGGCGACTTGATAAGTCGCCCCTACAATTCTGCGCTTCGGCGGGCGTTTCAAAGGGTTGCCCCCATAATTCTGCGCTTCAGCGGACGAATGCTTGAATCCAACTCATCGACTGGTCGCGTCGCCGGCAAATTGTACAATTCGCGCGCGTTCTCGCAAAATATCCGCCGCTGCAAGGCATCCGGCATCCGCGGGAAAGCGCGTTTCGGGTCGTCAAAATCCCAATGCGGATAATCAGAAGCGAACATCAAAACGTTCTCGGCGTCCATCATCTCAAAGATCTGGAGCAGATGGCGCGGGTTCGCCGGCTCTTCGATCGGCTGAGTCGAAAACCGAATATGATCACGCAGGTATTCGCTGGGGGGGCGCTTCAGCCAGGGCACTTCCGCGCGCGCGCCGCGCCAATCCTTGTCCATGCGCCACATAATCGGCGCCAGCCAAGCGCTGCCCCCTTCCACAAAGACGAACTTTAAGTCCGGATATTTCTCGAATGCGCCTTCGGCAATCAGACTCACCAGGTGGGTCATGTATATGGTCGGATACAGCGTGTGAAATTCGAGAAAATACGTCGGATAACCCAGGGGCGACGGCGGCGACGGACCGACCGGGCTTTCCACATGCAGCGCGACGGGCAGATTGTGGCGGGCGGCCGCTTCCCAAATGGGATGATATTGACGCTTGCCGTAAGCCGCGGACGCGCTCGAGCCCACTAGAACCTGCAACAAATGCGGATGGCCCGCCAGGCGCTCGATCTCTTGAACAGCCCGTTCCGGATTCTGGGGCGCGATCACGATAGAACTCTTGAAGCGGCCGTGGGGATTGTATTTTCCCAGCCAGGTGTCAATCTGCCAGTCATTCCAGGCTTGGGCGACCTCGGCGGCAAATACCGGATCGGGGATAATGCTGATGCTCGATGACGGAATCAGGATGACGTAATCCGCGCCTATGCCTTGGAGGACTTGTTTCTCCACCAGCTTGGGGTCGGAGCCAGCGGGACTGCCATCTTCCGGGATGGCATCCAGCCGTCGGCCGTCTCCCGGTGGCAAATAGATCTGACGGCGCGAGGGGATCGTCCGGCTGCGCCAGGGCTCGCGCAGGTAATCGCGCAACTCATCGGCGCGCTTGAGGTAGGGATGCACATCGCAGTCGATTAAGCTGACCGGCGTCTCGCGCGCGGCCTCATTGGTGGCGGCGTCTGCCATGTGCGTCTCCTTCGCCTGCCTCTTGCCAGTGTTGCGCGTTCTCGATCGCCCAATATCGTAACGCATTTTGCCCCAGCGGTCGAAAGATTAGCGATGGCGCGTATTCTGATAGCCGCGCAAATATTGCCATTAGCGAGCACAGTAATCGTTTTCACCACCGAGGGTCGCGCAGGTCGCGTAAACCCGAACTGCCGATACGGACTGCTGGTCGCCCCCACAATATTTTCCATTCATAGCGGATGTAAATTATAATGAGGACAAAATATCGCTGTCTCGTCGCAGAATGGCAGAAGGCATGATCAATGGTTGAAGGATTGAAACGATGCAAATAGTCGGGCACACGATGGGAACGCCAGAATCGACCCTGCTTGAGGCGATGGACCTGTTTGCCGAGCTGGGATTGGATGGCATCGAGATCATCTGCGCCGATGACTATCCCTGCGGCCTGAATCTCGAAACCGGTCAGCGCGATCTCAGCGGCATTCGGCAGCGGGCCGCGGACGCCGGGCTGAGCATCGCTGGCTTAGTGCCTTATACCAAGGATACGAATCACCCCGATTCGCTGGCCAGAGAAAGGGCGATCGCCGATCTCAAAGGCGCCGTCGATATCGCGGTCGCGCTGGACTGCCGGGCCATGCGCGTCTTTGGCGGGCACGAGGTGCCGCCCGGCGAGCAGGGGCTTGCCTTGGGCTGGCTGGCCGAGTCGCTGCGCGAAGTCGGTGAATACGCCAAGACAGCCGGCGTACAACTGAATGTTGAGAATCACATGGATACGATGGCGACATCGGCCGAGATGACCATGGCGATCGTGCGCTCGGTGGATCTCTCAAATGTAGGCGTGCTCTATGACCAAGCCAATCTCGCCTTCATGAACAGCGAAGTATATGAGATGGCAATCGCCTTGCAGGGTCCGCGCATCCAATACGTGCATGTCAAGGACTTCTTCTGGGATGGCACCCAGCGCGTCGCGGCTGTGCTCGGCCAGGGCATTATTCCCTGGGCGCAGATCGTCGGCGCCCTGACCGACCTTGGCTATAAGGGATTCTACTCGCTGGAATACGAGCGGCGCTGGTTCCCCGATCATCTGCCGCCGCCGGCTGAGGGCATGAAACAGTGCCTCGACTTCCTCCGCGGAACGCAAGGCTAGCGCTGGTGAGCGGGCGGGTGCTTTAGTTGGGAATCTGATCGATTGGCTCGCCGCGTTCATAAGCCAGCGCCGTCTCCACCATCTTTTGGAAGGTATACTGCGGATCGTAGCCAAGCAGGGCGCGCGCTTTCTCGGTCGAGGCGTCGGCGCCGCGCCAGAACGGCATCGTCACTTCGCGATAGGGTCGACCGGTGGCATCGGCAAGGAGACGGGCGGCCCCCGCGTAAGTGACGGGCGGGCATCCCGTCATGTTGAAGGCTTCACCGACGGCCGCGTCATGCTCCAGCGCCAAAACCGTGCCTGCCACCACATCGCGCACATCGGTGACGACCAATCGCCAGGGCTCGCCCTGAGGGTCGCTCACCGCGCAAACGGCATCCGGCGTCCGCAGCAGCTCGCTCATGATCGCCTTGGTTTCTTCAATGTGTTCGGCGCCGAACCAGGGAATGCGGTTATTGGATAGCGTCAAATCAATGAAGTAATTCAGCCATGCCGGGTGCAGCATGCCCAGCACCTCGTTGGCCGCCTTTATCGAACAATAGCGCAGCGCCGTCACCGGCAGTCCGTATTCCCGCATATAGGCGAAGCAGACCTCCTCGGAAAGCAGCTTGGTCAGCGCGTAGATATCAATCGGCTTCTGCGGACTCTCTTCATCATAGGTAACTTGCTTGGTGACGAAGGGATTGTAGGCTTGGTAGGTGCTTGCCAACACAAAGCGCTTGAGCGGCGCCGATGATGCCAGCGCGCCTTCCAGCAAGCTCATGGTGGCCCGTGTGTTGACATCGAGCATACGTTCGGACATGTCCGTCCCTTGCGGAATCTGCGCCGCCAGATGGACGATGACGTCAACCCCGTCGACAGCCGCGCGCAGGCGAGCAGCGTCAGCCATATCCGCTTCGAGAATCTCGACGTCGAGCCGCGCCGCCTTGTCCGCTTGCGGGTCGTTTGGCATGACTAGCCCGCGTATGTCATAGCCGCGCTGCTTCATCTCATGAGCCAGGTTGGCGCCGACGCGCCCGCTGATGCCGGTGATCAGTGCTTTCATGCTGTCGCTCCTGTATTTGCTTAGCGCTGCCAGGGTTGGAGGCAGCCGCGCTGATGGTAACTTGTATCCGTATCATCTATACTATAGTGGGTTTGCGTGCCGCCTGCGGAGGATTCACAGACGGATGCGACACGACTGGACGCTGCTCTGCGCTGGATTGACGGCATCGCCATCCGGTAGCATTGAATTGAGGAATGTAGTAACAGAGGCTGAGGCGCCCGACGGGTTGCGCCGGTCGCCCATCGACACTGTGCTTCGCGTCAACGCGCCGCTTTGGCTGGTTTCACAATGGACGGCGGAGTTCGAGACCGACAGGCGACTTTTTTCGGGCCAATTGCAGTTAATGGCGCCTGGCGGAGACCATGTACTGGATCAACAGGCGCTGGAATTCGATTTTCGGAATACAATTCTATATCGACTTTTTCATAGAATTGAGGAAATGAGATTTGTAGGGATTGGCACGTACGAATTTCATGTGTTGGTGGCCGACTTCGCCGAAAGAGGCGAATGGGGGCGCACCTGTCTCAGGATCGGCTGAAATAGCTGAAGGAGCTTTTCGATATGAACGAGCTAAGAATAAAGATTGATAGTCGTGCAACGAATCATTTCAGCGAGCATCCGCCGATGAAGGTGCCCGATCCCAACGACAAAGACGCGCCCAAGTGGAAGCGGCTTGCGCCCAGGCGGCCCAAGCAGCAGCCGGAAGAGCAGCCGAAGAATACACGCGAAGACGACTAACGCTACATTACATCGGTTGGTGAAACTCGTTTCCGCTACGACGACGACGCCTTAATCCACCATATCGACGAATTGCCGCTGGTATAACTCATAGTAGAGCCCGCGCCGCGCCAGCAATTCCGCATGACTGCCCATCTCGCGGACGGCACCCTCATCGACAACGCAGATCAGGTCGGCGTTCACAATGGTGCTGAGCCGGTGGGCGATGACGATGGCGCTGCGCTCGCTCAGCAATTTGCGCAAGGCATCTTGTATCAGCGCCTCGGTGACCATGTCCACGCTCGAGGTCGCCTCATCCATGATTAGGATGCGTGGATCAGCCAAGATCGCCCGGGCGATGGAAATCAATTGCCGCTGCCCTACGGAAAGATTGGCGCCGTCTTCAAAGATTTCGGTCTCGTAGCCATGCGGCAGATCGCGCACGAACTCGGCGACATTGGCCAACTCACCCGCTTCAACCACATCCGCCATCGTCGCATCCGGCATTCCGAAGCGGATATTGTCGGCGATGGCGCCGGCAAAGATGAATGGATCCTGCGACACCAAGCCCATTTGCGCGCGCATGGAGCGCTGCGCGACATCGCGAATATCGATGCCGTCGATCAGAATCTGCCCGGCGCTGACGTCATAGAAGCGCGCGATGAGATTGGCGATTGAGGTTTTGCCGGCGCCCGTCGGTCCTACCAGCGCCACCATCGTGCCCGCCGGTATATCCAGATTGATATCGCGCAAGACGGGCAGGCTCTCTCGATAGCCGAAATGCACGCCGCGGAATTCGATCCGTCCCTCGATCGGCGGCATCGGCTGCGCGTCCGGCTGGTCTTTGATCGCCGGTTCGGTATTCAGCAGATTTATCACGCGCTCGCCGCCGGCCATTGCCGTTTGCATGGTGGCGTAAAGCTGGCTGAGCTCCTGCACGGGCAGAAAGAAGCGGTTGACATAGGCAAGGAAGGCGATCACCGTGCCTAAGGTGAGGCTGTCCTGCGCCACGCTTAAGCCACCGAAGAGCAGCACAATCCCGGTGGCTACCATGCCCAGAAACTCAACGGTCGGCAGGAATACAAATGACAGCGACATCGCCTCAACGTGCGCGTCTCGGTTGGCGCCGTTGACCTCGTCGAATCTTTCTGTACTTATTTCTTCATTGGCGAAAGCTTGTATCACGCGGATGCCGCTTAGGTTCTCGGCCAGGTCGCCGATCATGTGGGCGTTGCGGGCGCGGGTCTTGCGAAAAGCTTGCTTGGCTTTTTGCGCGAAGACCATCGTTACCAGGACAATCAGCGGAATGATCGAGAAGGTCACCAGCGCCAGTTGCGCGTTCAGCGTGAGCATCACGATGACAATGCCGGCTAAAAGCAGGCTGTCGCCCGTCAGCGTGATCAGCCCCTGCGACAACAACTGATTGATCACGCCCACATCGCTGATGACCCGCGATATCGTCACCCCGACAATATGATTGTCGTGATAAGAGAGCGGCAATTCCTGCAAGTGCCGGAAAAGCGCCGAACGCAGATCGGCCAGCACGCGCTGCCCCACCCAACTGAGCAGATAGCGCTGCGCCATCGACGCCAGGTAAAGCCCCAGGAACGCGAGCAAGAGCAGCAGCACGATCTCATTCAAGCCGTCGATGTCGCCGGCGAGGATCGGACCGTCAATCGCCAGCTTCACCAGATAAGGCGCGAGCAGGGTCAAGCCCGAGGCCGCCAGCATCGCGACGAATGCGCCCAGCATATGCAAGCCGTAAGGCCGCACGAAGACCAGCAGGCGCCATATCACCCGCAGGTTAAATGAGCGGCCTTCGACCTTGTCCGCGTAGGCGTCCAGTGTGCCGCGCGGGCTGCCAGTGCCGACGCCTGATGTGCCGATTGAGAAGCCGATAAGTTACTCCGTTTCGGTGTCGCTTTGCCCATATTCGCGACGAATACGCGCCGCGGCGGAGCCGGTCTAATCGTCCTTGTGAGGCTGTTTTGGCTTCTGTTTGGGCAGCTTTGGAGCGCGTCGTTTTAGTGGCGGCGCGTTCTCGTCGGTATGCGAGACCCTGTTCGGCGACGGATGGAACACAACAACTTTCGTGTCATGAACAATCTTAGCTTTCAACTTCAGCATGATATCGCAACTCCTTTACTCCTCGCTGATTGTGAGGGTGGCTCGTCCCCATTCACCAACCATGGCGTACTCTTCCAACGCTACGTGAAACTCATACGTGCCAGTGCCAACAAACTGTATGTTTTGCAAAATGTAGACCATCAGAAATGTAGACTGATTCCGAAAGTCAAAACCCAACCCGTCTTCCCACAAAACATACTCGCCACCTGGAGCCATTAGCTGAACAATTGCGGAATGAAGGCGCTTCTCAGCCTCGAATTCCGCCGTCCAGTGAGACGCCAAGAGAGCAGGCGGATCAAAGAGAACTGACGCCGCATTCTCAACAACGCCATAAGGGCTGGATACTTGTAAGGTCGAAAATACATTTCCCAATCCGATCGCGCCAGAGTCTTGAGCTTGCACCTCAGTACATAGGAGTGTCCAGTCATGACGCATCAGTGTTATTCCCAAGGGCTTCCGTCAGCGATACTATCGAGTTTACCTGAGCATAAAGTTGACGGGCAAGCTAAAGCCCTGGTCTCATGCCGTTCGATTCACTCGCGCAGGTTTCGGTAATAGATCTCGGCGTATAGTCCCGACTTTTGCAGCAGCTCTTCGTGTGTGCCGGCGGCGGCGATGCGACCGCCTTGCAGGACGAGCACCTTATCCGCCATACGCACCGTGCTTAGGCGCTGCGCAATGATGAAGGAGGTGCGGCCCTCCATCAGGCGCTCGAGCGCGATCTGAATCAGTCGTTCGGTTTCCGTGTCGACGCTCGATGTCGCGTCGTCCAATAACAGAATGCGCGGATTCTTCAGCAAGGCGCGGGCGATGGCGATGCGCTGCTTTTGCCCGCCGGATAGAGTCAGGCCGCGCTCGCCGACTTCAGTATCGTAGCCAGCCGGCATCGCCATGATGAAATCATGGGCTTGCGCCGCCTTTGCCGCTTCGATCACCTCTTCGTCGCCCACTTCATCCAGCCCGAAAGCGATGTTCTCGCGGATGCTGGCCGCGAAGAGCACTGTCTCTTGCAGGACGATTCCAATTTGGTCGCGCAGGGAATTCAATGTTACATCGCGCACATCAATGCCATCGACGGTAATCCGACCGCCGGTAACGTCATAGAAACGGGGCATCAGGTTGATGATGGTGGATTTGCCGGAGCCGGTCGCGCCCAGCAGCGCCACCACTTCGCCCGCCTCCGCTTGGAAATTGAGACTGTCCAGCACCACGCGCTGATTGAAATAGGAAAAGGACACATCCTCAAAGCGGACGCGCCCGCTGATCGGCGGCAGTTTCCGCGCGTCTGGCGAGTCAATGACTTCTGATTGCGCGTCCAGGATGGAGTAAACACGTTCGCCCGCCGCCGATGCCATCGCCACCGCCGGGACGATCACCCCCAGACGCCGGACCGGCGCGATTAGCTGGCCCAGGTAGGTGGTGAAAGCCACCAACTCGCCCAAGGTCAAGCCACCTTGAATGACGAGCCGGCCGCCAAGCCAGATGATGACGAGCGTGCTCAAGCCGGCGATGAAATCGAGCAGCGGGATATGCTTCGTCGAAGCCGCGACTTGCGCCTGCGCCAGACCAAACCACTTGGCGTTTTCCGCTTCGAAGCGCTCGATCTCGGCGTCTTCCTGGGCGAAGGCTTTGACAATTTTGGCGCCGCGCAGGTTCTGCTCCAGCACACTGGTCATCTCCGCCAGTTGATGCTGCAAGTCGAGCGACAGAGGCCGGTAGATGCGACCAAAGCGATAGGCGACATAAAGGAGCAGCGGCATCAGAATCATGGCTAGCACAGCCAGCTGCGCGTTCATCAGCAACAGCGCCACAAAAGTCAGCAGCAACAGCGTTGAATGCTGAAAGAGACGCACAATCCCACGCCCGGTCAAAAAACGGATCCGCTCCACATCGGATATTGAGCGCGCCAGCAACTGCCCCGTCTGCGCGCGGTCGTGATAGGAAAACGACAGGGCGCTCAGCTTTTCGTAGATGGCGTTGCGGATGTCGTAGGCGACGCCCTGCGACGCCACTTCCGTACCGCGCCCCAGTACGAAATCAACCAGGCACTTGGCAATGGTCAGCGCAAGCAGCCCGAGCAGAGACGCTCCCAAAATGTCGAGGTTTTGCTGAATGATGCCCGCGTCAACGATCCAGCGAATCGTCTGCGGGATAAAGACGGCCAAGCCATTGCTGATCAAAGCCAGCAGGTAAACGCCAGCGGCGATATGGCGGTATTTCTTTAGGAAGGTAAAACTGCGCAGTATGGAACTGCTTGGCGCGCCTTGCTGAGTGAGAGGGATCTTTGCCGCGATTTTTACCATATACATTCAGGCGTCGGGCGATGCGCTCCTTCAGTCCAGTTCCAGACCGACCTCTACCATAGCGAATTTAGCAAGCGCCTTACAGTGCGAGTTTAGAGTGGCGGAGAAAATTGAATCGCTCCGTTTATACGCACACGGCGAGCCTAGCCCCATCAATTCTCGCGTTGAAGTCTGCATGATCAGTCCTTTCCGCTCACCATCTGCCATTGTAGCCTGTTCGCGGCTGGCATGCAGATGGTGTTGACTTGTCGCCGCGCAATAGCAAAAGCAATCGGTTCATTGTGGCGCGAAATGACAGAACGTTGGCTTTTGAGTAGCGGGGCCGGGATATTGCCTCAAAAAGTCTGCGCGAAAATCGGGCTTGGTGGCTGGATCGCTTGCGGATTTCGCGGGTCGTCGGTTAAGATTGTGGTCGTCGAAGAGTAGCAAGGAGCGAATCATGAAAGGGATAGTATTAATGATGGCAGTACTGCTGGTCGGCGGGCTGCTCGCTGGTTCTACTTTCGCGCTGGATGGAGAGTCAATGGCTTTCACGGCCGGTGCTGTCAGCTACGGATGCAATGTTGACGTGAGTGCATTGTCTGAGTTGAGTGTTGATTATTTAATGTCGATCAGTGTTCCTATGGTTAGTGGCTTCAATCTGTCTGGCGGTGCGGGTCTGTCGGATGGAGCGGGATCCGACGCCCAACCGAAGTTCTGTACTCCGCACTGGTATAGCGAGCCGTGTGGCACTTGCAATTATTGGAGTCCAAGGTGGTTGGGAAAAATTGTAGTCTTCGAATTGTGGTGCGCGGGTGTAAGAGTATACCGCTCAAAACGCTGCAATAAGTGCGCTGCGGGTTGAGTTGAATGAGATTGACAGCAACATCCTTCTAAAGCATTAAAGCCGTCTGATCGGGGGGACGGCTTCTCCTCTACTCTATATTGGATCCGCCGTAAAACACTGCTGTTTCTTGGCATATGCAGTGCGCGCAGTCCGCCTCTTCAGGAAACATCTGATCCCAAGTGGCTTGTAAGTTCAGGAAGGAGCCGACGGATATGACGGCCTGGGTCACGAAAACGGCGGCTATGAAGATTAATATACGGGATTTGACCTTCTCATATTTGGTCATGCCGCTGCGTTTCTTTTTCTCTTGCGGTATCTCCTGTTGCGTCTGCACGGCCGGTCCTCCCGCTTGTCGATTCTGTTAGTATAACCGATCTTCCGAATAAAGCACGCCTACGATATCCTGGGAGTGGTGAATAGGCGGTTATGATAGACTGCGGTTATGAATACTTGTCCAGAATGTCACGATACACAAAGGCAAGTCAAAGCTGGCTTCAATCGTTCTGGCAGCCAGCGTTATCGTTGTAACATCTGCAAGCGCCGTTATACTCCACAGCCGGCGCGTCTCTACGGCGATGCCATGCGGCAGCAAGCTCTGCGATGGTATGTTGATGGCGCCAGTTATCGCTGGATAGCGCGTCATTTGGGTGTTCATCATGTCACCGTGATGAATTGGGTTAAAGCGCATGCCGATCAACTGGCGCCTGCCCCAACACCGCAAGAAACTCCGTTGCATATTGTTGAAATGGATGAGTTGCATACCTTTGTCCAACGAAAAAAAACAGATGGTACATAAGTACTTTCGTTGACCGGGCTAGCAGTTGTATTGTCGGTTTTCTGGTGAGCCAGCGACGGGACGAGGATACATTGCAAAAACTGGTGGATCAAAGTCCGCGAGCGCATTGGTACTACAGCGACTTGATGGCTTCCTATAAGAAATTGCTCTATTACCCCGGAAAGCATACTCCGATGCCAAATAAGAGCGAAACCTACCGAGTGGAGGGTATGAATGCGGAGTTGCGTCATTATTTGGCGCGCTTGCATCGGCGTTCCCGTTGCTTTTCTCGTTGTGCCGAGGCGCTTCGACGGAACGTGAAACTTTTTGTCTATGCCTGGAATCGGCGGCAGTTATATCTTCAGCAGTATCCCAAGTACAAGGCTTTCCCCATGCAATTCATACATCCTTGAAATTCACCACTCCCGATATCCTCGGTAAAGGTAAAGTCTCAGTACCGGCGGGGCAGCCAGACGGTCATTTCGCTGATGCCGCGGTTGTTCCAGGCGTAATACGGAATCAGCTTGATATCGAGATCGGCTTCCTGTTCGTTCCCCGCTTCTCGGTATAGGGCTTGCGACCCGTTTCGCTCGGTGATGTGTCGGGCGACGCCTTTGATCGCCATGACGCCGCCCAGCAGATCGTCTTCCCGGCTAGCGGTCAATCCCATGTTGTCAGGGGCGAAAACATCGAGGATCGAGACGCCATCCGGCAGATCAAGGCCCTCAAGACAATAGACGATTGGTCCACGCATGACCGCGACATGATTGCGAATCTCTTCCGCCTTGGGATGCGCCTTGATCAGGCGCGGCCGCATCGGCAGGCTCAACTCGATGACATCACCCGTCTTCCAGGCGCGCTTGATTTCGACATAACTTGAGAGAGCGAGCGGCAGGGCGCTGGCTTCACCATTGACGCTTAAGCGGGCCGAGTCGCACCAGCCTGGAATCCGCAGCATCAAAGCGACCTCATGCGCCGGCGCCGCGTCTATGGAAATGCGAACCGCATCACCCCAGGGGTAATCGGTCTGCTGCGAAAGCGCGAATGCCGAGCCATCAGCCAGTTCCGTTTTCACGTTGCTGCTGCCGTAAAGGTGCACCCAGAGCCCCTCGTCGGATCTACTGTAAATCCAGTTGTGCAGCAGGGCGATCGTGCGCGCGGTATTGGGCGGGCAGCAATAGCAATACAAGAGCCGCCAGCGCTCATAGGTGTCTTGACTCAAGAGTGGATGCTCGGCGCCGTACCAACGAAGCGGATTGGTGTAGCAGAATCGAAGGCCGTCCAGGCTCATCGACGACAGCATGGAATTGTAGAGCGCGAGTTCGACGATATCGCTGTATTTGGCATCGCCGGTCAAGTTCAGCATCCGCCAATTCCACATGGCATTGGCGATATTGGCGCAGGTTTCATTGTAGGCGGTGGCGTTCGGCAGCGAATATTCGTAGCCGAAAGCCTCGTGCACGTCGCTGGCGCTGCCGCCAAATTCGGGACGCTCTGAGGCGCCGTGGTGCTGCGCCGATGTGCCGCCGGTGATATACATTTTGCTGTGAATGGCATTCTCCCAGATGCGTTGCAAGCCCGCCAGCAGTTCTTCATCGCCGGTCTCGGCAACGACATCGGTCGCGCCGCAGTAGAGATAACCGGCGGTGACGGCATGGCCCACCGCGCGCGTCTCTTCGCGCAGGGGCACTCGCGCCTGATTCTGGTCGCCGCCGCCCGGCTGCGAGCCGCGCATATCGACGAAGCATTGCGCCAGCTCGAGGTATTTCTCGTTGCCGGTCACGCGGTATAGATCGACGGCGCCCATCGTATTGGAGGGGTTGAAGCCGAAATGCGCCAATTCCGGCGGCCGCGGCATGAAGAGATCATAGAGATAATCGGCTTGCTTGACGGCGATTTCCAGGAAGTTGCGTTTGCCGGAGACGCGATAATGGACGGCGGCCGCCGTCAGCAGGTGACCCATGTTGTAGAGCTCGTGGTCGCGGTGGTTGGTCCAGTATTCCTTGCCGTCCAGCTGCATCGGCGTGCTGATGTAGCCGTCTTCTTCTTGCGCCGCGGCGATCACTTCGATGAGCGGGTCTAGTTGATCGAGGATCGACTGCTCCTTGGTGGCGCCGTAGATATGCGCGTAAGCCTCCATGTACTTGTAGCAGTCGCCATCGCTCCACATCGTGCCTTTGCGTTCGCCGTCCTGCAGCCCGGCAGCGACAGCGAAGTTGCTGAAGACGGCGCCGTTTTCCGGCTCGTCGAGCGCCTCGCGCATATGCGGAAGGATTGTCTCGCGGCACAGCTTGTGAAGCTTGCCCCAAAAGCCGTCTTGCCAGTGGACGGCGTCGTGCGCGAGCGGGCTGAGCTTTTGATACTTCGACATGGTTTGCATGAATTCTGTTTGTCCTTTCCATTTACTACCTGATTGTTAACTAAGATTACCGCTTGATTCTGGCTTGTGACTGGACTATTGTTTTGTACAGTTCCCTAATAGTGTCGGTATCAATATGCGCGGGAGGAAGAATGAGACTTGGCTGGTCGGTGCTTTGCAGAGACTTTGATCAGCACGACGACGGAATGCTCACCCTGAAGCAGGTATTTGCAGATTCAACGCTTGATATTTTCCCGCCTTCACAGCCCCCTATACAAGTGGAACTGAATCCAATGGTCATCCTGATTTCATACTGGTTCACTGAGTCTGACTTGGACAAAGTTAGATATCCTGCCGTTTTGCGTGTGCTTGCGCCTGAAGACAGCCAGATACTGACCGAGTGGCACTTCGCTATTGACTTCTTGTATAGCGCCAGCAGTCTCGTTGTATTTCGCTTTCATGAGCTTACGTTTGTCGGTGAAGGCCTGTATGAATTTCACATTGAAGTCCCGCAATTTGGCGAGTGGACGATCATGTCACAGAATAGTCTTTACTTGAGCGATATGCTATTATGAATAGCAAGAGAAAAGCGAGCGAAAATCATGAAGCAAAACAATTGGGCCAGAACCAATACGCCGATCACGGAATACGAGGTGGACTCCAAGGGCATCCGCCACATACGCACCACGTTTCCCGGCAAAAGATCAAAAGACGACCCCAAGCCTAGAAAAGGCGACGACAAGCCCAAGAAATCGGACTAGCGCGCTCCAAAAACCAATCGCCTCATTCGCTGCATAAAACCCTCTCTTTCCCATTTGATCGCTTGCGCTCTAGCTTGTGCAGGCGCAATTTGCCGTCCGCCTCTCCTGCTTCCGCAAGGCCATCTCGCGCTTAGGATGTCCTACTTGTAACCGGTGAAAACGACGCCCTGGATAAAATGCTTCTGCGCGAAGAAGAAGACGATGATCAGCGGCAGCATCACCACCAGCGAGACCGCCATCAGCGAATTCCATTCGGTGCCGAAGGTGCCTTGAAAGAAACGCAAGCCCAGCGCCAGCGTGTATTTGTCTTGATCGAGGAGGAAGATGAGCGGGCGGAAGAAATCATTCCAATGAAACTGAAATGAGAAAATCGCCACCGCCCCGAGCACCGGTTTGGACATCGGCAGCGTAATGCGCCAGAAGACGCCGAAGCGCGAGCAGCCGTCGATCACAGCCGCCTGATCCAGCTCCCGCGAATGGGTCAGGAAGTATTGGCGCAAGAGAAAGATGTAGAAGGGATTGCCGAACCAGGACGGCAGAATCAAGGGCCAGAAGGTGTCGATCATGCCGAGCTGTTTGAAGACGATGAACTCGGGAATAAGTGTCACCTGCCGCGGCAGCATCATTGTCGCCAGCACCACGATGAAGAGCGCATTCCGCCCGCGCCAGCGCAAACGCGAAAAAGCGTAGGCCACGACTGACGAAACGATTAACTCGCCGAGCAAGCACAAGACGACGATGAAGATGGTATTGGCGAAGTAGAGATTGAAGGGCAACTGACTTAGCGCGTCCGGATAATTGGACCAGACTATCTTCTGCGGCCAGAATTCCGGCGGGAAACGAAAGACATGCGAGAGCGGCTTCAACGAGGTCGAAATCATCCATTGCAGCGGCAGCAAGACGACGATCGAGCCGATGCCGAGGAGAAGATACACGATGATCTTGCTGATGATCTGCCTGGCGTTCATGCCGACGCCCTTGCTGCTCATCAGTTATCCTCCTCCGATTCCGCCTCGTAATAGACCCAGAACTTTGCCGTGGCGAACAGGATCAAGGTCAGCAGCAGGATGGCGATGAAAAAGACCCAAGCCAGGGCCGAAGCATAGCCCATCTTGAAATTCTGGAAAGCCTGGCGATAGAGATAAAGCAGATAAAACAGGGAGGCGTTGGCCGGTCCCCCGTCGGTCATGATGAAGGTTTCGGTGAATATCTGCATGGTGAAGATGACGCCGGTGATGAGCTGGAAGAAGATCGTCGGGCTCAGCATTGGCAGGGTGATGCGGAAGATGCGCTGCCACCAATTGGCGCCGTCAATCTCGGCTGCTTCGTAGAGATCCGTGGGGATGGCTTGCAAGCCGGCCAGA
>CBDBFY010000002.1:0-55978 GCA_965205125.1 Phototrophicaceae bacterium
TTCACGCAGCAGGCGGGCCGCCCCGCTTTATTGGCGCAATCAAGAAGGCACCGGTTTCGCTATCCAGGTTTTGAGCGGCGTAAGCTATATCGGCTATGCCATGAACTGGCTTGATGCCGACCGCGACGGCGATCTCGATTTGGTCACCGGCTCCTACGATGTCGAGAACGAAATGATCCTGGGCCAATCGGCGCCGAAATCGGGCGTGATCTATTACGAACAAGGCAAGGACCGCTTCCAGGCGACGCGACTTGCGAACCGGTCCAATACCCTGGCTCTGCTTACCGGTGTCAACGCGGATGGCGACCAGGAAATCATCATCGGCAACGACTTTGCCGTGCCCGACCGTTTCTTCACATTTGTAGACGGCAACTGGCAAGAGCGGGAACCACCGCCGGTGATGCCGCACAGCACCATGAGCTACGATGCGGCCGACCTGGACAATGATGGACGTGTCGAAACATATGCTGTGGACATGAAACCCTATGCCGATGACGAAGAAACGCGGGCGCAGTGGGGACCGGTGATGGATATGATGATGGCGATGCCGCACGTCGAGGGCGATCCGCAGATCATGGAAAACGTGCTTTACGCTGGCGGTGGAGCGGGGTTGGCGCAAAACATCGCGCCGCGGTTGGGCTTGGACGCGACCGGCTGGAGTTGGTCGACGAAATTCGGCGATCTGGACAACGACGGATTCCAGGATCTGTACGTCCGTCAACGGCATGATTTCTCGGGAGATGTTCTCGCACTTGCCGGGCAATGAGTTGGTGGAAGAAAATCAGGTCTATCGCAATCTTTCCGGCAGTCAGTTTGTTTCGCAGCCAAGCTGGGCGCTCAACGACAAGGCGAGCGGGCGCGGCATGTCACTGGCGGACCTGGACAACGATGGCGATCTCGACGTGCTTGTCAACAACTTGAATGCGCCGGCGAAGGTCTTCGAGAATCAACTTTGCGGCGGGGAAAGCATCGAGGTCGACTTGCATTGGACGCTTTCCGCAAGCGCCAGCGTCGGCGCGCAGTTGTTCCTGGAGACCAGCGAAGGCGCCTATCGCCGTGATGTGACCGTATCCAGCGGCTACTTGTCGGGCGATCCCAGCCGCGTGCATTTCGGCTTTCCTTCCGGCGCTGCGCTAGGGCGTTTGACCATCATCTGGAATGACGGGGAATACAGCGTCGTGGACGAATTGAGGGCGAATAGCTTAATCACTGTGAGGCGGGAATAGCAGACGAGTCGTCTCCGCTATGACGTCTTCGCTGCTACGCATAACAGTACCGTAAGTTTCTCGAAATCGATCCTGCAATCATTTCTTGATACTGAATCTTGGGCAGAATGCATCGGCCCGTCATGCTTTGGCTCGCTTGCGAAGGAGCGGCTGGTGTGCCAGAATCAGGCCATCGTAAATTCTTATTGCTAGGAGTTCGTCATGTTTTCGAGAATTTATTTGAAGCGCATTACCACTACAGTGCTGATCGTCGTGTTGCTACTGGCTCTGGGACTTGTCGCGATGCCGCTGGCCGCACAGGACAGCCTCGCTGACGCCGCGGCCGCATTGGCCGGCTCCATGGCCGAGTATGGTGTCAGCGAGAGCGACATTAGCTTCAGCAACGAGGGCCAGACGATCGTCGGCACGCTGGCCATGCCGGAGGGAGAGGGACCTTTCCCGGTCGCTTTGCTGCTACACGGCTTCACTGGCACGCGCCACGAACTGCCGGTTCTCGGCACTGAAGACACGATGTTCAGCCGCGCCGCTCGCTGGCTGGGCGAACGCGGGGTCGCCAGCCTGCGCATTGACTTCCGCGGCTCCGGCGAGAGCGAAGGCGCTTGGGAGGACACAACCTTCAGCGGCCAGATCTCGGACGCCATCGCGGCGCTGAATTTTGTAGAGACGCTAGAAGGTGTCGACAGCGAGAGGATCAGCATCGTGGGTCTGAGTCAAGGCGGACTTGTTGGCGCGGCCACGGCCGGGCGCGACGCGCGCGTCAGCAACCTCGTACTCTGGTCGGCGGTATCAAATCCGGTCATGAGTTACGGTATCCTGCTGGGTTATGATAACTTGCTGGCCGGCGCGGCGGCCGGAGACGAGGCGCTGACCATCGCATTGCCCTGGGGCGCCGAGACATCGCTCAAGGGTCCGTTCTTCGAGGATATCTTCCTGGTCGATCCGGTGGCCGAGATAGCCGGCTACGGAGGACCTTTGCTGGCCATCACTGGCGCGCGCGACACAACCGTGACGCCGCAACCGCAGGCCGGCCAGGTCTTTCTTGACTATCACGAGGGCGCGGAGGCGCTGGTCGTGCTGGATGGCGATCACATCTTCGACGTGCTGGCAGAGGTTACAGAAGTGCTCGACGAGGCGCTGGCGTACAGCCTGGCCTGGCTGCGGAGCAACTAGCAAAACGATCAATTGGCAGGCTGCGGCCGGACAGGCAGTGGTCCGATTATCAGTTGCGGCTCAATCACCGTGATATGACCGTATCCAGCGCTTACCTGTGAGGCGAGAATAACTTTGTCGCTGGCGGGGCATGGCGCAAGGGCGGCGCGCATTCCGGCATGAGCGGGAGCGAGCGGTTTGACAGAGCATAATTCGCATGTTAGATTATTGTATCGGTTGCGTAATCGGTTTTATGGTTTGTAGCGGCTGAACTGAAAGTGAAGAGTTGACGGTCCGACGAATGATCATTTCACTACCGTCATTAATTTTGGCGACCAGGGTCATCCTCATAAGTCCGCAATATGACGTCGCGGGAGGCGACTAGGTGGCCGCGACGTTAAAAGCAAGGCGCGATGGCGAGTCCCTCTGGGCGGCGAAATTACGCGAGTTCCGCCGCGCCTTCACCGGGTTGCGTCGAGAAGAATCGATCGCCGGTTATATGTTCCTCTTGCCGAACCTGATCGGGTTCCTGGTTTTCATGCTCTTCCCGATTCTGTTCGCCTTTTACATCATGCTCACGGACTGGAGCCTGGCGAAGCCGCCGGAGTTCATCGGTCTCAAAAACTTCGATACCATGGTCAACGACAGGCTCTTCTGGAAGTCGCTCGTCAACAGCTTCTATTACACCTTTGTCGCCGTCCCGACCGGTATCTTCATCGCCTTCTGGCTGGCGCTGGCTTTGAATCGCAAAATGCGCGGCATCATCTTTTTCCGCACCGTCTATTTTTTGCCGCAAATCACCTTGACAGTGGCTGCGGCTACGATCTGGCGCTGGATTTACCAGCCCGAAATCGGCATGATTAACCACGTTCTCGATTGGTTCGGCATTGACGGACCGAAATGGATTCACGATACCAAATGGGCAATGCCGAGCGTCATCATCATGAGCAACTGGCAGGGCATCGGTTTCGCCATGTTGATACTGTTGGCGGGCTTGCAGGGCATCCCGGAAGAGTACTACGAGGCGGCTTCCATAGACGGCGCCAGCGGCTGGCAACGTATGCGCTACGTCACTTTGCCCATGCTCTCGCCAGCAATATTTTTCGTGGTTGTCACGTCGTTAATCGGGGCGTTCCAGGCTTTTGATCAATTCTTTGTCCTGACGCAAGGCGGTCCCGCCGACGCCACCACGCCGCTGACGCTCTATATCTTCAACAACGCATTCAAGTTCTTCAAGATGGGTTATGGGGCGGCGCTGGCGGCCGTCCTTTTCGTGATCATTCTTATCATCACCATTATTCAGTGGCAATTGGCGCAGCGCTGGGTCTTTGGATTTGAGGAAGACGAATAAGGGCGGCGGAACCGGGTAAAAACGATGGCTACTACAAGCGCGAGAAAAGGCGGTCTCTTCGGCCAAAAGCAGAGCAAGATTCTGATGGATTTGCTCGTCTATCTGGTGCTGTCTGTGGTTGGCATTATCTTCATCATGCCCTTCGCCTGGATGGTCGCCAACTCGTTTAAGGATATCCGCGGCATCTACCAGTACCCGCCGGAGTTCATACCCGAGGTCTGGCACTTCGAGAACTATTCGGAAGCCTGGACGATGACGCATTTCGACCTGGGTTTTCTCAACAGCGCGTTCGTGGCCGCGGCGGTTGTGCTTGGACAGCTATTCACCGCGAGCCTGGCCGGCTATTCTTTCGCTCGGCTGCGTTACCCCGGGCGCGACAAGATCTTCCTGCTCTATATTTCGCTGATGATGGTGCCCTTCACCGTCTTGTTGATTCCTCTCTATGTGCAGATGCGCTACTTCAACTGGATCAGCACCCTGCAGGCGGTGATCGTGCCCTTCCTCTTCACCCCCTGGGGCACCTTCATGATGCGGCAATTCATGGTGACTATTCCGCGTGAATTGGAGGACGCCGCGCGTATTGACGGCTGCGGTTTCTTCCGCACCTACTGGTTGATCATCTTGCCCTTGACCAAACCGGCGCTGGCGACGCTCGCCATTTTCACTTTTGTCAACACCTGGAACAGTTTCCAATGGCCGCTGATCGTGCTGGGCAAACCCAAGGTCAAGACGCTGCCATTGCTGCTGGCGTCTTTCCAGAACCAGTCCGGCATGCGTACCCCCTGGCATCTCATCATGGCGGCGGCCACGTTCGTCGTCATTCCCGTCTTGATCGCATTTGTCGTCGGACAGAAGTATTATGTCCGCGGCATTGTCACTAGCGGCATCAAAGGAGGTGGCTAGGGATCCAATATGTTCTTCGTTTCGGAATCGAATTCTCAATTATGAAAGGACGCGCAAATGATTCGCAAACTCGTTCTACTCATATCCGTTCTGGCGCTGCTCAGCTTTGGTTTCGCGGCTTCGGCGCAGGACATGACCGACTGGACCTGCGGCACAGTAGATGGCGACGCCTCCGCAGCAATCACCATCACCGGCTGGGAAGGACCCGGCGAGGTCGATAAATTCTTGCTGGCTTTCGACGAATTCTTCGGCGAATACTATCCCAATGTTGAACAGATCCTCAATACGGGCGTAAACTGGGGCGACTACTGGACGACCCTGCCGGCGCAGTTGGCCGGCGGCGCCGAGATCGATATGGCTTGGATGCACGATACCCGCAACGATACCTTCGCCGCCAACGGCTGGGCGCTGAATCTCGATAGCTACCTGGAAGCTTGCCCGATCCCCGGCTGGCCCGAGAAGTTTGTCACTTCGCAAGTCGACGCCTTCAACTACCAGGGCAGCCAGTACGCGATCCCCTATGACTTGGCGCCGGGCGGGCTCTATATCAATCTCGATCTCTTTGAAGCGGCTGGCTTGGAGCCGCCGAACGCGAACACGAGCTTCGAAGAGTTTACTGAATTGGCGATCGCCCTCACCCAGGATACTGACGACGATGGCGATACCGATATCTGGGGCATCAGCAATTTGGTGAGCGTCGGCAGAGGCGCCGGCGGAGCCTACTGGATCATCAAGAGCTTCGGTGGCGACTTGTTCAACGAAGAGATCACTTCCTCGGTGATGGATTCGTCGGAAACGACCGCCGCCCTGCAATGGATGGCTGACCTGCTCTGGGATTCGGGCGCGCATCCGACAGCCGACTCCATCGCCGCTTCCGGTTTCACGACCGAATTCCTCTTCGCCAACGGCAATGTCGCCATGCACTACGCGCTGAACGACGCGGCTTCCCGCATGTGGGAGTTGGTCGGCGACAGCTTCAATTGGACGGTCGTGCCGACACCGACCGGTCCCGCCGGTCGCTACAACTTCATCGGCGGCTCGGCCTTTTCGATCCCGACTTCGGCCGCGCATCCGGACTTGTCCTATGAGTTGATTCGCTATACGCTGGCCAACCCGGATCACCTCTGCCGCACCGCCGCTATGGGCGCCGCTCTGGTCAGCCAGTCCGATTTCCATAATTGCGCCGCCCCCGATGACGCGCCCTACGCCGACGCCTACCACGAGGTATTCTCGGTCATCGGCGCGCGCGATGGCGTGCACCCGCCCTACCATTCGAAATACCTGGAATGGGAGACCTCGGTCTGGATCAGCAATATGGACTTGCTCTGGACAGGCGAGGAACGCGACGCTGCCGTTGCGGTGCAGCGCGCGCACGAACAAACTAACGCGCTCCTGGGCGGCTAGCTAGCGCGGACCTTCTCTTAACCCTTGAACGACCTTGGGGGACTGGTTACACTGGTCCCCCTTTCCCACATCACATAGTCTAACTTTGAAGCCGCGACGATGGGATCTGCCATTAATCGCGGCGTTCTTCGTAGGCTATCTGGGAAGGATCGCTTATAGTATCAATCTTAAGGAGATGCAAGATGAAAAAAGCAATACTTACGCTGACACTCGTCGTTTTCCTCGTGGCGACGGCGCCAATGGCGAGCGCGCAAACCGAGCTCAGCATGTGGTACCACGGTGGCGCCTGGGCGGCTGAGCATCAGGTGTTTATAGACCTCATTGAAGCCTTCAACGCGTCGCAATCGGAATACACGGTGATCCTGGAAGCCTTCCCGCAGGAGTCATACAACTCTTCTATCGTTGCCGCGGCCGCCGCCGGCGAACTGCCGGACATCATTGATGTGGATGGTCCGGTCATGCCGGGCTGGGCTTGGGCTGGCTGGATGGCGCCCTTGAACTTGTCGGAAGGCGCGCTGGATGATTTCCTGCCTGGTCCCATCGGCGAATGGAATGGCGAACTCTACGCGGTCGGCTTGTGGGACGCGGCGGTGGCAATTTTCGCCCGCCGCTCGGTCTTGGAAGCCAATATGATCCGCATACCGACCCTCGATGATCCCTGGACCGGTGAAGAATTCGATGACATTTTGGAGCAACTGCAAGCCACTGACGACTTCGAATATGCGCTGGATCTGGGCATGGCTTGGACCGGCGAATGGTATCCCTACGCCTTTTCGCCCTTCCTGCAGAGCTTCGGCGGCGACATGATCGACCGCGAAACGTACACGACGGCGGAAGGCGTGTTGAATGGTCCCGAAGCCGTCGCCTTTGGCGAATGGTGGCAGAGCCTGTTTGAGCGCGGCCTGGCGCCGGGCACATCGCAGGATACTGGTGATCGCGAGACCGGCTTCATCGATGGCAAGTACGCCTTGCAATGGATCGGAAACTGGGTTGGCGTTTCCACGCTTGAGCAAGTTGGCGACGACCTGCTCTTCCTGCCCGCGCCCGACTTCGGGCATGGCAACACCATCGGCGCCGCTTCCTGGCAGTTGGGCGCTTCCTCTACAACGGAACATCCGGAAGGCGTGAGCCAGTTCATTGAATTCGCCATCCAGGACGAGTGGCTGACGGCTTTCAGCGATGCCACGGGTTTGGCGCCAGCGACCCCGAATGCCGCCGCGATGAGCGAGAACTATTCGGCCGGCGGTCCGCTGGAAGTCTTCTATGAACTCAGCAACCAGCAAGCTTTGATCCGCCCGGTCACGCCTGGCTACGCCACACTGGCGCTGATCTTCGAGAAAGCCTTGGCTGATATCGCCAACGGCGCTGATGTGCAGGATACGCTGGACGCGGCCGTCGACGAAATCGATGCCGACATCGAAGACAACATGGGCTACGGCTTCGACATGTAGTTGGCGCTACTCCAGTCGGAGCGAATAGAATGTAGGGGCGACTCATTGAGTCGCCCACTGATCAGACATTTGCGGGCGAGCCGTCGGACGCTGATGAAATACTCGTCGTTACCCCCACCCCAAACCCCTCCCCCATAAAGAGGGAGGGGCTTTAACGGCTCAATACGGGTCACAAGACTCCCCCTCTCCCCTTGTGGGAGAGGGGGCCGGGGGTGAGGGGTGTTTTTTAACGGACTCCGACGGCTCGCCCCTACAAATAATGCTTGATATGAGATTACTATAAGAACCACGCACGGTACGAATTGGTTTCTTTGGACAAGTCATGATTAGCGCAGCGGAGACGAGGAAGAACGCGCCGCTCTGGGTGCGTTTGCTCGTGCCCAAGGACGCGCCTTTGTATCAGCGCAACGAGGCCATCCTGGGCTGGCTGCTGGCTTTTCCCGCGCTGCTGGTCTTGACCATTTTCCTGGTCATCCCCTTCTTGATGGCTTTTGTCATGTCTTTCACCAATCAACGGCTGGTTTCGCCGAACCCGACTGAATGGGTGGGCATGCGCAACTTCGAGCGGCTGTTGACTGTTCGCGTCTTCACGCTGGAGCCGGAACGCGACGAGGGCGGCGCACTTGTCTACGACGATGACGGGAGCATCGCCTATCCCCGTCTCCGCACGTTCACGCGAAAGAACCCGGATTACCCGGAACTGAGCGGCTTGCGCGAGTTTACGTCCTGGCAGTCGGGCGAGAATCGCACGGTGATCCTGGCCGCGGATGTTGTCTTCCTGCGCGCCTTGATCAATACGCTGATATTCGCCGGGGTTATCGCGCCGCTGCAAGGCGGTTTGGCGCTTCTGCTCGCGCTCTTGCTAAATCAGGCTTTGCCATTCATCAATGTGTTCCGAGCCATTTACTTCGCGCCGGTGGTGGTATCGATGGTGGTAGTATCGCTGCTATGGCGCTTCATCTACGATGGGGAAAACGGCTTGCTCAATACGATGCTGGGCATAGCCACGCTAGGCAGTTTTCAGCCGGTTGATTGGCTGGGCAATCCCTATACTGCCATGCCGGCGATGATCGCCATGTCGGCCTGGCAAGCTGTTGGCTTCCATATGGTCATTTGGCTGGCCGGATTGCAAACGATTCCCGTCAGCTTGTACGAAGCGGCGGGGCTCGACGGCGCCGGCGCCTGGCAGAAGTTCCGCTATGTCACCTGGCCCGGCTTGCGCAATACCGCAGTCCTTATCCTCATCGTTATCGTCATCCAGGCCATGGGTTTGTTCGTTCAGGTCGATGTCATGACGCGCGGCGGTCCGCTGGATGCCACGCAGAGCGTCGTCTATCAGGCGGTACAGCGCGGTTACGACAAGCAAGATATCGCTGAAGGTTCGGCTATATCGGTGGTGCTCTTCTTCGTGGTGCTCGCCATCACCATAGTTAATCGCTACCTGACGCGCGATCGGGATACGTCATGACGACCATGACCTGGGAAACTCGACATCGCCTGATCATCAGCCTGCGTTACACGCTGTTAATCCTGATTTCGGCCATCTTCATTTTCCCGATTGTCTTTATGGTCGTCTCGTCCTTGAAGCCCGATCTTCAATTGCTGCGCGACTCCGGCTCGCTGTTGGCATTTGTGCCCTATGGCGATGTTTCGCTGGACAATTACGCATTCGCTGTCGAGCGTGTACCGGTCGTACAATTCGCTTTCAATTCGATATTCACCACCGTCGTGGCGGTACTGGCCAGCATCCTGCTCAATTCGATGGCGGCTTTCTCCTTTGCCTTCCTGAGGTGGCGCGGGAAAAAGCTCATGCTGACCTTTATTATTGCCACGTTTATCGTGCCCTTCGAGGTGCTCGTCATTCCCTTGCTGCTTGTTGTCAACAACCTGCCCTGGATCGGTCCGGAAGGCATCGAGATCGGTTGGCTCAACACCTACCATGTGCAGATCATTCCCTTCATCGCCGATTCATTGGGCATCTTCCTCTTTTATCAGTATTTCCGCGATCTGCCCGATGAACTGGTTGAGGCGGCGCGGATTGACGGCGCCAGCGTCTGGCAGCTTTTCACGCGAATCATCATGCCGATATCCGGTCCCATCCTTGCGACCGTCGCCATCCTGAAATTCCTCCTCATGTGGAACGCCTATATCTGGCCCCTGATGGTCGTCCGCACGGAGGAACTGCGACCGATCATGGTCGGCTTGCAATACTTCTTTCAGCGTTACACTTATTGGGGCGAGATAATGGCTTATCTGACCCTGGTGACGATCCCCGTCTTGATCTTCTACCTGGCGCTGCAGCGCGCCTTCATCGAAAGCATCGCCACCTCGGGCATCAAAGGCTGAGCCGGAAAGTCCTTAGGCCAGCAGCCCGCGCGCGAACGCCAGATCCTTCACGATCAGTTCGTCCACTCCCTCTTCATCGCTGTACTCAGCCGAAAAGCAGATCGGACCGCTGTAGCCGATCGCTTTGAGTTTGGCGATCACCCTTGGCCAGGAGGCCCGCCCCTGCGCGCCGGAAGTCCAATAGATCTTCCACTCGGCGACTTCGGCTTCGGGACCGTTGAGGCGCCGCCAGTAGGCGTTTTTGAGGTTCACCACGCACAGGTAGGGCGCCAGGATATCCAGCGCCGCGTCGCTATCCATACCCTCGAGCGCGTTATGCGCCGGGTCCCAAACGGCGGCCACGTAGCGCGGGTCGTAATCCTTGAGCAGATTGTGGGCGCCCATTTCGTTGACGGGCACGAACTTGCCGCTGTGGTTCTGCACGCCGATCCGCACATCATATTGCTCGCAGAAGGGCAGGGCGGAATCCAAGCGTCGACGCGCTTGCGCTTCGGCGGTCCAGTAATCCATATCACTTTGCCAGAACATAACGCGGTTCATCTTGATGCCGGCGGCGGCGCAGGCGCTGTAAAGCCGCTCGTCATCGAAGGGCAGCGCTGCCGTCACATTCAAGACGCGGATGCCGTTATCGCCCAGCAATTCGACCGCGGCCGGCAGATCGCGCTCAATTGTTTCCGGCTCGACCTGGAAGCCCGGTCGCACCGGCAATTCGATCAGGTCGAAGCCCAGGGACTTGATATGCGCCGCCAGTTCGGGCAGGGGCAGGTTCTTCCAGGGTTTGCTAAAGATGGCTAATTCATTCATCGCGCGCCTCGTTCAGCTCTTGGTCGGCAACATGGATACCAGGTCAATGTTGACGCGCGGCGGCAAGCCCGCGATGAAAACCACAGTCGCCGCGATATCTTCAGACTGGATCATTTTCATCTTTTGCTCCTGGCTGAACTTGACCGGCCGCCGGTCAATGATGGGCGTGTTGCCCGCGCCGGGGTTGAAGAGGCAGGCGCGCACGCCCTGGGCGTTGCCTTCTTCGTTGGTGACCGCATTGAGCGCTTCCATGCCGATTTTGCTGGTACTGTAAGCCACGCCGGCGCCGAGGCTGGGGAACATACCCGCCCGCGACGCGATATTGATAATAAGCCCATCGCCGCGCGCTTTCATTTCCGGCAAGACCGCTCTGGTAAAGACGTAGGCGCTGGTCAAGTTGATATCCATGAGTTCGCGCCACTGCGCCGCCGAGGTATCAGTGATGGAACGTTGCGGAATATTGGTTCCGGCGTTGTTCACCAACACGTCTACGGGACCGAAGGCTGCGCGGGTCTGCTCGACTGCCGCCTGAATCTGGGCATCGTCGCTGACGTCCGCCGGGCAGACCAAGGCTTCGCCGCCCTTTGCGCGCGCCGCCGCGGCGACTTTTTCCAACAGTTCCGCGCGCCGCGCCACCAGGCTGACCTTGGCGCCTTCGGCCGCGCAGGCGATGGCAATCGCTTCGCCGAAACCGCTGCTGGCGCCGGTGACGATGATTGTCTTGTCTTGTAGTTTTCCCATGTTGAGGCTCCTGCTTGCTTTAGGCCATGATATCGAGCTTAGCGCGCGTGACCTCGTAGCGCAACGATTTGCCGCGCAGGAAACGTTCGATCTCGTCGACGCAAAATCGACCCTGCCGGGCGCGCGCTTGCTGTGTATGCGCCGAAATATGTGGCGTAATAATCACGTTCTCCAACTGGCGGAAGGGGCTGTCGTCCGGCAAGGGCTCCTGCGCGAAAACATCAAGTGCCGCGAAGATCCGCCCCGACTGCAACTCGGCCAGCAGCGCCGCCTCGTCGATCAGATGCGCTCGCGCCGTGTTGATGAAGATCGCGCCGTCTCCTAGCATGGCGAACTCTTGGGCGCCGATCATCTGATATGTCTCGTCTGTCGACGGCGCGTGCAAACTGACGATGGGACATTCGCGCAGCAGCCGTTCCAGCTTAATTTTTGTCGCGCCCAGAGCCGCCGCTTCCTCGGCGCTGAGGTAAGGATCGTATACCCACAGCTCAGCGTCCATCGCGCGCAGGCGGCGCATGGTTTCGCGTCCGGTGAGGCTGGCGCCGACGATGCCGATGCGCTGTCCGGCGAGTTCCTTGCCCAGCTCAAACGAGCGCGCGGCGGCCCATCCCCCGTCCTTGAACGCGCGGTCAATCTTGTGGAATCGCCTCAGCGCGAGCAAGACGAGCAGCAGGGTAGTCTCCCCGACCGGCGGCGCCAAAGCAGCGGCGACATGCGTGACACGAGTCCCGTGTTTGAAGACCGGCGGCGGCAGCAAGCGCTTGATGGAGCCGGCCGAGTGCGCGATCAACTTGAGCGTATCGGCTCCTGCCAGGACCTCGTCCGTGAAGACGGGCGCGCCCCAGCCGGTGATGACGATGTCAACGTCGCCGACCGCATCCGCGAGTTGCCTCGAGGTTAGGTTCTCGTCAGAGACGGCGAAATCCAGCCTGCCCAGTTGTCGCAATCGCCGGTCTTCCTCGGCCGCGAACAGGTCGCGGTAAAGTGATTCTCGAATGGCAATGAGGATCTTCGGCTTGTGCTCCATAGTTGATTAGTCTTGGAGAGCGTCCCGCAATTTCGGCACCAGATTGGCTTCCGGCTCGTAGGGCAACTCGACCACCTTGTGGTTGAGAGAACTGGCGTAAAGCGCCAGAATCACGTTGAAGTCGACCAGAGCGCGATTCAGGTTTAGTGGATGCGCGGCACTATCGTCTTCCAACCAGTCGAACATCGCCTCGGTCATGGCTGCTTGCCCGAGCACGTCTTCCTCCGGGTACTCGTGATCGCCGCTATTGTAGGCGCCATTGACGAAGGTCTCCCAACCCCACATCGTCCAGTGGATATAGCCCTTCATGCCATAAACCGCGATGCGCTTGTGCTGATAGATCGCGTCGCCGCGCGGCACCCGCGGCGCGTTCTCGCCGCAGCGCAGCGTCGCCTGCACGCCGTTTTCGTATTCGACCGCGGCCAGACTTTGATCGGGCGCGTAATGCTCTTTGACGTTGGGCTGCAAGCCCACCGCGCCCGATACTTGCCCGAAGACAGTCGTGGGCGTCCCCGGATTAAAGGCGCCGATTGCCTGCAGGGAATGCGTACCCTGGTATGCCAGGTTCATGCCCGAGCTGGCTTCGATGAAGCGGATATCGCCGATGGCGCCATCCGCCACCAACTTTTGCAGATGCTGCCGGCGCGGATGAAACTGCAATTGATGATTGATAGCGACCTTGATTTTCGGATTGCGCGCGGCGAAATCTCTGATGGCCAGGTAGTCCTCGCCCTGTATCGCCAGCGGCTTTTCCACCAAGACCGCCGGCACACCCGCTGCCTCAGCCGCTTCCAGGACCTCCAGCCGTACGCTGGGCGGCGTGCTGACCTGCGCCAGGTCGGGCTTTTCTTTCTCGAACATCTCGCGGTAATCGCTGTAACGCGCTTTCACATCGTACTTGTCGGCGAACTCATCCATTGGGTCGCGCTCCAGGTCACAGACGGCCACCACTCTGCCGCGCTTCACATATTGGTAGGCATTCGCGTGTCCGTGCGCCCGTCCGCCGCCGACGCCGATAATAACCGTTTTATACATCGCTTCCCTCCCAGGGCTGTAAAATTACTTTGCCACACTGCCCGGAAAGCTGCGTCTCCCAGGCGCTTTGAATATCATCAATAGGATATCGATGGGTGATCAGTTGATCCAGTTTGTCGCCGACCTGGCTGATCATCGCCATCATGCGCGGCGTATCCGCCAGGTTGTAGTGCCAGGAACCGATCAATCGCAAGCCCTTGCGGATCATATCCTGGCTGATCCTCACCGGCGTGTCATCTGTGCACTCGCCGACAAAAGCGACCATGCCCTTGCGCCGGGTCGCGTCTATGCAAAGCCGGTGCGCCGCCACCACGCCGGAACAATCCACCGCTTTGTCAACGCCGCGCCCGTCGCTTGTGAGCGCCAGAATCTGCGCCAGCGCGTCTTCGT
The DNA here is from genome assembly GCA_965205125.1 of Phototrophicaceae bacterium. Classification (GTDB taxonomy): domain Bacteria; phylum Chloroflexota; class Anaerolineae; order Aggregatilineales; family Phototrophicaceae; genus UBA6055. The sequence goes on from CBDBFY010000002.1 coordinate 13,828, forward strand.
CTGTCGGGTCAATCACGGCTTCGGCGCCGAGTTCAAGCGCTTTCGCAGTGCGATACTTGTTCACGTCAACAGCGATCACAGTCGCGCCGCGATACTTGGCGCCGATCACGCCGCCCAGACCCACCGGTCCCAAACCCGTAATGAGCAAGGTATCGTGCGCGTCAAGATCCATCAACTGAAAGGCGCCGAAGGTCGGTCCCAAGCCGCAACAGGCCATCGACGCGTGTTCGTAGGACATGCCATCGGGAATCGGCGCCAGCATCCAGTCCTGTTTCAAGAGATATTGCGACATCGTCGCTTTTCCATCGTCGCTGCCATGACAGGCGTCAAAGTCGATCACGTCCTGACAGTGGATGTATTCGCCGGCCAGGCAGTAGGCGCATTGTCCACACGAGGACAGCGGCATCGCCACGACGCGGTCGCCGACTTTTACTTTGCCCGGCTGCGCCACCGCCACCACCTCGCCCGCGGCTTCGTGCCCGAAAAAACCGTGATTCGTACCAGAGGCGAAGGCTTTGTATTCGGTACACATGGGCGCGGCATGCACCTTGACCAGGACCCAGTTTTCTTTGGCTCGGGGCATCTGCCCAATGGCGATTCCCGCGCGTTGTTCTCCCAGCACTGTGACACGTTTCATTGGCGTTCCTGTTATTAGCGCGCGCCAAGGATTTGATCATCTATCCAAGCCGCGCAATCGGTTTCCCAGCGACGCAGGCGACTATAACATAGGGCGATTGCGCCCGCAACATAGCTGTTGGGATAGCCCGGGCAATCGCGCCAGATTTTTTTCCTAAGCACCGAGGACACCGAGATTTAGCCGGTTTTCTGTTAAAAGGAGACAATGCAGGGACGACATACCATGTCGCCCGAAATCTATACAGGATAAATCGGGCGACCAGATTGGTCGCCCCTACACAGTTAGCCATTATTTCTTAGCATCAATTTCTTGGTCCTAGTTTCGTTTCTTCTTGATGAAACAGAATTTGAATCGATGCTCTGCCGGGACAACCGCAGATTTGACGATTCCAGCGCAATCGGATACCATTCCAGGAATCGGTTGCGCAACGCGTTACTCAGCCGCTCGGCGCGTAACCGGCGAAAAGGTCCCAGGAATGTCGCGCTCACAGAAAATAACAGCCTTTCTCCTCGAAAGAGCAAGGAGGCTGTTCAGAAAGAGGACTGCGCATTGATGAAACGCATAACGATGCAAGACGTTGCCGAACAAGCCGGCGTATCTAAAGCCACCGTCTCGCATGTAATTAACGAGACGCGCTTCGTGGAAGAGACCACCAAAGAACGCGTACAGGACGCTATACGCTCGCTCGGCTATCGACCCAATGTGGCTGCCCGCAGCCTGACCACGCAACGAACCCGCGTCATCGGCTTGATCGTCTCCGACGTCACAAATACCTTCTTCGGCGAAATCATGTTGGGCGTGGAAGATGTGCTGATCGCCAATGGCTACAGCTTGATGGTCTGCAATACCAGCGAGGTGCTGGAACGCGAGGAATACTACATTGATATCCTGTTGCGGCAGGGAGTCGATGGCATCATCGCCGCCGCCGCCAGCCAAAACTGGGACGCGCTCAACGAGGCGGCCAAGCTGAACATTCCAATCGTCATGCTGGATCGCACCTTCGACAACGCCAAATCGCCTTATGTCGGCGTCAACAACAAATATGGCGCCTATCTGGGAACGAAGCATCTCATCGAGCGCGGCTATCGCGAAATCGGCATTCTTTCGGGTTTTCAGCGTCTGTCGACCATGCGCGAGCGTCTTTCGGGTTTCGAAATGGCGCTGTCGGAAGCGGGCCTGCCCCTGCGTGAGTACTGGTCCGTGGCCAGTCGCTTGAGCATTGAAGACGGCCAGCGCGCCATGCGGGAACTTATGACGCAAGAAGAGCGGCCTCGGGCTGTGTTCGTCTGCAACAACTTGCTGAGCCTGGGCGCGCTCATGGGTTTGCAAGCCTTGGGCATGCGCTGCCCGGAGGATGTCGCGATCGTCGGCTTTGATGATCATCCCTGGGCGCAGGTATCGAGCCCGCCCTTGACCGTGGTGCGCCAACCCACCTACCGCATTGGCGAGACCGCCGCGCGCAAGGTGCTGCAGGCGCTGAACGGAGATCAAGATGATATCCCCTCCGCTCTTTTCAATTGTGAACTGATCCTGCGGCAATCGAGTTGAAATCTCGACAAATGGCGATTTTTAACGCCTGCCCCCGATGCCATCAAGCGGAAAAGCCGAGCTTTGTATCGGCTAGAATCGTTCCCTCATTCTGCAGCGCTGCGGGTTTCTGACCACGGTTGAGCAGAAGTAAATCCAAGAAAGTAATGTGAAACTATGATGAAGCATAGAGAGACGCAAAATAATCGAAAACATTGTAAGGCTTGTCCGGTACTCTAACTGTGGTGAACAGGCCGGACGCAAATACACGTCAGAACAGCAAGAAAATGACACCATTTGGCGACCCAAACTACAATATAAAGACAAGCTATGTAGGGGCGTCTCGGCGAGACGCCCGCTTCCCAGCTAGAAATGCTTGGATAACCACATTGAAAAGGACAAATGGAACGGTATTTCACCAGTAGCGGACAAGCCTTGTAGGAGAGACCCTGTGAGTCCCCCGCTTGCGCCATCCACTACATATCACTTTCGTTGCATGGCTAACTTTGATACTACTGAGAATGGACCGGAGATATTAAATTCGATCCGCGTTTGGATAGGAGAAAAACATGAGAAAACAGTACGACGCGACTTGGGCATCGCTCAAGACGCATCCTACCGCGGCCTGGATGCGCAAGGCGAAATTCGGCATCTACACCCATTGGGGCATCTATTGCGTGCCCGCCACCGGACCCAACGTGACCTGGTATCCCTATCACATGTACCGTGAGGGCTCGCCACAATTCGATTACCACTGCAAGACTTATGGGCATCCCTCGCAGTTTGGCTACAAGGACTTCATACCCATGTTCACCGCCGAGAAATTCGACCCCGATGAGTGGGCGGAGCTCTTCAAACGCGCCGGCGCCAAATTCGCCGGTCCGGTCGCCGAACATCACGACGGTTTTCCGATGTGGGACGCCAGCGACACCGAGTGGTGCGCGGGCAAGATGGGACCAAGGCGCGATGTGGTGGGAGAACTGGAAAAAGCCATCCGCGCCCAGGGTATGCGCTTCATGGTTGCCATGCACCACGCCGAGAACTGGTGGTTCTTCCCGCATTGGAAAAGCGAATACGACACCTCCGATCTCGCATACGCCGGACTCTATGGCGAGCCTCATAATCTCGATTTCGACTACGATCCGGAGCGCGCCGGCGTTCATCAAGACCACGGCGAATGGATGGCGCAGGACAAACCCAGCAAAGCCTTCCTCGATCGCTGGAAGGGGCGGCTGGTCGAGGTCGTCGAGCGCTACGAGCCGGATTATATCTGGTTCGATTTCGGACTGCGCTTCGTGCACGATCAGTATAAACAGGACTTCCTGGCTTATTACTACAATAAAGAAGCCGAATGGGGACGGGAAGTCGTCGCCAGCTACAAATGGCACGATATCCCGCCCGGCGCCGCTCTGCTCGATTTTGAACTGGGCAAGACCGCCGAACTGACCCACTACGAATGGATTACCGATACCACCGTCGATGATGGCCAAGGCTGGGGCTACATCAAGGAAACTGAATACAAGTCGGTGACTGAAATGGTGCAGTATCTGGCGGATAACGTCAGCAAGAATGGTTTCATGCTGCTCAATGTGGGTCCCAAACCCGACGGCGCCATCCCGGACGAGTCGAAAGCGATCCTCGCAGGCATGGGCGACTGGCTGCGGGTCAACGGCGAGGCGATCTACGATACGGTGCCCTGGAATACCTTCGGCGAGGGACCGACCCAGATGACCCACGTCGGCGCCTTTAGCGATACTAAGGAAAAGCTGCGATACACGGCTCGGGATATCCGCTTCACCGTGCGGGAAAACGTGCTCTATGCCATGACCTTTGACTGGCCCGAGAAAAGTTTCCTCATCGAATCCGCGCGGGCATTCTATCCGGGCGAACTGCGCTCGGTCGAATTGCTCGGTAGCCAAGGCGAGCTCAAATGGGAAATGACGGATGCCGGGCTCCGGATCGAGCGGCCCGATCACAAACCCTGCGATCACGTCTACGCCTTCAAGATCACACGCAATACCAGCATCTAGGAGCCGCTCGTCGCACGAGCGGCGCGGTTTACATAAACAAGGACGCGCCAAATGGAATATCGCAAGTTGGGGAAAACCGACCTGGACGTATCGATCCTGAGCTTCGGCGCTTCGTCGCTGGGGGGCGTCTTCCGCCCCATCGACGAAAACGAGAGCATCCGAGCCGTGCATGTCGCGCTGGACCTGGGCCTCAACTTGATCGATTGCTCGCCCTTCTATGGCATCACCAGAGCGGAAACGGTCTTGGGCAAGGCGCTGCGCGGCGTTCCCAGAGACAAGGTTGTGCTGGCGACCAAAGTCGGGCGTTATGGAGAAGAAGAATTCGATTTCAGCGCCGAGCGCGTCACGCGCAGCATCGACGAGAGCTTGGGACGATTGGGCGTCGAGCATATCAACATCATCCAATGCCACGATATCGAATATGTGCCGCTGGATCAGATCGTCGACGAGACAATCCCGGCACTGCGGAAGGCGCAAGAAACGGGAAAAGTGGGCTTTGTCGGCATCACCGGATTCCCTCTGGCGATTTATCCCGCCATCATGGATCGCATTGAGGTCGATACCATCTTGTCCTACGCGCATTATTCGCTGAACGATACCACGCTGGAGGGATTGATTCCTTATTTGGGGGAAAAGGATGTCGGCATCATCGGCGCATCGCCGCTGAGCATGGGCCTGCTCACCAACCGCGGTACGCCGGACTGGCATCCCGCCACCGACGAGATCAAAGCCGGCTGCGCCGCTGCCGCCGCCTTTTGCCGTGAGCAAGGCGTCGATATCGCCCAACTTGCGGTACAATTCTCCCTACGCAATCGGGATATCCACAGCACCTTGATTGGCACCGCCAACCCGGAGAATATGCGCCGCAATGTCGAATGGCTGGATGCCTCCTATGACGAAGCCTTGATTGAGGCGGTGCTTGAGGTCTTGGCGCCGATCCGGGACAAGACCTGGCAGACCGGGCTGCCCGAGAACAACTAGGAGGTCGGGATGGGCATGCGCATCGATTCTCATCAGCATTTTTGGATTTATGCAGCTGAGGAATATCCCTGGATCGATGAAGACAAGGACGCGCTCAAGCGCGACTATATGCCGGCTGATCTGGCGCCGCTGATGGCCCCCAATGGCATCGACGGCACTGTTGCCGTCCAGGCGCGGCAGAACCCCCGCGAGACCGAATTCTTGCTGGAACTCGCTGATGCGAATGACTTCATTCGCGGCGTCGTCGGCTGGGTAGATCTGCGCGCGGACGATGTCGCGGCGCAATTGGAGCGTTTCGGGCCGCATCCGCGCCTGGTCGGCGTCCGACATATCGTGCATGACGAAGTCGACGATCGCTTCATGCTCGGCGGCGGCTTCCTTGATGGGCTGGCGCTGCTCAATCAATACAAGCTGACTTACGACTTGCTGCTCTATCCGAGGCACCTGCAAGTGGCGATTGATGTGGTCAAGCGCTTCCCGAATCAGCCCTTTGTCCTCGACCATATCGCCAAACCCTTCATTAAGGACGGCATACTGGAACCCTGGGCGAGCGAGATCCGCGAACTGGCGACTTACGAAAACGTCTGCTGCAAGGTCTCGGGCCTGGTCACGGAAGCGGCTTGGAAGGTCTGGACGCGGGACGACTATGCGCCCTACCTGGATGTGGTCTTCGATTGCTTTGGCATTGATCGGCTGATGTTCGGCAGCGATTGGCCCGTTTGTACGCTCTCCGGCAGCTATAGCGAAGTGGTCGGCATTGTCCGCGACTACATAAGTGGGCTGTCGAACGAAGAAAAAGACAAAGTCATGGGCGCCAACGCGAGGTCCTTTTACAGCCTTCCTTGAGACTACTGGAGTAAATGCCTTGAAAGCAATCGTATTGGAAGAACCCTTTCAGTTGAGCTTGCGGCAGGTCGCCGAACCGAGCAAACCCGGGCGCGACGAGGCGCTCGTGCGGGTCAAGCGCGTGGGCATCTGTGGCACCGATTTGCATGCCTTTGGCGGTAATCAGAACTTTTTCAGCTACCCGCGCGTCATGGGACACGAACTGGCTGTCGAAGTACTGGAAATCGGCAATACCGATCGGGCGCTGGACTATGCCGCCGGCGATCAATGCTGCGTCATCCCTTATATGAATTGCGGCCAGTGCGTCGCCTGTCGGCGCGGCAAAAGCAATTGCTGCGCGGACATGCAAGTGCTGGGCGTGCATATCGACGGTGGCATGCGCGAGCAATTCACCTTGCCGGTCGACAAGCTCCTGCGGGTGGACGGGGTCCCGGTCGAGCAACTGGCGCTGGTGGAGATGCTCTGCATTGGCGCGCACGCGGTCCAACGCGCCCGGATATCGGCCGGCGAAAATGCGCTGGTGATCGGCGCCGGTCCCATCGGCTTGGCGACGGCGGCTTTCGCCAAAATCGCCGGCGCTGATGTGATGGTCATGGAGATGAGCGAAACCAGGCTCGATTTCTGCGCCGAAGCGCTCGGCATCGACAAACTGATTCATGCCGGGGAGGACCCGATGGCGCAGATCGGGCAACTGCTCGGCGGCGAATTGCCCACGCTCGTATTCGATTGCACGGGCAGCGCAGGCTCCATGGCGGCGGCTTTTGACTATGTGGCGCATGGCGGCTCGCTGGTGCTGGTAGGGCATATCAAGGGCGATCTGACTTTCAGCGATCCCCACTTCCATTCGCGCGAGATGACCTTGCTCGCCAGCCGCAACGCGACGCCGACCGATTTTGCCTGGGTCATCGAGTGCTTGCAGTTGGGCGCCATCAACCTCGATCCCTGGATCACGCATCGCGCCGCGCCGGAGAGTATCGTGGACGACTTCCCGACCTGGCTGGATCCGGCGACCAGCGTCATCAAAGCGATGCTGAGCTTTGATGAATTGCAATAGGCAGCTTGATAATCTATGATGGGCTTGTGACGCTGGGAGAATAGCGATGGACGCGAAACGGCAAGGGAAGCGCATCAAGTGGTACCGTTCGCCGGTCGCCGCGGCAGACCTGGCTCGGCTCAATCAGCGCAGCGACCCCCGTGGACTGATACAGAGTATCAGCTTCTTGGCGGTGTTGGTTTGCAGCGGCGGCTTGGCCTGGTACGCGGTCGGCCGCGCGCACTGGCTGGTCGTGATCGCGCTGATTTACCTGCACGGCGCTCTGCACGCCTTCATGGTCAACGGCTTCCACGAACTCTGCCACAAGACCGTTTTCAAGACCCACGCGCTGAACATCATCTTTCGCAACATTTACAGTTTCCTGGGCTGGTACAACCATGTTTCCTTCTGGGCCAGCCATCAGGCGCATCACCGCTATACCCTGCACCCGCCCGATGACAGCGAAGTAGTCTTGCCCGTTGAACTGACCCTGCGTTCCTATCTCGGCTTCGCCTTTGTCAATCCGCGCGGCTTCGTCCTGCGCGTGAAGAACGTGATTCTGCTCTGCTTCGGCGTCATCGAAAACGATTGGGAGCAAGCGCTCTTCCCGCCGGAAAACGCCGAGGGCAGACGGGCGCTCTTCAATTGGGCGCGGCTGCTCATCATCGGGCATGGGCTGATCGTCCTGTTCTCACTGCTGACGGGCTTGCCGATGCTGGCAGTCCTGATTACTTTGGCGCCCTTTTATGGCGGCGGATTCCAATACCTGCTCAACGTGGCGCAGCATATCGGCTTGACCGATGAAGTCGACGATTACCGCATCAATACGCGCACCATCCTGCTCAATCCGGTGCTGGCTTTCCTCTACTGGCAGATGAACTATCACATCGAGCACCACATGTACGCGGCTGTGCCCTTCTACAATCTGCCCGAGCTTCACCGGCTGATCAAGCATGACCTGCCGGACTGCCCGCGCGGCATCACGGGCGCCTGGGCGCAGATCATCCCCATCCTGCGCCGTCAGGGGCGCGAGCCGGATTACCAGTTCGCGCCGGAGTTGCCTTCATAACCTGTCCATTATCTTGCGAGGAGAAGCGCGATGAAGATTCGCGTTGAGTTGGACATTCCCGACGACATCGTAAATGGACTAACGAATGGGACACTGGAACGCGTCGGCGGAGTGATTCGAAACTCCGGTAACAAGCGGATCGTCGCTTGGCTCCGTGAAGGCGGTAATATGTCTCGCTCCACTTCATCAAATTTGCAACTTCTGCCGTCGCTGCTTCAAGTTGCGGGAATGAACGCTCGAACGGTGGCGGTTGTCGTCGGAGCGGTCACGGTTGCTGGTCCGCTATTGGACGTGGCGATCACGACCTATACGATTCATCATTTGACACGACGCATTGAGGCATTAAAGAAAGAGATTGAGGAAATCTGCGATAGAATTGATCGTCATTTTGCCAAAGCAGAATCAGCCGCTCTGCAGACTGCCTTGCAAATTGCTAATGAACTTCTTGATACTGAAGACTCGGGTTCCAGACGCGAAAAGGCAAACGACGTTATCGCGCGGCTGGTCAATGCCGAGAAGTTGCTTCTTATGGATTTGGATGACGCGCTAAACGGCAACAAGCTCCGTAAAGCTGGAGTCTTGATTGATACCGTTACTTCTGTGAATATGCTGGCGGCGCGCTGTTCTTTCGACGTCGGGGAAGAGAATATCGCCACCTCTCGCCTAGACAAGAATCTGGTTGAGTTGAAACCGCGCGTAGACCGGCTAGTACATAGACTGGTTGGGAAACAACCTGCCCTCTATTTCCACAAGTCCGTAAACGACGAATATCTGGACCGATACATTCATATACGGGCGTGGCTGTACGGCGACGAGGATGTCTGGGAAAGAGCAATAAAAGAAGCTCGCAAAGGATTTTGGAACGAGAAAGCGGTAAAGCGTCTCTTTCGTGAAGCTCGCAGGTTTCTGTACACTTGGCCCAAATTGCGCAAGAAACCTTTCTACATTAAGACGCTGCCGCGAGCCGAACTGCTCATCGAGAGTTTCCAGAGATTTGAAGGCTTTGCCTTAGATATGAAATCTCCGGAGAGACCTTCACGAGATTTGGAGATGCTGTCCGAAGAAGCAACAAAACGACTTGCCGATCACGACGATTATGTGCTTGTGATAGATCAGGAAGCCCTAGGCCGTATAGGACGCCTCAGCGCCGAGAATCCACCAGATTAGCCACTAAGGCATTTCCACCTCAAGCATCATAACTGCCAGCCGTGACATCCCCGCCCGTACCCGTCCAGTTGGTATGAAAATAATCCCCGCGCGGACGATCCACCCGCTCGTAAGTATGCGCGCCGAAGTAATCGCGCTGAGCTTGCAGCAGATTCGCCGGCAACTGCGCCGAACGATAGCCGTCATAAAAAGCCAACGCCCCGCTCATGATCGGCAGGGGAATGCCGTATTTGATGCCGGTTGTCACCGTCTGCCGCCAAGCCGGTTGCGCGGCAATCACCGCATCTCGGAAGTAATCATCCAGCAGTAGATTCTCCAGCCCGGGATTCCTGGCGTAGGCTTCTTGAATTTCGCCCAAGAATGCCGAGCGAATGATGCAGCCCTCGCGCCACATCAGCGCCACGCCGCCGTAGTTAAGATTCCAGTTGTAAGTGCGGGCCGCGTCGCGCATCAGCATGTAACCCTGTGTATAGCTGATGATCTTGGCCGCGTAGACCGCCCCCTCCAGGTCGCGGATAAAGCCCGCTTTGTCCCCGTCGAAGGGGACGCTGGGACCGCTCAGCACCTTGGAGGCTGCCACGCGCTGGTCTTTGATGGCGGAAAGGAAGCGCGCGAAAACCGCCTCGCCGATCAAGGTCAAGGGCGTGCCTTCTTCCAGCGCCGTTACCGCCGTCCATTTTCCGGTGCCCTTTTGACTGGCGGTATCAAGGATTTTCCGCAGCAGCGGCGAGCCGTCTTCATCGGGATAAGCCAGTATATCGCCGGTGATCTCGATCAGGAACGATTCCAGGATGCCCTTGTTCCATTCCTTGAAAACGTCGCTGATTTCGGCTTCGCTCATGCCCAGCACGGCGGACATCAAGTGATAGGCTTCGCAGATCAACTGCATATCGCCGTATTCGATGCCGTTGTGCACCATCTTGACGAAGTGCCCGGCGCCATCTTCGCCGACCCAATCGCAGCAGGGAGTGCCATCCGCTACTTTGGCCGCCACCGCCTGCAAGATCGGTTTGACCGCTTCCCAAGCCGCGGCCGAGCCACCGGGCATGATCGAGGGACCGTAGCGCGCGCCTTCCTCGCCGCCGCTGATGCCGGCGCCGATGTAGCGCAGCCCCAGCGCTTCGACTTCCGCCGTGCGGCGGATGCTGTCCTTGAAGTTGGAATTGCCGCCGTCGATGATGATGTCGCCGTCGTCGAGCAAGGGCGCGAGCTGCGCGATCGACTTGTCCACTGCCTCGCCGGCCTGGATCATCAGGATGATCTTGCGCGGACGCTTGATGCTGCTGACGAATTCCTCCGGCGTATAGGCGCCGATCACCTCCGTGCCGCGCGCCTCGTTCTCGATGAAGCGCGTCACCTTGGACGTCGTGCGATTGAACACGGCCACCCGGTAGCCGTGATCGTTGATGTTTAATGCCAGGTTCTGGCCCATCACCGCCAAGCCGATCAAGCCGATATCCGCCAGATTCTCCATGCCCGTTTCCTTTTTCCAGTTCCCCGTCATCGCATCGCCGCATTGTAGCAGAAGACAACTTGGATGAGAGTCGCCAAATTGGCCGCGGCTGCGGCTGACTGTGCCCCAGGCAATGGATTTATGCTAATATGAATGCGGCTTGATTAAACCGGTTTACCTGGCATTGCCATGGCGGATGTAAAGTCAAGAAAAGGGAAGGTTACGCTGCAAGATGTCGCTGAAGCTGCCGGCGTCTCCAAGGCGACTGCTTCGCTTGCCTTGCGGGAGAACCCGCGTATCTCCGAGCCGACGCGCATGCGCGTCCTGGAAGCGGTGGAGGCGCTGGGATATGTCTACAATCAGCGCGCCGCCAGCCTGCGCACGCGGCGGTCCTACACCATCGGTTTAATCATTAAAGACGTCTCGAATCCGTTTAACGCCGAGTTGACATCCGGCGCCGAATCTCAACTGGCGGATCATGACTACAGTCTCGTCTTGGTTACGACGGATGATGACCTGGACAAGCAGTCGCGCATGGTCAAAACCATGCTGGAGCGTGATGTCGACGGCTTGATTCTGTCACCGGTTGCGCAGACCACGCCCGAATCCATGCGGGCATTGATGCGGTTTTGCCCGCTCGTGTTATTGATCCCCTATTTTCCGGAGCTGGCTGCCGACTGCGTCGGCATGGATGACGAGAACGGTACGGCGCGCGCGCTGGAGCATTTGCTTCAGCTGGGTCACCGGCGCATCGCCTTCGTCGGCGGTTTCGCGGCGCAAGCAACCCGGCAGAGACGGCTGGAAAGCTATCGCGACACCTTGCGGCAACATGGCATCGCCTTTGACCCCGCGCTTTGCATCGCCAGCCCGGTCACGCGACGCGGCGGATATGACGCGATCCATCAACTCTTGAATATGCCGCAGCCGCCTTCAGGGGCTTACTGCTACAGCGATGTGATTGCCTTTGGCATGATGCTCGGCTTGCGCGCGGCGGGCATGGAAGCGGGGAAGGATTTCTCTGTCATCGGCTTCGACGATGTGCCGGAAGCCACGCTGTGGCATCCCAGCCTGACGACTGTTTCAGCCGATCCGCGTGGGCTGGGCGAAAACGCCGCTCAACTGATGCTCCGGCGCATAAACACGCCCGATGCGCCCATTAGACGTGTCATTATGCCATCACATCTCGTCCTGCGCGATTCGACGGCTGCGCCAGTCAGCGAGCGGCTTAACTGACTTTCTTCCAGGGCTCCGCCTGATAGAAACTTTGCCGTTTCATCGTGTATTCTTTCGCCGGGAAGTTGGGCATGACCTCGCCCTCTTTCATCATCCACTTGTAGCCGACATCGTTGCTGCGCCCGTTCTCCACAATATCGGGGCTGCTGAACACGCCGGCGATAGCGATGCGCCCCTTTTCGCTGGTATTGGGCGGGCTGTAATGCCAGGCGCTGCTATGCCAGACGACGATGCTGCCCGGCTCCAACTCGATGTGCTCGACGCCGAAAGTATCGATCATCTCCTCGACGCGCTCCTTCGGCAGCACGCCATGGATGCTGTCTTCGTAAAGGACGTGAGGCACAATCTCGGTTTTGTAGCTGCCGGGGATCATCTGCAGGCAGCCGTTCTCGATCGTGGCCGGGTCCAGCGCCATCCAGAAGTTGAAGGGCTCGATATCGCCATCGCGCCAGAGACCATTGTCCTGATGCCAGGGCGTGGCGCTGCCCGAACGCGCCGGTTTGAGGAAACAACTGTCGTACTTGAGCAAGATGTCATCGCCGAGGAAGTAGCGCGCGATTTCCAGAACCGGTTTGCCGCAGTGCGCGTTATGCCAGATGAGCGGATTCCGCTGATTGAACTTACTCAGTTTGCGGAAGCGCACGGCGCGGGCATCTGGTGTATCATCGTTCATCGGATCCATCGGGTCGGCATCGGTCATGATGTCGTCGGTATCCGGCGTCAGGATCGCGTTCTTGATCACGCCCAGCATCTCGGCGGCGGTCTGCCGCGAGACCACGTTAGGCACTGTGAAGTAACCGCGCTCTTCATAGTTACGCTTCTGTTCTTCTGTCGGTTCCCAACCCATTTTTTCAAAACTCCTTCACGTTTGTACAATGCGCGCTTGCGCCCTGTTTATGTAAACCGCGTCGCTCATGCGACGAGAAGGCTTATTATTTTGCGTGAGCACGACAGCCCTTTTCGTTGCCGCCGTGCGGCTACTTCAGTTCGATATTTCCGATATCAGTCCCCGCTGGCAAGCCGCCCGGCTCTATCGCCAGCGGCGGATTCACCCGGTGCACAATCGTATCGACCGTCAGCGCCAGCGCCGCCCCGCCAATGCCATTGCGTACCGCTGTCATGACCGCCGCCGCCGAATCGATTACGCCTTCTCCGACCTTGACCGAAGCGTTCTCGCCGCGCAGGTCGTAAGTGGCGCCGTTCACGCCGGACAAGATTTTGTCAACCACGATTCCCGGCGCTTCGTGCCCGGCATTGGCGAGCAACTGTCGGCACGGGGCTGTCGCCGCCCCAATCAAGATCTGCCCGGCTGCCCGCTCCTGCGGGTCGCTGCCCGCGCTGTAAGTTTCACACAAGCGGTCGATACAACGTAGCAATGCGGTTCCGCCACCGGGCAGAACGCCCTCCAGCAAAGCGGAGCGTATCGCTGCGATTGCGCGCTCGATAAGGCTTTTCTGATAGCGCATCTCGCTCTCGCTGCTGCCGGGCGCGTAGACGACAGCCGATCCCCCGCGCAGTCGCCCGATTCGACTTCGCAGCAGCGCTTGCTGGCGCGCATCGTCGCTAAGCTCGTAACGCCGCTCCAGCGCCGCAATCTCGCGCTGGACGGTTTCCTCGTCGCCGGCGCCGGCGATGATGCCGAAGCGGTTGCGATCGAGCCAGGCCAGTTCCGATGCGCCGAGCATGTCTCGACCGATCGCACCCGGACTGTGCCCGGTAATCGTCCTCAAAACTTGGCCATCGGTAATCAATGCCAGGTCCTCAAGCGCGGCTTCTTGCTCGTCGACCAGTCCGGTCGGCTCGATATAGACCAGTTCAAAATCTTCCATGCGGCTGTTGGCGACTTGCGCCGCGATTATCTGCTCGGAGAATGACTTGGCGACGATCGCCAGCGACTCAAAACCGGTCTGATAGACATCGGTAACAAGCGCGACCAGGGCGTTCAAATCGTCCAATTCGAAGTCGCTGATCAGCCAGGCTGTCTTCTTCAGTTCGACGCGCTCGCCAACGACGCCTTCAAACACGATATTGGACGGAACCTCACTCTCCCAAAACGAGCCCAAAAAGAACTCATGGCGCAGTTCGCGCCCGCCATCGCGCACGTCGACCGGGCTATGCGGACTCAGCAGATCGAAAATATCCGCCAGCGCCCTCGCGATCTCCCGGTCGCCGCTGACGGACAAAGCCAGGCGCTCGATTTCCTCTGGAGAACTGATCCCATGCGCCTGCTCTTTTAAGGCAGCGAGCATGATCTTGATGCCGACTTCCAATTGCTCCCGCAACAGCATGGCATCACCGCCCGCGCTGATGAAACGGCGCCCCTCGGCGAAAACCCTTTGATAGAGGACCGCGGCGGTCGCCGCGCCGTCGCCGCAACGCTCGCGCTGTTCCCAAAGCGTCTCGCGCAGCAGCATGGCGCCGATATCGGCGTCGCGATCGTCCAATTGCAGAATGCGCCGGGCGATAACCCCGCCGTCATCCAGCAGTTCGGGCGAACCCTTGCGCGTCTTGTCGTCAAGCGCCACCGGTCCCGTGAGCGGACCCAGCGTCGGGATGACCGCGCCCGCCAGCGTATCTATCCCCGCTCCGATTGCGTCTCGCGTCTGCGGCTGATGCAGCACTCGAGCCATGCGGCTAGCCTTTTAGCCCGGTGAGGGTGATGCCTTCAATGAATGAACGCTGCGCCAAGAAAAAGAAGATCACCATCGGAATCGTGAACATGGCCGCCGCCGCCATCAGCAAGCCCCATTCAGCGCCGTACTGGGTGAAATACAGGCGCAAGCCAATCGACAGCGTGTACTTGGTAGGATGCCGCAAATAAACCAGCGGACCGATGAAATCGTGCCAGGTATGGATGATTTCGAAGATGGCGACGGTCAGGATGGCCGGCTTGGAAAGCGGCACCGCGATCCGCCAAAAAATGCCCCATTCACTGGCGCCATCGATGCGCGCGGCATCATCCAACTCTTTGGGCAGGGTCATCATAAACTGGCGCATCAGGAAAATGTAAAAGGCGTTGCCGAAGAAGTTCGGCACGATCAGCGGCAGGAAGCTATTCAGCCAGCCGATTCGGGCGAACAGAATATAAAGCGGGATCATGCGCACCTGGAAGGGCAGCATCATGGTGGCGATGACGATGATGAAGAGTACATTGCGCCCCCGCCAGCGCACGCGAGCGAAGCCGTAAGCGATAAAGGTGTTGGACAGCACCGCGCCGATGGTGGCGAAGATGGTGTAATAGGTCGAGTTCCACAAGTATTGCCAAAAGGGGATGGCGTTTGTGGCGTCGACATAATTCTCGAAGCGCAGCGACTTGGGAATCAAGCGAACTGGAATCTCAAAGATGTCGATGTTCGGTTTGACTGAGGAGCTAATCATCCAGACGAAGGGCAGCATGAAAGCGATGCCGAAGACGATCAAAACGGCATGCTTGATGAGGGATCGCACCCGCTGCAAAAGCAGGTAATTGCGCTCTTCGTCGGTCATGGCGCGGCGTCCGGGCGCGGCCGGCTGCAATACTGCCATGCTAAGATCCCTTCCTAGCGCTCATAGATGACTTTCCCGCTCAAGAACTTGAAGATGATCAGGGTCAATCCCAGAATCAATAAGAACATGATCCAAGCCAACGCCGAGGCGTAGCCCATGGCGTAATCGCGGAAGGCGCGGTTGTACAAATTTACGGCGTAGAGCAGGGTCGAATTCGCCGGACCGCCACCCGTCATGATGTAGACCTCGGAGAATGATTGCAGAGAAAAGATGATGAGCGTGACGACGTTGAAGAAGATCTGCGGAGACAAAAGCGGAAGGGTGATCCGCCAAAATTTTTGAAAGCCGGAAGCGCCGTCAATGTCGGCCGCTTCATAGAGTTGCCGCGGAATGTCATTGAAGCCGGAGAGATAAACGATTACCTGACGTCCGCTGCCCCAGACGCCGATGAAAATAAGCGAGTACATCGCCGTGTCCGGCGACGCCAGCCAATTCGGTCCCTTGATGCCAATTAGCTCAAGCAAGCCGTTCATCAAGCCGAAGCGTGGATTCAGAATCCAGATCCAAGTTAAGCTGGCTGCTACCACCGGCACCAGCACCGGGAAGAAGAAAATCGTGCGATAGATCGACAGGAACTTTACGTCCTGGCTCAGCAGATAGGCAATAAAGATGTCAAAGATAGTGGCAAAAACAAGCAGCAGGGCGGCGTATCTGATCGAGTTGCTGATTGATATCCAGAAAAGCGGGTCGGCGGTGAAGAGCTCGACATAATTGTCCAAGCCCACCCAGCGCGGCGTGAGATTGATGATGTTGAAGTTGGTGAAGCTGTAATAAAGAGAGGCAAAAAAGGGATATACGGTGAAGGCGACGAAGCCGATTATCCAGGGCGCCACAAAGAACAAGCCCCAGGCCGGGAGATTGTCAGTGCGCCAACTGTTTGGTTGGTTGGCAGGATCCCGTTTCAATTTGAACATGAATCGCTCTGGTAAATCCTTTGTCTGTAGGGGCGACTTATCAAGTCGCCCGCCTGAAGCATTTGGGCAAATCGGGCGACCTGGTAGGTCGCCCCTACGCCTCAAAATAATCTGGCAAAAGGGCGCATCGGCGATACGCCCTTACGGATGTACCCGAATTGGACTAGCCCCTCATGCGTTCCACTTCGCGCCGTGAACGCGCGACGGCATCGGCAATCACTTCCGCCGGGTCCGCATCGTTGAACATGACATTCTCTACAGCCTCATTCAGCGCGCTGCCCAGGAAGCCGTTGCCGGGGAAGCTCGGTCTCTCCAGCGTATTGGGCAGAATCTCATCGCGAGCCAGAACCGTCCAAGCGCCTTCTTCGGCGACTTCCGGCAACTGCGCCAGCGACGGGCGCGAAGGCATGACGCTGTCAGGCAGCGCTTTGTTGATCGCCACGTAGGGCGACGAACTCATATAGTTGGCGAAGGCGAAACCGCCATCGGGGTTGGCACAATTGGCCGGCACGAAATACATATTTCCGATGGACGTGCCCGGCGTGGCGTCTTCGGCGCTTTCCAAGGTCGGGATCGGAATGACGCCGAAATCGACATCCGGTCCATACTCGCCCATGTCGTTGAACAACCAACTGCCGATAACCCAGAAGCTGATCAAACCGGTGTAGTAGATGCCTTGCGGCGAGTTGCGGCCAAAGCCGTTTCCGCTGTATGTGGCGTGGTAAGCGGCCAGGTTTTCGACGCCGAATTTGTCGCCATAACTCTTGTACCAATTCAGCAACTCGACCCAGGCTTCTTGGTCAAGGGCGATATTGCCTTCGGATTCATCCCAGTATTGACTGCCAAAAGCCGCGCCCCACTCCCAGACTTGTGTACTCGGCAACGTCGGCGAGAAACCAAGACGCAGGATTTCGCCATCGTCGGCGATATCATTGAGCTGGGCGCCCATCTCATCCAGCTCGGCGATGGTCGTCGGCGGGCTGTCTGGATCCAAGCCGCCCTCGCGCATGCGATCCTTGTTGTAATACATGAACTGCACGATGGTCGAGATGCTCATGGCGTGCACATCGCCCTGGTATTTCATTTGATTGAGCGTCGCCGGCCAGAAGTCCATCAAGTCGACATTCGCGGCGTCGACATAGGGCTGCAAGTTGGTCAGGGCGCCGATGGCGGCGTCGCCTACGATCCAAGCCCAACCCCGATACGCGTCCGGCGGCGAACCGGCTGAGGTGGCGGCGATCACGCGATCATGAATCTCGCCCCAAGGCACGATAATGTGCTCGGGCGCGAATTCGGGATTCTCCACGGCGAAATTGTCGATCGCGCCTTGCATGGCGTCAGCCATACGGCCCTGGCCGAAACCGGTCCAGATTTCGACTTTGCTCTGCGCGCCAGCCGGCATACCCTGAAGCAGGGCGGTCGCGGCGCCGCTGAGTCCGGCGATCTTCGCCATGCTCATGCCAGCGGCGCTGCCGCCCAGCATCTTCAGCATGTCGCGCCTGCTTAACTGCTGCTCGTTTCCCGCTTTTCTTTCCTTTTCATTCATGTTTAGCTCCTCAAAATAGCGACACCTTTAGCTTGACTGCAAATTGGGAGAATCGCCTGCGCACCTCCTAACCCACTCTTTCCCAATGCTGAAATCGCAAAAGCTGATTTCAAAAACGATGGCAGGTTAACCGATTAACTAACGGGCATAGTATAAACTGAGAGAAAATTCTTGTCAAGTAACTGCGCCCGGCAAATGCTCATGTCCACCGGGACATGAGCGGATCGCAAAGGATTTTGGCACATTTTAGCGCCAGGTGTCAAATACTGGGTTTGTCAACCGATTCGACGTTGGCGCGGCGCCGACTTTCGAGGGCTGGCGATTGATTCGAAACGTCGTTATTCTCCTTGAAAATGTTCACGAGAAGGGAAAATTAGAATGCCAAGAATGACCGGCGCCAAGCTGCTCGCGCAGACCGTTCATGGGTACGGTATTGATACCGTGTTCTTTGTGCCCTATATCGCGCCGCGCGCGCTGATGGAGATGGAATCGCTCGGCATCAAACGCGTGCAAGCGCGCGGCGAAAAAGCGGCGGCTTATATGGCTGACGCCTATGCCCGCGTCCGGCGCGCGCCCAGCTTGTGCATGGCGCAATCCGTGGGCGCGGTCAACCTGGCAGCCGGCTTGCAAGACGCTTTCTTGTCCTGTTCGCCGGTTGTCGCCATCACCGGCCGTGAGTGGCAGGGGCATCAGCTGCGTCACGCCTACCAGGAAGTCGATCACATGGCGCCTTTTTCGGCTGTCACAAAGTACAATGCCTACGTCTCCAATCCGACGGAGTTGGGGCATCATACGCGGCAAGCCTTTCGCGCCGCGACGACGGGCACGCCGCAACCGACGCACCTGGACCTGCAAGGGATTGACGGCGCCGCCGTGGTCAACGTCGAGGCGGACCTGGAAGTCATCGTCGAAGAGCAATTCGCGAGCCTGCCGCCATTTCGCCCGACGGCGGATCAGAAGTCGATCGACGAGGCTTTGGCGCTGCTGTTCCGGGCGCGGCGACCGGTCATCGTCGCCGGCGGCGGCGTCACGACATCGGATGCCCGCGCCGAACTGATCGCATTGGCGGAAAAACTCTCGATTCCCGTTGCGACGGCGCTCAACGCCAAAGCCATGTTCCCCGCCGATCATGAGTTGGCGGTCGGCGTGCCCGGCTCTTATTCCCGCGCCTGTTCCAACCAGATTCTTTGCGAGGCCGATCTTGTCTTCTATATTGGCAGCCATACCGGCGGACAACTCACCAACAATTACACCATCCCGCCGCCCAGCGTCAGAGTCCTTCAGCTCGACATCAATCCCGCCGAGATTGGCCGCAATTATCCCGTTGAAGTCGGCTTGCAGGGTGACGTCCGCGCTACCTTGCGTCAGATGCTCGCGACCGCCGAAAGCGCGTCGCGACGCCGGGAATGGATCGATCGCGTAGAATCGCTTGTGCGCGAATGGAAGGCCGAAGTCAGCGAACACTACAACGCCGAAAAATCGCCGATGCGCCCCGAACGGCTCTGCAAGGAACTCAGCGAGCGCCTGCCCTCCGATGCCATCCTCGTTTCCGATACCGGACACTCTGGCGTCTGGACCGGCACCATGCTCGATCTGCGCCATCCCGACCAGTCTTATATTCGCTGTTCGGGTTCCTTGGGTTGGGGCCTGCCCGCGTCGATCGGCGCCAAATGCGCCGCGCCCGATCGCCCGGTCCTCTGCTTCACCGGCGACGCCGGCATCTGGTACCACCTGGCGGAACTGGAGACGGCAGCGCGCTGCGGCGTCAATACCGTGATCGCCGTGAACAATAACCACTCGCTGAATCAGGAACGCGACGGCGTCGAAGCCATCTATGGCGGAACGACGGCGGGCTCGGACGAACTCTGGCTTTTTGATGATGCGAACTTCGCGGGCATCGCCGAATCGATGGGCTGCCTGGGCATGACGGTGACGGATCCGAGCGAAATCGCCGCGGCTCTGGAGCGCGCCTTCGCGGCTGATCGTCCGGTGGTCATCGATGTCAAGACCGATGTCGAGGGCATCGCTCCGCGGGCTTGGACGCCTGCATGAGATTTAGCAAAGATTCGCTGTTCACTTAGGCCGGTCCGCGTGACGCGCAATCCTTGGCGAGTGCAATTTATAACTTGCAAGGTTGCTGCGCCATACATGGCTTGTAACTCGGAAGTCCTGATTGAAATATCACCAGATTAAGTATATAATTGGTTGGTATTGTGACAGAGATCAGGAATTACTGTAGCCGAAAGGGCTAGTGCGCTGTGGACGAGATTCTGCATGAATTACGCTTATTGAATTCTCGATTTGATGCGGTTGAAGAGCGACTTGATGCGTTTGAAGAGCGATTTAATGCGATTGAAGAGCGATTTAATGCGTTTGAAAAGCGACTTGATGCGATTGAAGAGCGATTTAATGCGTTTGAAAAGCGACTTGATGCGATTGAAGAGCGATTTAATGCGATTGAAGAGCGATTTAATAGAATTGAGAAGCGTCTTGATGCCATTGAGCGACAAGTGGGTACACTACACACCATGATTCTCGCAAACCATGAAGACCTAGAGTCATTGCGCAAACTTGTCGAAGCAAACAGCGAAGCAATTCAGCGAATTGAAGGCAAGTTTGAAATGAAGATTTCCCAGATAGAAACTAACTCTCACGAGATTCAGCGCTTGACGGAAGCCTTCAATGCTAAGTTTCCTGGTTACATGGAATAGCCAAGACATTGCTCTGGCGTCGTCAGAATTAATAAAACTTGACTTTTCTGACCCGCCGCCGCGTAACTGTATTGCAGAGCAATTTGCTCAGGCAGAATTATCTCAAGCAACCTCAACGTGTGCTCTCGCTCCATGAATATGGCTTTGTGAGCGCGGCAGGACTCGAACCTGCAACCAATTGATTAAAAGTCAACTGCGCTGCCATTGCGCCACGCGCCCAAACAGCGCACAAGTATAGTGATTGTCGCTCCCGGATTCAAGCCATATCTCGTTGTCATACGGTGACTAAGCATGGTATTAGGTTCAAGTGTGCCTGCGCCCGCAAATGTCCCTGGAGCGTAAAGCCTTTTGGGGGTCAAGTTCCCGATATTATCCATCCTCTCAAATTGCCCGATTTTCTTTGTCAATGCTATACTTGACAGTGATTTACTCTTGGACGTGGATTACCTTATCTTGGGGGGAAAATGGCTGAACTGAGACCCCTGGAAGCTGCCGTTACCACGATGAGCGACCTGCCTCTGCGGCGCTTCGGGAGACCCATCGGGCGCGACGACTTGTTGCGAGCGCTCCTCCTGCGATTGCGACAGAACCAACCCCTGGTCTTGCACGGCGCGTCCGGCATCGGCAAAACCACGATCGCCGCAACTATCGCTAACATTTATGCCCAGCAGCCGGAGCAGTCCGTTCTATGGTTGCCGGTCGACGAACCGCCCCTGGTCGAATTGCTCGTGCGTATCAGCCGCGCCTATGGCGCCTTGGATGTCTGCAATGCCTCGAACCCCTTGGGCAAACGCGCGGCAGTCGCCGGGCTGCTGCGACAGCATCAGCCGCTGATCGTGCTTGATGGTCGGGTCGACGAATCGGTCTTGAATCAGTTCTACGACGATTGTGGGGGGGATTTGCCGCTGGTCGTCACCAGCGAGAAAGCCCTGGCGGGCGGCGCCTGGCGCAACCAAGCCATCGGCAACTTGAGTGAAGACGATGCGCTGCTGCTCTTCAAACAGAAAGCGGGTATCGAAGGCGGCGAAGCCGATAGCATGGCTGCTGCGATTGTGGCGCAACTCAATAATGAAGCCTTTCCCGTCGTCTTAGCTGCGCGCAGCATGATCATTTCTCGTCAAACGCCCGAAGACTATCACGCATCGCTGGCGGCGCTGCTGGAGGAACACGAGAGTCAAGCTGACAGCGCCGCCTTGGCTGCCAGCGTCGATGCGCTCAATCCGCGCCTGCGGGACTTGCTGGGACAGTTGGGCGCCACGCCTCGCGGGGAAGCCTCGATCTCTTTCTTGCGCTTACTGAGCGATATGCCCGTATCGGCCATCGATCAATCAATGACGATCTTGTCACGCCTTTTCCTCGTCGAGCGCTTTCAGCGCCTTGATGAGACCTGCTACCGTATGCACCCGCTGGTGCATGGATTTCTACAATCCCGGTCTGCCGAAGAAGATCGCCTTGATGACTTGCGCGAGCGCGTAAAAACTGCGGTCAGCGATTATCTGGCTGCCCACAGCGATGGTCCCGATGCGCTGATCCGACTGATGAGCGAGCTGGATAATCTGATCGCGGCGGCGACCAGCGCCGCGGACAACGACGACCGCGACCTGGCCGGCCGCATTGTTGACGCTTTGTCCAGCGTGGACGGGCTGGTAGACGAAGCGGGTTACGCCTATGAGTTGGCGCTGCTTGAATCGCTCCGTGACGGGATCGAACTTGAATTTGACGATGAAGAGGACCTGATCGCTGAGCCAGAAACCGATGAAGATCGGGCGGTCGAGAGTGTAGAGGACGTGTCGGCGGGCGAAGACGACGAAACGCAAAAGCTCGCGGAAGTAGAGGATGTTGAAGCGGAAGATGGCGTCGATGAGTCGACGCAGCTGGCCGCGACGCCCCTGGCCAACGACTCGACTTTCATTTCAATTGATGACGAAGAATTGCAGTCCGTGAATATTGATCAGTTGCGGACTGCTTTGCATGTTGCGAGCCAGAACAACGAGATCGAGAGACAGTTGCAGATTCTTAAGGCGATCGCCAAGGTGCAGATCAATCAAGGGCGGGACAGCGAAGCTGCCGGCACCTACGGAGAAGTGCTCGAAATTTACCAGACCAGCGCGGATAAGGACGGCGTCCTCGAAACGCTTGATGCGCTGGCAGGTTTGCTCGTGAGCAGTGAAAGCGCGCCGTCGGTTCTGGAACAGCTGAAGCTGCGCGCGGCGCTCACGCTTGCGCGCCAACACGAGGATAGCCCGCGCGTTTTACAGATACTGGAAGCGATCGGCAAGGTGCAGATCGAACAGAAGCGCGAAAACGAAGCGGTGGCGACCTTCAACGAAGTGCTGGAGATTCACGAGGTCCAAGAGGATAAAGCGGGCATACTGGGGACGCTGGACATGTTGGCCGGCTTGCTGGTGCGCACGGACGCTGCCGTCACGGCGCTGAATCACATTCAACGCGGTTTGCACCTCGCGGAAGAGCTGGGCGATCGAGAAACGGAGATGTTCTTGCGCGCCACGCTCGGCGATGCCCACCGCGCCTTGGGCGAGGCGGTGACGGCAATCGAAAACTACGAAATGGCGCTCGCCATCGCCCGGGATCGCGACGACCAGCAAAACGAGGCTCATGTTTTGTACAAGCTGGGTATGGCGCAGCTAGACACGGGCGACACCAGGGGAGCGATCGAGATGTTGGAGGGCGCCAACGAACTCTTCAAAGGGCAGTCCAAGCGCGACATGGAAGGGCTGGTATTGCGCGGCTTGGGAGAGATCAACGTCGAATTGGAACGCTGGAGCGAGGCCGTCAACTTCCATACATCGGCATTGTACATCGCGCGCGAGATCCAGGATAAGGAAGGGGAAGCGGGGCAACTGCGCATGCTGGGCAAGGTCTTGATTCAAGCGGAGCGACTGCCGGAGGCATTGACGCACTATCGGCAGGCGCTGCATGTAGCGTATGAATGCGAAAATGCGGCGAACATCGTGGGCGTGATCGGGGAGCTGGTAAACCTGATGATGAGGAACCAATTCTTGGCCTCGATTTCCGAGTTGCTGGTGAATGACGGGCTCGCCTACGACCCCGACGACCGCGAACTGCTGCGGCTCAAGAGCGAAGTCGCCTCGGCGAAAGAACTCGCCGCGGAAAGGGGCGTCGCCTTGGCGGTAGTTGCCGGGACAGCGCGAGAGTATGCGGCAAACGCCTACAACTACTCCTGATCCCGCCATAGGCTTGCGGCTCGCAACGAAAAAATCGAAGAGGGCGCCGCAATTGCGGCGCCCTCTTTTCTTCGCTCGCGATTATGGCGCAGGCTAGTTCTGCGCGGCCTTCCTGCCAATCTGATCGGGAATATGCTGGAATTCATGGGACAAGGCTGTGTGGTGATCCAGATGTTGGGCGATCAACTCGAAGGGTGAAGCCTTTTCTGTCTCGCCAAACGCGATCATCCAGTGATCGTCGCCGCTCCGGACCCAGCGCCCGCCGAAATTGCGCAGGATAGATTCGCCCAGGAAGGCGCCAAATTTTTCCTGGAGCAACAGTTTGTCCCCATCATTCAGTTCGGCGCGATGCTCGTCAATGTAATTATCCAACCAGGATACGGATTCGGCCGAATAGTCCAAGTGAACTTGCTCTTTTTCGCTGAGCACGTCAATGACCAATTGCGCGTCTTCCTGGAAGTCGGACGTTCTTGTTACTGTATTCAAACGATTCTCCCCTGCGCGACCCGTTTCCTGCTGACGGGCGCACGCGCCTGTTTGCTTCTATCGACACGTTTAGACAGACACGCCTGCCAGCGCGTATCTTACCTGAACCATCATCAGAATTGAAAGCTGCTCGCAAAACAAAAAACCAATGCCGATCATTGGTTTCGCGAAGCGGGTAACGGGATTCGAACCCGTGACCTTTTCCTTGGCAAGGAAACGTTCTACCGCTGAACTATACCCGCGGAGTGTATGTTAGTATATCCGAGAGAACGATGATTGGCAAGCCTTCGTTTGGCAAGTCAGCCGCGGGGGGGGGGGGGGGGGGGGGCAGGGCAATCGCATCAAAACCAATATATATCGAATGCAACATGAATCTGGAAAGTGTAGGGGCGTCTCGTGAGACGCCCTTGTAAAATGACCTGCTATTTGCGGGCGTTTCAACGGGTCGCTTAGGCTGCGTAGACACTGACCGTCAAACGCCCCTATATTGCCTCCTTTTTTGCAGATAAGCAGTTAAATCTCGGTGCTCTCGGTGTCCTCAGTGGTTAACAAAATCTGGTGCGATTGCTCTGGGCGCCCCCGCTCGCCGCTTGCCCTTATTGATTTGTCGTGCTTAACTAATCAGGATACCGTTCATGGACTCCCTGCGCGCGAGCATGACCGATCAGCCACGATACAAATTCCTGTTCAATCCCTATCAAAAAGACCTGATCTTGTCGATCGACGGCGGCGGCATGCGTGGCGTCATAGCCTTGGCGATCTTGTGCTGGCTGGAGGAACAGACCGGCAAACCCGCTTACGAGTTGTTCGAGCTGGTCGGGGGGACCAGCACCGGCGCGCTGATCTGCGCCGGCTTGGGCTTGGGCATGAGCGCGCGCGAGATGATGGACGACGTCTATAAAGATCGCCTGCCGCGCGCCTTCCGCAAGATCAAGCGTTTTCGCTGGCTGCGCTTTCTCTTCAGCGGTCTGCGACATATGTACGCTTACAAACCTTTCATCGACGCGCTGGGACCCTATTCCGAAGGCAAGCGCATGGCGGATATCCTTAGCCCCGCGATTTTGCTGACGACAAAGGATATGCGCACCAGCAATACCTATTACATCACCAACCGGGGACCGGGCGCTCCTATGTTCGCCCATTGGCCCCTGGCCGGCGCTGTCGCCTCCAGTGTGGCCGCGCCGCTTTTCTTCCCGCCCGTGCAGGGCAATCTGGTCGACGGCGGCGTCGGCAGCTACGGCAATCCCTGTCTCGCGGTTTCCGTGGAGGCGGTCGAATACCTGGAAATGAAAGCGGAAAACATCATCCACTTGTCGCTAGGCAACGGCTATATATCTAATGAAGAGGACGAGGGCGCTGGCGCGGGATTCTGGTTGAAGTCCTGGATTCAGTATCTGATCTTCGAAGGCATGGATGACGCCGCGTTGCAGCAGGTCTTCATGGCGCGCGCCATTTACAGTCAAATGGATTTCCGCCGCTACAATCCAGTGCTGAGCCGGGAAAATGTCGAACATAACCTGGATATCGACTGCGGCGATGTCGACCCGTCAGCGCTGGCGCTGGATAGCAACGGGCGGGACCAAGTCGAATTGATGGAGCGGATCGGCCGCGCCTATGCCGCGAAGATCGATTGGATGAAGGAAGGGGCGCTGCCCTGGAACACCGTCGGCGGCCGCGCCGCGCCAGGCTTCGCCGATTCCGACTGGGAGAATTCGCCCTTCAGCGCCGAGGCGATCCTCAAACTCTAACTGTGATCGTGTATCGGTTTGCGCCCTGCCCGGACCTGTCATAGATCCTTTGCAGTCGGTCAAACGCGCAAACAATCAGGACGACTCAATGAGTCGTCCTGATTGTTCGTTTCTGTGTTGCTCCAACCAAGATTGGGAGGAGTAGGCTTCCCGGCTAAATGCTGAAATACAACTCGAACTCGTAGGGATGCGGGCGCATAGCGACCGCGTCCTGATCCTCGACCTGCTTGTACTCGATGTAGTTCTCGATGAAAGCCTCGTTGAAGACGCCGCCTTCCAGCAAGAAATCGTGGTCCGCTTCCAGTTCGCGCAGGGCGTCTCCCAAGGTGCCAGGCATGACGGGCGTTTCGTGCTCGCCTTCGTAGAGGTCAACTTCCGCGGATTCGCCCGGATCAATCTGGTTCTTGATGCCGTCGATGCCAGCCATCAAGAGCGCCGGCATGCACAAATAGGGATTCGCCGCCGGGTCCGGCCAGCGCGCCTCGACGCGCTTGGCTTTGGGATTGTTGCTGTACATGGGAATGCGGATGCCGGCCGAGCGGTTGCGCGCCGAATAAATCAGGTTGACCGGCGCTTCGTAGCCGGGCACCAGGCGGCGATAGCTATTCGTGATCGGGTTGGTGAAGGCCGCGGTTGCCGGGGCATGTTTGATCAGACCGCCAATGTACCAAAGCGCCATCTGGCTTAAGCCGGCGTACAGTTCCCCGCCAAAGAGCGGAACCCCGTCTTTCCACAGCGACTGGTGCACGTGCATGCCGGAACCGTTCTCTTCAAAAAGCGGCTTGGGCATGAACGTGGCGTGCAAGCCATTGGCCATGGCCACATTCTTGACGATGTACTTGTAGGTCACCATCATATCCGCCATCTGCAGCAGCGGCGCGTACTTCAGGTCGATCTCGGCTTGGCCCGCGCCACCCACCTCGTGATGATGGACCTCAACCTCCATGCCGACATCCAGCATCGTCTGCACCATTTCCGCGCGGACGTCCTGCGTTTTGTCGAGCGGGGACAGCGGGAAATAGCCCATCTTGATCCGGTTCATGTGGCCCTGAGCCGGGTCTTCGTTGCCGCTATTCCAGTCACCCTCGAAGGAATCGACGCGGTAGAAACTGCTGTTCTCGGATGTGCTGTATTGCACGTTGTCGAACATGAAAAACTCGGCTTCGGGTCCGAAATAGGCGATATCGGCGAGGTCCGAGCCATCCAGATAGGCTTCGGCGCGTTTCGCCACGCCGCGCGCGTCCAGCGCATAGGGCTCGCGGCTGATCGGGTCGTGCGCGTCGCAATAGAGCGCCAGCGTCTTGTAACTGAAAAAGGGATCGACATAAGCCGTGGCCAGGTCCGCCAGCAGGATCATGTCCGATTCATTGATCGCCTGGAAACCCTGGATACTCGAACCGTCGAATCCAAAGCCGTCTTCAAACGCGCCCTCGTCGACGGATTGTATCGGCATGCTGAAGTGCTGTGGAACGCCGCGAATATCGACGAAGCGCAAATCGACTTCAACGATATCGTTCTCATGCGCCCATGCCAGCAGCGCGGCGGGCGATTCCATCGCGGAAGCGGGGGGGACATACCTTGCCATTTCCATTCATCCTTCTGCTAGAGTCGTCTAAATGTTAACAACGTTATTGTATTGGACGTTTCTTACAACATCCACAGCGAAACTAATCGAAATTGAATCCCATTTTCTGTAAAAACTAACCAAAGTCCCGCAATCCATGTTCTCATCGGGACCTCAACGGCTATTTGAGGCTTTCCTGTTGGACTTGTCAAATCGAGTCTGGCGGACAATTAGCCAAAACTGCTAGCATAGGCGATCCTGCCAGTCCTTGGGAGATGGTCTTGTGCAACGACAGTTAATCCTGGTTATTGTTATCGCCCTGTTAACGATGTCAGCGGCCGCGCAAGCGCCGGACTTGCCCGTAATGCTGCCCGAGGTGATCAATGTCTACCCCCATGACGATGGCGCTTTTACGCAAGGCTTGCTCTGGGACAACGGTTTTTTCTACGAATCAACGGGATTGCGCGGCCAATCCACGCTGCGGCGGGTAGAGATTGAGACCGGCCGTCCCTTGGAAACGGTCTCGCTCGAGGACCACCTTTTCGCTGAAGGCTTGGAGCGCGTCGGCGACAGGCTCATTCAGTTGACCTGGCAAGCCGGGCTCGCTTTTGTCTACGATTTCGACACCCTTGAACACCTCGATACGATATCTTATCAAGGCGAAGGCTGGGGACTTTGCTATGACGGCCCGCTACCTGTTCATGAGCGACGGCAGTTCCTACCTCAGCATTCGCGATCCCGAGAGCTTCCAGCTGATTTTCCGCGGCGCGGTTACCCTACAACGGGCAGATCCTGCCAGCGCAGCTTCTCAACGAACTGGAATGCGTCGAGGATTATATTTACGCCAACGCCTGGAATACCGATTACATCTTCCGCATTGACAAATTCACCGGCGACATTGTCGCGGTCATTGATGCCTCATCGCTGCTGACTGAAGCCGAGAAAGCCGCGCTGGACCCTGGGAGCGTGCTCAATGGCATCGCATACAATCCCGAGTCGATGACCTTTTACCTGACGGGCAAGAAATGGCTCAAGATCTTTGAAGTCGTCTTTTCTACACCCTAAAGGCTGCCGTATAAGCCCCGATTGATAATCTCTAACAAACTTCATATAGAAAATACGCGGATAATCTGTATAGTTCATATATGGATAATTCAGATATGAATCAATGTCGCATCGCTGCCGAATCCCCCGATGCGACTTTCGAGCAACGCTTTTTTGTACTCTTGATGAGAATCTACCGTCACTTGCTTCAACATGCTGAACAGAACAAGGCTGACGATACGCTGTCACCGTCGCAACTGTGGTTTCTCAAACGGCTATTCGAAGCTGGTAAACCGCAACCGATCAGTTTTTTCGCCGATGGGGTTTTCTCCAATCTTTCCAACGCGTCGCAGATGATTGACCGGCTCGAGGCGGAGGGCTTGGTCAATCGCGTCAGAAATCCCGCGCGATCGTCGCAGCGTCCTGGTTGAACTGACTGATTTGGGCGCGCAGCGCATGTCTCACGCCGACGAGTGCCACCAGCAGATGGCGCAGGCATTGCTGGAGCCTTTGTCCGAGGAAGAACGCGCAGAAACGCTCGCGACATTCGAACGGGTGCTTTCCCTGTTGGAAAACCGATCGCCGGAAGCCGATAAAGGCAATACCTGAAATCGCGTTTCTTTCGTCAAACTATCACAGGAGTCACTTTTCATGTTGAACAACCACACCATCGTTGCGGAAAATGTCTACAAACACTTTGGCGATGTCAAAGCGCTGGACGGCGTCTCCATCGCCGCCGAGAAACGGTAAAGTGCTCGGTCTGCTGGGACCCAACGGCGCCGGCAAGACCACGCTTGTACGCATCCTCGCCACCTTGCTCAAGCCGGATAAGGGCGACCTCCGCGTTGGCGGCATTGATGTCCGGCGTCACCCGCAGCAGGTGCGCGAGATTATCGGCTTGGCCGGGCAATACGCCGCGGTTGACGAAATCCTGACGGGACGCGAAAACCTGGTCATGGTCGGGCGGCTCTATCACATGTCCAGGGCGACAAGCCAAGCAGCGGGCTGGTGAATTGCTGGAACAGTTTTCCTTGTCCGATGCCGCCGATCGCTCCGTCAAGACCTATTCCGGTGGCATGCGGCGGCGCCTCGATCTCGCGGCGAGCATTGTGGCGCGTCCTAATATCCTCTTCCTCGACGAACCCACCACGGGCTTAGACGCGCGCGCCCGCATCGCCATGTGGGAGACGATACGCACCCTTGTTTCCGGAGGCACCACGCTGCTGCTGACCACGCAGTACCTGGAAGAAGCCGATGAATTGGCGGACCAGATTGTCGTTATCGATCACGGACACGTCATTGCCGAAGGCACGGCCGATCAGCTCAAAGCCAATATGGCTGCTGATTTCATCGATATCACCGTTGCCAATCCGCAGCAGACCGCCCAAGCCTCAGGTCTGCTGCAGCCGCTATCCACCGAAGCGCCGCAAACCGACGACCGGCGCGGCCATGTCATCTTGGCGGTCGAGAATGGCGCGCAGAGCATTGCCGAAGTCGTGCGCCTGCTCGACAGCGATGGTATTCATATCGCCGAGCTCAACCTGCGCCGCCCGACCCTCAACGATGTCTTCCTCAGCATCACAGGCGAAGCCATCGTGGAAGAAGAGGCAAAACCAAAACAAGGTCGCTTCGGCCGTCGTCGCAGCGCTTGACCGCCCCCGTTAAATCGCATTCAGAAAAAGGACAAAATCTGGCATGACTCAAAACGCATTGAAACCGCTAGCGCCGGCATCACTCATTCCCGCAACGAGCGACGTGGGCTTGCTACGCCGCTTCCTCTGGAATTTCACCGATACCTACATCGTGATGCGCCGCAATCTCGTGCAGCTGTTCCGTCAGCCGCAACTGCTGATCTTCGCCACTATTCAGCCGGTGATGTTTCTGCTGCTCTTCACTTACGTCTTTGGGGGCGCAATCCGCTTCGCCACCGGTGGCGACTACATCAGCTTCCTCTTGCCCGGCGTCATTATCCAAACGATCATTTTCGCGTCGACCAATACCACGGTCGGGCTTTCGGTTGATCTGTCAAAAGGCATGATCGACCGTTTTCGCTCGCTGCCGATGTCGCGGGCGGGGGTGCTGGCTGGGCGTACCACCGCCGACACCGTGCGTGGCACTGTGACCATCACCATCATGATGGTCGCCGGTTTTGTCATCGGCTTCCGCTTTGAAGACTGGGGCACTGGGCTGCTGGGCATCCTCCTGGCGATAGCCTTCGGCCACGCCTTCACCTGGATCGGCGCGACCATCGGCCTCTATGTCAAGGACCCCGAGGCGGCGCAGGTAGCGGGATTCATCTGGATGTTTCCTTTGACTTTCGCCAGCTCGATCTTTGTGCCTACGCAAACCATGCCCGATTGGCTGCGCGCCTTTGCCGAAAATCAGCCGGTCAGCGTGGTCGCGAACGCTGTCCGCGATCTGATGACGGGCACGGTCAATCCCGACGATATTACCATCGCCTTGATCTGGATCGTCGGCATTATCGCGGTTTTCATGCCATTGGCTGTGTGGCAATACGCCAAAGTGTCATCGCGCTAGGGGCTCGGCGCCGACGCGAGACAACCTTCCCATAAGGCTTGTCCCGTACTCTTATTTGACAAACTTGCCAGATTCCATCTACAGTCACGTTGAAATCTGAACGGGCGACTCTGTGAGTCGCCCGCTGCCCCTTGTGGTGAACAAGACGGACGCAAATACCCGGCCGACAGCAAGAAAATGACACCATCTGACGACCCAAACTACAACATAAAGACAAGCTATGTAGGGGCGTCTCGCCGAGACGCCCGCATTCTGGCTTCTAGCATCGTTCTCAGTGCCCTCGGTGTTCTCGGTGCCAAAGTTCTATTGCTTCAACCGAAAAGGATACACTACCCGCAAACTCACTCTATCGCCCGTTCGGAAAAACTGCGCTACACTTGACCCGCTTCAGTTTCTAACCAGAAAGTGATTACGGATGACAAATTCACTCGTTTACATCGCCAACGGCGGCGGCGGACCCTGCGGCATTACCGTCGCCGAACTCAATTACGAAGACGGCACGCTTTCGCCAGTCCAGCAGGTCACTGAAATCAGCGAATGCCACTATCTTAACCTGCATCCCAATGGCAGGTTTCTGGTCGCCACCACCATGGATGACGATGTGCGGGTTTTGTCATTCGCCATTGATCCCGGCAACGGCCGCCTGCGGGTGATCAACAGCCAGCCTGCGGCCGGCACGTCGCCAGCTTACGTGGTCGTCGACGATAGCGGGAAAAACGTGCTGATGGTCAACTATGTCAACGCTGGCAAACGCGGCAATATCCGCGTCTATCCCATCGACAGCGGCGGCGCGATTGCCGCGCCCAGCGAGCATATCGAGATTGACGACAGCACAGGACCCAACCCGGAGCGCCAGGATGTTTCCCATCCGCATATGATCGTGACCACGCCCGACAACCGCTTTGCGGTAGTTCCGGACTTGGGCACGGACAAGATTTACCTCTACGCGCTGGATGCCGAGCGGGGCAAGCTGAGTTTGTCGCAGACCCTGGATCTGCCCGCTGGAGCCGGACCGCGCCATGTTGCCTTCCACCCGACGCTGCCGCGTATGTATGTCATCAACGAACTCGATTCGACGATGGCAACCTTCGCCTTCGATGAAGACGACAACTGGACACGTCTCTCGATCGAATCGACCATGCCGAATTATTACGTTCAGCCAGCCGGTCGGCCCAATACCTGCGCCGATGTGCATGTGCACCCCAACGGCAGATTTCTCTACGGCTCCAATCGCGGGCACGACTCCATCGTGATTTACGCCCTTGACGCCGACGGCTTGCCGCGGCTGCTGGGCTATGAAGCGACCCGTGGCGCTTGGCCCCGCGCCTTCATGATCGATCCCCGCGGTGAGTATCTGGTCGTCGGCAATCGCCATACCGACAACGCCGCCATCTTCTCGATTGACGCCGCCACCGGAATGCTCACCTTCCGCTCGTCGCTGGCGCTCTCCGCGCCCATCGCATTCAAGATGCGGGCTTTGGGATAGACAATGCAGGTACTAATAACCGGCGCCGCCGGACATGTCGGTACGCCCATCACAGAAAGGTTTGTGGCCAGGGGCTGGGATGTCCGGGTGATTGGCGTCGACGCCACCTGCGACCTAAAGGGCGTCAAGTATTCGCAAACTGACATTCTGGACTACGCGGCGCTGCGGGACCATGTTGAAGGATGCGACGCCATCGTGCATTTGGCGGCTATTCCCAGTACCGTCAGTCATCCTAATCACGCGCTTTTCGAGATCAATGTCGCCGGTACTTACAACGTATTTGAAGCGGCGGAACGCGCCGGGGTCAAGCGCATCGCGCAAGCCAGTTCGATTAACGCGCTCGGCGGTTACTGGGGCTGCGACGACCGTCAATTCGAATACTTCCCCTTGGATGAAGCGCATCCTCTGCACACCACCGATGCCTATTCTTTGTCCAAACAGTTGGTTGAGGAGATCGCAGCCTACTATTGGCGACGCGCAGGGATCAGCAGCGTCTCATTCCGATTGCCAGCCGTCTGGTCGGACGCGGTCATCGAAGAGCGTCAACTGCGCGGACATCTGCAAGCGAAGCGGGATGCGCTGACCGCCTTCCAGCAGCTACCCGAAGACGAGCAGCGTAGACAGTTGGCGCTCGCCCGGGAGGAAACGTTGAAGCTGCGCGCCCGACGCGTCATGGAATACGAAGCCGCCCAATCCGGTGTTTTTGACCGGGATGCGCCAAATCAAGACCCGCTGTTCTCATCTTATTTCTTTGACCGCTTCAACTACTGGACCTTCATCCACACCGATGACTCCACGCAGGCTTTTGAGCGCGCGGTCACTGCCGACTACGAAGGAGCGCATCCGCTCTTCGTCAACAGCGACCGAAACTATCTTGATTACGATTCTGAAGCGCTGCTTTCGATCTTCTTTCCGGATGTGCGTGGGCGCAGCAAAGCGATTGTCGGCGCCCAAACCCTGGTCAGCTTCGACCGCGCCCGCGACTTGCTGGGCTATGAACCGACCGTGCATGCGCTTTAGACAGCGACTACTCGCCCGCGTATTGCCCGGAACTGAAGACGTAGACCTGGTTCACGATGTCGCCGTATTCATCCGGTTCCGTCTCCGCCGTCCATTCATACAGCCAACGGGCGTCGCTGATGCTCAAATTAACGCAACCGTGGCTGCGCCGATAGCCGAAGTCATCGTGCCAGTAAGTGCCGTGCAAGCTGATTCCCCCGTCGAAATACATCGTCCAGGGCACGTCCTGTAAGGCGTAGGCATCGGGCGCGCCGGTGGCGCCGCTCATGGAATCGCGATCGAGCCGCGCCCAAATCTCGAAAATACCCTCGTTGCTTGACCATTCGGGCAAGCCGCTGGAAACGAGCGTGGCGAAAACCGGCCTGTCGTCCTGGTAAGCGATGAGCGTCTGCTCGAATAGATCCACCGCCATCCAGCGACCGGAAACGCCCTCGGGTTTTTCGGCCGGCGCGAACATGGCGACAAATTCCTGCCGCAGCCATTGACGCGGGCCGATCAAGTACCAGACATTGCCGTCGCCGTCTTCCTGGCGGGCGAAAATATTGACCAGATCGTATCGCCGCGTGACATAGCCGCTTTCCGCGCTGCCGCGCTCCCCGGGACGCAAGGAGGTGTAAATGCCGGTCTTGTCCAGGATGATGGCGAAAGGATGCTGCCAATCTTCCGGCAACAGGTAGCCCGTGAAACTCGAGGGACGCGCATATTCGGCCTCATCGCGCTTGATCCATTCGCCGCCCAAACGCTGAATCCAACCATCTATATCGGTATTGATGGCGTGGACAAAGTTGAAACCGGCGGGGATCTGCCCAATCACATCCCCGCCGGGCGCGTCATAAAGGTTCACCGCTTGTGGACCCACACGCCAAAAACTGAACTGACCGAGCGTATAGCGGTCTTCCAGAATCGCCTTCAGCACCGGTCGCGGATGCGCCGCCATCATGGCCAGGCAGGCGTCGCTTTTGTCCTCGCCAGACCAGCAGACCGCAGGGTCATAATCAATTTCGGCAGGCGATTCTTGTGCATTGAAGCGCGTCGGCGCGAAGAAAATTAGCGTGATTAGGTAAAGAGCGATGAACAGGCGCATCAGGACTCCATCGTGTATTCTATAACCTTGCTTTGCCGCGAAAGCAGGGCAATCGCTTCAAATTGTTTTTTTCACCACAAAGACACGAAGAACACAAAGTTTAAGCTTTTTACCGGGCAAAGCTCCGCTAAATCTGCTCCAAAAATTATGAGCGCAACATTTGACCTGGCGCCAAATCTGATTTGCAATAACAAATAAGCCTGTATTATCAATAAAAATCTTTTTCTCTGTGCTCTCTGCGTCTCTGTGGTTAATTTTCAGTTTGATTATATTTCCTTATAGTAACACATTTTGAAGCGATTGCCCTGGCCACGAAAGTGGATTAGTTGGCAAATTTTAGCATAGAGCCTCGCCCGGCAAAATCAACGATTGCCCCCCGTTCGTTGTATAATCTTCACAAGGCACTTGTCTTGTACCCCGGTGATGATGTGTTTGAAACAGTCCGTATTGGAACGCGCGGCTCCAAGCTGTCCCTTTGGCAGGCGAATCACGTCGCCGATCTGATCCGCGACTGTCACGGCGACCCGCCTGTCGAAATCAAGACCTATCGGACGCGCGGGGACGAGAATCAGCAGGCGGCGCTGCCCTTGATCGGCGGCAAAGGACTCTTCACCGAGGCGCTGGAGAATGCGCTGCGACGCCGCGAAATCGACCTCGCCGTCCACAGTCTCAAAGATCTGCCTGTAGAGAATGCCGACGGTCTGACAATCGGCGCCATTCCGAAGCGAGGCGACCATCGCGATGTATTGCTCAGCCGCAGCGGATGCGCGCTCGCGCAACTCCCGGCGGGGGCTCGCGTTGGCACGGGCAGCCTGCGCCGTCGAGCGCAGTTGCTGGCGCTGCGCCCCGATCTGCGAATGCTGGATATTCGCGGCAATGTTCCCACGCGCATCGGCAAACTGCTGGACGACGGTCCCTACGATGCCATCGTGTTGGCGGCCGCCGGCTTGCATCGCCTGGGTTTGACGGGCCATATCAGCGAGGCGCTCGATTTGAAACAGATGATATCCGCCGCCGGGCAGGGCGCGCTCGCCATTCAATGCCGAGACGACATCGATTCGCTGACGTTCCTAAGTCCGCTCGCAGACCTTGAGACCGCTCATGCCATTGAAGCGGAACGGACTTTTCTCCACGCCCTTGGGGGTGGTTGCTCCCTGCCGGTCGGCGCCTACGCTTGTGTCAAAGATAAGGCGCTACTTTTGCGTGGGCGCGTGACATCCCTTGATGGCAGTCGTCAAATTGATGCCGCCGGCGAAACCGATGACTTTGACGGTCCTGGCGGGCTGTTTATGGCGCGGGAGCTTGGAACAAGTTTGGCGCAAGAGACGCTGGAAAAGGGGCGCGCGTCAAATCCTTGACGACATAGCGCCCGGCGCTTTTTCAGCGAGAGAGGAATGAGAATAACCATGTCTGATCGTACTGCGCTGGAAGGCAAAGGCATTGTCGTGACGCGCGCTCTCAATCAAGCGGCTTCCCTGGAGCGCGCCTTGCGAGAACGAGGCGCTGTCCCGATCAGTTACCCCTGCATCGCCATCAAACAGCCGACGGACACGCGAGAATTGGATGAGCAACTGTCGGACTTGGCTCGCTTTGAGATTCTGCTGCTTACCAGCGCTAATGTCGTGACGACCATCGCCAACCGCCTGCAGACGCTGGCATTGGATCCCGACTGGTCGCGCATTCGCATCGCTGTGGTGGGTAAAGCCACCGAAGAGGCTTTGCGCGAGCAGTTGGGACCGGCCGCCGATTTCAGTCCCCCGGCCGGCACGGGCGATGCCCTGGCGCGCGCCTTGCCCATCGAAACGGGCAGTCGCGTCCTGTTGCCGCAATCGACTGTGGCGGGCGATTACTTGGCTCAGATCTTGCGTGCGCGTGGCGCGCAGGTGAGCAAGGTAATCGCCTACGAGACGGTCATGGGAAGTGGCGGCGCGGATTTGCCAGCCATGATCGCTGCTGGCGCCGTCGACGCGCTGACCTTTGTCAGTCCTTCGGCCGCGCACAACTTCACGCGGCGCTGTCCACTGCCCGCCGCAAAAGCCCTGCCCGCCGCTTGCCTGGGACCGGTGACGGCGGAACGGTCCGCTGAACTTGGATTTACTGTCGTCATTGCCCCGGCGGTAACGGGCGCCGAAGCGATGCTGGATGCCTTGGATACCTACTTCGCAGGCGCGATCGACAATCCTTCTCCCTAACTGCCAGCAAATTACTGCCTGCGACTGGCGGCAGCGAATTACCCGGCTCTCGTATAGTTGAGATAAACAAAATCGGCGCTTGCAACTTTATCCTATTTTTACTGTTGCAAATGCTTTTTCGCATATAATGAAATTATACGAGTTAATGCGATTTTAATTGCGATTGCTCGTAGGCTGATTAACATCAGGGCTATGGCGCATATTAAGAGAATTGCATCGAGTGGGCGCAACATAGCATTTGTGGCTTTTTCAGTGCCGGTGTTCAGTCCTTCCAATACGGAGGCGCGTCATGGAACTGGGTCACACAATTTATACACATGAAAAGTTCACCGAAAGCGACCAATACTGGAGCCCCGAATCCGAAGACTACGCCGCTGCCAGTCAATTGATCACCGCCATGCGCTCCGGTTGGGTCTTGGCGCTACCCCGCGTGAGCGCCCGTCAGGTTTGGAACAGCGGCAGCCGTCCGCGCACGGTGTACGATTTCACGCTGATGCGCGACACGCAACTCATGATCATGCCGGTATTGACCAATCCTTACATCGAGCGTTTCATCGTGCAAAAGGGCATTCGCGTCAATTACGACAACACCCCAGATCACATCGTCATTCCCGAATAGACCTCTATTAACATCGCTTTAAGTTAGAACGGCACTGTTGCCGCCTGGTATCGGGGGTCTTATAATTGCGCCTAGCGCGACCAAGTTTTGGGGAATGAGGGCATGGTGAAGCAGAACGAGCAGGATCTCCGCGTTCAGTATCAAGATATTACCTCGCAGCACTGGAGTTACTCCTCCGAGCGATACGCCGGCGGGGACAACCTGCTCACCGCCATCGCCCGCGGCTGGGAGATCGACCAAAAGGTGACGCTGCGGCGGCACTGGTTCGCCGGCATGCGCTGCATCGAGATTTTCCACTTCACCATCCGCCGCGATGAAGTGGTTGCCGACATGGCCGTGGTCGGCAATCCCTACATCTATCGCTACCTGGCCTCACATCCGCACGAGCTAGTCGAGGAGGACGCGGCGGCGGTCTAGGACAATGTCGGCGCTCAAGTCAAAACAAGCCCCGCTGAGACTCCCCATCGGAATTAACGCTGTCCGACTTATGGCGCTCGGCTCGCTTGATGTTGCTATACTGTCCGGGCATATCGACCCCTACACCCTCGAGCAAGTCGCCGATGCTTAGAATTTGTATCTTGCGATAGCGCTTCTGCCGCCCCGGCGATTCGTAATATCCAGCTAATAACGCTTCTTTCAACATAGCCTGCGTCGGTTTCTCCAATGTGATGAAAACGCCGATTGCCCCTTCCTCCCGTTCAACCGTGCCTTTCAAATCGCGGATATCGCGGGATGAGACCTTTCCCGATTTGACTTGCGCCACGACAGTAGCCGCTATAGGTTTACCGCTCGCGTCTTCTTCAAAGAAATTGATGATGCCGTCAATGCCTCTGTCCGCTTCTTTTTTCCCTTTGCGCGAACCCGCTTGTCCGTTTGTCGGCTTCGCCCCGATCAGAGACAGCGCCCACCACTCGAACTGATAGCGCCCTTCATTTTCCACATCTGTCGCCAACTCGCGCGCGCCATCGACAGTCGTCGGCTCGCCGATAACCTCATAATCTGCGCCCGAAACCAACTCGAACTTGTCTTGCAGACAATACTTTTGCAGAGCGATGCTCAAATGTGTGATATCAATCCCGATCCAGCGGCGGTTCAGTTTGTGAGCGGCGACTATCGTCGTGCCGCAGCCGCAGAAGGGATCAAAAACCAAATCGCCTTCATTGCTGCTGGCGCGGATAATGCGCTCCAAAAGGGCTTCTGGTTTCTGAGTCGGATAGCTTAGTCGCTCTTTAGCGCGGGCGCCAAGCGGCCGGATGTCGGTAATGATGTCCTGAATTTGAACACCATCCGCTTCGTCCAGATACCGTTTGTGACGGGGCTTCTCTCCTTGAGTTGGCCAGTGTACAAGCCCCGCTTCATCCAACAGGTCAAGCCGTTCTTGCACGGACAAGGCGAACAAATCACGACCCGGGTATGCGGCTTCAAGGGATGAACTTGGAACCGCCCAGTGTCTGCCGGATTCCGCTGGGTCAACGCCGCGCCACGGTTGCCCGGAATCGCCTTGCCGCGTTCCCGAGCCCGTCAAGTCAACGACTTGGTAACGTCCTCTCTTGTCTTCATGGCGATAATAATCGTCGATATATTGTTGATCGTATGGTTGATAGACCTTATTCCATACAAAAACATCGCTTTTTGTATAGAACAAGATATTGTCCGAAAATTGGTCCCCATTTTTTGGCGCTGCTGTGCGCGCTCGTGCGCTTCCAGGTAATATGATTCCTATAATTTTCAGTGCCAAAAACCGCGTCCATCAGAATCTTCAAATAATGACTCGCCGTCGGGTCGCAATGCAGATAGAGACTGCCAGTTGGTTTCAAGACACGCTGCAATTCAATCAGCCGCGCCGCCATCATCACCAGATAAGCCATCATCTGATTGTGTCCGATCAAATCCATCAGCGCTTTCATTGCGGTCGCTACCTGTGCCGGGCGCGTCTTTCACAAGGTCGAAGTAAGTCGCCAGCGCGGTCTCTCCCCAATGCCAGGTATCCTCAAATGCGGTGATCTGCGCTTCGCTGTCCGCCGCCGCTCTCCGCTCTAAACAAGACATTGTAATTGCGATTGCTGTTGAATGGCGGGTCGAGGTAAATGAGGTCAACGCACTCATTTGGAAAATATTCGCGATTGCGCAGGATGTCCAGATTGTCGCCATAGTACATTGTATTCTTCATATTGGAGACCTCACGGCGCTTACATTGTTAACCCAGTATACCATTCTCAGGTAGAGTTGGTCATTACTCTACAACTCGAACGCGACGCCCCCAATTTCCCCCAATTCCGACATTCCACTATAATGAATCCCGTACTCATCAGCCGATCACGGGAATACAGCCATGCCCGACGAGCCCGTCAAACCCCCCGCGGACGACGACTCAACTGAAGACGCGCCGCTCTCTCCCGAAGAGATGATGGCGCGCATGCTCAACCCGGAGCCGGAACCGGCGGAACCGTTGCCCCCAGAAGACTATTTGGAACCTCCGCCCGAAGCTGAAGCGCCAGCGCCAAAGCCGCCGGAAGACCTCGCCGCTGCCTCGCCGCCCGTCGCCGAAGTTGAAGGGGGCGCAGCGACCTCGCCGCCGCCTCGCCCACAAATTGAGCCCGGCATTCGCCAAGCCGCCGAACGCTTCATCAAGATGCAGAATCAAGCGGCGACGCTGACTGACATGCTCAAAAGCGAAGAGATCAGCTTCGAGGAATATCAGCGCCTGCTCTATGACAGCATGACGCAGGACGAGGACGGCGTCTGGTGGATGATCGACCCCGAAAACGAGCAGTGGTACCGACACGATAGCGGAATGAATGAATGGCTCATCGATTATCCGGCTGCGCTGCGCGAATGGGAGGCGTTCCGTCAGGCGGAGGCATCCGACGCGGAATCGGATATGCGGACGGAGACGGTTTACGATCTGCCGCCTTCTTACCTGGGACCTACCGAGCCGCATGGCGGCGCGCCCATCCTTGACGACAGGGGCGTCGAAATCGGCCGGATGCCCCCGACCAAAGACGAACTCTTTACCGTCCCCGGCACAGCCGCCTTCAAAAACGAACTGCCGGGCCAGGAACGGACCGCGCCTTCGGATCCGCAATTCGCCAGGACGCAGCCGGCGCAGACCCGCTTTGACGACGCCGGCGATCACGGCGACGTGATCCCGCGCGCCATCGAGGGCGGCTACGAATTGGAGCGCTCGCCCATCGTCGAAGAATTGCTGGAATCGCGGCGGCGCAACTCGCTGCGGACGCTAGCCAGCGTGCTGGTGGTGCTGCTGGTGATCGCGCTGGTTGCCGCGATCGTGGGCGCGGGCGGCATCATGTTCTGGTATAGCGACACCGTGAAGCCATTCCAGGGGCGGATCGCAGCCTTAGCGAATTACACGCCGGAGTATCAAACGGCGCGCGTCTTTGACGCGCATGGCGGCTTGATCGCCGCGCTCAACAGTCAGGAAACGGGCGCGCGCACCACCATCCCGCTGGAGCGTGTCAGCCCCTACATGATTCACGCCATCGTCGCGCAAGAAAACGAGCGCTATTATGAAGATCCCGGTTTTGATCCCATCGCCATCGCTCGCGCCTTCATACAGAACGTCAGCGGCGGCGGCATCGAATCCGGCGCCAGCACCATCACCCAGCAGATCGCCCGCAATCTGGTCCTGCGCGACAGCGAAGTCACCGTCCAGCGCAAAGTGAACGAGATCCTGGTCGCGCTGGAAATCGCCAATCAATACGACAAAAACTTCATCCTCGAGCTTTATTTGAACGAGGTCTTCTTCGCCAACCAGAATTACGGGGTCGAGGCCGCCTCGCAATTCTATTTCGGCCACGGCGCTGATGAGCTCAATTTCGCGGAGGCCGCTCTGTTGGCGAGCATCGTGCCATCGCCAGCCAAAAACGACCCGGTCGCCAATCGCCCGGTTGCCGTGGCTGGCATGCGCGCCACCATGCGCAAGATGATCGACATCGGTTGCCTGCAATTCCAGCACGGCGACTGGCTTCGGCGCGGTCCCTTCTGCCTCGTCGACGGGCGCGAGACCGAGATTGATGGCAGCCCGCAAGTGCTGGTGCGCGTCAACGACGAAGGAAAAATTGTCGGCGGCGCGGCTATCGTACAGATCGCGGAAATCGAAACGACTGCATTTGCACCCTTGACAGTGCGCTTGCGCTATCCGCATTTTGTCAATTTTGTCAGGGCTCAGTTGGAAGCCGAGATCGGCGCTAATGCGCTATTCCAGCGCGGACTCAATGTCTATACAACCTTGGACCCCGCCTTGCAGGACGCGGCGCAGCAGGCATTGAGCAACCAAGTGAATCACCTGGTGGGGACGGCCACCGGCGTCAATACCGGCGCGGCGATGGTCACCGATCCCCAGACCGGCGCTATCCGCGCTATGGTGGGCAGCCACAACTTTGACGATGAATTTGCCGGGCAGGTCAACAACGCGCTGACCTGGCAGCAGCCCGGTTCGGTCATCAAACCC